>NZ_JAFKFW010000042.1 GCF_017308015.1 Allobosea sp.
GACCTGATCATCGCCGGCCTCATCGCGGGAAGCCTGGCCTTCCTGATCGGACGGAAGCGGAGGCCGGCATGACCCAGCCGATCGCCATGCTCGACGGGCCGCTCTGGCCCTATCTCGCGCTGATGCTTTTTGCCGTGCTGCCCACGGAGATCTGGCGCTGGCTTGCGGTCGGCTTCTCGCGCGGGCTTTCCGGCGACTCGCCGCTGCTCGAATGGGTGAGGGCGGTCGCAACCGCGTTGCTCGCCGGGATCGTCGCCAAGCTGATCGTCTCGCCGCCGGGCGTGCTGGCGGCGGCTCCGGCCTGGGTGCGCGTCGCTGCGCTGGCGGCCGCGGCGGCCGTCATGCTGGTCGACAAGCGGCGGATGATGCTGGCGGTGCTCGCCGGCGAGACGATGCTGATCGGCGGAGTCTGGCTGTTCGCGGGTTAGGCTTCCGCCAAGAGCCGGTGGACATGGCCGAGCTTGTCGGGATTGCGGATGATGTAGATCGCGCTGACCGCCCCGTCCCGGATATCGAGAGCCATCGCCTGCACGGTCTCGCCGCGCTCCAGACTGACATAGCCGGGCAGGCCGTTGATCATCACGAATTCATAGCGGGTTGTCGCGCGCGCCTCCCGTTCGACGTGGCGGGCGATGCCGGCGAAGAAGCGGCCGATCCTGTCGGTGCCAACGATCGGGTTCAGGACGGAATTGACCTTGCCGCCACCATCGGCGCGCAGGATCGCATCCTGAGCGAGCATGCTCTTCAGGATCGTGGCATCGGTACTGTGGGCGGCCTGGAAGAAGGCTTGGGCGTAGCGCCGGGCCTCGTCTGCGGAGAGCGGATGGCGCGGGCCGTCCTGTTCGCGCGCATGGCGACGCGCCCGCGAGACGAGCTGCCGGCAGGCCGCCTCGCTACGTCCGAGCGTATCGGCGATTTCCGCGAAGGGCAGGTCGAAGACGTCGTGCAGCAGGAAGGCCGCGCGCTCCAGCGGCGAGAGTCGCTCCAGCGCGAGCTGGAGCGCATAGGGCACATCGATCGCCTCGTCGGTGCTCGGGGCAGCGCCGATCATCTCGATCAGGGGTTCGGGCAGCCAGGCGCCGACATAGGTCTCGCGCTTGCGCCGCGCCGATTTCATCAGGTCGAGGCAGAGCCGCGTCACCACGCGTCCCAGCCAGGCGCGCGGGTTCGCGATCGCCTCGGGCGCCGAGCCATGCCAGCGCAGCCACGCGTCCTGCACCACATCCTCGGCGTCGCTGAGCGAGCCGAGCATGCGGTAGGCGAGGCGGGTCAGGTAGGACCGGTTGGCCTCGAAGAGGGTGGCAGGCGTGCCGGTCATGCGCGCCGGGATGGTGTCATCAGGCGGCAGCCTCGGTCTTGCGCGGCCGATCGGCCGGATGGCGCGTGCGGAAGCCGACATTGATGCGGTTCCAGGTGTTGATCGCGCCGATGGCGAAGGAGAGGTCGACGCTGTCCTTCTCGTTGAAGTGCTCGCGGAGTTCGGCATAGGCCGCATCGCTCGGGCTGCGCTCGGAGGCGCGGGTCAGTTCTTCCGTCCAGCGCAGAGCGGCACGCTCGCGCGGGGTGTAGAGTTCGGACTCCTCCCAGGCGTTGAGCAGATTGATGCGTGCCTCGCTCTCGCCGGCCTTGCGCGCATCGAGCACATGCATGTGCAGGCAATAGGCGCAGCGGTTGATCTGCGAGGCGCGAATCTTCACCAGCTCCATGAGGTTGTGCTCGAGGGCCGAGTTGTTGACGTAGTCCTGCAGGACCAGCATGGCCTTGTAGGCTTCGGGCGCGACCTGGAAGGCGTTGAGGCGTTGGCTCATGTCTGTCTCCATCGGTTGATGACGACAAGACGATTGGGCGCGCCTCGCTGTGACATGGCCCGTCAGGTTTTTTTCAGGGCCTCGCGGATTTTTTCGGCATTGCTGGCGAGCACCTCGTTCTTCTCCATCGCGCCGGTATGGGGGCGCAGCGCCATGCCGTCGAAACGCGGCATGACATGGACATGGAGATGGAACACGACCTGGCCGCCGGCGGCCTCGTTGAACTGCTGGATGGTGACGCCCTCGGCCGAGAAGGCGGCCTTCACGGCGCACGCCAGCTTCTGCGTGGTCAGCGCGACGGCCTTCAGCGTATCGGCCGGGGCATCGAAGACGTTGCGGCAGGCCACTTTCGGGATCACCAGCACATGGCCATCGGCGCGCGGCATGATGTCCATGATCGCCAGCGTCTCGGCGTCCTCGTAGACGGTGTGGGAGGGCAATTCGCCGCGCAGGATCTTGGCGAAGACGTTGGATTGATCATAGGCGGTCATGGCAGGTCCGGCAGGATCGGAAAGGGTAGGCGTAAAGCTGCGGCGCGCCAGCCGGGGCGTCAAGGCCGCGTGCCGGCTGATGGCTCTGTCTCAGGCGCCGAGCGGCAGCGCCGTCTCGACATGGGCATCGAGCACGAGGTCGTCGCTCGCGCCCATCACCTGAAGCCCGCTCACGGTGAGGCGGAGTAAAGGCTTGCCCCACCAGCGCGAGACGATGTCGGCCAACGCTGCAGTCTCCGCGGCATCGAGATCGTCGGTGAGATTGTAGAGGCCGATCAGCCAGAGATCGCCCGGCGTCCGGCCGAAGGCGGCCTGGACCTCCTGCAGCGTGTTCCGGCTGTCCCGCTTCTCGGGATAGACCGGGAGATAGAGCCGGCCGCGATTGACGTTGCCGGAGAAGAGGCCGCGCAGCTCGACCGTGAAAGGCTCGATCTTGCGCAGGGCGTCGCGCGTTTCGCTCGTCATGACCGGAGGTTCGGCAAGGCTCAGCGAGCCGGAAACCGTCGCGTGCAGGCGGTCCTGCCGCTTCGGCAGGATGTTCCAGGCGATCTTGCCGGCGAACGGCGCGGCCTTCAGTTCCCCCTCAAGTGCGAGAAAGGCGGGGGAAGCACGCAAGGCGCCGTCTTCCACCGGCATGACCAGCGAATAGACCGCCGGGTGGCGGCCCATCTCGTAGAACTTGCCCTCGCGCCGGGCGATGACACCGGGATGCTCCGGCGCCACCAGCGGCAGATGCGCCAGCCGATAGCTCTCGTCGAGCGTCAGCGGGCTCGTGAAATCGGTAAGGCTGCGGCGATAGCCGAGCTCGTCGTCCTCGCAGAAGATCGGCGCGGAGGAGGTGGTGGTCGCGAACGCTGCGTCAGTCATCGGCGGTGTCCGTCTTGCGGAAAGGACTTTCGGCCGCGAGCGCTTCGCGGGCCGCCGCGATCTGTTCGCGCTCCTGCGCGAGATAGGCGGCGACGGGCCGGCGCAGGCCGGGATCGGCGATATGGTGCAGCGAGCGGGTGATCACCGGCCGATAACCCCGCGCGAGCTTGTGCTCCCCCTGCGCGCCGGCCTCGACGCGGGCGAGGCCATGCGCAATCGCATAGTCGATGGCCTGATGGTAGCAGACCTCGAAATGCAGGAAGGGGTGATCCTCGATGCAGCCCCAGTTGCGGCCGTAGAGCGTGTTGGCGCCGCGGAAATTGATCGCGCCGGCGATATAGCGCCCGGCGCGTCTCGCCATCACCAGCACGATGCGCTCGCCCATCGCGGCGCCTACCGCTGAGAAGAACGCGCGGTTGAGATAAGGCCGGCCCCATTTGCGCGAGCCGGTATCCTCGTAGAACGAGAAGAAATCGTCCCAGACCGCTTCGGTGAGCTCGCTGCCGGAGAGGACATCGATCGTGATGCCGGCAGAAAGCGCTTCGCGCCGCTCGCGCTTCAGCGCCTTGCGCTTGCGCGAGGCCAGCGTCGCCAGGAAATCGTCGTAAGTGCCGAAGCCCTCGTTCTGCCAGTGGAACTGCAGATCGTTGCGTTCGAGATAGCCGGCCTGTTTCAGCGCGGCGATATCCGGTTCCTGTGCGAAGGTGACATGAACCGAGGAGGATTGCGTCTGCCCGCGCAAGGCCTCCAGCCCGCTGATCAGGGCGGCGCGGGCCTCATTGGCGCGCGGGCCGTCCGCGACCAGCAGGCGCGGGCCCGTCGCCGGGGTGAAGGGCGCGGCGACCTGGAGCTTCGGGTAGTAGCGCCCGCCGGCACGCTCATAGGCGTCGGCCCAGCTATGGTCGAAGACATATTCGCCCTGGCTGTGGCTCTTCAGGAAGCTGGGCGCCGCCGCCAGAAGCTCACCGGCATCGTCCTCGACGAGGAGATAGGCCGGCGACCAGCCGGTGCGGCCACCGGTGCAGCGGCTGTCTTCCAGCGCCATGAGGAATTCATGGCTGACGAAGGGATTGTCCCGGTCGAGTACCGGATCGCCAGGAGGCGCGGCGGAGGTCGAAAGGACATCCGCCAGCGCGTGAGGATTGGCGCAGGCATTCCATGCGCCTGCGGGAACGGCCTTGAGCGAGGTCGCGACACGAACGGTGAGATCGCCGTTCCCCGCTTCGCTCAAGGGCGAAAGCCCTCGAAGACCATCTGGTCCGCCATCGCCGCGGCCCGCTGCCGCTCTTCCGGCGTGCGCACCGTCCAGCTCATCAAGGGCAGGCCCAGTGCGTTGCGGCAGAGATAGGGTGCGGCGCTGTCGAGGTCGGTGACCTTCCAGGAGATGAAGTCCGGCCGGCTTTCGGTGAAGTGCAGGAGATTGGCGAGGGCATGCTTACGCTCGGCCGATAGCTTGTCGTAGTCGCCGTAATCATAGGCGTTCATCGCGACGATGCCGCGTGGAATCTCCGGCGCAAGCTCGCGGAGCGCCGTCACGATCTCGGGATCGAAGGACTTGATCACGATGGGGTGACCCTTGTAGCCCGCCAGGACTTCCACGGTCCGCCTGGTGAGGGCCAGATCGCCGTCGAAACGGCTCTTGATCTCGATGACAACAGGGACGCGCCCGCCGATCAGGTCGAGGAAGGCCGAGAGCGTCAGGATGCGGTCGCTCGACCCCTTGAGCGTGATCGTGGTGAGCTCCGCCGCCTTGCGCGCGACGACGGCGCCCGTCTCGTGCGTCAGGCGATCGAGCACGAAATCGTGGAAGACGACGGCCTCGCCATCGGCGGTGAGCTGGACGTCGCATTCGATGCCGAAGCCGCCGGCGATGGCGGCGGAGGCGGCGGACGGGCTGTTCTCGATCACGCCGGCAGCGAGATCATGCAGGCCGCGATGAGCGATCGGCTTCGCCACCAGCCAGCCCAGATCGGGCCGGCCGGCGCTCTTGAGCGCAGCCTGAGGCATCAGGCGATCTCGAACATCGCTTCGACCTCGACGGCGGCGTCGGCCGGCAGTTCGGCGACGCCGACGGTCGAGCGGGCATGGCGGCCCTTGTCGCCGAGCACCTCGACCATCAGGTCGGAAGCGCCGTTCATGATCGCCGGCAGAGCGGCGAAATGCGGGGTGGCGTTGATGAAGCCGCCGAGGCGGACGCAGCGCACGATGCGGCCGAGATCGCCGCCGAGCGCAGCCTTGGCCTGGGCCAGCACATTGATGGCGCAGAGGCGGGCGGCTTCCAGCCCGGCCTCGTTGAAGATCTCCGCGCCGAGCTTGCCCTTGTGCTTATCTGCGAGCTTGCCGTCGAGCCCGAAGCAGATCTGCCCCGAGATGACCAGCAGGTTGCCGGTGATCACATAGGGCACATAGTTGGCGATGGGCGCAGCCGGGGACGGCAGCGTGATGCCGAGTTCGGCGAGGCGGGTGTCGACGATGTTCATTGGCTTGGCTCCGCGAGAGAGGCAGGTTGCCTTCGGGCAGGCCTTTCATGGCCGATGCGGGCGGGGCCCGCAAGCATCGGGGCATGCCGCGCGGGCAGGGCCGATGCGACGGCCGAGAGCGGCGCCTCCGCCATGTTTGCGCCATTGCCGCGATGCACCTAGATTTCGCAAAAGGCCCAACACGGACAAGCGGCGCATGAACGGAACAGTCTCGAAGCTCGTGACCCAGGCGAGCGGGGTTTTCGCGGGGGCGCTGGTTCTGGCCGCCATGCCGGCCTGGGCTCAAGGAGCGACGGAGCGGGTCGTGCTCGCTCCGCATCGCGCGGTGTATGATCTCGTGCTCGACAGCACCAAGCCGTCCGGCAATATCGAGACGGCGAAGGGCCGCATCGCCTTCGAGTTCACCGGCGACGCCTGTGAGGGCTATGCCTTGTCCTTCCGGCAGGTGACGCAACTCGGCACCGAGGCCGGGCCACGCCTGATCGATGCCCGCACCACCAGTTTCGAGGCCGGCGACGGCGCGAATTACCGCTTCAAGACCGAAAGCACCGCGGGGGGCGCCAAGCCGGATACGGTTGACGGCACCGCACAGAAGAGCGGCAGCGGCTACGAGGTGAAGCTGCGCCAGCCCAAGGCTGAGACCCATCGCGAATCGAGTGACGCCCTGTTCCCGAACGCGCAGATGAAGGCCGTGATCCAGGCCGCGCGCTCCGGGCAGAAGACGCTGAGCGTGCGGCTCTATGACGGCGCGAATTCCGGCAAGGAGGTCTACGATACGCTCTCGATCATCGGGAAGCGGATCGAGGCCGAGCCTTCCGAGAAGCCGTTGCAGCGCCCTGAATTCGAGAAGATGGCGCGCTGGCCGGTGACGATTTCCTATTTCAAGGCGGGGTCGGGCGAATCGACGCCGGCCTACAGCATCAATTTCGAGCTCTACGAGAACGGCGTCACCGGGGCGATCCGGCTCGACTACGGCTCGTTCGCGTTGCGTGGCACGCTTACGCGTCTGGATCTTCTTCCTCAGGAGCCTTGCGCGAAATAGCGGACTCCGGCGAGCGGCGCTGCGGCAGGCGCAGGCTCAGTCCCTTGCCGATAGCCTCGTCGCCGAAGCGGGCGCGCAATTTGTCGAGCGCGCCCTCCATCGCCTTCAGACGCGGTGTCGCGGTGTCGGCGAGGTCGCCGTGATCAGCGGCGTCGGGCGGGCTGAAGTCGCTCGCGCCAATGCCGATCAGACGGTAATGCGCGCCGTTGCATTCGCGCTTCAGGAGATCACGCCCCGCGGCGAAGAGACGGGCGGCGAGTTGCGTGGGCTCCGGCAGGCGGGCGGCGCGGGTGATGATATGGAAGTCGGCCGTCTTGAGCTTGAGGGTGATGGTCCGGCCTGCAAGCTCCTGCGCCTTCAGCCGTTTCGAAGTCTTCTCGCAGAGCCGCCAGAGGATCGGCTCGAGATCCTCGAAGCGGGCGAGATCGACGTCCAGCGTGGTTTCGCTGGAGACGCTCTTGGTTTCGCGCTCGGGCGTGACCAGGCGGGCATCGATGCCGTTGGCGAGGTTTTTCAGGCGCGGGCCGTCCTTGCCGGCGAGCTTGAAGAGCTTGTCGACGGGCGCCTCGCGCAGGTCGCCGATCAGCTTGAAGCCGCCTTCCGCCAGCTTCGCGACACCGGCCGGCCCCATGCCGGGAATGAGGCTGATCGGCTTGCTCGAGAGGAAGGCCACCGACTCGGCCCGTCCGATGATCGAGAAGCCGCGGGGCTTGTCGAGGTCGGAGGCGACCTTGGCCAGGAACTTGGCATAGGACAGCCCGACCGAGATGGTGATGCCGAGTTCGGCCTCGACATGACGTGCGAAGCGCGCCAGCGTCACCGCCGGGCTGGCATGGTGCAGCCGTTCCGTGCCGGAGAGATCGAGGAAGGCTTCGTCGATCGAGAGCGGCTCGACCAGCGGCGTCAGTTCCCGCATGAGCTGGCGTACCTGGCGTCCGACCGCGACATATTTCGCCATGTTCGGCTTGACGACGACAGCCTCGGGGCAGGCCTTCAGCGCCTTGAACATCGGCATGGCCGAGCGCACGCCATAGGTCCGGGCGATGTAGCAGCAGGTCGAGACCACGCCGCGCTTGCCGCCGCCGACGATGACCGGCTTGTCCTGCAACGAGGGATCGTCGCGCTTCTCGATCGTGGCGTAGAAGGCGTCGCAATCGATATGGGCGAGGCTCAGGCTGTCCCGTTCCGCATGGGTCAGCAGCCGTGGTGAGCCGCAAGCCGGGCAGCGCTTTAGCGGCCCGGGGGCATTGTGATCCGCGAGACAGTCGCGGCAGAGCCAGCGCGGCGAGGGCGCGCCCGTGGTCAAGAGACGTCGTCCGGCTCCGGCCCGGCGAGGACGCGACGCGCCTCGGCGACGATTTCGGGATTCAGCCTTAAATTTCCGGCAAACTCCAGAAGCAGCGAATCGCTGCTGCCGATATGATCGAGTACCGCGGCAAGGAAGCCGGGTTCGCCGGCGGCCTGGCGCAGATTGGCCGGGGTGAGGCCGGTCGCGCTCAGAAAGGGCTCGATCCGCTCGGGTTCGGAGGCCAGGAAGGCGAGGGCCTGCAGCGCCATCGCCTCGGCCTGATCGGTTGTCGGTCGTCGTGTCATGAGGGGGCTTTAGTCGCGTATCCGGTTTGCGTTTCGTCAACTGCTCGCGTGCTAGGTGATCATCGAACGACGCCGCCAATTTGGAAAGCCCGCCATCGGCGCAGGCCTTCCCGGCGCGAATGAAGGGCGGCCCGATGAAGACGGTTCTGATCGTCGAAGACAATGAGCTCAACATGAAGCTCTTCAACGATCTGCTCGAAGCCCATGGCTATGCGACGCTGAAGACGTCGGATGGCATCGAGGCGATCGAGCTGGCGCGGACGCATCATCCCGCGCTGATCCTGATGGATATCCAGCTTCCGGAGGTTTCCGGGCTCGAGGTCACCAAATGGATCAAGGAAGACGACGACCTGAAGGCGATTCCGGTCGTTGCGGTCACGGCCTTCGCGATGAAGGGCGATGAAGAACGAATCCGGGAGGGTGGCTGTGAGGCCTATCTCTCGAAGCCGATCTCGGTCGCCAAGTTCCTGGAAACCGTCCGCACCTATGCCGGCGCCGCCTGAGCCGGCGAAAGCAGAGACATGACTGCCCGCGTCCTCGTCGTCGACGACATTCCCGCGAATGTGAAGCTGCTCGAGGCCAAGCTCTCGGCCGAGTATTTCGGCGTGGTTACGGCGACGAACGGGCGCGACGCGATCGCGCTCTGCGAGCGTGGCGAGGTCGATATCGTCCTGCTCGACGTGATGATGCCGGGGATGAACGGATTCGAGGTCTGCCGGCGCCTGAAGGGCGCGCCTTCGACTGCGCATATCCCGGTGGTCATGGTCACTACGCTCGACCAGCCGCGCGACCGCCTGCAGGGGCTCGATGCCGGAGCCGACGACTTCCTGACCAAGCCGTTGGACGACACCGCGCTCTTCGCCCGCGTCCGCAGTCTCGCCAGGCTGAAGGCGATGACGGACGAGTTGCGCAGCCGTGCCGTTGCCTCCGTTCGGCTCGGCATTGCCGACCCGCTCGCGACGGCCGCCGCGGAAACCGGCCTCAACGGTCGTGTTCTCATCGTCGAGGATCGTCCGAACGTTGCCGAGAGACTGCAGAGCGCCCTTTCGACCTTCCATGCCGTGGAGGTCGAGAGCGCCGCTCAGCATGCCGTGGCGCGCGTGGCGGAAGGCGAGTTCGATGCCGTCGTCATCAGCCTCGATCTGCAGGGGCAGGACGGCCTGCGCCTGTGCAGCCAGTTGCGCTCGCTGGAGCGGACCCGGAATGTCTCCGTGCTGCTGATGGGCGAAGCCGAGGATCGCGACCGCATCCTGCGCGGCCTCGAGATCGGGGCGCATGACTTCCTTCTCCGCCCGATCGACCGCAACGAGTTGCTGGCCCGCGTGCGCACCCAGGTGCGCCGCAAACGTTTCACCGAGCGGTTGCGCGACAGCGTGCAGTCCTCGATGGAAATGGCGGTGATGGACCAGCTCACCGGGCTGCATAACCGTCGTTTCATGGATAGCCGGCTCGCCGTGATGTTCGACGAATCGGCGCTCAGAGCCCGTTCGCTCTCGCTGCTCGTGCTCGACATCGATCATTTCAAAGCCGTCAACGACAGTTGGGGCCATGACGTCGGTGACGAGGTTCTGCGTGAGTTCGCGGACCGTGTCCGGGCCTGCACACGGGGCATCGATCTCGTCGCGCGCATGGGCGGGGAGGAGATCGTCGTCGTGCTGCCCGATACCGCGGGCGATGCCGCCTATCGCGTGGCAGAGCGCATCCGCGAGCGGGTCGAGGGCACGCCATTCATCGTCCAGAACAATACGCGCGACATCAGGGTGACGGTTTCTGTCGGCGTCTCGAACCGGCGCGCCGGAGACGCATCCTCCGCCGACATGATGAAGCGCGCGGATGACGCGCTTTACCGGGCGAAGGCCAGCGGTCGCAACCGCGTGATCGTCGCCAGCGCGGCGTAGGCGGCGCCGGGCGCCCGATCCGGCTCTTCCTGTTCCGGAAGGCCGCCATCGTATGCGCCGGTGACGGCGCATTCTTCCACTATCTTGAAGTCTGCTCTCAGCCAGCGGCGGCAAGTCGCTGATGCTGGAAGTCAAACGCCTCGAAACAGGGGCGCCAAGCTGCGGATTTTAAGCTTAGTGGGTAGGGTTAACGATCGATGAACGTCGCCGATCGGTCGGATTTGATTGATTCCGATGTATCGCATTGTAGAGATCGCATGACGCAGCGATCGTAAGGATCGCCCGGAAATGCCCTTCGGGTACTCAGGTCCGCCGCATCTCCTGGGAAACCGAAGGGCTCGGCCGGTCGGTAACGGAATTCTGGCCTCCTCAGAACCGTCGCCGACCGGCCACCTCGTGTTGCATCAAATCGAGCTATCCACGTGCACGAATACTTGGAGTAGCTATATCTTCTCGACGGATCGGCGCCACTTTCCTTTATAACCCCTCAATTGTCTGCCGGGGCACTCTTCGGAGATTGCGGCTGTGCAGCGTCGCCAGGTGGAACCGACCAGGTCGCCGTCCAGGTCTCGCTCAAGATGCGGTTCCGCGCCTTCAGGAACATGCGAAGCTCGGTCGACTGGCCGTCCGGCAGGGTCGCGTCGACAATCACGCGCACGCCTTTCAACGGCGCATTGAACGTCAGGATCTTCGTGGTTATGGCGCCGGCTGTCGTCGTTGCGACGAGTTCGAGGCGATCCGGCTCGTTTTGATAGTAGGCGAGGTCGCCCCCGGTGAAATCGACGATGAAGCGCTTCGTGCCGTTGCCACCGGCGACGCCATCCTCGATATCCGAGCCGTTGAAGCTCTGCTGCACCTGCGCGTAGGGGTGTAGATGCCAGGTCGTCGACAACGCCGAGATGCGATAGCTGAAGGCGGTGGCCTGGCCTGTAGGCAGGGGCTTGTCGGGTGTCCAGTACGCGACGATGTTGTCGAAAGCCTCGTTGTCCGTCGGGATCTCGATCAGATCGATCCGGCCTTCGCCCCAATCTCCCTGGGGTTGGACCCAGTAGCCCGGCCGCGCATCGTAGCGTGCTTCCAGATCCTGGTAGCTGCCGAAATCGCGATCGCGCTGCATCAGGCCGAAGCCGCGCGGATTCTTATCGCCGAAGCTCGAGATGCGCAGCGCCTTTGGGTTGCGGATGGGGCGCCAGATCCATTCTCCGCCCCCTGATTGCAGCATCAGCCCGTCCGAGTCGTGTATTTCCGGGCGGAAATCGGTCCTTTGACCGAGATCACCCTCGCCAGCCTGAAACATCGATGTCAGCGGTGCGATGCCGATCCGCTCGATCTCCCTGCGCGGGATGATCGTCGCCGTGACATCCATATGGGTGTCCCGGCCCGGCCTGACGACATAGCGATAGGCCCCGGCGACCGAAGGTGAGTCGAGGAGGGCATAGATCACGAGCCCGGTCGTATCGCGCGACGGCTCCTCCACCCACAATGCCCGCATGAACGGGAATTCTTCGGGGCCGTCGCCGCCGACATCCAGGGCCAGCGAGCGCGCCGAAAGCCCGTAGCGCTGCCCCCGTCCGATCAACCGGAAATAGCTCGCGCCCAGGAAGGAGATGACCTCGTCCTGAACCTTGGGGTCGTTCAGGTTGGTGGTCACGGCGAAGCCAGCGAAGCCCAGAGCCGGCGAGAGCCCCTTCGGGACCGGGACCTTGCCGTATTCGAACAGGCCGGTCGTAAACGGGATCGGGATCGCGTTGCCGTGATTGATGATGTGAACCTGGACCGGCTTGTTGTGCAGAAAGCCGAGGTGAAAGGGCAGCAGACGGAAATCCGATCCGCCCTCGCGCCAGAAAGCCTTGTCGCGGCGAAACCGGATTTCGCGGTAGCTGTCATAGGTCAGGTTCGAGAGTTCGGCCGGAATTTTCGCGCTCTCGGCATCGAAAGGCTGTTTCGCCAAGGCCATCGCCTGCTGGACGACATCCTCGTAGCCGAAGCCTTTCGCGGATCCCGCAGCCGTCTGCGCCAGCACGGAGCGGTTCGCCAGCAGGCAGGCGCTGGAGAGCAAGGCGAGCATCGCGCGACGAGACGGTGTGGACAAGATTGTTTCCCCCGGAATGGCGGCCGGCCGCGGACGGGCAGGCGCCTTTAGAACACCCGCGTGGTGCCGGGGTTCCCCGGAGGCCGTGCGGACTGTCCGGGCGGACTGGATTTCGGCGGAAGCGAGGCATGCCGCTTCGGACAAGCCATTCGGGAACCCGGTCCGTCGGTTTCGGTTCTCCTCACGGGAGGATGGATCGATGACCAAGGATTCCGATCGGGCAACGGATGCCCCGGCCGCATACGGCACGGCCCGAAGACCCGGGCAACCCGGAGATCAGAACGAGAGCCGGGCCGGCCCCAATCCGCGCTCCGCTCATCCGACCGGGCCTCACGCTCCCTACGAGCCGCAGGACCCGGAGGGGCTGGCGGCCGGCAAACACCATTCGCAGCCCGTGGAGATGCAGGCCGAGGCGTCGGATGATCGCAAGCCCAGCGGGACGATCAGGATCGTCGATCTCGCGAAGCCATCACATCGTTCCTGACAGCCTCAAGCGGATGCACCAAGCTGGGACGGCCCGGCGCATCCGCGGCTGGGGACCGAACCCTTCGCCGGCCGCGAGGCCGTTCAACTTGTCAGATGGCGCAATCTGATCGACGCGGGCTGGCGGTCAGGCCGTTGTTTTGTCATCGGGATGCGGCATCTCGCAGAACTTGCCGCCGAGATAGCGCCCCGAGGGGGAGAGCGGGTCGAGCGCCGGGAAGCTGGCTTCGACCTTGGCCCGGAACGACTCCGAATTGTCCTGCGGGTGATAGCCGAGATGGCCGGCACCGCTGTTGTCCACCGCCTTCACCGCGTTGTCGGAGGTGCCGAAGGCGATCGTATGCCCGACGAAAGGCGCGGTCAGCGCCGCCGTGACGAGACGCACGCAATCGGCAAAGGACAGATAGGACCAGAGCATCCGACGATCGGCCGGCTCCGGAAAGGACGAGAAGATGCGCAGGCATGCCGTCTCGATGCCGTACTTGTCCCAGTAGAGCCGGCTGAGGCTTTCGACGAAGGTCTTGCCGACGCCATAGAGGCAATCCGGGCGGACCGGGGCATCGACCGAGATTTGCGCTCCGATCTCGTGGAAACCGATCGCATGAACGGACGAGGCGTAGACGATGCGCTTGACCCCATGTTTCCGCGCGCCTTCGTAGATGTGATAGGAGCCGCGGATACTGGAATCGAGGATGACCTGCCATTCGCGCTCGGTCGGCGCGCCGCCGAAATGGACGATGGCATCGCAGCCTTCCGTCGCAGCGATCGTCGCTTCCATATCGGCAAGGTCGAAGATCGCTTCTTCCTCATGGGCGGCCAGCGAGCCGAGCGGCTCGCGATCGGCGAGGCGGATCACCTTCGCCAGCGGAGCAAGCCCGGCGCGGAGCTGCGAGCCCAGGCGCCCGGCCGCGCCGGTGATCAGGATGCGGTTGTAATGCGGCATGCGATCCTCGCGTCCGACGGCTGCATCGCAGTGATGCAGCCGTGCTTAGGCCATTCCTATCGGAGGACGCAGTCAGGCATCGCCCGGTGATCGCTGGCAAGCCGCAGCACGGGCTTCCTCACCGCTAGCGGGGCAACTCACCGCGCCGCGCCGTGGCCAGCACATCGGCCACACGCTCCTCGGACAGGCCATAATCGGCGCGCGCGGCCTCCGCCGAGACATAGCCCAGTGCGAGGTCACGCTCCACGCTGCTCCCGGCCCTTTCGGAGGGTGCGCCATAGCCGGCGCCGCCGGGGAACGCCATCACCACCTTGCGGCCATGCGGCACGAACTGCTTGCCCTTGCCCTTCATTGCGGTTCCGTCGTCGAGCGCGATCGTCGTGGGCGCGCCGCCGCCGCCGCCGCGCCGGCCGCGAGCGGGATGATGGACGCGGTCGAACATCGCCTGGATGTCGAACTCGTAGCCTTCCCAGGCGCCGACCTCCATATGCTGGCCGAGACCGCCGCGATGTCGGCCCTTGCCGCCGGAATCGGGCCGCAGTTCCTTACGCCAGACGATGACCGGGCCGACCTGCTCGGTCGCCTCGACCGGCATCGTCATGACGCCCGAGGGAAAGGCGGTCGCATTCATGCCGTCGAGCGCGGGTCGTGCACCCGAGCCGCCGGAATTGAAGGTCAGGACCTCGGCGCGCACCGCATCGGCCGGCCAGGGGCCGTCGCTGCGCGGCCTGAGCGAGACCTGGAAGTTGCACAGGCTGCCGGCGCCCTCGGCCGGGACGAGACCGGGCAGGAGCTTGTCGAGCGCATCGTAGATCGTGTCCGGCACCATGTGGCCGATGATGTGGCGCAGCGCGACCGGTGCCGGCCAGGCCGCGTTGACGATGGTGTGCTCCGGCGCGGTGATGCGGAACGGCTCCAGCGAGGCGGCGTTGTTCGGGATTTCCGGCGCGATGGCGCATTTCAGCGCGTAGCAGGTATAGGCCTTCGTATAGACCAGCGGCACGTTGATGCCGTTCTTGTCGACGCCGGAGGTGCCGGCCCAGTCGCAGAGCACGCCATCCGGCTCGATCGATATCCTGACCTTGAGGTCGATCGGCCGGCTGTAGCCGTCGATCCGCATATGACCCTGCGCCTCGCCGCGCGGCAGGGCCGCGATCTTGTCGAGCGTCGCCTGGCGGGAATTGGTCAGGATGAAGTCCGAGATGCCGGCGAGATCGGCGAGCTTGAACTCGACCATCATCTCGATCAGTCGGCGATGGCCGATCTCGTTGCAGGTCGCCAGCGCATAGACGTCGCCGACGAGCTGGTCGGGCTCGCGGACATTGCCGCGGATGATCGTGACCAGCGTCTCGTTGACCGTACCGCGGTCGACGAATTTCATGATCGGGATATGCAGGCCTTCCTCGTAGACCGAGTTGGCGTCGGCACCGAAGCCGCGCCCGCCGATATCGACGATATGGGCCGTGCAGGCGAAGAAGCCGACATGGCGGCCCTGGTGGAAGGAGGGCGTGACGACAGTGATGTCGTGCAGGTGGCCAGTGCCTTCCCACGGGTTGTTGGTGATGTAGACGTCGCCTTCGGCGATGTTCTCGCGGCCGATGCGGCGGATGAAATGGGCGACGGCATCGGCCATGGCGTTGACGTGGCCCGGCGTGCCCGTCACCGCCTGCGCCAGCATCTCGCCCTTTTCGTTATAGACGCCGGCCGAGAGATCGCCGGCCTCGCGCACGGAGGTGGAGAAGGAGGTGCGGATCAGCGCCTGCGCCTGTTCCTCGACGACCGAGATCAGGCGGTTCCACATGACCTGATAGGCGACCTTGGAGATCTCAGACATGGGCGGGCTCCTTCCGCGCGGCGACGGCAGCGGCGGGTGCGGCTTCTGCAAGGCGGATGTCGATGCAGCCGTCGTTCAACGTGACGGCGAAACGGCTCGACGGCAGGACGATGGTGGTCTCGTCTTCGGTGACGATACCGGGGCCGTCGATCCGGCTGCCGGCCGGCAGGGCGGTGCGGCTATGGGCTTCAGCATCGACACGGCGCCCGAGGCCGGCATCGAAGACGGAGCGGCTGCTTTCGCCCGGGACGTCGCGCATCTGCGAGACCGGGGCAACCGGTGTGACGGCCTCCTGCGGCGTATGCGCGTTGACCGACCAGACCGTGATCTCGGCCGCGAGGCCCTTCACGGTGCGGCCGAACAGGTTGGCGTATTCGTGCTCGAAACGCTTCAGGATGACGGCGGGATCGGCGGCGCGAGCCTCCTGCGGCGTCAGCGTCACCGGGATTTCCCAGCCCTGGCCGGCATAACGCATATAGATCTTGTATTCGGCCTGGATCGTGCCGTCCCAGCCGCAGGAGCGCACCACCCGCGTCGCTTCCTCTTCCATCTCGTCGAAGAGTTTCGTGACGCGCGCGATATCGAACTGGGCGAGCCGCATGAACAGCGTGCGGTTGGCCTCGAAGCTGAAAGGAGCCCGCAGGAAGCCGATCGCCGAGCCGACGCCGGCGCCGGGCGGCACGAGGCAACGGGCAATGCCGAGCTTTTCACAGAGCCGGCCGGCATGCAGCGGAGCTGCGCCGCCGAAGGCGATCATGGTGTATTCCGACAGGTCCTCGCCGTTCTCGACAGCATGGACGCGAGCGGCATTGGCCATGTTCTCGTCGACGACCTCGGCCACGCCCCAGGCGCTTTCCAGGGCATCCATGCCGAGCCTGCCGCCGATCTGGCTTTCCAGCGCCGCGGCCGACTGGTCGGCGAAGAGCGGGATCGTGCCGGCTGCGAAATTATCCGGGTCGATCTTGCCGAGTACGACGTCGGCATCGGTTACGGCCGGGCGCTTGCCGCCCCGTCCGTAGCAGGCCGGGCCGGGCTCCGAGCCGGCGCTTTCCGGGCCGACGCGGATCTGGTTCATCGAATCGACATGGGCGAGGCTGCCACCGCCGGCCCCGATCTCGACCATGTCGATCACGGGGATAGAAATCGGCATGCCGGAGCCCTTCTTGAACCGGTAGGTCCGGGCAACCTCGAAGACGCGGGCGGTCTTGGGGGTGTAGTTCTTGATCAGGCAGATTTTTGCCGTGGTACCGCCCATGTCGAAGGAGAGCACCTTCTTCAGGCCATGCCGCGCAGCAATATCGGCTGCGAAAACGGCGCCGCCCGCAGGGCCGGATTCGACGAGGCGCACGGGAAATTCGGAAGCGCTTTCCAGCGAGATGATGCCGCCGCCGGAATGCATCAGGAAGATCGGGCAGGCGGTGCCCTCGGCCGCGAGCCGGCCCTTGAGCCGGACGAGATAGCTCTTCATCAGCGGCTTGATATAGGCGTTGGCGATCGTCGTGTTGAAGCGCTCGTATTCGCGCATCTGAGGCGAGACTTCCGATGAGAGCGAGACCATCGCGCCCGGCAGGCGCTCCGCCAGCACCTCCTGGATCAGACGCTCATGCGCGTCGTTGACATAGGAGTGCAGCAGGCCGACCGCGACGCTCTCGTAGCCGGCCTCGCGCAGTTCGTCGGCGAGCGCTTCGATGGCGGTGCGATCGAGCGGGATCAGGACCTTGCCGCGCGCATCCATGCGCTCCTTGACGGTGTAGCGGCGGTTGCGTGGCAGCAGCGGGGCGGGCAGCGTCAGGTTCAGGTCGTACTGTTCGAAGCGGCTCTCGGTCCGCATCTCGATGACGTCGCGGAAGCCTTCTGTGGTGATGAGCGCGGTCTTGGCACCGCGCCGCTCGATCAGCGCATTGGTCGCCAGCGTCGTGCCGTGAATGATCTGCCCGATCGCTGAGGCGTCGATGCCGGCCTTCGCGCAGACGCGATGCATGCCCTCGACGATCGCATCCTCGGGCGCGGCGTAGGTGGTCAGCACCTTGGTCGAGAACCGCCGTCCGTCCTGCTCGAGCACGACGTCCGTGAAGGTTCCCCCGATATCGACGCCCAACCGGGCCCCGAGAATAGACATGGCTTACACGCCTCCGTTGTCTGGGAGCCGGAAGATGGAACGGGTCGTCGATGTCGTCGAATTATTATTTTCTATGTTATTCGATAGAGAATATTTATCGTCATGGTCACCGGTCGGCTGTATCCGCGAGCCATCGTGCATCGCCCGGAGGGTGCCGCGCGGCTCTCTCCCCGGCAAGTTCGGCCGCGCGCCTGAGCAGAAAGCTCGCAGGGGTATGGGCATATGAGGCCGTGAAGATCAGAGCGCTGGGCTTCCACTCATAGGGAAACTCCACCAGCTCTCCGCTTTCGAGGTATTTTTGCACGAGCGTCCGCGACATCGGCGCGATGCCGAGGCCATCGAGGGTCATCTGCAGGCTGGCTGCGAGACTGCTCGACGGCACGATCCGAACCGGCCTCTCCCAGTTGTCGCGGAAATGCGCCGAGAGCTCGACGAAATGGCGCGTATTGCGCGCATGGGTCAGGATCGTGTGCGAGGCCATCGTCGCAAGATCGGAACCGACGAGCCCGAGCCCGGGCGAGGCCACCCACAGATAGGGCACGGAGCCGAGATCGACATTGGTGATGTTGAAGTTCGAGATCGGGCCATTCAACAGGCACAGGTCGAGCGACCGCGAAACCAGTTCCTCGCGCAGGTTGATCGTCAGATCGACCCTGAGTTCGACATCGACATTGGGAAACACCTGCCGCAGGTCGAGCAGGTAGTCGCGCAGCCAGGTCTGGGCGATGAGTTCGGCGACGCCGAGCCTGAGGATACCGACCTGCTGGTCGGAGCGGATCGATTGCTGCGAGAATTCCTCGGAGGCGCGCAGCACGCGCTCGGCCTGGTTGAGCAGCGAATGACCGATCGGCGTCAACGCGACCGATCCCGAATCGCGATGGAAGAGCCGCACGCCGAGCACGGATTCTAGCTGCGAGATTCGCACGGAGATGTTGGGCTGGGTCGTGTTGAGGCGCTCGGCCGTCGCCCGGAAACTGCCGAGCTTGGCCACCCAGACAAAGCTCTCGAGCTGTTTCAGCGTCCAGTTCGGCATCTCTCTCCCCCTGCACGGTCGCGCGACCGTTTCGCGCCGGCATATCCTCGATAAAGAAAATGCATTGCGAGAACAGAAAAATTCAATTGGCTGCTATCGGCAGAACGCGGTGGACTGTCATCCGGCGTCGATCGGGCTTCGGCACGGCACCGGCTCCTGAAACGCGCGCGGCTTCCTCCGCAGCGCGACAAGAACGAGGGGAACCATGAACCGCAGAGCTCTGATCGCATCCGCAGCCCTTGCCCTCGGCATCGGACTGGCCGTTCCAGCCGCCGCGCAGACGAGCTGGACCATGGCGTCCGGCTATCCGGAGAGCAGCTTCTTCACCCAGAACATCCGGCAGATGATCAAGGAGATCGAGGAGAAGAGCGGCGGCAAGCTCAAGATCGACCTGCGCTCGAACGACAGCCTGATCAAGCTCGACGCGGTCAAGCGCGCCGTCCAGTCCGGCCAGATCCAGATCGGCGAGATCCGCCTCGGCGTCTACGGAAACGAGGCGGCGATGTACAATCTCGACAACATCCCGGGCGTTGCCACGACCTACGATCAGGCGACAAAGCTGCTTGAGGCCCAGACACCGTTCTTCGAGGCGATGTTCAAGAAGAACGGCTTGCGCGCCATCACCTACGTCGCCTGGCCGGGGCAGGGCTTCTACACCAAGGCCGAGCTCAAGGGACTGGCCGATCTCAAGGGTCAGAAGCTGCGCATCTATTCCAAGCAGACGCAGATCATGGGCGAAAAGCTCGGTATGGAGGCGCTGATCCTGCCCTTCGCCGAAGTTCCGCAGGCCTTCTCGACGGGCATGATCCAGTCGCTCTGGACCAGCGCCCAGACCGGGACGGACGTCCAGATCTGGGACTACGTCAAGCACTTCACCTATACCGGTACGATGCACAACAAGAACGCGATCCTCGTCAACGAGCGCGCCTTCCGCCAGCTCGACCCGGCGACGCAGAAGGTGGTGACCGAGGCCGGCGCGGCTGCGACCAAGCGCGGCTGGGATATGTCCCAAAAGGCCGGAGAGGAGCGCGAAAACGTGCTCAAGAGCCATGGCATGACGATCGCCCGGTCGCCGAAGGATATCCTCGACGCCATCGACGCGGCCGGCAAGGGCATGGTGGCCGATTGGCTCGGCACGGCCACGGCCGAGGAGAAGGCCGTCTATGAGACCTACCAGAAAAGCCTGAAGTAACCGGCTTCCGCGCGCCACTCTTTTCATCGATCCATGGCCAACGGGGTGACCGGTGATACGCGGAGTTCTCGACAGGTTCTATGAGGCGTGCGGCTATGTCGCCGCCGCCTTCATGGTCGGCATCGGGCTGGCCATCGTCACCCAGATCGTGGGCCGCATGCGCGGCGTCACGATCGATGCCACCGAGGCGGCGGGCCTGTGCCTCGCGGCCTCGACGTTCTTCGGCCTCGCCCATACCTTCCGGCGCGGCGGCCATGTCCGGATCAACCTGATCGTTGACCGTCTGCCGCAGCGCTGGCGTCATGGCGTCGAGCTGTTCAACTGCCTGCTCGGCACGGTCGTCGTGTCGTTCCTCGCCTGGCATGTCGGCTCGCTCGCGCTGCAATCGCGCGAGTTCAACGATATCAGCCCCGGCCTGCTGGCCATGCCGTTCTGGATTCCCCAGGCCGGCGTCGCTATCGGCATCGCCGCCCTGGCGATCGCCTTCATCGACGAGCTCATCTGGCTCCTCGCCGGCGGCAAGCCGCGCTACGAGGCGCCCGACGAGGTCGAGCTCGACCGGCCGGTAGCATAGGGGCGGATGATGGACACGACCGTTCTCGCCTCGCTGGTCCTTGCCAGCTCGCTCCTCCTGCTGCTCGCCAACGGCGTCTGGGTCGCACTCTCGCTGCTCACCGTCGGCATGGTGATGATGGGGCTCTTCACCACCGCGCCGATGGGATCTCTGATCGCGTCCACGCTCTGGGATTCGAGCTGGGGCTGGGCGCTGACCTCGCTGCCGCTCTTCATCTGGATGGGCGAGATCCTGTTCCGCTCGAAGCTCTCGGCCGACATGTTCCAGGGGCTGGCACCCTGGGTTTCGCGGCTGCCGGGCCGGCTGCTCCATGTCAATGTGCTGGGCTGCGGCATCATGGCGGCTGTCGCCGGCTCATCGGCGGTCACCTGCGCCACGATCGGGCGCATCAGCGTTCCCGAGCTCGAGAAGCGCGGCTACCCGCTCAGCATGACGATCGGCACGCTGGCCGGCTCCGGTACGCTCGGCCTGCTGATCCCGCCTTCGATCATCATGATCGTCTATGGCGTGACCGCAGAAGTCTCGATCGCGCGGCTGTTCATCGCCGGTGTCCTGCCCGGCATCCTGCTGATGGCGCTGTTCATGGGCTATACGGCGATCTGGAGCCTGCTCAACCCGAGCAGGATGCCGCCGGCCGAGCCGCCGGTGCCCTTCCTCGAGAAGATCTACCGTTCGCGCCGGCTGATCCCGGTGGCACTGCTGATCGCCTCGGTGGTCGGCTCGATCTATGGCGGCATCGCGACGCCGACCGAGGCCGCGACCATCGGCGTGATCGGAGCGCTCGTCCTGGCTGCGGTCGGCGGTGGGCTGACGCGCGCGAGCTTCATGGATGGGCTGATGGCGGCCATGCGGACCTCCTGCATGATCTCCTTCATCATCGCCTGCGCCGCCTGCCTGACCATCGCCGTCGCCTTTGTCGACATCCCCCGCTCGCTGGCGAGCTGGGTCGATGCGATGCATCTGTCGCCCTATGCGCTGCTGGCGGTTCTGGCCGTGTTCATACTGATCCTCGGCTGCTTCCTCGAGGGCATCTCGATCATCGTCCTGACGTCGTCGGTGATGCTGCCGATGGTGCAGGCGGCCGGCATCGACCTGCTCTGGTTCGGCATCTTCGTGGTGATCCTGATCGAGGCCGCGCAGATCACGCCACCGGTCGGCTTCAACCTGTTCGTGCTGCAGAGCATCACCGGCAAGGACATCCTCGCGGTGACGAGGGCGGCAATCCCCTATTTCTTCGTGCTCATGCTTCTGCTGGTCCTGATCACGGCGTTTCCGCAGATCGTCACCATCCTGCCGAAGATGATGACGGGGTAGTTCGGGTCACGCCATCACAGTCAGCGTCCTGGCTTGGATGGCGAGGATCTCGCAATCGGCGGCGGAGCCGTCCTGCCAGGACTGGACGAGGAAGCGCGCGTCCGAGCCAATCGCCATGATCGGGTGGTGCCAGAGCCCGTGGCGATAGATCATCCCTTGCGACGCCGAGAAGGCGAAGGCGGCGAGGGTCGACAGGTCCGGCGTGCCGTCGGCGCTGGCCCTGCTGACGACGACGATGTGGCCGGCGCCGTCGAGCGGCATGATGAGCTGAACCGAATTCACATGCCGTTCGAGCATTGAGATCGCGGATGTGGGCGGCTGCTGCTTCGCTTTGAATATCGAGGTGACGAGCCTGGAGCCGGGCCGGACATCGGCAGCAGCGTGCGCGTGGATGTCGTGCCGGTGCGCCGTCCCGTTATTCGCGGGACGGCCGGAATCGCTGGTTTCCACCAGCCAGCCGAAGGGCTCGAAAGCGGCTTTCGTGACCGGGATCACTCGCAGTGGGAGAGGGGAGGCAAGCGCGTCCTCGAACCGATCGCGTGACGTCATTGCCGAACTCCCCGGAGCATTCACAACGGGCACCCGCGCCCGATGTTGCCGTTCTGGCTCAGGCCGTCGGCATTAGCCGAGGCATGTGATGGCTAATAAGTGCAGGGGTATCCTGTCCGCCAACAAATAATGCCTGCCGCAGTTTTTCGAAGTCGTCGGACCCTCATTCATTGAAGAGAGCCCTTGGCGAAACCCTGGGTTCCAGTGTGGGGCAGCGGGAACTCTGCCGAGCAACCAGCCGGATCATCCGCTGCGCTTGGCAGAGTGCCCGCTCAAGGTCGATCCGCCGTTCGTCATCGCTACACAGAGCTTCGTCGAAGCAAAGACCATCATGGAGCTGATGAGCGCTATCGATCTTCGGATTGATCGTTTCCGCGAGGAGAGGCTCCATCCTCGGGTGGTAGAGGGGCTGCCTGGGATTACGCCCGCGGAGCGTCGATGCTGGACCAAGGACAGGAGGCTGCGGTCTCCGGCAACGGATCATTTCGCCATGGCCGGCAGGTCATTCAGTGTCCGCTGCACCCACCGGATAAGATCGCGCTGCTGATGTGAACGTCGCAAACCGTCGCAGAATGGCCAGAGCGGGATAGAGCGCTTGCCCCACCGTCCAATCCCCGTTCTTCACAGCCGGAGCAGTCAGGTCGATACGACCGATTGACACTTGCAAGGCGTCAGCTACTAAATCTGGTGTCGATGGTCTCTCGAATCGCAAGATCGAGAGCTAAGAGGGAAGCCGGTGCGATACCGGCGCTGCCCCCGCAACTGTAAGCGGCGAGCTCACGTCCAAGGTTAGTCACTGAGGCTGCAAGGTCTTGGGAAGACGGGACGAGAGCGCTGACCCGCGAGCCAGGAGACCTGCCGCGACCTAGTGAACGTCCTCGGGCGGGGTGTCCCGGTGGTGCGCTTGGCAGGTCGCGGCCTTGTGGTGCCGCGCGCCTTCTCGATGCAACCGCTTTGGCCTTTGCCCCCAACATTTGGGGTTGGTGCCATGTCTCTTTCTCTCGAAGCCGAGCGGCCGGTTGCCGTTTCTCCGGCTGCCGATCTTGCGGTCACCAAGGCATCCGGCAGTGAACCCGGTTACCAGGTCATTCGCCGCAACGGCGCGGTGACGCCGTTCGATCCGTCGAAGATCTCGGTCGCGCTGACCAAGGCGTTCCTGGCGGTCGAGGGCTCGAATGCCGCTGCCTCGCGTCGAATCCATGAAGCCGTCGCGGAGATGACCGAGCAGGTTGTCACCGGGCTGACCCGTCGCGCCGCGAACGGCCGCACCTTCCATATCGAGGACGTGCAGGATCAGGTCGAGCTCGCGCTGATGCGCGGCGAGCATCACAAGGTTGCCCGCGCCTATGTGCTCTATCGCGAGGAGCGTGCGCGGGAGCGGGCAAGAGCGGTCGCCGAGACGAAGCCTGCCGCCTCAATCGCCCCCTTGCTGCACATGAAGCTCGCCGACGGGACGCTCGTCCCGCTCGACGCTGCCCGCTTGGAGAAGGTCGTGCGCGAGGCCTGTGCGGGTCTCGACGGCGTCTCGGCCGAGCCAATCCTGACGGAAGCGCGCCGCAACCTCTATGACGGCATCTCGCTCGACGAACTCGCGCTGGCACCGATCCTCGCCGCGCGCACCCTGATCGAGACAGAGCCTAATTTCGCCAAGGTCTCGGCCCGGCTGCTGCTCGACAAGCTCCGCCGCGAGGCCCTGAGCTTCGTCCACGGCCATGCCGAGCAGGCGACGCAGGAGGAGATGGCTGCTGGCTATGACGCGTATTTCGTAGCCTACCTCAAATCCGGCATCGAGAACGAGCTGATCGATCCCGAGCTCGGCCGCTTCGACATCGCCCGCATCGCCGCCGCGTTGAAGCCGGAGCGCGATCTTCAGTTCGACTATCTCGGCTTCCAGACGCTCTACGACCGCTATTTCCTGCATGTGCGAGGCAACCGCTTCGAGCTGCCACAAGCCTTCTTCATGCGCGTTGCGATGGGCCTCGCCATTCGCGAGATCGACCGCGAGGCGCGCGCGATCGAGTTCTACGATCTGCTCTCCTCCTTCGACTTCATGGCCTCGACGCCGACGCTGTTCAATTCGGGCACGCTGCGCCCGCAACTCTCCTCCTGCTTCCTGACGACCGTCGCCGACGATCTCGACGGCATCTTCAAGGCGGTGAAGGACAATGCGCTGCTCGCCAAATATTCCGGCGGCCTCGGCAACGACTGGACGCCGGTGCGTGGGTTGGGCGCCCATATCAAGGGCACCAATGGCGAGAGCCAGGGCGTGGTGCCGTTCCTGAAGGTCGCCAACGACACGGCCATCGCCGTCAACCAGGGCGGCAAGCGCAAGGGCGCGGTCTGCGCCTATCTCGAAACCTGGCATGTCGACATCGAGGAGTTCCTCGATCTCCGGAAGAACACCGGCGACGATCGCCGCCGCACCCACGACATGAACACCGCCAACTGGATCCCGGACCTGTTCATGCAGCGCGTCGAGGCCGGCGGCGACTGGACCTTGTTCTCGCCGGACGAGGTGCCGGATCTGCACGACCTCTATGGCAAGCCGTTCCGGGAAGCCTATGAGGCCTACGAGGCGAAGGCTGCCCGCGGCGAGTTGCGTGTCCATAAGAAGTTGAAGGCGGTCGATCTCTGGCGTCGCATGCTGACCATGCTCTTCGAGACCGGTCATCCCTGGATTACCTTCAAGGACGCCTGCAACCTGCGCTCGCCGCAGCAACATGCCGGCGTCGTTCATTCCTCGAACCTGTGCACCGAGATCACCCTCAACACCTCGGCAGACGAGGTCGCGGTCTGCAATCTCGGCTCGGTCAATCTCGCCGCTCATGTCACGGCGGAAGGGCTCGATCAGGCCCGGCTCGCGCGCACCGTGAAGACCGCGATGCGGATGCTCGACAACGTCGTCGACATCAATTTCTACACGATCCCGGAGGCGCGACGCTCGAACCTGCGCCACCGCCCTGTCGGGCTCGGCATCATGGGCTTCCAGGATGCGCTCCAGACGTTGCGCTTAGTCGCTGCGTCGGAGGAGGCGGTCGCCTTCGCCGACAGCTCCATGGAGGCGATCAGCTTCCATGCGATCTCGGCCTCGGTTGATCTCGCCGCCGAGCGCGGCCGCTATCCGAGCTTCGAGGGCTCGCTCTGGTCGAAGGGCATCCTGCCGATCGACTCGCTCGATATCCTCTCGGAAGCCCGCGACGGCGATGTCGAACTCGACCACTCCTCGACGCTGAACTGGGAAAGCCTGCGTGAGCGGGTGAAGACCACTGGCATGCGCAACTCGAACACCATGGCGATCGCGCCGACCGCGACGATCTCCAACATCGTCGGCGTCTCGCAGTCGATCGAGCCGTCCTACAGCCAGCTCTACGTCAAGGCGAACATGTCGGGCGATTTCACCGTGGTGAATGCCGGGCTCGTCCATGACCTGAAGGCGAGGGGGCTCTGGGACGAGGTGATGGTCTCGGACCTCAAATATTACGACGGCAAGGTCAGCCAGATCGACCGCGTTCCGGCCGACCTCAAGGCGCTCTATGCGACCTCGTTTGAAATCCCGACGGAGTGGCTGATCAGGGCGGCGGCGCGCCGGCAGAAATGGATCGACCAGGGCCAGTCGCTGAACCTCTACATGGCGCAGCCCTCGGGCCGGAAGCTCGACGAGGCCTATCGGCTCGCCTGGCGGCTGGGTCTGAAGACGACCTATTACCTGCGCGCGCTGTCGGCGACCCACGTCGAGAAATCGACGCTCAAGGGCACGGATGGGAAGCTCAATGCTGTCTCGGCCACGGTTCCCGTCGCAGCCAAGTCTGCCGCGCCGATCATCATCGATATTCCGCTGGAGAACGGCATGGCGGTGCCCAACGCCTGTTCGATCGATGATCCCACCTGCGAAGCCTGCCAGTAGCGGCTGCTTCGGCTCGAGCTCTTCGCGATGAGAGCGCCCGGGCTCCCGGGCGTCCGCGCCCTCAGATCAAGAACGGAATATCCCCATGCTCGACTGGTCCGACACCAAGCCGGCGCCCGCCGCCAACCCCGCTACCCTCAACAGTCCCACTGCTGCCGCCGCCACCGGCCTCGGCGAGATCGACCGCAATGGCGGGCGCGTCACGGTCGACGAGAAGCGCATGATCAATGCGCGCGCCGACGTGAACCAGCTCTTGCCGCTCAAATATAAGTGGGCCTGGGAGAAATACCTCTCCGGCTGCAACAACCACTGGATGCCGACCGAGGTCTCGATGCAGGCCGACATCGCGCTGTGGAGGTCGAAGGACGGCCTGACCGAGGACGAGCGGCGCATGCTCAAGCGCAATCTCGGCTTCTTCGCGGCCTCCGAGAGCCTCGTCGCAAACAATATCGTGCTGGCGATCTATCGCCACCTGACCAATCCGGAATGCCGGCAGTACCTGCTGCGCCAGGCCTTCGAAGAGGCGATCCACACGCACACCTTCCAGTACATCGTCGAGAGCCTTGGCCTCGATGAGGGGGAACTCTTCAACATGTATCGCGAGGTGCCATCGATCACCGACAAGGCGGCCTGGGCGCTGAAGCATACGCAAAGCATCGAGAACCCGGAGTTCCGCACCGGCACGCCCGAGAACGACCAGGCGCTGCTGCGCGACCTGATCACCTTCTACGTGATCTTCGAGGGCATGTGGTTCTACACCGGCTTCGCGCAGATCCTCTCGCTCGGCCGGCGCAACAAGATGGTCGGGATCGCCGAGCAGTACCAGTACATCCTGCGCGACGAGTCGATCCATCTGAACTTCGGCATTGATGTGATCAACCAGATCAAGATCGAGAACCCGCATCTCTGGACCAACGCCTTCCAGGACGAGGTCCGTGGCATGCTCCGGGAAGCCGCCGAGCTCGAGGCGGCTTACGGCCGCGACACGATGCCGAGGGGCTTCCTCGGCCTCAATGCGGCGCTCTGCGAGCAGTACATGCACTTCATCGCCAATCGTCGCTGCGCGCAGCTCGGTCTCCTGCCGGTCTTTGCCGAAACCGAGAATCCGTTCCCCTGGATGTCCGAGGCGATGGATCTAAAGAAGGAGAAGAACTTCTTCGAGACCCGCGTCATCGAATACCAGAACGGCGGCGCTCTGAGCTGGGAGTGAGTGCGCCCTTCCAGGGCGGCCTCCGATCGACGGAGCCGCCAGCCGCAAGGTCCTGGCCTGGCGGCTTCGATCATGACGGATCTCACCTTCTGCATCGAGGCGGTCGAGGACGCCATGGCCCGCTTCGGCAAGCCGGAGATCTCAGCGCAATGCCAGAGGCATTGTCGCGACAATATCGACCAGGGCTCGCAGTTCACCTGCCATAGGTTCGCCGGCTTGCTGATCGCAGCCGACATCAGGATCTGGATGGACGGCACGGGCGCCCGGCACGACGACGTCTTCGTCGTGCGCCTCCTGAAATCGGTGAAGTATGAGGAAGTCGATCTGCGCACCGATGCCAGCGTGTCGGAGGCTTGTGCCTCGATCGGCCGGTATCTCGACTTCGACAACGGCCGGAGGCCTCATCAGGGCTGGGCGAAGGGGGCGCGGGGTTTGGAGGGCGTGTTCGACCACATCCATGAGGAAGACGGTCGGCTTATCGACGATTCATGCTTTGTTCGGATTGGCGAAGGGAGGCGGCACTTGGTGCCGCCTCCCAGATTTTGCGGAAATCGAAGCTCAAAAGCGGGGAACTTCGCCTCTCATTTCAGCCTCACATGGAGGATGCGGCTTATGAACATCCCGTCGTGGAGCCGCAGGTGTTGCACTTCAGGCAGGTGCCGTTGCGGACCAGCGTGAAGTTGCCGCATTCGCCGCATGAGTCGCCGACATAGCCCTTCATGATCGCCTCGGCCCGGCGCTCCGACTGGGTCGGCTGAGCGGCCGGTGCCGCAAAGCCGAGCTTGGCCATTTCCGCTTCGCCATATGCTTCGGGCTCTTCCTTCAGAGCGGTCGCGCCGGCGGTGGCGAGGCCCATCACCGAGGAGGTTGAGCGGGCGACCGCATCGTTGGCCGCATGGCTTCCCTGGCCGCCGCCTTGGATGGCGAGCAGGTTGATCGGCTTGCCGCGGCGGAAACCGGTCGAGGCCAGCGGCGTCGTTGCGATCGGGGCGATAGCGTCCGGGGCCTTGCCCTGCTCGACGCCGCCGCCCATCACGTCATGACCGATCTCGCTGGGATCGACATGGGCGAGATCGTTGCGGCCGAGATAGGAGATCGCCAGCTCGCGGAAGACGTAGTCGAGGATCGAGGTCGCGTTCTTGATCGACTGGTTGCCGGCGACGAAGCCCGACGGCTCGAAGCGGGTGAAGGTGAAGGCCTCCACGTACTCCTCCAGCGGCACGCCGTATTGCAGGCCGAGCGAGACTGCGATGGCGAAGTTGTTCATCATCGCCCGGAAGGCCGCGCCCTCCTTGTGCATGTCGATGAAGATCTCGCCGAGGCGCCCGTCCGAATACTCGCCGGTATGGACATAGACCTTGTGGCCGCCGACAGTGGCCTTCTGGATGTAGCCGGTGCGGCGATCCGGCATCTTCTCGCGCTCGCGCTTGCGCTCGATGCGCTCGACGATGCGCTCGACGATCTTCTCCGAGATCTGGGTGGCACGGGCCGCCATCGGCTGGGCGACCAGCGTCTCGACCGCGTCATCCGCCTCGTCGTCCTCATCCGAGATCAGCGCCGAATTCAGCGGCTGCGAGAGCTTGGAGCCGTCGCGGTAGAGGGCGTTGGCCTTCAGCGCCAGCTTCCAGGAGAGCATATAGGCGCTCTTGCAGTCCTCGACCGTCGCCTCGTTCGGCATGTTGATGGTCTTGGAGATCGCGCCCGAGATGAAGGGCTGGGCCGCCGCCATCATGCGGATATGGCTCTCGACCGAGAGATAGCGCTTGCCGATGCGGCCGCAGGGGTTGGCGCAATCGAAGACG
>NZ_JAFKFW010000043.1 GCF_017308015.1 Allobosea sp.
ACAATGATGAAGGAGCGCGCCGTCGCCGGCCCTTCCGTCGCATCGGCCGTGCCGAAAGCGACGCCGAGCGAGGTCAGGTCATGGCGATAGAGCTTGCCGAGCTCGTCGCCGCGGACCTTGCCGATGAAGGCGCCCTTGCCGCCGAAGGAAGCGAGGCCGGCGATCGTATTGGCGGCCGAGCCGCCGGAGATGATCCGGGCCGGGCCCATGGCGGCATAGAGCGACTCGGCGCGGTCCTCGTCGATCAGCATCATCGCGCCCTTGGTCAGCTTCTGGGCGATGAGGAAGTCTTCCTCCGCCGAAGCCAGCACATCGACGATGGCATTGCCGAGGGCGAGGACGTCCGTACGGGTCTGGGTCATGGCTCTTTGCTCTGTCCGGATGGCGCGGCGCGGCGGCCGATGGGGAAGGTGCTGGCCCTGTCGCATCCGCCTGCCGTGCGGTCAAGCATCGCGAATCAGGCTGGGTCGCGCCGGGCGGCGGCCTCGTCGAGGGCGGTGGCGAGGCGGTGCAGATCTTCTCCCTCCAGCAGGCCGATCTCGCGCGCCAGGCGGTTGGCGAGGAGTGTCGCTTCGGGTTCGAGTCCAGCGGTATCGATAATCACGCGTGGATGCGAAAGATCGGCGAGGCGGACGAGTTCGTCGGCCTCGTCCCAGATCACTCCGAGGAGGTGAATCGCACCTTGAACAAGCGTGAAGGTCGGGCGGCCGCGCTTGCCGTGCTCCAGTGCCGAGAGATAGGCCGGCGAGACGCCAAGGCCTTCCGCCATTTGCGCGAGGCTCATGCCGCGCGCCTCCCGCAAGGCCCGGACGCGCTCGCCGAAGGGGGTCACGGCCCCTGCTCCCGCAGGCGACGCAGGCGGACATAGAGCGCCCCGGAGCCGCCATGGCGCTGCTCCGCTTCCTCGAAACCGAGGACCAGCGAGCGCAGATCCGGGAGACGCAGCCAATGCGGTACCATCCGGCGCAGGACGCCGCGCTCGTCGCCGAAAAGAGCCGGCACCGGCGCGCCCTTGCCGGTCACCACCAGGGCGATGCGGCAGCCACGGCGCTGCTCGCGGCGCAGGAAAGCGTGGAGCGCCAGATGCGCCTCGTCCTGCCGCATGCCGTGCAGATCGATGGAAGCGTCGACGCTCTGCTGGCCGCGGCGCAACTGCGTGCGCAGCCGCCGCTCGATCGGCGCCAGTGGCGGAGCCGATGGTGGCGCCGTCTTCAACGGCGCAGCCGCAACAACGGCACGCATCGCGGTTTCGGTCGGCGCGGGAGTCGCCTGTTCCGGAACCGGTTCGGGCTCGACCGGCGCCCGGCCCGGCAAGGGCTTCACCGAGCGCGCGACCTGGCGCCAGAGCGCGATATCGGCCTCCGTCAGCGTCTTTCCGCGCCGGGCACGCATCTCAACGCGGCCACAATACGGTGAAGGCGACGGGATGGCGGATCAGGCCCGCACGATGCCCCGCCGCGGCACCCGAGCCGACGAAGAGATCCATCCGGGCAGGGCCGAGAATGGCCGAGCCGGTGTCCTGCGCGATCATCAGGCGAGCCAGATGCTCGTCACCGCCGGTCCCGTCTGGAAGCGTCGTGTCGATCCAGACCGGCAGGCCATAGGGCCAGGCGGTGCGGTCGACCGCGATGCTGCGCATGGGGGTCAGCGGCAGGCCGGCGCCCCCGATCGGGCCGCTCCCGGCCGGCAGATCGTCGCGCCGGGCGAAGAAGACGAAGGATTTGTTCAGGCGGATCAGGTCGCGGGCGAAACCGGCGTCGGCCTTCAGCCGGGCGATGAGCCGGTCCATGGTCATCTGCTCGGGCGGGATGGCCTCGCGCTGGCTGAGCTCGCGACCGAGCGAGGTATAGGGGTGTCCGTTCCGGCCGGAATAGCTCAGCCGCGTGACCGAACCGTCCGGCAGCCGGACACGTCCGGAGCCCTGGACCTGCAGCACGAAACGATCGACGGGGTCGCGCAACCAGAGAATCTCGAGTCCCTGGCCATCGAGTGCCCCCGTCTCGATCGCGGTGCGGTCCGGGAACGGCTCGAACCCGTTGTCGGTGCGGCGCGCGGCCGAGAGCGTCTTGTCGAGGCCGGGCCAGTCTTCCTCGGAGAAGCGCGTCACGAGATCCTTCGGCCGGTCGTAGAGCGGCGTCGGGAAAGCGGCGGAAGGCGTCAGCGAGCCCTCGAATTCCGGCTCGAAATAGCCGGTCGTGAAGCCGGTTCCGCCGCCTTCCGGCCGGATGCGCCAGAAGGAGAAATTCTGCTCGAAGAAGGAGCGTGCCTGCGCCCGATCGACCGGTCCCGTGGCAAGCAAGGCTTTCGCCTTGTCGCAGGCAGCGCTCAAGCGCTCCGGCAGCGGCACGCCCTGGCGCAAGGGCGGATCGGCCATGCAGCCCTGAGTGAAAATGGCGAAGGCCTTGCCGTGATCGTCCTGCTCCCAGCCTTGAATCGCGGCGGGCGACAGGGCCTCGGCGCGGGCTCCTTGAGGCAGCGGAGGCGGCGAAGCCATGGCGGTCACGGATGCAAGGCCCAGGGCTGCGGAAAACGCCAGCGCGACACCGGCGCCGCCGCGCTTCACGCGGCGGATTCAGTGGCGACGAGCAGCCAGTTTGGATCGCGGCTGCCAAGCTGACGCGAGAAAGTCCAGATATCGCTGACCTCCGAGACCTGCTCGGCGCTGCCATCGACGACCGCACCCTGCGCATCGCGGGTGACGCTGATCAGTTGCGAGACGAAGGCAATCGTGACCTGAGCGGTCTTGCCCTTGACCTCGACCGCCGCGAGATCGGCCTTGTCGATCGAGACAAAATTCGATTCCGCCTTTTCGCCGCGCTTCTCGCGCTCGGTGATCGCCTGCTCGAAGCCATCATAGACTTCCTTGGCGAGGAGGCCCTTCAGCATCTTGCGATCGCCACGGGCGAAGGCAGTGACGATCGCCTCGTAGGCGGCCTTGGCCCCGCTGACGAAATCATGCGGATCAAAGGCGGGCTCCTGGCGGATAACGGCCTCTATGCCGGCACTGACGGGCGAATCCGGCGCAGCCAGATCCTTCCAGCGCTCGGCCGCCGGAAGCTCAGGCGCGACGGGATCGTTGGCGGCGCCGGGCAGGCGGATCACATTGTCGCGCTTTTCGGGCGCCTGCGGCTGATCGGGCCGCATCGGCGGCGTCTCACGGCGGGCAAAGGGATCCTTGGGTTGCTCATGACCAGTCTTCTGGCCGAGGACGGAGCGCAGCTTCCAGGCCACGAACACGGCCAGGGCCAGAAAGACCAGAGTCTGCATGTCGAAGGAATTCTGCATCGAAAGCTGACCCGCGGCTCCCCGTTGTTACCTGACCCTTCTGCGCGATGCGCCGGGCCTTCACCGACATATGGTGAGACTGGCTCGTAACATCCACCCCTGCGCTTGTGAAGGCGACTTCTTGTGCCGGCACGGCGTCCATGATAGCCGACGCGCGCGCCGCTCCATAGCACGGAGCGCAGTCCCGAATGCCGGCAGAGGCGCGGGATTTCCCCGAGACACCCTGCCAGAACGAGATGGGACCGATGGCCAACGAACTCCCCAACGGCAATGGCGCCGACGCCGAAGCGGCTCCGAGCCTGAACGCCCTGATCCAGTACACCAAGGATTTCTCGTTCGAGAACCCGAAGGCGCCGCGCTCGCTCGCCCAGCAGGACGCCCAGCAGGGCCCGCAGATGTCGCTGCAGGTCAATGTCGGCTCGACCGCTCTCGGCGACAACGATTACGAGACCGTGCTGCGCCTCGAAGGCAAGGCCGAGGTCAAGGGCGAGACGCTCTTCGCCTTCGACCTGACCTATGCCGGCGTGTTCCGCCTGCAGAACATCCCGCAGGAGCACGTCCATCCCGTGCTGGTGATCGATTGCGCCCGCCTGCTCTTCCCCTTCGCCCGGCAGATCATCGCCGAAGCCGTGCAGAACGGCGGCTTCCCGCCCTTCTACGTGCCGCCGATCGACTTCGCGCAGCTCTTCCAGCAGCGCCTGCAGGAGCTCGAAGGCCAGCAGGGCGCCGCGACGAACTGATCGGCCGCACATCGGCAAGCATGACGAAAGGGTCCCTCGCGGGGCCCTTTCTTCGTTTATTGCAGGTGATTGTTATCCTTGCGCAGCAAAGCAGCTCTCTCCATCTCGACCGGATCGACGGCGGACGCCCCGGCAGGGACGCCCGCCTTTTCCGTATCCGATGGAGACCCGATGGACCACCTGATGACGCTTGCCGCCGACCCCGCTGTCTGGGCCGCGCTGGGAGCACTGATCGCCATGGAGGTCGTGCTCGGCATCGACAACCTGATCTTCATCTCGATCCTGACCAACAAGCTGCCCGAACATCAGCGTTCCAGGGGCCGCAGGATCGGCATCGGCCTGGCGCTCATCCTGCGTCTCGCCCTGCTCGGTACCGTCGCCATCATCGTCAAACTCACCGCCCCGATCTTCACGGTCTTCGGGCAGGCTTTCTCATGGCGTGATCTCATCCTGATCGCGGGCGGCCTCTTCCTGGTCTGGAAGGCGACGAAGGAGATCCATCACAAGGTCGATCCCGATCCGGAATCGATCCTCGCCGAGGGCGGCACGCGCGCTGTGACGCTGAGCTTCGGCGCCGCGATCTTCCAGATCCTGCTGCTCGACCTGGTGTTCTCGATCGACTCGATCATCACCGCGGTCGGCATGACCGAGCATGTGCCGGTCATGGTCATCGCCGTTCTCGTCGCCGTTCTGACGATGCTGCTAGCCGCCGATCCGCTGGCACGCTTCATCGACAAGAACCCGACCGTCGTGATGCTGGCGCTGGGCTTCCTGCTGATGATCGGCGGCACGCTGATCGCCGAGGGCTTCGGCGCGCATGTGCCGAAGGGTTATATCTACGCCGCGATGGCCTTCTCGGCCCTGATCGAGGCGCTCAACATGCTGTCGCGCCGCCGGGCTCGATAAGCCGGCCCGAGCGAGAGACGACGCGGACTACTGTGCCGCGTCGTCCGTGATGCCGAGATAGCCCTTCCAGAGCGGTGCCTTGAGCGAGCCGAGAATGAAGGCTTCGTGTGCCTTCAGTGCTTCCTCGCTGAGGCGCGGCGCCAGCGGGCGCTGACGCTGTGGCCTCTCGACCGCCGCCATGGCGACCCCGCCTCGACTGGCCGCCGCCTCGACCCCGAGGCCGAGTGAAGCCTGCTTGCCGCCGATCAGCTCGATATAGACCTCGGCCAGGATCTCGGAGTCGAGCAGCGCGCCGTGCTTGGTGCGGCGGCTGTTGTCGATGCCGTAGCGCGAGCAGAGTGCATCGAGGCTGTTCGAGGCCCCGGGATGCTTGCGGCGCGCCATCGAGAGGGTGTCGACCACGAAGCCCTGTTCGACCGGCGGCAGGCCGAGGCGCTTGAACTCCATGTTGATGAAGCCGACGTCGAAGGCGGCGTTATGGATCACCAGCTTCGCCCCGGCGATGAACTCGGCGAATTCCTGCGCGACCGCGGCGAAGACCGGCTTGTCCGACAGAAACTCTTCCGAGAGACCGTGGACGTTGAAGGCCTCGATCGGCATCGAGCGCTCGGGGTTGATGTAGACGTGGAAGGTGCGGCCGCTGGGGCAATGATTGAGCAGCTCGACGCAGCCGATCTCGACGATGCGGTCGCCGTTATTGGCTTCGACGCCGGTGGTTTCGGTATCGAGAACGATCTCGCGCATCGCTTCAGGACCTCGCTTGTGCACCACGCCCGGGACGGCCGGCGAGCGCCATCAGGATAGAGCTGACCTGCCGCTCGGCGGCCACGAGACCGCGCGACGTGTCCACAAGGAAATGGGCACGGCGGCGCTTCTCCGCATCCGGCATCTGGCGCGACAGAATGGCGTCGAGCTTTTCCGCGGTCATGCCGGGCCGGGCGAGGACGCGCTGGCGCTGGACCGCTGCAGGAGCCGTCACGACGAGGACAGCATCGCAGCGCGTCTCTCCGCCGGTTTCGAGCAGAAGCGGCACATCGATGACAGCGAGTTCCGCACCCTCCCGGCGGCAGCGGGCAAGGAAGGCTTCTTCCTCCTCGCGCACCAGCGGATGAATGACGGCTTCGAGCCGGCGCAGGGCCTCGGGCTTGCCGAGCACGGCGGCACCGAGCTTCGCACGATCGACAGCACCATCGATGACCGTGCCAGGAAATGCAGCCTCGATCGGGGCTGCCGCCCGGCCGCGATGCAGGCGATGTACCGCCGCATCGGCATCATGCAAGGGCACGCCGCGCTTCTCGAAGAGCTGCGCGGTGGTCGATTTGCCCATTCCGATCGAGCCCGTCAGGCCCAGGACGAAGGTCATGACTGCTCCCGGCGAATCAGGCCTTCAGGATATCGGCTTCGATCAGGGCGCGCAGGACCGGCGTCACCTGCGGCGTCACGCCGAACCAGCGGGCGAAGCCGGGTACCGCCTGGTGCAGCAACATGCCCAGGCCATCCACGGGAACGCCGCCACGCCGCTCCGCTTCCGCCAGCAGCGCTGTCTTCAAGGGAACATAGACGATGTCGTCGACGAGGGTTCCCGGTCTCAGGGCCGCGAGATCGATCTCCAGGGGCGGCTTGCCCTGCATGCCCAAAGCCGTCGTGTTGACGATGAGATCGGCCTCGCCGACGAGGCTGTCGCGCTTGGCCCAATCGCCGGCTTCAAGGGGATGGCCGAGCGCGGCGACCAGTTCGGCCGCGCGTTCGGGGCTGCGGTTGACGACAAGGATGCGCGCGACACCGCGCGCCTTCAGGCCGTAGCAGATGCCACGCGCCGCGCCGCCGGCGCCGAGAACGAGGGCCGTGCCGACCTTGCCCTGCCAGTTCGGCACCGTCGCATCGAGATGGGCGAGGAAGCCGGGCACGTCGCTGTTATCGGCGATGATCCGATTGCCTTCGTGCCAGAGCGTGTTGACGGCACCGACCGCGCGCCCGGCATCGCTGACCTCGTCGGCCAGCTTCATCACTGCCTCTTTGTGAGGCACGGTGACATTGCCGCCAGCGAATTCTCCATCGCGCAGACGCGCGATGAAAGTCGCCAGATCGCCCGGAGCGACATCGATCCGTTCATAGGAGCCGGGAAGCCCATGTTCGCGCAGCCATTCGCCATGGATCAGGGGCGAGCGCGAATGTGCGATGGGATGACCGATGACGAAACAGCGCGGCGACATGGATGAAGTCCGTTAGCGGGCGAGACAGTCGAGATCGCGCAGCGACGCGAGCACCGCGAGCAGCGGCAGGCCCAGAATGGTGAAATGGTCGCCCTCGACAATGTCGAAAAGCTGCGCACCGAGGCCTTCGAGTTGATAACCGCCGACGCTGGTCAAGGCCGCCGGTCCGGCGGCTGCCAGGTAGCGAGCAATGAAATCGGTATGGAGCGGGCGCATCGTCAGTCTCGCTGCCTCGAGCCCTTCGACCAGCGGCGCGCCATCTCGCGCAATGACGAAGGCTGAGTGGAGCTCGTGGGTGCGGCCGGACAGCGCGCCGATCTGGCGTTGCGCGGCAGCCAGATCCGCCGGCTTGTGAAAGGCGACATCGTCACAAACGAGCGTCTGATCCGCGGCGAGGACGAAGCGGCCCGGCCGGTCGCGCGAGACAGAGAGCGCCTTGGCGCAGGCCAGCGCAGCGGCAATCTGGTCCGCCGGCACGCCGCGATCAACCAAGGGCTCCTCGACGGCGCGTTCGTCGATCTCCGGTTTCACGATCTCGACGGGGATGCCGGCAGCCAAGAGCATGTCGCGTCGGGTCATGCTGCCGGAGGCGAGGATCAGGGGCTCGTGAGCGAGCCAGAGGCTGGAACCAACGGTCATGTCGCGATGAACTTCATGCGGTGGTCGCGGAGCAGGTCGAGGATCGAGGCTGCGGTTTCCTCGATCGAACGGCGTGTCACATCGATTACCGGCCAGCCCTTGCGGGCACACAAGCGGCGCGATTGCGTGACCTCGTCGGCGACGGCGGTTGGGTCGACATAAGAGGTATCGTCGTCGGCGCGCAGCGACAGCAGCCTGTTCTGACGGATCTGGACGATGCGATCGGCGCTCGCAATGAGCCCGACGATCAACGGTTTCCTGGCGCTTTCCAGTTCGGGCGGCAGCGGAATGTTCGGCACCAGCGGGATGTTGGCGGTCTTGATGCCGCGATTGGCGAGATAGATGCTCGTCGGCGTTTTGGAAGTCCGGCTGATCCCGACCAGGATGACGTCGGCATTGTCGAGATCGCCGCCCATCTGGCCGTCATCATGAAGCAGCGTGTAGTTCATCGCGTCGATGCGGCGGAAATATTCGGTGTTGAGCACATGCTGGGCACCGGGCTTCGTCGCCTGGGCCTGTCCGAGATAGGACTGGAACAGCGAGAGCACGGGCTGCAGAACCGACAGGCACGGGCAGCCGAGCTCCCGACAGAAATTCTCGAGCTTCTCCTGCCATTCCGGTTCGACCAGCGTGTAGAGGACGACGCCGGGCGAAGCCTCGATCTCGGCAAGGACGCGGGCAAGCTGCGCCTCGGAGCGAACCAGGGGATAGACATGCTCGATCGCCGAGACGGCCTCATACTGCGCGGCGGCGGCCCGGCTGACGGCGATCAGTGTCTCGCCGGTCGCATCGGAAACCAGATGCAGATGGAAATAATTGCGGACCACGGCATCCCCCGGCCTGAAGCGTTCTTATCCTCTAGCGCGCTTTGAGCCTGACCGGAATCGCCCCAAGGCGAATTGATGTCGGCTCGGCTTGCCCGTTTCAGCGCGGCCGGAATGTCCGGCCGCTCAGGGTTCGCGGTTATCCCGGGGCATGGGGAGCGGTGTGGACAAGTGGACAGGAAACGAAGCTTCGCCGGTGCCTCTGTATAACCCGCCGGAACCATCAACAGCCGCCCGGCTGTGAATGGTAAAGAAAGTGTTTCACGTGAATCATTTTGGAAGCCGGCGAGGCGGTCGCCGATTCCAATTCGTTAATAAAGCTTTAACGGGTGGCCGGGGCTCCTCGCGATCCGCGACTCGCTGTCCCAGTGGCTGTGGATCGGTTGTGGACGAATTTGTGGCGGGGTATCTCCCTGCCTCCAAGAGTCAAAACAAAAGATTCTCTCTAGGAATCTTATTTGAGAGATTGCGGGATGGATGGCCCGTCAGGCATGACGACACACGAGACCCCTGCCCTGATCCGTGTACTCGGCGGCGAAACCTTGTCGATCCCGCCGATCTGGCTGATGCGCCAGGCTGGACGGTATCTCCCCGAATATCGCGAGCTGAGGGCCAAAGCCGGCAGCTTCCTGTCGCTCTGCTATGATCCCGAGCTCGCTGCCGAAGTGACGCTTCAGCCGATCCGGCGCTTCGGGTTCGATGCCGCGATTCTGTTCGCGGATATTCTTCTCGTTCCGCAGGCTCTCGGCCAGAAGCTCTGGTTCGCGGAAGGCGAGGGGCCACGTCTGGAACCCGTGGCCGATGCGAAGCGCCTGTCAGAGATCGATCGCTTTGCGGATCAGGCCAAGCTCGATTCGATTCCCGAGACCGTTCGCAGGGTTCGGTCTGCCCTGCCTCGCGAAACCGGCTTCATCGGCTTCTGCGGGGCGCCCTGGACCGTCGCGACCTATATGGTTGCGGGCCGGGGTACGCCGGATCAGGGGCCGGCAAAGGCATTGTTCGAGCGCGACCCCGCGCTTTTCCAGGCGATCATCGACCGGATCGTGGTTTCGTCCATCGCCTATCTGAATGCGCAGATCGCCGCCGGCGTCGACGCCGTCCAGATTTTCGACAGTTGGGCAGGGGCGCTTGGTGCGGAGGATTTCAGGCGCTGGTGCATTGCGCCGACGCGCCGGATTGTCGAGGGTGTGCGGGCAGTGCATCCGCAGGTGCGAATCATCGGATTTCCGCGCGGCGCCGGGCATCTGATTCCTGACTATGTCGCCGGGACGGGTGTCGATGCCGTCGGACTGGAAACCGATATCGACCGGCGTTTTGCCCGTGAGGCGATCCAGTCGAAGGTTCCGGTGCAAGGCCATCTCGATCCGCTGGTGCTGCGCGCAGGCGGCGATGAACTCGAGCGGGAAGTCGATGCCATCCTGGCAGCATTCGGTGACAGGCCGTTCATCTTCAATCTCGGCCATGGCATCCTGCCGGACACGCCGATCGCACATGTCGAGCGCTTGTTGAAACGGGTACGGGGCTGAGGGTTCAGGCGATGTACGAGTGGATCAAGGCTTTCCATGTCATGGCCGTCATCTCCTGGATGGCCGGCATGCTCTATCTGCCGCGGTTGATGGTCTATCACGCGGAGGCGCAGACCGGATCGATCCAGTCCGAGACTTTCAAGATCATGGAACGGCGGCTGCTCAAGGGCATCATCAACCCGGCGATGATCGTGACCTGGGTGCTCGGCCTTTACCTCGCCTGGGATGCTTTCGGCTTCAAAGGGGGTTGGCTGCACGGAAAGCTTCTGCTCGTCTTCATCCTGTCCGGCATCCACGGGGTTCTGGTGAAGCATGTCCGCAATTTCGCCAATGACCGTAACGTGAAGTCGCCGCGCTATTTCCGCATCCTCAACGAGATTCCTGCGGTGCTCATGGTCGGCATCGTCATTCTCGTCATCGTGAAGCCGTTCTGAAGCTGCGTTCGCTTTCCCGCTTGAGCCTGGACTGGAATCCCGCTATCAGGGCGCTACGCTTCTCCAGCGTCCTCCCTCTGTTGTCGACTGTTCGTGAGCCGCCTGCCCTTGCAGCAGCCCATGTCGCGCAACCCAAGCGCAGGTCCGGCCAGGACCGATAAGTCGATCACTCCAGTACCGTCCTTCCCCTGCTGTTCGGCAGGGCGTTCACGATCCGGGTGCCCCATGCGGGAAATCAAGCTCCAAGAGCTCAAGAGCAAGTCGCCGACCGAACTTCTGGCCTTCGCCGAGGAAGTCGAGGTCGAGAATGCCAGCACCATGCGCAAGCAGGAGCTGATGTTCGCCATCCTCAAGCAGCTCGCCGCGCGCGAGACCGAGATCCTGGGCGAAGGCGTCGTCGAGGTTTTGCAGGACGGTTTCGGCTTCCTGCGCTCGTCCGATTCGAACTATCTGCCGGGCCCGGACGACATCTACGTCTCGCCGTCGCAGATTCGGAAGTTCGGGCTGCGCACCGGCGATACGGTTGAGGGACCGATCCGCGGCCCGAAGGATGGCGAACGCTATTTTGCCCTGCTCAAGGTCAACTCGATCAATTTCGAGGACCCGGAGAAGATCAAGCACAAGATTCATTTCGACAACCTGACGCCGCTCTATCCGGACGAGCGCCTGAAGCTCGAGGTCCAGGATCCGACGAAGAAGGATTTCTCGCCGCGGGTCATCGACATCGTTGCGCCGATCGGCAAGGGCCAGCGCGCGCTCATCGTTGCGCCCCCGCGCACGGGCAAGACGGTACTGCTCCAGAACATCGCCCAGTCGATCACCAGCAATCACCCCGAGTGCTATCTGATCGTGCTGCTGATCGACGAGCGCCCGGAAGAAGTTACGGACATGCAGCGCTCGGTGAAGGGCGAGGTCGTCTCCTCGACCTTCGACGAGCCGGCGTCCCGCCACGTCCAGGTCGCCGAGATGGTGATCGAAAAGGCCAAGCGCTTGGTTGAGCATGGCCGCGACGTCGTGATCCTGCTGGACTCGATCACCCGTCTCGGCCGCGCCTACAACACGGTGGTTCCCTCCTCCGGCAAGGTTCTGACCGGTGGTGTCGATGCCAACGCACTACAGCGGCCGAAGCGCTTCTTCGGCGCGGCCCGCAATATCGAGGAAGGCGGGTCGCTGACGATCGTTGCGACGGCGCTGATCGATACCGGCTCGCGCATGGACGAGGTGATCTTCGAAGAGTTCAAGGGCACCGGCAACTCGGAAATCGTTCTCGACCGCAAGGTGGCCGACAAGCGCATCTTCCCGGCGATCGACATCCTCAAGTCCGGCACCCGCAAGGAGGAGCTCATCACGCCGCGCTCCGACCTGCAGAAGACCTATGTCCTGCGCCGCATCCTCAACCCGATGGGTCCGCAGGACGCGATCGAATTCCTCATCGACAAGCTGCGCCAGACCAAGCAAAACTCGGAATTCTTCGATTCGATGAACACCTGATCGTCATCGAATCCGCCGGCATTTCGATTCGCCGCCGTACCGATCACCGGTGCGGCGGCGAAATTGTTTTCGCGCGGGCCGAACGCCCCTTAACCCCGGTCTCGACTCAATATCGGCATTCGATTCGGGGCCGTGACGGAGGACAGTACGACGGCCAGGTTGATACAGGGCCGCCCTGTGTTCTCATGGCAGGCCAAGACAGACCGGTCATACCGCGAAAGGCGCGTATCGGCGCCAAGCCAAGGGGGCCAGTCCGACGGGCTTCCATGCCATTTCAGTGAAACAAAGCGCAGCCTGGTACTGCCGCAGTCGACCGTCGCTTCTGCTTACGCGAAGGCCGCTTCCGAGCGGTTCACGCTTCCAGGGGCCGATGAAGCAGGTAGCCGCAGTGGTCATACCAATGCGGCACTACCTTGGTTCGACGAGAGTATGACCGGTAGTGCTTCGACCTTCGACGGAGTCATACCGTTCGAGCGCTGCGCTGGGCACCAGAGTTCCGGCAAAGCCGGAACCCCGGATCGATCGGCTAGACAAGCACCCTTCCCGTCCGGAGCTTGATGTTCGGCGGAAGCTCGTCCAAGAAGCCGCTTCCGCGGCACCCGGCAGCAGCAATGGTTCAGCACGCCCATACGACAATCGTGGCTTTGTCCTCGGCACCCGGCAAAGCAGGCGTAGCGGTGGTCAGAGTTTCCGGGCCACGCGTCCGATTCGTTCTCGAAACGGTTGCGGGACCAATTCCGCCGCCTCGCGTCGCGACTTTACGCAAGCTCGTCGATGCGGAAGGGGCTGCCATCGATCGGGCTCTCGTCCTGTTCTTCGCCGCTCCGGCTAGCTTTACCGGGGATGATGTCGTCGAATTTCATGTCCATGGTTCGCGAGCGATCCTGGCACGGCTGGTTGCGGTCCTCACTGCGTTGCCAGGTGTCCGGCTAGCGGAAGCCGGTGAATTCACCCGTCGGGCCTTCGAAGCCGGCAAGCTCGATCTCGCTGCCGTCGAGGGCCTGGCGGACCTGATCGATTCGGAGACGGAATGGCAGCGCCAGCAGGCGCTACGCCAGATGGATGGCGCGTTGGGCACACTGACGCTGGCATGGCGTACGACCTTGATCGACGCGATGAGCCTGCTGGCGGCCGAGCTCGACTTTTCCGATGAGGGCGATGTTTCCGGGCCGCTGCAGCTGCAGGCGGTCGAACTCGCTTCGAATGTGCTGATGTCGTTGCAGAGCGCTCTGGGAAGCTTCGCCATGGGCGAGCGCATCCGCGAGGGATTTGTCGTCGTGCTGGCCGGCCCGCCCAATGCGGGCAAGTCGAGCCTGCTGAATGCGCTCGCCCGTCGCGATGTCGCGATCGTCTCGCCGATCGCTGGAACGACGCGCGATATCCTGGAAGTCAGGCTCGATCTCGCCGGGATCCCCGTCATCCTGATCGATACCGCGGGTCTTCGCGATAGCGACGACCCCATCGAGGCGGAAGGTGTCAGGCGTGCTCGAGCGCTGGTCGAGCGCGCGGATCTCGTCCTCAGCTTACGCGCTATCGATTCGGCTCCGTATCGAATCGAGAATCAAGCGAATCAGCTCGCAGTTGCAACGAAATCCGATCTGCCCGGAGATGTTCTGCCAGGCGAGCAGGCAATTTCCGTCGAGACCGGTGATGGCCTGGCCGAGCTGCTTGCGTGTATCGTCGGGCGGCTGCAAGGGCTTGGTTCCGGAGGGTCGGCTCTTCTGACGCGGGAGCGACACCGGATTGCCGTCGCTGATGCGATCGCGGCACTCGAGCGAGCCGTTACAGCGCAGCATGGACAAGGGGAATTGCTCTCCGAGGATATCCGCCTTGCCGTGCTCGCTCTGGAACGCCTGGTTGGTCGTATCGACGTCGAGGATGTGCTCGACCGGCTTTTTGCGGGATTCTGCATCGGAAAATGACGCTGGCACGGCCTGTGTGGGGAGTTTTCGTTGACCCGCCCGTCGAGCTTCGCTAGCGAAACCGCATGTCAACTCATCGGCAGCATTACGACGTGATCGTCGTCGGCGGCGGCCATGCCGGAGCCGAGGCCGCCGCGTCAGCGGCACGCTATGGCGCCTGTACGGCGCTCGTCACGCACAAGCCGGAAACAATCGGCGTGATGTCGTGCAATCCTGCCATCGGCGGGCTTGGTAAGGGTCATCTCGTTCGCGAGATCGACGCGCTCGACGGTATCATGGCTCGAGCCGCCGATCTGGGCGGTATCCAGTTCCGCATGCTCAATCGCCGGAAGGGTCCGGCGGTGCGGGGGCCGAGAGCCCAGGCAGATCGAAAGCTCTATCGTCAAGCCGTCCAGAACCTGCTGGCAGCCCAATCCAACCTCGATATCGTTACCGGCGAGGTTTTCGATCTGTCGGTCGAAGCCGGCCGTGTTACCGGGGTAGTTCTGGCAGACGGACGTCGATTCGCTGCCGGAACGGTTGTGCTGACGACTGGCACCTTCCTGCGCGGCCTGATCCATATCGGAGAGAAGCGCATTCCCGCCGGCCGCGTCGACGAGGCCCCTTCCCTCGGGCTTTCCGCGACATTGGAGCGTCATGGCTTCCCGCTCGGTCGGCTCAAGACCGGAACGCCGCCACGGCTCGACGGTCGCAGTATCGACTGGGCGGGGCTTGAGATGCAGCCGGGTGATGAGCCGCCTGAGCCCTTTTCGGCGCTGACTCCCGCAATCGCCAACCCGCAGATCTCCTGTGGAATCACGCGCACGACGCTCGCGAGCCATGATCTGATCCGGGCCAACCTGCATCGCGCGCCGATGTTCTCCGGGCAGATCGAAGGACGCGGACCTCGCTACTGCCCTTCGATCGAGGACAAGGTCGGGCGCTTCGGTGATCGAGACGGCCATCAGGTCTTTCTGGAACCGGAGGGGCTCGATGACGATACGGTCTATCCGAATGGCATCTCGACCTCTTTGCCCGAGGATGTCCAGCTCGGCCTGCTGAAGACGATCCCAGGCCTGGAGCGGGCGGCCATGCTTCGGCCGGGCTACGCGATCGAGTATGATTTCGTCGACCCGCGCGCGCTGAAAAATACCCTGGAGACACGCGCTCTGGCCGGGCTGTTCCTGGCTGGGCAGATCAACGGCACCACGGGCTACGAGGAGGCAAGCGCGCAAGGCCTGCTCGCCGGCTTGAATGCGGCGCGCATGGCGGGAGGAGCGAACCCGGCCGTCTTCGACCGCACCCAGTCCTATATCGGTGTTCTCGTCGATGATCTTGTGACCCATGGTGTTACGGAACCGTATCGAATGTTCACGTCACGGGCGGAGTTTCGCTTGTCCTTGCGCGTGGACAATGCCGATGAGCGGTTGACGCCGCTGGGCTTGCAACTTGGTATCGTCAGTTCGACACGCCGGGCGGCATTTGAGACCCGCAATCGGGATATCTCCTCTCTACGAGATAAGTTGAGAAGCCTCTCGCTGACGCCGCAGCAGGCACAGGGCTTCGGCCTGCAACTCAATCGGGATGGGCTTCGCCGCAGCGCCTACCAGATCCTGTCCTATCCGGATGTCACATTCACACAGGTAGCTTCGGTTTGGCCGGAGCTGAACGCGTATGCCGCTCCAGTCGTGGCGCGCGTGACTGCGGATGCGGTCTATTCGGTCTATCTCGATCGGCAGGCAGCGGAGATCCAGGCCTATCGCCGCGATCAATCCCTGAAGGTACCGGCCGATCTCGACCTCGACGCGATCTCCGGTCTGTCGAACGAATTGAAGCTCAAGCTGGCGGCTCAGCGTCCAGCCGATCTGGCCCAGGCCGGACGGATCGAGGGCATGACGCCGGCGGCGCTGACGCTGCTGGCGGCACATGCCCGGAAGGCCCGCACCGCGGCATTATCCACAGGGTCGACGTGACTGTTGATAAAAACGACCGCCAGCGCGCTTTGAGCTTGACGCCTGTTTCACGTGAAACAGAGGAGCGCCTCGCCCTGCTGGTCACGGAGCTCGGACGCTGGCAGGCGGCGAAAAACCTTGTCTCCTCGGCGACGCTCGCCGAGGTCTGGACGCGCCATATCGCGGATTCCCTGCAGATTTTCCGGCTGGCCGAGGGGCGCGAGCGCTGGCTTGATCTGGGTTCCGGTGGCGGTTTTCCGGGATTGGTGATCGGCATCTGCCTGGCCGAGCAGGGTAAGGGACAGATCGACCTGGTCGAGAGCAATGGCCGGAAATGCGCGTTTCTGCGCCATGCGGCCCGCATTACCGGTGCTCCGGTCAAAGTTCATGCGGCTCGTATCGAAGATGTGATCGGCGATTTCACCGGCAAGGTCGATGTCGTGACGGCCCGTGCGCTCGCTTCCCTGCCCCAACTGCTCGATTGGTGCGAAGAGCTGTTGAGAACCGGCACGCTTGGGCTCTTTCCCAAGGGACAACATCTAGATGCGGAATTGACCGACTCGGCCAGATATTGGAAGATTCAGGCGACAACGGTTTCCTCCGTGACTGATGATGCCGCGCGAATCCTGATGGTACGCTCGGCGGAGAGACGAGCCGATCCATGACTGAGCTCACATCCGTGACGACGCCGCGCCGCCCGCGCGTGATCGCGCTTGCCAATCAGAAAGGCGGCGTCGGCAAGACGACGACGGCGATCAATCTCGGCACGGCCCTGGCGGCGATTGGCGAAAAGGTTCTGATCGTCGACCTGGACCCGCAGGGCAATGCTTCGACGGGCCTCGGCGTCGATCGTCGCAACCGCAAATCCTCGACCTATGACGTGCTTTGTGGCGATGTTGGCCTGGGGCAGGCCCTGCAGCCGACGGCGGTTCCCGGCCTGTCTCTGGCGCCCTCGACGCTCGACCTGCTCGGCGTCGAGCTGGAAATCGCCTCGGCCAAGGATCGCGCGCATCGCCTGAAGAACGCCATCGACGAACTGGTCTACGATCAGCGCTGTCAGGATCTGACCTATATCCTGATCGACTGCCCGCCTTCGCTCAGCCTGATCACGATCAATGCTATGACCGCAGCAGATGCGGTACTGGTGCCACTGCAATGCGAGTTCTTCGCGCTGGAAGGTCTCAGCCAGCTCCTGAAGACGGTGGAGCAAGTCAAGGCGGGCCTCAATCCACGCCTGATCATTCAGGGCGTCGTGCTGACGATGTTCGATCCGCGCAACAACCTCTCCGGCCAGGTGATGGCGGATGTGAAGAGCTTCCTCGGCGACAAGGTCTACGAGACCGTGATTCCCCGTAACGTGCGGATTTCCGAGGCGCCGTCCTACGGCAAGCCGGCGCTGCTCTATGATCTGCGTTGCTCGGGCTCGCAAGCCTATCTGCGGCTGGCTTCGGAAGTGATCAAACGCGAGCGCGCCCTGCGGGCAGCAGCCTGAACCTAGAACTAGAAGTTGATGAGGATGACAATGGCCGAAGAACAGGGGCGTTCCCGCCTGGGCCGCGGTCTGGCGGCGCTGATCGGCGATGTCGGTGACGAGATCGGCGCGATCGAGCGGGCTCGCGGGCAGCGCCGCGTTCCCGTCGAGTTCCTGCGGCCGAGCGCCCGCAATCCGCGCCGCAATTTCGTCGAGGAGGACCTCGAGGATCTGACCACCTCGATCCGCGAACGCGGCATCCTTCAGCCGATCATTGTTCGTTCCATTCCCGGAATGATGGATGCCTACGAAATCATCGCCGGTGAGCGGCGCTGGCGGGCTGCCCAGCGCGCCGAATTGCACGACGTTCCGGTTCTTCTGGTCGAGGCCGATGATCGGGAGGCGCTGGAGATCGCCATCGTCGAGAACGTGCAGCGCACGGATCTCAATGCGATCGAGGAGGCGGCCGGCTACGAACGGTTGATCGCTGAATTCGGCTATACCCAGAACGATCTGGCGCGTGTCATCGGCAAGAGCCGGAGCCATGTCGCCAATACGCTGCGGCTGTCGAAGCTGCCGGAGCCGGTACGCAAGCTGGTCAGCGAAGGTGCAGTTTCAGCCGGTCATGCCCGCGCGCTGCTGTCCGTTTCGGACCCGGAATTCATGGCCCAGAAGATCATCGACGATGGTCTGAGCGTGCGCGATATCGAGCGCATCGTGCAGGAAGAGGCGCGCGGCGAGACCAGAAGCGCCGTGCCGAGCAAGCCGAAGACCGTGAAGGACCCGGATACGCGAGCGCTTGAGAAGGCACTTGAAGAGGCCCTGGGCCTGTCGGTCTCGATCGGACATCGCGCGAACGGCTCCGGCGAGGTCAAGATCGGCTACAAGACGCTCGATCAGCTCGACGCGCTCTGTCACCGACTGAAGTCCTGAACTACTCAGAGCGGCTTGCGCGGCCGAGCCGCGCGAGGGTCCAGAGCGCGCGGGTCGCGATGGCCCGGCCCATATCGGCATTCTGCCGCGTCGCCAGCACCGCATTTCCCAGCAGGCCGACGGCCTCGCTCAGTTTGGTGCTGGACCAGGCATTCAACGCGGCTTCCGTGGTCGCGATGCGCGGATAGGGCAGGCGCATCGTCGCGACGACATCACGGAGCCCCTTGCCGGCATCAATACTCTGCCGCGCCTTCAGCAGCGTCAGTGCCTGACGCAGCACGGCGCCGAGCATCACGCCGGGGTCCAGCCCCTCGCTGCTCAGCTTGGCCTGGGCGAGGTCGAGTACCGGCAGTTTTCCGGCAAAGACCGCGTCGACCAGCATGGCCTGCTCGCGCTGGGCGGTGTCGCCGACGACTGCATCGACATGCTCGATCTGAACAGCGGGGTCGGTCCCGACATAAAGCAGCAGTTTCTCGATCTCGCGCCGCGACGTCTGTCGGTCGCCGCCGAGGAGACCGGCGAGGTGATCGCGCGTTACGCGGTCGATCGACTTGCCGGCACTGCGGACCATCTCATCGATGATCGAGCCGAGATCGCGTGTGGCATCGCCATAGCAGGGCACGGCAAGCGCCGTCTTCGCTTTCTCGCAGGCGGTGCGGATCGGGTTGCTGCGCTGGAGATCACCGGCCTCGACGATGACGAGCGCATCCTGCGACGGCGTGGTCAGCAGCGGTTGGAGGGCGGCGAGGAGAGGCTTTGAAGTCGGTGATACCCGGATCGCGCGGCGGCCGCCGAAGAGGCCGATCGTGTTGGCCTCGTCTGCGAGCTTCAGCGGGTCGGACGCGATGGCGTCGCCATCCATGCGGACGAGCTGGAAGGCGTCCTGTGGATCGTCGACGCTGGCGCGGGCCAACCCCGTCGCCCTCTCCGAAACGAGGCCGGCGTCGGGGCCGTAGATCAGGATCAGCCGCCAGGCGGGATCGAGCCGTGCGAGGGTCCGTTCGGCCTCGTGCGCCTTGATCGCCACCATAGCCGGTCAGGACACGAGATCGGCGGCGATCTGGCCCCGGACGATGGCGGCGAGGTTCTTGGCTGCGCGAACCTGCGCATCGCGCGCCGCACGGACGGTCGCAAAGCGCTGCGACGACCGCTCATAGGGAACGCGGACGGAATTCGTGCCGGAGGAAACGACCTCGTTCCCGCCTTTACGGGTCAGCTTCCATGTAACCGTCGCTACGAGCACGGCGGAATCGGCGCGGCCATTGGCATAGTCCACCGTGACGATTTCGACCGATTCTCCGGTCACCGCTTCCAGTTTCAGGGTCTTGCTAGCGTCCGGCTCGCCGCTGCCGTCGAGCTCGTAGACGAGCTCGTTACGGAAGTAATGACCGATCAGGCCCTTGATCTCGGGGATTTCGATGCCTCGCAGCGCCGTCTTGACGCTGCCGCCGACCGTGCTGGCGGTGTAGTCCGAATAAAGGGGCTGGAAACAGCCGCCGGCAAGGGCTGCGATCGTCAGCATGGCCGCCAGCAGGCTGCGGCGGGGGCGAGCGGCTTCAGACGACGACATTCACGATTCTCCCGGGAACGACGATGATCTTGCGGATCGCGCGCCCTTCAAGCGCCCGCTGAACGGCCTCGCTGGCGCGTACGACTGCTTCCACGGCCAGCATATCCGCATCGGCAGCCACGGTCACTTCCGCGCGCTTCTTGCCGTTGAGCTGGACGGGCAGCGTGATGCTGTTGTCCTTCAGCAGCGCAGGGTCGACTTCCGGCCACGACGCCTCCCCGGCGAGACCCGGCTGGCGGAGCGCGTGCCAGCACTCCTCGGCCAGATGCGGCATCATCGGTGCCACAAGCTGGGTGACGATCGTGGCAGCCTCAAGGAGCGCGAAGGCAATATCGGTATCGAGTTCGGGCTTCTCGGCCGCGCCGTCGAGCGCCTTACCGATGGCATTGGTCAGTGTGTAGATGTGGGCGACGCAACGGTTGAAGCCGAGACGTTCGATGTCGGCTCCGACCGCGTCGAGTGCGCGATGGCTCGCCTTCCGCAGTGCCAGGGCGGCGTCGCCGATCTCGGCGGGCTTCGCGGCCCCGCTTTCGGTGCGCTCCGCGATCTCCGCGACCATGCGCCAGAGACGCTGCACGAAGCGGGCGGCACCCTGCACGCCTTCGTCGGTCCAGATGACGTCGCGATCGGGCGGCGAATCGGAGAGCATGAACCAGCGCGCGGTGTCTGCACCGTAGGACGCGATGATGTCGTCGGGGTCCACGACGTTCTTCTTGGATTTCGACATCTTCTCGATCGAGCCGATCTCGATCGGAGCACCAGTATCGACATCGAAGCCGCGCCGGTCGTTCCCGGAGACCTCGATGCGGACATTGCCGGGTTCGACCCAGTCGCCATTGGCGGCGCGATAGGTCTCATGCACGACCATGCCCTGGGTGAAGAGGCCGGCGAAGGGCTCGTCGAGCCCGGCATGGCCGGTCTTCTTCATCGCGCGGGTGAAGAAGCGCGAATAGAGCAGGTGCAGGATCGCATGCTCGACGCCGCCGATATACTGGTCGACCGGCAGGAAGCGATCGACTGCCTTGCGGTCGGTCGGGCTCTCCGTCCGCCAGGGATCGGTGAAACGGGCGAAATACCAGGACGAATCGACGAAGGTGTCCATCGTATCCGTCTCGCGACGGGCATCCTTCCCGCATCGCGGGCAGGCGACGTGCTTCCAGGTCGGATGGTGGTCGAGCGGATTGCCCGGCTTCTCGAAGGAGACGTCATCCGGTAGCTGGACAGGCAGATCGGCATCGGGGACCGGTACCGTTCCGCAAGCGGAACAGTGGACGACCGGGATCGGGCAGCCCCAGTAGCGCTGGCGCGAGATGCCCCAGTCGCGCAGGCGGAAATTGACCTTGCGCTGGCCGACCGGGCGGTTGCCGCGGGTTTCCCTTTCGAGCCGGCGTGCAACCTCCTCTTTTGCTTCCGCAATGGTCATACCATCGAGGAAGCGGGAATTGATCATACGGCCGTCGCCGTCATACGCGGTGTCGGTGACGATGAAGCTCGCGGGATCGGCGCCTTCCGGCGCGACGACCGGGACATTGCCGAGGCCGTATTTGTTGACGAAGTCGAGGTCGCGCTGGTCATGCGCCGGGCAGCCGAAGATGGCGCCTGTGCCGTATTCCATCAGGACGAAATTCGCGACATAGACCGGCAGCGTCCAGTTCGGATCGAACGGGTGCACGGCGCGCAGACCGGTGTCGAAGCCGAGCTTCTCGGCCTTGTCGATGGCTTCCTGCGCGGTGCCGATACGCTTGCACTCGTCGATGAAGGCCTGCAGCGACGGGCTCTTTGCCGCGATCGACTTGGCGATCGGGTGATCGGGCGCGACGGCGACGAATTTCGCGCCGAACAGGGTGTCCGGCCGGGTCGTGTAGACCTCGACCTCATCCTGCCCGGCTCCATTCGATTCGAGGGCGAAACGGACCAGCAGCCCTTCCGAGCGGCCAATCCAGTTCTTCTGCATCAGCCGGACCTTTTCGGGCCAGCGGGTCAGCCCTTCCAGAGCGTCATCGAGCTCCTGACCGTATTCGCTAATCCTGAAGAACCACTGAGTCAGCTCGCGGAGTTCGACCGGCGCGCCGGAACGCCAGCCGCGGCCGTCGATAACCTGCTCGTTGGCCAGCACGGTCTCGTCGACAGGGTCCCAGTTGACCTTGGCGGTCTTGCGATCGACCAGCCCGGCCTTCAGGAAGTCGAGGAACATCTTCTGCTGGTGGCGATAATAGCTGGGGTCACAGGTCGCGAGCTCGCGGCTCCAATCCAGCGACAGGCCCATCGACTTGAGCTGCTTGCGCATCGTCGCGATGTTCTCATAGGTCCATTCGCGCGGATGGACCTTCTTCTGCTTGGCCGCGTTCTCGGCCGGCAGGCCGAACGCATCCCAGCCCATCGGGTGCAGCACCGCGAAACCTTTGGCGCGCTTGTAGCGAGCGACGACGTCGCCCATCGCGTAGTTGCGAACATGGCCCATATGGATGCGCCCCGACGGGTAGGGGAACATCTCGAGGACATAGTAGCTCGGCCTCGTATCGTCGTTCCTGGTCTCGAAAAGCTTGCGCTCTTCCCAGACGGTGCGCCATTTCGGCTCGGACTCTTTCGGATTGTAGCGTTCGACGGCCATGTCAGCGGGCAATTCTCTGAGCGGACGATTCTTGGCGGTTCGCCGGCTCCCGGAGGCAGGCCGGCGCAAGGGCAGAATGCAAAAACCGGATGTCGGAATCTTGCAACCTGCTCTAGGACACCATTGCGCGCACGCGGTCAACGGCGCGCGGGGCATGAGAGGCTGGCAGATGAGCGATACGGTTACGCGTTTGGCTGAAATTCGAACAGCGATCGGCCGCGCCGAGCGCGATTTCGGGCGTGAAGCTGGCTCGGTCGCGCTGGTCGCGGTCTCGAAGACCAAGCCTGCCGAGCAGATCACGGAGGTGCTCGAAGCGGGGCAACGCATCTTCGGCGAAAACTATGTCCAGGAGGCCAGGGGGAAATGGCCGGCGCTGAAGGAGCGCTTCCCGGACGCCGAGCTGCACATGGTCGGCCCGCTGCAGTCGAACAAGGCACGCGAGGCGGTCGAGCTCTTCGACGTCATCCACTCGCTCGACCGCGAGAGCCTGGCGAAGGAGCTCGCGCGCGAGATCGCGCGGGCGAGGCGGGCGCCGCGGCTCTTCGTTCAGGTCAACACCGGCGAGGAGGCGCAGAAGGGCGGCGTGCTGCCGGCCGGGACGGACGCCTTCATCGCCCGCTGCCGCGATGTTCACGGTCTCGCGATCGAAGGTCTGATGTGCATCCCGCCGGCGGACGAGCCGCCTTCGCCGCATTTCGGGCTGCTCGCCAAGATCGCCGCCCGCAACGGGCTCAAGGGTTTGTCGATGGGCATGAGCGCCGATTACGAGGCGGCGATCCAGCTCGGCGCGACCCATGTGCGAGTCGGCAGCGCGATCTTCGGGGCGCGGGGCTAGCTCTTCAAGGGCTCGCCGACATCGATGCGGTTGCCGTCGGGATCCTCGAAGACGAAGGCGCGCAGGCCGTAGTCCTTGTCGCGCAAACCCTTGATGATGCGCAGGCCGCGCTCGCGGATCACGGCATGGACCGCGTCGATATCCTCGACCAACATATGCGCGACGTTGAAGGGCGCGGCCCTGTGACCGGGCTGAAGCGTCAGGTGCAGCTCGGCTGAATCACGCTTCAGAATCATGAAGCCGACAGGTTCGCCGTTCTCGAAGGTTTTCCGGAAGCCAAGCGCGCCGATGTAGAAATCGCAGGCGCGGCCCATGTCGGCGACGGGCAACATCGCGGCGATCCGCCCGAAGCGGAACGAGGAAACCGAATCAGTCATCGCAAATCTCTGGCTGGGATGGCGCCGCGCCGTGGGACGGTGCCCGGAAGCGCGACAGCCTGATCCGAAGTGATGAACGAGACGGTGCCCACGCTCTTCCTAGCTTACCTCACGACGATGCGGCAATGGCGTGCCAGCCGTGGCAACACCTTGGCGAAGACATGGCCCTCGACGGCGACGCAGCCGGCAGTCGGTGTGAAGCCGGTACGGGCAAGGTGCCAGAAGATCGCGCTGCCACGCCCGCGCTGTACCGGCCGGTCGTTCCAGCCGAGTTCGACGATCACATCATAGAGATGATCCTCGCGCTGCAGGCGCTCCTCGGCCTCGCCGGGCGGGCGATCGATCAGGCGATTGTAGCGGCGATCGGTCTGGTCGTCACACCAGGCGTCGCGCGCTCCGATCCGTTTCAGGGGGAGCAGAGTGCGAGGGCGAGCGAGACGATCGGCCCGGTAGAAGATGCTGCGCAGCGGCAGATCGGTACGGGGCGTATGGCCATCGCCCTCGCGCTTCGCGGTCGCGATGCCGGAGCGGCCGAGCGCGCAGGGGAAGATGGCGCCGCCGGCAATGAGGAAGCCCTTGCGCCGGTCGTGGACCGAGGCGAAGACGCGCAAGGTGGTGAGATTGCGCGGGCCGCCATGCGATACGGCGCGGTGGTTCGGTCGGTTTCTCACGGGATTTCCAGACGGCCTCACTTGCGATGACGACTCAGCGGGCTCATGTTGCCGCAATCCCTGCGTGTGAGCGATCCGTCCATGTCCGCCGTCCATCATATCCTGCTGGTCGATGACGACCAGATCCTGCGCGATACATTGTCGGAGCAGCTCTCCCTCTACGATGAGTTCCGGCTATCGACCGCCGATAACGCGACGGCGGCGATCAAGGCCGTGCAGGGCGAGCGTGTCGACCTCGCGGTGATGGATGTTGGCCTGCCCGACATGGATGGGCGCGAGGCCGTCAAGGTGATGCGCAAGAATGGCTTCAAGGGCCCGGTGGTGATGCTGACGGCGCAGGGTTCGGATGCCGACACCGTGCTCGGGCTCGAAGCGGGCGCCAACGATTATGTGGTCAAGCCGTTCAAGTTCGCTGTGCTGCTGGCGCGCATTCGCGCGCATCTGCGGCAGTACGAGGCGAGCGAGGACGCGATCTTTCAGGTCGGTCCCTACACGTTCCACCCGGGTTCCAAGCTGCTCGTCAGCGAGAAGGGCTCCAAGACCAAGCTCACCGAGAAGGAGACCGCGATTCTGCGCTTCCTCTATCGAGCCGGCCGCAAGCCGATCGCGCGAGAGGTGCTTCTGCAGGAGGTCTGGGGTTATAACAGCCAGGTGACGACTCATACGCTCGAAACCCATATCTACCGGCTGCGCCAGAAGATCGAGCCCGATCCGGGCAATGCCCGCCTGCTGGTCACCGATGCCGGCGGTTACCGGCTGAATCCCTGACGGATGGCACTCGACGACGACATGGCTCTGCTGGCTCGGCAGCCGTTGCTGAGCTTGATGGATCGCGATGCGCTGAGGCTGCTCGCCTTCGCTGCCGAAAGCCGCATCCTGCGCGCCGGCGACGTTCTGTTCCGGGCCGGCGAGCCGTCCGACGGCGCTGTGCTGGTGGTCTCCGGCGCGGTCGCGCTGACGGAGCAAGACGACGGTCAGCCTGCGAGTGAGGTCGTCGGTCCCGGAGCGATGATCGGCGAGCTCGCGCTTTTCACTTCGGTCCCGCGTCAGGTCACGGCCATCGCGCGCGAACCGACCCAGGTGATGCGGCTGCCGCGCAGCGTGATGCGGCGCGTGCTCGGCGAATCACCTGATTCGGCGGAGGCTATCGCCGCTGCGATCGGGGCCCGGTTGCAGGGCTTCGTCAGCGAACTCGCGGCAGTGCAGGATGCGCTGAACGCGATCGACCGGAAATAGCCTCGTCGTTCAGGACGAGGGCGGGTGCCGTGCCGCCCGGATCGCGGCGAAGCGCGGCCAGAGGCTGTTGACGCACAGGCCGGAGAGCACCAGCCCGGCCGCGAGGAATTTCCAGCCGGGCAAGGGCTCGCCGAGCCAGATGGCGGCGGCGCCCATCCCGAAAACCGGGACCAGCAGGGATGTCGGCGCGACGGTGGCGGCTGCGTAGCGCGAGAGCAGCCAGCCCCAGACCGCATAGCCGAACATGACATTGCCGACCGCCTGCCAGACCGCCGCCGCCCAGGCGGCGAGCGGGGCCTGGGTCAGGCCGTCGCGCATCGCCGGCCAGCCCTCGATCAGCCAGGACAGGATGAAGAGGGGCGGCACGGCGAAGAGGCTGGTCCAGACGACATAGGCCAGCATATCGACCCAGGGTGTGCTGCGCGCGACGATATTGCCGGCGGCCCAGCAGAAGGCGGCGCCGAGCACGAGGACGATGCCCAGGGGCGTCGTCGAGCCGTTGGTGTGCCAGAGGATCACGCCGATGCCGATGGCGGCGAGCAGCAGGCCGGCGATCTGGAAGGGCTGCATACGCTCATGCGTGATCGCTGCCGCCAGCAGGATCGTGAAGAAGGGCTGTGACTGCACCACGAGGGAGGCGAGGCCCGGCGCGATAGAACCCTTGATCGCGTAAAAAAGCAGCCCGAACTGACCGGCTCCGATCAGCACGCCATAGGCGGCAAGCTTCATCCAGGGAGCGTCCGGGCGCTTGAGGAAGAACACAGCCGGAAGGAGCGCGAAGGTGAAGCGCAGCGCCGCGAAGAGTATCGGCGGGAAATGCGCGACGCCGATATGGATCACGACGAAATTGGTGCCCCAGACGACCATCACCGCCAACGTGAGCAGAGCGTCGCGCAACGAAAGCGTCGTGGGGAGAGCTGGCTGCACGGGTCTGGCTTCGCCGGAGAGTTCGCGGCAGGCCATTACCATGCGGACCCGGCCGGCCGTTAGGACGGACCGGCATGGCGGAGCGGCCGGTGCGGCATGGAGGGCTGTGCGTCGCTCGTCAGAGCTCCAGCGTCACCGTGACCGGGACATGGTCAGAGGGGCGCTCCCACCCGCGGGCCTCGCGCAGGAAGGTGAGGTCGCGCAGCGTGGGCTTCAGCCCGTCCGAAAGCCAGATATGGTCGAGGCGGCGGCCCTTGTTCGAGGCAGCCCAGTCCTGCGCGCGATAGCTCCACCAGGAATAGAGCTTTTCGGGTTCGGGCCGCAGTGTGCGGGCCGCGTCGGTCCAGCCGAGCTCGCTGCGCAGCCTCTCCAGCGTGGTCGTCTCGATGGGGGTGTGGCTGACGACGTCAAGGAGCTGCTTGTGGCTCCAGACGTCGTGCTCCAGCGGGGCGATGTTGAGATCGCCGAGCAGGATCGCGGGCCGGTCGGTCGGCTTCCTGGTCACGCCCCATGTGCCGATCTCGTCGAGGAAGGCGAGCTTATGGGCGAACTTGTCGTTCTTCTCGGGGTCGGGCAGGTCGCCGCCGGCCGGGATGTAGAAATTATGGATGGCGATGCCGGCGGCGGCGCCGGCCGCCTTGTCGAGCGTCACCGTCATGTGCCGGGCGTCGTTGCGGCCGCACATCGACATCGCCTCCTTCTCGCTGAAGGGCAGTTTCGAGACGATGGCGACGCCGTTATAGCCCTTCTGGCCGATGAAGGCCTGGTGGACGTAGCCGAGCTGGTGAAAGGCCTTGGCCGGGAACTGCTCGTCGGGCGTCTTGGTCTCCTGCAGGCAGAGCACGTCCGGGGCGTGAGTGGTCAGGAATTCGCCGACCATGCCGATGCGCAGGCGGACGGAATTGATGTTCCAGCTGGTGACGGTGAGTTGCACGCGAGGATTCCGGCAGGGAGGAGGCCGGAAACTGGGTTGCCCGAGCGCAAAAGGCAAGCCGTTTTCGGCTTGCCGCGCGCCGTCAAAGCCTGCGCTGGTAGTCGATCACGAAATTCTGCGGATCGGGCCGGCGACGGGTGTCGAGATTGTAGAGCGAGATCGCGGTTTCGTAGCCTTGCGGGTCCACCACGACCCATTGCCGCAATTCATTGGCAACGAGATCGAATTTGAGTGTGATCTTCGATGTGCCGCCCAGCGTCGAGCGGTCCTCCAGCCTGACCGTCAGGAGGTCGCCGTCGATGCTGGCGCCCTTCAGCGTGCCTTCACGCGCCAGATCCATCTTCTCGCGCACGAGGAATTTCAACGGCGTCTGACCGATGGAGTAGAGGTCCTGCGTCGCCAGGCGCTTGTCGCGGATCGCGACGGAGGTGCCGTCGGCGATCACCTCCGTTGTGGTCGGCGGCTCGTATTCGAAGCGCATCTTGCCGGGTCGCTGGATGTAGATCCGGCCTTCCAGGCGCCGGCCGTTGGAAGCGTGCTGGATGAAATTGCCCTGCAGGGTCTGGAAGCTGTTGAGATAGGCGTTCAGCCGCTCGACCGCCTCTTCCTGCGTCGCGGGAGGTGGTTGCTTGCTCCTGGCCGAGGCGGCGGGTTTCGCCGCTTCAGCCGCGGGAGCGGTTGCGGCAGGGGCGTTCGTGGCCACAGCCTGCGCCGGAGAGGTCTCCGTCGTGGCGCTGCGAGCCTCGCCGAGCCCGGCGGGCCGGGGCGGCGGCAGCACGAGGTGCGGCGCGGCCGGCTTCGTGGCAGCAGGCTTCGGCGGCTGGAGCTGGAGCGGCTGGGCCGCCAGAGGGCCGGCCGCAAATGCGCAGCCGACAAAGGTCGCTAGCAGAACCGAAGCCTGAATGGCCGGGGTCAATCTGTCGAGCAAGGTTGCTCCATTGCTTGTTCCGCGGCCATTCCTGCCGAGGCCTGGAGATCGCTGACGCGGGGATCGGGCGCTGTCCCGATCCGGTCTTTCCGTCTCAACGTCTGGTTCGCTGCAGAGGTTGCAGCATCGTCATGGCAATTTGAGGACCGACGCCGACGCTCGCAAGGGCGTGCTGTTGTCGCAAGCCTCATTCGTCGTGCTGATTCTGGCTTTCGACGAGGATCTCGCGTTTTCCGGCGTGGTTTGCTGGTCCTACGATGCCCTCGTTCTCCATGCGCTCCATGATGGATGCGGCGCGGTTGTAGCCGATCTGGAGGCGGCGCTGGATGTAGGAGGTCGAAGCCTTCTTGTCGCGCAGCACGACC
>NZ_JAFKFW010000044.1 GCF_017308015.1 Allobosea sp.
GCGCCGACGGTGCGGCCGCCTTCGCGGATGGCGAAGCGCAGCTTCTCTTCCATCGCGATCGGGGCGATCAGCGTCACCTCCATCGAGATGTTGTCGCCCGGCATCACCATCTCCGTGCCCTCGGGCAGCGAGACCACGCCGGTCACGTCCGTCGTGCGGAAGTAGAACTGCGGGCGGTAGTTGGCGAAGAACGGCGTGTGACGGCCACCCTCTTCCTTCGTCAGGATGTAGGCCTCGGCCTTGAACTTCGTGTGCGGCTTCACCGAACCCGGCTTGCACAGCACCTGGCCGCGCTCGACGTCCTCGCGCTTCGTGCCGCGCAGCAGCGCGCCGATGTTGTCGCCGGCCTGGCCCTGGTCCAGAAGCTTGCGGAACATCTCCACGCCCGTCACGGTCGTCTTCACCGTGTCCTTCAGGCCGACGATCTCGATTTCCTCGCCGACCTTCACGATGCCGCGCTCGACGCGCCCGGTCACAACCGTGCCGCGGCCCGAAATCGAGAACACGTCCTCAACCGGCATCAGGAACGGCTGGTCGATCGGGCGCTCAGGCTGCGGGATGTAGTCGTCGACCGTCTGCATCAGCGCGATCACCGCGTCGCGGCCGATCTCCGGCGTGACGTTGTCAAGCGCAGCCTTCGCCGAGCCCTTGGTGATCGGAATGTCGTCGCCAGGGAAATCGTACTTCGACAGAAGCTCGCGGATCTCCATCTCGACGAGCTCCAGAAGCTCGGCGTCGTCGACAAGATCGACCTTGTTCATGAACACAACAAGCGCCGGAACGCCGACCTGGCGCGCCAGGAGGATGTGCTCGCGCGTCTGCGGCATCGGGCCGTCAGCCGACGAAACAACAAGGATCGCGCCGTCCATCTGCGCAGCGCCCGTGATCATGTTCTTCACATAGTCGGCGTGCCCGGGGCAGTCCACATGCGCATAGTGGCGCGCAGCCGTCTCGTACTCCACATGCGACGTCGAGATCGTGATCCCGCGCGCCTTCTCCTCCGGAGCCTTGTCAATCTGGTCATACGCCGTGAAAGACGCTCCGCCAGCCTCGGCCAGAACCTTCGTGATCGCAGCCGTCAGAGACGTCTTGCCATGGTCAACGTGACCAATCGTTCCAATGTTGCAGTGCGGCTTGTTCCGCGCAAACTTCTCTTTGGCCATAACGCGGTCGCATTAGTGGTTTTTGCGCGGCGATGCAAGATTGGTCGCGCCTTAAGTCCCGCCCGCGCGAGCCCGCGACGATAACACCCGGCCGGCACAGACAACGACGTCGCCTTCGCCAGCTTGCACCGCGCCCCCGCATGGGTAAGGTCCCCGCAGCGTAACGAGGGGGGCAGGATGGTTCGGCGAACAATGAGGGGTTTCTGGCGCGGCGTGGCCTTGCTGAGCATTGCCTGGAACGGGCCAGCGACTGCTCTGGAACAGGCGCGACCATCGAATCCCGCTCCGGAATGGGCTCTTCTCGTCAGCCCCTATGCCTGGGGAGCATCTCTGAAGGGCAAGGGCTCGCTTGCCGGCATCAGCACGAGCATCGACGTGCCCTTCTCCGATATTCTCGACGAACTCGACCTCGCCGTGATGGGGAACGCCGAGGTCACCAATGGCCGCTTCGGGTTCTATCTCGACGGGCAATACGTCGAGACCAGCCAGAGCAAGCATCTGCTGGCCCACCGCATCTCGCTTGGCGTCGCCACCACCCGGCTCTCGGCCGGAGCCTTCTTCAAGCTCTACGAAACCGAACTGGGTGGAACGACGGTCTTCGGCCGCCCCAGGACGCTCTCCTTCGAGCCGACGGCCGGCGTTCGCTGGACAAGGCTTTCCGGCCATGTCGGCTTGGCCGGTCTCGGTTTCGGCAAGGCGTCCGGATGGTACGACCCTTTCGTCGGCCTCAGGATCAATGCGGATCTGACAGATCGCTGGAATCTGCTCGCCGAAGCAGACGCTGGCGGAACCGGCACATCCCAGTACAGCTTCCACGCACAGGCCTATCTCGGCTACCGGACGCTGCTGCTCGGCCGTGAAACGACCTTGCGGGCAGGCTACCGCGCGATCTACCAGAACTATACAGCGGACGACTTCACCGGGCGAAACCGCTTCCGCTGGGATGTGACCCAGCACGGCCCGGCTGTCGGCCTGACCATGCGATTCTAGAGCATTTTCGAGTGAACCGGACACCGGCTCACATCAAGGTCATGCAACAATGCAGCAATCTAGAGCAGTTCCGCCGCCCGGAGAATCGCGAAACTGCCCTGGATTTAGATCCCAGGAAAAGCAGATGACCCGAGCATATCGCCGTATTGGCGGCCATCTGGCGGCATTCGCCTTCGCCGCTGGCCTGATCGCACAGACGGCCGCCGAAGCCTGTACGCGGCTGGTCTATCTCGGCGCGAGCGGGCGGGTGGTGACGGCACGTTCGATGGATTGGAAGAGCGATGTCGCGACCAATCTCTGGATCCTGCCGCGCGGGGTCGAACGCACCGGCGAAGCCGGCCCGAACTCGATCCGGTGGACGGCGAAATACGGCAGCGTCATCGCCTCGGGCTACGACATCTCGACGACGGACGGCGTCAACGAGGCCGGGCTTTCCGCCAACCTGCTATGGCTCGTCGAATCCGAGTATCCGAAGTTCGACGCTGGCTCGAAGCCCGGCCTCACGATCGCTGCCTGGGCGCAATACGTCCTCGACAATTTCGGCACGGTCGCCGAGGCCGTCGAAGCACTGCGTCGGGAGCCATTCACGATCATCACCGATGCCGTGCCGGGCGAAACGCGACTGGCCACGCTGCATCTCTCGATGTCCGACGCGACAGGCGACAGCGCGATCGTCGAATATATCGGCGGAAAACAGGTCATCCACCACGACCGCCGCTATCAGGTGATGACCAACTCGCCGACCTTCGACAAGCAGCTCGCGCTTGCCTCTTACTGGGAGCAGATCGGCGGCACAGTGATGCTGCCCGGCACGAACAGAGCCGCGGACCGCTTCGTACGCGCTTCCTTCTACGCGAACGCGATCCCGAAATTCGAGGACCCGAACCGTGCCGTCGCCAGCGTCTTCAGCGTGATCCGCAACGTGTCCGTGCCCTTCGGGCTGAACACGCCGGATCAGCCCAACATCTCCTCGACACGCTGGCGCACGGTCGTCGACCACGCGCGCAAGCTCTATTTCTTCGAATCCGCGCTGACACCGAACACCTTCTGGGTCGACCTAAAGAAGATCGACTTCGCGACGACGGCGGGCACCCGCAAGCTCGATCTCGGCCCCGACCAGGACCATGTCTATGCCGGCGACGCTACGGACAGGTTCGCGGCGGCGAAGCCCTTCGCCTTCCTCGGCCTCACCCCGTAAGGTCCACGGCGCAACGGCTTACTGGAACACCCGCCGGTAGCGCTTCACCATCTCCGGATCGCCCGAGACCTTCTCCGAATTGTCGGAGAGCTTCACGGCCGGGCGTCCATTCGCCCTGGTGACCTTGCAGACCAGCGAGATCGGGTCGAGCGCGCGCGAACCGTCAGGCGAGCAGCCGACGAGATCGTTGGTCAGGTCCGTGCCCCAGCCGAAAGCCATGCGGACCCTGCCGTCGAAATGATGGTAGACGCGCTCGATCGCCTCGACATCGAGCCCGTCGGAAAAGACCAGCATCTTCTCGCGCGGATCGCGTCCACGTTCGCGCCACCAGGCCATGATGGCCTCGCCAGCCGGGATGGGCGGCGCGCTGTCGGGGCGGAAGCCTGTCCAGTCGGCAACCCAGTCCGGCGCATGGCGCAGGAAGCTCTGCGAGCCGAAGGCATCCGGCAGCGCGATCAGCAGGTTGCCGCCATAGACCTGGCGCCATTCGTCGAGGACGCGATAGGGCGCACGCAGCAGATCCTCGTCCGAATCGGCTAGCGCGGCCAGCACCATCGGTAGTTCGTGTGCGTTGGTGCCGATCGCCTCGAGATCGGCATCCATCGCCAGCAGCACGTTCGAGGTGCCGGTAAAGGCCGATCCCAGCCCCTCCTTCAGCGCTTCGACGCACCAGCGCTGCCAGAGATGGCCATGACGCCGCCGCGTGCCGAAATCGGAGAGCTTGAGATTCGGCAGCTTCTGCAGTCGCTCGACCTTGTCCCACATCTTCGCCTTGGCGCGCGCATAGAGTACGTCGAGCGAGAAACGCTTCTGGCCGAGCATGACGCGCCGCGCCCTCAGCTCGTTGATGATCGCCAGCGCCGGGACCTCCCACATCGTGCTGTGTGTCCAGGGTCCATCGAAATGCAGTTCGTACTGCCCGTCGACCTTGCGCAAGTCGTATTCGGGCAACTGGAACTCGGCGAGCCAGGCCATGAATTCCGGCGAGAACATCTGCGTCTTGCCGTAGAAACTGTTGCCGGACAGCCAGATCAGCTCGTTCTTGGTGAAGCGCAGCGAGCGGGCATGATCGAGCTGTGCCCTGAGCTCGCTCTCGTCGACGATATCGGCGAGCCGGATATGCTTCGAGCGGTTGATCAGTGAGAAGGTGACCTGCACGTCAGGGTGGAAGGCCCTGATCATCTGCAGCATCAGAAGCTTGTAGAAATCCGTGTCGAGCAGGCTGCGGATGATCGGGTCGAGCCGCCAACCGTGGTTGTAGGTTCGCGTCGCGATATCGGTGAAGATCATATCGAAGTCCGGGCCGGCTCTCGGCGTAGGCATGGAACGGCGCGGGCGCCGGGCGAAGGAACCCGCATCAGAACAGTGCCTTGAGCCCCGGCGCAAGCGCGGGCCACGCAGCCATGCCCAGCGACAGCACCATGAGCGCCGCCAGCAGCACGCCGAGCAGGGGCAGGACAGCCCGGAAAACCGCTCCCGCCGGCACGCGCATGATGCCGCTGACGACATAGACGAGGATGCCGAGCGGTGGCGTCAGCCCATGGATCATCAGGTTGACGACGAGCACCACGCCGAACTGGATCGGGTCCAGTCCCGCCGCGACCGCGACCGGCAGCAGCAGCGGCGCCAGGAGCAGGATCGCCGCGCCGATATCGAGGAAGAGCCCCGCGATCAGCAGCACCAGATTGGCGAGCAGCATCACGGCATAGGGCCCGGCACCGAACAGCGTAACGAGCCCGGCCATCTGTTCGGAGACCCGGTCGACCGCGAGCAGGAAGGCGAAGGGCGCCGAGGCGCCGATCAGCAACCCGATCGCCGCCGCCTCCGCCGCCGATTTGCGCAAGGCGGCCAGCACGCCGCGCATATTCAGGCTGCGCAGCGCGAGGCAGGCGATGACGGCATAGGCAACGGCCAGCGCCGAAGCCTCCGTCACCGTCACCACGCCGAAGCGGATGCCGACGACCACGACGACGCCGAGCCCGATCGCGGGAATGGCGCCGACAAGTGCCTTGCCCCGCTCGGCCGCACTGGCCTTGGGCGCGCTATCGACGACGCCGCGGGCGCTGAGATGGATGCCGATCGCCAGGGCCAGCGCCAGCACGCCGCCGGCAACGAAGCCCCCGACCAGCAGCGAGCCGACCGAGAGATTGGTCGCGCTTGCCAGGATCAGGAAGGCAATCGAGGGCGGGATGATGTTGTCGAGCATCGAGACGCCGGCGACGATCGCCGCCGCATTGGCCGGCGGATAGCCACGCGCCACCAGCGTCGGCGCCATGACCTTGGCCCCGAAGGCGGCATTCGCCACCGACGAGCCGGACGCCCCCGAGAACAGCACGCTCGCGACCAGTGCCGTCTGCGCGAGCCCCGCCCGCAAATGCCCGACGAGCGTTGCGGCGAAGCGGATGAGGCGCTCGGCGAGCCCGCCCTCGGTCAGCAGTTCGCCCGCGAGCAGGAAGAAGGGAATCGCCAGCAGCAGGAACTTGCCAACGCCGCCGACCATGGTCTGCACGATCGCAGGCTCCGGCATCAGTCCGCCGAACGGCCCCGTCAGCGAGACGCCGGCCAGCAAGGCGAAGGGCAGTGGCGCGCCGAGCAGCAGCCCCACGCCCGCGACGAGCGCCGCCACAAGACTCGGCGTCGGGAACAGGTCGAAGGAGAGTTGCGCTGCCCCGTAAAGGCAACCGCCGAGCATGAGCGCGGCGACCGCGCCCGCCCAGCCTCGTTCCAGTCCTGCGCGCAGGAACAGCGCCAGGATCGTCAGCCCCCCGCCGCAGGCGAAAACGGCAAAGCGCAGGGCTTCCGGCAGACCGAGCACGGTGGAATGACCGCCGACGAGCGCGACGACACCTGCTCCTCCGGCCGCCAGCACCAGGGCACCGTGAAACGCGATCGCATCAGCCAGCACGGCCGCAATCCGCTGCGGTATCGCCGGCAGCAATCTGACCAGCACGTCGAGCCGCATCGCCAGCGTGCCGGTGACGGCGAGCGGCGCGCAGATCGCAATCAGCGCCAGATGCAGCCAGATCGCGAGCTCGTCCGACCAGACGAAGCCGCCACCGAACAGATAGCGCTGCAGGACGGCGGCCATGACCACGAGAAACAGAGCAGCCAGGATCGTGGCGCCGGCGAATTCCAGCATCGTCCGGAAGGCCGCCTCTGCCCGCTCCGGGAACGGCTTCCCGCACTCTCGATCCACCGACTGGCTCATCCTGCCGCCATGCCCTGCCCGGATGTCCTGTTCCGGCCTCGCGACCTTCGCGTCAAGCCACGCGAATTGACATCCCGTCTGAATTGACCGCAGGAGCAGGCTTGTGGCGGCGCCTCGGCCGGGATTGGATAGCGCCATCGACCTCAGCCTTTCAGCCTTCCAGAAGACGCGCATGGCTTCCGAAACGACCTTCCCCTTAGCCGGCTTCGGCGCCGACCCCGCCACGCCCTGCGACCTCGCCGTCATCGGCGGCGGCATCAACGGCTGCGGAATCGCACGTGACGCAGCCGGGCGCGGCGCCTCGGTCGTCCTGTTCGAGAAGGACGATCTCGCCAGCGCCACCTCCTCGCGCTCGACCAAGCTGATCCATGGCGGCCTGCGCTATCTCGAGCATTACAAATTCCGGCTGGTGCGCGAGGCCCTGATGGAGCGCGAGCGGCTCTGGGCGATCGCGCCACATATCATCCGCCCGTTGCGCTTCGTGCTGCCGCATCACAAGGGGCTTCGCCCGGCCTGGCTGCTCAGGCTCGGCCTGTTCCTCTACGACCATATCGGCGGCCGCAAGCTACTGCCCGCGACGCGCACCCTCGATCTTGCCCATGACGCCGTCGGCAAGCCGCTCAAGGACGATCAGGCCAAGGCCTTCGAATATTCAGATTGCTGGGTCGAGGACGCACGCCTCGTCGTGCTCAACGCGATGGACGCCGCGGTGCGTGGCGCCGCGATCCACACGCGCACCCAAGTCACCGCGGCGCGGCGCGAACATGGCCTCTGGCAACTTGAGACAGATGGTCCCGAAGGCCGTCAGACGATCTGGGCGCGCACGCTCGTCAATGCCGCCGGCCCCTGGGTCGGCGAGGTCCTGAACGGCGTCATCCATACCAATGCCAAGGCCGGCGTCCGAATGGTCCAGGGCAGCCATATCGTCGTGCCCAAACTCTACGACCATGACCGCTGCTACATCTTCCAGAATGCGGACGGGCGGATCATCTTCGCCATTCCCTACGAGCAGGATTTCACGCTGATCGGCACGACCGATCGCGACTACCACGGCGATCCGGCCGACGTCGTCGCGACGCCGGGCGAGATCGCCTATCTCTGCGCCGCCGCAAGCGAGTATTTCCGCCAGCCCGTCACGCCGGAATCAGTGGTCTGGACCTATTCGGGCGTGCGCCCACTCTATGACGACGGCGCCTCCAAGGCGCAGGAGGCGACGCGCGACTACGTGCTGACCCTCGACGCCCCCGAAGGCGAGGCGCCGCTGCTTTCGGTCTTCGGCGGCAAGATCACGACCTATCGCCGCCTCGCCGAGGCCGCGATCGCGAAGCTGGCGCCGCTTGCGCCCTGGGCCGCCCGCGCCGAATGGACGGTGACAGGCGCCCTGCCCGGCGGCGATTTCCCGGTCGGCGGCTTCGACGAGCTGGTCGGTGAGATTGCCGCAGCCTATCCTTGGCTCGAACGCCGCACCATGACGCGGATTGCCCACGCCTATGGCACCCGCGCCCGCGACATCCTCGGCGACGCGAAGAACACCAGCGATCTCGGCCGCCATTTCGGCGCGGACCTCTACGAGTGCGAGGTTCGCTATCTGATCAAGGCGGAATGGGCGCGCCGCGCGCAGGACGTGCTCTGGCGCCGTGGCAAGCTGGGCCTGCGGCTTTCCAGGGCCGAGAGCGAAGCGCTCGACGATTTCATGCAGCGAGAGGCAACGGCCGAAGCGGTATAGCCCCGCTCACGGAATCCAGGCCGGTGGACGCACGACGATGACCTTGCCGGTGCCGTCGACCTGAATGTACTTGCCGTTGCCGCCAGTCTTGACCCCGTCCCAGCCGAGCCGGCCGTGCTTCGGGCCGAAATGGCCGGAACCGTCATTGGCGCCGTTCGAATGCGCGATCAGCACCGCGTCTGGTACGACGTTGGCATAGGATACCAGCGCGATATGGCCGGGCTTGCGGGTTTCCAGCATCTTGTCGGTCATCCAGACGACCATGTCGCCGGTCCTGATGTCGTCGAAGTCCCAGATCAGGGCGCTGGGCAGGCCGGGCGGCTTGCCCTTCTTGGCGGCCCCGACCAGGAACGGGCAACTTGCACCGCCCGAATACTTGTCGAGGCTGATCCGGCTCAGTTCGCTGTAATAGGCGACGACGAATCCGGTGCAATCGACACCGAGGCTCTGGTCGGCCCAGGCCTGGATCGTGCCTTCCGTCGCCTTGCCGGTATCGAGCGCGAGATTGAGGATATGCTCGCAATCGTCGGGGCTGACCTTGCCCATGCTGGCGCGGTTGAAGGCCTTCTTGTCGACGGCGAGCTTCCGCTTCGCCGCTTCCTGCATGACGAGGTTACGCTTGGTCGCGCCCGCATCGGCATTGTGGATGCCGATCATGTATTTGTTGATCGACACCGTGGTGTCGCCGACGGGCACGTTCCAATAGCGATCGACCCAGTCGGCGGGCGACGGCGAGGCGTTGGCGATATCGGTCGGGTTGCTCGGATCCGGCACCATGGGCGTTCTCCTCGCCGCGATGTTTCGGAATGCGGTTCAGGCCACCTGATAGGCGAACTGCCCCTCTTCGACCGAGACCTTCGCCTCGGTCAGCGGCTTCTTCTCCAGCTGCAAATTGAGGATGGCGCGGGAGAGCGCCGGCAGCATCGAGTTGGTGATGATGTTGTCGATCATGCGCCCGCCCGAATCCGGGTCGTTGCACTGACCGACGATGTGCTCGACCACCGCATCGTCGTAGACGAAGGCCGCCTTATGGTTCTCGCTGAGCCGCTTGCCGATACGCCCGAGCTGAAGCCGCACGATCCCGGCCAGCATGTCCGACGACAGCGGGTAATAGGGGATGGTCACGAGCCGCCCGATCAGCGCCGGCGGGAAGACCTTGAGCAGCGCCGGCCTGAGGCTCACCGCCATCGCCTCGGGATCGGGCTTGGCCGCGCCGTTCGCCGACATGCTCATGATCTCGTCGGTGCCGACATTCGAGGTCAGGATGATCAGCGTGTTCTTGAAATCGATGCGCCGGCCGGTGCCGTCCTCCATCTGCCCCTTGTCGAAGACCTGGAAGAACAACTCGTGCACATCGGGATGGGCCTTCTCGACCTCATCGAGCAGCACCACCGAATAAGGCTTGCGCCGGACCGCTTCCGTCAGGCGCCCGCCCTCGCCATAACCGACATAGCCGGGAGGCGCCCCCTTCAGCGTCGAGACGGTATGCGCCTCCTGGAACTCGCTCATGTTGATGGTGATGATGTTCTGCTCGCCGCCATAGAGCGACTCCGCCAGCGCCAGCGCCGTCTCGGTCTTGCCAACGCCGGAGGGGCCGCAGAGCATGAACACGCCGATCGGCTTGTTGGGATTGTCGAGCCTGGCGCGGTTGGTCTCGATGCGCTTGGCGATCATGCCGATGCCGTGGCCCTGCCCGACGACGCGCCTGTTCAGCGTCTCCGCAAGGTTCAGCACGGTCTCGATCTCGTCCTTGACCATCCGGCCGACCGGGATGCCGGTCCAGTCCGAGACGACGGATGCCACCGACTGCTCGTCGACATGGGCATAGATCATCCGGTTGGCCGGATCGATCTCGCTCAGCGCCGCGAATTTGGCGTTGAGTGCGATGCGTGATTCTTCGGGATCGGCAGCTGGCTCGGAAGCGGGAATCTCTGCTTCAGCAGGTGTCGGCGCGACATTCTCGTTCGCTTCCGGCTTGCCGGCATCGGCCTTCGCCTCCCCGCCCGGCGCCTTCTCGCCGAGCTTGGCGCGCAGTGCCTTGATCTCCTCGACGATGGCGAGCTCGCCCGCCCAGGCTCCTTCGAGCGCGGCGAGTTTCTCCTGCCGGTCAGTGATCTCGGCCTCGATCTCACCGAGCCGCTTGGTAGCGTCGGTGCCAAGATCGGCATCCGCCGTCAGCGCTGCCTTCTCCTGCTCCAGCGAGGCGATCGCCACACGCGCATCCTCGATCGCGGCCGGAGTCGCGCTCTGGCTGATGGCGACACGGGCACAGGCCGTGTCGAGCAGGCTCACCGCCTTGTCGGGAAGCTGGCGGGCCGGGATATAGCGATGCGAGAGCGAGACCGCCGCGACGATCGCCGCATCCGAGATGCGGACCTTGTGGTGCTTCTCCATCGGCCCGATCAGCCCGCGCAGCATGGTGCAGCAGCGCGCGACGTCGGGCTCGTCGACCTGCACCGGCTGGAAGCGCCGGGTCAGAGCCGGGTCCTTCTCGAAATACTGACGATATTCCGACCACGTTGTCGCCGCGATGGTACGCAGCGTGCCGCGTGCAAGCGCCGGCTTCAGCAGGTTGGCGGCATCCCCCGTGCCGGCCTGCCCGCCGGCTCCGATCAGCGTATGCGCCTCGTCGATGAACAGGATCACCGGCGTCGGCGAGGATTGCACCTCGTCAATCACCGAGCGCAACCGCTGCTCGAACTCGCCCTTCATCGAGGCGCCGGCCTGCATCAGGCCGATATCGAGCGCGCAGACGCGCACGCCCCGCAGCGGCGGCGGCACGTCACCGGAAGCGACGCGTTGTGCGAAGCCCTCCGCGATCGCGGTCTTGCCGACGCCAGCCTCGCCGGTGAGGATCGGGTTGTTCTGGCGCCGGCGCATCAGCACGTCGATGACCTGCCGGATTTCGTCGTCGCGGCCGAGGATCGGGTCCATCGTGCCGGAGCGGGCCTTGACGGTCAGGTCCTGCGAGAAACGATCGAGCGCGGTCGTGCCCTTCGCCCCCTCGGCCTGTTCGGCGCCCGGCGTGCCCGCCGCGCGCAGGCCCGAGCCATCCATCGGCCGCAGGTTCTCTTCTTCCGAGCTTTCCCAGATCTTGCCGTAGCCTGCGGCCAGTTCCTCGACCGCGATCTTCGAGAATTCCTTGGAGAGCCCGGTCAGCACGCGGCGCAATTCGGTCGATTTCAGCGCAGCGACCAGCAGATGGCCGGTCCTGATCTGCGTCTCCCCGAAGAATAGGGTCGCGTAATGCCAGCCACGGTCGAGGATATCGATGATGTGGGTGGCGATGCCCGGCATCTCCGTCTCGTTGCGACGGAAGCCCTCGACCACGCCGCCGAGCTCCATCAGCATCTTGGCGCGGTCGAGCTTGTAGTGATCGGCGGTCAGCGTCAGGTCGTTCGAGGTGCCCTGCAGAATCTGGAGCAGCCAGTGCGCCAGCTCGACATTGCGGTTTCCCGCCCCCTTCGCCTGCCGCAGCGCCTGCAGGAAGGTGTCGTAGCCGACCCGGTTGAGCTTGCCTGTGACGGCTTCGAGGCTGATATCGGCCATGGTCGTCCCCTTCAATATCCGAAGGCCGCGGCGCGGCTTCGTTTCAGGCGCAGGCTTTCGGCGGGATGGAAGCGGGCATCGCGGCGCAAGGCGCCCTCCTCGACATTCCAGTTCGGCGCCATCCAGCTCGTCCAGCCGAGATGGCCGGACTGGCCGAGCCGGACCGGCTTGACCTCGCCGACCGGCAGGGCGAGCTCGACATCCCACTCGAACTGTTCGCCGAGATGGAAGAACACCGCATCCGCCAGCGGCTCGCAGCGATCGCCGTTCGGCAGAAAGCGCTCGAACTGCTGGAGATCGCGGGCGATGATCTTCACGCGGAACTTGTCCTCGACGCTGTAGACGCTGCCGCCGAGCAGCGCGTCGCCGCCGAGCGTGCAATGCGACCCGCCGAGCCGTGTCCGGTCGTCCGGGTCGAAGACCAGCCACATCCCGGTGAACTGCTCGATCTCGATATCGGCCTTGAACAGCCCGGCGAGGAAGCGCCGCAGCCGCGAGGCCGATTTCGCCTGCGCGCCGATCAGGCCGGCATGGGCGAGTTTCTCGGCATCGGGCACGCTGTCGCGCCGGAGATAAGGCTTCGAGCCCACCCCGATCATGCTGCCGATATAGGCGGCGAAGCGGTCGAGATCGGGCCGGTCATGCTGCGCGATCGGCCGCGAATCCGCCCAGGCCCGATAGAAGAGCTGCAGGAAGCGATGGTTGAAGATGTCGAGGAAGCGCGGGAAGGCGTCGTCGCGCGCCAGTGTCCAGTGATAACTTTCCTCGGTCGTCGCCAACGGCAATGGCCCCTGCGGGCCGAGCAGGCCGAGGAATTTGACGAAGAGCCGCAGGCGCCCCTGTCCATCGCGATCGGCTTCCGCGAGGCTCGACGCCGGGAAGCCGAGATAGGGCTGTTCGCCCAGCGCGACATATTCATCGCGCCGTGAGACGACATCTCCGACCCTTGGGCGGTCCGGAAAACTGCGCTCCAGCCGGCGCATCACGGCATAGAAATCGAAGCGCCAGGGCTCGGCCTCGAGCTGCGCCTGGTAGTTCGGCGCCTTTTCCAGCGGGGTGGAGGGTTCCTCGCTCACAGGATGCGCCTCGCACCGGCGCGCGGCGGAAAGCGCATGACCTCGCCGCGCTCGACGGTGCGGATCACCGTCTGGGTGAAATGGTTCATTGCCGCATATTCCGCGAAGAAGCGGTCGAGCACCGCCCCGAGCAGGGAGACGCCCGAGCCCTCGAAGGCCTTCTCGTCGAGCAGCACGGTGATTTCGAGCCCGCGCGCCGCCCCCGTCCCTGCCCGCTGCGGGAAGCGGCGCACGACCGCGCGGCTGTCGACGCTCTTGATGCCGCGGATGCGCCGTTCGGTGGCGCTGTCGGCGAGATCGGCGAAGAGCGAGAGCAGCTCGCGCAGCGCCTCGCCGTTCTCCCCCGCGCCGCGCTGGACGAGGCCGAGGTGATTGAGGCTGATGAGATTGACCAGCCGCCAGGTCACGACGCCGGTGCTCGCCGTCTCCGAGCGCAGCTTGAGCTGGGAAACGACTGGCTCGCGCGGCGGCGTCGGCCCGGCCAGGCAGGCGATGTCGAGCGAGACATTGTCGATCAGGCGGAAATCGGCGCCGCCCTGTCCGGTCGGCAGATGCTCGGTCAGGTGCCGGTTGGAGCAGAGCGCCCGCACGCTGAGCTCAGCCACCGAAGCCGTGTCTGACACCCCGGCCGGCTCGACCAGCGAGATGAACATCTCCGTGCCGGTATAGTCGGACGCCCTGCCCTGCCGGCGCTCGGCCGAGGAGCGGCGACGCGGCAGGCGGCGCTGCGTATAATGCAGCCCCTGCGTCGGCGAGGCGCCCTCGGGCGAGGAATAGAGCGGGTGGACCGGCTGCTTCTCGCGCCCGCCGACATAATGCGCGTGCACCGAGAGGATGCTGTGAGGCTCATAGTCCAGCACGCGGCTGCGGTCCGGCACGACATGGAACTCGTGCTGGTTCGTCTTGACCGGGATGCGATCCGTCGTCTTCTCGAACAGGTTGATCGCCGGCGCCGCGTAGAGCGCGAACATCTCCTTGCGCACGGCGCCGGGCAGCCGCGTGTTCACCTCGTCGAAGACGAAGATGATATCGACCGACTTGGCCTTGAGCTTCGGCATGATGCCGGCAAGCCCTTCCAGCCGGAAACCCAGGAACTTGCGCGGGAACCAGAACAGTTCGCGCAGCAGGTCGAAGCCGCGGAAGACGCGCGTATCGGCCGGCAGCAAGGCCTCGTCCTCCTCGAAGCCGAGCTGTTCGAGCCGGCAGCCGTCGCCCGGCGTCACCACGGGATCGCCGAACTCGTCGAGATGGCGGAAATGGATGCCGATGCAGTTCGAGAAGAGCTGCTCGTAGAGCGCGACCGCATCCGCTTCGCTGCCGAGCAGATGGAACGGCAGTTCGCGGGTGCGGCAGCCGGCGAACCAGCTCGCCGGGTTCTTCAGCGCCTGCGCAGCCGAGGGCTCCTGCTCCCGATCGGCCATCATCCGGTGGGTCAGCGAGATGCGCAGGCCCGACAGCGCCCGCGGCCCGGTGCGCAGGCCGAGCGCCTGCAACGGTCCCGGCGCCGGGATGTATTCGGCCGCGGTGATCTCGAAGGGCCAGAGCGTGACGTCGCCGCCGAGGCGATAACGGCAGGCGACCCGGCGCTCGCGTTCCAGATAGGTCGCGTCGATATAGGAGCCGCGCGCGATCCGCATGCCCTCGCGCAGCGCCGGATCGGAATAGGTCGGCACCACACCGGCGAGCAGCGCCGAGGGCGTCGGCGCCAGATAGTTCGGCAGCAGCTGCTCGATCAGGTTGTTGGTGAATTCGGGAAATTCGTGCCGGAGCTTGAGCTGGACGCGGGCGGCAAGGAAGGCCGCCCCTTCCAGCAGACCGCCGACCATCGGGTCCATGCGCTCGCCCGCGAGCCCGCCGAGCCGCTCGGCGATGCCCGGATATTCCTCGGCGAACTCCTTGCTGTGCTCCATGAAGAGCCGGAGTTCCTGGTTGTAGAGATCGAGAAACTCCTGGTTCATCGCCCCACCACCTCACCGCCCCTTGATGGCGATCTTGCCGGTGTCGAGTTCGAGATCGGCGACGAACTGGACGGGGATGTTCAGCGGTTCGCAATTCAGATCGGCGCGAACGAGGAAGCGAACCTTGAGCTCGGCCGGGTCGAGGCTCTCGTCGCGCTCGACGGCGACCGATTTTCGGATCAGGCGCGGCTCGTAGCCGACCAGAACATCGGCGAGGTCCTCGCGGATCGCATCGACGCGATGCTCGTCGATCGAGAGCCGCGCCAGGTCCGGGAAGCCGTGATTCAGCACCGAGCGGCGCACATGCTCCAGCTCGGAGAGATCGAGGCAGGAACCAAGATTGATGGTGTTGACCAGGGCGTCGAGGTCCAGCGCGATCTCGCGGCGCAGCTTCTGTTCGGTGATCGCCGCCCGTGGTGCCGCGCGGCGCGGCGCGATCACGCGTTCACCGCCCTCGTCCCTCAGGTCGAGCGCGGTCTTCGCATCCTTTTCCAGATGCGCCTCCCGGAATGCGAACATCAAGGGCGGTCTCAGCCGCTTCTTCGAGATTGGATCGACCATGATCTGCCACGCTATCGGCAAGATATCGGCTCCGGCACGGGGCCGGAGCCGATACGCTTCGTCTTACTTGGCTTCCTTGGTCTTGATGTCATACGACATGGTCAGCGCCGCATCGAGCGAGCCATCGGCCTTCTGCGGCTTGTACTCGTACTTGATCTTGGCGTAATTCAGCGAGAACTGGTCGGTCGGGATGCTGGAGCCGCCGGCGGCGTCGCCGGACTGATAGCCTGAGACCAGCAGGTCCTCCAGCGTCAGCGTGTAGTAGTCCTGCTGCTTGTCGCCCTGCTTGCGAACGTAAAGCACGGCTTTCTTGATGTGTTTGCCCGTGGCGCAGAACAGCGCAAGGTTCGTCGAGGCCTTGCCGACCGAGGACGTGAAATGGATGTCCTGGAAGCTCGCCTTGCCGGCGCCGCCGCCCGTGTTGGACGCATGCGAGCCCGCATTGCTGATGCCCCAGGAGAAGGAATCGACCTCGATCGTATCCTTGTGCTTGGAGTCCTTGCTTTCGCCCTTGATGCCATCGATCTCGAGCAGGAAGTCGCTAGCCATTGTTACCTCCAGGGTAGGAATTGCTGAGGGCTCGCGGATGCGGGCCCGCTATGGACGCACCTCTCCCGCCGCGCCGCCGTCGAAGGCGCGGCGCGCCGAAAATCCTCGTTGTCGCCGTCACCTGCTCAGGTGACGGTCACTGCTTGGGAGCTGGCAGTCGCGAGACCAGGCTCAGGCCGATATCCATGCCTTCGAGCTGGAAGTGCGGCCGCAGATAGAACTTGGCCGAGTAGTAGCCAGGGTTCTCCTCGTCCTCGAAGACGTCGATGCGCGCATCGGAGAGCGGGCGCCGCGCCTTCGTCTCTTCGCTGGAATTGACCGGATCGCCGTCGACATAGTCGGTGATCCACTCCTGCAACCAGCGGCGCAGCGGCTCCTTTTCCTTGTAGGAGCCGATCTTGTCGCGAACCATGCACTTCAGGTAGTGCGCGAAGCGCGAGACCGCGAACATGTAGGGCAGCCGCGCCGACAGGTTGTCGGATGCGGTGGCCGCCACGCCGTCCGGCCCCGAGAAGGCCTTGGGCTTGTAGAGCGACTGGGCGCCGATGAAGGCGGCCTTGTCGGTGTTCTTGCGATGGATCAGCGGGATCAGGCCGGACTTCGCCAGCTCCGCCTCGCGCCGGTCGCTGATCGCGATCTCGGTCGGGCATTTCAGATCGACGCCGCCATCGTCCGTCGGGAAGGTATGGGTCGGCAGGTTAAGAACCTCGCCGCCCGACTGGACGCCGCGGATGCGCGTGCACCAGCCATATTCCTTGAAGGCGCGGTTGATGTTGACCGCCATGGCATAGGCCGCGTTCATCCACGCGTATTTGTCGCCCTTGTGCCCGTCGGTATCCTCTTCGAAGGCGAATTCCTCGACCGGCTCGGACTTGGCCCCATAGGGCACCCGGGCCAGAACACGCGGCAGGCACAGGCCGACATAGCGGGAGTCGGCCGCGTCGCGCAGGCCCTTCCAGGCCGCATAATCAGGCGTATCGAAGACCTTGCCGAGATCGCGCGGGTTCGACAGCTCCGTCCAGGTGTCCATGCCCATCAGCGTCGGGTCGGCCCCGGCGAAGAAGGGCGCATGTGCCGCCGCTGCCACCTTCGACAGATCGCGCAGCAACTGCACGTCGGTCGGGACATGGCTGAAATGGTAGTCGCCCACCAGGCAGCCGAAGGGTTGACCGCCGAGCTGGCCGAATTCCTGCTCGTAGACCTGCTTGAACAGCGGGCTCTGGTCCCAGCGCGCGCCGGGATAGGTCTTGAGATTGCGGTAAAGCTCGCCCTTGGAGACGTTCATCACCTTGATCTTCAACTGTGCATCCGTCTCCGAGTTGAAGACGAGATAGTTGAGGCCGCGCCAGGCACTTTCGATCTTCTGGTATTCGGGTGCGTGCAGCACCTCGTTCATCTGCTCGGTCAGCTTGGCGTCGAGCCGGGCGATCATCTCCTCGATCGTGTCGATGACGTCGCCCTTGATCAGGCTCTGGTCCGCCAGCGCCTGGTTGACCAGGGTCGCGACCGCGTTCTCGACCTCGGTCGCCGCGCGTTCGGTCTTGGGCTTGAAACTCTGCTTCAGGATCGACGAGAAATCGTCGACTTCGCGCGTCTCGACTGCTGCCCCGCCGGGCTGTTGGGTTTGTGCTTCCGCTGCCATTGCCGCCTCGCTCGCTTAACCGCCTGCAGGCCCCGACCCCGCCGCATGCGGGCAGGATCGCTTCAAACCATTCGGAGCGTCGCACCTGCGCCGACTTCTCCGGAACTGGGCCCGCGCCCTGCCCTCAGTTCGCCGTCTTGTCTTCGGAAGGCTCGCCCTTGCCGAGCCTGTCCTTCAGCGTCGCCATGAGCTGGGGATCGGCCAGCAGCGCCTTGATCTGGTCGCTCGCGGCCATCTTGCCGTCCATGTAGCGCAGCAGGTTGGCGAGTTGCTCGCGCGCCTCCAGGAGCTTCGCTGTCGCCGGGATCTGGCGGGCGATCGCGGCCGGGTTGAAATCCTCGAATTTCGAGAATTTCAGCGCGACCGAGAGCTTCTCGTTGCTGTCCTCGCCCAGCTTGTTGGGCACGTTGAAGGATACGGCCGGCTCGATCGCGGCCATGCGCTGATCGAAATTGTCCATGTCGAAGTCGAGGAACTTGCGTTGCGAGATCTCGGGCTTCTCGACCGCCGAGGCGTTGCCGGACAGATCCGCCATCACGCCCATGACGAAAGGCAGCTCGACCTTCTGTTCCGCGTTGTACGGGTCCTCATAGGTGATATGGACCCGAGGCGGCCGGTTGCGGCGGATGAACTTCTGTCCAGAATCTCCAGCCATGTGACGTGCCCCTCTGCATTCGTGCCACGCCGACGTAACGTGACATCCTATCCGTTTTCACCCGTCATCGATATAGTCGCGTAATCGCGACGGGAGGTTCAAGGCGATGACGAAAAACTTCCCTAGCTGTCGGCCTCCGGCACCGGCACGACATCTGGCAGGATGTTGCCGAGAAGCGACATGAAATCATGCTGCGCCAGAGCACAGGCCTTGTCCATCAGGAGCGGCGTCGGGTGCGAGGGCTCGGCCTGGCGATAGAAAGCGGCGACCGCCTTCATCGCGCCGACCGCCTCCGCACGACTACCGATCATCATCGTGGAAGACGCCGGGCTGGGCACGGAAACCGGCTCCTCGGCCGCCTCCACGGCAACCTCCTCGCCGTCAGTCCCGTCAGCAGCCCCCTCGTCCGCCACGGCATCGCCGTCCCCGGTCTCGTCAGCGCCGTCGTCGTAGCTCTCGTCCGCCTCGCCGTCGGCTTCGTATTCGCTCTCCACCGCGTAGCCGTCAGGCGCGGGCAGCCGTTCCAGCGGCAGCCGGAACCGACGCTGATCGCCGATCTCGAAGACCGCCTTGTCCACCTGGTCGGGGAACATGATCTGGATGACCTCGATCAACGATTTTCCGATCAGTTGCTGCGCCTGCCCGATCAGCAGGACGGCCGGACTCGAAGGCTCGGTTTTGCGAAAGTAGCCGAGGCAGGCAGCCAGCGTATCCTTCACATGGAGGATGCTCGAAACGCTGCCCGGACTGAAGGTTGCGGCGTTCGCTGCCGCCCCTTGCGGGACGGCCGCCGCGGGCTCCGGCCCCGCGGCCTGATGGCCTGGGACACGCCGCGCGACTGCGGCGTCGAGAAACGCGGCGATCTGGTCCAGCAGCGTCACCAGGCGCGGAAAGCCGAGGGGATGATCGACGCCGACCTTCTCCAGCCAACCCGTTCGCAGGCGCGCGAGTGCGTCGCGCGCGGCGTTCACCCGGCCGAGCACCACGACAAGCTCGTCGGCATCGACTTCGCCCAGCGCCGCCTGGATCGCGCCCGCATCGGGATGCTGCTCGCCCTCCACCAGCTTGGTCTCGCCGCTCGCCACGAGTTGGCTGCGAAACATGAACGGCCCGATCCGCCGGCTGACGAAGAGCGGCGCATGCTGCAGCGGCAGCACCACCGTCGCCAACTCGTCGAGCCCCTGCAGGGCGACCTCCCGCATCACGAAATCGCCATCCATCGCGCGGGGATGCATCTCCTCCCAATAGGTGCCGAGGAGATCGGCCATGGCTGAGAGGCACGCCGCGAACCCCGGCACGTCACGGTTGAGGATCGTGAGCTTGGCCGCGAGCACGAAGAGCCTGAGGTCGCGCGAACGCTCCAGCAGCTTGCCGAGCTCGGCGAAAGCGGCGGAAAACTCGATGCTCGTCCGGTCGAATGCGATCTGCCGCCCGTCGTCGTCACGGCGGAAATACGAAACCGGCAGCGCAACCTCGAGCCGCGCCGTCGCATTCATGAAATCGAGATCGTCCTCGAGATCCGGCCCGCAGGGCTCCTCGGCCGAGACCGGTTTCGTCAGTTCGGCGAAATTCAGGCCCGCCATCGCTTTCCCCGCTCACAGGAGCGGCGGCCCGGTCACGGCCGGGATCGCCGCGGCCGTTTCTCGTCTTGCCTTACTCGGTGCGCAGGCGGGTCTCGACCCGGCGATTGTCGCCGGAAAGCGGATCGGCCGCGATCGGTTTGCTCTGCCCGTAACCCTTGGCCACCAGATTGGCGGCGTTGACCCCATGCCCGCCGAGATAGCGCACCACGGCCTGAGCGCGGCGCTGCGACAGGTTGAGATTGTAGGAGGCGCTGCCGGCGGCATCGGTATGCCCCTCGACCATGAAGGTCCGCCTGGAGAGCTGCGGGGTCTTCAGCGCCTTGGCGAACTCGTCGAGATTGAGCTTTGCCTCGGGCTCGAGCTCGTCGGAATTGTATTTGAACTTCACGACGAGATCGAAGGCGCTGACCGGCCTGGCCGGCTCGACGACCTGCCCGGCCTTGGCGCATTCGGCCTCCGTGCCGACGCAGAGCCCCCGCGTCACGGCGGGCTTGGGCGCCACGGCAGGCCCGAAATGCTTGACGATGTCCTCGGCCTTGTAGGTCTGCGCACCCACCCCGTTCGCCATGGTGAGAACCAAAGCGCCGGTCAGGGCGACAAAGGCAGTGAAACCTGGCTGCTTGCGCATGGGAACACCCCCGCTGATTTTCGCCGTCCGGCAGTTGATGACTTAGGGATGGAAGGATGAACCCGGAAATCACCTACGTCAATATAAAAATAGCAGTACGAATCGAAAGGTTCAATTGATGCCCTCCGCCCTCAGGCAAGAAAATAGTACTGCGTCTTTCTCTACACCCAAGGGAAAGGACGAATTTACAATTATCAAATTCGAAGCCACCGAAGCTCTGAGCGAATTATTTACTTATAACATCGAAGCGGCAAGCAAAACTGAAAACGCCGACCTGCAAAGCATCATGAGCGAAAAATGCGCGATCAAGTTCACGCTCAAGAACAAGAGCGAGCGCGTTTTGAACGGCACGCTTGTCGACGCGCAATGGCTCGGCCAGCAGGACGATCTTTATATTTACCGCTTCACGCTCAAGCCTTGGCTCTGGCTGCTCTCGCAGCGCGCCGATTGCCGGATTTTCAAGAACAAGACCGCCTTGGACATCATCAAGGAGATCTTCAAGAAGGAGGGCTCCGCGAGTTTCGACGATCGCACCAGCGAGACGCTCCAGCCTGTCGACTACTGCGTCCAGTATCGCGAGACCGATCTCGACTTCGTGCTGCGGCTGATGGAGCAGTACGGCATCTACTATTATTTCAAGCACAGCGACGGCGACCACAAGCTCGTGCTCTGCGATTCCCGCTCCGCCCATGACCAGGTCCAGGCTGCGGCCGAACCGAGCTTCCAGGGCGACGCCTCGGGCTACGCCTTCGTGCCGCAAGGCAACCGCTTTCCGCGCAGTACCGTCGAGCATCTGACGCACTGGTCGACGATCCGCCGCCTGCGCACCGGCAAGTTCGAGCTCAAGGACTATGATTTCGAGAAATCGGAATCAGACCTCACAGCGCGTGCCGAGGAAGGCTTTCCGAAGGCCAAGTCCTACGAGGCCTATGACTACCCGGCTGCCTACACCAAGCGCGACCAGGGCGAGCATTTCGCCCGCGTGATGGCCCAGGCCGAACAGGCGCAGGACGATCGCCGCTATGCCGGCGGCGACGCCGCGAGCCTCTATCCGGGCGCGCTGATGAAGCTGATCGACCACCCGACCGGCGCCGAGAACAGCGAATACATCGTCGTCCGCGCGACCCACGCCTATGGTATCCAGAGCTATCGCTCGTCCGGGCGCCGGGACGAGGCGCTCTATCACGGCTCCTATGAGCTCCAGAAAAGCGACAAGCGCTTCCGCGCGCCGATCGTGACGCCCCGCCCGACCGTCTACGGGCCGCATACCGCCAAGGTCGTCGGCGAGAAGAACAAGGGCGAGGAAGGCGATATCGACGTCGACGAATACGGCCGCATCTGGCTGCGCTTCCACTGGGACCGCGAGGATGGCTCGACCTCCTGCCGCACCCGCGTCGCGCAGATGTGGGCCGGCAAAGGCTGGGGCGGGCAGGTCATCCCCCGCATCGGCCAGGAGGTGATCGTCGAGTACATCGAGGGCAACCCGGACCTGCCGCTCGTCGTCGGCGCCGTGGTCAACGACCAGCACAAGCCGCCCTACGAGTTGCCGGCGAACAAGACCCAGTCCGGCCTCAAGTCGGAATCGACCGATGGAGCCGGTTTCTCCGACACCTATAACGAGATCAAGTTCGAGGACCGCAAGGACCAGGAAGTCCTGGAGATCAGGACGGAGAAGGACCACAAGGTCACGGTCAACAACATCGAGACCCGCGATATCGGCGAACGCTTCCAGGGCATGGGCTATTCGCGCGAAACCACGTTGAAGCTCGGCGACGACAAGCTCGACATCCAGAACGGCAAGCTCGACGTCGAGGCGCTCCGGGAGATCAATCTCAAGGTCGGGCAGAGCACGATCAAGATGACGCCCGGCAGCATCGAGATCACCTCGCCGAAGATCACGATCCATAGCCAGGCGCTGACGGAGGTGAAGAGCGACGGCATCCTCACCATCAACGCCCCGATGGTGAACATCAACTGACCACGTAGACCGATAACGACAGAACGGCCGGAGCCTCCATGTCACGCCTGCGCTTCAGCACCGCCCGCGAAGTGTTCGAGACCTATCCCGCGGCCCGCCAGGCCGTGACGATGGCGCCGACCAACGAGCCGCCGCTGGCCTTCCTCGGCCGTCTCGTCCGAGGGCCGGCGCCGACGGAGGCGGCGAGCTTCTGCGCCTTCCTTTTGCCCCGGCGCGAGACGGTGTGGTGGGCGCTCCAGGCCGTACGCTCGATGCAGCCGTCCGGCACGCAGGATCCCGGCCTCACCGCAGCCGAAGCCTGGGTGCGCGAGCCCGGTGATCGCACCCGCTTCGAGGCGCTGCGGCAGGCGCAGGCAGGCGACAGCGCGCGACCCGGCACCTTTGTCGCCTGGGCGGCAGGCTATTCCGGCGGCAGCATGTCGGAGAGCCACCCCATCCCGACGCCATCGGACCTGACAGCCAAGATGGCCCGCATCGCCGTGCTCAATGCAATCAACGGCCTGCCGGCACGCGAGCGTGAAGGCGCATTGCGCGGCTGCGTCGAAGCATGCATTCGTTTGGCTGAAGACGATGCCGGCAAGCGCTGATCCTTCCGCTCGGGCCGCAACGGGACGTCCGCGATGGCGCTGACACTGACGATCGAGAACGAGACCTCGCTGCCCGATGGCGGTCCGCTCAGCGTGACCACGAGCGGTGGGCGCGGTCTCGATATCGGGCGCGACCAGCATCTCGACTGGGCGCTGCCCGATCCATCGCGTGCCGTTTCCGGCCGGCATTGCGAGATCCGCTTCCGCGACGGTGGCTGGTGGCTGCGCGACATCTCGACGAACGGCACCTTCGTGAATGGCGGCGAGCATCGCGTGCAATCGCCGTACCGGCTCCAGGACGGCGACCGGCTGGAGATCGGCCACTACATCATCGCCGTCGCCATCGCCGAAGAAGCCGGGCAGGTCTCCGGCGCAGCCGCCCCGCCCCCGCCTTATGCGGCCCAGCCGGAATCACTGTGGGCACCGAGCGAAGACGCCGCGCCGCCGATCCCGCGCCGCGACCTGATGCCCCCGAACCATGCCAGGCCGGTCCATGCCGGTTTCATCGACTGGGCGGCCGATATCCCCGCCCCCAGCGCCGAACCCGCTCCGCAGCCGACACGGGACTGGTCTCCACCCGCCGCACGGAACGACGAATTCGCCTGGGCCCCGCTCCAGCCGCAGCCCCTTCCGCCGGCGGAGCCGATCGTCCCGATCCCGACGCCGCGTCGTCCACCCGCGAGCAGCCCATCGGGTGTCAGCCCCTGGGACGAGCCGACCGAGGATGCGCAGGCACCCGAGGCTCCGGCTGAGCCCTCTCCCGCGCCGATGCCGGCATTCAAGCCGCCGCCTTTTCCGTCTGAACCGTCCGCACAGCCTCCTGGCGCGCCCGCGCCGATCTCGATGGGCGAGTTCATGCAGCGCTTCGCCAAGGGCGCTGGCGTCTCGCCACAGGCGCTGGCGACGCAGGACCCCGGCGCCTTCGCCGAGCAGCTCGGGGGCCTGATGCGGCTGATCGCGGAGGAGTTGAAGGGGCTGCTCGCCGCCCGTGCCGAAACCAAGCGCATCGCCCGCAGCACCAGCCAGACGATGATTCAGGCGCAGGACAACAACCCGCTGAAATTCTCACCGACGGTCGACGACGCCCTGCAACTGATCTTCGGCCAGCCGCGCAGCGGCTATCTCGACGCGAAACGCGCCTTCGACGAGAGTTTCCGCGATCTCAAGGCGCACCAGATCAAGACTTACTCGGCCATGCAGCACGCGCTGAAGATGCTGGTCGAGGACCTCGATCCGCAGGCGATCAACGAGGCGACGGCGCAGGATGGCGGCCTTGGCGGCCTGATCGGCTCGCGCAAGGCGAAGATGTGGGAGACCTATGTCGCCCGCTGGGACGCCAAGACAGCGCCTTACGAGAACGGCCTCGTCGACGCCTTCATGATCTATTTCGCCGAATGCTACGACCGCGGCGGGAAGTAGCAGCACTCCCCTCTCCAGATGTCACCCCGGACAAGCGGCAAAGCCGCGCCGATCCGGGATCCATGCCGGAACATTCATCGGAGAGGCTCAGGCATGGATCCCGGGTCTTCGCTTCGCTACGCCCGGGATGACACGACTGGATGAGCGTCAGATGGGCCGAGTCTCAGCCCTTCGCCGCGACCGCCGTGATCTCGATGGCGTAACCCGGCGAGGCCAGCTTCGCCTCGACGGTCGCGCGGGCTGGCGAATGGCCCTTGGCCACCCACTTGTCCCAGACCGCGTTCATCTCGCCGATCTTGCTGATATCGGTGAGGAAGATCTGGACGCTGAGGATGCGCTCCTTGCGGCTGCCGGCCTGCGCCAGCGTGTCTTCCAGCAGCGCGAGCACCTCCTCGGTCTGCTCGGTCAGTGAGGCGCCCTCGGTCTTCTCGGCGACATGGCCGGCGAGGAAAACGATGCCGTTGAAGATGGCGGCGTCGCAGTAGCGGGCGGCGAGGCCGATGCGTTCGATGGTCATGGTCTTGGGTCCTGTCGCGGGAGGAATGGAACGCCCGCTTGGCCTGCCAGCCCCGCCCGGTCAAGCCGGCGGCAGCGCCAGGATCTCGCGGATCGCGCGCGGCTCGAGCTGGCGCGGCGCATCATCCATCGCGGCCTTGTAATAGCCGAGGATGCTGAGCTGCTCGTGGGTCGCCCAGATCGAGTCGTCCTCGAAGGCGGCCATCCGCTCCTCGAAATTCAGGATCATGCCGTATTCCAGGCCGACGCCGCGCTCGATCGGCGGCGGGGTCGGCTTGCTGCGCTTCTGCGCCTCGGCCGCCGCGAAAGCGGCGAGCGCACCCGGCTGCCAGACCTGATCATAGGCCGCGACGATATCCGCCGCGGGGTCGCCCTTGCTGGTCAGCACCCTCCGGCAGGCATCGGCGAAGGCATCGGTCAGCCCGTTCGCCTCGGCGGCAGAATCGGCCTTGTTGTAGTCGGCCCGCAGCGGCTCGACATAGCCAAAGAGGTTTTCGAGCTGCCGCGCCGCCGGACCCGCCAGGAACAGCCAGGGAAAGGCGCCGTCGATCGAGATCTGGCCGGGCAGCAGATGCGCCGCCTGCTCGCCGTCGTCGGCCCGGAAGAACTGGCGTACCGCCGCGGTGCAACTGACGTTCGGCACCGGCAGGATCGGCCGCCTGCGCCGGGCCGGGTCGCGGATCAGCACCATGAAGCAGAGCACCTCCGCCACGCGCCCGTTGCGGGCGAGCCCGTGATTCTTTGCCCGCTGCTGGTCCGAGGAGAAGCGCTGCACCATCTTGTGGCGAAAGCGCTCCTGCTTCGCCTCGGCCCGATCGGGGACCGTCCTCCTGCTCTTCGCCATCGCACCTCGCAGCGATAAAACGATCCCGCTTCAGCGACTTCCGCCGTTTTCCTGAATCAATCCGGCATCAGCCGCCGATGATCACGGTCGGCAGGCCCGTCATGATCTTGTTGGGCGGCCCCAGCGCCTCGATGATCGTGTCGCCCAGCCGGCAGGCCGGCAGATTGTTGATCAGCACCGTCTGCGAGCCGTCGATGGCCACGCCGGGCCCATGCGGCTGCGGTGGCATCAGCGTCAGGCAGTTATGGATGTCGGCCCCGCCCGAGGCGCCCGTGATGGTTGAACTCATGGCAGCGAGTGCCGCAGTCTTCGCCGCCTCTTCGGCTGCTTTCGCGGCAGGCGCTCCAGGTGTACCCGCCGCCGCCAAGGTCGCGGCCTGTGCCGCCTGAAGCGTCGCGTCCGAGGCTGCCTTCGCCGACTGGATAGCGGCGGCGGCGCCAGCCGGAACGCCGCGCCAGGCCGGCATGCCGCCGATGATCACGTTCATGCTTCCCGGACCGGGCTGGAGCATGCCCGGCAGCGGATGCAGCACCGGGTCCATGACGCGTGCGGCCGGTCCCTTGGGCATGCGGGCCTCCTGCTCGAACGGATTCGTTCTACCGAGGACTGCCGCGAAAATCGCTCCGCCGCATCCTTCAAGTCAATGACTGCGTTGCCCGAGCAGCGCGCTAGCATTCGTTTGGTGACGCTTGGGCAGGAGCCGTATAAGCTCGCCCAGCCTGCCTTCGAGTGAGCGAGACCGGAATGTCGTGGTACAGCAAGGTCGTCTGGTCGGAAGGACTGTTTCTCAGGCCGCATCACTTCCAGCAGAACGACCGCTACCTCGAAAATCTGCTGGAAAGTCGCGTCAGAACCATCTCGCCCTATCCATGGGGCTTCTCGGTGCTGGAGATCGACCGCGACCTCGCCCAGCAGAGCCGGATCGGCCTGCGCCGCGCCGCGGGCGTGATGCCGGACGGCACGCCCTTCGCGCTGCCTGACAACAGCCCCCTGCCGGCCGCGATCGAGGTGCCGGAGAATGCCGCCGGCCAGATCGTCTGGCTCTCGCTGCCGCTCGCCGCCGCCAATACCCGGGAGGTCGAGGACACGCTGAACGGCTCGGCCAGCCGTTACGTCCCCGCCAACGAGATGCTGATCGACTCGACCGCCTCGCTGCGAACCGAGGAAGAGATCGACGTCGCTCATCCGCGCCTGACGCTGGAGCTGCGCAAGACCTCGAAGGCCGGCTATGTCGGCCTCGCACTCGGCCGTATCCTCGAAGTGCGCGATCGCGCCATCCTCTTCGATGAGAAATTCGCCCCGCCCGTGCTGGTCTGCTCGGCCTATCCGGTGATCGAGGGCTGGCTCGACCGCGTCATCGGCTGGATCGACAACAAGCTCGAGGAACTTGCCCGCTATGCCGCCGATCCGACGGCCGGTGGCGGTCTGCAGAGCGCCGACTATTTCGTGCTCCAGCTCCTCAACCGCAACATCCCGGTGCTGAAGCACATGCGCCGCTCGCGCTTCATCCATCCCGAGCGGCTGTTCTCGACCTTCCTCGCGCTCGCCGGCGAACTTGCGACCTTCACCACGGCCGAGCGCCGCGCCCGCGACTACCCTCCTTACGACCATGACGACCTGGAGAACTGCTTCGCCCCGGTCGTGCGCGACATCCAGGACTTCCTCTCGGCCAATCTCGGCCGCCGGGCGATCCGGCTGGAGATCGTCGAGCGCGCGCAAAACGCCTTCATGTCGACGATCCGCGACCGCAGCCTCGTCCGCAACGCGACGCTGGTGCTGGAAGTGGCGGCGCGCCGCCCGCTGACCGAGATCCAGGCGCAGTTCCCGCAGCTCTTCAAGATCGGCCCCAACACCAAGATGAACGAGATCGTCCATGCCCATCTGCCGGGCATCAATCTCGTCCATCTGCCGACGCCGCCGCCGCAGATCCGCGCGCTCACGGATCATGTATACTTCTACCTCGACCGCACCTCGCCGCTCTGGCCGGAATTCTCGACGGCGAGTTCAATCGGCATGCATTTTTCCGGCGACTGGCCCGATCTCGAGCTCGAGCTCTGGGCCGTTCTGGAGGGCAGGCGATGAGCGATCCGGGTTCGCCTTCCGACCCGTTCGGCCGTTCCGAGCGGACCATCATCAGGCCGAACCCCGGCGGGCGCCGCGCGCCCCTGCCACCCGCCCCCGCCGCGCCGCCCCCGAGCGCGCCGCAAGCACCCC
>NZ_JAFKFW010000006.1 GCF_017308015.1 Allobosea sp.
GCGGGGTGGAGCAGCCCGGTAGCTCGTCAGGCTCATAACCTGAAGGTCGTCAGTTCAAATCTGGCCCCCGCAACCAATATCGCCAAAAACCCCGCCTCCAAAACAGGCGGGGTTTTCGCGTTCGAGCCCAGAAAACGGATGCGACGCCGACGAGGCTGATCACCAGCTCGCAAAAGCAGGCTCCTCCTGACAGCCTTGGCCGGCCCTACGACCTATCCTCCTGCCATCTGTCGGGAAACGGGTGGCGCACCGCTGCTCGCGAAGGCAGGATCGGTCTGATAATCGGAGGAGTGCGATGACCGCCGCAGCAGGCAAGATTCATATCGGCATCGGCGGCTGGGTGTTCGAGCCCTGGCGCGGGGCTTTCTACCCCGATGGGCTGCCCCAGAAGCGCGAGCTCGAATATGCGGCGAGCAAGCTCACGTCGATCGAGATCAACGGCACCTATTACGGCTCGCAGAAGCCGGAGAGCTTTGCTAGATGGCGCGAAGAGACGCCGGCCGATTTCGTATTTGCGCTGAAGGGCTCGCGCTTCTGCACGAATCGTCGCGTGCTGGCGGAGGCAGGGCCCTCGGTCGAGAAATTTCTCTCCAGCGGCCTGACCGAATTGAAGCAGAAGCTCGGGCCGATCAACTGGCAGTTCATGCCGACCAAGCGGTTCGATCCCGACGATTTCGAGGCTTTCCTCAGGTTGCTACCCAAGGAGCTCGATGGGATGACGCTGCGCCATGCCGTCGAGGTCCGGCATGACAGCTTTCGCTCGCCGGATTTCATTGCGCTCCTGCGCGAGTACGGGGTGGCCGCGATCACCTCGGCCGACGCCGACTATACCCAGATTGCCGATGTGACGGCGCCGTTCGTCTATGCCCGGATCATGGGGACGAAGGAGCTGGAGCCGAAAGGCTATTCCGAAGCGGGGTTGGATCGTTGGGCGAAGGCGGCGCACGCCTGGGCCAGGGGCAGCGTACCGGAGGGGCTGGATATCGTCGGCCCCGCGACGAAGGCCGGGAAGCGCGACGTGTTTCTCTATGTCATCAGCGGAGGCAAGGTGCGCAATCCGGCTGCTGCGATGGAGCTGATCGCACGAACCAGGGTCTGAGTTCCTATTCCGCCGCGGCGACGTCCTGCGTTGCTTCCTGGCAGGTATCGACCCATTCGGCCTGGGTCAGCTCGGCCATGCGCTCCGGTGCGATGCGTAGCGCGCTATGCGTCGAACCGGCCGCCGGCACGACGATGTCGAAGGCCCTCAGAGAGATGTCGCAATAGACCTTGAGCGGCGTCGCCAGCCCGAAGGGGCAGACGCCACCGACCGGATGACCGGTCAGGGCCTCGACCTCCTCTTGTCCAAGCATGCGCGGCTTGCCGCCGAGCGCCGCCTTGGCCTTCCTGTTGTCGAGCCGCGCGTCGCCACGGGTGACGACAAGCACGACCTCGTTGCCGATGCGCAAGGAAAGCGTCTTGGCGATCTGGCCGGGCTCGACACCATGAGCCGCCGCGGCGAGCGGCACGGTGGCGCTGCTTTCCTCGGTGACGATGACAGCGATATCGGGCGCGTTCTTGGCGAAGAAGGTGCGGACGGATTCGAGGCTCATCGGGCGATTCGGAAAGTCAGCCACAGGATCAGCAGGCTGGCGATGGCCGGCACGCCGAAGACGACGAGGAAGATCGGCGCTTCCTCCCTTACGGTATAGCCCGCCCGGGCGACGCCGATCCAGAGATTGATCAAGGCACCGGCGAACCAGAGCGGCAGGAAGAGCTTCACGGCGAAGGGGATCGGCCGGCCGGCGGCAATAGACAGGCGCGGCGCCAGGACGAGCAGCATGCCGAGCAGGGCAAAGCCGATGCCGATGACCTTGATCGTGTGCACTTCTTCCCCTGCGTCAATGGTCTGGCCGCAGAGGCTGGCGCGCTGCGGGCCTCGCCGTCAATGGCGGAAGTGGCGATGCCCGGTGAAGACCATGGCGAGGCCGGCCTCGTCGGCCGCCTTGATCACCTCATCGTCGCGCATCGAGCCGCCCGGCTGGATCACGGCGGTGGCGCCGGCCTCGGCCGCAGCGAGCAAGCCGTCGGCAAAGGGGAAGAAGGCGTCGGAGGCGACGACCGAGCCCTTGGCGAGGCTCTCCGCGACGCCGGCCGCCTTCGCGGCCTCTGCGGCCTTCCAGGCAGCAATGCGCGAGGAATCGACCCGGCTCATCTGGCCGGCGCCGATGCCGACGGTTGCGAGATCCTTCGCATAGACAATGGCGTTCGACTTGACGTGCTTGGCGACGCGGAAGGCGAAGCGCAGGTCGGCCAGCTCGCGCTCGCTCGGCTGCCGCTTCGTCACGACCTTGAGCTCCATGTCGTCAACGACGGCATTATCCCGCGACTGGGCGAGGAAGCCGCCGGAAACGGTGCGCAGCGACAGGCCGGGTGCACGGACATCCGGCAGTCCGCCGGTGAGCAGCAGGCGCAGGTTCTTCTTGGCGGCGATCATCGCGATCGCCTCCTCGTCGGCGTCCGGCGCGATGATGACTTCGGTGAAGATCTCGACGATCTTCCTGGCCGCAGCGGCGTCGAGCTTGCGGTTCAGCGCGACGATGCCGCCGAAGGCCGAGACGGGATCGCAGGCCAGCGCGCGCTCATAGGCTTCGAGCAGCGAGCCGCCGGCGGCGACGCCGCAAGGGTTGGCATGCTTGACGATGACGCAGGCGGCAGAAGCCTCGGGCGCGAACTCGGCGACGCATTCGAAGGCGGCGTCGGTGTCGTTGATGTTGTTGTAGGAGAGCTGCTTGCCCTGGACCTGACGCGCGGTCGAGACACCCGGCCGGTTCTCCGGCGTGCGGTAGAAGGCGGCCCATTGATGCGGGTTCTCACCGTAGCGCATCGTCTCGGCGAGGGCGCCGCCAAGGGCGCGGAAGGCCGGGGCCGTGTCGCCAAGCTCATTGGCGAACCAGTTCGAGATCGCCGCGTCATAGGCCGCGGTGCGGGCATAGGCCTTCTGGGCGAGTTTGCGGCGCAGCGTCAGCGTGGTCGCGCCCTTCTGCGCCTCGAGATCGGCGAGGACGGAGGGATAGTCGGCCGGCTCGACCACCACGGCGACGTCGTGATGGTTCTTGGCGGCGGCGCGGATCATGGCGGGGCCGCCGATATCGATGTTCTCGATGCAGTCGTCATAGGCCTTGCCGGCGGCGACCGTCGCCTCGAACGGGTAGAGATTCACGACCAGCAGATCGATCGGCTGGATGCCGTGGCCGAGCATTGAGGCCTGGTGTTCGGGATGCGAGCGGATGGCGAGCAGGCCGCCATGGACCTTCGGATGCAGGGTCTTGACCCGGCCGTCCATCATCTCGGGGAAGCCGGTGAGGTCGGAGACGTCCGAGACCGGCAGGCCGGCTTCGGCGATCGCCTTGGCGGTGCCGCCGGTCGAGACCAGCGCGATGCCGAGCTTGTGGAGGGCGCGCGCGAAATCGATCAGGCCCGTCTTGTCGGAAACGGAAAGGAGCGCGCGTTCGACGCGGCGAAGCTCATTCGGCATCGGGATCAGGTCCGGCTTTGATTGCAGGAAGGCAGTTTCGGCAGACGCGCGCGGGCTATCATGCTGCGCTGCAAAAGGCAAAAGCCGCCGTCGCAGAACCGTCACGCGTCAGGTGCGGGTTCCATGGCCTCGCGCTCGGCGATCACGGCGGCAACGGTCTTGCCGGCACGCGGATTGGCGGCGCTGATCCGGCTGAATCGCCAGATAACGCGTGGAGTCGCAACCGCGTCGAAGGCGATGACGAGTTGCTCGGTGCGGCGCCTGCCGTCGGACGAGGCAAGGAAGATGCTCTCCTCGATGGCGATGGCGGCGCCGCCGGCTTCGAAGCTCCAAACCTCGCCCGAGGCGAGCGCCAGAAGCGCGCCCGTGCCCTCGCGGACGAGGCTTGCGCGGACATTGGGGTGAAGATGGAAGCGCAGCGCCGCGGAAAGTGCCGTATGCGTGCCGGTCAGGGCGACTTCATCCTCTCCGGCAAGTGTCGCGCCATCGGGTGCCAGCACGAGCCGGCGGGTATGGACCGCGCCGAGATTGCGGCGATAGCCGTCATGGCTTGCCACCCATTCGGCGCCGCCAGCCCCATCCTGGCGGGCGGCACGGACATCGCGGGGGCCGGAGACAATACGCATCTCGCCCAGAACCGTGCCGAAATTCGCGCTCGAGCGATCGTCGAGGACAAGTGTGGAATGGGCTGCGGTGCTGCGTGCGGCGAGCTTCAACTCCGGCGGGCCGAAACGGCTGGCGCCGCAATTGACGATGATGCGCTGCGCGCCGCTGGAGAATTCGAAGGCGAGGCAGCCGGCATGTGCCTCGACCGAATAGGCGCCGCGTGGCGGGGCCCCTGCATCCGCGACGACGATGCTGCGTTCGGCCGAGAGGCGGCTGTAGCCGGAATAGGCGGCGTGCTCGGTCGGGCGGCCACGCGCGTCGTCATAGGCAGCGAGCGTCGCCATCAGGTCGGGCGGGGTCGTGCCCATGCCGTTGAACAAGGCGAGCGCCCCGTCGCCATGCCGGAACAGGCGCAGATGCGGCATCATCCGCTCGATCGCGGTCAGCAGGCCGCGCGGCGGTTCTGCGCCGCGGGCAGCGAAGGTTTCGCGCAAGGGCAGGAGATCGAGCAGGAATTCGATCAGCAGGCGCGGGTTGCGCGAGAGATGGCCGCCATCGGGGAGGATCTGCTCGTCGAGCTCGTCGGAGAGGAGGGTTTCGATCCGGCGCCGGCGGCCGTCCTGTCCATCAAGGCAAATGGCGGCGAAGGCGATGGCGATCAGCCCGTTCAACCGGTCGGCGCCCTCGACTGCACCGGCGAGAGCCAGGCTCAGCCGGTCGGTGAGGCGTGAGACATGACGCAGATAGCGCTCGTAGAAGGCGTGATCGGCGCCCTCCAGCAGCAGTGGTGAGTGCGACAGGAAGGAGATCAGCCGGCGGGCGGCCACGGCCGGGCGTCGTGCGATGTCGTGCCGGTCCCTGCGCCGGGTGATGAAGTCCTCGACAAGGCTGCGGGCATTGGCGCGGGCGATAGCCGTATCGGCGGCGCGCATGTGGCGCAGCCAGCCAAAGCCGTAGAGCCCTTCGGCCCAGGCTTCGCTCGGCGGCGTCGCGTCGAAAGGCGATTCGCCGTGGCTGCGCAGCGTCCGCCCGGCGAAGGCATAATAGCCCGCGTAGAAGTCGCCAGCCGTTGTCGGGTCGGCCGTGCGCAGGTCGTGCGGGGCGAAGAGCAAGCGTGTGACGTGGCTCCGGCCGAACGGCCAGAGCTTGCGGGTCGCGCCGACAAACTGGCCGCGGGTTCGCCGCGCCGCCCGTCCGATCGCGGCCTGGGCCAACCCCCGTCGCTCAGCCCACCCGTTCAAAACTCCCGTCAGCTCCGTGCCCGGGCGCGGCAGCGTGCCGCGCGAATCCCGATCTTGTCATAGCCTGATCAGGCGGGTTGCGTAAAATCCCGCCCATCCCGACAGGCGCGGAGTTTCGCCCGGCAATTGGTGTGGAAGGGTACGGATATCGCCGTTCGCGTCGATTGCCTCGGCCAAACCGCCGATTTCCTCGGAACGAACCGGCTCGCGACGAAACTGGGGATTGCGAGCCAGGAAGGCGGTGGTCTGCTGCTCGCCTTCCTCCGGCTCCAGCGAGCAGGTGCAGTAAACGAGGCGTCCGCCGGACTTGGTCAGCGCGGCGGCGGCGTCGAGCAGGCGCGCCTGCAGGGCGGCGAGGCGGTCGCGATCCTCGGGGAGCTTGGTCCAGGCGACATCGGGATGGCGGCGGATCGTACCGGTTGCGCTACAGGGCGCGTCGAGCAGCACGGCGTCGAACGGCTCGGCCTTCCATGTTGCCGCATCGGCTGTGACGACCTCGGCCGAGAGTCCGAGCCGGGCGAGATTGGCCTTCAGGCGACGCAGGCGCGGGCCGGAGCGGTCGAGCGCGGTGACGTTGGCGCCGGCCGCCGCGATCTGAGCGGTCTTGCCGCCGGGAGCAGCGCAGAGATCGGCGATGCGCTCGCCCGGTTGTGGAGCCAGCAGCTTCACCGGCAGGGCGGCGGCGGCGTCCTGAACCCACCATTCACCCTCGTCGAAGCCGGACAGGCCGGCGATGGCCTGGCGCTCGCGCAGGCGCACGGAGCCGATCGGCAGGGCAATGCCATCGAGCTTTTCCGCCCAGCCGGCTGGGTCGGCCTTGACTGTGAGGTCGAGCGGCGGCTCCTCGCGATGGCTCTGCGCGATCGCGGCGGCGGTGTCCTCGCCATAGGCCGTGCACCAGCTTTCCACCAGCCAGTCGGGCGTATCGCCGAAGACTTCCGCCTGCGCTTCGGCGAGAACCGCATCGCGCTCACGGGCGAGGCGACGCAGCACGGCATTGCCGAGCGCGGCATAGCGGGCCGAGCGCGGATCCTCATGCAGATGGCGGATGGCGAGGTCGACGGCCGCATGATCGGGTACGTCGAGGAAGAGAATCTGGGCGGCGGCGGCCGTCACGATCGGTTCGAACGGGCCGGATTTGCGCGGGCTGCCGCGGTCGAGCCGCGCATCGATCGCCTGCTGAATCGTGCCGAGGCGGCGGAAGGCCGTCACTACGATGGCGCGGGCGAGGCTCGCATCGGCGGCATCGAGCCCTGATCCGGGCAGCATCCGCTCCAGGGTCTCGTCGAGCGCGACGCGGGCGCGCAGCACTTCGTCGATGACGGCGGCTGCGAGACGGCGCGCCGGCAGGCCCGGCGCATCGTCGGATTTCGGCGCTTCCGGCTGGGGCGGGCGGCGTGTGGAGGCTTGATCCGCCATCTCAGCCCCACGGGCCCGGCTGGCGCGGGGCGTTACCCCAGGGATTGTTGGCGGCCTGGGCGGTGAACCCTGTACCGGCATTGCCGCTGGTGATGCCGAGCGCCCGTGCCTGATCCATCAGGGCGGCGATGCGATTGCCGGTGTCGGGGTGTGTCGAGAACAGATTATCCATGCCGCCGCCGGTCAGGGGATTGATGATGAACATGTGCGCCGTAGCAGGCTTGGCCTCGGCTGTCTCGTTGGGGATGTGCTGGACTCCGGCCGCGATCTTGGCGAGCGCATCGGCAAGCCAGACCGGATTGCCGCAGATCTGACCGCCGAGCCGGTCAGCCTCATACTCGCGCGAGCGCGAAATCGCCATCTGGATCAGTGCAGCCGCCATCGGCGCCAGGATCGAGAGCAGGATCTGGACGATGACATTCGGGCGGTTGTCGCGCGAGCCGAAGAACATGCCGAATGTGACGAGCGAGGAGATCGCGCCGGCGAAGGTCGCAGTGATCGTCATGGTCAGCGTGTCGTGGTTCTTGATATGCGCGAGCTCGTGCGCCATCACGCCAGCGAGTTCCTCATAGGTCAGCGTGCGCAGGATGCCGGTGGTCGCCGCCACGGCCGCGTTCTGCGGGTTGCGGCCGGTAGCGAAGGCGTTGGGCTGGTCCTCGTGAATCAGGTAGACGCGCGGCATCGGCATGTTCGCGCGGGCCGCGAGATCGCGCACCATTCCGTAGAGCTCGGGCGCGCTGCGCTCATCGATCTCCTGCGCGTTATGGGCTGCTAGCGCCATCCGGTCGGAATTCCAGTAGCTGAAGAGGTTTGTCACGGCCGCGAAGCCGAGAGCCATCAGCATGCCGCCCCCACCGCCGAGCAGATAGCCGACCGCGCCGAAGAGCGCCGTCAGGCCCGCCATCAACATGCCGGTGCGAACGTAGTTCATTGAAACCCCTTCTATGGCGCCTGTTTGCGCAAGCCCTCGCATCTGCGAGCGTCGTGCCCTATGTGGTGAGGGCAATCCCGATCCTGCAAGAGAATCCTGCAAGGAAACGTGCCGACATGCCCGAGAAGACCGATCAGGACAGGCTCGCGGAGGCTGCCGAGCCCAAGATTCTGTCTCCAGCGGCGGAGCGCGCATTGGCCGAAGCGGCGGCGCGACGCGCCGCGATCGATGCCCATGCCGCGGAAGTCGCAAGGCAGCGCGAGGTCAATGGGCGCGGCGGGCTGGAGCCGGTGCGCTATGACGACTGGGAAGTGAAGGGCATCGCCAGCGATTTCTAGCCTCATTGCGAGTTCTCGGATCTTGCTCACGGCAAGCCCGGAGACAGGCTCCGCGGAACAATGTCGGAGGGCCGCGCATGGTGTCTCAACCGACCCGCCGGGATGGTCCTACCGCTTCGCGCCTCGCGAAGACAGAGCTGCAAGGCGCTCCTGCATGTTGCCAGATGGCGGCTTCGCGTCCAAACATCTGCGGATGCGCTTCATGGACAGCAACGACAAGCGCCTCGCGGCCCTGCGCCGCCTTCTCGCCGAGGTGCATGAGAAGCTCGGCCTGAAGCTCGGCTTCCGTCTCTGGGACGGCAGTTCGGTGCCGGCCTCCTGGCCGTCGGATGGGCTCGCCATCGCCATTGCCGATGCCGGCGTTTTGGCCGCGCTGCTCCGCAAACCCAAGCTCGATACGGTGCTGAACCTGCACATCGCCGATCGCATCGCGATCGTGAACGGTTCGATCTTCGATCTCGCCGCCGCACGACCAGAAGGCAAGATCGGCAAGCTCGCGCGGGATATCCCGAAGGGCGCTGTCTTCGATGTCGTCCGTCGCTTCATCTTCGCGCCGGGCAAGGCGCCCGATGCGATCGGCCATCGCAAGGGCGATGAACTCGCGCGCGATGGCGCGCCCGCCACCAACAAGGCCAATATCGCCTATCATTACGACGTTTCGAACGATTTCTACCGGCTCTTCCTCGACGAGGAGATGGTCTACACCTGCGCCTATTTTACCGAGGATCACGGCGATCTGGAGCGGGCCCAGCGTGACAAGCTTGACATGATCTGCCGCAAGCTGCGCCTGAAGCCGGGCGACCGCTTCCTCGATATCGGCTGCGGCTGGGGCGCGCTGGTCTGCCATGCCGCGCGCTATTACGGCGTCGAGGCTCATGGCGTGACGCTGGCCGAGGAGCAGCTCGCTCTGGCGCGCGACAAGGTCGGGAAGCTCGGCCTTCAGGGCAAGGTCACGCTCCACCTCAGGGACTTCACGCAGATGGAAGGGGAGTTCGACAAGATTTCCTCCATCGGCATGTTCGAACATGTCGGCATCCGCAATCATCCGTCCTATTTCCAGACGGTGAACCGGCTGCTCAGGCCGCGCGGTCTGTACCTGCATCATTGCATCTCGCGCCGCGCCAAGAAGACCGAGAAGGCCTTCAACAAGATGCCGGCGGAGTATCGCGCACTGGTGCGCTACATCTTTCCGGGTGGGGAGCTCGACCATCTGGGGATGTCGATCGCCAATCTCGAGCGCCATGGCTTCGAGGTCCACGATGTCGAAGGCTGGCGCGAGCACTACCAGCGCACGACGCGGCTGTGGTGGGAGCGACTGGAGGCCAACAGAGCCAGAGCCGAGGCCGAGATCGGCCCCGAGCGAACGCGGATGTGGCTGCTGTATCTCGCGGGCTGCTCGCTTGCCTTCGAGCGCGGCGGGGCGCTGATCAACCAGACGCTGGTCTCGAAACGGCGCAAGGGCGCTTCCGGCCTGCCGCTGACGCGCGCAGACCTCTATCGCGTCTGAACGGGACTTTGGCCGGCACCGCATCGGACCGAAATGTGGATTCTTCCTTTCAGAAGAATCCGATGCAGCAATACCCTGCTAGATCACCGTTATCGCGCCCCACAGGGCGCGCGGTGATCTAGGCCTGGGTCTTCCGTATGTCCTGTTTTCGGGAAGCCGCCCGGCTTGTCGTCGGGCCGAAGCCTTACTTCTTGACGAAGAGGTCGAGCTTTCCGTGATGCTCGGCCAGCAGGTAGTAGAAGGTCAGGCGGGACTTGGTCTTGTCGGCCTTCATATGCTCGCAGATCGCCTTGACCGAGCCATCGAGATCGCCGGACTTCAAGCCGAGCTTCTTCTTCAGGAAGTTTTCGCGGACGCGGTCGAGTTCGGCCGGATCGGAGCAGGCGACGTAGCGGGTGTCTGGTTTGCTCATCACCAGAGCGTAGGATTTCGACATGCCGGCGAAGGCCGCTTCGTTGAGCGGCTTCTTGGCGAATTTCTTCACGTCGGCGAGATGGTCCATCTGGTAGCCCCTTCCTGACCCGCGCGGGAGTACGGGTGGTTACGTGTCGCGGGGCGGACGTTAACGCGGTTCTTCGTGAGGTGCGAGAGGGCAAACGCGATGATTTCCAGATTTTGGAACCGCTTCGCCCTCTCTTTGGTAGAAAGTCGAAATGCGCTACGTCGAGCACAGGCACCATGTTGCTCGAGACCTGTTCGGAGGGGGCGGTGCTGACACGCAGCATGCGCTCAATGGATAAGATGAAGCCGACGATCCTGATGATTCCGCGCCTCGCCGACGATGCGATTGCGAGCCTGAAGCAAAGCTACACGGTGATCGGGCCGGTCGATGGCGGCGATGCTGCGGGCATCCCGGCCGCTGCGCGGGAAGCCCGTGCGTTGGTGACCTATGGCGGGCTCCGCACCGACGCGGAACTGATGGCCGCCTTGCCGAAGCTCGAGTTGATCGCCTGCTATGGCAGCGGTATCGAGGGGGTCGATGCCACCGCAGCCAAGGCGCGCGGCATCAGGCTCTGCAACGCCGCCGATGCCAATGCGCGCAGTGTGGCGGAATTCGCGATGGGCCTGATGCTCTGCGTCATGCGTGGGATCGGGCGAGGCGATCGATTCGTCCGGGAAGGCCTTTGGAATCGCCGGGGTATCGAGCCGGTGGCCAATACGCCGGACCTGGCCGGCCGGAAGATCGGCATCTACGGGCTTGGCGCCATCGGCAGTCGCATCGCGAGCCGGGCCGCGGCTTTCGAGATGGAGGTGGGCTATCACAGCCGCACGCCCAAGCCGGGGCTGGATTATCGCTTCCATGACAGCCTGCTCGGCCTCGCCGAGTGGGCGGATGTGCTCATGGTCGCGGTCCGGGCCAGCGCGGAGACGCGCAATGCGGTCGACGACGCCGTCCTGAGCGCGCTGGGGCCGTCGGGCCATGTCGTCAACATCTCGCGGGGGCTCGTCATCGACGAAGAGGCGCTCTGCGCTGCCCTCGAACAAAAGCGGATCGCCGGGGCTGCGCTCGACGTCTTCGTGGCGGAGCCGCATGTGCCGGAGCGGCTGCGCAAGCTCGACAACGTCGTGCTGACTCCTCATATCGCCGCGAGTTCGCAGGACGCCAAGAAGGCGCAGTTGCGCACGCTGCTCAGCAATCTCGACGCGTTCTTTGCGGGCCGGCCGATGCCTTCGGCCGTTCCGCTTTGACGTCTCAGGGCAGGACGACGACCGGCGTGCCCATCCGGACGCGGGCGTAGAGATCGATCACGTCCTGGTTGTGCATGCGGAAGCAGCCATAGGACGCGGCGGTGCCGATCGTGTTCGGCATGTTGGTGCCGTGGATGGCGTATTGCCCGGTCGGTCCCAGCCCGATGACGCGCGCGCCCATCGGGTTGCGAGGAGAGCCGCCCGGAATGACGTCGGGCAGGCGTGGGTTGTCCCGCCGGACCTCTGCCGGCGGGCTCCAGGCCGGATCGACCTGCAGTTCCTCGACATATTTGACGCCGCGCCACTGCTTGCCGGCCTTGCCGACGGCGACAGTGTAGCGGATCGCCTCGCCGGGCCCGGTGACGAAATAGAGCCTCCGCTCGCCGGTGCGGATCACGATGGTGCCGGGGTCGAAGCGCCCGTCGCGCATCCCGACGATCTCGCGTGCCTGTGCCGGCAGCGCGGCGGGAGAGGCTGCCGCGAGGACAAGGGTGGCAACGGCGGCATGTCTGAGCATGGTCGGAACTCCCGCTGGAAACTGGCGGGAGTTGTGGCGTTACAGCCGTGAAGCGGGGGTTGAGCGATATGGTGAAGCCGTGATTCAGGATGAATCGCGGCTGAATCCGTTTCCTATGCCGCCGGCCGGGCGCGATGCTGCTGCGGCAGCAGGAAGGGCAGACCGGGTGCGGGGGCGCGGCTCAGCGTCAGGTCGACCTTGAAGACCTGGCGCAGCAGGGCGTCGTCCAGGGTCTTCGCCGGCGGCCCCTGCGCGATGATGTGGCCCTGATCCATCACGACGAGATGGTCGGCATAGGTCACGGCTAGATTGAGATCGTGCAGCACGATCAGCACCGCCACACCGCGCGCGGCGATGCTGCGAGCCATGTCGAGCAGCGCGAGCTGGTGGCAAAGATCGAGGCTGGCGATCGGCTCGTCGAGGAAGAGCACCTGCCGCTCGGCGACGCTCCGGCCAGCCTCGAGCTGGCAGAGCGCGCGGGCGAACTGCACGCGCTGCTGCTCGCCGCCGGAGAGCGTCTGGTAGCGTCGTCCCGCGAGATCGATCACGCCGGCGGCGGCGAGGCTTTCGGCGACGATCGCCTCGCGCCGCTGGCGCGAGAGCGCCCGGCCGATACCGTCAACGCCGAGGCTCGCGACCTCGTAGACGCTGAAGGGGAAGGCGAGGCGGGCATGCTGGGCCATGACCGAGCGCAGGCAGGCCAGCCGCCAGGCGGGAACCGATGCGAACGGTTCGCCGGCGATGCGGATCTCGCCGCCGGCCGGCTTGATCTCGCCGGTCAGGAGTTTGAGCAGCGTCGATTTGCCGGCGCCGTTCGGGCCGATCAGAATCGTGGTCGTGCCGCCGGCCAATTCGAGGTTCGCATCGGTGACCAGCCGACGCCCGTCCGCGACGAAGCTGACACCATGGCCGGATAGGAACGGGTTCGCTTCAGACATCGATCAGGCTCGTGCGGCGCAGCAGCAACCAGAGGAAGAAGGGCGCGCCGATCGTGGCGGTGACGATGCCGATCGGCAGCTCGGCCGGGACGACGATGAGGCGGGCGACGATGTCGGCGCCGACCAGCAGCATCGCGCCGCCCAATGCCGAGAGCGGCAGCAGCAGACGATGATCCGGCCCGACGCAGAGCCGGATCAGATGCGGCACGACGATGCCGACGAAGCCGATCAGGCCGGCCGTGGCGACGCTGGCGCCGACGGCGAGCGCGACCAGCAGGATCGCCAGCGCCTTGATGCGCTGGACGGGGATGCCGAGATGATAGGCCTCGGCCTCGCCGAGCATGAGCCCATTCAGGCCGCGTGCCAGCAGCGGCATCAGCAGAAGCAGCGGCAGGATGATCGGCGCGACCACTGTCAGCTTGGTCCAGCTCGCGCCGCCCAGGCTGCCGAGCGACCAGAAGGTGAGATCGCGCAATTGCCGGTCGTCCGACCAGAAGGCGAGGAGGCCGGTCAACGCGCTGGCGAGCGCGCCGAGCGCGACACCGGCGAGCAGCATCGTCGCGACCGAGGTGCGGCCGCCACGGGTGGCGATGAGATACAGCGCCAGCGTCGAGACGAGGCCGCCGCAGAAGGCGCCGGCCGGCAGGGCGGCGAAAGGCAGCTTCATCATGCTGCCGGCGAGGAAGCGGTCGCCGAGCACGATCGTGGCGGCTGCGGCGAGCGCCGCGCCGCTGGAGACGCCGACAAGGCCGGGATCGGCGAGCGGGTTGCGGAACAATCCCTGCATCAACGCTCCCGAAACCGCGAGGCCAGCGCCGACGAGAAGGCCGAGAAGGACGCGCGGCAGGCGGATATTGAGGACGACGAGGACGTCGCGACCTTCGAGCAGGCTGGTGTCGCCCGTCAGGCGCGCCATCAGGATCTCGGCGACGCGGCCCGGCGCGATCGCGATCGCCCCCTGCCCGATGGCGACGATGGTCAGGAAAAGGCAGGCGAGGCCGAGGCCGATGACGGCGAGCATGCCGGTGCGCCGGCGGCCGGCGATCAGCGTTGCCAAGGTTGAAGAGGCCACGGTCGGGGCAGGCGTCGCGAGGGTCACGGGGTGGCGGCCGTCCCGAGCGGCGGGATCACGGCTTCCGGATAGATCGCGGCCATCAGGTCGCGGGCCGCCATCGGCGTGCGTGGTCCGAAGCCGAGCAGATAGAGTCCGTCCATATGGACCAACCGCTTCTCGCTTGCCGCGGGAATCCGGGCGAAGGCAGGCATCGCGAAAAGCTCGTCCGGCGTGATGTTGTGCGCGCTGCTGTTGCGCATCATCAGCACCATGTCGGGCGCGGCGGCGGCGATCGCCTCATCCGTCATCGGCTTGTAGCCTTCGATCGCGTCGGCGACGTTGATACCGCCGGCCAGCGCGATGATGCCGTCGGCCGAGCTGTTACGGCCGCCGACCATCGCCCGGCCGTTCTGCAGCGAAAGCAGGAAGAGGATACGCTTCTTCCTCGCAAGACCGGCGCGCAGCGTGGCGAGTTCGTCGAAATGCGCCCTGGTCTGCGCGGCCAGGCGTTCGGCCGGGGCGGCCGCGCCGATCGCGGTACCGATCGCGGCGATCTTGGTGACGACCCCCTCGGGGGTCAGCCCATCATGGATGCGGGCGATCTTCACGCCGGATTCGCTCAAGAGCGAAACGGCGTCCGGCGGACCGGCGCCGTCGATCAGCATGATCAGCGACGGCTTCAGCGAGAGCACGCCTTCGGCTGAAAGCGCGCGGACATAGCCGACATTGGCCTTCTCCTTCAGCGCCTCGGGCGGGAATTGGCTGGTGGAGTCGATGCCGACGATGCGGTCCTGCAGGCCGAGCGCGTAGATGACCTCGGTAATGACGCCGCCGGCGACGACGATGCGATCCGGCGTCTGGGCAAGTGCTGCGCCCGGCAAGGCCCGGGAGAGCCCGAGCCCGCCGAGGCCAAGAGCGCTCAAGCCAAGGGCTGTCGTCAGCTCGCGGCGGTTCGGCTGCTGAAGGCCGCGATGCGCTGGGATGATGCGCGAGCCGGGCATGTCGCAACTCCATTCGGGCGCAGATGGCGGTCTTTCCGGCATGAGCGCTCAGATTACAAGTTTGTAGTCAGTTTAAAATGATTCAATATAGAGTATATCTTGTTTTTAATTACTCAAAACAAGATATACTTTGCATCATTATTGACGCTGATATGAGCCTTTACTACAACGGGTCAAGGGCTATGCGATGCGCAGCCAACCCGTCTGGCGATATCGCCGGACGGGCGGTTTCCGGCTCTTGCGCATGTCCCGGTCGAAACCTCCGCTCGGAGGCGGTCGATCGGGACAGGATTGCCCGGTTTCGTTCGCTTCCGCCGTTTCCGGCGTGCCAGATGCAGGATTTACTCATGTTCATCGCCATGAATCGCTTCAAGGTCGTCAAGGGCGAGGAGGCCGCCTTCGAGACGGTGTGGTCCTCGCGCAAGAGCCGCCTCGACGAGATGCCGGGCTTCCTCTCCTTCCATCTGCTGAAGGGGCCGGAGAAGGAGGACCACACACTCTACTCCTCCCATACGAGCTGGGCCTCGAAGGAGGATTTCACGGTCTGGACCAAGTCCGAGCAGTTCCGCGAATCGCATCGCAGCGCCGGCCAGCCGCGTCCGAAGCCGATCTATCTCGGCCATCCCGAGTTCGAGGGGTTCGAGACCGTGCTGAGCGAGAGCAATCCGCACCTGCCCCGCCAGGCGGCCGAGTGAGGCTCGGGCTATGACGATTGCCGATATCACCAAGCGGGATCCGATGGAGCAGGCGCGTGCGCTGCTCGCCGCCAAGCCGGACGGCCTGGTCGAGGCGATTGCGCGCGAGGCCAAGGTCTCGACGCGCGCCGTGCTCGAGCTTTTGCCCGAGGCGCAGCGCCAGTTCGTGGCACCCGAGCGTTTCGAGGACGTCTGGAAGGAGCTCGCGACCTGGGGCACGGTGCTCTTCCTGATGCATACGCCCGACATCGTGCTGGAATGCGAGGGCTCACTCCCGGTCGGCAGCTTCGGCCACGGCTATTACAACATCCATGGCGACAGTCCGATCGGCGGCCACATCAAAGCCGAGAACTGCCGGGCGATCTATCTGGTCGACCGTTCGACGGCGCAGGGCCGGCGTGCCTGCTCGGTGCAGTTCTTCAACGGCGCCGGCGACGTGATGTTCAAGGTCTTCGTGCGGCGTGATACCGCGCGGGAACTGCTGCCGGATCAGCTGGCGCGGTTCGAGGCGCTCAAGACGACATTCGCCTGAGCCGCAAAAACGACATGGTGTCCGGTTCATGCATCGCGCGGCAGAAGCCGCGCGATGCGGCCACCGATGAAGGCGATGAGCGGAATTCACCATTCGTTAACCATGCTGGCCCAGCCTTCGCGGCAGAAGGCCCGTCGACCATGACCGTCTCCCGCGACCGAGAGCCCGCGGATAACGCGACGGACATGGCCGGCGAGGAACTACCCGACGGTTCGACGATGGGGGTCGCGATGGCCGCACATGTCACCATGGATCGGGCCCATCTGCCGCATCGGCGCCCGGGGCTGACGATCGCGGCCGGGCGAAGGTTTGTGGCAAGGCGGGTTCCCGCTCTGCGCTCGAATCTGGGCTCGGCGCTTCTGCTTGGCCTACGCTTCATTCAGGCGCGGCTGATCTCGGTCTGGGGTCTGATCATCGCGGCCGCCCTGTGTCCGCCCTTCGTCTTCGCAGCCTTCGCCGTCTTTTCCTCGGCTGCGAACTTCATCTCGATCGCCTCGCTGCTGCGGCTGGAAGCGGTGTTCTTCAGGAGCAGCGATCGCGTCCGGCTCGGTCTCGCCTTCCGCCTTGCGGCGACCGTGGGCTCGGCCTTCCTCGCCGTCACCACATTCATCCTGATCGGGCTCGCCGCGACCGGTTGGATCGCGCCCGCGGTCGCCTTCTTCTTCCTCGTCTCGCTCACGGCGCGCTCGGTGCTGCGCCTGCTTTGGTCAGAGGCCACCGCGGAGGGGGATTTCCGCGCCATCGGCAACAGCAATGTCGTCCAGGCCGTGGTGCAGCCGGCCATCATGCTGATCCTGATCGCGATCTTCGGTCCGAAGGCGCTGACCCTGTTCATGGCCGATGCGCTCGGGCATGTCCTGGCGGCGGCCTATCTGCTGCTGCGCCGGCGGGATTCGATCGCCGGCCTGGTCCGTCCGGCGCTTTGGTCCTGGCGCAGTCTCATCGAGGCGACGGTGCGCTGGCGGGACGCTCCGTTGGCCCTGCTGCCTTCGGCCCTGCTGGCCTATGGATTCGCGGTCGCGCCGCTCCTCGCGCTGCCTTATGCCAGCAATACCGTTCTAGCGGCGCAGGTCGCGCTGTCGATGCGTCTGCTTGACATGCCGACCCAGATGTTCGGAACCGTTTCCATCCCGCTGGTGCTGAACCGCCTGCGGATGCATGTGGGTCCACGTCGGCGCTTCTGGGCGCGGATCATGACCCTTGGGCTGACCGTCGGCGCGACCGTCCTGTTCAGCGCCATCGCCGTCGCCTCGCTCATGGCCGATCAATGGCTGATCGGAACCCAGTGGCAGGATCTGGGCGAGGTCGTCGCGCTGCTGGCGGCATTCTATATCGGTATCGCCGTGCTCGGCCCATTGCAGGAAGTGGCGACGCTTTCGCGCCAGCCCTTCTGGCAGGTCGCGATCAATGCCGTCGCATTGGTTGCGATCGTGGCGGCTATGGCATGGTTTCGGGTCCTGTCGCCGGAGTTGCTGCTGACGATCGGCGCCATCTCGATCCTCCGGACGCTGGCGCATGCCGCCTTCATCTGGCTGCATCTCGACGATCCCGCCGAGGCGCCGTCCGACTGCCTTGCTGCTTCGGGGGGTGCCCGCTGAGCGGCTTTTGCTCGCCGCATTCCCTTTACGCGAACCGGTGGCCACTTGGCTTGAATATGCTCTTATTCGCGGCGGATCAGCCTGTCTGCGATCAGCGAGGAGAGTAGCCCGGGCTTGAACTCGCGCTCCAGCCGCTCGGGGTCGTAGATCGTGGCGACCCAGTCGAGGAAGGCGACGCCGTTCGTTTCACCCTCACGGTGATAGGCCTCGAAGAAGGCGTCGAGAATGCCGGTCTTGGCAAAGCGAAAATGGCCGTAGCGCAGTGAGAGCTGGCGCATGGCCTCGTCGAGCGGTCGTCCTTCATGCACTAGCAGATAGAGGGCCGAGAAGAAGCCGGCCCGATCAGCGCCCGATTTGCAGTGAACGAGGGCTGGCTCGTCGAGACTTGCGAAGAAAGCTTTCGCGCCGATGATGGTCTCGCGATCGGGCGCGCCTCGCGAGCGCAGCACGAAATCGACGAGCTTGATGCCGTGGCGCTCGCAGGCCTCCTTCTGGAGCGGCCAGGAGCCGTGCTCGCGGCCGCCACGCAGGTTGACGATGGTCTTGATGCCCTTGCGCGCGAAGGCCGCGATCTGGCCGGGTGCCGGCTGGGCCGAGCGCCAGAGCCGCGGCGTGACGCGGTGGGCGTTGAGATAGGCGAGCCGGAAGATGCCGTGGTCGACAAGGAGCATGTTGGCCCAGGCGCGCAGGCGCTGGCCGCGGCCTTCGAGCGGCCGGTCCCAGCGGGCGATGCGGGCCATGCGGCGGGCATAGCGCTCTTCGTCGGGGCGCAGGCGGCTCAGCACGGCCTGGTCTCGGGGCTGTTCATGGGGCGCCGGATAGCAGCGCGGGGGCGCATGCGCAAATCGTCTGAGCACCAAGCGTGGCGGAAGGGCTTGGACTTTTCGCCGCGAACTTGCATAAGGCCCGGCAAAATTCCCAAGCGACAGGTTCCAGAATGCGCATCGACGCCATCTCCATCGGCAAGAACCCGCCCGAAGAAGTGAATGTCCTGATCGAAGTGGCGATCGGCGGCGAGCCGATCAAGTACGAGATGGACAAGGAAGCCGGCACGCTCTTCGTCGACCGCTTCCTCTATACCCCGATGCGTTATCCCGGAAACTACGGCTTCATCCCGCATACGCTCTCGGAAGACGGCGACCCCTGCGACGTGCTGGTCGCCAATACGCGTCCGCTGGTGCCGGGCTCCTATATTGCGGTCAGGCCCATTGGCGTGATGCTGATGGAGGACGAGGGCGGCGGCGACGAGAAGATCATCGCCGTGCCCGTGCCGAAGCTGACCAAGCGCTACGAGAACGTCCACAACTACACCGATCTGCCGCAGATCACGCTCGATCAGATCCAGCACTTCTTCGAGCATTACAAGGATCTGGAGCCCGGCAAATGGGTCAAGCTCAAGGGCTGGGGCGACGCCGCCATGGCCAGGAAGCTGATCGTCGAGGCGATCGAGCGGGCGAAGGCGGCGAAGGAGGGCTGAGCCCTCTCGTCCAGACGTTTCGAAGGGCCGCGTGCAGCGCGGCCCTTTTTCGTTTCAGGCCGCGATCGCCTCTGCCAGTGCAACCGTTCGGCGCGCCATCTCGGCATGGAGCAGTTCGACCATGCGGCCGTCGAGCTGGATCGCGCCCTTGCCGGCGTTCTCCGGCAGGTCGAAGGCGGCGATAATGGCGCGGGCTTTCGTCAACTCGGCCTCGTCGGGTGCGAAGACGGCGTTGGCCACCGCGACCTGGGATGGGTGGATCAGGGTGCGGCCGTCGAAACCGAGATCGCGGCCCTGCTCGCATTCGGCCAGGAAGCCGGCCTCGTCCCGGATGTCGTTATAGACGCCGTCGAGGATGTCTATGCCATGGGCGCGGGCGGCGAGCAGCGCGCTCGTCAGCCAGGGCAGCATCGTCGCCCGGCCGGGCACGAAGCGGGCGCGGGTTTCCTTGGCGAGGTCGTTGGTTCCCATGACGAAGCAGGCGAGCCGCGTCACGGGATCGAGAGCGGCGCGAGCGACGCGCTCGACGTCGAGGATGGCTAGCGGGGTCTCGATCATCGCCCAGACGGCGATAGAGGGATCGGCCCAGAGGCCCTTCAACTGGCTGCCGACCTCATGCAGCGTTTCCGGCGCCGAGACCTTCGGGATCAGGATCGCCTGCGGCTTCGCCTCGGCGGCGGCGGCGAGATCGTCGATGAACCAGGGGGTTCCGACACCGTTGACGCGGATCACCAGCTCGCGCCTTCCATAGCCGCCGGCCTTCACGGCAGCGCAGACCTGCCGGCGCGCAACCGCCTTGGCGTCGGGCGCGACGGCGTCCTCAAGGTCGAGGATCAGAACGTCGGCCGCGATCTCGCGAGCCTTTTCCAGCGCGCGGGCGTTCGAGCCCGGCATATAGAGGGCGCTGCGGCGGGGGCGTATCGTGCTCATGGTCTCTCCTGACACGGGCCGGCTCGTGCTGCGCTGCACAGTAGACGAACGCAGATGCAATGCCAGCGCTGCGAAAGGCGGAGGAAACGGGATGGCGTGGCTCGCCGGTGTCGATGGCTGCAAGGGCGGCTGGATCGTCGCCATTGCGTCCGATGACGGGAAGACCGCGCCGTTGATCCGCGTGGTGTCACGCTTTGCCGATCTGTTCGTGGGCGAGATCGTGCCCGATCTGGTTGCGGTCGACATGCCTATCGGTCTGCCGGATCGGGTACAGGGCTCCGGGCGCGGTCCGGAGCAGGCGGTGCGAGCGCTGCTGGGCGACCGGCAATCCTCGGTCTTTTCGATCCCCGCGCGCCGGGCCGTCGAGGCGACCGATTATCGGGAAGCTTGTGCACTGGCGCTCGCCGCCTCCGATCCGCCGCGCAAGGTCTCGAAGCAGGGCTTCCACCTGTTCCCGAAGATCCGCGAAATCGATGGCCTGCTGCGTCCCGAGCCCGCTTTGCGCGAGCGCGTCTTCGAAATTCATCCCGAGTTGGCCTTCCGTACAATGCGGGGCGCACCGCTGCTTCAGCCCAAGAAGATCAAGGGCGTGCTCAATCCGGAGGGGCTGGCTGAGCGGAGGAGCCTGCTGATCGCAGCCGGCATTTCGGCGGAGACGGCAGGCTCCCGCCCGCCGGGCGGGGCAGCCGCCGACGACCTTCTCGACGCGCTGGCGGCGCTGGTCGTCGCCCGGCACATTGCCGCCGGGCGCGGGCAGCCCTTTCCCGATCCGCCGGGACGCGATAGCCACGGGCTTCCGATTGCGATCTGGACGTGGCGTCCAGTGTCCGAGCCCGAGCAGGATATCGTCATGAGCGCACGCCCCGTCACCCGTCCGATGATCGAGGAAGCGGCGGAGCGCATCGCCGGCCATGCCCGCGTCACGCCGGCGATGCGATTGGGCCCGGGCGCTTTCGGCGCGCAGGCGGATGTCTCGCTCAAACTCGAATGCCTCCAGCATGCCGGTTCGTTCAAGACGCGCGGCGCCTTCAACAACCTGCTCTCGCTGCCGGTGCCGGCAGCCGGCGTCTCGGCCGCGTCCGGCGGCAATCATGGCGCGGCGGTGGCCTATGCCGCGATGAAGCGCGGGGTGAAGGCGACGATCTTCGTCCCCGAGATTTCGCCAGCCGCGAAGATCGAGGCGATCAAGCGCTTCGGCGCCGACGTCGTGATCGGCGGCGCGCAGTACGATGACGCGCAGGCCGCCTGCGATCGCTTCGTTACCGAGACCGGCGCGCTCAAGATTCATCCTTTCGCGGCGGTGGAGACCATCGCCGGACAGGGCACGCTCGGTCGCGAATGGGATTTGCAGGAGCCCGATCTCGACACGGTGCTCGTCGCGGTCGGCGGCGGTGGGCTGATCTCCGGCATCGCCAGCTGGTTTGCCGGCAGCAAGGTCAAGGTCGTCGGCGTCGAGCCGGAAGGTTCGCGCGCCCTGCAGGCTGCGTTCGACGCGAAGGGGCCCGTCGAGGTCAAGGTCGCGTCGGTGGCGGCGGATTCGCTGGGCGCCCGCAATGTCGGTCAGCTCGTCTATGACGTGACCCGGGACAGTGTCGATCATATTGCGCTGGTGCCGGATGCGACGATCACGGAGGCGCAAGGCGTACTCTGGCGCGATTTCCGTCTCGCGGTCGAACCTGGCGGGGCGGCGGCGCTGGGTGCGCTGCTCTGCGGCGCCTACAAGCCTGCGAAGGGGGAGCGGCTCGGTGTGCTGGTCTGCGGCGCCAATGTCGATATGACGAAGCTCGCTGCCATCGTCGGCTGATCGCTTTCGGCTTTCGTCGGGGCTGGACGCCGACCTTGGTTGCAACGCACACTTGCCTGCGATCAGGAGGGGATGCATGCCCGGCTCTAACCCGAAGACCAGTTCCGGCCGCTTCTTCGAGGATTTCCACCTCGGCGATACCATCGTCCATGCAACGCCGCGCACGGTGCGGGCCGGTGATGCGGCGCTCTATTCGGCGCTCTATGGTTCGCGTTTTGCGGTGCAGTCCTCGGATGTTTTCGCGAATGCGATCGGCTATCCCACGGCGCCGATCGACGACTTGCTGGTCTTCCATATCGTCTTCGGCAAGACCGTGCCGGATGTCTCGCTGAATGCCATCGCCAATCTCGGCTATGCCGACGGGCGCTTCCTCAAGCCGGTCTATCCGGGCGATACGCTCTCGACGACGTCGGAGGTCATCGGGCTGAAGCAGACTTCGGCCGGCGATGCCGGCATCGTCTATGTCCGCTCGATCGGCCGTAACCAGCGTGGCGAGATCGTGCTGAGTTATGCGCGCTGGGTCCTAGTGCGCAAACGCGAGCCCGGCACGCCGGCCCATGCCGAGCAGGTGCCCGATCTGGCCAAGGCGGTGCTGCCGGAAGCGCTCGGGGAGGGCTGCCCCCGAATCGAGCTTGCCGCTTACGACGATGCGCTCGCCGGCTCGACCTTTCGCTGGAGCGACTACGCCGTCGGCGAACGGATCGATCATGTCGACGGCATGACCGTCGAGGAGGCCGAGCACCAGCTCGCTACCCGGCTCTACCAGAACACGGCGCGGGTGCATTTCGATGCGCACGCGGCGCCGGATAGCCGCTTCGGCAAGCGCCTGATCTATGGTGGCCATGTCATCAGCCTGGCGCGCGCGCTGTCGTTCAACGGGCTCGGCAATGCCTTCCACATCGCCGCGATCAATGGCGGGCGCCATGTCGCGCCGCTTTTCGCCGGCGACACCGTCTATGCCTGGAGCGAGGTGCTCGGCAGCGCGGAAATTCCGGAGCGCAGCGATATCGGCGCGCTCCGGCTCAGGCTGGTGGCGACGAAGAACCGCGCGTGCCTGGATTTCCCGCTGAAGATCGGCGATCAGTATGATCCGAGCGTGATTCTCGATTTCGACTATTGGGCGCTTCTGCCGCGCTGACTTTTAGCAGCAAAATGACGATTTTCATAATCTGTAACTTTGTTATGCGCCTGCCGCATTGCAGCGCCGGGACGGTTTCGTTAGAGAACCAGTCACTCTAGAATGATGCCAAATGGGCTCGCGCGTTTTCTGCGGGCCGCTTGATCGGAGAACGATATTGGCCGAGGTCAAGCCCGCGGCTCGTCCGCTTTCGCCCCATCTGCAGATTTATCGCTGGTCCTGGACGATGGCGATGTCCGTCGCCCATCGCGTCACCGGTACCGGGCTCTATCTCGGCACGGTGCTGATCGCCGCCTGGTTGGTCGCAGCCGCCTCGGGGCCTGCCGCCTTCGACACGGCGCAGGCCATCGCCGGTTCGTTCCTCGGCCGGCTCGTGCTCTTCCTCTACAGCTTCTCGCTGATTCACCACATGTGCGGCGGCCTGCGCCATTTCGTCTGGGATACGGGCAAGGGCTATGAGCCGCAGACGCGCATGAACATGGCGAAGTTCACGCTCGTCGCATCGGTGAGCCTCACGGTCCTGGTCTGGATCGCCGCTCTGGTCCTGCGCTGAGGAGCCCCGCCATGCTGTCCAATTCCTCGATGCGCACCCCGCTCGGCCGTGTTCGCGGCCTCGGTTCAGCCAAGTCCGGCACCGGCCATTTCTGGCTGCAGCGCGTCACCGCCGTCTCGAACCTCATCCTGACGGTGATCTTCATCGGTATCGTCATCGCGCTGGTCGGCCGGCCCTACCCGGCGGCGGTCGCGCTTCTGTCGCATCCGCTTGTCGCGATCCTGATGCTGCTCTTCATCCTCTCGGCCTGCATCCATATGCGTCTGGGCATGCAAGTCATCATCGAGGACTACATCCATGGCGAGGGGGCCAAGGTCCTCGCCGTCATGGCCAACACCTTCTTCGCCATCGCGGTCGGCGCGGCCAGCGTCTACGCGGTGCTGAAGCTGTCTTTTGGAGGCTGATCCGATGGCGATCACCAAGTCCCGCCCGGTCCCGGCCTATGCCGGTACCGCCTATCCGATCACCGACCACACCTTCGACGTCGTCGTCGTCGGCGCGGGCGGTGCGGGTCTGCGCGCCACGGTCGGCTGCTCGCAGGCCGGCCTGCGCACCGCCTGCATCTCGAAGGTGTTCCCCACCCGCTCGCACACCGTCGCGGCGCAGGGCGGCGTTGCCGCCTCGCTCGGCAACATGGGCAAGGACACCTGGCAGTGGCACATGTACGACACCGTGAAGGGGTCGGACTGGCTCGGCGACCAGGACGCCATCGAATATCTCGTGCGCAACGCGCCGGCCGCCGTCTACGAACTCGAGCACTGGGGCGTGCCGTTCTCGCGCACCGAGGACGGCCGCATCTATCAGCGTCCCTTCGGCGGCATGACCACCGAATTCGGCGAGGGCCCGCCGGCCCAGCGCACCTGCGCCGCGGCCGACCGCACGGGCCACGCCATGCTGCACACGCTCTACGGGCAGGCGCTGCGCTACAATACCGAGTTCTTCATCGAGTATTTCGCCATCGACCTGATCATGGACGAGGATGGCCATTGCCGCGGTGTGATCGCGCTCAAGCTCGATGACGGTACGCTGCACCGCTTCCGCGCCCAGCAGACCATCCTGGCGACCGGCGGTTATGGTCGCGCCTATTTCTCGGCGACCTCGGCCCATACCTGCACCGGCGATGGCGGCGGCATGGTGCTGCGCGCCGGCCTGCCGCTGCAGGACATGGAGTTCGTGCAGTTCCACCCGACCGGCATCTATGGCTCGGGCTGCCTGATCACCGAAGGCGCGCGCGGCGAGGGCGGCTATCTCACGAATTCCGAGGGCGAGCGTTTCATGGAGCGCTATGCGCCCTCCGCCAAGGACCTCGCCTCGCGCGACGTCGTCTCGCGCTCGATGACGATGGAGATCCGGGCCGGCCGCGGCGTCGGCAAGGACAAGGACCACATCTACCTGCATCTCGACCATCTCGATCCGAAGATCCTGCACGAGCGCCTGCCGGGCATCTCGGAGAGCGCCAAGATCTTCGCCGGCGTCGACGTGACGCGCGAGCCGATTCCGGTCCTGCCGACGGTGCACTACAACATGGGCGGCATCCCCACGAACTATCACGGGGAAGTGCTGACCAAGGTCGGCGGCGATCCGGATACGGTGGTGCCGGGCCTGATGGCGATCGGCGAGGCGGCTTGCGTCTCGGTCCACGGCGCCAACCGCCTCGGCTCCAACTCGCTGATCGACCTCGTCGTGTTCGGCCGCGCGGCCGGCCTGCGCTGCGCCGACACGGTGACGGCGGGCGAGAAACAGCCCGAGCTGCCGAAGGGCTCCTCGGACCTCGCGCTCAGCCGCCTCGACAAGTACCGCAACGCTGCGGGCGGCACGCCGACCGCGGTGCTGCGCGACCGGATGCAGCGGACGATGCAGAACAACTGCGCCGTCTATCGCGAGGGCGACACGCTGGAAGAGGGTCACAAGCTCATCCACGAGGTCTGGAACGGCATCACCGATATCGGCACCAAGGATCGCTCGCTGATCTGGAATTCCGACCTGATCGAGACCCTGGAATTCGACAACCTGATCACCCAGGCGGTCGTGACCATGGATTCGGCGCTGAACCGTCCGGAAAGCCGCGGCGCCCATGCCCGCGAGGACTATCCGAACCGCGACGACAAGGACTGGATGAAGCACACGCTCGCCTGGATCGATGACGAGAAACGCACGATCACGCTCGATGACCGGCCGGTGCACACTTACACGATGTCCAACGACATCGAGTACATCAAGCCCAAGGCACGGGTGTACTGAGGGACTCCGATGGCTGAATTCAATCTCCCGAAGAACTCCCGCCTCGTCGAGGGTAAGGCCTGGCCGAAGCCGGCCGGTGCCAAGAAGCTGACCGAGTTCAAGGTCTATCGCTGGAGTCCGGACGACACCGAGAATCCGCGCACCGACACCTATTGGGTCGACCGCGACGATTGCGGCCCGATGGTGCTCGACGCGCTGATCTGGATCAAGAACAAGGTCGACCCGACGCTGACCTTCAGGCGCTCCTGCCGCGAGGGCATCTGCGGTTCCTGCGCCATGAACATGGACGGCAAGAACGGTCTTGCCTGCACCACCGGCATCGATGAGTGCGGCGGTACCGGCAAGAATTCGGGGAAGGTCGCGATCTACCCGCTGCCGCATATGCCTGTGGTCAAGGACCTCGTGCCGGACCTGACGCGCTTCTATGCCCAGCACGCCTCGATCGAGCCCTGGTTGAAGACCACGACGCCGGCCCCCGAGAAGGAATGGCGTCAGGCCAAGGACGACCGCGAGAAGCTCGACGGCCTCTACGAGTGCATCCTCTGCGCCTGCTGCTCGACTTCCTGCCCGAGCTACTGGTGGAACGGCGACCGTTATCTCGGCCCGGCCGCGCTGCTGCAGGCCTATCGCTGGCTGATCGATAGCCGCGACGAGGCGACCGGCGAGCGGCTCGACAATCTGGAAGACCCCTTCCGGCTCTATCGCTGCCACACCATCATGAACTGCGCGAATGCCTGCCCGAAGGGCCTGAACCCGGCCAAGGCGATCGCGGAAGTCAAGAAGATGATGGTCGCCCGCCAGGTCTGACGAAGGCTGTGTTCCCGTACGCACTGCGGCATGAAGCGCCGCGGCGCCGACACGGGACCGTTTTCAAATAGAGGCGCGTTCTCATATCGAGGCGCGCCTTTTTTGTTATCGAGCCGCTTTTCCCGAGCTCTGCCCCGCATCCGCCCAGCGGCGTTTCATGCCGCAGTGCGTACGGGATTACCGCCGCTATCAGCGGATATAGCGCTCCGGCCGGAACGGCCTCGGGTCGATTGGCGGCTTCTCGCCGCAGACCATCGTGGCGATCAACTCGCCGGTGATCGGGCCGGTCGAGAAGCCGATATGCTGATTGCCGAAGGCAAGCCAAAGGCCGGGATTGCGGGGCGCTTCGCCGATCATCGGCAGGGAATCCGGAAGGGTCGGCCGGGCGCCGCGCCAGGTTTCGCCGACGACCTCGCCCAGCGGGAAGGCGTCGCGCGCCGCGGCGGTCGCCCCGTCGATCTGGCGGTGTTCGTCGGGTGCATCGCGGAACGAGAGATCGACGCCGCTGGTCACGCGAAAACCCTGCTCCATCGGCGCCATGTAATAGGCGCCGTCGACATCGTAGAGCGGCCGCGACAGGCCGGTGCCGGCTTCCGGCTTGAGATGGCGGTGATAGCCGCGCTCGACATCCAGTTTTGGATCGATGCCGAGCGACTTCAACAGATCGCCGCTCCATGGGCCGAGGGCGACGACCGCGAGATCGGCCTCGAAACTCCCTGAAGCGGTGCTCGCGCGCCAGCCATTGCCATTGCGGGTGAGGCCGGTGACCGCGGCCTGCTCTATCCGGCCCCCTCGCTCGGCGAAGAGCGCCGCATAAGCCTCGGTGACGGCGCCGGGAGAATCGACCGAGCCGACGCAGGGGATCAGGAGCCCGGCCGGGAAAATCGGGTTCAGGTTCGGCTCGATTCCGGAAATGCCCTGCCGGTCGAGGACTTCAGACGCGATGCCGTGACGCTTGAGGAAATCGTGCTCGGCCCGGGCAGCTTCATGGCCGGCTTCGGTGCGCCAGAGCTTGAGCGTGCCGGTCTCGCGCAGGCGATGGGAGACGCCGGCCTCGGCCATCAGGGCGCGGTGACGCTCGACCGTGCTCGCCGTCAGAGCCTGCAGAGCGGCGATGCGCGCGGCTCCCTGCGAGGGCCGGGCCTCCCAGAGGAAACGCAGCAGCCAGCCCGGCTTCGTGAAGGCGCGGGCCCAGCTCAGGTTGAGCGCGGGGTGGCGGTTGCCGAGATAGCCCGTGATCTTGGCGTAAAGCGAGGGATTGTTCAGCGGCAGGATTGAGGAGGTCGCGAGCACGCCGGCATTGCCGTAGGAGGTTTCGCGGCCTGGCGCCTTGCGGTCGATCAGGGTGACAGCGATGCCGCGCTTCTGGAGCGCGAGCGCGCAGGAAACGCCGACCATGCCGGCGCCGAGAACGAGAGCTGTACGTTTCAAGATGATGTCGTTCCGGCTGCTGCCGGCTCCTTAAGCCAGTAATCAAGGAAGGCGTCGAGCCAGAGCCGGATCGCCGGATCGTGCTGGAACCAGCCGGGCACATGGGTGTGGCCGAGCTGGGCGCCCGGCATCAGCGTGCGCTCATAGCCGCGCACCGACCAGCGATACATCATTGCCGGCGTAACTTCGGGGTGGAACTGGATGCCATAGGCCTTGCTGCCGGCGCGGATAGCCTGGACCGGGAAATCCCCGCCGGTTGCGAGACACTCCGCGCCGTTCGGGCAGTCGAAGCCGTCCCGGTGCCACTGATAGACTGTACCGGGCCAAGTGAAGCCGGCGGCGGCCGCGTGCGAATGGCCGCTTTCCGTGATCGCAAGCGGGTAATAGCCGACCTCGGCGCGACCCTCGCCATGGGTATAGACGCGCGCGCCCATATGCTTCGCCAGCATCTGCGCGCCCAGGCAGATGCCGAGGAAGGCGGCGTCCTCCTTCAGGCAGGTACCGATCCAGTCGATCTCGGCCTTGATGAAGTCGTCGGGGTCATTGGCTCCCATCGGGCCGCCGAAGATCACCGCGCCGGCATGGTCGCGCATGGTCGGCGGCAGAGGATCGCCAAAGCGCGGCTTGCGGATGTCGAGCGCATGACCGCGCGCCTGCAGCAGACGGCCGACCCGGCCGGGCGTCGAATGCTCCTGATGCAGCACGACGAGCACGGGCTTCGGCGCGGGCTTCGTCTTGCTGGCTGTGAGAGGGGAGCGGCTGCGGCGAGACGGACGCAAGGGGAAGGCGTGGTCGTTCATCACGGACTTCAAGGTCGCTCGCGCGTGACGTTGAGGAGAGACGACGCGCGAAGCCATGCCAGATCGCTTCCAAGCATGCGGTTCCGGACGGTGCGAAGCAAGCAATTTATGCGCCGGGGCGCGGCGATGGCTCGGGCCTGTCAGCCCGTCTCATCATCGGGCCAACGCCTGCAAACAGGGTCCGGCTTGACGTTCGGGGCCTTATCTGAGATGAGAATGAACATTCATTCTCATTCATATCGCGCTCTGATGCCACCTCCGGTTCCCGCACCGCAGCCATCTGCCGCCCTGTCGGAGCGGCATATCCGCATTCTCGATGCGGCTGAACGGGTCTTCGCGCGTGCGGGTTTCCATGCGGCCACGATGCAGGATGTAGCGGCCGAGGCGGGTATGAGCCCGGGCAATCTCTACCGCTATTTCAGCGCGAAGGACGCGATCATCGAGGGTATGACCGAGCGAGATCGCAGCCTGATCGCGGAGGATTTCGGCAATCTCTGCCCGAACAACGGCGCGCTGCTCGACCAGCTCGAGAAGCTCGGCCGCAGGCATCTCGTGCATCAGCCGCGCGAAAAGGCCGTCATCGCCCTGCAGATCTGGGCCGAGGCGGCGCGCAACCCCGGCATGGCGCGGATGTGCGCGGATATCGAAGGTACCGTGATCGAAGGGCTCGCCGCGGCGATCCGTGACGCCAAGGCGAACGGCGAGCTGGCGCCACGGCTCGACGAGGGTCGCTTTCTCATGGCGATCTCGATGATGGCGGACGGCTTCTTCTGTCGGCGGGCAATGGATCCGAATTTCGACCTCACGGCTGCCGCCGATACGCTCTTCGACGGCATGCGTCAACTCGCCCAGACCATGCTCCTGCCCGAAACGGAGACGCAGTCGTGATTTCTGCTCCGGCCGGGCTTTTCCCGTTTCCGTCCGGCCGCCACGCCGTAACAGGATTCTCTCCGATGCCCCTTCATTCGATCGTTCCGCTGAATGCGATGATCGCCCTGGCCCTGCTGGCGGCACCGTTGCCGCTGCAGGCCCAGACTGCCGCTCCGGTTTCGCCCGCCGCCGCGGGCCCCTCCGTTACGGTGACGCAGGCGCAGGCCACCGAGATCGTGCAGAGCGTGGTCGTCTCGGGCTCGATCGTCGCCCGCGACGAGATCCTGGTCGCGCCGGAAGTCGACGGGCTCGCGATCGTCGATTTGCTGGCGCAGGAGGGCGACAAGGTCGCTCAGGGGCAGGTGCTTGCACGGCTGAACCGTACGACGCTCGATGTGCAGAAGGCGCAGAACGACGCCCAGATCGCCCGTGCCGAGGCGCTGGTCGCACAAGCCAAGGCCCAGATCGCCGAGGCCGACGCCAATCTCGTCCAGGCCAACAATGCCTTCGACCGGACAAAGGCCCTGCGCGAGAGCGGCAATGCCAGCATCGAGACGTTCGACCAGCGTGCCGCTGCGGCACGCTCGGGACAGGCACGCTCCAATTCGGCCCGGCAGGCGCTGGCGATCGCCAGCGCCGATCTCGCTTTGGCGCAGGCGCAGGGCCAGGACATCGCTGTCAAGCTGGCGCGAACCGAGATCAAGGCGCCGCGCGCCGGCACCATCAGCCGGCGGACGGCGCGGCTTGGCTCGATGGCGAGCATGCTGCCGCAGAGCGAGCCGCTGTTTCGGATCATCGCCGATGGCGCGGTCGAGCTGGAAGCGCAGGTCGCCGAGGTCGAACTGCCCCGACTCAGGCTCGGCCAGCGCGTCGCGGTGACGCCGGCCGGTGCCAAGGAAGCCCTGGCGGGCAGCATCCGCCTGATCATGCCGGAGGTCGACAAGGCATCGCGGCTTGGCCGGGTCCTCGTCGCGCTCGACGGCAACCCGCCGGTCGCCATCGGCTCCTTCGCGCGCGGGATCATCGAAACCGGGCGCAAGCGCGCCGTGACCCTGCCGCTTTCGGCCATCACCTATAGCCGCCTCGGCGCAACCGTTCAGTCGGTGAAGGACGGCAAGGTCACCACCAAGCCGGTGACGCTCGGGCTCGTCGGCCATGGCCGTGCCGAGATCGCAGGCGGCCTTGGCGAGGGCGAAACCGTGGTCGCGCGAGCCGGCACCTTCGTGCGCGACGGCGATATCGTTACGGCGATCACGACGAACTGACGGATTTTATAGAGGCTCCTGGCCGATGAACGTCAATTTCTCTGCCTGGTCGATCCGGAAGCCGGTTCCGGCCATTCTGCTCTTCGTCGTGCTCTGCGTGCTCGGGCTGCTCGCCTTCTCGAAGCTGCCGGTCACGCGCTTCCCGAATATCGACATTCCGCTGGTTTCCGTCACCGTGACGCAGTCCGGCGCGGCGCCGGCCGAGCTCGAGAGCCAGGTCAGCAAGCGCGTCGAGGACACGGTCGCCAACATTACAGGCGTCAAGCACGTCACTTCGACGCTGACCGACGGCCAGTCGCTGACGCTGATCGAGTTCCGGCTGGAAACCAACACGGACCGGGCCGTCAACGACGTCAAGGATGCGATCGCCAAGATCCGCGCCGAGCTGCCACGGACGATCGACGAGCCGATCATCCAGCGCATCGATGTCGAGGGGCAGTCGATCCTGACCTATGGCGCGGCTTCGGCCGGGATGACGCTGGAGCAGCTCTCCTGGCATGTCGACGATGTCGTTGCGCGCGAATTGCAGGGGCTGAAGGGCGTTGGCCGGGTCGAGCGCTATGGCGGCGTCGATCGCGAGATCCGCATCTCGCTCGATCCCGACCGCCTGCTCGCGCTCGGCATCACCGCCGGCGAGGTCAACCGCCAGATCCGCGCGACCAATGTCGACCTCGCGGGCGGACGTGGCGAGGTCGGCGGCCAGGAACAGGCGATCCGCACGTTGGCGGGTGCACGCACCGTCGCGGATCTCGCGGAGACCAAGATCACGCTTTCCGGCGGGCGCGAGGTGCGCCTGAAGGAACTCGGCCGTGTCGAGGATTCCAATTCCGAACCGCGCGCCTTCGGCCGCCTGAACAAGAACCCGGTCGTCACCTTCGCGGTGTTCCGCTCGAAGGGATCGAGCGAGCTTTCGGTGAAGGATGTCGTGGCGCAGCGCGTGGGGGAGCTGAACAAGCGCTTCCCGGACATCAGGATCACGCCGATCGACGACGCGGTCGCCTATACCTACGGCAACTACAAGGCGGCGATGGAGACGCTGCTGGAGGGCGCGGCGCTCGCCGTCATCGTCGTCTTCCTGTTCCTGCGCAACTGGCGGGCGACGCTGATCACGGCGGTGGCGCTGCCGCTCTCGGCGATCCCCACGTTCTGGGCAATGGAATTGATGGGCTTCTCGCTGAACCTCGTCAGCCTGCTCGGCATCACACTGGTGACCGGCATCCTCGTCGATGACGCCATCGTCGAGATCGAGAACATCGTCCGCCACATGAAGATGGGCAAATCGCCCTATCGCGCCGCGATGGAGGCGGCCGACGAGATCGGGCTCGCGGTCATCGCGATCACGCTGACCATCGTCGCGATCTTCGCGCCGGTCTCGTTCATGGGCGGTGTCGCCGGCCAGTATTTCCGGCAGTTCGGCCTGACCGTCGCCGTCGCCGTGCTGTTCTCGCTGCTCGTCGCGCGCCTGATCACGCCGATGATGGCGGCCTATCTGATGAAGCCGGTCCACCACGCCGATCCCAAGGACGGCTGGGTCATGCGCGGCTATGTCGGCCTGCTCAAGGGCACGCTGAAGAAGCGGCGCATTCCGTTCTTCCCGCGCTTCGACGGTTCGGGCCGCTGGCGGACCATGCCGTTCAACACGGCCTATGCGACTCTGGTCGTCGGCTTCATGTTCCTGATCGGCTCGATCCAGGCGACGCAGATGCTGCCGACCGGCTTCATTCCGGACGAGGACACTTCGCGCGTCGTCGCCTCGGTGGAGCTGCCGCCGGGCTCGACGCTGGAGAATACCCGCGTCACCACCGACAAGCTCGTCGACGCGCTGAAGACCATTCCGGAAGTGCGTGATGTCTTCGTGCTCGGCGGTGCGTCGCCGACCGGCCAGCGCGAGGTGCGCCGCGCCGCGGTGTTCATCCTGCTCAAGCCCAAGGCCGAGCGCGACATCGCCCAGAAGGAGCTCAAGGTCACCATCGCCGAGAAGCTCGCCAGCGTGCCCGACGTGCGCGCCTGGTATGTCAACGAGCGCGGCGAGCGCGAGATGGCCTTCTCGATCCTGTCCAAGGACGGCGAGGCGCTCGACGCTGCCGTCGCCAGGATCGAGGCGCGGATGCGCCAGGTCGACGGCTATCTCAACGTCGCGACCGCGGGCTCGCTGAGCCGCCCGGAATTGCGCGTCACGCCGAAGCTGGAGGAGGCCGCCGGTCTCGGCGTCACGCCCGAGGCGATCTCGGAAGCCGTACGCGTCGCCACGATCGGCGATGTCGGGCCCAACCTCGCCAAGTTCAATGCGGGCGACCGGCTGGTGCCGATCCGCGTCCAGCTCGACGAGGCCGCCCGCACCGACATGCGCAACATCGCAGCGCTTCGCGTGACCAACGCGACCGGCGTCTCGATTCCGCTGACGGCTGTCGCCGAGATCGGCTTCGGCGAAGGGCCGAGCTCGATCGATCGCTATGACCGCGTCCGCCGCGCCCAGATCGGCGCCGATCTGAAGCGTGGCTTCGAGCTCGGCACGGCGCAGGACAAGTTCCAGGAGATCGTCAAGGAGGTCGGCCTGCCCCCGGGCGTCTGGATCGCCGCGACCGGCGATGCCGAGATCCAGGGCGAGGTCGTGCAGGGCTTCATCACCGCGATGACCACCGGCCTGATGCTGGTGCTGGCGGTGCTGATCCTGCTGTTCGGCTCGGTCTTCCAGCCGATCACCATCCTGCTCTCGCTGCCGCTCTCCTTCGGCGGCGTGGTGATCGCGCTCCTGGCGACGAATAACGCCGTCTCGATGCCGGTCTATATCGGCCTGCTCATGCTGATGGGCATCGTCACCAAGAACGCGATCATGCTGGTCGATTTCGCGGTCGAGGAGGTCGGGCGCGGCAAGGACCGCTTCACGGCGCTGATCGAAGCCGGCCGCAAGCGGGCAAGGCCGATCCTGATGACCACGATCGCGATGGCGGCGGGCATGCTGCCCTCGGCCTATGGCGTCGGCGATGGCGGCGAGTTCCGCGCGCCGATGGCGATCGCGGTGATCGGCGGCCTGATCGTCTCGACCGTGCTCTCGCTGGTCTTCGTGCCGTCCTTCTACATGGTGATGGACGATCTCTCGCGGGCGACCGGCTGGCTCTTCGGCCGCTTCTTCGGCAAGGCCGAGGATGAAAGCCAGTGGGAGCCGATCGAGGAGCACGCCGCACCCGCGATCGCGACGGCGGAAGCGATGTCGAAGCCGGCTCCGCCACGACTGGCGGCGGAGTGAGGGGTCAGGGCTGCGGCTGGAGCTCGAGCGGGAAGGGCGTGCGTTCGTAGATGTCTTCGAGGCCGTTGCGGGCGACGAAGCCGTCTTCCCATCCGTGGAGAAGGGAGGCGACTCCAGCTCGGTCTCCGTCGGCGATCAACGCACCAAGTTCCGAAGCTTTCTCGTAATCGGGGCGCGGCCATGACGTCATGCGGAGATGCGTGTCCTTGATGTCCTCGTAGACGGCGAGGGATTCCTCCCAGCGCCCCAAGGCTGCCGCGATGGCGAGGCGATAAGGTGGGTAATGATTGAGCCAGCCGTCATATTTATGAGACCGCGGCACCCCCTCGATTCGAAACATGTCCTCGATGGTCTGCACACAGCGCAGCATCGGCAGAATATTCGTCTCGATCTCCTCGACGGCCGTTTCGATGAAACCAGCTTCCGACCAAAGGCTCGGCTTACCGCGGGGCAGCCAGAACGATTCGGCAGAGAGACCTCCCAGCGAGCCGAAAGGTCCGAAGCAATGCCCGACATGCCAAAAAAAGTTAGGATCATCGGCGCGTGACGTGCGGTCGATCGAGATCGAGCGAGAGACATGCCGCATCGGCCTCAGCACGAGGTAAGGCACCTTGAAGACGTAATGATCTTTCACGACAAGATCGTCGTTGCGAGCCGTCAGGTGAGCGAAAAGCGTTTTGATCTGCTTTTTCGTCGTCAACCTTTTGGCCTCACCGCTATGACGATAACGCGGAGGACAGGCTTGAATCCCATCGCTGCCGCATTTGCTATAATTTCAGCCCGCCGGTCTGGCAAATTGGCAAGGCCGGTCTTCAGATCGTAGACGCAAAGTGTGCCATCTCGGCGATATTCATAAGCGTCGACGCGGACCGACCCAGGATAACCATAACTCACTTCTCCGCCGCTTGCTCCTTCCGCGCGCTCTTTGATGTATGATCGTTCGGCGTCGAAGTTGCTGTCATGTAGATCTTTGACGAATTTTGCGAAGCCCGTGTGAACGCTTGTTCCGTAAGCGGCTCGCGACGGGTAGAGCTCAGGAGCGCCAGCGGCATTGGCAGCGCGGTCGGCGAGTGTCTGGACGTCCGTTAAGCGCTGGCAAGCCAGTTCGGCCTCTTCCTGCGTCACACTTCCGGAATAAAGCAGCTCAAGCGCTCCGCTCGTGCTGAACCCGGGCCGATAATCCCGGGCATTGAAGCCTATAACGGCCTGCTGGCCATCGCTGCCGTTCAGTTGCGACTGCCAGTTGAATAAGGCGACTCCGCCGCCAATGATCATTGGCAAGGCTTTGTCAGCGTAAGCTGGCTGCACTGTCGCATCAGGTTCGGGGCCGGATGCAGTCCAGGTTGTGCGGGCGACGAGATCGCCTTCGGGGCCGCCGTGATAGATCGACTGGACGTTGCCGGTCGTTTCGAAGCTGGTCTTGTTGCCATCGGGCTGGATGACGGTCTGGCGTTCGTCGAAGCTGACGGCGCGCGAGGCGGCGTATTCCGATCGGATCGTCGTGCCCTGGCCATCCGTGACGGCCTGCTCGAAGATCGAGCCGTCCTCGTTCCAGCCCTCTCCCAGCGAGGACCAACCGGTATCGGCACCCAGAGAGCTGCCATCGGGAGAAAGGGGATCCGCCGCGCTGGAGCCGCCGCCTCCGCCCGCGCCGCTGGTCCATTGCCCGCCGCCGGCATTGCCGGAGGGGACGCGCGGCTGGTTCGGGTTGTATTTGCGATGGAAATGGTCGCGCCGGATCAGGCAAAGCTCGTCGCGTAGCCGCAACACGCGCAACCGCGCGGCGCGCAGTTCGCGATCAGCATAGGGGCGGAGGATCGGCATAGGGGACTCCTGGACGGAGCCCTAGTGTCGTGCCGCTACGGCATGCGGGGATAAGTTGGCCTCAGCCTGCCATGGCCTGCCGCCGCGCCAGTGCGTCCCGATAGGCCTGGGTCAGCTCGCCGAGCACCGATTGCTCGGGCTTGGGTGCATGGAGATGGAGATGCCTCAGCTCCTGCATGAAGCGCTCCCAGAGCGCCGGGCCGCCTTCGCTGAGGAGTTTGGCGCGGATCGAGAGTTCTTCGGTCACCGGCAGGAAGTGGCGGCCCCATTCGCCCATCGCGGCGAAGACGGGGACGAGCGCGACGCCCATCTCGGTCAGGCTGTAGATCGCCTTCTGCTTGTGGCTGGCGTCGTCACGGCGTGAGAGCAGGCCCTTTTCGACGAGGCGTTTCAGGCGGTCGGCGAGGATGTTCGAGGCGATGCCCTCGTCTGATTTCGTCAGCATTTCGCGGAAATGCCGGCGGTTGCCGAACATGATGTCGCGGAGCACGATCAGACTCCAGCGATCGCCCAGGATTTCAAGTGTCAGATTGATCGGACAGCCCGAACGGCCGGTCTCGCGCATGCTCGTCTCCAAAACCGCTTGCGATATAGGATCGGTCTGGCTACTCAACAACTGGTTGCAAATTAAAACTGGTTTTGACCGGACCTATCAGGAGGGCGCGATGGCCAAGGTGATCGTCTGGAATCTGATGACGCTGGAAGGGTTCTTCGAGGGCAAGGAGAAATGGGATCTCGGCTTCCATGGCGACGCCTGGGGCGACGAGCTATCCGAGCTGAGCAGCGAGTTCGGGCGCAAGGCCGGGCTGCTGGTCTTCGGCCGCGTCACCTATGAGGGGATGAAGGCCTATTGGACCTCGGCCGAGGAGGAGGGTGAGACCAAGATCTTCATGAACGCCCTGCCGAAGCTTGTGGCGTCACGCAGCCTCACCGGCTCCGACTGGAACAACACGACGGTGACGGCGGATATTGTCGGCGAGATCACGCGCCGGAAGGCGGAAGCCGGCAAGGACATCTATGTCTTCGGCAGCGCCGAATTGACGGAGTCGCTGTTGGCTGCCGGGCTTGTCGACGAGATCATGATCGCGGTCGCGCCGGTCACGATCGGGCAGGGGACGCCCCTGTTCAAGCCGAACGCACAGAAGCGTCGCTATACGCTGCTCGCGGCCCGTCCGCTCAAGAACGGCACCGTGATCCTGCACTATGGCGTCAAGTCGGCGGCCTGAGCGCGAGGCTCAGCCGCGCCGGACCAGCAGCACGGCGGCGAGAATGGCGACGCCGCCGAAGGCCTGGACCGGGGTCGGCTGCTCGCCGAAGATCGCCCAGGCGGCGAGCACGCTGACCAGAGCCGGCCAGACCATGACGAGCGAGGCCGCGCCGGCGCCGTAGCTGCCGAGCGAGAGCGTGATCAGGCCCTGGCCGAGCGCATGCGAGACGACGCCGAGCGCGGCGACCGCAAGCCAGCCCTGCAGGCTCGCCGGGATGACCTGCTCGCCCAACAGCAGCGCTGCGACCAGGCAGAAAACGGCACATATGATACTGGAAACGAGGCTGACATAGCCGGCACCGGCACCGTCGCGGGCGCGGCGCACCGCGAGGATATAGGCGGCATAGGAGAGGGCGGCGCCGACTGCGAGGCTGTCGCCGAAGAGATTGCCGGTGACCTGCCCGGCGCCGGTGAATTTTGGCAGGACGAGCAGGGCCGCGCCGGCGACCGCCAGCATGAGCGCGCCGAGGATGCGCCGAGAGGGCTTATCGCCGAGCAGCAGCCAGCCGCCGAGCACGACGCCGACCGGCGACAGATTGCCGAGCAGCGACGCATTGGCGATCGTCGTATGGCCGAGCGCAGCGTTGTAGAGCGTGACATCGACGCCGAAAGTCAGACCGGCCAGCGCGACGGCGATGAAGGCGCCGCGACCAATCCTTTCGCCTGCCGGCCGGCGCGGCTCCAGCACCGTCCAGGCGACAAGCGCCGGCACGGCGAAGAGCATGCGCCAGAAGCCGGCCGCGGCCGGGCCGACATCGGCGAGGCGCACGAAGATGCCGGAAAAGCCGATGCAGGTGGCGCCGGTGAGCAGGGCGAGGAACATCGCGAGCGCAGGCGATGCGGACCGGACGGGGATCGCGGGGGCGGACATGGTATCTTCTGAAAAAAGGGAAGCCAGCTTCGGCCGCGACGGCGCGGCCTGCCCAGCTTCGTTCTGGCATCGATATAGGGCGCTTCCTTCGATCGGAAAAACGGATTATTCTGATTTAACCATTCTTAAAACCGATCGATCCCGTGCGTTCCAAGGAGGCACGTCATGACCGCTCATTTCGACCTCGCAGCGCTCGGCATGCTGGTGGCCGTGGCCGAGACCGGCGGCTTCACCGCAGCGGGCATCCGACTCGGCCGGACACAGTCGGCGATCTCGGTGCGCATCCAGGACCTGGAGAACCAGCTCGGCCACAAGCTGCTCGAGCGCTCGCGCCGCGGCGTCACGCCGACCGATGCAGGCGAGCGCCTGATCGCGCATGCGCGGCGCCTGCTCGCGGTCGAGCGGGAGGCGCTGGCCGATCTCGCCGGCGAGACGCCGACAGGACGCCTGCGCATCGGCGTGCCCGACGACTATATGGATGCCTATCTCCGGCCGCTGATCGCGCGCTTCGCGGTGGAACATCCCAAGGTCGAGCTCGAGGTGCATTGCGATCTCTCGAAGCGGATCGAGCCGGCACTTAAGGCCGGCGATCTCGACCTCGCGGTGGTCTCGCAGGAGCCGAGCCGGCCGATGGGCGAGGTGCTCCGGCGCGAGCCGATGATCTGGGTCGCGGCGCGCGGCCACAGGCCGGAATTGCAGGAGACGTTGCCGTTGGCCTTGTTCTCAGAGGGCTGCCGGGCGCGCTCGCGCATCCTCGGGGCGCTGAACAGTGCGGGGCGGGCCTATCGGCTGGTCTTTTCCTGCTCTCATACGTCGGGCGTACTCTCGGCGGTGGAAGGCGGTTTCTGTGTCACCGCGATCACGGAAAGCGCGGTCCCGCCGTCGTTGCGTCGGCTCGGCGCGGCCGAGGGGCTGCCGCCGCTGTTCGAACTGACGGTCGGGCTGATCATGGCGCCGCGCCCGGGACTGGCGGCCCAGCGCTTCGCCGATGCGCTCCGCGAGGAGATGAGCGCTTTCCGGCAGGCTGCGTGATCCGGTCCATTGCCCTTTCCTCCGCTCCTCACTAGTGAAACAGCATGAAATTCCTCGACCAGGCCAAGATCTATGTGAAGGCGGGAGACGGCGGCGCCGGCTGCGTCTCCTTCCGCCGCGAAAAATTCATCGAGTTCGGCGGGCCGAACGGCGGCGACGGCGGACGCGGCGGCGATATCGTCGTCGAATGCGTGCAGGGCCTGAACACGCTGATCGATTTCCGCTTCCAGCAGCATTTCAAGGCGCGGACCGGCGAGCACGGGATGGGCAAGGACCGCCATGGCGCGAATTCGCCGGCGATCGTGCTGAAGGTGCCGCCGGGGACCGAGATCCTCGACGAGGACGGCGAGACCAAGATCGCCGACCTGACCGAGCCTGGCCAGCGCTTCGTGTTGTGCAAGGGCGGCAATGGCGGTTTCGGCAACGCCTATTTCAAGACCGCGACCAACCAGGCGCCGCGCCATGCCAACCCCGGATTGCCGGGCGAGGAGCGCTGGGTCTGGCTGCGCCTGAAGCTGATCGCGGATGCCGGGCTCGTCGGTTTGCCCAATGCCGGAAAGTCGACCTTCCTTGCCACCGTCACGGCGGCGAAGCCGAAGATCGCGGATTATCCGTTCACGACGCTGCATCCCGGCCTCGGCGTCGTGCGCGTCGACGGGCGCGAGATGGTGCTGGCCGATATTCCCGGCCTGATCGAGGGCGCGCATGAAGGCCATGGCCTCGGCGACCGCTTCCTCGGCCATATCGAGCGCTGCCGCGTGCTGCTGCATCTGGTCGAGGGCACCAGCGAGCATGCCGGCAAGGCCTACAAGACCGTGCGCGAGGAGCTGGAAGCCTATGGCGAGGGGCTGGCCGAGAAGCCGGAAATCGTCGCGCTCTCCAAGGTCGATGCACTGACGCCGGAAGTACTCAAAGAGCAGGTCGCGCGCCTGAAGCGGGCGGCCAAGCGCATGCCGATCATCCTCTCGGCCGCCTCGGGCGAGGGTGTCGACGCGGCGCTGCGGGCGCTTTTCGCGGTGGTCGAGGAAGCCCGCCGCGAGGAGGAGCGCGAGAACGCTCCGGTGCAGGAGACCGGCTGGCGGCCCTGACGCCTGTGGCTGCTTCTCAGGATGATGGGTAACGTTTTCGAACAACCCCTTAGCGGAAATTCCGCCAGGCGCCGACGCGGTGGATGCTTTCGCGGTCGCGCCCGGCTTCGCCGAAGGGCGCGACCGGCCAATCCCAGCTTTCATCCGGTGGGGGAAGCGTGACGCCGCGCGTGAGATCAAAGCGGTCGGTGTGCGCGCCGGTGCGGTCACGTTCGATCATCTCGACATCACTCAGCAGGACGACACGACCGCCCAAGCGGCGGAGATCGGCGAGATGCCAGGCGATGCATTGCGCCGGCAGCTCTTTGGGCAATCTTGCTGCACGGGTGGGATGATCATCCAGCCAGTCCTCGACCGGCCAGGCGAGCTGCGACATGAGATTGGCGGAGATGACGAGGTCGATGGCCGGGTCGGCGGTCAGGTCGGCCAGAGGCTCGATCCGCCCCTTTTCCTCTTCAGCCAGCCAGCCCATGACGCCGGTGAGGTCGCGGTTCAGGAGCGTAACCTTGGGCCGAAAGCACATGCGCAGCCGGATCTGCGGCAGGTGGACGGCATCAACCAGCAGGACCTGCTCGAACCGTTTGCAGAGCAGGTCGAGCGGGATGTCCCGCAGCAGGCCCGAGCCGAGGACGATCACCCTGCGGCGCCGTGGCAGCTCGGCGACGGCTTGCGTGATCACGGCACGGCAGCGCTTGTGATGCTCAGCCCAGGCCTGACGCTGCCGGTTGCCGCGCGCCCATAGCGCGACGCTTTCCCCGACGAGACCGAGTTGGCGCGTCATCGGTGCGGCCGGCGTCGTCAGCCGTAGCAGGAGCTCGGCGAGCATGGCTGGTCAGATCAGCGCACCACGCGCTGCGACAGGCCAGAGAGCCTCGACATGGGCATCGGGACCATGCAGGCCGCGGACGCAAACATACCAGTCGTGCAGGTTGACCGTCGGGTCGCAATGGCCGGGGATCAGCAGCAGACGGTCGCCGCGATGCGGCACCGCGACCGGGTCGCCAGTGAGGACGCCATGTTCGTCGGAGGGCTTGGTATAGATCACGCCCTCGCGACGGAAGGGAACCGGCATGCCGGAATCGACTGCCGCCGCCTTGTGGCCGGCATCGACGATGGCGCGGTCCGGCACCGGTTTGCTCATCACGCCCGCGAGGATGAAAAGGGCGTGCTCGAAGCTGCGGAAAGGCGTGCCGTCGGCCTGGCGGTTGCGGGCGTAATCGGCATCCATGAAGATGTAGGAGCCGGGTTGAATCTCGTTCCAGATGCCGGACTGGGTCTCGAGCTCATGGGTGCCGGTGCCGGCACCGGTGACGACCTCGCATTTCAGGCCGGCATGGGCGAGGCGTTCGACGGTGTTGCGGGCGGCGAAGCCGGCGCGCTCGATCGCCTCGCGCCGCTCGTCGATGGAGCGCATGTGCTGCGCCGAGCCGTGATAGGCGTGAATGCCGGCGAAGCGCAGTGTGTTGGAGCGCGCGATGGCTTCGGCCAACCGGACAGCGCCCTCTCCGGGCGCGACGCCACAGCGTCGGCCACCGACATCGATCTCGACATAGACATCGAGCGTCACGTCGTTGCGGGCAGCCGCTTCCGCCGCCTCGCGCACGCCGTCGGGATGGTCGACACAGAGGCCGATCTTGGCGCTGCGGGCGAGCCGGGCGAGGCGATCTAGCTTGGCCGCGCCGACGATCTCATTGGTCACCAGCACGTCGCCGACGCCGCCGGCCACCAGCACTTCCGCCTCTCCTACCTTCTGGCAGCACTGCCCGACCGCGCCATGGGCGATCTGGCGCAGCGCGATCTCCGGGCTCTTGTGCGATTTGGCGTGGGGCCGGAGCCTGATGCCATGCGCCTGGGTGAAGGCCGCCATGGCGACGAGATTGCGCTCGAACGCATCGAGATCGAGCACGAGGGCAGGGGTTTCGATCTCGGCGAAGCTCTGGCCGGGCTGGGCCGGCGGGGATAGAGGCATGAAGTCTCCTGAATCGGTTATGGCCATGGGAAGACAGCTTCGTGTCCGTAGCAAGGCCCTTGCGCCGTGTACCGGCATGCGCCAGTGGCGCTTGCAAGGCTGCCATGATAGGCCCCCGGCATGAAGATCGGCCGCGTCACCGACGACACCCTCGCGCTCTTTGCCCGTGTCTGGCGCGAGCAGATCAGATCCTACCTTCCGCAGATGCTGATGATTCTCGGCCTCGTCGTGGTCATTGCGGCGACGACGAGCTTCTATCCGCTCCTGATCAAGGCGGCGTTCGACGCCTTCGCCGATCCATTGACGGCCGAATCGACCGGCTTCGTCCGGCGCATGGAACGGCTGGTCTCGAAGTCGATCGGCTATGATATCGGCGTCATCAACGCGGTGGCGACCGTGGTGGTGATCGTCACGGCGATCAAGGGCTTCTCATTGCTTGCGCAGACGGTAATGACCAACAATGTGGTCAGCCGTATCGAGGCGGACATGCAGACGGCGCTCTACGGCCATCTGATCGACGCCGATCTGGCCCAGCTCCAGCGCGAGAACCCCGCTTCCCTCACACAGCGCTTCACGACTGATTTCACCTTCGTCAAGGAGGCGCTGACGCGCATCGTCAATATCGCGATCCGCGACGTGGTCACCGCGATTGCCCTGGTCGGCGCGTTGATCTGGATCGACTGGCAGATGACGCTGGTGGTGCTCCTGATCGCACCGGTGATCGCCCATCCGATCGGTCGAATCGGCCGCAAGCTCCGGCGGATGGCCAGTTCACAGCAGGAACAGACCGGCCTGATGGCCAATCTCGTCACCGAGAGCCTGCAGGGCGCCCGTGTCGCCAAGACCGACCGCCTCGAACCCTATCTGAAGGACCGCGCCGCCAATGCCTTCGAGGCGATCCGGGCGCTGAAGATGAAGGCGGCCAATGCGCGCGGGCGGCTCGATCCGCTGCTCGAGGTCGGTGGCGGCCTTGCTGTGGCGGGCGTGCTCGCCGCCATCGGCGTGCGCATCACCTCCGGCAATTCGACGGTCGGCGATTTCACCGGCTATGTCTCGGCGTTACTGCTCGCGGCCCAGCCGATGCGCTCGCTCGGCAATCTCAATGCCATCGTCCAGGAGGCGGGCGCGTCGCTGAAGCGCTATTACGCGCTGATGGACGAGAAGCCGCAGGTGCTGGACCGGCCGAATGCGAAGCCGCTTTCTGTCGGGGCCGGCGAAGTCGCCTTCCGCCATCTGCGCTTTCGCTATCGCGAGGACCAGCGCGCGCTGGAAGGGATCGATCTCCTCGCGCAGGGCGGGAAGACGATGGCACTGGTCGGCCGCTCCGGATCAGGCAAGTCGACGCTGCTCGCGCTCGTGCCACGCCTCTACGACCCTACCGCGGGCCGCATCGAGATCGATGGACAGGATCTGCGCCATGTCACGCTGAGGAGCCTGCGCCGGCAGGTCGGCGTCGTCAGCCAGGATGTGGTGCTGTTCGACGACAGCGTGCGGGCCAATATCGCCTTCGGCCGACCGGAAGCGTCGGAGGACGAGATCGTCGCCGCGGCGAAGGCGGCTGCCGCGCATGAGTTCATCATGGCGATGCCGGGCGGCTACGACGCCTCGGTCGGCGAGCGTGGCCACAAGCTTTCGGGCGGCGAGCGCCAGCGCATCGCGATCGCACGCGCCATCCTGAAGAACGCGCCGATCCTGCTGCTCGACGAGGCGACCAGCGCGCTCGACACGGAATCCGAGCGATTGGTCCAGCAGGCGCTGGCGTCACTGATGAAGGGGCGCACGACCATCGTCATCGCACACCGGCTCTCGACGATCCGCGAGGCCGACCTGATCGTGGTGATGGACGAGGGCAAGGTCGTCGAGACCGGCAGCCACGACGAATTGTTGGCGCGTGATGGTGCCTATGCCCGCTTGCATCGGATGCAGTTCCTCGAGAGCTGAGCGGGCGACTCAGCTCGCAGGCTGCTTCAGCGCATTGTTGAGTTCGTCGGCGAAGCCGGTATCCAGCGGCGCACCATCGCTCCAGCAATGGCGGACGATGGCGATGCGGCCTGAATCGATCAGGCTGTTCTCGTCGCCGGGACGGCTTGTGTGCGGACGCCCGCGCCGGATGCGCCAGACGATCTTCTCGCCTTCTTCCGAGACGATATCAGCCGCGCCCGCGATCTTGTCGCGGCCGATACCGGCGAGGCCGATTTCGGCCGACAGGTCCTTCGGCAGATTGACGCTCAGGAATGTGCCCTCGCGGGTCCAGTGCGCGCGTGTCCGCCAGAGATTCTTGATCAGGGCGGCGAGCGCGGCGACGTCGCGCTCCTCCGAGGTCCCGCCCTTGGTGCGGGAGAAGCCGATGGCGGGAAGGTTCCAGAAACTCGCCTCACGAGCGATCGAGAGCGTGCCGGAATAGGCTGCATCCTCGGCGGCATTGCGGCCGTCATTGACGCCGGAGAGCACGAGATCAGGAGCGCCGCCGTCGCGGAAGAGCACGGTCATCGCTGCGACGACGCAATCGGCGGGCGTGCCGCTCAGCGCGTAGACCTGCGGTTCGCGGCGGCTGAGCGTCAGCTCCTTGTCGAAGGAGAGATGGTGGCTGGCGGCAGTCCATTTCCGCTCGGGCGCGACAACCCAGATATCGGAGGCGATGCGGGCGGCGGCTTTACGCAGTAGGGCGATGCCGGGAGCGTCGATGCCGTCGTCATTGGCGATGAGGATGCGCATGGTCAGACCTCGATGACGTCGCTGGGCTTGAGGCCCGTGACCAATCCGGGAATTTCTTTGGCCAGCAAGGCTGCGGTCGCGGCATCGCAGGAATGGGCGAGGATGCGGCCGGCGCCGCTCGCCGCCGCGATGGCGATGTTCTCGGGCAGCGTCGGGTGGGTCGGGAAGCGCAGCCATTCGGCTTCGCCGGCGGCCAGCATGTGGTCGGCCGGGCTGCCCTTGGGAATGCCGCCGGTCAGCAGGACCGGATGCCGCTCGCGATGGGCTTGCGCGAGTGCGGCCTTGGACGGCCCGGCGAGTCCCATGCCGTCATCGACGAGCAGGGCGGCGGCGGGGAGCGGTTGTCCCTCTTCCCAGAGCAGCGCCTCGGCGAAACGCGCCGACAATGTATCGGCGGCACCGGGCTTCAGCCATGTGGAAGCGGCGATCTGCTGAGCCAACGCCGCGCGCATCGAGGGGTGGATCGCGATCGGCGTGTCGATCAACCCGATCAGTTCGACGGAACGACCGGAGAGCGGCGTCGGCAACACGGCGCCCTGTGGATGGACCGCGAGCCAGCGCTTGATGGCGGCGCCACGCTCGACGGCAGGGATGCGGTCCGGGCCATAGGAGGCATCGATCAGCAGCAGGTCGCAGGGGGGCAGCGCATCCGTGGCGAAGACGGGGCTATCCGGCACGACGTCGCCGCAATAGCCCAAGCTGCGGCCGTCTGCGCTCAGATGGCACCAGATGCCGCCGACGACATGGCCGCTGCGGCCGGTGCGGATCGCGATCGGGCCGATAGCGAAATCCGAGCCGTGCGTGATGATCTCGACGGGGGCTTGTCTGGCGAGCTTACGCTCCTCCGGCGTCGCATAGGCGGCGAGCGTCGCGTCGGTTTCGCTCGCGGATTCGGCACTCATCAGAATGCGGCCGGCAAAGCCGTTGGCGAGGCACCAGCCGAGCGCGGCGACGTGGTCCTCATGCGCATGAGTGACGATGATCGCATCGGTGCGTTCGAGCTCGGCGCGCGTAATCGCCGGGTGGTAGGCGCCGCCGCGTGCACTGGTGTCGACGCCGACATCGAGCAGGAGCCGGGTCCCACCGTGCTCGATGCCGATACAGGTCCGGCCCTTCTCGCCGACCCCGCCGTGAATCCTCAGTCTCATGCCGCCGGTCTCACGCAGCCTTGTCCAGGGAGACGCTTTCCGGGATGATCCAGCCGTCGGTGATGGCGATGTGGATGGGCTCGCCGGCCTGGGCTGGCGAAGGCTCGGCCGCGTCGAGATGCAGGATCATGTCCTGATTGGCTCCGGGGCGAGCCTCCATGCGGAAGAAGCCGCCCTGATAGGACAGGCGTTCGACCGTGGCCGGGACACTGCCCGGCCCCGCTGCGGTGATGCCGATGTCGCGGGCCCGCAGACAGAGCCTCGCCTGATTGTTGACGGTCTGGTCCGGGCGGCAGCGGACGATCGCCTCGACACCGAGCACGCCGACCTTGCAGCGCCCCGCCTGAGGCGAGGATAGGATCGTGGCCGGCAGCACCATGCCTTCGCCGATGAAGCCGGCGACGGTCACGTTGGCGGGCTCGCGATAGAGCAGCGAGGGCGTGGCGAGCTGGAGCAGGCGGCCGCGATCCATCACGGCGATGCGGTCGGCCAGCGCCATGGCCTCGGCCTGGTCATGGGTGATGTAGACCATGGTCGTGCCGGTACGCTCATGGAAGCGGGCGAATTCCTCTTCCATCGAAGCGCGCAGATGGACGTCGAGATTGGCGAGCGGCTCGTCGAGCAGCACCAGCGAGGGCTCGGTGACGAGGCAGCGGGCGAGCGCGACGCGCTGGCGCTGACCACCCGACAGAAGGCCCGGCCTCCGCTCGGCGAAACCGTTCAGGCCGACGAGATCGAGTGCAGCGGCGACCCGCTTCGCCCGTTCGGGATCGCGCACGCCGGCGACGGTGAGGCCGTAGGCGACGTTTTCCGCCACCGTCATATGCGGCCAGAGTGCATAGGACTGGAAAACGATGCCGAGCTTGCGATGTTCCGGCGGAATATGGGTTTCCGCGGAGGAGACCAGGCGGTCGCCGATGCGGATCTGGCCGCCGTCGAGCTTGTCGAAGCCGGCGATCTGGCGCAGCAGCGTGGTCTTGCCGCAGCCGGAGGGGCCGAGCACCGCGAGGAACTCGCCGTCCTCGACGGCGATCGAGACATCGTCGAGCGCGAGATAGGAACCGAAGCGCTTCTGGGCGCGGTCGATGGTCAGTCGCGCCACGGCAGGACTCCCTGGGGCAGTTTCTGGGCGAAGAGGCTGGTGGAGGCCATCAGGCCGATCGTGACGATGACGGTCACGGCCGCCAGCGCCGAGGCATAGGTCGAATCGCCGCCCTGCTCGAAGGAGAAGACGACGACGCCGAGCGTCTCGGCGCCGGACGACCAGAGCAGGGCTGAGACGGTGAGTTCGTTGAAGGCGGTGAGGAAGACCAGCAATGCGCCCGCGACGGCAGCCGGCGCGACCAGCGGGAAGATGATGGTGACGAGCCGGCGCGGCAGGCTGGCGCCGGCGATCTGGGCGGCCTCCTCCAGGGTGCGGTCGATCTGGAGATAGCCGCTGATGACGGGGCGCAGGCCGAGCACCAGGAAGCGGGCGAGATAGGCGAAGACGATGATCCAGACCGTGTTGTAGAGCGAGACGTTCAGCACAGGCAGAGGTTTGAGGAAGAGCAGGATCGCGGCGATGGCGAGCACGACGCCGGGCATCGCATAAGGCAGTTCGGCGGCGAGATTGAGCAGTCGCAGCGCCCGCGACTTTTTCCAGACGATGAAATAGCCGAGCGGCACGCAGATCAGCACGATCAGGGTCGCTGCGCCGGCCGACATCAGGAAGGAATTGACGAAGGCGCGCTTCGAGGCAGCGTGCTCGAACAGCACATAGGCGTAGTTGGCGAGCGTCGCGGTTTTCGCGTTGAGCGGCACGCCGAAGGCGGGGATCAGCGAGGTCGAGAGCAGGCCGAGGAAGGGCATCGCCAGGACGAGGATCGCGAAGACCCATAGTCCGATCTCGACCGGCCGGCGCCAGCGGCCGAGCTCGAAGGGGCGCGCCGCGCTCGAGGTCGTGGTGATCCGGAAGTCGCGCCGGCGCAGCATCAGGTCCTGCAGGAGGATGCCGGCCATCGCGATGACGCCGATCAGCAGGGAGAGGATCGCGACCTCGGAGAGCACGCCGGGCCCGAGGCCCGCGAGACGTTGGTAGATCAGCGTCGGCAGGACGAGGAAATTGCCGGGAATGCCGAGAAAGGCGGGGATGCCGAAATTGCCGAGGCTGGAGACGAAGCAGAGCGCGATGCCGGCGACGAGCGGCGGCGTCATCAGCGGCAGGACGACGGTGCGCAGCACGGTGAGCGGGTGCGCCCCGGCGGCGAGGCCGGCCTCGATCAGTTCCTTCGGCAGGGCGCGCAGGCCGGCGCGCAGGGTCAGGAAGACCAGGGGCGCATATTGCAGGCCGAGCAGCAGGATGATGCCCTCGCGCGAATAGAGCGGGTTGCGGCTGCCGAGCGGCGGCGCCATGCCGACGAGCTTGAGCAGCGTGCTCGACGGGCCGAAGAGCTGGAGCCAGGCCAGCGCCGTGACCTGCGGCGCGATCATCAGCGGCAGGACGAAGCAGAAGGTGAAGGCGTTGCGGGCGCGGATATCGGTCAGCGTCGCCAGCAGCGCCACGGTCCCACCGATCAGTGTCGCGAGGATCGTGCCGGCGATGGCGGTTGTCAGGCTGTTCCAGGTCGCCGTCCAGGTCGCCGGGCTCGCCATGACCTTGCCGAGCGCCGTCGCCGAGAGTTGACCGCCAGGGGCGAGTCCCTCGACGATCAGGCGCCCGATCGGCAGCAGCGACAGGAGTGCGACGAGGCCGACGAGCCCCCAGAGGAGACCCGTCTCCTCGACGCGCGTACGCAGCGTCGCGGGATCGGCGAGGGACATGCGCACGCTGTCCGGGCTCAGTTGCCGAACATCGTGGCGAAGCGGGCCTTGTCGGCCTCGGTCGCCTTGACTACGGCCGCGATGTCGGAGGCCATGACGTTGATCTTGGTGCCCTCCGGCAACCAGGCGGGCGAGCCGATGCCGGGCTTGGCGGGGATATAGCCCATGGTCAGCGCGAGCTTCTGGCCGTCATCAGAGAGGATGAAGTCGACGAAGGCCTTCGCGGCGGCCTCGTTCTTCGTGGTCTTCACGATGGCGACGGGTTCGGTCACGGCCGGCGCGCCCTCCTTCGGGAAGACGAACTCGATCGGTGAGCCCTGCTTCTTGGCGTTGAAGGCCATGAAGTCGACCAGCACGCCGTAAGATTTCTCGCCGCTGGCGACGGATTTCAGGACGGCGCCGTTGCCGCGCACGGCGACAGCCTCGTTCGCCTTCAGCCCCTCGAACAGCTTCCAGCCGAGATCGGGACGGGCGGTCATGGTGGAGAGCATGATTGCGGCCGCGCCGGAATAGAGCGGGCTCGGCATCGAGATCTGGCCCTTGTAGGCGGGCTTGTCGAGATCGGTCCAGGAGGCCGGCTTTTCCTTGGCGCCGGTGTTGTAGGCGATGCCGGTAGTGATCAGCTTTGAGCCGAAATAGGTCTTGTCGGGGTCGAAGGAGCCGGGCTGGAGCCCATCGGTCTTGGCTGCGGGATAGGCGAGGAGCTGCTTCTGGTCCTTCAGGATCTCCATGCTTGCGGCGTCCGCGATCAGCAGCACGTCAGCGCCGGGCTGGCCGGCCGAAATCTCGGCGGCGAGCTTGCCCATCACCTCGGTCGTGCCGGAGCGGAAGATCTCAACCTCGACATTCGGATAGGCCTTCTTGAAGGCGGCCGTGGTCTGGGCCGCGTCCTTCTCCGGCTGCGAGGTGTAGAGCACGAGCTTGCCGGAGGGCGCCTGCGCGAAGGCGGGGGCGGCGGCAAGCAGGGCAGCGGCGGCCGTCATCATCAGGCCGTGTCGCGTGAAGCGGCGTCGTGTCAGGGTCATGGTCTTGTCTCCTCCGTTGTCGCGATGCCGACCTTTACGCCAAATGCGCTGGTCGATCTTCGTGTCAGATCGTCATCTCAGGTCAGCTCGTGCCGGTCATTCGCGATGCGACGACCGGCTGTCGTCTTCCTTCACAGAAGCAGCTCGGGGTTTTCAAGGGCCTCGCGCAGATCGGCCATGAAACGGGCGGCGGCGACACCGTCGACGATGCGGTGGTCCGATGACAGTGTGAAATTCGCCATCGGCCTGAGCACGACCTGGCCTTCGCGCCCGACCGGCTTGTCGACGGTGCGGCCGACAGCGAGAATCGCCCCCTGCGGCGGGTTGATGATCGCCGTGAACGAGTCGACGCCATACATGCCGAGATTGGAGATGGTGAAGGTGCCGCCGCCGAGCTCGGCCGGAGTCAGGGTGCGCTTCGCCACGCCCTCGCGCAGTCTCGCGAATTCGTGCGTCATGGCGCGCATATCCATGACGCCGGCATCGCGCAGCACGGGCACGACGAGGTCGCCGTCGCGCTCCATCGCGATGCCGATATCGATGCGCTCGTGGAAACGGGTCGCTTCGCCCTCGGCCGAGGCATTGATGACCGGGTGATCGCGCAGGATGCGGGCGGCGACGCGGGCGATCAGCACGGTCAGGCTGGGCTTGGGCGCGCCGATGCGCTCGTGCCGCTTGGCGAGGCGGCCGAGCAGGTCGCGCGCGGCGCTCATCTCGATCTCGGACGTCAGATAGAAATGCGGGGCGGTGCGCATGCTCTCGGAGAGCCGGTTCGCGACGATGCGGCGAATGGCCGAGAAGGGCTGCAGGCGGTCTTCGGAAGCATTCGCCGATAAGGTCGGTGCGGGGCGCGTCTCCTGCGCCGGAGCGCAGCGCGGCCGCTGCTCCAGATGTCGCTTCACGTCGGCTTCACCGATGCGGCCACGCGGACCGGTGCCAGCCACGGTCTTGAGGTCGAGCGCATTTTGCCGGGCGATGCGGCGGGCGAGCGGGGTCGCACGCAGGCCGGACGAGGTCGGTGCGGCCGCAATCGCCGGCGTGGCCGGTATCTCGGTCTTCGAAAGCAATGTGGCAGCCGCCACGGTAGCCGCAGCGGCTGCCGGCCCGGACGGTGTGGTGGCGGCCTCACCGTCGAGGTAGATCCACGCAACGGGTGTTCCGACCGAGATCGGCACGCCGATTTCTGCCTTGATGTTCCGGATCGCGCCGCTGGCGGGGGCCTCGACCTCCATCACGGCCTTGTTGGTGCCGATCTCGAAGATCGTGTCGCCCTGGCGGACCTGGTCGCCTTCCTTGACATGCCAGGCCTCGATCGTGCCCGTCTCCATGTCCATGTCGACCTTGGGAAGGATGACCTCGATGGGCATCAGGCTTCCCCGCGGCGGACGAGATTGGTGGCGGCGGCGACGATGTCGTCCTCCTGCGGGACGGCCGCCTTCTCCAGAACCGGATTGTAGGGGATCGGCACATCGGCGCCGCCGAGCCGGATGATCGGCGCATCCAGGAAATCGAAGACCTCGCTCTCGGCGATCATCGCCGAGATCTCGGCGCCGATGCCCATGGTCTTCACGCCCTCGTAGACGACGAGCAGGCGATGCGTCTTGCGCACGCTCTCGGCGATGGTGGCGAAGTCGATCGGGCGGATCGAGCGCAGGTCGATGACCTCGGCCGAGATGCCGTCGCTGGCCAGACGTTCGGCCGCGGCTTCCGCCTTGCGGGCCATGATCGAGGAGCCGACGATGGTGACATCCGTACCCTCGCGCCGGATCGCGGCCTTGCCGATCGGCACGCGATAGGCCTCGGCCGGGACATGGCCCTTGGTCTTGTAGAGCAGCTTGTGCTCGAAGATCAGTACGGGGTTGGGGTCGTCGATCGCGGCGAGCAGCATGCCCTTGGCATCATGCGGCGTGCTCGGCTGGAGAACCTTCAGGCCCGGAACATGGGCGAACCAGGCTTCAAGGCTCTGGCTGTGCTGGGCCGCCGCACCTGTGCCCGAGCCGCCGGGCAGGCGCACCACCATCGGGACGCTGGCCTTGCCGCCGAACATGAAGCGGATCTTGGCCGCCTGATTGACGAGCTGCTCCATGGCCAGCGTGACGAAATCCGAGAACTGGATTTCGAGCACAGGCCGCATGCCGGTGATCGCGGCGCCGACCGCCGCACCGGCGATGCCGAGCTCGCTGATCGGGGTATCGATCACACGGTCCGTGCCGAAGCGGTGGACGAGGTCTCCGGAGACGCCGAAGGCGCCGCCATAGACGCCGACATCCTCGCCGAACAGGAAGACGCGTTCATCGGCCTCCATCGCCTGGCCGAGCGCCTCGCGCACCGCCTCGGCATAGGAAAGCTCGCGGATCTCGGTCGCGGGTTCGAGCATGTCAGAGGGCATAGACGTCACGGGTCAGGTCTTTCGGATCGGGGTCCGGGCAGGCGCGGGCGAATTCGACGGCGGCGTCGATGTCGCGCTGGGCGTCCTCTTCGAGCTTCATCAGCGCAGCCGCGTCGAAGCGGTCATGCGCCTTGAGTTCGTCTTCGAGCCGCCGGATCGGGTCCTGGCTGCGCCATTCCTCGATCTCCTCCTTGGAGCGGTAGAGATTGCGGTCGCTCTTGGAATGGCCGCGCCAGCGATAGGTCTTGCATTCGATCAGCGAGGGGCCTTCGCCGGAGCGGGCACGCGCGATCGCGACGGCCGCGACGGCCGCGACGCCGGCGAGGTCGTTACCATCCAGGCAATGGCCGGGCATGCCGTAGGCCGCCGCGCGGTCGGCGACGTTCGGCACCGCCATGGCGCGGCCGATATCCATCGACATGCCGTATTTGTTGTTCTCGCAGACGAAGACGACCGGCAGCTTCCAGATCGAAGCCATGTTGAGCGCCTCGTGGAAGGCGCCCTCGTTCGAGGCGCCGTCGCCGAAGAAGACCATGCAGACCCGGCCATTCTTCTGCGCCTTGATGCTCATGCCGACACCGACCGCGATCGGCAGGCCGCCGCCGACGATGCCGTTGGCGCCGAGATTGCCGCCCTCGACATCGGCGATATGCATCGAGCCGCCGCGGCCCTTGCAGTAGCCGGTCTCCTTGCCGAAGAACTCGGCGAACATCAGCTTCGGCTCGGCACCGCGGGCGATGCAGTGGCCGTGGCCGCGATGGGTCGAGAGGATATAGTCGTGGGCTTCGAGCGGCAGCGTCGTGCCGACCGCGCTCGCTTCCTGGCCGATCGAGAGATGCATCGTGCCGTGGATCAGCCCGCGCATGTAGCTCGCCTCGGCCGCCTCCTCGAACTTGCGGATCAGGTGCATCCGGGTCAGCGCCTGCGCCACCGTCGCGTCGTCGAGCGCTGCAAGTTCCGGCCGCTGGTTCGGCTTCTGATGGGCGCTCATGCCTGGGCTCCGGAGGTCAGCGCGGCGATCATCGCGTCCTGCGCACGGCGCACCTCGACGATCTTCAATCGTTCGTCGGGTGTGGCGTCGGCCAGCGTGATCAACTCGCCCTTGCGGACGGGCCGCGTCATGGTCGCGCCCTGGGCGAGGCCGATCGGCAGCGCCTTGCGCGCCTGCGCATCGGCGCGGGAGAGCGCGAAACCTCGATAGCCGTATTCGCCGATGGCATCGAGCGTCTCGCCGACCGCGAGATCGCGCTTGGCGACGCAGCCGACCTCCGAGGTCGGCACCGGCAGCGGGCGCATATGGCTCTGGTTGAAGATGACGGCGGCGGCGGCCGAAAGCGGCACTTCCAGGCTCGTCAGGTGATAGGGCCGGAAGAAGGAGTAGTACGGGCCGGGGCCGAGATGCAGGTCGCTCATCCGCTCGCGAACGCGGGGATGACGCATCTCGGCGACGGCGAAGACGCCGGGCGCGACGCCCTTGGCCACCGAGAAATCGACGACGCCCTTCTGCGAGAGCAGACCGCCTTCCTCCTTCGGGCAGAAATAGTTCTGCAACTCGTCCTTCGGCGCGGCCGGGCCGTGCATGCCGGGGATATCCGGCACGAAGCCGCAGGCATTAGCGATGGCGACCATCTCGACCATCGTCTTCGAGCCGTCGACGAACTCGACGAGCATGCGCGGGTTCATGTTCCGGCGCGTGGCTTCCTCGACATAATCGGCCGGAACGGCGTCGATGCGGAACGGATTGTTCTTGCCCTTGCCGGCGGCGACGACGGGATAGCCCATAGCGCGGACGAAATTGATCAGCTCCATCGCGGCGGCAGGCTCGTCGCCGGCGCCCAGCGTATAAACCACGCCGGCCTTGGCGGCCTCGACGGCGAGATAGGAGCCGATGGTGATATCGGCCTCGACATTCATCATCACGATATGCTTGCGCGCCGCGATGGCGGTCAGGGCGACACGCGAGCCGGCTTCCGGGTTGCCAGTGGCGTCGATGATGACATCGACATGGGGCGAGCGGCAGATCAGGTCGAGCGAGGTCGTGGCGACGATGCGGCTCTTGCGGCGCGCCGCGTCGAGCCCGGCCTCGTCGGTGACGTTGTCGACCTCGCCCTTTCGCCCTGCGAGCGCAGCGGCCTCCGCAACGCGATCCGGCGCGATATCGGCGACGGCAGCGATCTCGATGCCGGTCATTTGGGAGATCTGGACGACGATATCGGTGCCCATCTGGCCGGCGCCGATCAGGCCGACACGGACGGGTTTGCCAGCCTTGGCGCGCAATTCGAGGGCTTCGGCCAGGGACAGGCCGGCGACGGGCACGCCCAAAGGCGGCTGCGGCTGGATCGCGGCCATCGTCGATATCTCTCCCTAGGACATATGTTCTTTAGTTGGAACAAAAGGACATGTCATTCGTCCTGTCAAGCGCACAGATGTTCAAACGGGTTGCCTTCGGGGCCGCGATGCGGTGATGCTGGTGCAAGTGCCCGAGGCGGCGCGGCAGGGAGCGCTCGTGGAAGACGCATTCGGAGCAGGACAAATCCAAGGCGAAGTGCCGGTCGCGGAGGCAAAAGTCCGGGCTGCATGGCTCTACTATGTCGAGGGCCTGACCCAGGAGCAGATAGCCGAGGCGCTGGGGCTCAGCCGGATCAAGGTGATCCGCATGCTGGCGGCGGCGCGTTCCGAAGGACTGGTCAAGATCAGGATCGATGCGCGCTCGGCCCGGCAGGCGGGTCTGGAGCGCGGCCTCGTCACCGCTTTCGGCCTGAAAGAGGCGGTGGTGGTGCCGGCGGCGCGCGATGCGGCCAGCGTCTCGGCGCTCGTCGGCTATGCCGCTGGTCTCTGGCTTTCAGACAAGCTGACCGACAACATGTCACTGGCCGTCGGCTGGGGGCAGACCCTGCATCTGGCGCTCCGCGGCATGCAGCCGCGCCATGTCGAGGCGATGTCTGTCGTCTCGCTACTGGGCGGCCTCACCCATTCGCGCAGCATCAACCCCTCGGCGGTGGCGCGCCGCGTCGCCGACATGTTCGGGGCCGATTGCTTCCAGTTGACCGCGCCGGTTTTCGTCTCGAATGCCGAGATCCGCGATGCCCTCTGGCGTGAGCCGACCTTGCGAGACCTGCTCGACCGCGCGCGAGCGGCCGATGTCGCGCTGGTCAGCGTCGGCGATCTCGTGCCGGGTTCGACGCTGTTCCGCGAGGGTTTGCTGCCGCAATCGGATCTCGCCGGCCTGAAGAAGGCCGGGGCGGTCGGCGATCTCGTCTGCCATTTCATCGATGCCGAGGGCGAACTGGTGGATCATCCCGTGAACCGGCGTATCATGGCGGTGAGCCCGGCCGATCTCAGGGGCATCGGCCTCGTCGCGATTGCGGCCGGCGGCGCCCATAAGGAACATGCGATCCGCGCGGCCCTGAGAGCCAGCGCGGCGAAGGTGCTGATCACCGATGAAGGCGCTGCCGAAGCCCTGCTGGCCGGCAGTGCGATCACTACAAAGGGAGCCGAGGGGGAGACACGCCATGGCCAATAATTTCGAGCAGTTCGCGCGCAATTCCCTGCAGTTCCGGCCGTCCGACATCCGCCTTATGCTGGAGCGGGTGCATTCCCATGTCGTGAAGCCACGCATGTCGGCAGAAGAGCTGCTGGAGGTGGTGCAGGGCCTCGGTTTTTCGACCGTCGAAGCCTTCGGGGACCAGATCGGCCTGGAACGAGTGACCTCGGAGAGCTGGGCACGCTACGGCCTATCGCGGGACGCCGCGCAGCTTCTGCTCGCGCTACTGAACTATCGCCAGCGCCTGCTCGACGCGATGGACGATTTCGAGAAGACGACCCAGATTCCGCTGGACGGGTTCTTCGAGAACCAGCAGCTACCGTAACGCGTCAGCGGCAGAAATCGGCGCAGCCGACTTCCCAGAATGCTTTGCCGGATTCAAGTGCCGGCACTGACGGGCGTGGCTTGCGACCGGGCAGGTCGGCGGGGACGGGTTTGACCCATTCCCACCAGCCATGGGCGCATTGGGAGCGGAAGGCCATCTGGTCGGAGATCGAGGTGTTCTCCTGCTCCAGCACGGCGTCGAGCGCCGCGCAGGCTTCACGCAGGCGTATGTCATGGGCGTCGCTGCCATCGTTGGCGTAGTCGTGGAAGGCTTCGGTGAAGGCCTCCATTTCGCGGGCGATATGAGGCCAGTCGGAACGTCCGAGATTCCAGGCATCCATCCATTCGCGCACGACGGTTTCGACCGCTTCGGCCTTGGGCTTGTCCTTGACCTTGCGGGCGGTGGTCAGCATGTGGCGCATCAATTCGGCGCGGGCATGGGCGTGGCGCGCACGCAGGGCCGCCTCCTGCATCTGCGCGATGGCTTCCGCGGCTTCCTGCTGCAGTGCTTCGACGAAATGCGGCATGGATTTAGTCTCTCAGGGCAACGTGGCGAGGCGTTCGATCATCTGCTCGAACAGCTCATGAGCTTTCACGGTCGCGACGACATGGGCGTTGGGCTCACGCTTGAGGCGACCGTTCCAGTCGATCGTGGTGCGTCCGCGCAAGGGGCCGTCGCCGGTCTCGACCGCAACGAAGCAGTCGCGGCCGTCGAATAGCTCAGGCCAAAGCAGGTAGGCGATGACGCAAGGGTCGTGCATCGGGTGGCCATCGGAGCCGAGCCTGCCGGGTCGGGGGCGGGTCAGCATACCGTGAACGGCCTTGCCCGCCGCGTTGCCGAGCGTGCCGATACGGGCGATCTGATCGTGGCTGGCGATGGCCTGCAGCGTGACGCCGAGACCGAACATCACGATCGGCCGGCCGCAACCGAAGACGACCGCCGCCGCATGCGGATCGACATAGGTGTTGAACTCCGCGGCGGGCGTGATGTTGCCGAGCCCTATGGCGCCGCCCATCAGCACGATGCGCTCCACCTTCGGCAGGATGTCGGGTGCGAGTCGGAAAGCCAGCGCGAGATTGGTCAGCGGGCCGAGTGGGCAGAGCGTGATGCCGTCCGCGGGTGCGGCACGACAGAAATCGATGATCGCCTGCACGGCGTGAACGGGTGCCGCCAGGCTCCGCGGCTGGGGCAGGTCGGCACCGGCCAGCCCATCGGGACCGCAGACAAATTCCGCGGTTTCGAGCGCGCAGACCAGCGGCCCCTCGGCGCCGCGATGCACGGGGATATCGTCGCGACCCGCGAGATCGCGGATGCGCAGTGCGTTCGCCGTGGTCTGCGCGACCGGGACATTGCCTGCGACCGTGGTAATCGCCCTCAGATCGATCCAGTCGGCGCTGGCGAAGGCGAGGAGCAGAGCGACGGCGTCGTCCTGACCGGGATCGGTGTCGACGATGATCGTTTTGCGCATCTCAGGCCGCCCTGGCGTTGCCGGCCATGATCATGTGAGCGATGTCGTCGGCGGTAAGGTCGCCGAGCGGCCGGTCGACATATTTGCGGCCGGCGCCCATGATGACGACGCGGTCGGCGAGCGCCACGACGTCGCGCATATTGTGGCTGATCAGGATGACGGTGCGCCCGTCCGCCTTGAGCTTGCGGATGAGGTCGAGGACGAGCGCGCTTTCCTTGACGCCGAGTGCGGCGGTCGGCTCGTCCATGATGATGATCTCGGCGTTCCAGCGCAGCGCGCGGGAGATCGCGACCGCCTGGCGCTGGCCGCCCGAGAGGCGCTCGACCGGCCGGGTCATGTCGGTGACGGCGGCGGAGAGCTGCGAAAGGTAACGCTGCGATTCAGCGATCATCTTCTTCTTGTCGAGGATGCGCAGGAAGGGCAGCAGCACCGGCTTGGTCAGCTCCGAACCCATGAAGACGTTCTGGGCGATGGAGAGGCGCGGGGCGAGGGCCAGATCCTGGTAGATCGTCGCGACACCGTTCTCCAGCGCGTCATGCGGCGAGGCGAAGGTGACCGGCCTGCCGCGCAGACTGATCGTACCGCTCGTCGCCTCCTCGGCGCCCGAGATCACCTTGATCAGGCTCGACTTGCCCGCACCGTTATCGCCGCAGAGCGCCACGACCTCGCCCTTGAAGATGTCGAGATCGACATCGCGCACGGCCACGACCGGGCCATAGGCCTTGCCAATGCCGCGTAGCGAGAGGAGGGGAGTGGGGTTGGTCATGGCCTGTCCGGGAATCGCAGCGGCACGTTTCCGTCATGCCCGGGTGGGCCCGGGCATGACGGTTCCGATCCTCACTTCTTCAGGAACTGCTGGACGTTGTTCTTGTCGACCAGTACGGCTTCCGTGAAGAGATAGGGGCCCGACGTGATGCTCTCCTTCGGCTTCTTGTCGATGACGATCGCCTGGATGGCGTCGACCGCCTGTTTGCCCATCTCGTCGAAGGGCACTGCGACGGTCGCCATGAGGGTCGAATTCGGGTCGGCGATGCGCTCGTAGCTTTCCTTGCCACCGTCGACCGAGACCAGCGGGACCTGGCCCTTCTTCACCCCTTGAGCCTGCAGGAGATCGTCGATGATGTAGGCCTGGCCGTCGAAAGAAGCCCAGATGCCGTTGATCTTGCCCTGGTTCTGCAGGAGCAGGGCCTGCATGCCGGCGCGGACATCGTCGCGCCAGCTTTGGGTGCGGGCCATCGAGAACTTGCCGAGCTCCTTCACCGCCTGGTTCTCGGCGAGGACGGCGTCCAGCAGACGGCCGCGGATGCGCGAGGCGACGTTCAGGTCGAAGCGGGCCGAGATGATGTTGCCCTGGTAGCCGAGCTGGCCGAGCAGATAGAGCGCGGCATCGGCGCCGACCTTGTACTCGTTGGTCTGGATATCGAAGAGCGCATGCGGGCTCGAACCCGACTGGACGGTGATGACCGGGATCCTGGCATCCTTTGCCGCCTTGAACTGGGCGTCGGCCTCGACCGGTTTGCCCATGGCGATGATGATGGCGTCGACCTTCCTGGCGATCAGTGCATCGAATTGCTCCGCGTGCTTCGGCAGTGCGCCTTCCGAGTTCAGCAGCGTGACGTTCCAGCCCTTCGCCTTGGCTGCGGCTGCGGCGGCATTGGCGACGCGCGCATGCGTTTCTGATGTGAACTGGAAGCCGATGATGCCGACCTCGAACGCTCCGGCCGACTGGCCCAGCGCGAGAAGCGCCGCGGCGGCCACCAGCATTTTCCTCAAACCGAACATGAAACCCTCTCCCAACATTCTGCCTGCTGTCGTCGAAATCAGACCTTGAACGCCGCCTTCTTCATCGCGCTGGCCGAGAAGGCGACCGAGCCGATGATGATCGCGCCGAGCACGATATCCTGGATGTAATAGGGCGCGCCCATCAGCACCAAGCCGTTGCCGAGCACCTTGAGCACCAGCGCCGCAAAGACCGTGCCGGGTATGTTGGGCTTGCCGGGATCGAACATGGTCATGCCGAGCAGTACGGCGGCGATGGCATAGAGCAGATAGTCGCCCGCCATGTTCGGCGCGGCCGAGGACAGGTTGGCGGCGAGCAGCATGGCCATCAGGCCGGCGAAGACGCCTGAAAGCAAAAGGCCGATCCGCTTCATCCGGGCGGTGGCGATGCCGGCGAGCCGCGCGGCTTCGTCCGCCTCGCCGGTCGCGACCATATGCGCGCCGGTCCGCGTCCATTTGACGAGCCCATAGGCGAAGAGCGTGGCGCCGGCCATCCAGAGCACGAGATTGGGGATGCCGAACGAGTAGCCGCGGGCGAGCCCGGTGAAGCCGACCGGCCAGCGCCCGACGAAGGCGACGCCCTGCGTGATCATGAAAGCGAAGCCCTTGGCGATCGCGGCGGTGCCGAGCGTCATGATCAGCGAGGGGATGCGCAGCACGGTGACGCCGTAGCCGTTCAGCGTGCCGAGCACGATGCCGACGCCGATGGCGGCCGATACCGCGACGGCCGGCGGATATTGCGCATGGACCAGCCAGCCGCAGACCACCGCCGCGAGGCTCGCCATCTCCGCGACCGAAAGATCGAGCTCGGCCACGGTGAAGGCCAACGCGAAGCCGAGCGCGAGGATGGCGAGGAAGCTCGTGTCCTTCAGCACGTTGATGATGTTCATCGTGCTGGCGAAGTTCGGGGCGAAGATCAGGAAGAACAGGATCAGCGCCAGGCCGGCGAGCGCCGTGCCATAGCGTCCGATCAGTTCGCGCGGGTCGATGCGGCCCAAGCTCAGCTTCCCTTCTTCGCGGTCACGCGCGCCAGCACCCGGTTTCGAATCCTCGGCATGGAGCGTCCTTTACGCGGCGCTTGCCGAGTTGGCGAGGCCGGGCAACGCGGCGGTGTTCTGCGCCAGCGCGACGAGATCGGCCGAGATCGGCGCGAGTGCCGCCTCGCTCTGCCGATAGAGGGCATAGAGTGCGTTATAGGCCGTGCGGCGGGATGCGTCGGGCTCGTAACGGTGAGCAATGCTGACGAGTGCATCCTGCGCGGCTTCCAGCGACGCGAAGCGGCCAAGACCCGTCCAGGCGATGATCGCCGCGCCGAGCAGGCCGGGCTCTTTGGCGGTCCCCACTGCGATTGGCCGGCCGCAGATGTCGGCCTTGATCTGTGCCCAGGCCGGATTGGCTGCCGCGCCGCCACCGAAGCGGATCTCGTCGACGCGGGCGCCGAGTGCGCTCTCCGCGCGTTCCAGCACGAGCCGGTTCTGGCAGGCGACGCCTTCGAGCACGGCATAGGCGAGATCGGTCGGGCCGTGCCGGCGGCCGAGCCCGATGAAGGCGCCGCGCAGGTTGGGGTCCCAATAGGGCACGCGCTCGCCTTGCAGATAGGGCAGGAAAATGAGCGGCTGCGGATGGCGCCGCCCGTCCAGCAGGCGCTCGATGGTCTCCCCGACAGCGCCTACGCCGCCGAGCAGGCCGGCGAGCCAGGCGGCGGTGTCGGCGCCGTTCTGGCTGGGGCCGCCGAGATGCCAGAGGCCGCGCCAGTCGACGGAGATCAGTCCCTCGGCTTCCGCCTGTTCGGGGCCGAGCACGCCGAGCACCTCGGTTGTGCCGGAAATATTGTAGGCATAGCCCGGTCGAAGGGCGCCCAATCCGGCCACGGCTGCCCAGGTATCGTTGCAGCCGCAGAGGACGGGGATGCCGGCCAGCCGGTCGAAGGGATCCGGCAGGCCGGGGCGGACGGATCCGATGGTCTCGGTGGGTTCGAGGATGGCCGGGATCACGCTGGCCGACAGGCTGATCGCCTCAAGTCCCGAGGAGCCGTTGGTGGCATCGGTGCAAGCGATGAGCCGCGCCAGTGAGACCGGGTCGCTCGCCTGCCGACCGGTCAGGCAGAAGTTCAGGTAGTCCTTGGGCTCCAGCACGCAGGCGAGCGCGCGGGTGTTCTCCGGCTCGTTCTCGGCCAGCCAGGCGAGGCGGGCGAGCGGGTGGAAAGCGTTGATGCGGCCGGCTTCGGAATGACCTGCCAGTACGTCGCGCAGACGGGCAGCGATGCTGTCCGACCGCGCATCTTTCCAGGTCATGGCTGGACGCAATTCCTGCCCATCATGGCCGACAAAGACCTGCGTCCGGGTCACGCCGCAGATCGCGATGCCTTGGACGTTTGCGAACAACTCCGGTGCTTGGTCGGCGAGCTTGCCGCAGGCTTCGAGCAATTGCGCCCACCAGGCCCGCGCAGAGATCTCCGAGCGATCGAGATGGTCGTCCAGGACGGGGCCGGGGACGGCATGCTCGGCCAATGTCGTCCCGCGATCGTTGATCAGCGCAGCACGGAAGCTGCTGCCGCCAAGATCACAGGCGAGTACGACGCTCATCGTCCGGCTCCGGCCGAAGCGGGGCGAAGAGAGGACCGGGGAACAGACTTCACTGGGCGACCTTCAGACATCGACTCTTGGAGCGTCATAAACCGCCTGCGAGTCAAGGATGTCGCATTCAGGCGCTGCACTTCGCATTCTTGAGGATGTCGTCGACCAGCCGCTGTGAAGCGAGAGCTTCCTCGCCGGTGACGACGGGGTCGCGGCCCTGCTCGATCGCGTCGAGGAAATCGGCGATGACGGCGCGGTGGGCGTCATGCGGGAAATCCATGATGTTGGCGCCGCTGCCGGTAGAGCCCTCGGCTTCGACGATCTCCTCGCGCCCGTCGAGGAAGGCGAGGCGCAGGCGCCCGCCGATCAGGGCGGCAAAACCCCTGGTGCCGGTGATCTCGATGCGCTCGGGATAGCCGGGATAGGCGGCCGTGGTCGTCACCAGCGTGGCAGGAGCGCCATTGCCGGTCTCAAGCAGAGCCGAGACATAGTCCTCGGTCTCCATACGATGGAGGGCGGTGGTGCGAGCCTGTGCGGCGACGACCTTGGAAACCCCGACCAGCGAGCGGAACAGGTCGAGTGAATGGATCGCCTGCGTGAGCAGCACACCACCGCCATCGCGGGCAAGCGTGCCACGGCCGGGCTCGTCGTAGTAGCTCTGCGGACGCCACCAGGGAACGGAGAGGAAGGCGGCTTCGATCGTGCCGAGCTCGCCGGAATCGAGCGCGGCCTTCAGGCGCAGGCTCGCTGGGCGAAAGCGATGCTGGAGCGTCACACCGAAGGTCTTAGCCGTCCGGCGGGCGGTATCGACGAGGCGCTGGCCGCGCTCGCTGGTCAATTCCAACGGCTTCTCGACGAGAACATGTTTGCCGGCTTCAAGGCAAAGTGCGGAGACGTCGAGATGGCTCGAAGGCGGCGTCAGCACAATGCAGGCGTCCACGGCGGGATCGGCCAGAACCGCGTCGAGGTCGGTCGTGGTCGGGAAGGGGAATTGCCCGGCATAGGCCTTGGCCCGTTCCGGTGTGCGGCTCACGGCCCAGCGCGTATCGGCGCGATCGGCGAGGTCGAGCAGGCTTTTCGAATGCGGCAGGGAGGCGGGGCCGAGCCCGATCACGGCGATGCCGAGCTTGCGTGTCATGACGGATGTCCTCAAGCGCGAGCGGTGGGTTTTGCCGGCAGCCATGCGGCCTTGGTTTGCGCCTCCAGCGCGAGCCGGCAGACGGTGAAGGCGTGGCGCTGGCTCATCGCGGTTTCGCTGCGGGCAGCGATATCGGCGACGAGGTTGCGGAAATAGGTCAGCGGCTCGCTGGAGGCATCGATATGGCGGGTGCCGGCCTTGTCGATGAGGAAGACATGGTCGGTGCCGGGGCGGCCGGCGATGTCGACATATTTGCGCAGCTCGATCGTGCCCTCGGTGCCGAGGATGGTGAGGCGCCCGTCGCCCCAGGTCGGCAGGCCGTCGGCCGTGAACCAGTCGACGCGAATATAGCCGCCGGCCCTGTCACTGCGCAGCAGAATCTCGCCGAAATCCTCGAAATCGGGGAAATCCGGCCCGCCGAAATGGCCGACGCCCGAGGCGACGACATCCGCATCATTCGAACCGGTGAAATGCAGGAACTGGTCGATCTGGTGCGAGGCAATGTCGGTGAGGATGCCGCCATAACAGCGCTTGTCGAAGAACCAGTCCGGCCGGATCGCGCGGTTGAAACGGTGCGGGCCCATGCCGAGCGTCTGCACGACCCGGCCGATCGCGCCGTCGGCGATCAGCTTGCCGGCGATGAGCGTCGCCGGGACGATGAAGCGCTCGGAGAAGCAGATCGAGAAGATGCGCCCGGTCTGGGCTACCGCCCGCTCGACAGCGGTGAGCTGGTCGAAAGAGGTAACGCCGGGCTTGTCGACCATCACGTCCTTGCCGGCCCGCATGGCGCGGATGGCGATGGCAGCGCGTTCCGCCGGAATGGCGGCGCAGACGATCAAATCGATCGTAGGATCGTCGATCAGCCGGTCGGCGGTGCTTTCCGGCAGATCGGGAAAGCGCTCGCGGAAGCCCGAGAGGACGCGCTCGTCGCTGGTCGTGGGATCGAAGCCGACGCAGGTCGCGCCGGCTTCGAGGAGACCACCGACCATATGGTAGATATGGCGGTGGTCGAGGCCGATGGCGGCGAACTTCATCGCTATTGCGGCGCGCCGTGACCGACGCCGATTTCCTGGTCCCAGCGCCGGAAGGCGGCGACGAGACGCTCGGGCGTCAGCGGCGGGCGGGTCGGCAGGCTGGTGATCAGCCCGTCATATTCCGGCCGGCCGTATTCGGCGAGGATGTCGCGGCTTTCCTGCGGCGCCATGGCGAGCGTCACGCCCTTGATCGCCGGTCCCGGATAGAAATAGCCCTTGTCGTAGGTCACGGCCTGGGCCTCGGGTTTGAGCATATAGGCCATGAGGGCGACCAGCGCCGGCAGCTTGTCGGCCGGGACGCCCTTGGGGATGCACATGAACTGGGTGTCGGGAATCCAGTGCGTGTTGGCGAGGACGAAGACCTTGGCCTCCTTCGGCACGATGCCGAGGACGCGCGGGTTGATGTCCCAGCCGAGCGTCGAGACGATGACGTCACGGGTGCCTTCGCCGAGTTCCTTCATCGTCGCGGCGGTGCCGCCCGGATAATAGTCGACACCGGTACCGAGCTCCTTGAGATAGGCCCAGCTCTTGTCCCAGCCCTTGATCGGGTCGGTCGGATCGGCATCGCCAAGGATGTAGGGCAGGCCCATGAGCCAGGTCCAGCCGGGACCGGAATTCACGGGGCGAGCATAGGTGAAGCGCTTCGGGTTCTGCTTGACATAGGCGAGCAGCTCCTCGGCCGTCTTCGGTACGGTCTTGAGGCGCTCGGGCGCATATTCGAAGAGCGGGCCGGAGGGCGAATAGACCACCGCGACGCCCTCGTTCTGGCCGAAATTGCGCTGCATCATCAGCGCCTGCTCGTGATAGACCTCTTCCGGCTTCGGCAGGTCCTTGGCATGGGACTTCCACACATCGACCCAGAGCCCCTGCTGGATACCGTCCGACATGGCGCCGGGGCCGGTCAGCACGAGATCGATGTCGACGCGGTTGGCCTGCTGCTGGGCCTTGAGCTTCGCCGGCAGCTCCGGCGAGGGCGCGCGCGAGAAGTTCAGGCGCGAGATCAGCTTCGGATTGTCCTTGGCGAATTTCTCGATTGCCGCCTGCGTGAGCTGAAGATTGCCGGCGACATCGATGATGTTGAGCGCGACGGGCGCGCTCTGCGCCAGCGCTCCGCCGGCTTTGAGCGCAGCGAGGCCGGCTGCTCCGGCCATGACGGTGCGACGTGTCGGATGGGTCATGATCTCTCCCTGAGGTGTGCTCTCTTGTGCGATGCCGTCAGCGGCATCCGGAGCATTTCACTGGGATACTAGTGCACCACGTTAGGGCGTGCCAGCGCATTCCGCGGCATGGCAGGCATCGCGCGACGGCATGGGGATCTGGGGAATCAAACCTGTCCGAGCAGCAGCGCTTCGGTCGCCCGGCTGAGCAAGGGCGCGGCAGCGCCGTGAATTTCATAGAGATGGCTGGCTGGCACGCCGGCGAGATCGGGCACGGCAAAGCCGTCCATCGTGCCTTCCGCGCGGAACAGCGTGTTGAACCGCGCCCAGAGTTGCGGATTGGCGGAAAAGGGCCCGCTTACCCATATGCGAGCGGGAAAAAGCATGCGGCAGGCGTTTGCGAGCGCGCGCGAGAGCAACCCGGCCGCCATCTCGACACCGGGCAGTGCCAGCAGGTCGAGGCCGGCGAGCTGTCGGGCAAGTCGTACTTCGTCCTGGTCGAGATCGGGCCAATGCCGGCGCAGCGTGGGAAGCAGCGACCAGAGCGCGGCGCCGGTTTCTAGGCAGGCGGTGTTGCCGCAGCCGCAGCGTCGTCCGTCCAGCGCCGTGAGCCGCCAATGGCCGATCTCGCCGAAGGAGCCTGTCGGCGCGAAGGGCTCGCCATCGACCGCATAGGCGAGGCCGACGCCCCAGCCCCAGTGGAGCAGGATCGTGCCGCCCGCGAAATTCTCGGGCTCGCGAGCGGCGCGAGCGCGCAATTCGGCATCGAGATTGCGGCAGATCGTGACCGGGCCCGCCACGGGTTCGAGGACGGATGCGATGTCGAGCCCGCGCATGCGCGGCCAGCGCGAGGCCAGAAGCCATTGGCCCTGCTTCAGATCGATCAGGCCGGAGAGCGAGACGGCCGTTCCGGCATGACTCATCCCCGGCGGCATCGCGTCGAGGAGGTCGCGTGCGAGCTCCGCCATCACGGCGGCGATCGCGGCATTGTCGGCATCGCCCGAGATGGTGCGGCGGCGTTCAGCGACGAGATGGCCGTTGAGATCGACCAGCGCGCCGGAGAGAGACTGGCTGGAGACATAGATGACGGAGGCGCCGATGCGGCGGGTATGCGCGACGAGGATCGCCGGGGGCCGCCCGCGTCCGCTCGCCTCACCGACGGCCTCGATGACGAGACGGCGCGCGATGAGGTCACCGACGACGCGCGAGACGCTGGTCGAACGCAACTGCAGGATGCGGCCGATATCGGCGCGGGAATGAGCTTCGCCGTTGAGGATCAGCCGGTAAATCCGGGCGCAGTCCCGGTCATGGGCGAGCGCGAGGCGGGTTTCGTCGAGCGTCAGCAGGGACAAGGCGGACTCTATTCGGAACGGTTGCGTTCAAAATTAATCATTGCGTTTCGAGCGAAGCTTCATAAGCTCGGGTCTAGAATATCGGAAAATTTCTGGCATAAAAGGTTCAAAATTCGATGATCGAGATGCATGTCGCCTCCGACAAGGACGAGCTCGGCCGGCAGGCGGCGGCGCTGGGCGCCCAGGCGATCCGCGACGAGCTTGCCCACCATGGTGCCGCGGCGATCATCGTGGCGACCGGCGCCAGCCAGTTCGAGATGCTGAACCATCTCGTCGCGGCCGAGGGCATCGACTGGTCGAAAGTCACCGCCTTCCATCTCGACGAGTATGTCGGCCTGCCCGAGAGCCATCCGGCGAGCTTCCGGCGCTATCTGCGCGAGCGTTTCATGGCGCCGCTGAAGAATGCTCCGACCTTCGTCCCGGTCGATGGCGAAGGCGACGCGGCTGCGGCGGTGAAGCGGCTCAACCGGCAGATCGCCGGCCAGCGCATCGCCGTCTGCTTCGCCGGAATCGGCGAGAACTGCCATCTCGCCTTCAACGATCCGCCGGCCGATTTCGACACCGAGGAGCCCTATCTCGTCGTGGACCTGGACGATGCCTGCCGCCAGCAGCAATTCGGCGAGGGCTGGTTCCCGAGCTTCGACGCAGTGCCGCGGCAGGCGATCTCGATGAGCGTCCGCCAGATCCTGAAGAGCGAGCTGATCGTCCTGTCGGTCTCCGACACGCGCAAGGCGGCGGCCGCGAAGGCGGCGCTGGAAGGGCCGGTCAGCAATCTCAGCCCTGCCTCGATCCTGCAGACGCACAAGCGGACCGTGCTGTTCATCGATCCGCCGGCCGCCTCGCAGCTGACCCGGAAGGGCTGACCATGCACACGCCCGGCCTAATCGATCTCCAGGTGAACGGCTTTGCCGGGCTGGATTTCAACTCCGGCACCATGACCCCGGCCGACCTCGACCGGGCGCTGGAGGCGATGCTGGCGACGGGCGTCACCACCTGCCTGCCGACGATCATCACCGCGCATCCGTACGAGCTGGAAGAGCGTTTCCGTGCGCTCGACGCCGCGGTGAACGGCAGCCGGCTCGGGCCGCTGATGTGCCCGGGCTATCACCTCGAAGGCCCGTTCCTGAACCCGGCGGCCGGCTATTGCGGCTGCCATCCGCCGGAGGCGATGACGGCTGCCACACCGGACCTCATCGCGCATCTCGAAGGGCTGTTGTCGCGGCCGATCCTGATGGTGACGCTGGCGCCTGAGATCGAAGGCGGCATCGCACTCGCCGGAGCGCTGGCTCGCATGGGCAAGGTCGTCGCGATCGGCCATTCCGCCGCTGATTTCGACGTTGTCGCGGCTGCGGCCGATGTCGGCGTCACGCTCTCGACCCATCTCGGCAATGGTTTGCCGCAGGACTTGCCCAAGCTGTCGAATTCGCTCTTCGCACAGCTCGGCGAGGATCGGTTGATGGCCGGCTTCATCGCCGATGGTATCCATCTGCCTCCGAAGGCGCTGAAGAGCCTGATCCGGGCGAAGGGTGTCGAGCGCTCGATCCTCGTCACCGACGCAGTGGTGGCAGCGGGCGCCGCGCCCGGTCGCTACAGCTTCGCGGGGATGCCGGTCGAGCTCTCCGCTGACGGCTCGGTGCATCAGGTGAATGGCGGGTCGCTGGCAGGCTCGGCGCTCAAACTCGACGACGCCATCCGTAACGTCGTCGCCTGGGGCATTGCGACGCCCGGGGAGGCGGTCGCGATGGCCTCTACCCATGCGCTGGCCTGTATCGCCGATGCATTGGCCGAAGCCCGAATCACCTTGCCGGAGAGCGCGATCGACTGGTCGCCGGATCTCCGGGTTCGCAGCGTGCGCATCGGTGACGAGCGCCGTGATTTCGCTGCTGAAGCAGCGGCCTGAAGAATGTCATCAACCAATGAAAAGGGGAGAAGCATGAGTGAATTTTCGAAAGGCGTGGATCGCCGCACCGTTCTGGGCGGGCTGGGCGCGCTGACCCTAGGCGGGAGCGGTGCCTTCGCCGCCGTGCCGGCGCTGCCTTCCGCTCCGGTCGGCATCAACATCATCGATGTCGGTGGGGCGCTGGCCCTAATGCAGCAGGCCTTCGACGACTACCGTACCGCCAATCCGAAGCTTGTCTCGCGGATCACCTATGTGAAGGCGCCGGCGCCGGAGCTGGCGAGCAAGATCAAGGCGCAGCAGGATGCCGGGCGCTCCGATCTCGACCTCGTGCTTACCGGCTCGGACGGTCTGGCGGCTGGCCTCGAGCAGAATCTCTGGCTCAAGATCTTCCCGGATTTTGCCGAGAAATTCCCGAATATCGAGCAGAATTACGAGCCGGCGGCGCTGAACCTGCACAAGGTTCAGGGCGCAGGTTTCGGCACGGTGGTGAACTACTATCCGTCCGGGCCGCTGCTCGAATACATGCCGGCGCGCGTCAAGCAGGTGCCGACCACGGCCGAGGAACTGCTCGCCTGGGCCAAGGCCAATCCCAACAAGTTCATGTATGCGCGCCCGACCAATTCCGGTCCGGGCCGCACCTTCATGATGGGTCTGCCCTATATCCTCGGCGACAAGGACCCGCAGGACCCGGTCAATGGCTGGGACAAGACCTGGGCCTATCTGCAGGAGATCGGCGAGTACATCGAATATTATCCGGCGGGCACAGGCGCGACGATGAAGGAATTCGGCGACGGTTCGCGCGACATCATCATCTCGACGACGGGCTGGGACATCAATCCGCGCGCGCTCGGCATCGTGCCGAAGGAAGCCAAGATCCAGACGCTGAAGGGCTTCCACTGGGTCTCGGACGCTTTCTTCATGTGCGTGCCGAAGGGCATCCCCAACGATCGTCTCGCCGTCGTCCTCGACATCATGGCGCACGTGCTGACGCCGAAGATGCAGGCCTATTCCTATGACGAGGGCTATCTCTATCCGGGCCCGGCGGTGAAGGACGTGCCGCTCTCGCTGGCGCCGAAGCGCAGCCAGGAGGTGATCGCGGAGTTCGGCCGGCCGGAATATGCCGACCTGATCGCCAAGAACCCGATCGAACTGCCGCTGAAGCCCGACAAGATGGTCGTCGCCTTCCGCAAATGGGACGAACTGGTCGGCGCCAAGCGCAAGCGCTGATTGATGCCATGTCTTCGCTCTGCCCCGCAGCGGAGCGAAGGAAAGGCCCGGAAGCCATCGACGGTGCCGCCACCGAAGATGGCTTCCGGGCCTTTCTGTTTCAGCTTCAGCCCGTGATCGCCTTGTCGTTCTCGGCACGGCGCCAGAAGAGCCTTACCCCGCCTTCTGCGGTGCTCTCCAATCCCGGGACGGCCGCGAGGAGCTTCTGGGTATAGGGGTGTCTCGGATTGTCGAAGATGTCGTCTCTGGGGCCTTCCTCGACGATGCGGCCATCCTGCATGACGATGACGCGGTCGGCGACCTGCTCGACCACGCCGAGATCGTGGCTGATGAACAGGCAGGAGAAGCCGTGCTTCTTCTGCAACTCGTCGAACAGCTCCAGGACCTGCGCGCGGACCGTCACGTCGAGCGCCGAGACCGGTTCGTCGGCGATGACGAAGCTCGGCCGGCGCACGATGGCGCGGGCGATCGCGATGCGCTGGCGCTGGCCGCCCGAAAGTTCGTGCGGATAGCGTTCGGCGAAGCCCTCGCCCAGGCCCACCTCGGTCAGAACCTCGGCAACGCGCGCCTTGCGATCGGCCGGGCTCATGTTGGGGACGAGCCTGAGCGGCTCGGCGACGAGCTGCTGGATCGTCATGCGCGGATCGAGCGAAGAGTAAGGGTCCTGGAAGACCATCTGGCAGTTCAGCCGATAGTCCCAGTAGGCGGCATCGCTTTTTTCGATGGGCTTGCCGTTGAAGCGGATTTCGCCGCCGGCGGGCTTGACGAGGCCTGCGATCGACTGTCCGAGCGTGGTCTTGCCGGAGCCCGAGCCGCCGACAACAGCGACGACCTCGCCCGGCTGCACGTCGATGCTGATGCCGTGCAGCGCGCGCTTCGCCTGTTCCTTGCGGAAGAAGCCCTGCCGGCCGGGGTACTCGACGATGAGATCGCGGACCGCGACGATCGGCGTCTTCACTTCCGGCAGGGCGCGCGCCGGCAGACGGTGGGGCATCGCCGAGAGCAGCTTGCGGGTATAGGGATGCTGCGGCCGGGCGAGAATGTCGTCGCTCAAGCCCTGCTCGACCACGTCGCCCTGGCACATCACGACGATGCGGCTGCAATAGCGCGCGACCATGCCGAGATCATGCGAGATCAGCAGCACGGCGGTGTCGTTGGCCTGCGTCAGCTCGACCATCAGCTCCATGACGTCGCGCTGGACGACGGCGTCGAGCGCGGTGGTCGGCTCGTCGGCCAGCAGCAGCGCGGGCTTCAGCAGCATCACCGAAGCCAGCATGATGCGCTGGCGCATGCCGCCGGAGAACTGGTGCGGATAGGCGGTGAGGGCCCCTTCCGGATCGCGCAGGCCGACGCGCTTGAGCATGTCGAGGATCAGTGCCCGGCGCTGGCTCGCGTCGAGCTTGCGGTGCAGCGCCAGACCCTCGTCGAGCTGGCGCCCGATCAGCATCGAGGGGTTGAGCGAGGTCATCGGCTCCTGGAAGACCATGCCGACCCTGGAGCCGCGCATGGTGCGCAGCGCCTTTCCGTCCATGGCCATCACATCCTGGCCGTCGAAGCGGATGGTGCCGCCCTCGAGCCGTACCGCCGGCGGGATGAAGCCCATCACGGCACGGGCCGCAAGCGTCTTGCCCGAGCCGGACTCGCCGACGATGCCGACGATCTCGCCGGGGAAGACCTGGAAGGAGACGTCGTTGACCACGGTGCGGCCGGAGCCGCCGATCTTCAGGGTGAGGCCGGCGACATCAAGGAGCGGGGCAGTTTTGGTCATCGCGAGCCCCTCATCCGCGGGTCGAGCCGGTCGCGCACGGCGTCGCCGAGCAGGTTGATGCCGAGCAGGGTCAGCGAGATCGCGAGGCCCGGGAAGATGCCGAGCCAGACCGCCTGGCCGATATAGGGTCGCGAGCCCGCCAGCATGTTGCCCCAGGTCGGGGCCGGCGGCGGCACGCCGAGACCGAGGAAGGAGAGCGCGCTCTCCGCCAGCAGGACGTAGCCGAACATCGATGTCGCCAGCACGGTCAATGGCGCGATGCAGTTCGGCAGGATGTGGCGGGCCATGGTGAAGCCCTCGGAGTTGCCCATCACGCGCGAGGCCGCGATGAACTCGCGCTCGCGCAGCGAGAGCACCGTGCCGCGCACGACGCGGGCGACCGAGGGCGTGTAGGCGATGCCGAGCGCGACGATGATGCCGTATTTGTTGGCGCCGACCACCGCAAGCAGGCCGAGCGCCAGCAGGATGCCGGGGAAGGCCAGCAGCGCGTCGTTGAAGGCCATGATGATGCGGTCGGTCCAGCCGCGCATATACCCGGAGAACAAGCCGATCGTGGTGCCCATGATCACGGCGAGCGTCACCGTCAGGATGCTGATCCAAACCGAGGTCGCCGCACCCGCCATCAGGCGCGAGAGCACGTCCCGGCCGAATTCGTCAGTGCCCAGCCAGTGCAGGGCGGAGGGTGCCGCCAGCTTCTCGCGGAAGGAGAGCTTCAGCGGGTCGTAAGGCGTCCAGAGAGCGCCGGTACCGGCCGTCAGGAGCAGGAGCGTAATCAGCGTGCCACCGACGATCGCATTGGGAGCGGGGAGCTTCATGCGGCGGGTCTTCTTCATGGTGCCGCCCGTGCTCATGGTGCTGTCGCTGCTCATTGCGCCGTTACCCTTGGATCGAAGACCGGGTAGCAGAGGTCGATGACGAGGTTCACCAGCACATAGGTGAAGGCGACGAAGAGCATGCAGCCCTGGATGACCGGATAGTCGCGGGCGAAGATCGCATCGACCAGCAGGCGCCCCAGTCCCGGGATGGTGAAGACCGTTTCGACGACCGCGATGCCGCCGAGCAGGTTGCCGAGGACGAGGCCGATCAGGGTCCAGGTCGGGCCAAAGGCGTTCTTGAAGGCGTGGCGCCAGAGAACCGCACTCTCCGAAAGGCCCTTGGCGCGGGCGTGGGTGATGTAGTCGAGCCGCAGCACCTCCAGAGTCGAGGCCCGCGCCATGCGCAGGATCACGCCGATCTCGTGGAGGAACAGCGTCATGATCGGCATGACGAGGTAGAGGATGCCGGCCCAGGGGTTCTCGGCGATCGAGACATAGCCGACGACCGGCAGCCATTCGAGCTTGAGCCCGAAGAACAGCAGGAGCAGGAGACCCAGCCAGAAGGTCGGGATCGAGAGCAACAGCGTCGCGGTCGCGACGAGGCCAAGATCGAGACTTGAATTCTGCTTCCAGGCGGCGATGACGCCAGCCGGCACCGCGACGCAGCTCGCCAGCAGAACGGCGACGAGCACGATCTGGGCCGAGACCCAGAAGCGCTGCAGGATCAGCGGCAATACCGCCTGCTGCGACGAGATCGACTGGCCGAAATCGCCGCTCAGAACATTACCCATCCAGATGCCGAACTGCATTGGCAGCGACTGGTCGAGCCCGAGCCGCGCCCTGAGATCGGCAAGGCTCGCCGGCGTCGCAAGGTCCCCCAGCATCAACTGGGCCGGATCGCCCGGAATCAGCCGGATCAGCACGAAGACCGAAACCGCTACGATGAGCAGCGTCGGCAGTGCCATCCCTATCCGTGTCAATGCAAAGCGGAACATCGAAGGCCCTCCCAAGCCTCAGAGCCGACCCCGCCGGGAGGCAGGGCCGGCCTTATCGTCTCACTTCGAGACGCTGACCTCCCAGAGGCGCAACTGGGATGCCCAGGGCGTCACGCCGCTCACCTTCTTGGAATGGGCGATGATGTCGAGGTCGTTATGGGTGAAGATCGTGGGTACCTCGTCGATAAAGCGCTTGTGCAGGTCGTCGAAGATTTTCTGGCGCTCGGCCGTGTCGGTCACCACCATCGACTTCTGGATCAGGGCGAGCGCCTCCGGCTCCTCCCAGATCTTGCGCGGCTGCTTGTCCTTCGGGCCGGCGATCTGCTCGAAGCCGAGCGCGGGGTCGAAGCGGCTCGAATAGGAGAAGGACTGCATCTGGTAATTGCCCTTGTTGTAGCGATCCAGCTGCGTCGCCCATTCCAGGACCTCGATCTCGGCATTGATGCCGGCCGCCTGCATCATCGCCTGGGCGATGACGGCGGTGTTGAAGCTCGGCACCGAGGAGCGCTTGTTGGCGAGAATCACGATCTTCTCGCCCTTGTAGCCGGCCTTCTGCAGCAGGGCCTTTGCCGCTGCGAGATCGTATTTGAAGCCCTGCTTTTCGACGTCGCCGTAGTATTTCGAGGTCGTGTAGACGGGCGAGTTGTTGGGCTTGCCGAGGCCATTCGAGACATTGGCGACGAGTTCGGGGAAGTCGATCGCCGCCGCGATGGCCTGGCGCAGGGCCTGGTTCTTCATCACGGGATCGCGCGTCTGGATGATCAGGCTGTGCCGGACGGGGTTCGGCGCGATCGCGAGCGTCAGGTTCGCGGCCTTCTTGAGGTCGGGCACGTCCGATTCCGGCATCAGCGCCATATCGAGCGAGCCGGCGAGGAGGCCGGCCTTCACCGTCGCCGCGTCGGGGATGACCATGAAGCGGGCTTCCTTCACCAGCGGGCGCTTCGAGCCGATATAGCCGTCGCGCTTGTCGCCCTTGGGCGAGGCATATTGGTCAAAGGCGAGAAGCTGGACCGACTGGGCGCGCTTCCACTCGCCGAGCATGAAGGGGCCGGTGCCGATCGGCTTGTCCCAGCTATCGTCGGCCTTGACCGAGTCCTTGTGGATCACGGCCGTGCCGCCGCAATCGGCGCGGGCGAGCGAGTCGAGGAAGAGGCCGTTCGGCTCGTTGATCTCCATCACGACGGTGTCGGCATCCGGGGTCGAGATCTTCTCGACCTTCAGGCCGTTACGCCCGTCGAAATCGGAGAGGCAGCGCCAGTCCGTCTTCGGGTCCATGTAGCGGTTCCAGCTCCACAGCACGTCGGCCGAGGTCATGGTCGCGCCGTTATGGAACTTCACGCCCTTGCGAAGGCGGAACGTGTAGGTCTTGCCGTCCGGCGAGATCTCGACTTTCTCCGCCAGCAGCGGGCCGACCGAGCCGTCCTCGGCATAGCCGACGAGACCTTCGACCATGTGCAGCACGACGGAATCGGTGTTGCCGTCGCGATTGACGCCCGGATTGGTCGAGCGGATGTCGGCATTGAGCACGGCCGTCAGCGTCTGGGCCTGCAGGGCGCCGGCCGAGAGGGCGAGCGCAGCGGCGGAGACAAGGAAGCGCTTCATGATGTTTCCTTTGTTGTTATTGCGATTGTTCAGCCGGCCTTTCGGCCGGTACGGATGCGGCGAAGCTCGCCGGCGAAGAAGTCTTCCACGACGGGCACGACCTTGACGCCGTCATGCGGCGTATTCGGCACGAGGTCGAAGCGGGCCTCGATGCCGTTTGCGGCGAAGTTGTCGCGCAGGCTCGCGAGACGTTCCGGCCGGTTGGTGCCGGCATGGTTGGCGTCAGGCATCCAGTTGCGGCCGCCCGGCTTGTGGGTGATCTCCCAGGTCTCGAGATCTGCCGCACCGACCACCATCTGCACTGCGACCTGCTTCATCGCGGGGATGTCGAGCGGCTGCCCGAAGAGCTCGGCGAAGTTACGGGTGCCGACCCACCAGTCGCGGCTGGGGTCGAGCAGGGTGACCGAACCCGGCGCACCGATCGAGACGCCCCAGAGCTTCCCGGGCTGCAGCATCAGGAACCGATGGGCGAAATGGCCGCCACCGGAATAGCCGAACAGGCCGAAGCGATCGAAGGCGATGCCATAACGCTCGGAAACCTCCGCGACGATGGCGAGCAGCACATGGTCATAACGGAGGTTGCCTTCGCGCATGTACTTGAAGCCGTCGCGATTGCCGTCGCCCAGTACGCCGATCGGGAAGAGCGGCGCCAGGATGATGCAGTTGTTCCAGCGCGCGAAGGACGAGAAGGCGTCGCGATAGCCGGTGAAGCCCCGGCCGGTGCCGTGCATCGCAACGATCAATTCCGGCTTCTCGCCGCCCTGGCCCAGCGTCGACGGCACATAGAGGCAATAGGGGAAGCGCGGGTCGTGCTTCGAGGCATAGATCGAGGTCGGGCCGTATTCGTAGAGCGCCCTGGCGCGTGCGGCCGCCTCGGAGTCGGGCTTGGCGGTCTGTTCTGCCACGGCATTCACGGGCGTTCTCCTCTGGCGAAATTATTGGCGCCAATTATGTTGCATGGTATGGTTGGGTTCGCAACCACCTTCTTCCGCGCCGTGCGAATCCTGCTTGGGCATTGCTTCGGCGCATTTTCTTCACGCAAACCGGTGTCCACTTCGCTCGAAAATGCTTTAGAGAGCCCGTCATGACCGAGCGGAAACGCAAGAACACCAGCACGCGGCGCGCCATGCTCGCCAACGAGATCGCCCAGGCGATCCGCCTGCGCGCATTCAGGCCCGGCGAATGGCTGCGCCAGATCGACCTGGAGGAGCGCTTCGAGGCGACGCGGTTCGATGTGCGCAGCGCGCTCGACGAGCTCGCCGTGCGCAAGACCATCGAGCATGTCCCGAACCGGGGCTATCGGGTCGCCGAAGTCGATATGAAGACCTATGAAGAGATCCTGGCGACGCGCATCATTCTGGAAGGTGCGACGGCAGAGGGCGTCGTCGCCCGCATCGACGACGCCGCCATAGCGCGGCTGGACGCGCTCGCGGCGCAATTCTCCGTCGCGGTGACGACCGGCAGCCGGACCGAACAGAGCGAGATCAACCGCGCCTTCCATCAACTCATGTATTCTTTCTGCGGCAATGCCGTGCTGGAGGAGATGATCTGGGGCCTGCGCGACCGCGGACGCGGCTCGCAGATCACGGTGTGGAGCTCGCATGAACTGCTGCAGAAGAGCGATCGCGAGCATCTCGAGATGATCGCAGCCCTGAGAGCGCGCGATGCGGAGCGACTGGCAGCCCTGATCGCGATCCATATCATCAAGGGGGCGCCGGTCGGCCCGGCTCCGATCGAGCCAGGCTGAGCGACCATCGTCATGTGGCGATGACGAGGTCGATCGGTCCGTGCCGGCGCCTTGCCGCCAAAGAGCAGGGGTGCCAGGGCAGAGGCCGAAACGCCGACCTTTCCCGTTCCCTCGTCGTCCTGCTGTTTCGGCATGCCCGTTGGGGCATGCCGTCCTGTCGGACGCCATGAGGCCGAAGTGACAGGTCGTTATTGGCCGACGCTGACTTCCCAGGCGCGGGGCAGCGAGCTCAACGTCGAGACATAGCCCTGGGTCTTGCTGCTGATCGCGCCGCCGACGATGCCGTTATAGAGCATCACCATTGGAACTTCGGCGATGAAGCGCTTGTGTAACTCGTCGAAGATCTTCTGACGCTCGGCCTTGTCGTTCACGACCATGGACTTGTCGAGCAGGGCCTGCACCTCCGGGTTGTCCCAGAGCTTGCGCGGTTGCTTGTCCTTCGGGCCGGTCATCGACTCGTAGCTCAGCGCGGGGTCCATGCGGCCCGAATAGGGGAAGGCCTGCATCGTGTAGTTGCCCTTGCTGTAGCGGTCGAGCTGCGTCGCCCATTCCAGCACCTCGATCTCGATATTGAAGCCGACCGCCTTCAGCATCTGCTGGGCGACCACGGCGGCGTCGAAGCTTTCCGGGTAGCGCTTGTTGGCGAGCATTACGATCTTCTCGCCCTTGTAGCCCGCATCTGTCAGGAGCTTCTTGGCGGCGGCGGGATCGTATTTCCAGCCCTGCTTCTGGACCGGGCCGTAATAGGCGGAGAGCGCCGGCACGATCGAGTTGTTGGGCGAGCCGATGCCGTCGGTGACGGCGCCGACCAGTTCCCTGGAGTCGATCGCCGCGGCCATAGCCTGGCGCAGCTTGACGTTCTGCAGCAACGGGTCGCGTGTCTGGATGATCAGCCCGACCAGACCCATGCTGGAGACGACCGAGGTCTTGACCTTGTCGTTTTTCTTGAGCTCGGCGATATCGGTGTTGGCGATATCCGGAACGATATCGATGTCGCCCTTCAGGAGAGCGGCCTTGGCGGTCGCATTGTCGGGAATGACGAGGAAGCGGACCTCGTCGACCAAAGGCTTCTTGGCGCCGGTCAGGCCGTCGATCTTGCCGGGCAGCGAGGCGTAGTCGGCGAAGCGCTCGAGCCGGATGTATTCGCCGCGCTTCCATTCCGCGAACTTAAACGGGCCGGTGCCGACGGGCTTGTCGAAGGACCCGTCGGCCTTGATCGAATCCTTGTGCAGGATGCCGGTCATGGCGCAGTCGGTGCGGGCGAGCCCGGCAAGGAAAAGCGCGCTCGGCTTGTCCAGATCGAAGACGACGGTCCTGTCGTCGGGCGCCGACACTTTCTCGACCTTGACCTGGCCGCGGCCGTCGAATTCCGAGAGGCAGCGCCAGTCGGTTTTCGGGTCCATATAACGGTTCCAGCTCCACAACACGTCGGCCGAGGTCAGCGGGGCGCCGTTATGGAACTTCACGCCCTGACGCAGCGTAAATCGATAGCTCTTTCCGTCCGGAGAGATATCGATCTTCTCGGCCAGCAGCGGCTTCGGCAGAGCGTCCTCGCCATAGGCGACAAGGCCCTCGACCATCTGCACGACGACACCGTCGGTATTGGCGTCGCGGTTCACGCCCGGATTGATCGAGCGGATGTCGGCACGCAACTGGATCTTGAGTGTGCTCGCATCCGCAGCCTGCACGAGGCCGCCGCAGAGCAGTGCGGCAGCGAGGGCGGTGGTGGTGGTTTGGCGCATCCTGTTCCCCTGTTGTTTTCGGTTGTGACGCGGTTTGACCGGGCTATTCCGCCGCTTCGGCGAGCAGCACGGGATCCTCGGTCAGGCTGTAGCGAGTGAAGACGCGGTTCTGGGCCGGCAGCGGCGCGACCTCCATGATCCCCTTCGCCGGCTGCATGATCACCATGGCGACGGTGGCCGAGAGATTGCCGGCCTCGTTCGGGCGGACCGGGCGGCAGACCGAGTGAGGCGCGAGGAAGTCGTCGAAGAAGGCCTGCTTCAGGTCATTGACGGTCAGCTTGCGGCCGGCTTCGTCGAGCAGCTTGCGGACGCGCCAGTCGCGATAGAAGCTCTCCGGCACGCGCGGGATGCCGGTGTCCCTGATCTTGGTCAGCGCGATCTGCCCGACCCAGTGGTTGGCGTGCACGATCATGCCGTCCTGCGGATAGAGCGGGAAAGCCTCGTCCGGGGCACATTCGAAATCGATGCCGAAGCCCTTCACGGTCGAGAGCATCATGTTGTTCGAGCAGGCCTTGGGCGTCGTCGCCACGGCCTTGATCGCGAAGGCGAGATGCTCCTGCTCCAGCACTTTGCGCCGGATCAGGGCGAGCGGCACGCCAGCCTGCGTGAAGTCACGCTCGGATTCGAGATAATTGGCGGTGATCGAGATGCCGGCCGCGTTCATCCCGCAGCGGGCGAGGCCGCCGGCCTCGACGAAGGTCAGGAAGTCGGGACCGTCGGTACGGCGCACGCGCAGGACGATCGCCGTTTCCGCGCACTCGGCCTTCCAATCCCAGTTCTGGCCGTGGATCAGCTCGCCCGAGGCGCTGCGCTCCGGCAGAATGATCGCGCCGGTGCAGCCGTCGTCGAGTTCCTCCTGGGCCTCGATCGGCTTATTCTTGACGAGGCGGGCCTTGGCGATGACCTCGGTGCGGGCATTGACCATGACGATGTCCTCGAGCGTGACACCGGCGCCGTCGGCGATGCCGCGCATCTCCTCGATGTAATGCGCGCCGAAAGCCTCGATCTCCCGCGCGAACTCGGCGATCAGCGCCGATTTCGCCTTGGCGTCGTAACCGATCTCGCCAAGCTGGCCGCCATAGAGCTCGATCGAGCGCTTGACCCGCTGCGGCACGGCTGCGCCGTGCTGGCGGCCCCGCTCATAAGGCGTGCCCGACACATCGACGAAGGGGCAGGGCTGGACCATGGCGCACATCTTTCCGGTATGCTGACGAGAGATCGTGCTGTATTGTATTTCATCATCAACTAAAACAATCAAGGGCCTTCCGATGACGGCGCCGACCCGGCTGCAACAGGAGATTGCCGACCGCATCCTGCAGCTCGTGCGCGATGACGCGCTGGCGGCCGGAGCCTGGCTCAACGAGAACGCGACTGCTCGCCGGCTCGGCGTGTCGCGCACCCCGGTCAGGGCAGCGCTGGATCATCTCGCCGAGCAGGGCGTGGTGCGCCGGCATCTCAACAAGGGCATCGAGATCGTCAGCCTGCCGGCGGCGAGCGACAGCGCCCGGACGCCGGAGACGGTCGATCTCGCGATGGTCAGACTTGCGCACGAGCGCGAGAACGGTTTGCTCCCGGACGAGTTTTCCGAACTGGAGGTGATGCGTCGTTACGATCTCGGCCGACCGGAGGCGCAAAAGCTGCTCGCCCGGCTGGCCGATCTCGACATGGTCGAGCGCAAGCCGGGTTATGGCTGGCGCTTCCTGCATGAGCCGCGGGATCAGCGTCTGCGCGACGAGTGCTACCGTTTCCGCCTGCTGATCGAGCCGATGGCGATGCTCGAACCCGGCTTCAAGCTGGAGCCCGGCTGGATCGCCGAGATGCGGGCGCGGCATGTCGAGGCGCTGGCACGGCCGTGGCGGGAATCGTCGAGCATCGCCTTCTACGAGATGAATGCCGATTTCCACGAGGGCCTGGCAGCGGCCACGGGCAACCGCTTCTTCCATTCGGCAATGCGGCGCCAAAATCAGCTCCGGCGCCTGTCGAACTATGACTGGGACCAGGGCATGGAGCGCGTCCGCGTGAACTGCTCCGAGCATATGACCATGCTCGATCATCTGGAGACAGGCGAAAACGAGGTCGCCTCGGCGCTGATGCGCAGCCATCTGCTGCGCGCAAGCAAGCTCAGGCGAATGAGCAAGCTGGAGGAGGGGAAGTAGGGCAGCGGCGTGTGGAGACCTGTGCCGTCATTCCGGGGCATTGCGCAGCAATGAGCCTGGAATGACGGCGCTCTTTCTCTATCGCTGCTCTCGGATGGCAGCCCTGCCGTCACGGCGGTTGACCCGGCGACGATTTGGGCCAGCAATGGCTGCCATCCCGAATCCGACAGGTCGCGTGCCATGACTATCCATCAGCCTCCGCAAGCCATCGATCCCGCCCAGCTCGACAAGCTGGCCGAGGTCGCGATCCGCGTCGGCCTGAACCTCCAGCCGGGGCAGGACCTGTTCCTGACGGCGCCGGTCGCGGCGCTGCCGCTGGTCCGGCTGATCGCCGCGCACGCCTACAAGGCGGGCGCAGGCATCGTCACGCCGATGCTGGCCGACGAGGAGGTGACGCTGGCGCGCTATCGCTTCGCGCCGGATGCGAGCTTCGACAAGGCCCCCGCCTGGCTCTACAAGGGGGTCGCCGAGGCCTTTTCCGCGAATACCGCGCGGCTTGCCATCGTCGGCGACAATCCGATGCTGCTGGCGAACGAGGATCCCGCCAAGGTCGGGCGCGCCAGCAAGGCCAATTCGCTGGCTTATCAGCCGGCGCTGGAGAAGATCGCCGGTTTCGACATCAACTGGAACATCCTGGCCTATCCGAGCGCGGCCTGGGCTCGCCAAGTGTTTCCTGACGATGCCGAGGAGGTTGCCGTCGGCAAACTGGCGGAGGCAATCTTCTCGGCCTCCCGGATCGATCAGGCCGATCCGGTCGCGGCCTGGGCAGCGCATAACGCGGCCTTGCGGGCGCGGCGCGACTGGCTGAACGGCCAGCGCTTCGCCTCGCTGCATTTCACCGGGCCGGGAACCGATCTAACCGTCGGGCTGGCCGATGGCCATGACTGGCAGGGCGGTGCCTCGCCGGCCAAGAACGGTATCGTCTGTAATCCGAACATCCCGACCGAGGAGGTTTTCACGACCCCGCATGCGCGCCGGGTCGAGGGGCATGTGTCGAGTACCAAGCCGCTCTCCTATCAGGGCTCACTGATCGACGAGATCCGCGTGCGTTTCGAGGGTGGGCGGATCGTCGAGGCCAAGGCGTCGCGCGGTGAGGCGGTGCTCAACAAGGTGCTCGATACCGACGAGGGCTCGCGCCGGCTTGGCGAGGTCGCGCTGGTGCCGAATTCCTCGCCGATCTCGAAGAGCGGCATCCTGTTCTACAACACGCTCTTCGACGAGAACGCGTCCTGCCATATCGCGCTCGGTCAATGCTATTCGAAATGCTTCGTCGACGGCGCGAACCTGACGCCGGAGCAGATCGCGGCGCAGGGCGGCAACAAGAGCCTGATCCATATCGACTGGATGATCGGCTCCGGCGAAGTCGATATCGATGGCTTCCATGCGGACGGCAGCCGCATGCCGGTGTTCCGCAAGGGCGAATGGGCCTGAGCGGCCCGCACGGCTTCAGCCGGCGTTGGCTCTGAGCCAATCGCCCAGCGACGGGCGGTGATGCCCATCACGCCCGGTCGTGGCAGGGGCGGCGACCAGCGCGTTGAGCACGGCTTCCTGCGTCGCCTCGGCGGCGGCGCGGAAGAGCGTGTCGATGCGGTTCTCGTTGAGTGCGCGCAGCGGCACGAGGTCGGCCGGCTGATCGTGGTCGATCGGATCGGCGGTAGTGAAGGCAACCGCAATGTCGCCGCTGCCATTGCCCCAGAAGGCGCCGAGCCGGGCTAGACCGGCACCGCCCCGCCGCGCGACACGGTGAAGCTGCCGTGATTCCAATGGCACGTCGGTCGCTATAACCAGAATGACCGAGCCGCGTTCGGCATGCGGCTTGGCTTCCGGCGGAACCGGACGGCGGCCATCGGGCAGCACGAGATCGCCGGCATTGCCGAAATTGGCCAGCGCCAGAACACCGAGCATGTGCCCGGCGTCGTCGAGCGCGAAGCGGCGCGAGGCCGTGCCGATGCCGCCCTTGAAGCCGAAGGCGCTCATGCCGGTGCCGGCGCCGACCGCGCCTTCCGCGACGGGGCCGGAGGCCGCGGCGTCGAGCGCGGCGAAGGCATGAGCCTCCGTCAGCGCGCGGGCGCGAATATCGGAGAGATAGCCGTCATTGCATTCGAGCACAACAGGATTGACCGTGCCGGTCTGCCGGCCGATGTCGGGATTGGCGGCGAGCGCGCGCGTCACCAGTGCGTCGAATCCGGTGCCGACGCTCAGGGTATTGCCGAGCAGGAGCGGAGTCTCGATCTGGCCGAGCTCGGCGAGCTGCATCAGGCCAACGCTCTTGCCGAAGCCGTTGATGACGTCGACGGCAGCGCGGAGTTTCCGGCGAAACAGATTGCCGTCATGCGGCAGCAGCGCCGTGAAGCCGGTCCGCAGTTCGCCTTCGTTCAAGGTGAAATGGCCGAGCTTGATGCCGGGCACGTCGGTGATCGCATTGAGCGGGCCGGGCTGCAGGATGCCGCAGGTGAGGCCGAAATCGCGAAGGCGCTGAGTCATGGCTTAGTCCGATACGGCGAGATCAGCGCGGGAGGATGGTGCCGAGCCCCCGCGCCCGGGCCTTCCCGACGGCGAGATGGGCGAGCGCGAGATCGGCGAGCGCGACGCCGCGAAAGCAGAAGAGGGAACGGCCGGCCGGCGCGGTCGGATGCGGGGCGGCGGCGAGCTCCGAGAGGTCATGGCCGAAAACGACGGTCGTGACCGGATTGCCAGCGGCGTCGTAAGGCGCCTGTGATTGTTCCAGGCTGTCGGTCGCGAGGACGTCGAAGGCCGGCAACGCCTCCGGCAGCCAACTCCGGCCGGTGTCGACTGCCGCGGCGAAGGCGACGGGCTTGAGGCGGCGAGCATCAAGGAAGGGCGTCATGCCGGGGCCGCCCGGCACCATCGAGATCACGATATCGCTCTGCGCCAGCAGTGTATCGGCATCGTCGAGCACCTGTGCCGCGAGGCCGGTCGCGCGCGCGGCTTCCGCGAGGCGCTCGGCCGAGGCGCGGCTGCGGCTCATGGTCAGTGCCGTCGTGAGGCCCGGATAGAGCGCGCGGAAGGCGGCGAGATGGGCATGGGCCTGCAAGCCGCAGCCGACGAAGCCGATCGTGCGGGGCCGCGGCGGGGCAAGGCGGGATGCAGCGGCGGCGGTGATCGCGGCGGTACGGATCAGGGTGATCTCGTCGCCGTCGATGATCGCGCGCGGCATCCCTGTCGCATAGTCGTTCATACAGATCAGAGCGCTGACGGCAGGCAGGGTCGAGCCTGCGGCGACCGGGGCCATCGCGACCCATTTCACCGTGGCGATCTGACGCGCGGAGGAGGCAGCCGTCATCGCCTGGAATCCGTGGCCCGGTCCGAGCGTCAACGCCGTCTTCGGGATGCTCCGGTCCAGCCCTGCGGCGTAATCGCGAAAGCTCTGCAGGACGGCTTCGCGAGCTTCGCCGGGCGAGATCGCCAGCGCCCGGACGTCGTCGCGCGAAAGGTAAAGCAAACTATCGCTCATCAGGGATTCTCCTTGACGTCGGCGGCATCCGAAGCGGCCTGGAAGCCCGGATACAGACTGGTCGCAGCGGCGTCGAGGCGACCGTCGAACTGGCGCCATGGCCGGGCATCCCGGACAGCGCCTGGGCGCCTAGCCGAATTCGGAGATTGTCCGCCGCGGGAGGGCTTGGCACGACGTCCGCCGATCGCGTGCTGCCAAAACGAAACAGCCCTCCGGGGCTTCGCGTCTGCGAAGAGATCGTTGCTCTTATCTGCAGGCCCGTGGCAATTAAGCCACGCTACCTGCATGCTCCGCTACCGGTCAGCGCTGCGTCGGCTGACTGGCATAGGCCGCAGTCGACTGGTCGAGGCTGGAGGTCCTGAGGCCGCTGGCACGGCGAGGCGGAAGCGGGGCGCTGGTCGCGGTCGGTGCCGCCGGAACCGCCGACACGACCGGGACCGAGGCGGTGGTCATGCCCTGGTCAGCCGTGCCACCGAACACCGGCATGAAGCTCAGCGCGCGCTGCAAAAACGGCTTCTCCTCGGCGGGAACGACCGGGGTGGAGGAGGCGCTCGCGAGCACCGGGACCTGCTGGGCATTGCCCGGAGCGACCTTGGCGAGCTGCGTGGCGGCAGGCGCCGCCGGGCGTGGCGCCGCGGCGGGTTTGGCTTCCGCGGGCTTGACGACGGGCTCCTCGACGGGGGCCGCGGCGACCGCGGCGAGAACCGCGTCGTTGTCGGCGGAGGCGGCGCGCACGGTCGCCTTGGCCTTGCCGGTATTGTCGAGAACGACGACGCGCGGGCCGATGGCGAGCGCATCCTGGCGGCTGATGCCGACATCCCGCGACGCCCAGGAGGCCGAGCGGTTCAGGGCATCGGCGCCGTTGGAGGCGAGCGCCCGCTTGAAGGAGGCATGCTGGTCGCCGTCGTCATAGATCAGCTTGATCGCCGGCGTACCCTTGGCGACGAGCGCAGCAACCTGGACCTCGTCCTCACGGCGCTTCTCGGCGACGGCGGCCGGAGCCTGGCCACCGTTGAAGACATAGCGGCCCCCGGCGACGGACACGGCCGGCTCGTCCCTGGTGACCTCGAAATAGTCCGAGCCTTCCTTCAGATTCTTCCAGAAGGCGATGTTGGGGTCGAGCCGGTGCTTGGCCAGATTCTGCGCGGTCATCCGGAAGGGGTAGGCCTGCATCTGTACGGCGCGCTGGCCGGCGTTCTGAGCCTCGCGCACCAGGGCGTAGATCTCGCCGATCTGGTCGTCCGTCATCGAATAGCAGCCGGCCGAGGAGCAGGCGCCGTGCACCATCAGATGCGCGCCGGTGCGGCCATAGGAGCGGTCATAGGCGTTGGGATAGCCCATGTTGAACGAGACGTAATAGGACGAGTTCGGGTTCATCTGCTGCGGCGCGATGGCATAGAAGCCCTCCGGCGCCATGCGATCGCCCTCGCGGATCTTCGGGCCTAGCTGGCCGGACCAGCGGCACATCGGGTAGGTCTTCAGCAGTGCGTATTGCCCGTCGGCCTTGCGCTTCCAGACTTCGAGCTCCGACTCCTTCTTGAAGGAGCGGATGATGATCGGCTGGTCCTTGCTCATGCCCTTCTCGGACATGAGCGCATAGGTCGCGCCCGGAATCGGGATGTTGTGCCGGGCGGAGCCGCGATAACGGTCCTCCTCGCAGGCAGCCAGCGTCAATGCAACAAAAGCCACGAGCGCGAGTTGCTTGATTGCCACGTCGTCAATCCCATCGAACGGCAGGCCGGGGCGCGACCTGTGACTTCGCAAGACGGCCAAATTGTGCCCGTCGACTCGTTTTAGATGCGTTAGCCTTGAGGGTTCCTTACCATAGGCTTCACGCGTCTGGCCACATGGTCAACGCAAGGTAAAGGAACCTTGCCTTCGCGTATGCGAGATATCCCGCTCCCGCATTGCTCAGAGATTGCGGCCGATCGCGAGGAATTTGTCGGAGCGCTTGTTGACGATGTCTTCGGCGCTTAGACCGGCGAGATCGCCCAGCGCGGCGGAGATGGCGTCGCCGGCGCGGTTGATCGAAGCCTGGCCGTCGCGATGGGCGCCGCCGGTCGGCTCCTGCACGATCCGGTCGATGATGCCGAATTTCAGCAGGTCCTGCGCCGTGATCTTCATGCCGGTCGCGGCGTCCTGGGCACGCGCGGTGTCGCGCCAGAGGATCGAGGCCGCGCCTTCCGGCGAGATCACCGAATAGATCGCATGCTCCATCATCAGCACGCGGCTGGCGGCGGCGATCGCGATCGCGCCACCCGAGCCGCCCTCGCCGATGACGAGTGCGACGCTGGGGCTGCGCAGGCCGAGCCAGGCTTCGGTCGAGCGGGCGATGGCCTCGGCCTGACCGCGTTCCTCCGCCTCGATTCCCGGATAGGCGCCGGCGGTGTCGACGAAGCTCAGTACCGGCAGGCCGAAACGGTCGGCGAGTTCGGTCAGACGTACGGCCTTGCGGTAGCCTTCGGGCTTGGGCATGCCGAAATTGTGCCGGATTCTGGTCTCGGTCGAGTCGCCCTTTTCCTGGCCGATGACGCAGACGGGTTCGCCGCGGAAGCGGCCGAAGCCGCCGACGATGGCCTCGTCCTCGCCGAAGGCGCGGTCGCCGGCGAGCGGGGTGAACTCGGTGATCAGCCCGGCGCAGTAATCCTTGAAATGCGGGCGCTGCGGATGGCGGGCCACCAGCGTCTTCTGCCAGGGCGTCAGCGCCGCATAGAGCTCTTTCAGCGCCTGGCTGGCGCGGGCGTCGAGCTTGCCGATCTCCTCGGACAGGGAGATGCCGTCGCCGCGCGCCTCGAGGGCCCGCAACTCGTCCGCCTTCGCCTCCAGCTCGGCGACCGGTTTCTCGAAATCCAGATAGCTACGCATCGTGATCCAGTTCAAATTCCGCGCCAGGAGCGGGCGGAGCGGCGGTTTACAGCGAAACCGGGCTTGAAAAGCGCCGGACCTTGTCCGCGCCCCGGTGAAATTGTCAACCCGTCCGTGGCTTCGCAGTCGGGTTTGCCGCACGCGGTGTCGGCGTCGGTTGCGGCAGCAGGACGGGTCTCAGCGCGAAGCTGCGTCGTGTCGCGCGCAAGGGCGCGCGCCGGTAGAACTGCTTGGTCGCGTCGATGATATGGACGCCGGCGAAGGGCAGTGACAGGCCCGCGCCGATCTGCTCCCAGGCGAGGGCCGAGCGCATCAGCAATCGCCTTTGCAAGGGCGGGACGTAGAGCGCCTCGGTCCAGTGCTCGGGCGAGAATTCGGCGCCGCGCATCAGCGCCGAGAGCTGGCGACGGCTGAAGGGGCGGCCCTGGCCAAAGGGCGTGCCGTCCATCCGGGCCCAGAGTCCGCGCCGGTTCGGCACGACGAGGATCATCCGCCCTCCGGGATTGAGCACGCGCGAAACCTCTTCCAAGAGGTCGTCCGGGCTTTCGGTCTCCTCCAGCGCGTGGACGAGCACGACCCGGTCGATCGAGGCGGTCGGCAAGGGCAGGAGCGTCGGCTCGACCAGGGCGGAGGCGGAGAGGCCGGGCGAAGGCCAGTTCACCACGCCCTGCGCCGCCGGCATGAAGGCGATGGTCCGCTCGGCCTGCATGCCGAGCACGGAGAGGTAAGGCGTCGCATAGCCCAGGCCCAGCAGGCGCTGGCGCGCGCAATCAGGCCAGAAACGCAGCATAGTCCGGCCGATGAAGCGCCGGGCCACATGGCCGAGCGGGCTCGCATAGAAGGCACGCAGATCGACGACGTCCAGAGGCATGGCGCCTGACATGGAACGCGCGGCGCCCGAGCGCAAGGGCCGCCCTTTGGCGATGCCGGGTTGATCGATGGCCGGGCATGGCTCATGCAGGGCGTATGACCGCTCGCCGTTCCGGTGGGCCGACCCTGCCGGAGGAAGCCATGCCGCTCGACCTTCACGTCTTCCGCACGCTCAACGACAATGCGGGCGCGCTGCTCCACGACCCCGCCAGCGGGGCCTGCGCGGCGATCGACGTGCCCGATGCCGGGGAGATGCTCGCCGCCGCCAGGGCCAGGGGCTGGACGATCAGCGACATCTTCATCACCCATGCCCATCACGATCATACCCAGGGCGTCGCCGAGGTGAAGCAGGCGACGGGCGCCCATGTCATCGGCCCGGCCGACGCGCGGACGAGCGCGCCGCTCGACCGGGTTGTGGGTGAAGGCGACACCATCAGCTTCGGCGGCGAGAGCTTCGAGACATGGCATACGCCCGGCCATTCCGACGGGCATCTCAGCTTCGTCGGGCGTGGCGCCAAGCTCGCACTGGTGGGCGATGTCGTCTTCGTGATGGGCTGCGGGCGCGTCCAACCCGGCCAGATGGACAGGATGTGGGCCTCGCTCTCGCGCCTGATGGCGCTACCCGGCGACACGCGTCTCCTTGGCGGCCATGACTACACCTTGTCCAACGCTCGCTTCGCCCGCTCGGTCGATTCCGCGAACGAGGCGCTCAAGGCGCGCTTCGCCGAGGCCGAGAAGGCCAAGGCCGAGGGCCGTTTCTGGGCGCTGACCACCGTGGCCGAGGAGCAAGCGTCCAATCCGTTCTTCCGCGCGGCCGAGCCGGCGCTGGCGAAGGCGGTGGGGCTTGCCGGTGCCGCACCGGGCGAGGTCTTCGCGGCTCTACGCGAAGCCAAGAACCGGTTCTGACCATGGCGATGCGGCTGGACGGGCTGACCGCGGCGGAGGTCATCCGCCTGCTCGACCTCAAGCCCCATCCCGAAGGCGGCCATTATCGGGAGACCTTTCGCGATCCGGCCGGGCCCGAGGGGCGGGGCTTCTCGACCGCGATCTATTATCTGCTCGACGCCGGCGAGACTTCGGAGTGGCATCGCGTCGACGCCGCCGAGATCTGGCACCATTATGCTGGCGCGCCGCTGGTCATCACCGTCTCGCCCAACGGGCACGACGCCTCCGCCCATCATCTCGGCACCGAGCTCGCCGCCGGGCAGCGGCCGCAATTCGTGGTGCCGGCCGGCTGGTGGCAGAGCGCGACCTCGCTCGGCGCCTGGACGCTGGTCGGCTGCACGGTCGCGCCGGGTTTCGAATTCAAAGGTTTCGAGATGGCGCCGCCGGGCTGGCGACCGACACCGCGCAAGCCATCCGGGGGATAGGATGCCGACGAAAACGGAAGATAGCGAACTCGTGCTCGGCTGCGAGCGGCGCATCATCAATGCCTGGCCGGCGCTGTCGACGCTGATCGTCGGCGACTGGGTGCTGCGCTTCGCCAACGGCTATTCGGGGCGGGGCAATTCGGCGACGCCACTCAGCTATGGCGCGGAGCTCGACGCCAGGATGCTCGACCTGATCGAGGAGCTCTACCGCGCCGACGGGCTCACTCCCGCGATCCGCCTGACGCCGCTGGTGGCCGACGCGGCGCGCGCGGCGGTTCTGGAGCGGGGTTACCGGGTCAAGGACAGGTCTTTCGGCCAGATCGCGCCGCTTGCCGGCCTGCCGCCTTCCGAGGAGCCGGAACTGCAGATCGAGGCGCGGCCGAGCCAGGAATGGACGGCCGGTGTCGCCGCTCTCCAGAGCGGCAACAAGACCCATGCCGGCAATCTCGGGGCGATCATCGAGAAGGTCCGGCTGCCGGCGGCCTTCGCGAGTTGGCTGGTCGAGGGCGAGGCGGTCGCCTTCGGCATGAGTGTGGCCGAGCGCGGCATGGCCGAGATCGGCCTGATCTGCGTCCATCCCGGACATCGCGGCCATGGCTACGGCCGGAAGATCGTAAGAGGGCTGATGGGCTGGGCTGCGGCGATGGATTGCCAGAGCGCCTATCTGCAGGTCGAGCAGAGCAATGCGGTGGCGATCAACCTCTATGGCAGCCTCGGCTTCCGCGAGCTCTATCAATACGAGACGCGCATCCTGGATTAGGGCGTCATTCTCGGGCTTGACCCGAGAATCTCAGGCCGGAGGAGGTGCTGGAGCCTCCGTGTCACGAGATGCCCGGGTCAAGCCCGGGCATGACGAGGGTCGGTTACTGCGTCAGCAGCGCGGTGCCGTAAAGGCCGATGGCGAAGAGCGTGTGGCTGACGAAATTGAGCAGCCGAATCTGGTTTGCGTTCGGTTTCTTCGAGGCGGCGACGCCCATGCCCATGCCCGGCTGCAGGATGAACCAGCCGCAACCGATCGTCGCCCAGCCGACGATGAGCGCCGGCAGGAAGGTCGGATTGCGGACCCAGCCGGCGTCGGCGATCGCCAGCACGATTCCGGCGAAGGCGATGCCGACGAGATAATGGCAGATCCAGCCGATCGCGAGCTCGCCGGCGACAGGTTCTGACTTCGCGATATCGTCATGCCAGACGCGCCCGCGCGGCAGATGGGCGAACCAGCGGCCGGGCATTGCCCAGTTCGGCTTGGGGAATCCGAAGAGGCGCAGGAACTGAGCCCAGATATCAGTGAGCGCGGTCGCTCCGACGCCGATGACGATCATCCGCAAGATCAGATCCGCCACGTTCCATCTCCCGGCTGCATCGATGCGGTTCGCCCCTGTTGGAGCGGCGTTCGCGACGATGGTCAACCCGCCGCAATGATCCGGTTACGCGCGGGCGGGCTGCATGAGGCGCATCGACCCGCGGGGGAACCGCGGCCGGTTCCGGGGGGTTGGCTCCGCTGATCCATGTCGAACAGGGGGAATACCATGGCCACGGCAACCGCCGAGACGTCACGCAGCGCGGTCAAGGCTGCGACAGGGCCGCATGGCGCCGCCGAGCTGCCCTCCGTCGTGGTGACCAGCTACAATCTGGAAGTTCGCGACGAAGATGGTTTCGTCGGCGACAAGGCGAGCCGGGGCGCCTTCATCGAGCATCTCGATGCGCTGCGCGGCCATCTGAAGCGCAACGGCAACGATCCCCTGAAGGGCAAGACGGCTGAAATCGGTAAGAAGGAACTCGACGCGCTGCTGCAGGACGGCGATGCTCGGGAGGCCGTGCTCGTGCTCAGCGCCATCGAGGGCTTCGCACAATCTCTCGCCTTCGTCATCCGTCGCTTCACAAGGCTGAAGAGCTGGGCCGAGATCGAGCGCATCGTGGTCGGTGGCGGCTTTCGCGAGAGCCGCGTCGGCGAACTCGCGATCGCGCGTGCCGCGATCATTCTACGGGCCGACGGGCGCGATCTCGATCTTGTCCCGGTGAGCCATCATCCGGACGAGGCCGGGTTGGTCGGCAGCGCTCATCTCGCGCCAAAATGGATCTTCGAGGCTTATGACAGCCTCGTCGCCGTCGATATCGGCGGTTCGAACATCCGTGCCGGCATCGTCGAGCTTCGGCAGAAGAAGGCGCCCGACCTCAGCAAGGCACGGGTCTGGAAATCCGAACTCTGGCGCCATGCCGATGAGGAGCCGAGCCGCGACGAGGCGATCAAGCGGCTGGGCAAGATGCTGCGCGAGCAGATCGGGGACGCCGGGAAGGCCGGCTTGCGTGTCGCCCCCTTTATCGGTGTCGGCTGTCCGGGGTTGATCGAACCCGACGGCACCATCGATCGTGGCGCGCAGAACCTGCCCGGCAACTGGGAAAGCAGCCGCTTCAACCTCGTCAACAGCATCCGTGCGCTCGTGCCGGAGATCGGCGAGCACGAGACCGAGGTCGTGATGCACAACGATGCCGTGATCCAGGGGCTCAGCGAGATGCCGGCGATGCAGGATGTCGAGAACTGGGCGGTGCTGACGATCGGCACCGGCCTCGGCAATGCGAGCTATCACAACCGTGCCAGGGCGAAGAGCAAGGGGCGCGATTGAACTGCATATGGTCGAAAACGGCGCATCCGCCATCTTCAGGTCGTGTTTTGCGGGGATGAGGCGACGGGGCCTGCCTCCCCGCCCCGTTCCGACCCAAGAATCCGGGAGCCCTTCGTGCCGGTCGAATTCCGCTCTTCATCTTGCCTTGTGCGCATCGCTGTGCGGAGGGTCGAGCCGGAGCCGAATCATCACAACGGGCAGGGCCGGATCGCCATGGCAGCGCGCAGGACGCGAGCGTCGTTTTCGAGCCTGCTGGGCGTCCTGACGATCGGCCTGATACTCGTCGCCATGGCCTTCGCGGTGGCGGGATCGGCCCAGGCCCAGGCGGCAGCGGAGCCAGGCAGCCTCCGCGCAAGGTTGGACAGCGTCCGCGCCGATCTCGCACAGATCGAGACGACGATGGCCTCGCCCAATCCCAGCGATGCCGAATTGCAACGGCAGCGTCTGCGCCTGCAGCCCTCGCTCGACCAGTTGCGTCTGATCATCGACGAGCAGGCGCCGAAGGTCGAACAGGCCAAGCTCCGGCTCGACCAGCTCGGCGCCAAGCCGGAGGCCGGCGCGCCGGCGGAGAGCGCCGAGATCGTCCGCGACCGCGAGGCGCGCGCCAAGTCATTTGCGGAGGCCGACGAGACGCTGAAGCTCGCCAAGGCCTCGCTGCTCCAGGCCGAGCAATTGCAGAGCAGCATCGGCGACAAGCGCCGGGAGATCTTCGCCAAGGAGCTGTTCGCGGCCGGCCCGTCCGTGGCGAATCCGGAGGTCTGGAGCAATGCGATCGCGACAGCGCCGGAAGACCTGCGCGCGTCCGGTTACATCTTCGGCGGCTGGCTCGAAGGCGTGAGCGAGGCCTTTTCCGGCACGCGCGGCACGGTGGTCGCGCTCGCCCTGATGGGTGCACTCCTGCTCTATCTGGCGCGAGCGCGCTATCTGCCGCGCTTCAAGGCGCGCTTCAGCAACACGCAGGATACCGGCAACCTGCACTGCCTCTATATTGCGCTCGCCCATATCGTCGCCGGCGCCGCGCCCCCGGTGCTCGCAAGCTGGCTGATTTACAAGGCCCTGAACACGACCGGGCTCCTGCCGCCGCGCATCCAGCCGGTGATCTGGGCGATCGTAGCCGGCCTCGCCTTCTTCGCCTTCGTGCAGGCTCTTGCCGATGCGCTGTTCGCGCCGTCGAGCCCGCAGCGGCGCCTGGTCAAGGTGATGGACCCGACGGCCCGCAGCGTCGTCTGGATCGCGAGTTCGCTCGCCGCGGTCATGTCGATCGGCAAGGTCTTCGAAGCCTGGCTGCAGGCGATCGCCGCAGGCCTCGCGATCTCGATCATCGTCAAGGCGTTCTTCGCCATCCTGTTCGCGCTTGCGCTGATCGCCGGGCTTTACCAGATCCGCGACGACGAGGAGGTCGAGCAGGAGGCGTGCCTCGGCCCCTATGTCCCGGTCGACGGCGCCAGCCTTGGACCGGTGCGCATCTTCGGCTGGGTCGTCGGTTTCGGCATCATCGCAGCGGCTCTGAGCGGCTATGTCATCTTTGCCGCATTCCTGGCCGAGCAGACGCTCTGGATCGGGATCGTCGCCTGCCTTTTCCTGCTGGCCTTCCAGTTCATCGATCTCGGTATTCCCCGCCTCTTCGGCGGCAAGGGCCGCTTCGCGCTCACGCTGAAGGCGGGCATGGGATTGCGCGCCGCCACGCTCGACAAGATCTCGGTCATCGGTGTCGGCGTGCTGAAGCTCCTGTTGATCGCGGTGACGGTCCTGCTCGTCCTCGCGCCCTGGGGGCTGGAATCGAGCGATTTCCTCGTTTCGCTCAGGGCCGCCTTCTTCGGCTTCCAGGTCGGCGGGGTTACCGTCTCGCTCTCGACCATCGTCGTCGGCGCGATCGTCTTCGCGATGGGCATCGGCGCAACGCGGGCGATGCAGCGCTGGCTCGAGAACCAGTTCCTGCCGACAACGACGCTCGATCCTGGCCTGCGCAATTCGATCACCACCGCCGCCGGCTATGTCGGCTATATCGCAGCGGCGGCGATCACGGTCACGGCCGTGGGCCTCAGCCTGGAGCGCCTGACACTCGTCGCCTCGGCTCTTTCCGTCGGTATCGGTTTCGGCCTGCAATCGGTGGTGTCGAACTTCGTTTCGGGCCTGATCCTGCTCTGGGAGCGACCGATCCGGGTGGGCGATCAAGTTCTGGTCGGCGACATCGAAGGCATCGTCAAGCGCATCAATGTCCGCTCGACGGAGATAGCGACCTTCGACCGGGCGACCGTGATCGTACCGAATTCGAATCTGATCTCAGGCGTGGTGCGCAACCGTGTCCGCAACGACCGGACCGGGCGCGTGCTGATCGCGCTCACGGTGCCGCGATCGCTCGATGCCGGCCAGGTCCGGGCGATGCTGTCCGAAGTCGCCTCGAACCATGGCGATGTCATGCAGAAGCCGCCGCCGGCGGTGATGTTCAAGAAGCTCGGCACCACGACGATGGATTTCGAGCTCGTCTGCGTCGTCAGCGATGTCGAGATCACCGGACGCGTCAACAGCGACCTCAATTTTGCGATCCACAAGCGCCTCGCCGAAATGGAGCCCGCCGCGGCCGTGCCCCAGTTGGTGGTGCGCGGGCTGGAAGGTGTCGAGCATTCACTCGGCAGTATCGCCGTGGCGGTTGGAGAGCGCGGGGGTGCACGCAGCCGCGTGAAGCGCGAACCGGCAAAGCCGGCGGCAGCCTCCCTGGAGCGCCATTCGCGCAAGACGGTCGCGGCGGAGGAGCCGGAAGAGGGGGAAGCGGAAACGAACAAGCCCGCTCCCGCCCCGGCGCCCGAGCCGGCCAAGGATGACAGCAAGGAATGATCGGATGCCCAGCCTTTTCCGCCGCGGCGCGGCCTCGCGCACGATGACCTGTCCGGCCGCGCTTGCCGGCGCGCTCGCTCTGCTGGGTATCGCCGGTTGTGCCGAGCCGCAGCGCCAGGGCCAGCCCGCCTTCTATCGCGATCTCGGCTCGGCTTCGGCGCAGGTCGATACGGAGCAGGCCCGGGCGATGATCTCGGCTTACCGGCTCAATGCGGGGCTTGGCGCTCTCGTGCTCGATCCCGCGCTGGTCGAGGCGGCCCGGCGCGAAGCTGCGGCCATGGCCGGCTCGGACAAGCCGGCACAGGCCGACGCGGTCAAGGCGCGCCTCGCGCGTGATGGCCAGCCGGGGGCAGAAGCCAATCTCTCTGCCGGGTATCGCCGCCTTGCCGAAGCCTTCTCTGGCTGGCGGGACTCGCCGCAGCACGATCGTGTCATGAAGGATGCGAAGGCCAAGCGGATGGGCATCGCCACGGCCTATGCGCCCGGTTCGAAATATCAGGTTTACTGGGCCCTGATCGTCGCCCCGTAGCTGTTGGCTGCTTCTGTGGCGCCGGGTCGGGCGTGAGCGGGCCCCGGTTGGTCGCGGGAGCGTCCGACCCGCGCATCACGTGCAGCACTCCCGCCAATCGCTGTCAGGTACAAGGCCCGCGGCCCCTTACGGGATGCCGCGAGCCCGGCTAGCTTGCCCGCATGCCCGCGCGATCCCGGAAGCCGATCTCCCTCCCTGTCGAACAGGCCCGCCGCCTCTGGCTCCATGCCCAGCGTCTCGACCAGCGTGACCCGTTCGGGGCTGGTCCGGACGCGGCGCGCGCCGCGATCGAGCATCTCGGTTATGTCCAGATCGACACGATCAACGTGATCGAGCGCTGTCATCACCACATCCTCTATGCCCGGATTCCGGCCTATCGCCGGGCCGATCTCGCGTATCTGCAATCGGTCGGGAAGAGCGTTTTCGAGTACTGGACGCATGCGCTGGCCTACGTGCCGACCCGTGACATCCGTTATTTCCTGCCGGCGATGAAGGCACATCGCGAGGAGCCGAAACGCTGGTCGGCGGTCGGTGCCCGCGAGGAGACGCGCAAGCTCCTGCGCCGCATCCGCAAGGACGGGGCGCTGTCGATCCGCGATATCGAGGAGGAGCTGATCGAAAAGGCGCATCTCTGGGCCAGCAAGAAGCCCTCCAAGGGGCTGCTGGAGCGCGCCTTCTACGATGGCGAGCTGGCGATTTCGGCGCGGGCCGGCATGGTCAAGACCTACGAATTGTTCGATCGGCATTTCCAGTGGGCGAAGAAGCCGACGCCGGCGAGCGAACGACAGATCACCGCTTACCTCCTCGACCGGGCGCTAAGGGCGCAGGGGCTGGTCAGCCTCGATTCGATCTGCCATCTCGACGCGCCTTCCAAGAAGGCGGTTGCCGAACTGATCGCGGCCCGCGTCAGGCGTCGGGAGCTTGTTCCCGTCGCGGTGGAGGGCGCCGGCAAGACGCAACACTGGGCCGACCCGGCTGCGCTGGAGTCGCTCCCCGCGCCGGACGAGACGCTGATCCATGTCCTCTCGCCCTTTGATCCGCTGATGATCCAGCGCAAGCGGGCGAAGCTCCTCCTCGACTATACCCATGTCTTCGAGGCCTATCTGCCGAAGGAGAAGCGGGTCTACGGTTATTTCGGCCTGCCGGTGCTGGCGGGCGAGCGCGTCGTTGCCGTGCTCGACCTGAAGACCGACCGGGCCGCCGGAAAACTCCTGATGCAGCAATGGACCTGGCTCGATGGCTGCGAAGAGCCCTCGCTGAAGGTGGCGATCGAGGAGGAATTGCAGCGCTTCGAGCGTTTCCAGCTCGCGCTCGAAGAGGGACAGGCCGCGGCGTTCGCCCCGCAGCAGCCGATCACGCTCCCAGAAGGTCGATCAGCGGCGGAATGAGCGGCTCGTCGGCCGGCGGCATGGCGAGATCGCGCAGTTTGCCGGGGCGGACCCATTTCAGCGCCTGACCTTCGCGGGACATGGCGGTGCCTTCCCAGCGTCGGCAGATATAGAGCGGCATCAGCAGGTGAAATTCGGGATAGGCGTAGCTCGCGAAGGTCAGCGGCGCGAGGCAATTCTCCTTCACCCCGATGCCGAGTTCCTCGGAAAGCTCGCGGATCAGAGCGGGTTCCGGCCGCTCGCCGGCTTCAAGCTTGCCGCCGGGGAATTCCCACAACCCCGCAAGCGCCTTGCCTTCCGGACGCTGCGTGACGAGGACGCGGTTGTCGGCATCGATCAGGGCGCAGGCGACGACGAGGAGCAGCTTCACAGGGGAACTCAGTTGCCGGAGAGGATGACCTGGACGGGCTCGGTTTCCTTGCCCGTCAGCGTGACGCTGTCATAGACCGAGCCGCCCTCGCGGGTGAAGGCCGTCTCTTCGCCCCAGATCACCTGCGTGGTCAGAAAATAGCTGCCCGGTGCCACCTTGTCGAAGGCGAAGCGGCCATTGGCCTCGGCCTTGGTCGTGCGGATGTATTCGGCATAGGCGGGGTCGACCTCGTCCTCGCGCGGATAGGCGCTGTGGGGCACGTATTTGGCCTTGCCGTAGAAATTGGCGAAGCGCTCGCGGGCGAAGGCCGTGGCGGGGACGAGGCGCACGACCTGGCCGGCGGCGTTCACGACGACGCCGCTCGGCTTGGTGCGGAAGGCATGGCCGACGATGATTCCGGTACCGGTCTTCTTGATGAAGGCGGCCTCCTCGGAGGAGAAGGCGACGGTCGCCGGCTTGCGGTCGACGCAGCCCGTGATGATGACGCCGGCCAGCAGCGTCGCCGCGACAATCCCGATCTTCATGCAGCCCCCGCCCGACGCGGCGCCATCGTCACCAGGAAGACGCCGGTCAGGATGATGCAGCCGGCGGCGATTTGCCGCAACTCCAGCGTTTCGCCGAGGACGAGCATGCCCATGACCGCAGCGACGGTCGGCACGAGATAGCCGGTCATCGCCGCTCGCGTCGGGCCGGCAGCGCGGATCAGGCGCATGAACACCGTCATCGGGATGGCCGTGCAGACGACCCCGAGCGCGAGCATGGCCGCCCAATGATTGCCGAGGGGGAGAAAGGCAGCCGGCCCCGCGAAGAGCAGCGCCAGAAGCGAGGCGCTGAGGCCGGAGACGACCTGCTGGCCGAGCGCGAGACGCATTGGATCGCCGGCCGGAGCCGGCACCGCCCGGACATAGATGTTGCCCGCCGCGTAGCTCAGCATGCTCGCGACCATCGCCAGGACGCTGAGGCTCGTGGCTCCGCCTTCGAAGAGGCGCGGTCCGATCAGCAGGGCGACGCCGGCAAGCCCGATCAGGATACCGCCGAGGCGCCGCCCGCTCAGGCGCTCCTCCGCGAAGATCAGGTGGGCGACGATGGCGGTGACCAGCGGGCCGGCCGCCTGGATCATCGCTGCCGGGCCACTGGCGAGCTGGATCAGGGCGTAGGCCGTCAGGATATTCGGAATCCAGCCATTGGTGGCGCCGAGGACCAGCCAGTGACAAATCTCGTGGCGCCGCGGCAGCGGGCTCTGGCCGAGCCAGCGCAGCCAGAGCGCGAGCGAGACCGCGCCGAGCAGGCCGCGCCCCGCCGCGATGGCGAAGGGCGAGACCTGTCCGCTCATCAGTTTGATGAACAGGAAGCTCGACCCCCAGAAAACCGAGGTGACGAGCAGATGGACGACGATGAAGCCGCGGCTCGGCTCCAGCGAGGCCTGAGCCTCAGGAGCGGTAGTCGCCATTGATCTCGACATAGGCCTTGGTCAGGTCGCAGGTCCAGACCGTGGCCTTGCCGCGTCCCAACCCGAGATCGGCGGTGATGACGATATTGTCGCCCTTCATGTAGTCGGAGACCGCGACCTCGTCATAGGACGGGGCGCGCGCGCCCTGCTTCGCCACGACGATATCGCCGAAGCCGATATCGAGCCTGTCGCGGTCGGCCGGTTCGCCGGCCTTGCCGACAGCCATGACGACGCGGCCCCAATTGGCGTCCTCGCCGGCGATCGCGGTCTTGACCAGCGGAGAATTGGCGATGGAGAGCGCAACGCGCTTGGCCGAGCGGGCGGAAGCCGCGCCGGTGACACGGACCTCGACGAACTTGCGGGCGCCTTCGCCGTCCTTGCAGACGAGATGGGAGAGCTCCAGCAGGATCGAGTTCAGCGCGCGCTTGAAGCCGGAGAGTCTGTTGTCGTTGATCTCGGTGATGGCGGGGACGCCGCGCGCCGCGGCTTTGCCCGTCGCGAAGAGCATCAGCGTGTCCGAGGTCGAGCTGTCGCTATCGACAGTGACCGCGTTGAACGAGCCTTTCACGCCCTTGGAGAGCAGGACCTGCAGCACGGGAGCGGCGATCGGCGCGTCGGTGAAGACGAAGGAGAGCATCGTCGCCATGTCCGGCGCGATCATGCCGGCGCCCTTGGCGATGCCGGCGATGACGACCTCCTGGCCGTCGATCTTGGCCTTGCGGGTCAGGGCCTTCGGGAAGGTGTCGGTGGTCATGATCGCGCGGGCGGCGTCGATCCAGGGACCGTCGGCAGCGCGCTTGGCGCATTCGTCGAGCACGCCCTTGAACTTGGTGGCGTCGAGCGGCTCGCCGATCACGCCGGTCGAGGCGATGAAAACCTCTTGCGGCTCGCAGCCGGCGGCCTTGGCGGCAATCTGGGCAGTGAGCTTGACCGCGTCACGGCCCTTCAGGCCGGTGAAGGCATTGGCGTTGCCGGAATTGACGACGACGGCGCGGGCCGAACCCTGCTTCAGATTTTCGCGGCACCAGTCAACCGGCGCAGAGGGGCATTTCGAGCGGGTGAAGACGCCGGCGACCTGCGTGCCTTCGTCGAGCAGCGCGAACCAGACGTCCTGGCGGCCCTTGTAGCGGATGCCGGCCTCGGCGGTGGCGAAGCGCACGCCCGGGATCGGAGGAACCTTGGGCTGGCGCTTTGGCGCGAGCGGGGAAACGGGGACATCCTTGCCGGCCATCGGACTTCCTCCTGCGGAGCGCTGCTGGAAAACCGGCGAATCGTCCTCGTCGCCGGGCAGCGCATCTCGTTCAAAAGCCCTCTGCCGCAGGCCGATGACGAAAACAAGAAGGGCGGCCGCAAGGGCCGCCCTCCAAAATCGCGCGAGACGGAGCGAAACGCTCAGTTCTTCTTCGGCTCGGCCGGCTTGGCGGCATCCGGGGCCGGGCTTGCCGGCTTGTCGAGACGCTCGACCTTAGCCTTCTCGCGCATGGCGAGGACGAGGTCCTGCTGGGCCTTGCGCTCGAGATACTGGTCGATCTGCGGCTTCACCGCGGCGAAATCCGGCAGCGGCTTGGAACGCTTGTCCTCGAGCTTGATGACGTGCCAGCCGAACTGGCTCTTCACTGGCTCGGAAACCTCGCCCTTCTTCAGCTTGAACGCGGCTTCGGCGAATTCCGGCACCATGCGGTCCTTGGTGAACCACCCGAGATCGCCGCCTTCCTTGCCCGAACCCGGGTCCTTGGAGAGTTCGGCCGCAACCTTGGCGAAATCCTCGCCCTTCTTCAGCCGCTCGACGGCCGCCTTGGCCTGCGCCTCGTCCTCGACGAGGATGTGGCGGGCATGGGCCTCTTCCTCGGGCGCCATCGCCTTGGTGGTGTCATCGAAGAGCTTCTTGGCGGCTTCCGGGGTGACGGCCTTCTTGCCCTCGCGCGTCAGGTATTCGTCGAGGAGCACCTTCTCGCGGTAATAGGCGAGGCGGGCGGCGAAATCGGGGGTGTCGCCGATCTTGGCCTCGGCCGCGGCCTTGGCGCCAAGCTTGAGGTCGACGAGATAGTTGATGACCTCGTCGCGCTTGCGCTCCTCGGGGAGCTGGGCGAGGCGCTCGCCGAGATCCTCGGTCGCGAGCTGGATGTCCTTCTCGGTGATGGCGATGCCGTCGACCTTGGCGACGACCTTGTCTGCCTGGGCGAAGGCCGGGCCCGCCAGCAGCGCGAAGCCGAGGACGGCGATGAAACGGGCTGAGCTCATGAATGACGGCCTTTCGTCGGAAACCGAGGCGGTTTGGCGGCTGCACTGCCCGATGAACGCGGCAAAGGCAAGGCGGTTCAGGCGATTGCGCCGGCCGATCACGCAGCTTTGCACCGGTCCCGATGCCGCAGCGTCGCATGATCTCAAGCACCGGCTCTTGGAAGCTGCCCGGAAAAACCCCACATCCGGAGCCGAATTCACTTGCCGTTTCACTGCCTGTTGGTCGAAACGCACGCTGGACCCTGCCCGCGCACGCGTCTAAACACGCGGTCGCATTTCGAGAATACCCGAGTTCCCGGCTCGCGCGCGACGATGCTACGCGCCGGCAGGAAGCTCAAAGCATCACCTGAAAGGCCCAACATGCTTGGCGCGCTCGCAAAGAAACTCTTCGGCTCGTCGAATGACCGCCGCGTCAAGGGCTATCAGCCCCGCGTCGCGGCGATCAACGCCCTGGAGAAAGAGCTCTCGGGGCTGAGCGACGAGGCGCTGAAGGCGCGCACCGAGGAGTTCAAGAAGCAGATCGCCGAGGGCAAGAAGCTCGACGACCTCCTGGTGCCGGCCTTCGCCACGGTGCGCGAGGCGGCCAAGCGCGTGCTCGGCCAGCGGCCCTACGACGTCCAGCTCGTCGGCGGCATGGTGCTGCACGAAGGCGCTATCGCCGAGATGAAGACCGGCGAAGGCAAGACGCTGGTCGCGACGCTGCCGACCTATCTCAACGCGCTCGAGGGCAAGGGCGTCCATGTCGTCACCGTCAACGACTACCTGGCCCGGCGCGACGCCGAGTGGATGGCGAGGCTCTACAACTTCCTCGGGCTGACCGTCGGCATCATCGTGCACGGCCTCGACGACGAGGAGCGCCAGCGCGCCTATGCCTGCGACATCACCTACGGCACGAACAACGAGTTCGGCTTCGACTACCTCCGCGACAACATGAAATACGACGTCGCGCAGATGAGCCAGCGGGGCCACCATTTCGCGATCGTCGACGAGGTCGACTCGATCCTGGTCGACGAAGCCCGCACGCCGCTGATCATCTCCGGCCCGCTCGACGACAAGTCGGACCTCTATGTCTCGATCGACAAGGTGTTGCCCGGCCTCGTCCCGGCCGATTACGAGGTCGACGAAAAGCAGCGCACGGTGGCGCTGACCGAAGCCGGCAACGAGCATATCGAGGAACTGCTGCGCGAGGCCGGCCTCCTGACCGAGGGCGATCTCTATGACGCCCACAACGTCACGCTGGTCCACCACGTCAATCAGGCGCTGCGCGCGCATACGCTGTTCACCCGCGACAAGGACTATATCGTCCGCGGCGACGAGGTCGTGATCATCGACGAGTTCACCGGCCGCATGATGCCGGGCCGGCGCTATTCGGAGGGCCTTCATCAGGCGCTGGAAGCCAAGGAGCACGTCACCGTCCAGCCCGAGAATGCGACGCTGGCCTCGATCACCTTCCAGAACTATTTCCGTCTCTATGCCAAGCTCGCCGGCATGACCGGCACGGCGGCGACCGAGGCCGACGAGTTCTTCCAGATCTACAAGCTCGAGGTCGTCGAGATCCCGACCAACGTTCCCGTCGCGCGAAAGGACGAGGATGACGAGGTCTACCGCACCTTCGAGGAGAAGGTGCGCGGCGTCATCCGCGAGATCCAGGCGGCGCAGGAGAACGGCCAGCCGGTCCTTGTCGGCACCACCTCGATCGAGCGCTCCGAGCTGATCGCCGAGATGTTGGAGAAGGCGGGCTACAAGCTGCTCGACTTCACAGATCCCAAGGCACTGGAGCCGATCTACGAGGCCGCACGCGCGGGCAAGACGACCAAGGCGTTTGCGGTGCTGAACGCCCGCTTCCACGAGCAGGAAGCCTATATCGTCGCTCAGGCCGGTGTGCCCGGCGCAATCACCATCGCGACCAACATGGCCGGCCGCGGCACCGACATCCAGCTCGGCGGCAATGCCGAGATGCGGATCAACCATGATCTCGCCGGCATGGAGGAAGGCCCGGAGCGTGATGCCAGGGCTGCCGCCATCCGCGCCGAGGTGGCGGAGTTCAAGCAGCGCGTGCTCAAGTCCGGCGGGCTCTACATCGTCGGCACGGAGCGCCACGAGAGCCGGCGCATCGACAACCAGCTCCGCGGCCGCGCCGGCCGCCAGGGCGATCCCGGCCGCTCCAAGTTCTTCCTGTCGCTGCAGGACGACCTGATGCGCATCTTCGGTTCCGACCGGATGGACGGCATGTTGACCAAGCTCGGCCTCAAGGAGGACGAGGCGATCGTCCACCCCTGGATCAACAAGGCGGTCGAAAAGGCGCAGGGCAAGGTCGAGGCGCGCAATTTCGACATCCGCAAGAACATCCTGAAGTACGACGACGTCATGAACGACCAGCGCAAGGTCGTGTTCGAGCAGCGTCGCGACTTCATGCGTCAGGCGAGCGTGCGCGAGACCATCGACGACATGCGCCATGGCGTGGTCGAGGATGTCGTCGCCCGTCACATCCCGGAAGAGGCCTATCCCGAGCAGTGGGATACTGCCGGCCTCAAGCAGGAGGTGATCCAGCACCTCAACCTCGATCTGCCGATCGAGGATTGGGCCAAGGAGGAGGGTATCGCCGACAGCGAAATCCGCGAACGTATCCGCAAGCTCGCCGACGAGGATTATGCCGGCCGCATCGAGCGCAATACTGAAGAAGTCATGAGCTATGTCGAGAAGCAGGTGCTGCTGCAGTCGCTCGATCATCTCTGGCGCGATCATCTGGTCACGCTCGACCATCTGCGCCAGGTCATCGGGTGGCGCGGGCTCGCCCAGCGCGATCCGCTGCAGGAATACAAGCAGGAGGCCTTCGAGCTGTTCGACGGACTGATCGGCCTGTTGCGCCAGCAAGTCACCGGGCATCTCTCGCGCATCGAGGTGCGCTTCGACCAGCCCGAGGATCAGGCGCCGATGCAGGCGCAGGACGGCGCGGGTTCGGGCTTTGGCGATTATGGCGCCACGGGCGTGCAGTTCGCCGCCACCGATGCCGATACGGCTGTGCTCGACCGCAACCCGGAAGATCCCGAGAGCTGGGGCAAGGTCGGCCGCAACGAGTCCTGTCCGTGCGGTTCCGGCAAGAAATTCAAGCACTGCCACGGCCAGTTCGCCTGAAGGCGCCGATCTTCTGACCGCTTCCGATACCCGGCCTCGTGCCGGGTATCGTCGTTTCAGGGGCCCTGCGACCGGTGAGCGGCTGGCGGGCGGTGATCCTGCGCCGGATCGACGCACTGATTGTTAGGATCATGTTTACGCCTCGGTAACACTCTCCTTTCCAAGTTTGCCGCGATGGAAGGAGATGAGACCATGTTCAAAACGATGCTTTCGGCCGCCTGCATCACCATTTCGGGTAGCTTCGGCGTACACGCAGCGAGCCCAAAATCACTGGGTCAGTTCGGCGACTGGAACGCAGCTACTTACGCAAAGGGTGATCTGTCTCGTTGCTTCATTATGAGCAAACCTTCGTCTGAAGAGCCGTCGAATTTGCGTCATGGCGAGGTTTTCTTCTTCGTGCAGACCGGTGACAAGGCATCGGATACGGAATCGAGCTTCCAGACCGGTTACGACTTCGCCCGCAACTCGGTCGTCACCGTCACGATCGGTGACGACCGTTTCCGCATGCTGACCGAGGGCAGCAATGCCTGGCTCGAGCGGCTGGAACGCGAGCCGGCGCTGCTCGCGGCGATGCGAGCGGGGAGCAGCATGACACTCGAAGCGCGCTCGTTGCGGGGCAACGTTACCAGCTATACGTTCTCACTCACGGGCGTGACCGCGGCCTCGCGCATGCTGGCGCGTTGCGACACGGGCGCGACACAGAGCTGACGCGCGTTTCGGAGTGGGGAGCCGCTGCGGGCGGCTCGCTCCGCGATACCTCCGCTTGCATCCGGCCGTCGCAACCGCCAGTTTGAGAGCGGTATGAGGATGACGGCGTGTCGGCGCCGCGGGGGGCGAGATGGACTTGTCGGGCTTCAACATCGCCGTGATCGTGATCGTGGCGCTGGTCATCTTGACGATCGCGCGCGGCGTCCGCACCGTTCCGCAGGGCTTCAACTACACGGTCGAGCGCTTTGGTCGCTATTCGCGGACGCTGAGCGCCGGCCTCGGGCTGATCGTGCCCTATATCGACCGCGTTGGCCACAAGGTGAATGTCATGGAGCAGGTGCTCGACATTCCCTCGCAGGAGGCGATCACCAAGGACAATGCCGGCGTGCGCATCGACGCCGCAGCCTTTTTCCAGGTGCTCGACGCGGCCAAGGCCTGCTACGAGGTGTCTTCGCTCAACGATGCGCTGATGGTCCTGACGATGACCAATATCCGCACCGTCGTCGGCTCGATGGATCTCGACCAGCTCCTGTCGCATCGCGACGAGATCAATGAGCGGCTGCTGCGGGTGATGGATGCGGCGGCCTCGCCCTGGGGCGTCAAGGTCACGCGCATCGAGATCCGGGACATCCTGCCGCCGGCTGATATCGCCGGCGCGATGAACCGGCAGATGAAGGCCGAGCGCGAGAAGCGCGCAGCGATCCTTGAAGCCGAAGGCCTGCGTCAAGCCGAGATCCTCAAGGCCGAGGGGCAGAAGCAATCCCAAATCCTTGCCGCCGAGGGGCGCAAGGAATCGGCGCTGCGCGACGCGGAGGCCCGCGAAAGGCTCGCGCAAGCCGAGGCGACCGCAACGGCCATGGTTTCGGAGGCGATCAGCCGCGGCGATATCCAGGCCGCCAATTTCCTGATCGCCGAGCGCTATACCGACGCGCTGAAAGCAATCGCTTCGAGCCATAACAGCAAGGTCGTGATCGTGCCGATCGAGGCAGCCTCGCTCGCCGGTACGGTCGGCGGCATCGCGCAACTCACCAAGGCGGTGTTCGGCGAGGATGCGACGGCGCAGCGCCGGGGCGGGGCTGGCTCGGTTCCGTCTTCGGGCCGCCCCGGCACCTGATCGGAGGCGGGAGTGTTCGACTGGTTTACGAATTTGGGTGGCTGGAGCTGGGCCATTCTCGGGCTCGTCCTGATCGGTGGCGAGATGCTGGCACCGGGCGTCTTCCTGATCTGGCTCGGCCTTGCCGCGCTGCTCACCGGGGCCGTGGTCGGCCTCTTCGACATCGGCTGGCAGGCGGCGATGCTGGTCTTCGCCTTGCTTGCCGGAGCCTGTGTGCTCGCCGGGCGCCTGCTGACGCGCCGCAGGGGCGAGGAGCCGGACGCCGCGACAGGGCTGAACGATCGAGGCCGCCAGCTCATCGGCCGGGTTTTCCGGCTGGAGGCGACGATGATGGGCGGCGAGGGGCGCGTGCGCGTTGGTGATTCGTCCTGGCGGGTCGTCGGTCCGGAGCTGCTGGCCGGTACAGAGATCAAGGTGGTGCGGGTCGAGGGCTCGACGCTGGTCGTCGAGAAGGCCTGAAAGCCAGCCATGAGATTTTTGCATCGGCCGCGACGATTTTAGCGACAGCGTTGCGTCCGAGGCGTTGGCCTGCCGCGCTGCGGGGACTATAGCAACCGCTCCTCCACGAGCGCAGCGTCATGACCAGCCCCAGCGAACGCCTTTCCCTTCCGAAGGACCGCATCAAGGTTCTGCTGCTGGAAGGTATCAACGATTCCGCCGTCGAACTGCTGCAGCAGGCCGGTTACAGCAACCTCGAACGGCTGCCGAAGGCGCTCGACCGCGAGGCGCTGCTGAAGGCAATCCAGGGGATGCATGTGCTCGGCATCCGTTCACGCACCCAGCTCACGCCGGAGATCTTTGCACGGGCCGACCGGCTCTTCGCCGTCGGTTGTTTCTCGGTGGGAACCAACCAGGTGGATCTCGACGCGGCGCGACTGCGCGGCGTGCCGGTATTCAACGCGCCCTTCTCGAACACGCGCAGCGTAGCCGAACTGACCATCGGTGAGATCGTCATGCTGCTCCGGCGCATCCCGGACCGCTCGCGCGACGCGCATCAGGGTGGCTGGGACAAGTCGGCCAACGGCTCCTTCGAAGTGCGCGGTAAGACGCTCGGCATCGTCGGCTACGGCAATATCGGCAGCCAGCTCTCGACATTGGCCGAAGCGATGGGCATGCGCGTGATCTATTACGATCACACCGACCGCCTGCGGCATGGCAATACCGAGCCGACGGTCAGCCTCGACGTGCTGCTCGGCGCGGCCGATGTGATCTCGCTGCATGTGCCGGAGACGGCGCAGACGGCCGGCATGATCGGAGCGGCGCAGATCGCGGCGATGAAGAAGGGCGCCTATCTCATCAACAATTCGCGCGGCACCGTCGTCGATCTCGACGCAGTGGCAGCCGCATTGAAGAGCGGCCATCTCGCAGGCGCAGCCGTCGACGTCTTCCCGGTCGAGCCGGCCTCCAATGCCGAACGCTTCGTCACGCCGTTGCAGGGCCTCTCCAACGTGATCCTGACGCCGCATATCGGTGGGTCGACCGAAGAGGCGCAGGAGCGCATCGGGGCGGAAGTCGCGCGCAAGCTCGTCGATTATTCCGATGTCGGCTCGACCGTGGGTGCGGTCAATTTCCCGCAGGTGCAGTTGCCGGCGCGTGCCATCGGCACGCGCTTCATCCATGTCCAGCGCAACGTGCCGGGCATGCTGCGGCGTTTGAACGACGTCTTTGCCAGCCGGCAGGTCAACATCGCCGCGCAAAACTACCAGACCGATGGCGAGGTCGGCTATGTCGTGATGGAGGCGGACGGAGTCTCCAGCGCCGAGGCGCGCGACATCCTCAAGGATATCCGCGCGCTCGACGGCACGATCCGGGCCCGTTTGCTCTACCAGCGCGACTGAGCCTCAGGCCTTCTTGGCCTTGGCGCCGGGCTTGATCGGCGTCTGGGTCGCGACGGGATCGCTTGCGGGGAAAGTATCCTTCAGTGCACTGTTGAGTTCGGCGTCCTTGCCTTGCTCGCGCGCGGCCTTGCGCTGTTCCTTCTGTTCCTTGCGCAGGCTTTCCCTGGCGGGATTGGCTGTGGCGGTCATGATGGATTCCTCCGGCATTGGCTGGCTCCTCTGAACAACGCGGCAGGGCGAAGCCCGTTCCGCCAGAACGCCAGCGCAGGCGCGCCATGACGAAGCCGGCCGCCCTCTGGATCGAAAGGCGCAGCCTTCCCATCTGGTGAAGCTACGTCGTCCCGCCGGGTTGCTCCGGCGCTGGAGAAACCCGGCAGTTATTCGAACTTCGGATTGCTCTAGGTCTTTGTTTTATCGCATTTTTTCAAGCGAATCGGTTTCCGCTTCGCCTGAAAATGCTTCAACCAGCAGGGCCCGTCATGGTCGCGATCTCCGTCCTCGATCTCGTTCCCGTCGTCGAAGGGGAGGGGCCGCGCGAGGCGCTGCTGAAATCCACCGACCTGATCCGCCATGCCGAGCGGCTCGGCTACACTCGCTACTGGGTGGCCGAGCATCACAACATGGTCGGCATCGCCAGCGCGGCGACCTCGGTGGTCATCGGTCAGCTGGCGGCGGCGACCAGCACGATCCGGGTCGGTGCCGGCGGCATCATGCTGCCGAACCACGCCCCGCTCGTCATCGCGGAGCAGTTCGGCACGCTGGAAGCGCTCTTCCCGGGAAGGATCGATCTCGGCCTCGGCCGCGCGCCGGGCACCGACCAGCTCACGCTCCGGGCGTTGCGCCGCAGCCCGATGTCATCGGACAGCTTCCCCCAGGATGTGCTCGAATTGCAGGCGCTGTTCGCGCCGGCCGGGCCGAACCAGGCGATTCGCGCCGTGCCGGGCGAGGGGCTGAATGTGCCGCTCTGGATTCTCGGTTCGAGCCTGTTCGGCGCGCAGCTCGCAGCCGAGCTCGGACTGCCCTACAGCTTCGCTTCGCATTTTGCGCCGGATGCGCTTATGCAGGCGCTCGCCGTTTATCGCGAGCGCTTCAAGCCGTCCGAGCAGCTCGCGGCACCCCGTGCGATGCCGGGCATCAATGTCGTGGCGGCCGAGACGGACGAGGAGGCGCGCCATCTCGCGACCTCGCTGCAGCAGCGTTTCGTCGGCATGGTCCGCGGCGCACGGGGCAAGCTGCAGCCGCCGATCGACGATATCGAGCAATACTGGTCGCCGGCCGAGAAGGCGCATGTCTCGGGAATGCTGCGCTATGCCTTCATCGGCTCGCCGGAAACGCTGAAACGGACGCTCGGAGCCTTCTTGCGGGAGACACAGGCGGACGAGATCATGATCACGGCGCCGATCTTCGACCACGAGAAGCGCAAGCGGTCCTATGAACTCGTCGCCGGAATCGCGGCTGACCTGAAAGGGTAGGGAAACTGCTTAGGAACCGCATGCGCCCGACCGAGCGGAAGATTTGTTGATACTCGGCTGATGCTGTCGAAAGGCATTTGCGTCAAATTATGCAAATGAGAATCATTCTTATACCGCTCCTTTTTGCAATTGGCGGTCGGCATTGCTATGGCAAGGCATGACCGAAACCGACCGGCGCATTGCCGTTTTCGAGAGCCAGTTGAAGGGAGCCGGGCTGCGCATGACGCAGCAGCGACGGCTGATCCTGCGCGTGCTGGCCGAAGCCGACGACCATCCCGATGCGAAGGGTATCTTCACCCGCGCCTTCGCACATGATCCGACGCTGTCGCTGTCGACCGTCTACCGAACGATGAAGGTGCTGGAATCGCAGGGTGCGATCGAGCGTCATGCCTTCGAGGACGGGATTTCACGCTACGAGCATGCCGATCAGGAACATCACGACCACCTGATCGACATCGATTCGGGCGAAGTGATCGAGTTCTCCTCGGATGCGATCGAGGAATTGCAGCGACGGATCGCAGCGGAACTCGGCTATGAGCTCGTCCGCCATCGCCTGGAGCTCTACGGTCGCAAAAAGCAGCCGGCGCGTCGGGGCGGTCGCAAGGCGTCCTGACTGTCCGGCTCAGCCATCGACGACATCGTTATATTCAGGGTGTTTCGCGAGCCAACCCCTGAGAAACTCGCAGCGCACCACGGCCTTGCGCCTGCTCGCCCGGAGCAGCTCGAAGACGCCCTTCGCCAGTTTTGAGCCGACGCCCTGCCCGGCGAATTGCGCGGGTACCTCGGTATGCACCAGCACCAGGCGCTCGCCCTCGCGGCGATAAGCGACGAGCGCGGTGCCGCCGTCGAGCGTGAGTTCGAAGCGATTCTGTTCGGGTTTCTCGACGACGTCCATGGCGCAGGCTCCTTCAGGTCGCCCTTTTTCAGTTACCCCTGCGCTTCGGCGCGCCAGGGGTAGGTCCAGGTTTCGGTCAGCGTCTTGCCGCCGCTCCGCAGGAAAGCGCGCATCTCGGCGAGCTGGCCGGGCTCGACCACGACATCGATGAAGGCGCGGAAGCCGTCCGTCTTGCGGTTCGGGACGATGAAGGCGCGGTCGATCCGGCCATAGGCGATCGAGGGCACGATCTCGACCTTGTCCGGCTGCTTCAGGTGGTAGTCGAGATCGCCGCCGGCGAAATCGATGATGAAGCGGCGCGAGCCCTCGGTGACCGGCTCGCCCGAGCCCAGCGCCTTGGGCTTGGCCTGGTAGGTGTTGACCACGCGCCCGCCCGGATGCAGGTCGCCGGAATCGAGCATCGCGATCAACTTGTAACCGAAGGAGAATTCCTTGCCCGGCTCAAGCGGCGTCTTCGGGGCCCAGAGCGCGACGATGTTGTCGTTGGTCTCATCGGTCGTCGGCATCTCGATCAGCTCGACGACGCCCTCTCCCCAATCGCCCTGCGGCTCGATCCAGTAGGAGGGCCGCAGTTCATAGGCGAGGTCGAGATCCTGGTAGTGCTCGAAGGTGCGATCGCGCTGCATCAGGCCGAAGCCGCGAATGTTGCGCTCGACGAATGAGGAGACGGCCTGCTGCCGCGGATTGCGCAGCGGGCGCCAGATCCATTCGCCACTGCCCGAATGGATCATCAGCCCGTCCGAATCGTGCAATTCGCTGCGGAAATCGTCGAAGAAGCGACGATCGTTCTCGCCGGTGAAGAACATCGAGGTCAGCGGCGCGAGGCCGAGCTTCTCGATCGGCGCGCGCGGATAGAGTGTCGCCGCGACCTCCATGACAGTGTCGAGATCGGGATAGATGGTGAAGCGGTAGGCGCCGGTCACGGCAGGGGAATCGAGCAGGGTGTGGATGACGATGCGTTCGGCGCCGGACGCGGGCGCCTCGACCCAGAACTCGCGGAAGACCGGAAACTCCTCGGCGGCCGTGCCGGCGCCGATCGAAAGGCCGCGGGCCGAGAGGCCGTAACGCTGGCCGCGGCCGAGCACGCGGAAATAGCTTGCGCCGATGAAGGAGATCAGCTCGTCGAAGACGCGCGGATCATTCAGCGGATAATGCAGCCGGAAGCCGGCGAAGCCGAGATTGACCGGCAGCGGCTTGTCGAACTTGACCTTGCCGTAGTCGAACAGGTTCGCTGCGTAGGGCACCGGCATCGGCACGCCGTCGCGCACGACATTCACCGTGACCGGGCGGGTGAAGAGGAAGCCCGGATGGAACATCTGCATGCGGAAGGGCGAGCCGTTCTGCTGCAGCAATGCCCGGTCGGGGCGGAACCGGATGTCGCGCCAGGAATCGTAGTCGAGCTTGGCCAGCGCTTCCGGCAGGGGCGCGATCGGCTCATAGGGAACGGCCGCGATCTCGCGGGCGCGGCGGCGCACGTCCTCAAAGCCGAAGCGGGGCTGAGGCGCGGCGTTCTGAGGGGGCGGTGGCGGCTGCGGACCCTGCGGCTGAGGCTGGGGCTGCTGGGCCAGGAGGGCGGAAGGCGCCACCGAGAGGCAGAGCGCGGCTGAGAGTCCGCCCAGGACGCGGCGGCGGTCTGTCGTGGTCATGCGTGGTCCGTCTTCCCCGTCGCCTCGGCTTTGCGAAATAGGCGGCGCCGAGACTTAAGGCCATGAAATGGGGCTGGTCTAGGGCATGCGTATGGCATCCCGCCTTGACAGGAGATGAAGATGCCGCGACCTTCGCGGTCGGCCGGATGCGGCCAGCCGCTCGCGCCGCTCAAAGGCAAGGTGAATGCATCCCTGAAGTCCCTGTCCTGATCCCGATTCGACTCGTGGACGGATATCGGCAAGGCGAGCCCCGATCCCAGCCGTCCGCAGCGAAAAGGATCTCGATGATGCGTAGCTTTCGCGATGCGAAGCTGATGGCGAGGAGCCTGCGCGAGGCCATGGCCGCGAAGCAGGTTCCGCTTTCACACTCCGAAACCCTGGAAATCGTCGCGCGCCAGTTCGGCTGCGACGACTGGAACGTGCTGGCGGCAAAGATCGGTGAGACTGCGCCCGATAAGCCGGCAGAGGCGGTGCTGCTCCAGATGGGGATTCCGATCCTGCGGATTTTCGACGAGGCGAAGGCGAAGGAATTCTATCTCGACTTTCTTGGCTTCACGCTGGATTGGGATCACCGCTTCGGGCCGAACATGCCACTTTACATGCAGGTGTCGCGCTCCGGCTTGCAGCTCCACCTCTCCGAGCATCACGGCGATGCCAGCCCTGGCTCGACCGTCTTCGTCTGGATGGAAGGTGTGGATTTCTTTCATGGGGAGCTGATCGGCAAGCGTTATGCGTATTCCAGGCCGGGCATCGAGGAGGACGGGCCCGGCGGCCGGACTCTCGAAGTGCCCGACCCGTTCGGCAACAGAATCCGCTTCTGCGAGAAACGCGACTAAATCCTAGCCGGCGCATGATCTTTCGCCGCTGACCCGTTCACGGTCGGGCGTGGATCGGCCTTGCAAAAAAATGCGGCTCCGGGTGCACAAAACACTTGTGATCCGGATTCGTCATCCGTATATCGCGTTCACCCAATTCGCACGTGCCTGTGGCCGCGTGCTGGTCGGTGGGCATCCGGACAAGAGGCCGGACAGCCGCCAGGGGTTGGAGGACGGATGGAGGGGATGGACATCCCTCGAATCACGCCTCCCAGTCTCCGCAAGGAGATTGTTCCCCGACAACGACCGGCAGCCGGAGGCGAAACCGGCGAACCCCGCATCTCCACGGGGGACGCAGCTTAAAGCAACGACGGAGCGGGCTTTTTTGGTCTCGCCGGCTTTCCACAGGCCGGCACCGAAGAGGCTTGTCCTTCATTGCCGGCCGTGCGGGGGCTTCCCCAATCGAACGGTGTTTCGGGTCCGGACGGTTCGTCCGCTGTCGCAAGCGTCTCCACAGCGCCTCGCGAATGCGACGACTCTTCCGGCGATGCATCGCACCGACGCCGCTTGCGTCGTAGGGGAGTCGCGCCGATGACCGAGCGCATCCGTGAGTTTCTTCGTGCCCGCCGTGAAGACGGGCCCTGCGTCGTCATCGACACCGATGTCGTGCGCGAGAACTATCATGCCTTCGCCCGCGCTTTGCCGGACACCCGCGTCTTCTACGCGGTGAAGGCGAACCCGGCGACGGAGGTGCTTGCCCTGCTGGCCAAGCTCGGCTCCTGCTTCGACTGCGCTTCAGTCGTCGAGATCGAGCTCGCGCTCGCGGCCGGCGCGACGGCGGACCGTATCTCCTTCGGCAACACCATCAAGAAGGAGCGCGACGTCGTGCGTGCGATGGAGCTCGGCGTGCGCCTGTTCGCCGTCGACTGCACGGCCGAGGTCGAGAAGGTCGCCCGCTCGGCGGACAAGACCGGCACGAAGGACGCGCGCATTTTCTGCCGCATCCTGTGCGACGGTGCCGGCGCCGACTGGCCGCTTTCGCGCAAGTTCGGCTGCGTGCCCGAAATGGCCGCGGACGTGCTCGAGCACGGCCATCGCCTGGGCCTGCTGGCCTATGGCATCTCGTTCCATGTCGGCTCGCAGCAGGCGAACGTGAACGCTTGGGATTCGGCCCTGGCCTCGGCCTCGGCGATCTTCAAGGAATGCGCCACCCGCGGCATCTGCCTGTCGATGGTCAACCTCGGCGGTGGTTTCCCGGCGCGCTACCTGAAGCCGATTCCGGGCGTCCCGTCCTATGGCGACGCGATCTTCCGGGCGCTGTCGAAGCATTTTGGCAACCAGCTCCCCGAGACGATCATCGAGCCGGGCCGCGGCATGGTCGGCGAGGCCGGCCTGATCGAGGCCGAGGTCGTGCTGATCTCGAAGAAGGCCGAAACGGACGAGGTCCGCTGGGTCTATCTCGATATCGGCAAGTTCAACGGTCTCGCCGAGACCATGGACGAGGCGATCCGCTACCCCATCCGCACGACGCGCGATGGCGATGTGACCGTCCCGTCCGTGCTCGCCGGCCCGACCTGCGACTCGGTCGACGTCATGTACGAGAAGACCCCGTACATGTTGCCCCTCTCGCTGGAGATCGGCGACAAGGTGCTGATCGAGGGCACCGGCGCCTATACGACGACCTATTCGGCCGTCGCCTTCAACGGCTTCCCGCCGCTGAAGCAGTACGTCATCTGACGCGGAGGGCCGGCAGGCCCTCCCTGTTCAATCGGGTCCGGCGAAGCGCCCTGTCGCATGGCAGGCTGTCCGACGTCCGTCGGGTGGAGCGTTCGTGCCTCCAGAATGGAGGTATGGACGTGGCTCCCGCCGGACCCCCTTCCACACAACCCAATCTGCTTGTGGCCGCGTTCGCGCGGCGCCGGGAAGGTCTGCGTGAGCGCAGGCGCTCCGGCAGGAGGTGCGTCATGATCACGATCCGCGACGAGATCGCCCACGACATTCCCGGCCGCGAGGCGCTGCTCGACCGTTGCCTCGGCGAGCGCCGCACCGCCAAGTCGAGCGAGCGCCTGCGCGAGGGCCGCCTGCCGGCCAAGGGTCTGGCGCTCACCGCCGAGCGCGATGGCGAACTGCTGGCGACCGTCCGCCTCTGGCATGTCGAAGCCAATGGCGTCCCGGCGCTGCTGCTCGGTCCGCTCGCGGTCAAGCCCGAACTGCAGGGCGCGGGGCTTGGCAAGGCGATGATGCGCGAGGCGCTCTGGCGCGCGGCCTGCCGCGGGCATGGCGCCGTGATTCTGGTTGGTGATGCGCCCTACTATGCCCGGTTCGGCTTCGATCCGGCGCTGACGCGCGATCTCGCCATGCCCGGCCCGGTCGAGCGCGAGCGCTTTCTCGCGATCGAATTGCGCGAGGGTGCGCTCGACGGGGCAAGTGGTGTGCTCGCTGCCGCAGGCGCAGTCCTCCCCGTGGGCTTCGAAGTGGACGAGGTGGCGCAGGCCGCCTGACGCTTCAGAACCATCGTCATCGCGCCGTCATCGCCGGACACTTTCCATGCGCACACCCGCATGGGAGGCGTCCCAGGCGATTGACGGCGCGATTTCGCGCTCATACGACCCTTTCGACTTTTTACCCCCGGAACCCAGGAGTTACAGAGAATGACGAATTGGCCCGTCTACGGCGAGATCACCGGCCCGATCGTGATGATCGGCTTCGGCTCGATCGGCCGCGGTACGCTGCCGCTGCTCGAACGGCACTTCAAGTTCGACAAGAGCCGCTTCGTCGTCATTGCTCCCGATGATTCCAACCGTCACCTGCTCGACGAGCGCGGCATCCGCTTCATCCAGGAAGCGTTGACGCCCGCCAACTACAAGGAAATCCTGGAGCCGCTGCTGACCGCCGGCGGCGGCCAGGGCTTCTGCGTGAATCTGTCCTGCGATACCGGCTCGCGCGATCTGATGGAGTTCGCCTCCAGCCTTGGCGCGCTCTATATCGACACGGTCAACGAACCCTGGCTCGGCTTCTATTTCGACGAGAGCAAGGGTCCCGCGGAACGCTCGAACTATGCGCTGCGCGAGATGACGCTAGCGGCCAAGCGGGCGCGCCCGGCCGGCACGCCGACGGCGGTCTCCTGCTGCGGCGCCAATCCCGGCATGGTCTCCTCGCTGGTGAAGCGGGCGCTGACGAACCTCGCTGCCGATATGCGTCTCAACGCGACGCAGCCGCAGACTCGCGAGGAATGGGCGGCCCTGATGCAGCGCGTCGGCGTCAAGGGCATCCACATCGCCGAGCGCGACACGCAACGCTCGAAGAACCCCAAGCCGCCGGGCGTCTTCGTCAACACCTGGTCGGTCGAGGGTTTCATCGCCGAAGCCGTGCAGCCGGCTGAACTGGGCTGGGGTACGCACGAGAAGTGGATGCCGGCGAATGCCCATGGCCACCAGACCGGCTCGCAGGCGGCGATTTATCTGATGCAGGCGGGCGCCGAGACCAAGGTCCGGAGCTGGTGCCCGACGCCGGGCGCGCAGTACGGCTTCCTGGTCACGCATAACGAGTCGATCTCCATTGCGGATTACTTCACCGTGCGCGACGAGACCGGAAAGGCCGTCTACCGGCCGACCTGCCATTACGCCTACCATCCTGCGAACGATGCCGTGCTCTCGTTGCACGAGATGTTCGGCAATGCGGGCCAGCCGCAGGAAGAGCACCATATCCTGGAGGAGAAGGAGGTCGTCGACGGCATCGACGAACTCGGCGTTCTGCTCTACGGCCATGACAAGGGTGCGTACTGGTTCGGCTCGCAGCTCTCGACCGAGGAGGCACGTTCGCTCGCACCCTATCAGACTGCGACCGGCCTGCAGGTGACTTCTTCCGTGCTCGCCGGGATGGTCTGGGCGCTGGAGAACCCGCGGGCGGGGATCGTCGAGGTCGAGGAGCTCGATTTCGATCGCTGCCTCGAGATCCAGCGGCCTTATCTGGGGCCGGTGAAGGGCTACTATACCGACTGGACGCCGCTCGACGGCCGCCCGGGGCTGTTCCCGGAGGATATCGATACCAGTGATCCCTGGCAGTTCCGGAACATCCTGGTCCGGTGAAGCACGCTTTTTGAAGGGTGTCTTCCCGTGCACGCTGCGGCATGTGAATGCCGCTGCGCAGACACGGGACCGTTTTCCGCTAAGGGCGCCTTCTCATGCAGGGGCGCCCTTTCGCTTGAAAGGCGCCTTCTCGTCGCGCGGCCCCGCATCTGCGCAGCATCGCTGCCGGGCCGCAGCATGTGCGGGATGACACCCTAGTATTTACGGGTGGTCTTCACGCCCGCCAGCAGCGCCGCCCCCGCCAGGAAGAAGACGATCAGCACGGCGAGGCCCGCGCGCTGGCTGGCGAAGACGCTCGTCGCCAGCGCGACCAGCGTCGGCCCCAGGAAGGATGTTACCTTTCCCGATAAGGCGAACAGCCCGAAGAATTCGCCGATACGTCCCGCGGGCGCCAGTCGTGCCATCAGGCTGCGCGAAGCCGCCTGCATCGGCCCTGCCACCAGACCGATCAGCAGGCCAAGGCCCAGGTAGATCCGCTCTGGCAGCGAAGCGAAAAGGCCGTCACCGGGGGTGGGCGGGGCAGCCGGAATCACGAACAGGATATGGTCGGCGCTCAGCGAGAGGATGCCGAGGCAGGCGAAGAGCAGGCAGGCGATCGCGCCGAGCACGACAGGTTTGCCGCCAATGGCATCGTCGAGCTTGCCGCCGGCCCAGGCGCCCAGCGTGCCGGTAACCGTGAGCAGGATGCCGAAGATGCCGAGCTCGATGGTCTGCCAGCCGAAGACGCCGGCCGCATAGATGCCGCCGAAAGCGAAGAGCGCGACCAGCGCATCTTGGTAGATCATGTTGGCGAGCAGGAAGCGGCCAAGCGCGGGTAGCCTCGGCAATTCTGCCAGCGTGTCCTTCAGCCGTCCGACGCCACCCCTGGCCGCTTCCGCGAGGCTCAGGCCCGTCCTGCCGGAATCCGGGGTGAGCAGGAACATCGGTGTCACGAAAACGATGAACCAGAGTGCAGTCAGCGGACCGGAAAAGCGGTCTCCCTCACCCGCAGCGGCGTCGAGACCGAGGATCGGTGCAATGCCGGCGAGCGTCTTGCCGGTTCGCGGATCGGCTGCCAGCAGCCCCAGCGTGATCGCGAGTGCGAGAAGCCCCCCGAGATAGCCAATGGCCCAGCCGGTGCCCGAGAGCCACCCGAGCCGCTCCGGCGGCACCAGCCGCGTCATCATCGCATTGTTGAAGGTGGTGGCGAATTCGGCGCCAACAGTCGCGATGACGAAGCCGGCGAGCGCGATCGGTACCGCCGTAGCCGAGCCCGGCACGGCGAACCAGAGCATGGCGGAGCCGATGACCAAGAGCGCGCCGAAGGCAGCGATCCAGGGCTTGCGCGGCCCGGTCCGGTCCGCGATGCCGCCGAGCAGAGGGGAGAGCAGGGCGATGCACAGGCCGGCAAAGCCTGTCGCATAGCCCCAGAGCGCCTGGCCTTCGGCTGCGTCCTTCGCCAGTGCCGAGGCGAAGAAGGGCGCAAAGACGAAGGTGGTGATCAGCGTGAAGAAGGGCTGGGTCGACCAGTCGAAAAACAGCCAGGCGGTGACCGCGCGGCGGGGCGGCCAGACGGCAGGTGGCGCTTCGGCAGGCGGCGTCGCGGGGATCACTGCAGTGTCGTATCCGGGTCGCCGCCGCCGCGGGCGAGTTCGATCTCCGTGATCGCGACCAGCACTTCTGCTCGATCCTTCAGCGTCTGTGCTTCCAGCAGCGCCTGCTTCTCGCGCGGCCCGAACGGGCACATCATCGAGAGCGCATTGACCAGTGCCTCGTTCGGCGCCTCGTTGACGCCCTTCCAGTCGATCTTGAGGTCGTTGGCCTTGGCGAAGTCGCGGAGCGCCTTGAGCAGGCCCTTGCGGTCCACCTCTTCCTCGCCGGTGCGGGCGACGAAATCGGCTGCGAAGCTGTCATAGCCAACGCGACCCTGGCGATAGGGCGTCGTCACCGTCAATTCATCGAGCAGGCGGAAGCGGCTGATGCCGGTGAGCGTGATGATGTAGCGGCCGTCGCCGGTCTCGGCGAATTGCGTGATGCGGCCGAGGCAGCCGACCTTGAGCAGCGGCGGAATCTCGGGCTGCCGGCCGGTTTCAGGCTCGGGCTGGATGATGCCGATGACGCGTTCGCCCTTCAGCGCATCGTCGATCATCGCGAGATAGCGCGGCTCGAAGATATTGAGCGGCATCTGGCCGCGCGGCAGGAGCAGGGCGCCGCCCAAGGGAAAGAGCGGGATCGCCTCCGGGCAATCCCTGGCTCCCTCGTAGACGGCATTCATGCCCATGCGCGCCTTGTCCTTGTGCCGGTCAGGAGAACAGCAGGGTCGAAAGCTTGCGGCGCCCGGCCACGCTCGCCTCGTCCATCGGGCCCCAGGCTTCGAAGAACTGGAGGAGCTGCCTGCGCGCGCCATCGTCGTTCCATTGCCTATCGGCCTTGATGATGGCGACGAGATGATCGACCGCTTCATCGCGCCTGTCTCGAGCGTTGAGCGCCAGCGCCAGATCGAAACGGGCCTGATGATCCTTGGGGTTGGCGGCGACCTTGGCTTCGAGTTCGGCCGTATCGCCGAGTGAGGCAGCCTGCTCTGCGAGCTCTATTGCGGCGCGGACAGCTGTGATCGCCGGGTCGTTGGCCTTGTCCTGCGGCGCCATGCCGAGAATGCCCTTGGCGCCCTCGATGTCGCCGCTGTCGAGATGCAACCGCGCAAGACCTGCGATGGCGGCAAGATTGTCGGGCTCGATCTCGAGCGCGGCCGCATAGAGCTCACTCGCGCCGGCGGGGTCGCCGGCGGCGATGGCGGCTACCGCGGCTTCGATCAGTTCACCGGTTTCGCCCGGGCCCATCGGTCCGACGAGGCGTTCGATGAAGGCCTTGATCTGGCCCTCGGGCTGGGCCCCCATGAAGCCGTCGATCGGCTGGCCCTGCTTGAAGGCGATCACGGCGGGAATCGACTGGATACCGAGCTGGCCGGGGATCTGCGGGTGCTCGTCGATGTTCATCTTGACGAGCTTGACCTTGCCGCCGGCGGCCTTGACCACTTTCTCGATGACGGGGGTGAGCTGCTTGCAGGGGCCGCACCAGGGCGCCCAGAAATCGATCAGCACAGGCTGATTCATCGATTCGGCGATGACGTCCTGGCGGAAGCCCTGGGTCGTGGTGTCCTTGATCAGGCCGTTCGCTTCGGCCGCCTCGCCATTGACCAGCATGGCCTATCCTTCGTGAAATATCCTGGAGGCGCAGGCCGGCCTTACGGCTGTCCGCGCAGTTGCCCATAGATGGGGTGCTTCAACCGTTCTGTCCATCGGGCGGGACGGGCAAATCGACGATCAGGGGATCATGCCCCGTGCTTCGGAAGAAGGCGACAAGATCGTCGCGGCTGATCCGCAGCGTTGCCGTGTTGATCAGGGGGTGGAAGTTGACGTCCTCGCCGGTCATCAGATTGGCGTCGAGCACCATGGTGACGTCGCGGACGCGGTCGTTGATCACGGCGAAAGCCGTGACGGAGCCCGGCGTGACGCCGAGCTTCTCGTGGAGCAGCTCGGCCGAGCCGAACGAGAGCCGGCCGCTGGCGCCGATCCGCTCATGCAGGCGCTTGAGATCGATTCGGGCGTGTGCTTCGGCCGAAACCAGGAAAATCCGTCCTTTCTTGTCCTTGAGGAACAGGTTCTTGGTGTGATGCCCTACCATGTCGTCGCGATGCGGCGCCGTCTCGGCGACGGTGAACACCGCCGGATGGTCGGTGCGGTGGAAGGCGATGCCCTTCTCGGTGAGATAGGCACAGAGCTGGTCGGGCGTGACGGGCGCGGTCATGGCGAGGCGATCGGCAGGGGCGGTCGGAGTTTGGGCAACAATAAAAAAAGCACGGGCCTGAACGGCAGGAACAGGCCTGGCGATGCCTAGCCGGGGAGAGGGTCTGCAGCAAGATGGGCGGGGCGATTCCGGGCTTTTGTGAAAGGCGGCAAAAAAACTTTCGCTGGGGTGCTTGCGCTTCGCGGCGCTTTGGGGCAATAACCCGGCCGCGCCGCCAACACGGCGCGACTGTCTCGGATGCGGGTGTAGCTCAGGGGTAGAGCACAACCTTGCCAAGGTTGGGGTCGAGGGTTCGAATCCCTTCGCCCGCTCCAGACAATCTCAAGACTTGAGAAGCATGCAAGCGTCGGTTCGCCCGGCGCTTTTTGCTTTTTGGGCCTACGAGGCTCAGAGCGATTTCGGATGGGCTCCGAAAACCCGGGGTTACATCTCGGTTGCAAGTACGGCTCGAAGTCGTACAGGGCCTCTCAGGCACGCTCCCGCTAACCCTCACTGTTTGAAGCAATTCTCTCGGTGCCACCGCAGGAAATGCGGATGCGGGCGGTGATGGGCTCGCAGTGGCGGTAGTGCTCGACCTGTTTTGTTGATGAAGCTGCGTATCCCATCCGCGTCATTCGCATGCCGGGAGACCAGGATGTCGAGATCGTCGGACAGGCTGATCAAACCACGATCGAACATCCAGTGAGCGGTGCCTGACAGGGCGATGCCGTTGTTGACGATGTCAGGGCCCTTCGCCTCGACCGGACGAATGTGAGCCGCAGCGACCTCGGCACGGCCACCGCCATTGATCAGTTTGAGACCCGTGATTGCGCAGCGCTCGTCGTAAGCGCGCAGCACGACGCGGCGGAAGACACGGTCGCGGACAATCCGGGAAGCAAGGATTGTAGCCCGTTCGCGATCTTGCTCAAACACAAACGGAGCCTGCTCCTCTGCGAAGCCACCCAATGCCGCACTGTCGTCCAGGCGCGGCAACAGCGGAGCAGGGTCTTCCAGGCCAAGGCTAGTGATTCGATTGAAGTCTGCTGGCGAGAGCGGACGCACTGCCGCCTGGGCGCGACCTGAGATACGCCCCTCCTCATTCAGGACGCCGCGCTCGATCACCCCCTGAGCATCGGCGAAGGGCACAGGATTGGCGAAATCGAGATAGCTGCTCGGTTCGATGATGGCGAGGTACATACCCGGCGTGGCCGGATCGGGAATCACCTGCTGGACCTTGGCCACGGCAAAGTAGCCGCGCGTCCCGGTGACCTTTCGCGGCTCATAGTAGATGATCCAGTCGCCAATGCAGGCTTGCACGCGGCCGAGATATTGACGCGGGAACTGATACCGCTCAGCCGGGCTGTCGTCATAGATCGAATCCTGACGGTGGATGAAGACGCCGAAAGCCATGCCCGCTCAGATCTCGTCGATGTGAGGAACTGAGCAAGGTCGACCGTCCAGGTCAATCCTTCGGCAGTGCGCCGTAATCCGACGTTGGCCATTTTCCGAAACCTAACATTCCAAGCTCAATGAGTGCGGCGAAGTTGACCCGTTTTCGCGGCATGCTTGCAGCCACGACGGATGAGTTCAGTTCATGGTGGCGCTTTCGAATTCGATGGCTACATACAAACTAGCACCGAATGACGGCGTGATGGATCGTCGAAATCCTTATGCAACCTGCTATGGCAGCGTTTTCCATACGTCGAAGTTCGCCGGGCCGACGATTGATCTGATCCAGTCGGCATGGCTGGAAACGCGCGTGTAATAATCGCTCTGGCCGTCAGCGCCGCAAGCCCGGGGGCCGCCCCCGACAATCCCGGCAAGCGCCATGATATCGCCTTCGACCTGCCCAGCAAAACCACCGCTATCGTTACCGCAGATCGCGCTGTCGGAAGTTTTCTGGCGCAGGCAGATCGCATCGAAGGTCCCGTCGCAAGTATTGCGATCCTGTCGGATCATCGTTGCCATTTGAAGGGACACCCGGGGTGCTGCACCATCGGAAGTTCCGCCCCAGCCGGTTGCGATCAACTCCGATCCGATCGGCATCCGGAGAAGCTCCTCTTTGGCGTCGGCGGGAAGAGCGACGATCGGCCGGTTGCCGCCTCGGCTCCACGCCCAACTCGGTGCCCCATCCTCGATCTGGACGATCGCTATGTCATGGGGGCCGGATGTGTAGCTTCCATCCCCCTGGCCTTTCCAGCCCCGATGGCACTCGAAACCCGTGACGCGCAGCTCGCGATAGTCCACGTCACTCTGACCTGTCGCGTCCAGTTTCCGATTGCGGCTGATCACGACGCGAAGTTCGTCGGGTTTTTGGATGATTGCCCGCTTGGCGCCGTCAACCCAGCCCAGACAATGCGCGGCCGTGAGAAGGCGCCGGCTCGACAGGAAAACCGCTCCGCAGAAATGGCGTTTGGCTGCAAGATTGTTGCCGACATAAGCCAAGGAAGCCTGTGCCGGCAATTGCCCAGCCGGAACTTCGGTGGCGTTAGGCATCATCTTCGGCTGGAATGCGAGAGCCTGTCCGCTTCGGCCTGAGACCTTCAATTCGCCGCAAATCAGATCCTGGCTCCATACGGGGCTGATGGACATGCAGCGGAGGCCGACGACGATGCTTGCGATGACTGCTCGATGAAGCTTGGAGAGCATCGTGCAAGTACCTTGCTATCATGATGAAACACGAAGACAATTACTCTTGATGCTCAGGCGTTCCAAGGAGCAATTCATGCATTCCTTTACGAAGCTGCGCGTATCTCTGGTCGGCATGTTCTGGCTGAGCTCGCTTGCGCTGGGCTTCAGTCAGGACATCCGCGGGGTCGTCACACGCAATATCGCCGGCGATATCGCGATACGGCGTCAGGACGGAACCGCGACGGCCTTGCCGGGCCTGGATCCTCGCGCGAAATACGTGCTTGAGGAATTGGCCGGCCGGCCGATACAGTTGCCGAGCCTATCGGTGCAGAATCCTGCCGCCATGGAGACCTGGTTCGGCCAGGCGCGGCTCCCTGCCCCCGCTCCGCCGAGCCTGCCCATCCCGTCGAGCCTCGCGCCAGCGCAGCGAGCCAAGGCCGAAAGTTTGCGCAAGGAGTTCCTGGCGATCGGCAGCTCGGCCAACAACCAGGTCAACAAACATTTCTCCAACCTGACGAAGATCGCCATCGCCACCGGGGGGGAGGCCACGAGCAATCAGCTGAAGCTGGCTATGGATACTTTCAAAGCGAGCGTGGACAGCACCGCCGAGGCCGGACAGCAGAGCGCCCAAGAGATTTGTCAAAGAGAAATCGAGCAGGGCAAAACCAACGAGATGATCGGCTATCTCATGGGCTTGGTGCGGGAAAATACCGGCGAACGCGATCAAAAATCCGATATGAGCACGCGCGTGCGTGTCAGTGGACGCGCGCTGTATGGCAAGAATGACGGCTACCCGCTTTGTGTCTACGAGAGAATCGTCAAGCTCGCCGATTCAGCGGTGTCGCTCAAGCGCGGCGGCAGGCGATTCTGTTCGGGCTTTCTCGTCACCAAGGATCTGGTCATGACGGCCGCCCATTGTCTGACGCGGACCGAGGGTGGCAGCCCTGACGGGCCGAAATCCTATCTGGACGCTGCGGAGCTGGCTGGCGTGAAGGTGCAGATCAACGGCTTCGCCCGGCCGGGTCCGCGCATGCGGGAAGTCGCGATCGCCGAAGTCATTCTTCCGGCGAGCCCGGATGCGACGGCGCAGCAGCGCATCGGCGACATGAACTTCGCCAGCGATCTGCTCGATGTCGCGCTGTTGCGGCTTGCCCCCAATGACGCCGAGATCAGGCCGGCACGGTTATGCAATGAAGCAGCTGCGGAAGAAATGGGTGAGCCGTATGTTCTCTTCGGCCATCCGGGCGGAGGGCGGGGCCAGATTCTCGACAACGCGCGAGGAATACTACCCTACCGCGTCTCCAGCGCGGTCAAGCGCGAGGTGCTCTGCAAGCTCGCGGCGCCGATCTGGAACGCTGCCAGCCAGGTGTCGCAGCCGGCCGCGCAATCCGAGGTGATGAGGATCGCAGGGCGGATCATGAAGGCCATCATGGACACCTATGTCGATAATGGCGCCGGGTCGTTCACATTGCGCCATCGCGGCTATTCCCCAAGCGGCATGCCGGCCTTCATCCTCGATCCCGATGCTGAGAGCGGTGCTTCCGGCGGCATGGTCGTGCACCGGCGTCAGCTTTGTGTCGCCGGTATATTCTCGGCTGGCGTCGATTCGAAGCAGGTGAGTCACGCCAACTGGTTCGTGCACGAAATTGCGGTGCCGACCAGCGAGATCCTTTCGCAGCTTAAAGCCCTGAAGGCGGCCGGCGGCGCGGTGGGCAAGGCTTATGATGATATCGAAGAGGCTCGGGCGCGATTGGAGGAAGATAACAAAAAGGATATTTGCGAAAATGATTGATGATATTAATGTTTATTGGTTTTCTGGAAGTTTTTCCCAATATTGAATCAAGAAACTGAATTTAACGCCATGGGTAGATAGCCAGGACATTACAGAATTTCGTGAAATAATTGTATAAATACCGCCGCCGCCGCAATGTTGATCGGAATAGGGCTGTGCGAAGGGCGCTGCCCGCGATGTCACGCCGACCAACACTAAGGCAGGGTCGTGAGAGACCTCACGGGTCACGTTTGTTATCTTTGGTTCCGACATCCACACCTGAGCGATCACCGGCCCGCCGCTATCTCCGCCACAGCTGTCGCTGGGGCGACTCGACCCTGCGTCGGCGGCCAGCACGAACTCCTCGAAGGGCGCGCAATAGCGCCACCATATCCGCTCCGCGCAGTCGCGTGTCACGACCGGGACTTCCGCCTTCATTCGTCGACCGATCTCTCCCGTTTCGGTATAGCCATAGCCGACTGCGACCAACCCAGCTCCGACCCGCGTTTCGGTCGTCAGATTCGACCAGGGCAGCGTCCCTTCCTCAGTCCGCGTTAGCTTTGTATCGCCGCGCGGCGGCAGGACTTTCGATGTTCTGAGCAGCGCAAGGTCCTTGCCGAAAGCGCCGCCGCCACTGCACCAGCGCTGATCGAAGAGAATGGGTACGCCGATGATGCCGACCTCTACCGCAGAAGCTTGCTTGCGCTGGCGCAGATCGGGCGAATTACTGAGCACGTAAGTGCTGGGATCGCCGCAGCCGCAATGTCCGGCTGTCAGCACATGCTGGCTGTCGAGCTGCGTCCCGGTGCATAGTTTCGTTTCGCCTCCGCTCGTTTTGTAGCGTATCGCGTAGACGCTCTCGAGCTTCACCTCGGGAAAGGCATGGGTCATTCGAGTGCGGGCCGTGCCCGTGCGCGAATTGAACAGATCCGAAACCTGCTTGCCTGTCGCGCGGTCGAAACCTTGCGCATGCGCCGCAGCCGCAGCCAGCAGTGCGGCGGCAAGGAACGACAGGAAGATGCCGCACCATCGCATCATCGGCTCTCGTTCTGCCAACGCTCAAGGCATTTATCCGATGCCGTGCCGTTGTCGATGCAGGAATTGACGAAAGTCTCCATCGCATGGTTGGCAAGCGCGCTGCGGCCGGAGGCGCTACGCGACGGCTCGACAGTCGCATCGCGTTGAGCTTCAGGCGCGAGCGCGCGCTGCCGTGCCAGCATGAACGCGGTCTGCGCTGCGATCAGGTCGCCCTGCGCCTTGATCTTGTCGGATTGCGCGACCAGCAACTTGCTCTCCTGGCTGGCCTGAATAATCCGCAAGGTGATGATCTGGCCGGGGATATCGACAACGGCCCGCGCGAAATCGAGCGGGATCTGCGACAAGCCGAGCAGCTCGGATTTTTTATCGACGCTCACATCGGTCAGGACGCCATCGTCGAACTTGAGCTGTGTCGTGCGTGTCGCGAAGGCCGCCCGCTCGACGCCGATCGACACGACCGGCGCGAGATCGGGAAAAGCATGTGCCTCGCGTTGATGTAGCGACCAAGCCCCGCGGCCATAAGGATCGGCCTTGCGCAACACCGTAACCATGTGAGTCAGCAGCGGGCGATACAGCACTCCGCGCGCGGCTTCCGCCTGCGGCACCGGCTGCAGGCGCGCAGTCTCCGCCTCCGGCATGAAACTGGGGGAGCCTCGCCTGTCGCAATAAGCCTCGGCTCCGGCGCCCCCGACCGGGACATGGACTCCTTCGACGACGATGCAGAGGCCATAGTCCCGCAAGGCCGTTTTGATCCGGCCATAGGCGAGCGGATCGAACGGATCGAAGCTGAGCGGCTCAGGCGGTGCAAGTTTGCGGCCCAAGGTCGCGTTTCGCGCGCCGGCTGCGATGGCGACGTTCTTGCCTGTCTCGATCAGTTTTTTAGCGATCTCGACGGATTGGTCTTCAGCCACCGTTCCGATCGATTGAAGTAGCCCCGTCGTGCTGATCTTGGCGACCAGCTGGTCGTTCGACGTCGCCAAGGATACGTAATCGAGGCATTGCACCGGGCCGCGCCCCATCGGCACCGGGCTGATTTTCGTCACGGCAAAGCCGCCCCCGGCTGCCTCGGTGATCGTAACGCGCAGATCGCGACCCGGCAGGCGATAGCCGGGCATGGCGCCCGAGCAAGAGATCGTGTCGTCCAGCCTGGCCGTGCGGGTCTCGACCATGCTGGCGCAGCCCGCGACGCTCAGGGCGAGCAGTGCGCCAACATGGAAGGAGTGCCGTGTTCTAGGCGGGAGCATGCGCTGATCCATTCTGAGTTACGGCTCTCATGTGCCGCATGCGGCTTTCTGGAGTTGCGAAAACTCGGCAGGCTTGGCTGACACAAAGTTGAGCCCATTGCCTTCCCCTATCGGCGTCGAAGTGAACTCTTTGGGGTTCTCGCCGACCAGAATTGTCGCGTCGTTCATCTCGATGATTTTGCGTTGCAGATCGAGAACCTGCTTCTCGGCGAGCGCCAGGGTCTTGTCGCGCTCCGCCGCGCCGATCCGGATCGAGATGATGCGCTCCGGCAAGGAGACCAGGCTGCGCGATATCTCGAGCGGGATCTCGACGAAGCCGGCGACCTCGCTGGTCGTGGACAGACAACTCGTGACCAGAGCGCCTTCGTCGAACAGGAAGGCGGCGCGCCTGCCCGCGAAGATGTTGCGGCCGATCTGCAGAGACAGCACGGGCGAGAGGTTCTCGAGCTCCTTGACCTCGGTCGTCCAAAGCCGCCATGGCTCGCGGCCGCCGCGATCGGGCTTTGCGTAGAGGGCCGCGGTGTAGCTGGTGCGCGGCCGATACATCAGCCCCGAAACCGGCAGTGGCTGCTTCTGCTCGCGCATCGCAACATAGCTTGCCGCGACGGCCGGGGGATTGGCCGCCGCGCTGCCGGGGTTGTTGCAATAGCGCTGCAGGCCGTCGGGATCGTGGAAGGTGTACCCGTCGATGACCAGGCAATAGCCCGCTGCGGTGAGCCGGGTATTGGCGCGCGCCGAATCATGCGGGTCGAACGGGTCGAACGTGAGCGTTTCGGTGAACGCCGCCGGCGCTGTCGTTCGTAATGCCCCGGCTCTGGATTTCGGATCGAACCTCGGATCGCCCGAGATCGCGATGAACGCGGTTCTGATCAGGCGCGCGGCGATCTCCCCGCTGCGATCGATGCTGTTGGCCAGCACCGCCCCGAGGAAAGGCGTCTGCTCGGGCAAAGCCTTGGCGTTCAGGTCCAGGGGAGCTTTGGCCTGGGCAAGCCCGGTCTGTCCGCGGACGGCCTTGAGAATCTGGATATTGTCTTCGGCCGTCGGCGAGGAAGTGAAATCGAGACAGACCTGCTCGTCGGGAACGCGAACCGTACCGATATAGCGCTTCGGATCATCGGCCGTCGCGCCGCCGGATGAGGTGAGCGTGGTATTGCCCTCTACGTTGGTGGTCAGGGTGAGCGTCAGCAATCCCTTCGGCAGGGCGTAGCTGCCGAGCTGAGAGCGGCAATTCGTACCGCCTGCCAATCCGGTATAGGCGACAGGTTCGATCCGCCGGCTTTCTGCGACATTGGTGCAACTGCCCACCGCGAGTCCGAGAAAGGCGATGACGAGGGCGCGCGTATCGCGCCTCGCCCAAGTGCGATGCTGTGCCGTCCCACTCATTGTGGGGCGCCCACAGCAAGGGGCGTGGATGATTTCTTGGCGTCAGGTTCGTTGACCGTGCACTGCAAGGTCTGCGTACTTCCCGCACCCGACATCAGAACTGCGCGCTGGAATGTGCCGACTCTTCTTCCGCCCTTGCCTTGCGCCTTCCCGTCATAGGTCGTCGCGAGGACATCCCATTCGTCATCCGTGGTTCTGAGGCATTCGAAATGGACAACGGTCCCCTTGATGCTCGCGTCGGCATGCGGAACCGGATCGTAGCCGCACAGGTCACTGATACTGGTTCCGAGGGAGCAGATCTGTTTGCCCATGCATTTCGCCCGGACTGCGCGGGTCGAAATGCAGGATCGGCTGGTGCGGCGCTCGAAGCCCGCCGGCGATGAGTGTTGATAAGCTGCCAGTCGAGGAAGCAGCTGATCGATATCGCCCGTCCAGGCATCGAGGATATAAAGTCGAGGTACGTTCGGTTTGCGCAACAGGGTAGAAAGCTGGTCATGAATCGCCAGCAGCGACGCCAGCAGCGCCTTGTCGGCGTTCGCATCGAGGCGCATCTTCGTGGCTGCGTCTTTCAGCAGTTGCTCCAGTGGCTGAGCGATGCTTTTCAAGGCGCTTTCCTGTTGCCGCGCCTTCAGTGCTTCGGACTGATACTTGGTCAGCAGCTCCTGTAGCTGGCGATGCAAGTCGGGACCGACATTTGTCGACGCATTGATCGTGCTGGCGAGATGGCCCGCGAATGCTGCAGCCGCGGCATTGTCGCGCGCTGCGTAAGTCTTCGCCAGTTCGCCAATGACCTCCCGCAGAGCTGCATTGCCGAAATCGGAAGTGGGCATCGTTTTGGTCGCCTGTTCGACGAACTCCGCGAACAAGGCGGGTCTCGCTGCGTCATTCAAAGTGAGGATGAGGCTTTTGATCAGTGCCCGCGCGTCCGTAGCGCGCCGTCCCTCGAGCAGGCCGCAAGGTGCTTGGTCGCAATTCGCTTCGACGACGATCTTGGCGCGACTGAGCCAAATCTCGAGCCACGCTGCTCGTTCCGCGTCCAGCGTACCTGGGCGCTTGTCGAGTGGTGCAAGACTTGCGATGAACTCGCGCGCAGCCTTCAGGAGCGCCATCTCCGGGACGAGCCTCTCGTCCTTGAGCAGGGCTTCAAGCTGGCTGCGGGCATCGATCAGCTGCTTCTCGACCGAGGCTTGCGTTGGCGGGGTTTCGCCAAGGACCGAGGGCGTCGGTGCGATCAGGGCTGCCGCGATCAGGAAGGTCCTGGCAGCTTTGGCGAGCCACTGACACATGTTGCCGTTGCTGCACGCTATACCGCCGCCGGGCATAAGTGCTCTCCTCATTTAACGTAAGGTGATATCCTTTCATCAACTCGCTCAATCGGCCCGTGATCGAGCCAGGGGTTGTCCACAATTTATGCATCGAGAATCAACAGGCCGCGATGCAAGGTTTCTGCGCGCATTTCATCAGAAGCGGCCTTCGGCAGAGGCGTGTTCGTGTTAACGGCGATGAGGTCGACTTCCGACCGTCGTCAAATTGTTCCACTCGTGCGACGCTGGAACATGACTCCTGACCGAATTCGGCCCCACTGAACCCGATATCGCCATCGGGTTTTGAAGCCCAGTGATCGATAAACTGACTTCGGTGTCGTCCGCGTTTTCGAACTGACTGCAGGCGAAGCTGCATATGCGGACGCTCTACGAACCTGTCGCAAGGCAGGCATCGTAAGCGTCGGAGATGGGCCATTCGCGGCCCTATTTGGCTGGCGGAACTGCTCCCTCCGCCCCCTGTATTAGCTCGTATGGCTCAGCCCCTATTGCCCTCGCAATGGCGATGTACTCGGCCACGTCGAGCCGCCGTCCCTCCAGCCCGAGCAACTGCGTGAGCCGCTTCAAACCTTTGCCCGTGCCAGGACGAGGTAGCGCACCAAAGCCCGACGGGCGACGAAAGCGGACATGATCGGCTCGACCAATCGTCCAACCGGAGCGTCTGACCAGGATGCGGTCTCCGTTCGGCCAGCAGGGGTCCAACACCAGCTGATCGTTATCCCTCGCCCAGCGCAGGTGGATCGAGACCGGCGACAGGGTGTGCAGAGCGTTCGCCTCCAAATTGTCGAGGAGCTCTGTCAATGGCTCATGCTTGAGCGGCTTGCCGGTGCCGCGAAGCACCATCAGGCGGAAGAACGCCTTGCTCGGCGTCGACCTGAGCTAGTGATAGATGACACCACCGCCCGCCTGCGGGATGCCGACGAAGATTTCGCCGTTCTGGTCCGCGACGGCTTCGATGCCATTGCGCTGAACCCCCTTGAGAGCGATCGCCGACTGCGATTGAGGCTGTCCGCGTTTGGTTGGCTTGTCGAAATCCTTCGACAAAGCACCGGAAACCATCCCCTCCACTTCGTCGAGGGTATCACCCTCGTAGTCGGTTGGCAGGGCAGCTGCGATCAGCTCTCTAATGTAGTCGAAATTCTGGCTGAAACGCACGATCCGGGCGACAAGGTCGCGCGTGGGGATATGCGTGCCGGTTGCTCGCATCACCTCCAGCGTCAGCTCTGACGTGAAAAGAAGGTCGAGTAGCCCGATCGGAATCGGGCGCTGTCCGCGCAATTGCATTTATCAGTCCTCGATCAGAGGGAGGTTGGTGTATTCGACATCGAGCAAGCTCGACCCGACCCAGCGATAGGGCCTGCCGTTAGGGTGGATCGTCGGTGGCAGGACACAGAACTTCTGGTCGACAAGCAGTTCGCCGACCTTCACGGTCTCGCCGCCGACTTTGACCGAATAGGCCCGGTTGGCATTCTCGGCCGTCACCCGGGCGAAGTAGACGATGCCGCGAGCCCCGATCCGTCCGCTCGGCGGATTCATCAGCACCGCTTGCGCCAGCCTGACGAAGCGGTCGTCGTCGATATCGAGTGCGCCGAGCCGCTAGCCGTCGGGGAACAGCGAGCCCATCACAACGCCTATCCCCATCCCGGCGTAGTCACTCAGCCAGCGCCGGAATGCCTCCGATGAGACCTTGGTGTCCGGCACCTGCCAATTTTTCATCGGCGGCCGCTTCTGGCCAAGCACAACGGGCCGCGGCCAGAAACCCGCCTCTCGGTAGGCTTGGACGTTCTCTGCAAAGATATTCACGGGGCTGTTCATGGGAAAATTCCAATGGGAAGCCGCCCGCGCGCTCGAGGAGCGACAGCTAAAGGACGGCGAATTGCGGAAAGGGGTGATCGGACTTGGCCGACGGAAGCTTCGCCCCGATGACGGGGCGAAGTTGTTGTGGTCAGCGGCGATAGCGGCTGGGGAGGATGATTACGAGATCGTCTTCCGGGCGCCGCGGCTCGATGACGATGTAGCCACTGGCATAGTAGGTCGCACGCCGTCCCTTGGCGGCGTCCAACTGCTCTTCAATCGGAGGAACATAACCGGGGAGGGCCCGGAGTTCCTCATCAGTCATGGAGTCTTCAGGTGAGTACGGAAATTCGTTCACTGGAAGTGCCTTTCAGATGAGTTTCCCCGATCGCAGAAGCTGTTGCTTCCACGGCAGGGAGTGCAGATTTTCGGGAGTGCTATTTGTGGACGCGGATGCGCGCTTCGATGTCGCGCAATTTTACGTATTTTCGACCATTGAGTAGCGAATAGGTCGGCAGTTCACCGCGCGCCGCAGCACGCTGGATCTTGAAGTAGGGCAGGCCGAGTGCGTCAGCGGCCTGCTTATATGTGATCAGGCGGTCGGGCGGGTGGTCGCGAACTTGTCCCATCTTTCGTCTCCAGAGAGGCACTGGTTGGTGCCGGCGAGACGACATTGGACACATGCGACGACGAGCATCTTCAACGTTTGCCGCTTAGGAGAGAAGATTCTTTCGTCGGCGGGATATCTTCGACGCCCTCGGCTATCGCCTCCTCCATCTCTTTCACGCTGAACTTGTTCTGCCGGAACGTGCTCTTGAGCTGCCGCTCACCGTCACCTGCCTTCTTGGGTGCGAGCATTGCCTCAAACCATTCCGGCCCGAATTTGTCCCAGCCGCCCTTCGCGATGACCTTCTCGATCAAATCGACAGCGAGTTCCTCGGCCCTACGCCGTTTTCCCCCCTTTGCGTAAGGCCACATAACGTGGGCGAGCCAGACGCGTTGCGGCATGAGGTTGCGCTTCTCCGCACTGAAAGCGGCGCCCCGTTCTGCGACGAGCACCCGGCTGTCATCCATGAGATAATTTAAGGTGTGGCCGTAGCTGCACATCAAGACCCCCAACGATGGACAAATTCTGGTGTGAGGGAGCGTTCTCGAATTAAGTTTTTCAGAGGGACAATCTGCGCATTCCCAAGATCATAAAAATACTTGCGTTGATCGTTGTCGTCTGATGCTCCGCGGTAAGAGACGTAATATGGGAACATAGCGTCAAACGGCTCATCAGCCAGCGCTTCTGCTTTGGTTTGGAGACGGGGCGAGAGAATGACTTTCGCATGGTCGAAATTTTCCTCGACCATTTTCCAGAGATGATCCGCACTGGTCGGTTGATCGGTCAGACCCTCATGAAACATTGATCATGGCTCGCGGTGCATCGTCGGCTGCTGGCTAGTGTACCACTCTAATCATTTCTCGATACTGCCGCAGCTCTCTCACACGCATGCGCGGACGCGTAGCTGCCGCGGTCGGAATATTCCGGTACGTGTGCACGGGGCGTCACGGGTATTTAACGACAGTACGCCGACGATTATATTTCCGCATGAGACAAGGGCTCGGCTGAAGGCGAGGCCTAGCCTGCTTTTGGCGGACTATGAGACTTTGCTGCGGGGCCGCTGCTAGCCGGCCCCGCGCATTCTTTGCTTAGAGGAAGCCAATACTGAGCCAGGGGAACGCTGCGATGAGGACGATTGCGGCGAACAGGGCGGCGAGATAGGGGACCATGTTCCACATTGCGTCGTCGGGCGAGACTTTCGCGATCGCGCAGGCGGTGTAATAGCCGTAGCCGAATGGTGGCGAGAACAGGCCCAGCCCCATCGAGAGCAGCACCACCATCGCATACTGAACCGGGTGGACGCCGAGCGACTGGGCTACAGGTACCAGCAGGGGTCCAAACAGGACGATAGCGGGAATGCCTTCGAGGATGCTGCCGAAGACGATGAAGGCGAGGATCGAAACTGCCAGGAATGTCACCTTCCCGCCAGGAAGGCCCGTCATCAGCGAGACAAGGGTGTCCGCGAAGCCCGACTGCGTCAATGCCCAGGACATGGCGCCGGCTAGCGCAATGATGATCATGATCGTCCCCGTAAGCGCGACGGTTTCGACCAGAATCTCGCCCATACGGACCAGCGAAAACCCTCGCATCATGACGGTGCCAACGACGGCGACGTAGGCGACGCCGATAACTGCGACCTCTGTCGCCGTTGCTACGCCTTCCAGCACGGCCGCCCGGATGATGAGGGGCAAGGCCAGCGCGGGAATCGCAATGATGAAGGTTTTCCCGATGAGTCTGAGGTCGCGCTTCTCCTCGCCACGGCGTTCATGTCGCGAGCGGAACCAGACGGCGACCGCCAGTGCCAGCATGCACACCACCGCGGGTACGAGACCGCCGATAAACAGCGCGGCGATCGAGATACCTGTGACGGACCCCATGATGATTAGGACGAGACTCGGTGGAATCGTCTCCGCGGCCGCAGCTGAAACTGCCAACAGCGCTGCGATGTCGCCTTCCCTTACGCCGCGCTCCTTCATCGCCGGGGCGAGGATCGGCCCGATTGCCGCCATGTCGGCAGCTTTCGCGCCGGAGATTCCGGAAACGAGGTACATCGCGCAGAGCATGACGTAGCTCAAGCCGCCGCGCGCCGAGCCAATTAGCGCCACGACGAAGTTGATCATCGCTCGGGCCATGCCGGTGTATTGGATCTGGATGCCGAGGAAGATGAAGAGCGGGATCGTCAGCAGGATGAAGTGCGACATGCCCTCGTTAATGCGCCCGACGATCACCGTCAGGGGAAGATCGCTTGTCAGCGTGAAATAGCCGACCGTCGCTGCACCGAACGCAAAAGCGATCGGTACGCCGATGATGATGAGAGCCATCACGCCGACGCCGAAGAACAGCAGCAGATTGATGTTCCCGAACTCCGCGAGCAGCGGTGGTGTCAGTTCGAGGCCGATCGCTACCGCACTCGCGATGATGGTCTGCACTAGCACGATCCTGGCCGACGATGCGCGCCACATCTGGATCAGCAGGAAGACCATCATCAGCATGATGCTGACAAGGGTCGCCAGCACGGGGATCGAGCCGGGGATCGAGAGATTTGGCGTGGTCACGATGTGGTTGAGCTCGACGAGCGCGATCGTCGGCGCGATCAGCTTGAGCAGGAACACCAGCAAAACGACATGAGCGACCCGCTCGAAGCGAGTGCGCCGATCGGGGGCCATTTTCGAGAGCACGAAGGTGAGGCGGAGGTGGATCTTGCGCCGCAATGCGCTGGCCACCCCCAGCATCCCGAACCACAGGAAGACGAGCATCGCCACCTCCTCGATCCAGGTGACTGGAATGTTGAGGAGGTAGCGTGCCGTCACTGCCCAGCCGAGCAGCACGATATCGACGAGCAGGAGAGCGGCTGCGACGAAGTCGACGAGCTTGCCGAGTCCAGATTCAATCCGGTCGAGCGCTCCGGGGCTCGCTTGTCCGGGGATGTCGCTGGCGGACGCTGCCGCCGGAAGATCGGTCGCAGCCATCATCTCAACCCAGCTTGCCCGTGTAGCGTTCGAGCGTGCCCCATGCCTCGGCGCCGAACTTCTCCTTCCACTCCTTGTAGAAGGGCGAAGCTGCGAGCACGTCGCGGAACGCTTGGCGGTTCGGCTCGACGATGGTCATGCCCGCGCCGGTTAGTTTGGCGCGGAGGCTTTCGTCGAGTTTGACCAGATCGGCCCGCTCCGCGATGGCAGCCTCGGTGAAGCGCTTGTTGATGATGTCCTTGACCTGCTGGGTCTGGCGTTTCCAGAACGCCCCGTTGGCCAGCATCCAGAGCCCGTCCCACATATGGTTGGTGAGGCTGACGTATTTCTGGACCTCGTAGAATTTGCCGCTGTCGACGAGCGGGAGCGGATTTTCCTGGGCGTCGACGAGTTTGGTCTGCAGTGCGGTGTAGACTTCACCGAAGCTGATCGACTGCGGAGCGGCGCCGAAGGCCTTGAAGAGGGATGTTGAGAGCGGGCTGGGTGGGACGCGGATGTGTACGCCAGACAGGTCAGCCGGCTTCTCGATAGGCTTCGAACCGCTGGTTATCTGTCGGAAGCCGTTGTCAAACATCTTGTCGAAAGTGTGCAATCCGGTTTGCTCGAGGCCTTTACGCACCAAGCCGCCAACATCGCCATCCATTGCCTTCCAGACTTCGTCCAGGCTGTTGAACGCGAAACCAACACCATTGAGGGAGGATGCCGGAGCAAGATTGGAGAGCTGTGCGCCGGCCAGCGGATAGAACTGGATCGCTCCCTGACGCAACTGGGACAAGACCTCCAGGTCTCCGCCGAGTTGGCTGTTGGGAAAAATGCGGATGTCGAATTCACCGTTAGTGTCCGCCTTGATGTTCCTGGCCGCCTCCTCGATCCGCGTGATCATGGGATGGCCGGCGGGCATGTTGGTGGCGAGCTTGTAGGTCGCAGCTTGAGCTGGGCGGACAATAGAGAAGGTCGTCGCGACAAAAGCTGTCGAAGCGATGAATGATCTGCGTGTGAACTTCATGGTTCCCTCCAGTTTATTGTTGTCTATCGAGCCCCTGGACGCGGAGGCCTCAGGCTAGGATCAGTCCTCCGGATACATCGAGGATGGCGCCAGTCATGTAGCGTGACGCGTCAGAGGCCATGAATAGGACGACGTCGACGATGTCAGCCGATTCAGCTAGGCGGCCGATGGGGATTTGGCCGTTGAGAGCCCTGCCTTCCTCGTCGTTGCGCAGCAGGCCGCTCACGCGTTCGCCCGAGACCGGTCCGGGAGCGATAGTGTTCACTAGGATGCCGTGTCGGGCATACTCGCGCGAGAGATGGCGGGTCATGCCGATCACCGCCGTCTTGGCGGCCGTGTAGGAGCAGCCGAGCAGTGGGCTGACCGAGCGCCCGGCATTGGAGGCGAAATTGATGATGCGGCCGCCGCCGGCCTCGATCATGTGCGGTAGAACTGTCTTCGCGCACAGGAAGCTGCCGCGCACATTCGAGGCGAAGACGGAATCCCATTCGTCGACCGGCGTCTCGTGCGTGACCCGGTAGGCGGCGCCGTAGCTCCCCGCCATGTTGACGAGAACATCGATCCTGCCCCAACGGACGAGCACGGCATCGACGGCCGCGCGCACGTCGTCTTCCTTGGAAACGTCTGCGACGAGAGGCAAGGCCTCCCCGTTCGCGTCCGTGATAATCCGAGCCGTTTCGACTGCGCGCTCCTCTACGAGATCGCAAAGGGCGACGCGCGCGCCGAGTTCTGCCAGCCGCTCGGCAAGCAGTTTTCCGATACCTCGCCCGGCGCCGGTGACCAGAATGACTCGGCCGTTGAATATCCCAGGCGCGAAGGCGTCACGCGCAGCTGCCAGTGAAATCTGGTTCATGGTTGTTCCTGTGCCACCTCGATGCCGCACGGTGAGATACCGGCGGGCAGCGGCAGTGGTGGATTCGCGCTTTCAAGGTGCTCGACTGTGACGAAGACGAGCGGCGTGTCGCCGACGTTGTGAAGGTCATGAACCATGAACTCGCCCGGACCGAAGCGCATGTGGCTGGTCTGGCCGGCGTAGTACGTCGCTTCTTTGGGCGCCCCGCCATTGATATGGGATACGGCGCGGCCCGGGCTCAGCGCCGTCCAGAAATAATCGAGCACGTGACGGTGAAAACCGATGCGCTCGCCCGGTTCCAGGCGCATGTACCAGACTCGTGCGCGATCACTCTGGGAAAGCAGGATCTTGCCTACGCAGGGATTTTGCGCATTGCGCTCGAACTCCGCCTGGAGCTCTGCACTCAGGGAGACGGACATTCTCTCACTCATGTGATTGGGTTTCAGGGAAGGAGGGCAAAGCTTGGCCCTTCGCTCAGGGTATGATCCTGTTGCGCTGTAGGTCCCGGAAGAGGTCCAGGAACATCTCCTCACTGTCTATGAATTCCAGGAAGCCATACCGTCGACATTTGGTGGTGTCGGACATCACGTCCCAGTCGTTCGAAAACGCGTAGTTGGCAAAATTCCAGTTAACCAGCTGCGAAAGCGGGTGCTTCTGGAGGCCATCACGTGCAACGATTTTGTCCCACAACGCGTCTGCGCCAGCCATCCGGGTCGGCATATCGACGGTCTCGACACCGCCTGCCTCAAGGCCGAAGAAGCGTGCGAAGACCGGCCACAGGTTCTGGTAACGGAAGAAATCGCCGTTGGTGATGTTGAAGGCCTGATCAGCGCACTCCGGCTTGGTCGACATCCAGACCATGGCCCGGGCCAGCAGTCCCGCATCCGTTGCCTGATAGACGGAGCTGAAGGCGCCCGGCTTGCCGGGGAAGGTGAAGGGCTGCCCCATCTCCTTCAGCAGCGTCGCATAGGTGGCGATCGTCGTAATAATGTTGAGCGGATTGCCCAGCGCGAAGCCGCAGATCACATGCGGCCGCGCGGCCGACCAGGACCAGCCCTTTCCGGCGCTGGCTTGTTCGGCCAAATCCTGCTGGTCGTAGTAAAAATGAGGCACGTCGATCCGCGGATCCGTTTCCTTCGCAGGGGTTTTAAACGGGCCGAGATACTGTCCGTAATACTTGGTGCCCTGGAGCAGGCAGACATGCTGCAGGTTCGGTGCAGCCGCCTCGATCACCGGCAGGACATTCGCGAACATCTTCGCATTCGGCGCGCGCGTTTCGGCAATCACCTTGTTGTCGAGATAAGCGCAGTAAAAGACATGCGTGACCTCGCTCAAGCTGCCGAGATTGTCCTTGCAGCTTTGCGGATCCATGAGGTCGGCGTGAACGAACCGGGCCTTCGTCTGGAAATAGGGAGGCTTGCGCGACACGCCGATCACGTTCCAGTCCGGCTGCTGGTCGAGATGCTCGATCAGCGCGCGCCCGGAAACGCCGGTTGCGCCGATGACAAGGGCGGTCTTCTGCATCAATTCTGTCCTTCCTCGACTCCGTAGGTAGGAGGTGGCGGCGGCACCACCACATGTTCGCGCAACAGCGCGTCCTCCCACCGAGCGATACCGTCATGACCGAAAACTCGGTCCTTCCAGGCCCGCAGCTGATCGCGACCCTGTGCGGCCGCATCCCGTTCGGTGAACCAGAGCTCGACAAGCGCGTCGTAAGGAGCCTCGCCCGTCACGAGCGTCAGGTCGCCTTCCACCCTGGAATTCAGCAGCTGCCCGGCCTCGTCGAGGCTCAGGCGTGCCTGCATGGCTCCCGTGACGTTGCAAATGTCGGCCGTGGCAACCGCGTCGATGTGGCCAATGAAGGCCACGCGCGTTTGATCGGCGTGCCTCTTCAGGCAGAGCAACACCTTGAACGGCGTTGACGACAACGCGCCTGTCCGCTTCAGCCAGCGCTCGCTGGCTAGCAGATGCTCGCGCCGTGCCAGCCAGGCGGACGCGTCCTTCGACCCATTGCGGCCGATCTCGGAAGCATAGGAAGCCTGGCAAGCCTCGCGCGTATCGAACCACAGCTGCGCGACACCATCAGCCTGCGGTTCGCCCTCATCCAGCGAGAACCCGAGCATATAGCCGCGTAAGCCGGGAAAAGCTGCGGCGATCGGGCCATGAATCGTTTCCCAGCGATCTTCGAACGCGGGGCGCGTCAATTGTTCGACGCGCTTCTGGAAGGTCACGAGCTTGATCATCGGCGGCGCGCCAAGCCCGCCACCTGTCCGGCGCTGGTATCCGTAATCACTGGTTCCTCCGACATCTGGCCGTCTTGTTGGCGTTGCGGCCTTTACCGTGACGTCAGGCTAGGCTCACAGGGGGTTGGCTTGGAACCACCGTTGATGGACACATACTGTTGAGTAAAACGCAACGATTGGACCGAGATGAATAGCGGCAGCGAGCTTCAGGTTTTTGCCCATGTTGTTGACAGCGGCAGCTTCGCAGGCGCAGCAAAAATGCTGAGCGTTACCCGATCTGCGGTTTGTCGTCGTATCGACGGGCTAGAGCGTCGCCTCGGCGTTCGGCTCCTTGATCGGACGACACGTCGCCTTTCGCTCACCGAAGCCGGTGAAACATTGTATCAACGTGCCCAGACGATTCTCAGTCAGATAGCGGAGGCTGAACTTGTTGTCAGCGAATACGGTGGGGAGCCACGCGGGACATTGCGGATCACCAGTCCGATCATGATTGGACTGCATAGGCTTATTCCGATCCTTCCCGAATTCCTGGCACTCCATCCAAACATCAAGGTCCAACTCGATCTGTCGGATGACATCGTCGATCCGGCTTTGGGCGACCACGATATCGGTCTGCGCTGGGGCTCTCCGAAGGATTCCGCGGCGATAATCACCAAGGTGGCGGCGAGCAGGCAGATCATCTGCGCGGCGCCGTCATACCTCGCTCGCCACGGAACCCCTGAAACGCCGCAAGACCTTCTTCGCCATAATTGCCTGCTGATGAGCCGACTGGGCTTATCTAGTAATGAATGGAGTTTCGTGGTGGAAGGCCGGCCACTTAAGCTTAAGGTACAGGGAAATTATGTGGTCAATGGCGGACATGGGAACTACGAGGCTGTCATCTCCGGCCTTGGCATCAGTCGAGTGACTGATCTGAGAGTGGCCGATGACATCCGTAGTGGCCGTCTACGTCCCCTTCTCGAGGCCTATGAGCCTGAAGAAGCTATGCCTATCTTCGCCGCTTACAAAGCTGGTGCTTTAGTGCCACCTAAGGTTAGAATTTTTCTCGACTTTCTCCGGCGTCGAATGCGTGGCTGATTATTAGAGGCGGGCGATTAAAATTGCCCGCCTCGAAATCAGATTTATTTCTTGGCGACCACCGTCTTGTTGAAGGCCTCGATAATCGCTGCGCGGTTTTTGTTGATCTTGTTCCAGTCGGGTAGTGCCAAGCTCTTGATCGAGCCATCCGCACCCCAGGGCATGCGCTGCTTGGCATTATCCGACAGCTCGATTCCGGCTGTTGCCGGTCCGACATAGATCTTCTCTGCCATACACTTGGCCGGCGTCTTGCCAATCGCGTAGTTCATGAATTTCTCCGCCAGCACCTGTTTCTTGCTATTGGCGACGAGATGCAGCCGGATGTCACCTCCGATGGCTCCTTCTTTCGGCACAACGAACGCGATCGGAAGCTTTTGATCACGCATGGCGTATGCGGAGCTTGCGTAATGGGCGCCGACGATGACCTCGTTGCTTTGGAACAGATTGGTTCCGGCGCCAGCGGTATCGAAATAAGCCGAAACTTTGAGCTGCTTCAGCTTATCGAATGCGGGCGTGACATTGTCCGCATTGCCACCGACTAGCCCCGCAAGGTGCACGATGAAGGGGACGCCCATGGCGTTGGAGGGGCTGGGAAAGGTGACCGCTCCGGCGAATTCGGGCTTCCACAGATCAAGCCATGAGGTCGGCGCCTGCTTGATGTCACGCGTATTGTAGGCGAGTCCAAGTGAATAGAAGCCGGTACTGACGGCGAAGGCCTTTCCATCAGAGCCCTTATAGACGCCCTCGGGCATCATTCCCGACACCGCGGGAACCCTGGCGGCATCGATCGGCGCGACGACGCCATCGGCCGCGGCGATCTCGGAAACGCCTCCGTCGAGCCAGACAGCATCCAAAGAAGGTGCCGCCTTCTGTTGACGCAGCTTGCTTAACGTCACGCCCGAGACGCCCGGCTCAGGTGTGACCTTCACCCCTGTATCCCGTGTGAAGGGGTCGATGATGCAGGCCTGCATCGCCGCGCCCCACTCTCCACCGTATGTGGCTACGGTGATGGAGTCCTCAGCCGCAGCTATATTCGCGAATGCTCCAACAGCCGCGAATGAAACCGCGCCAGCGAGCTGTTTTGCTTTGAAATTTGCCATGGTTTCTCCTCCGCCTCTGGCCTTTTTCCTTGAGATAGATATGAGGACCCGGCACAGTTCCAGCTTCAAATTGAAATCCGCGGGTCTGAGATAACTTTTCGCTATGAATATCCGGCAGCTCGAAGCGTTCAAGACCATCATGGAGATCGGCAGCTTCACCAGGGCGGCCGAGAAGCTCAATCTGTCGCAACCCGCCGTCAGCAAATTGATCTTTCTGCTCGAGCGGAGATGCGGGTTTTCCCTTTTCCATCGCCAGAAGAACGGCGTGGTGCCAACGGCAGAGGGACAGATGCTCTATTCGGAAGTGGAGCGGGTCTTCCTCAGCGTGGACTCCGTTTCCGCACGGGCGCGAGCCATCAAGCACTTCGACTATGGCGAGATCAATCTGGTCTCTTATCCGTCGCTCGCGGCGAGGGTCCTGCCACCGATCCTTGGCGGATTCCTGGCGACCAGACAGGGTCTGAAGATCGAGATGTCGAGCCGCAATTCCTGGCTGCTCGTCGAAGCGGTCGCGACTCAAGGGTTTGATCTAGGCTTCGGCATGTTTGCCCCGGACAGGCCGGGCGTGCGCTTCGACAAGCTGTGTTCGATGAAGGCGGTCTGTGCCCTTCCTCCCGACCATCACTTGGTCTCTCGATACGTGATCGAAGCGAAGGACTTGCACGGCGAGCGTTTCGTCGGGATGGTCGAAGAGGATCGCGCGCAATTGGAGATCGACCGGGTTTTTGCGGAATGCGGCTCCGATCGGAACATCGTGATCAAGGCCCAGCTCACCGAGGCGTGTTGCTCCTTCGTGGCGGCTGGCGTAGGCGTTTCCATCGTCGATCCACTCAGCACTGAAGGGTTCCCGCCAAACCAGCTCGTGATCAGGCCCTTCCGCCCTGTCGTGAATTTCAACGTTTGGGTCGTGACGCCTAGCTTCCGGGAGCCTTCGCTCGCAACCAGGGCACTGATAGAACACGTTCGGTCCAATTTGACGGCCAAGATTGCAGCCATGGCAACGGCTATTGGCGATCTGTCTTAGCGCTGAAACGCCCCCGCTTGGGAAGTACATATCCTGGAGTTATGACTGACCTGCCAGAAGAAATTTGACCCTTGGCTGCCCCTCAATCTGAATAGAGCGCGTCGAGACCGCGATGCCATCGCGGAACAGACAGCTTTTTGGATCGAGCGACGGATCAGGGTCAAAATATGTCCGGCATCACGGTGCTAACGCCTACGGGCACTCTGGGCTACGGCTTCGGTGATGAGGCTTTGGCACGGGGCATGTCGCTCAAACCGTCGGTCATTGCCGTCGATGCGGGCTCCACGGATCCAGGTCCGCATTATCTTGGCTCCGGTAAGCCTCTGGTTTCCGACGTCAGTATCAAACGAGAGCTGACCGCTCTGATCCAAGCCGGGCGGAATGTCGGCATTCCGGTGATCGTCGGCAGCGTCGGCGGTGCGGGATCAAGCGTCCAGGTCGATCGAACGGCGAAGCTTGTTCGCGAGATCGCAAAGGAAACCGGCCTCAAGCTGAAGCTCGCGACGATTCGCTCTGACATCCCGATCGAACGGGCCAAGCGCGCGGTTGCCGCCGGCGAAGTGATCGATTTCGAAGCCGGCCATATCCTGACACAGGAAGCTCTCGATGAGACTGTGACGCTCGTCGCCCAGATGGGCCATGAGCCGATTTGCGCGGCGCTCGATGCTGGTGCCGACGTGATCATCGCCGGTCGCGCCTGCGACGACTCTGTGATCGCCGCCTATCCCATCTGGAAAGGCGCCGATCCGGCGCTTGCGATCCATATGGGCAAGATCCTCGAATGTGGTGCTTTCTCTGCTGAGCCCTTCGCGATGGACGTGATGCTTGGCACCGTCCACGACGACAGCTTCGTGCTCGAGCCCGGCAGCATTAAGCGGCGTGCGTCGGTGAAATCGGTTTCCGCGCACTCTCTCTATGAGCGTGAAAACCCCTTCAAGCAGGGTGGGCCGGGCCACGAAATCGACCTCTCGGAGTGTTCCTTCGAACAACTCAGCGACAGACAGGTTCGCGTTACGGGTGCGAAGCTTTCCGAAACGGACGACTACTACGTGAAGCTGGAAGGCGCGCGACTCGCTGGTTATCGCTCGATCTCGATTGCTGGAATTCGCTGCCCAACCACCATAGCGGCGCTCGACGGCATCCTAGATCAGCTCAAGGTTAGGGCCATCGAGTACTTCGCACCCTCGCCCATATCGATGCAGTTCCATGTCTACGGTCGCGATGGCGTGATGAAGGAACTGGAGCAGGAGCACGGTCTGCAGCGCGAGGTGGGGCTCGTGATCGAGGTCACTGCCGCGACCCAAGAGCTGGCACATGCCGCGTGCCACCAAATCAGCGGCGCAATGCTGCACCATCATTACGAAGGCATCATCAATCCTTCGGGCAACCTCGCCTTCCCCTATTCGCCGTCCGACCTCGATGTCGGCCCGGTCTACGAGTTCAGCGCATACCATCTGATGAAGGTGGATACGCCCACCGAACTCTTCCCCATCAGCATCGAGGAGCTGTGAGATGAGCCCCCGCCCTCTGCGCGAGATTGCGGACATTGTCCGCAGCAAGAATGCCGGTCCCTATCGCATAACCTTCGACATCCTGTGCAAGGAAAAGTCGAATTTTGAACTCATCCGGTCATCCGGCGCCATCACGCCTCAATCGGTCGCGAAGGCCTATGGGCTGTCCGTCACCGACATTTCGTCTTTCTTCGAGATCGACATGGCTAACGCCATCAAGATCACGATCAAACGGCCAAGAGCCCAAGGTTCGGGAGGCGAAGGCGACATGTATGGCTGCCAGCAGCACGTTCCGCTTATGAACATGCTCATCCCCTTGCGTTGAAGAGACGCGTGAACAATCCGGATTGCACATGAACAACGGCTACATCAGGGTCGAGCATCTTACGAAGCGCTATGGCGACCTCGTGGTGTTGAACGACATCTCCCTTGATGTCGCCGAGGGCGAGTTCCTGGCGCTGCTCGGACCCAGCGGGTGTGGCAAGACGACTTTGCTGCGCGCGATCGCGGGATTCGTCGAGTTCAGCGAAGGCGATATCCGGATCGACGGGCGTTCCATGAAGCGCCTGCCGCCCAATCGCAGACCGGTGAATACCGTATTCCAGAATTACGCCCTGTTTCCGCACCTGACCGTCGCACAGAATGTCGGTTTCGGACCAAGACGTGCAGGCAAGGTCGCGGCCGAAGTTGCGTCCATTGTTGAGGAATGCCTCTCGACGGTCGGAATGGCTGCTTATGGGGAGCGCTTCCCGGCCCAGCTTTCGGGGGGGCAACAGCAGCGCGTGGCGCTGGCACGGGCAATCGCCAACCGCCCTAAGGTGCTGCTGCTCGACGAGCCGCTCGGCGCGCTCGACCTGAAGCTGCGCAAGCAGATGCAGATCGAGCTGAAGACGCTCCAGCAGAAACTGGGCATCACCTTCATCTTCGTTACGCATGATCAGGAGGAAGCCCTGGTCATGGCCGATCGCATCGCCGTGATGGATGCCGGCCGCATAGCCCAGATCGGCTCCGGCCGCGACATCTACCACGCCCCGGCCGAGCGCTATGTCGCCGACTTCATCGGCGACGCCAATCTGCTGGCTGCGACCGTCGCTGCCGATGGTTCTCTCGCCATTGGCTCGCTTTCGATCGCAGCCCGCCATGGCGCGGCGGCTGGCAGCAAGGCGACATATCTTCTCCGTCCCGAAGCGATTCGTGTCGACCATGCGCAGGATCCTTCGGCCGATTTCGTTTCCCTACCGGCCTGCGTCCAAGAGATCGTCTTCGCGGGGGGGATCATCAGGATCTACGCCGTTTCCAGTGACGGGCAGGAGATCGTCGCACAACAGACCGCGCTTGCGGGCGAGGCGCCGATCGCGGTCGGCGACGAGGTCGTGCTTTCGTGGCACCGCGACAGCGGTCGGGTCCTGACCAAATGAGCTCAAGTTCAGCTCGCTCCGAGGCAGGGGAGGCCTTGCCATGAGAATCCGCAACGGCTGGGCAGCTCTCCTCGTTGGCGTGCCGCTGGCCTTTATGGCCGCTTTCTTCCTTGTCCCGTTCTTCGTGGTCGTCATGGCGAGCTTCCAGACCAAGGACGGCGCGTGGAGCCTCGCGAACTACGCACGGATACTGGGGGACAGCTATTATCCGAGCATCCTCTACGTCACGTTCAAGTTGTCGCTGATCGCAACGCTCGTTTCCTTCGTCATTGGCTACCCGATCGCCTATTACATCGTGAATGTGGTGCGCAGCCGAATGGCGAGGCGCATCTGCTACATCCTCGTCATCATGCCGCTGTTCACGAGCAATATCGTGCGCTCGTTCGGCTGGATGATCCTGCTCGGACGCCAGGGCTTGGTGAACACCACGCTGATGACACTCGGTCTGACCGATCGGCCTATGCCGATCTTGTTTACCGAGCTCAGCATCATCATCGGCTTGACCTACATCCTCGTCCCCTTCATGGTGCTGACTGTCGCCGGCGTACTTCAGACCATCGACAAATCGCTGGTGGAGGCCGCGCTCGATCTGGGGGCGAACCGCTTCGTCACCTTCGCGAAAGTGACGTTCCCGCTCAGCCTTCCCGGCGTTGTCGCGGGCTCGCTGATCGTCTTCACGCTGGCGGTCAGCGCCTATGTGGTGCCGAGCATCATGAGCGGCGGCCGGACCGTTGTCATGGCCATGTCGATCTTCGAGCAGTACGGCTCGCTGTTCGACTTCAACTTCGGCGCGGCGCTTGCCGTCGGCCTGCTCGTCGTCACGCTTGTCCTGATCGCGCTTTATCTTTTCTTCATCGAACGGCAGCCGGCAGGCCGCCAGGCGGTGCGCTCATGATGACGTTCCCGGAACGAATTGGTCGCTTCCTGCTTCTTGCTTTCGTGTGGGCGGGCCTAGCCTTCCTGACCATTCCGCTCGCCATCATCGTGGCGGTCTCGTTCACTGAGACGGAATACCTGACCTTCCCTCCGCAGGGCTTTACCTTGCGCTGGTACGAGCAGTTCCTCGCCGACACCTCCTATCTCGATTCGATCGGGCTCAGCGCTTCGATCGCGGTGGCCTCGACCGTGATCGCGATCCTGATAGGCATTCCGGCGGCGCTCGCCATCACCCGCAGTCAGCTTCCGGGCATGAAGCTCGTCAATACGATCTTCCTGGCGCCGCTCATCCTGCCGACGATCGTGATCGGTGCAGCGTTGCTCCAGTATGCGAGCATGTTGGGCTTCGCGCGCAGCTATACGGCGCTGCTGGTCGGCCATGTCGTCATCGTCGTTCCCTACATCCTGCGTACGGTGCTGGCATCTCTGGCCCGCTTCGATCAGACGCTCGAGGAAGCCAGTCTCGATCTAGGGGCCTCACCCGTGTCGACTTTCTTTCTCGTCACGCTGCCGATCATCAAGCCGGGCCTCGTCGCCGGGGCGCTGTTTGCGCTGATCATCTCCTGGATCAACGTCGAGCTCAGCATCTTCAATGCGACCGCGGCCCTGATGCCGATCCCGGTCAAGATCTTCAACTACGTGCAATATGCGATCGACCCAATGGTCGCGGCGATCTCCGCAGGCACAATCTATGTCGCGATCGTCGCCGTGGTCCTGCTCGACGTCTTCGTCGGCATCGATCGAGTCGCTGCCCCATCCAAATAGCGGCCAAGGCCGCGCAATCCCATCAGAAAGCGAGCCATCATGGAAGCGCACGCCCGAACTACGCCTGAAGGAGCCCTCTCGGATCTCAAGGTGCTCGAACTCGGCTCGATGTTGGCCGGCCCCTTCGTAGGCTCGATGCTGGCTGATTTCGGCGCCCGGGTCATCAAGGTCGAGAAGCCCGGAAAGCCCGACGCGCTACGCGAGTGGCCGCCGCACAAGGACGGCGCGGCGCTATGGTGGAAGACGATGGCGCGCAACAAGCACGCGGTCACGCTCGATATTTCGCGGCCGGAGGCGCGGGAACTCGCATTGCGCCTGATCGGCGAAAGCGACATCGTCATCGAGAATTTTCGCCCGGGTACGCTCGAGCGCTGGGGCTTCGATCCGGCCGAACTTTCGCAGCGTTTTCCGCGCATCGTCTGGGTGCGCGTCAGCGGATGGGGTCAGACGGGACCCAACCGGGAGCAGGGCGGATACGCCACGATCGCCGAGGCCTTTTCCGGCCTCGCCTCCTTCACCGGTCATGCCGATAAAGGGCCAACGGTTTCGGCCTTTCCGATGGGCGATTATCTGGCCGGCATCTTTGGCGCCTTTGGAGCCCTCGCGGCTATTCATCGGCGCGAGCGCAGCGGCCGCGGCCAGGTCGTCGACGTGGCGCTCTATGAACCCCTGCTGCGCATCATCGAGTCGGTGGTCGTCCGCTACGACCAGACCGGAAGAAAGAAGCCGCTCCTCGGCAATCAGATGGAAGAGGACGTTCCGCGCAACGTCTACGCGACCGCCGATGGCGGCGCGATCGCGATCAGTTGCGGCTCGCAGAGCATCTATGACGGGCTCGTCGATGCCATGCAGAGGCCCGACCTCAAGAGCGATCCGCGTTTTGCGACCATGGCCGATCGCGTGATCCATCGCGACGCCATCGATGGTGAGGTCGCCGCCTGGCTGAAGACGCAGCCGACTGCCTCGGCGCTCGAAAGGCTCGTGGCCAACAAAGTCGTCGCCGGCAAGATCAACGACATCGCCGATGTGCTCGGCGACGCCCATATCGCGGCCCGCGAGGCAATCCGCACGCTCGTCGACGAGACCCTAGGGCCGATGCGCATGCCGGCGCCGGTCCCGAAGCTCAGCGAAACGCCCGGTGACATTCGTTGGTCGGGCCGCGACCCCGGCGCGTCCAACGACGAGGTCTTCGGCGACGGGCTCGGGCTTTCCGCCGCCGAGATCGAGGACTTGCGGCGTAACCACATCATTTGAGGCGGTCATGACAAGCAACATCGGAATCGCAGGTTACGGCCGCACCACCTATGAGAAGCGCACCACGCGCACGCTCTTTTCATTTCTGGCGGAAGCTGGCCGCAAGGCGCTGGATTCAGCCGGCATGAATTTCAAGGACGTCGACGGACTGGCCATCTGCTCCTTCGAGCTGCCGCCGGACAATACCGTCACGGCAGCGGAGCAACTCGGGATCTCTGTCTCCTGGGCCTATCTCGGCACCGCCGGCAGCGCTGGCCCGGTGGCCAGCATTATCAATGCCAAACACGCCATCGAGAGCGGCCAGGCCACGACCGTGCTCTGCATCGCCGGCGACAATTACGATGTCGGCGGTCATTTCAAGCTGATGGACAATTTCAGCCGCGGCCTGCGCAATTACGGCACGCCCCTCGGCTTCGGCGGCGCGAACGGCTTGTTCGGAATCATCCAGCGCAAGCACATGGAAACCTACGGCACGCGGCGCGAGGATCTCGGCCGCATCTCCGTCGACCAGCGCCGCAGCGCGCAGCGGAACGAGCATGCGCTTCTGCGCGGCCCGATGACGATCGACGATTACATGAACGCCCGCGTCATTGCGGACCCGATCTGCCTTTACGATTGCGTCTTACCCTGCGCGGGCGCCGAAGCGGTCGTCGTCACCACGCTGGATCGCGCACCGGCCGGGAAGGCTGTGCGCATCCTCTCGGGCTTCGAGCGCCATAATCATCCGCCAATGGAGATCGCCCCGCTGCGCGGTGGCTGGGAGACCTTCGCGGGCAAGCTGTATGACAAAGCTGGCTTCGGCCCGCGGGACATGGATTTCGTCCAACTCTACGACGACTATCCGATCATGGTCGCGATCCAGCTCGAAGACCTAGGCTTCTGCAAGAAGGGCGAGGCCAGCGCCTTCCTGGCCGCGAATAGCTTCTCCTGGGATGGCAGCCTGCCGCTCAATACCGGTGGCGGCCAGCTCTCCTGCGGGCAGGCCGGCATCGCAGGTGGCCTGCTCAGTGTCACTGAGGCGGTCTGCCAACTGCGCGCCGAGGCCGGCGATCGGCAGGTCGCGAATGCCAGGCGTGGTCTCGTCGCGGGTTATGGCATGGTCGGCTACGGCCATGGCCTTTCCGCCAGCAGCATCATCCTGGAGGCCGTGCAATGAGCGCCGAGATCGCCTATCCCCAACCCTACGAAGACGAGGATAACGCCCCCTTCCTCGCCGGCTGGCGCGAAGGCAAGCTGTTGCTCCAGCAGAGCCGCGATGGAGGCCCCCTGTTTTTCTATCCGCGCCCGATCTGTCCCTATACCGGCTCGACGGACCTAGTCTGGCGGGAGGTGTCCGGGCGCGGCAAGATCGTGTCGTTCTCGCTGATCACCCGTCCCAACCATCCTTCATTCAACGAGGAGGTGCCGATCATTCTAGCCGAGGTCGCGCTGGACGAGGGCGCGAGTCTCCTCGGCCGGATCATCGGCGCGGAGGCGGCGTCGATCGCGAGCGGAGCCAGGCTGGAACTGCTGCCGCCCAATGAGGCGCGGCGCTACCCGCTGCCGGCCTTCCGGCTTGCCGCGTGAGGCCTGGCAATGCTCCATCTGGATGACGAAGCGGTTATCGCGACGCTGGACTGGCCGTCACTTGTCAGAGCGTTGCGAGCCGGTTTCCGGAAGGGAGCCGAAAGCCCTCCTCGCCCGCATTATAACGTAACGGTACCGGGTGAGCGGGATGCGACCCTGCTGTTGATGCCCGCCTGGATGACCGGAGGCCATATAGGCCTCAAGACCGTAACGGTCTTTCCGGACAACGGGCGGCGCGCCTTACCGGCAGTCAGCTCTCACTATCTGCTGATGAGTGCTCGCGATGGCAGGATTGTCGCCAGCTTGGAAGCGGGGGAACTCACGTCCCGCCGGACGGCCGCCGCCTCGGCGCTTGCGTCGAGTTATCTTTCCCGGCCGGACGCCAGTCGCCTACTCATCGTCGGCGCGGGCCGCATGGCTCCGAACCTCGCCCTCGCGCATGCCTCCGTTCGCCCGATCGAAAATGTGCAGATCTGGGCGCGAGACATGGCCAAGGCCGAATATCTCGCGCTGCAGCTCGGGGATACGGGCCTGAAAGCCACCGCTGCGCCGGTGCTCGAAGCCGCGGTTTCAAGCGCCGATATCATCTCCTGCGCGACGCTAAGTGAGGCGCCGCTTGTGCTCGGCGAATGGCTACGACCCGGCTGCCACCTCGACCTCGTCGGCGCTTTCACACCCACAATGCGTGAGACGGATGATGAGGCTTTGCGGCGAGCGAGCGTCTTCGTGGATACGCGCGCCGGCGCGACGACTGAAGCGGGCGAGATCGTCCAGGCACTGGAAGGCGGCGCGATCGTCGCAGGCGACATCCAGGGCGATCTCTTCGATCTCGCCTCCGGCCAGGTTAAGGGCAGGCGCAGCACCGAAGAAATCACGCTGTTTAAATCGGTTGGTTGTTCGTTGGAGGATCTCATCGCCGCGGAGCTCTGCTTCGAGCGTTCCGGCGGCACGAATATCTGAACCGCTGCAATGCAGGCGCCGGCGAACCTCCATTCGAACGTGCGTTGGACTTTGGTGTCCGTCTACGCGATCACGGTCCTCGCGCGCACGATGGTGATCTCGCTCATCCCGGTCCTTGCCTACGGGGTTCTTGGAACGGCGCAGCGCGTCAGTGAAATGTACCTGATTGCGAGCCTGTTTGGTATAGCCGTTAGCATCGCGTTGCCGCGACTTCTGCATCGCCTGGGGCGGGAGCCTTTGCTGGCAGCCGCAGCGCTGAGCGGCATTGGCTCCGCATGCGCGTTGAGCTTGAACAACACCGGTGGGCTCGTCGTCGGGCTGATGCTGCATGTGCTGATGGTGCTCACCTTCGAGAATGTTATGAGCCTGTACGTCATGCAGCACGTTCCCCGGCGCGCGCTCGCTGGTTTCGAACCGCTTCGCATCTTCCTCGCCGGCGCAAGCTATGGGGCCGGGCCTTGGCTAGGGATCGCATTGGCGGAATCCGTCGCCTCAGGCATGCCTCTGGCCATCAGCGCTGGCTGCGCCGCGGCCGCGCCGATCCTCCTCGCATTTCTCCTGGACAGGACACGTGCCGCCGAGGCTGCACCGGCGATGACCGTTGCTAAGGGCACGGATATCCTGCGCTTCTGGGCGCAGCCGCGGCTTCGGCTGGCCTGGCTGCTCACCACGATACGCGCCGCATGGTGGGCCATGTACGTGGTCTACGTACCGATCTTTGCCATCCGGTATGGCTTGGGAGCTTCACTTGGAGGCGGCCTGGTGTCGCTAGGCTCCGCCTTTCTTCTCCTGGCGCCATTGTGGGGGCGTCTTGCCCGCCGGACCGGAATTCGACCGTTGCTCCTTGCCTCCTATGGGGCGTGCGGGCTGTGCACGATCCTCGTCGCTCTGCTCGCGCCGCAGAACGCCTACGCTGCCGCCGGCGCGCTCATGGCGGCAGCGTTCGCCATGAGCGCAATCGACGGCATGGGCAATGTGACCTTCCTGCGTGCCGTCCGCGCTCACCAGCGAACGAGGATGACGCCGATCTTCACGACCTATCGCGATGTCGGCCAGGTCGGAGCGGCAGGTCTTTTCGCCGTTCTGCTGATCTTCCTGCCGCTGCCCGCCGTCTTTGCCGCCGCTGGGGGCACGCTCCTCGCCGGAGCAGCGCTATGCCGATACTTGCCTCGACGCTTCTGAACCGGATCGGCGAATGCTTACTCCGGCATAAGAGCACGGACTGTGGGCGATGACCGCGCCCCGGCGGACTTCATTGAACTTGACGATGGGCGCTTGCCCTGGCCTTTGAGCTCCCACAGCCCGCAACCCCTAGGGCGCCTCGAGAGCACGATCTACGAGGTAGGGGCGCAATTGCTTCATTTTGGTACTGCGCGGTTTTGACGATGAGCCCCTAACACTGAGACGCAATAATTCTGAAACTGCTCTCGGGTTACCTCGCGGTTGCAGTCTCGCGGTTCCGCGCTATTCCACGGGTGTCCGCCGGCTTCACGCCAGTCGATCCAATGTAATTTGTACCGGTGCGAACTGGGGAAACTCCGATTGACGCCCGCACACGCCAGTGCAATGTAAGAACACTACAGTAAATCGCTTGCCAAGTTTGGGGTCGAGGGTTCGAATCCCTTCGCCCGCTCCAGACAATCTCAAGACTTGAGAAGCATGCAAGCGTCGGTTCGCCCGGCGCTTTTTGCTTTTCGGGCCTTATGCCGGGATTTCCCGGGGTGCCATCGGCTTTCGAACGCGAAAGGGCGCCGACTGGCGCCCTCAGCATCTGTGTCCGAAGCTTTCGTCCGGCTCAGGTCAGTTCCGCGCCGCGCTTCTCCGGGATGAGGAGCCACATGGCGAGGAGATCGAGGATGTAGAGTGTGGCCAGCAGGGCGATGGCGGTCTGGAAACCGTAGGCCGCTGCGATCGCACCCACCACGACGGGGCCGAAGCCGCCCACGCCGCGGCCGATGTTGAACAACACGTTCTGTGCGGTGGCGCGCGCCGCCGTCGGGAACAGCTCGCTGATCAGCGCGCCATAGCCGCCGAGCATGCCGTTGACGAAGAAGCCCATGACGGCGCCGCCGACCAGCAGCTGGAATGGGTCGGTCAGGCGCGAATAGACCATTACCATCACGGCGGCGCCGATCATGTAGCCGAAGAAGGCCGGACGGCGGCCGATCCGGTCGGCGATATGGCCGAACGCGAAGATGCCGAGCGCCATGCCGCCGATGGTCACCGCCGTCCACACCGCCGACTGGGTGAGCTGGAAGCCGAACCGCGTGGCGAGATAGTTCGGCAGCCAGATCATCACGCCGTAATAGCCGAAGTTCTGGACCGAGCAGAGGATGACCATGCCGAGGCTGAGCCTGGCGGTCTCGCGATCCTTGACCAGCAGGCCAAGCGCCGATTCCTTCGGCCGGTCCTTGGACCGGGCGACGAAGACCTCGGGCTCGTGCAGGGAGTGGCGAATGAAATAGGCCGCGACCGCCGGCAGGATGCCGATGGCGAACATGCCGCGCCAGCCGATCGAGGGCAGCAGCAGCGGGGTGGCGAGCGCCGCGGCGAGCACGCCGACCTGCCAGCCGAGCCCGACATAGGAGGAGGCGCGCGCGCGCTTCGAGGCCGGCCAGGCCTCGGCAACCAGCGCCATGCCGATGCCGAACTCCCCGCCGAGGCCGAGGCCCGCGATGGTGCGGTAGATCAACAGGTCCCAGTAGCCCTGGGCCAGCGCGCACATCCCGGTGAAGACGGCGAAGAGGACGATGGTCCAGGTCAGGACGCGGACGCGGCCGATGCGATCGGACAGCATGCCGAAACCGATGCCGCCGAGCACGGCACCGACCAGCGTGGCGGTGACGAGAGAGGCGGCCTGCGCCTGGCTGAGCTGCAGATCGGCCGAGATTGCGCGGAGCATGAAGCCGAGGATCAGCAGATCGAATCCGTCCATCGCATAGCCGATCGCCGCGCCCCACAAGGCCTTGCGCGCCTTGCTGTCGACTTCGGTGGGTGCGGCGGCAGCCGCCTGAAGATCGCTCATGGTGAAAGCCCCTTGCTGCTGCTCCGGCCGAGTCCGTCGAGCAGAGATGCCGAGACGGCACGCCCGAATTCGGATCATTTCGCATCTCATGTGGCCTGAGCCGGCGCAATGATCGCCGGCAGCCGAGCCTGTGGATGTCGTGGGAAACGCTGCAACGGTCGTTTTTCGGTAACGCCAGAGGTATCCTGCGGTCCTGGCGGCGGCTGGAGCGGGCAGCTTGCAAAACAGGCTGCCGGCCGCGGTAAAAATCGCCACGCGAAGGGATTGACCTGCTGGGAAAGGGCGATCAGAAGAGGCCGTTTGCCAATTCGACCAGCCCCAGAGCCCTTGCCGTTCCCGGCGAGCGGCGTCGCTCAGCCCGGAGACACCGCGCCATGTCCAACCTGTTCACCCCCACCGACAGGACCGTGATCGCGCGTGAAGCGGCCAAGATGTTGCTCGAAATCAAGGCGGTGCATTTCTACAGCGACAAGCCATTCTTTTTTACCTCCGGCTGGGCGAGCCCGGTCTATATCGACTGCCGCAAGATCATCTCTTATCCGCGCCTGCGCTCGACCCTGATCGATTTCGCTGCGACGACGATCGTGCGTGACATCGGCTACGAGTCGCTCGACATCATCGCCGGCGGCGAGACGGCGGGCATTCCCTTTGCCGCCTGGATCTCCGACCGCCTGTCGCTGCCGATGCAGTACGTTCGCAAGAAGCCGAAGGGCTTCGGGCGTAACGCCCAGATCGAGGGTTCGGTCGTCGAGGGTGCGCGCACGCTGCTGGTCGAGGATCTCGCCACCGACGGGCGCAGCAAGGTCAATTTCGCCGAGGCGCTGCGGAATGCCGGCGCCGACGTGCAGCACTGCTTCGTGCTGTTCTACTATGATATCTTCCCGAAGAGCCGCGAGCTGATGAACGAGATCGGCATCAATCTGCATTACCTCACGACCTGGTGGGATGTGCTCGCCGTCGCCAAGGAGAGCGGCCATTTCGAGCCGAAGATCCTGGCCGAGGTTGAGAGCTTCCTGAACGATCCGGCGACCTGGTCGGCCAAGCATGGCGGCATCTCCGCCTTCGGCGAGGAAAAGAAGCCGGCCTGAGCCGGCGCTTCATGGCCAGCAGCCCCGTCCGAGCGCGAGAGCGCCGGTTGCGTGACGGTGGCACGATGCTGAAGCGAGGCGATGGGAACAGCGTGGGAAGGGCCGGCCTGGCCGGCCCGCGCCCTGCTGCGGCTTCAGCGTGACAGCCGCCCTACGGCTTGACGGGGCGACTCGGTATCGCGTTGCTGCGCGCCTCGAGCGCCTTGCCGACGCGGCGCATCGCCTCGCCCGCGGCATCGCATTCCTCGTCGGTGAGGACCTGCATCATCGCCTCGATCTCGGCGACATGGATCGCCATTGCCTTGCGGGTGACCGCCTCGCCGGGGGGCGTCAGCCAGAGGCGGCGCAGGCGCCGGTCGGCCTCGTCGTTGCGGCGCTCGATCAGGCCGCGCTTCTCCAGCACGGGCAGCAGCATGCTCATCGCGCTGCGTCCGACCAGGAGCTTCTCGGCCAGCGCCTGCTGCGAGAGGCCGGGAACATGGAAGATGTTGGCGAGCACGTCGTAATGCGCGAGCTGGATGCCGAGCGGCGCCAGCGACTCGGTCAGCACCTTCTCCCACATGTTATGGGCGCGGGCGATGGAGACCCAGTTGCGGAAGCGCGGCAGGTCCCAGGGCAGGGTCTGCGTCTCGGAGATCTCTTGCTTTTTGTTCATGGCTGAACATAATAGTTCAGCGTTGAACAAAATCGGATCCTCGCCATGAGCGCTTCCGCCCTCCGTTACATGCGCCCGCTGGTCCGGGCCGCGAGCCTCATAGCTCCGCGCACGACCGGTTGGCTGGCCTTCCGTCTCTTCTGTACCCCGCCGCGGCCGGCAAAGCGAAACGGAAACGGCAGGATGGGAGAACAGGCGCTGCCGGCAAGGCTCCGGCAAGCGAGCCCGCGCGCGATTCCTTTTCCGTGCGGGAGCGTGCAGGCCTATATCTTCGAACCCGAGGAGCAGGCGTCGATCCGGACGGTGCTGCTGGTCCATGGCTGGACGGGGGATGCGGCTTCGATGGCGGGCTTCGTCGAGCCGCTATTGGCCGAAGGCAACCGGGTCGTCGCCTTCGACCTGCCCGGCCATGGGGCTTCGACCGGACGCGAACTCAATCTTCCGCTCGGCGTCGCTAGCCTGGCTGCGGTATCGCGGGTATTCGGGCCGTTTCATGCGATCGTGACGCATTCCTTCGGTGGTGCGATCGCGCTGGCCGCGCTGGCGGGCTCGGTGCGGGGGCAGCCGGTGGTGAGCGCCGACAGGCTCGTGCTGATCGCCGCGCCGTCCTCGATCACCTGGATCACCCGGCAGTTCGGCCATGCCCTCGGCCTCGGCCAGCGCGGGCAGGCAGCACTGGAGCGGCGTATCCATGTCGTCGCCGGCAATCCGGTCGCGGCGTTCGAAGGGCCGCTTCAGCTCAAGGCGATCAGGCTGCCGACGCTGGTGATCCATGACCGGCAGGACCGCGAGCTCGGCTTCCAGCACGCTCAGGCGCTTGCCGAGGCCGGGTCGTTCGTCCGGCTGGAGGCAACCGAAGGGTTGGGGCACCGCCGCATACTGCAGGCGCGGCCGGTTGCCGAGAGAGTCGCCCGCTTCGTTGTCGGAGAGGGCTAGCTCAGAGCCAGCCCATCAATTCGCGCCGGACGACCTCGGCAATCACGTCGATGCCTTCTCGGGAATCGTTGAGGCAGGGCAGATAGGCGAATTTCTCGCCGCCATTGTGCAGGAATATCTCGCGGTTCTCGCCGTCGAGCTCTTCCAGCGTTTCCAGGCAATCGGCAGAAAAACCCGGTGCGACGATCGCCATCGACTTCTTCCCGGCCTGGGCCAGCGCCTTCACCGTCTCGTCGGTATAGGGTTGGAGCCATTCGTCCGGCCCGAAACGCGACTGGAAGGTCAACGGGAAACGCTCCTCGGCGAGGCCGAGCTCGGCGCGCAGCAGGCGCCAGGTCTTGACGCACTGGCAGTAATAGGGGTCGCCCTTCAGCAGGTTTTCCTGCGGCATGCCGTGGAAGGAGCAGAGAATGACCTCGGGCTCGAAGTCGAGCTTGGCGAGCGAGGCGCGCATCGAGGTGGCGAGCGCGCCGATATAAACGGGGTCGTCATGATAGGGCGGCGCGACGCGAACCGCCGGCTGCCAGCGCATTTCCATCAGCGCCCGGAAGGCATGGTCGCAGGCGGTCGCCGTCGTCGGCGCGGCATATTGCGGATAGAGCGGTACCAGGAGGATGCGGTCGCAACCCTGGTCGAGCAGGGCTTTCAGCCGGCTCTTCACATCGGGGAAGCCGTAGCGCATCGCCCAGTCGAAGACGATGCGCTCGCCGGCGAGCGGCTTCAGACGTTCCGTGAGTTGCTCGGTCTGCGAGCGGGTGATCGTCTTGAGCGGACCCTCGTCGCGCTCGTTGTTCCAGATCGAGGCGTAATCCTTGCCCTTTCGGCCGGGGCGCGTCGACAGGATGATCAGGTTGAGAACCGGCCACCATTTCCAGCGCGGCTCCTCGATGACGCGGCGGTCGGAGAGGAACTCCTTGAGATAGGCGCGCATCGGCCAATAGCCGGTGCCCTCGGGCGTGCCGAGATTCAACAGCAGCACGCCGATACGCCCGTACCGCACCTTGGGATGATCCGGCGGCAGGGAAGCGGTCTCGCGGCTGGGCGCCGTGGCAATGTCAGCGGTCATGAGCGCAGGCTCTCCTTGCCCCTGTGATTTAGACGAGTTCACGCTTTCGTCCAGCCTCGAAACCGTCCGAAAGGCGAGGTGCGACATTGCTGCCATCGCCTTTGTCGCCGCGTCTTCCTCTGGCCAGACGGCCACCACTCTTGCTAGTCTGGAGCGGTTCTCAGAACATAAGGCTCGCGCCATGACGAAGCTCACCCGTCGCAAGGCCCTCGGCGTGCTGGCGGCCCCTGCGACGCTCGCCGCGACCGCGCCTGTGGCGATGGCCCAGCAGCCGGCGCCCAGCTTCACGCTGCTGCTCGTCAACGACATCTACAAAATGAGCGACGACAAGGGCCGCGGCGGCTTCGCGCGCGCCGCCGGCATCGCCAGGGCCGAGCGTGCGAAGGGCGTGCCGGTGCTGTTCTGCCATGCCGGCGACTGCTACTCGCCCTCGCTGATGTCGGGCTTCGACCAGGGCGCGCATATCGTCGCGATGCAGAACAAGATGGGCCTCGACGTCTTCGTGCCCGGCAATCACGAGTTCGATTTCGGCAAGGAGAATTATCTCAAGCTGACGGCGGCGCAGGCTTATCCGACATTCGCGGCGAACCTGCGCGACGCCGCCGGCAATATCCTGCCGCATCACAGGGATTCGCAGATCTTCGAGCTTGGCGGCATCAAGGTGGGCGTCATCGGCGGGGCCTTCGATTCGACGCCGCAGATCTCTTTTCCCGGCGACCTGAAATTCTCCTCGACCATGGAGGCGCTGCGCCGTGAGGCCAAGGTGCTGAAGGGGCAGGGCGCCGACATCCTCGTCGCCGTCGTCCATGCCGACCGCGCGATGGATTACGAGATCGTCCGCTCGCGCGTGGTCGATATCGTGCTCACCGGCCACGACCATGACCTCGCCATCGCCTATGACGGCAAGGTGGTGATGGTCGAGTCGAACGAGGAGGGCAATTACGTTACCGCGATCGACATCGCCGTCAGCGTCAAGGGTGAAGGCGCGGCGCGGCAGGTTTCGTGGACCCCGACCTTTCGCGTCAATGATTCCCGATCGGCGACGCCGGATCCGGACATCGCCGCCATCGCCAAGGGCTACGAGGCCGAGCTGTCGAAGGAGCTGGACGTCGATATTGCGACGCTCTCCGCCCCGCTCGATTCGCGCACTGGCGTCATCCGCACGCAGGAAACCGCGATCGGCAACCTGATCGCCGATGCGATCCGTGCCGCGACCGGTGCGCAGCTCGCCATCACCAATGCCGGCGGCATCCGCGCCAACAAGCAATATGCCGCCGGGCAGAAGCTGACGCGCCGCGACGTGCTGAGCGAATTGCCCTTCGGTAATGCCACGGTCATGGTCGAAATCACCGGCAAGGATGTGAAGGACGCGATCGAGAACGGTCTGCGTGATGCGCCGCAGGGCGCCGGACGCTTTGCGGTCGTGTCTGGGCTGACATTCGAAGCCGATCTCAAGCAGCCACAAGGCTCTCGCGTCATCGCCGTCACGGTCGACGGCAAGCCGATCGATCCGTCCGCAAAATACACGGTTGCTTCGAACAATTTCCTGCTGGAGGGTGGCGACGGCTACACCGCGCTCGGCCGTGGCCGGACGCTGGTCGGTCTCACCGATGGCAAGCTGATGGCGAACGAAGTCATGGTCTATGTCCGCAAGCTTGGCACGGTCGATGCCAGGGTCGAAGGCCGGGCGGTCCTGAAGTGAGTTGCAGGGAGGCGCTCGCTGCTTTCCTGGCGAGCGGGAATTCGGCGGGCTGGCGCGAGCTGTCGGTCTTTGCAGCGGGCGGAGCCGCGGCGCGCGCCTGCGCCGCCGTCGATGCGGAGCGGGCGGCGGGGCATGTCGTGGCGCCGGCTCCTGAACGGGTCTTCGCCGCATTGGCGCTGACGCCGCTCCACATGGTCCGGGCGGTCATTCTCGGACAGGACCCCTATCCGACGCCGGGCCATGCCAACGGGCTCGCCTTCTCCTATGTCGGCCCGCCACCCTTGCCGCGTTCCCTCGTCAATATCTACAAGGAGCGGACGGAAGATCTGGCCGAGCCCGCGCCAGCCGACGGCGACCTGACGCGCTGGGCGAAGCAGGGCGTGCTGCTGCTCAACACGGCGCTGACCGTGCGCGAAGGAGCGAGCAAGGCCGGCTCGCATCTCTCGCTCGGCTGGGGGCTGGTGACCGATGCGGTGATCGCAGCTGTTTCGCGCCAGAGACCGCATGTCGTCTTCCTTCTCTGGGGCAATCCGGCGCAGGCAAAGCGGCCCTTGATCGACGAGAGCCGGCATCTGGTCATTGCCAGCGCTCATCCCTCGCCCTTGTCGGCGCGGCGGGGCTTTTTCGGCTCGAAGCCCTTCAGCCGGGCGAATGCCTGGCTGGATTGCCAGCAGGAGGAGCCGATCGCGTGGTGACGCGCGGGTTCACCCCACCGGGCGCTCGTCGGCAATGACCTTGCCGTCGTTCGGCAACGCGCCGAGCGGCAGGATTTCCACGGCGCCCTTCAGCTTCGTCACCTGCTGCAAGGTCGAGGAGACCGCGTCGACGAAACCCGCGGGCTCGGCATAGATCTCGGCCTTCAGCGTCATCGTGTCGGTCTCGTTCGTGCGGCCGACGACGAGGCGCAGCTTGGCGATCTCGGCATGGCGCTTGGCGATCTCGGCGACCTGCTCGGGCCGGACGAACATGCCCTTGATCTTGGCGGCCTGGTCGGCGCGGCCCATCCAGCCCTTGATCCGGGTGTTGCTGCGTCCGCAGGCGCTCGCGCCGGGCAACACGGCGGTGAGGTCGCCGACGGCGAGCCTGATCTGGGGATGATGCGGGTCGAGATTGGTGATCACGACCTCGCCGACCTCGCCTTCCGGGACGGGATCGCCGGTGCCCGGCCGGACGATCTCGACGATCAGGTTCTCGTTCAGCACCATGCCCTCGCGGGCCGGGGTCTCGTAGGCGATGACGCCGACATCGGCGGTGGCATAGAGCTGGTAGGCGTCGATGCCGCGCTCTCTGACCCAGGCCTGAAGCGAGGGCGGGAAGGCGGCGCCGGAGACGACGGCGCGCCTGATCGAGGAGATGTCGACGCCGCGTGTTTCGGCAGCCTCGATCAGGATCTTCAGGAAATCGGGCGTGCCGACATAGGCGCTCGGTCGGTAGGCGGTGATCACCTCCATCTGCTGTTCGATATTGCCGGGACCTGCGGGGATCACGGCGCAATGGAGTGCACGGGCGGCGGAATCCAGGATGAAGCCGCCGGGCGTCAGGTGATAGCTCAGCGTGTTCAGCACGATGTCGCCCGGCCGAAAGCCGGCGGCGTAGAGGCCGCGTGCCGCTCCCCAGCTATCGATCGCAGTGCCTTCGGGCTCGAAGATCGGGCCGGGCGAGGTGAAGAGACGGCCGAAGGAGCCGGGCGCCTCCGCGACGAAGCCGCCGAAGGGCAGCGCCGCTTTCTGCAAGGCCGGGAGGTCCGCCTTGCGCAGGATCGGCAAGCGGGCCAGCGCCTTGCGGTCGGTGATGGTGGCGGGATCGATACCGGCGAGCCGTTCGGCATAGGCCGGTGCCTGCATGGCCGCGGCGAGCAGCTTCGGCAGGCGGGCGAAGAGATCGGCCTCGCGCGCGGCAGGCGAACAGGTTTCGAGCGCGTCGTGGTGCTCTGTCATGGCGGGGTCTCGTCTGTCGGGGGCGGTGCCGGATCGCTGGGGATCACGACAGCCAGCGCTTGCGGCGCTTGTAGCTCTTCACCTCGCGGAAGGACTTCTTGTTGCCCTCGGCGACGCCGAGATAGAATTCCTTCACGTCCTCGTTCTCGCGCAGCATCCTGGCCTCGCCGTCCATGACGACGCGGCCGGTCTCCATGATGTAGCCATAGGTCGCGTAGCGCAGCGCCATGTTGGTGTTCTGCTCGGCGACGAGGAAGGAGACGCCCTCGTCGGCATTGAGCTGGCGCACGATCTCGAAGATCTCCTCGACGATCTGCGGGGCGAGGCCCATCGAGGGCTCGTCGAGCAGGATCATCTTCGGGTTCGACATCATGGCGCGGCCGATGGCGCACATCTGCTGCTCGCCGCCGGAGGTGTAGCCGGCCTGCGACGAGCGGCGCTGCTTCAGGCGCGGGAACAGCGTGTAGATCTTCTCGAGGTCGCGCCTGATCGCGGCATTGCCGTCGCGACGGGTGAAGGCGCCGGTCAGCAGGTTCTCCTCGATCGAGAGATGGCCGAAGCAGTGCCGGCCTTCCATGACCTGGATGCAGCCGCGCCGGACCAGCTCGTTCGGGGACATCTTGTCGACGCGCTCGCCGTCGAAGACGATCGAGCCCTTGGTGACCTCGCCGCGCTCGGCCTTGAGCAGGTTGGAGATCGCCTTCAGCGTCGTGGTCTTGCCGGCGCCGTTGGCGCCGAGGATCGCGACGATGCCGGCGCGCGGCACGGTGAGCGAGACGCCCTTCAGCACCAGCACGACATGGTCGTAGATGACCTCGATATTGTTGAGCGACAGGATGGTGTCGCTCGCGGTCGTTGCTGTTGGCTTTTCGAGGGTGGCGGTCGACATCGGCCTCTCCCGGACAATCGGTATCGAAAGGGGTGCCGGCGGCGGGAGCCGCCGCCGGCTGCCGTCAGATCAGGACGACTTCTCGCAGGACTCGGTGCGCTTGGGCCAGTTGCCGGCCTTCTCGACGTAGTCCTTGGCGTTGGACTCGATCAGCGGCCGGACCTCGTCCTTCAGAGGCTCGACCCAGTCGCCCTTCTTGGTCCACTTGGTGCCGTCCCACTCGGAGACGAACATCTTGCTGTGGCCGGAATGGTCGGTGCAGGAGATCGTGGTCGGGGTGACGAAGCCGCCGAGACCGATCTCCTTGAGGCGGGCCTCGGTCAGGTTGAGCGATTCGAGGCCACGACGCATGTCCTCGGAATTTATCACCTTCTTGCCGGTGAGCTTCTGCGCGTTGCGGATGCCCTCGACGACGAGCATCGCGTTGTAGACGCCGCGATTGTAGAGCGCTTCGCCGACCTTCTCCTTCGGCGTCGTGCTCTTGCCCTTGTCGACGACGTGCTTGAGGATGTCCTGCATCGCAGGCGCCTCGGTGCCGGCGAGCGTCCAGCTCAGTGACTTGTAGCCCTTGGCCTGCTCGCCGCCGGCGCGGGCATCGTCATCGCCGCCGGCCCACCAGACGCCGACCAACTTGTTCATCGGGAAGTTGTTCTTGGCGGCTTCCTTGACCGCGGTCGGGTTCATCGCGCCCCAGCCCTGGTTGTAGAGATAGTCCGGCCGGTCGCGGCGGATCGAGAGCCAGAGCGAGCCCTGGTTCTGCATGTCGGCGGCGGCCACCGGATAGAGCTTCAGCTCGAAGCCGTATTTCTTGGCGAGGTTCTCGAGAACCGGGATCGGCTCCTTGCCGAAGGGCGCGTCGAGATGGATCAGGCCGAGCTTCTTGCCCTTGAGCTTGTCCATGCCGCCGAGCTCGGCCGCCATGTGCTTCACCATGACGGAGGCGCCGTCCCAATAGGTGAAGGGCGGGATGAAGACCCAGGGGAAGTTCGTGCCGTCGGCCGAGGAAGACAGGCCATAGGCCATCGACAGGATCGGGATCTTGTCGACATGGGCGCGCGGGATCGCGGCCAGCGTCGCGCCGGTCGACCAGGGCGAGTAGACGATGGTGTTCTTCGACTTGGCCTGCTCGTAGCACTCGATCGACTTCTTGGTGTCGTAGCCGGTCTCGCATTCCTCGTAGATGACCTTGACGCCGTTCACGCCGCCGTCGCGCTCGTTGATCATCGCGATGTAGTCGCGCATGCCGTCGCCGATCGGGATGCCCGAGCCTGAGAACGGGCCGGTGCGATAGGCGTTGTTGGCGAAGTAGACGCTGTCCTGCGCCATCGCCGGGGCGAGGGCGCCGGCGGCGAACAGGGCTCCGAGCGCGGCACCCTTCAACAGATTGCTGGTCTTCATGGACTTCCTCCGTTCGTTTCCTCCGAGGCCGGTTCCAGCCGGTCCCGTCTTGTTTTCGCCGGCGCTTCTATCGTGCCGGTCGTTTCTTGGACTCTCTCCCGCGTCAGTACGGGAAGGGCCACGTCCGCAATTTCTGCTTCCCGATCTGCCAGAGCCTGGCGAGGCCGTGCGGCTCGACGATCAGGAAGGTGATGATCAGCGCGCCGACCAGCATGAAGGTGACATGCTCGGCAGCGGCGCCCTGGATCGGGATGCCCAGCGCCGGCAGGCCGAATTTCAACGCCGTCGGCAGGATCGAGAGGAAGGCCGCGCCGAAGAAGGAGCCGATGAGGGAGCCGAGGCCGCCGATGATGACCATGAACAGGATGTTGAAGGAGAGGCGGATCGAGAACACGTCGGCCGCCTCGCCGCCGCCGTACCAGAGGAAGATCATCATCGCGCCGGCGACGCCGCAGAAATAGGAGGAGACGGCGAAAGCCATCAGCTTGGCGTTGAGCAGCTTGATGCCCATCAATTCGGCGGCAATGTCCATGTCGCGTACCGCCATCCAGGAGCGGCCGAGCTTGCCGTGGACGATGTTGGAGGCGAACCAGGTCAGCACCACGACAAGGCCGAGGCAGACGAAATAGCGCGTTTCGGGCGTGGCGGAGGCGCCGGTCAGGGGAATGTCGAAGAGCGTGCGCTGTGGCACCTCGATCGCGCCCGAGGCGTTGTAGTTGAACAGCCAGGGCACGCGCACGAAGGCCCATTGCAGGAAGAATTGCGCGGCGAGCGTCGCGACGGCGAGGTAGAAGCCCTTGATGCGCAGGGAGGGCAGGCCGAAGAGCACGCCGATGCCGGCCGAGAACAGCCCCGAGAGCAGAATCAGGACGATGATGTTCACGCCCGGGAAGAGGGTGGTGAGCTTGTAGCAGCTATAGGCGCCGACACCCATGAAGGCGGCGGTGCCGAGCGAGATCAGCCCGGTATAGCCGGTGAGGATGTTGAGCCCGATCGCAGCCAGCGAAAAGACGAGGAAGGGGATCATCACCGAGGCGATGAAGAAGTCGCTGCCCAGGAAGGGGATCGCGACCAGGGCGATCGCCAGGATGACGGCGATGCCGATCCGGTCTTCCTTGAGGGGGAAGACCGCCATGTCGCTGGCATAGCTGGATTTGTATTGGCCGGCCTCGCGGTAGAGCATGTCGTCCGGCTCCTCAGATACGTTCGATGATCTTGTCGCCGAACAGGCCCTGCGGCCGGAACAGCAGGAAACCCAGGGCGATGAAATAGGCGAGCCAGCTCTCGATGCCGCCGCCGATCAGCGGGCCCCAGTAGAACTCGCCGAGCTTCTCGCCGATGCCGATGATCAGGCCGCCGACGATGGCGCCGGGGATCGAGGTGAAGCCGCCGAGGATCAGCACTGGCAGGGCTTTCAGCGCCACGATCTCCAGCGCGAAGGAGACGTCCGAACGGGCACCCCACATGATGCCGGTGATCAGCGCGACGATGCCGGCGGTGAACCAGACGATGACCCAGATCTGGTTGAGCGAGATGCCGACCGAGAGCGCTGCCTTGTGGCTGTCGGCCACTGCTCGCAGAGCCCTTCCGATGCGGGTGTACTGGAAGAAGGCGGCAAGCGCGGCGATCATCAGCGAGGCGATCAGGGCGGCGGCGATATCGATCTTCTGCAGTGAGACCAGCCCGCCTAGGATCTGCAGATCGACCGCGCCTTTCGGCAGGTAGAGCTGCTCGGCGATCATCTGCTTGGGATTGCCGCCGAAGAGCGATTCACCGAAGCCGATCAGGAAATAGGTGATGCCGAAGGTCGCCATGAACAGGATGATGTCGGGCTGGTTGACCAGCGGGCGCAGCACCACGCGCTCGATGGTGACGGCGAGCGCGAACATCACGCCGAGCGTCAGGATGACCGCGAGGAAGGCCGGAACGCCCTTCTCATAGAGGCCGACCAGCGTCAGCGCCGCAAATACCACCATGATGCCCTGGGCGAAGTTGAAGACGCCGGAGGCCTTGAAGATCAGCACGAAGCCGAGGGCGATCAGGGCGTAGAGCACACCGGAGACGAGCCCTTCCCAGATCGTCTGCACCAGCAGGTCGGGCGCCTGGACCATCTGCTGGAACGGGTCGACGAAGATCGCATAGAGCGTGTTGGAGGTGTCGAGCCGGACGCCGATCGCGAGCGCGGCGACGATGGCCGCGACGATCAGGCCGGCCTTGACCAGCGGGTTGGCGAGAAGGTTCGGGGCGGGGCGGGTGGCGATGTCGCTCATATGTCCACGCTCCTCAATGTGCCACGCCGAGATAGGCATCGATGACGCGCTGGTCGGCCTTGACCTCGTCGGGCGTGCCGTCGGCAATCTTGCGGCCGTATTCGAGCACGACGACGCGGTCGGACAGGTCCATCACCACGCCCATATCGTGCTCGATCAGGGCAATGGTGGTGCCGAACTGGTTGTTCACGTCGAGGATGAAGCGGCACATGTCCTCCTTCTCCTCGAGGTTCATGCCTGCCATCGGCTCGTCGAGCAGCAGCAGTTCCGGTTCCATCGCCAGCGCGCGGCCAAGCTCGACGCGCTTCTGCAGGCCGTAGGGCAATTTGCCGACCGGCAATTTGCGGATGTGCTCGATCTGCAGGAAGTCGATGATGTCCTCGACGACGCGGCGATGCGCGATCTCCTCCTGCATCGCCGGGCCATGGCGCAAAGCCTGCCAGAAGAAGCCCTTCTTCATCTTGAGCGTACGGCCGGTCATGATGTTGTCGAGCGTCGACATGCCCTTGAACAGAGCGACGTTCTGGAAGGTGCGGGCGATGCCGCCGGCAGCGGCGCGGTGCGGGCGCATCTTGGCGCGGCGCTCGCCCTTGAAGACGATCTGGCCTTCCTGCGGCTGGTAGAAGCCGTTGATGCAGTTCAGCATCGAGGTCTTGCCGGCGCCGTTCGGCCCGATGATGGCGCGGATCTCGCCCTTGCGGATGTCGAAGGAGACATCGGTGATCGCCTTCACCCCGCCGAAGCGCAGCGAGATGTTCTCGACCGAGAGCAGGACCTCGCCCTTGTCGCGGATGGGTGTGCCGGTCACGTTGATCGGTTCCGCGTTCATGCCGCCTTCGCCGCGGACGGCGCCTCCTGCCCGGCGACCGGGTAGATCTTGGCGTCGCGCACCTTGACGCGGGCCGCGATCACGCCCTTGCGGCCGTCCTCGAAGGTGACTTCGGTCGAGATGTCAGCGGCGTCCGAGCCGTCGTAGAGCGCGGTGACCAGCGGGGCATAGCGCTCGGCGATGAAGCCGCGGCGGACTTTCTGGGTGCGGGTCAACTCGCCGTCGTCGGCGTCGAGCTCCTTGTGCAGGATCAGGAAGCGCTTGATCTGGGCGCCGCCCATCATCGGCTCGGAGGCGAGCGAGCGGTTCACCTCGTCGACATGCTTGGCGATCATGTCATAGACGAGATCGTGGCCGGCGAGTTCCTGATAGGAGGCATAGACCACGTTGTTGCGCTCGGCCCAGTTGCCGACGGCGATGAGGTCGATGTTGAGCGCCACCGTCGCATGGTCGCGGCCCTGGCCGAAGGCGACGGCTTCCTTGATGTTCGGATAGAATTTCAGCTTGTTCTCGATGTATTTCGGCGGGAACAGCTCGCCATTGGCGAGCTTGCCGACATCCTTGGCGCGGTCGATGATCTTCAGGTGCCCGCCGTCGTCGAAGAAGCCAGCATCGCCCGAGCGGACATAGCCGTCTTCGGTCATGGTCTCGGCGGTCTTGTCGGGGTCCTTATAGTAGCCGCCGAAGATCGAGGGCGAGCGGTAGAGCACCTCGCCATTGTCGTCGATGCGGATCTCGACCATCGGCGCGGGCTTGCCGACCGTGTCGGCCTTGATCTCGCCGTTGGGCTGCATGGTGATGTAGACCCCGGCCTCGGTCTGGCCGTAGAGCTGCTTCAGGTTGACGCCGATCGAGCGGTAGAAGCGGAAAAGCTCCGGGCCGATCGCCTCGCCGGCGGTGTAGCCGACCTTGATATTGGTCAGGCCGAAGCGGTTGCGCAGGGGGCCGTAGACCAGCACGTCGCCGAGCTTGTAGAGCAGGCGACCCTTCAGCGGCACGCTCTCGCCGTTCAGGATCTGCTCGCCGTAGCGCTTCGCGACGTCGAGGAAGTAGTGGAACATCTTCCGCTTCAGCGCGCCTGCATCCTCCATGCGCACCATGGTCACGGTCAGCATGTTCTCGAAGACGCGCGGCGGGGCGAAGGCATAGGTGGTGCCGACCTCGCGGCGATCGTCGATCACCGTGTCCGGGCTTTCCGGGCAGTTGACGCAGAAGCCGGCCAGCATCGCCTGCGCGTATGAAAAGACGTGGTCGCCGACCCAGGCGATCGGCAGATAGGCGATGACCTCGTCAGTCTCGTTCAGCCCGTCGAAGCCGCAGCCGATCTCGGCGGCGATCAGCACGTTATAATGGCTGAGCATCACGCCCTTGGGCCGCCCGGTCGTGCCGGAAGTGTAGAGGATGATGCCGAGATCGGAGCCCTGGCCCAGCTCCATCTCGCGGGCGAGAGCGGCCTCAGCCTGCGGGTCCTTCAGCGCGCGGGCACCGTCAGCGATCACCGTCTCGATGGCGTGGAGCCTGCTGTGGTCGTAGTCGCGCAGGCCGCGGGGCTCGTCATAGAGCATATGCCGGAGATGGGGCAGGCGATCGGCGATCGAGAGCAGCTTGTCGACCTGCTCCTGGTCCTGCACCACGGCGAAAACCGCCTCGGCATGGTCGAGGACATAGGCCATCTCCTCGGCGACGCCGTCGGCATAGACCGGGACGGGAATCGCGCCGATCCATTGCGCCGCGCACATCGACCAGTACAGCCGCGGCCGGTTCTGGCCGATGATCGCGACCTTCTCACCGCGCTTGAGACCGAGATCTGCCAAGCCCTTGGCGAAGTTGCGGACGTGCTCGGCGACCTCGGCCCAATTCCAGGACTGCCAGATGCCCAGGTCCTTATGACGGAAGGCGACGCGCGCGGCGCGTTCCCTCGCATTGCGCAACAGCAATTTCGGAAAGGTATCCGCCTGGCCGGCGGTGCCGCTTGCCACGATTGCGTTCTCCCTGTCGAGCCGCCATGCGTCGTGGCGACTTCCGCGGGCCGGTTCCCGACCTCGTTCTCATGCAAGACTTGCAGGCGGCTATCATCTTCGCAAGGACCCGCTTGACAGACAATTCGCCTTTTGGTGACTATTGTCCCGCCGAGGTTTGTTTCAAGTGCTGCCTTGTTGCGTAAATCCTTGATTCGCCTCTGGTTTTTTCACGAATCGGGCGGATTAAGTCGGCGAGTGCGGTGGTGCCTGCGATGGTGAGGGACCGGCTCATGCTTCACCATCTGTCTTTCGGTGTTTCCGATATCGAGCGTGCCTGCGCCTTCTACGACGCGGTGCTGGCGCCGCTCGGCTATGCCCGGGTCTGGTCCGATCTCAGGCCCGGCGAGACAGGGCAGGCGGTCGGCTATGGCGTGCCGGGCGGGGGCGACAAGCTCGCGTTGAAGCTCAAGCCCGATGAGCAGCGGCCGCCAGGGCCGGGCTTCCATCTGGCCTTCGCCGCGCCGGATCGCGAGGCGGTCGACCGGTTCCATGAGGAAGCGCTCCGGCATGGCGGGCGTGACAATGGTGCGCCGGGCCTGCGCGCGCATTACGGGCCGCATTACTATGCGGCTTTCGTCGTCGATCCCGATGGCCATGAGATCGAGGCCGTGTTCAACGAGCCGGAATTGCCGTGTCTGCCGTAAGTGAAATCTTCGTGGGAGATGTAGAAAGGCCCGCCATCCGGGGGATGGCGGGCCGCTGAATCGTGGCGAGCGCCTATCAGAAGCGCTCGTAGTGATTACGCCGATAGCCATGGGCCGGTGCCCAGGGCGGCGGGCCACCATGGCGGCGACCATAGCCGTAGCCGCGATCATAACCGCGGCCGCCACGATTATAGCTATGCCGCTGCTGCCGCTCCATGTTGCGCTGGATTTCCCACATGCGGTGCTCGCGCGTGTGGCGAGCGTACTCGACCGGCAAGTGATCGAGAGTTTCGGCCTGAGGGAGCGTTACGGGTGCGGCTGTCGCAGGTGTGGCAGCGATCGCAGCGAGGGAAAGGCCAGCGGCCATCAGAATTCCACGCATGGTCGTCTCCTTTTTTGACGCGTCTCATCAGATCATGTTCCAGCGCAATGCTATCTGAACACGGATGTTGGCTGCCGTTCAGATATGACGGCGCTGCTGTGCGGGCGAATGCTCCGACGCGGTAGCGGGATGCCGGGGCGCGGCGCGGACTTTCGCCGGCTGGTACGGCTGGAGGGAGTTGCACCAACTTCCCGACAGGCGCCGGACGATATCCGACTGCGCTGCGGCGTATTCGGCGATCTGGTCGTTGACCCGTTTTACGAACAGGTCGAAGAGGCCAAACATGACGGCGTTTCCTTTCTCAGCCAGGGCTGTTCGGCAGAGGAAACGCGCGAGATGCGATTTGGTGCCGCGCCGGCTTGTCATCCCTCGTAGCGGGCGAGCCTGTCGAGGTCGCGGATGGTGATGCTGCCATGGCCGAGTTCGATCAGGCCGAGATCGGCAAGTTTCGCCAACCCCTGATTGGCCATCTGCCGGGAGATACCCGCGAGCATGCCGAGTTCCTCCTGCGAGATCGCCAGCGTGCGGCCGAGATCGGGATAGAGGATCGGGTTGAACAGCCAGGCCAGATTGCGCGCGAGGCGCCCCGTCGAATCGAGCGTGCGCTCAGTCTCGGCCAGCGAGATGAACTGGGCAAGGCGCTCGTTGAACTGGTGGACGAGAAAGCGATTGAACGCGGCCGAGTGTTCGAACAGCCAGAGGAAGGTCGAGCGCCGCATCAGGGCAATCCGCGACTCGCGCAACGCCACCAGCTCGTAGCGGCGCGCCTCGGCCTTGATCACGGTGCCCTCGCCGAACCAGGCGCCGGCGCGCAGACCGGCGAGGGTCGCGGATTTGCCGGTCTTCGAGGTCGTCGCCATCTTGACCAGCCCCTCGGCCACGCCGGTCCAGGCCTCGAGCCGGTCGCCGACATGGCAGATCGAGGCACCCTTGCCGTAGCTCTTGAAGGAGATGCCGCGTCGCGCCTCCTCGAACTCGGCCTCGGACAGATCATGGGACCAGGAGGCGATGGCGCGCAGTTCCTCGGGGGGGATCACAAGCAGTCCTTGAAGCCAAATGTCGGCTCAATATGGCGTGCGACGGCGAACAGACTCAAGTTGAACCAAAGGCGCCGAACGCCCCGATACTCATTCGGCAGCCTGCGGCAGCGCCGCCGATGCCGGCCCATCGCGCAACTGCGCCAGCAGTGCCGCCTCCTCGGCCTTCGCCGTCTTCAGATGCCGTTCCTTGACGTGGCCGAAGCCGCGGATCTTCTCCGGGATCGCTGCGAGGGCTGCGCAGAGCGCGTGATTCTCCTGCGAGAGCTTCGACAGCAGCTCGTTCAGCAGTGCCTCGTAATCCGCGATCAGCCTGCGCTCCGTGCGGCGTTCCTGCGTGTAGCCGAAGAGGTCCAAGGCGGTACCGCGCAGGCCCTTGAGCTTCGCCAGCACCGAGAAGGCGCCCATCATCCACGGACCGAAGCTCATCTTGCGCGGCAGGCCGGTATTTGGATCGCGTCGTGCCAGCAGCGGCGGGGCGAGGTGGAACTCGTAGCGTAGCGGCTTGCCGTCGCCGGCTTCGGCCTCGAAGGTGGCCGCAATCTGCTTGCGGAAGGCGCCGTCGCTGTAGAGCCGGGCGACTTCGTACTCATCCTTATAGGCCATCAGCTTGAAGAGGTTGCGGGCAACGGCCTCGCTCAGCGTGCTCTGGCCGGGCATCACCGCCGCTTCCCGCGTCTGCACGCGAGCGACGAGGTGGCGGTAGCGCGCCGCGTAGGCTGCGTTCTGATAGGCGGTGAGGAAGGCGACGCGGCGCTCGATGATCTCCTCCAGCGTCTGCGACAGCTGGCGGGCCGGCGTCGCCGCCTTGCTCTGCGAGAGGAGGCCAGCCAGCGCCTGCGGGTCATGGGCGGCGCGGCGGCCGAGCTCGAAGGCCTGCCTGTTCATGGCGACGGCCTCGCCGTTCAGCTCGATCGCCTTGAGCAGAGCCTCGCGCGAAAGCGGGACGGCACCGAGCTGCCAAGCATGGCCGAGCATGAACATATTGGCGGCGATGGCGTTGCCGAGGAAGGCGACGGCCGCTGCCGTGGCATCGATGAAATGCGTCTGCTCGCGGCCGGCAGCCAAGAGGATCGCGCGCCTCAGGCGCTCGGTGGGCAGCGAGAAATCGGCATTGCGGGTGAAATCGCCCGGCAGACTCTCGGCGGTGTTGACGATGACCGTGCCGCATTCGGGCCGGATCGCGCCGAGCACCTTCTTCGAGCCGGTGACGGTCAAGTCGCAGCCGAGCACGAGATCGGCCTGTCCGGCGGTGACGCGGATGGCGTGGATATCGTCCGGACGGGGGGCGAGCTTGACATGACTGAAGACGGCGCCGCCCTTCTGGGCAAGGCCGGCCATGTCGATCATGCCGCAGCCCTTGCCTTCGAGATGCGCGGCCATGCCGAGGATCGCGCCGATGGTGACGACACCGGTGCCGCCGACGCCGGTGACGATCACCGCGAAGCTGCGATCGAGCGCCGGCACGACGGGTTCCGGCAACTCGGCCTCGCCGAGCGCGGCAGCGTCGAGCCGGAGCGGGTCGGCCTTTTTCGGCTTCGCGCCGTGCACGGTGACGAAGGACGGGCAGAAGCCCTTCACGCAGGAAAAGTCCTTGTTGCAGTTCGACTGGTCGATCTGGCGCTTGCGGCCGAATTCGGTCTCCAGCGGCTGGACCGAGACGCAGTTCGACTGTACGCCGCAATCGCCGCAGCCCTCGCAGACCAGTTCGTTGACGATCACGCGTTTGTCGGGATCGGGATAGGCACCGCGCTTGCGGCGGCGGCGCTTCTCGGTGGCGCAGGTCTGGTCATAGACCAGGAGCGAGACGCCGGAGGTTTCGGAGAGCTCGCGCTGGACGGCGTCGAGATCGTCGCGATGGTGGAGCGTCGTGCCGGCCGGCCATTGCGTTCCCGGCGGATATTTGCCGGGGTCGTCACTGACCACGGCGATGCGCTGGACGCCTTCGGCCGCGACCTGCCGCGCCATCTGGTCCGGCGAGAGATGGCCCTCCGCCTGCTGGCCGCCGGTCATGGCGACGGCGTCGTTATAGAGCAGCTTGTAGGTGATGGTGACGCCGCTCGCGACGGCCCAGCGGATCGCGAGCGAGCCGGAATGAGTATAGGTGCCGTCGCCGAGATTCTGGAAGACATGGCCGCGCTTCGAGAACGGCGCCTCGCCGACCCAGTTCGCGCCCTCGCCGCCCATCTGGGTGAAGCCGGCCGTATCGCGGTCCATCCACTGCACCATGTAATGGCAGCCGATGCCGGCATAGGCGCGCGAGCCCTCGGGCACGACGGTCGAGGAATTATGCGGGCAGCCCGAGCAGAAATAGGGCGTGCGCTTGGCGATTTCCTGCGCCTCGGCAAGGCGACCTTGAGCTTGGGCGATCTCCTCCAGCCGGGCGCGGAGCGCGGGATCGTCGCGGTATTGCAGCAGGCGGCCACCCAGTGCGATCGCGATGTCGTTGGGATCGAGCGCGCCATGGACGGGGAAGAGCCAGTCGCCCTTTTCGTCCTTCTTGCCGATCACCATCGGCTGGTGCGCGGCGCCGTACAGCTCCTCGCGGACCTGGACCTCGATCAGCGAGCGCTTCTCCTCGACCACCATGATCAGGTCGAGCCCCTCGGCGAAGGCCTTCAGCTCGGCCGGGTCGATCGGCCAGGGGCAGGCGAGCTTGAACAGGCGGATGCCGAGGTCGTTGGCGCGGACCTCGTCGATGCCGAGATCGGCCAGCGCCTGCTGCACATCGAGATAGGATTTGCCGACGGTGGCGATGCCGATGCGGGGCTTCTTGCCGCCCTGGGTGACGATGCGGTTGAGCTTGTTCGCGCGCAGATAGGCCAGCATCGCATCGCGCTTGTAGAGGTGCATCCGGCGTTCCTGCTCGACGAAATCGAGCTCGCGGCGGATGGCGAGACCGCCGGGTGGCGGGGTGTAATCCGTCGGCAGGACGATGCTGACGCGGTCGAGCGAGCCATCGACGGAGGCCGTCGATTCGATGTTGTCCTTGACGCATTTGATGCCGACCCAGACCGAGGCGAAGCGCGAGAGCGCAATGCCGTGCAGGCCGTAATCGATGATCTCCTGTACCCCGGCCGGGTTGAGGATCGGCATCATCCGGTCGACCAGCACGAATTCGGTCTGGTGGGCGTTGGTCGATGATTCCGCGGTGTGGTCGTCGCCCATCAGGCAGATCACGCCGCCCTTTGGATCGGTGCCGGCCATGTTGCCGTGGCGGAAGACGTCGCCGGAGCGGTCGACGCCCGGCCCCTTGCCGTACCAGAGCGCGAAGACGCCGTCGTGCTTGCCCTCGCCACTCAAGCCCGCTTGCTGCGTGCCCCAGATCGCGGTGGCCGCGAGATCCTCATTCAGACCGGGCTGGAAGACGATATTCGCGGCCTTCAGGGGCTTGGCGGCACGCATCAGTTGCTGGTCGAGCCCGCCGAGCGGGGAGCCGCGATAGCCCGAGACGAAGCCGGCCGTATCGAGTCCGGTCTGCCGGTCGCGCTCGCGCTGCATCAAGAGCATACGAGCGACGGCCTGCGTACCGGTGAGAAAGACCTCGCGCTTGTCGAGATCGTATTTGTCGTCGAGTGCGACGCTCCGCAGCGCGCCCGCCCCGGTGCCGGATTTCCGTGGTGCTTCGGCCATGTTCGGCCTCCCGGATCGTCGTTCCCGCCGACGGGCCGGTGATCCCGGCCTCATGCTTCGCCGTCTTCGCGGCGAATATGTCAGTAAGGCTGACATATCGACCGGAGGCGGTCAATCGATCTGGTATCATTCCAGTTTTCGGGGCCGGGTCCAGAGAATTGCGGGAACGGCCGATGTGAGCCGCGCGGAAGGTGCCGCGATTTGGCCCCGTTTGACAGGGATGGCTGTGGGATTGCAGGGCGCGACGAAGCGCCCGTTGACGATCGCTTAACCATGATCCACGCAAGCCTTGACGGGATCACGGAGGGTTTCTGCCTTTGACGCGACGCGCGCATCTCACGGCCCTGTCGGGGCTCCTGCTGGCGGCCATCGCGGTCGGGCCGGCGGCTGCGCATCCGCATGTCTTCGTCACGGCCAAGGCCGAGATCGTCTTTTCGGCCGACGGCTCGGTGCAGGCGATCCGCAACCGCTGGAGCTTCGACGAGGCCTATTCGGCCTACATCACGCAGGGGCTCGACAAGAACGGCGACGGCAAGCTGACCTCGGACGAATTGGCCGAACTCGCCAAGATCAATGTCGAATCGCTGCCCGATGTCGAGTTCTTCACGGCTGCCAAGCTCAATGGCCGCAAGCAGGAATTCGGCACGCCGGGCGAGCAGGTTATGTCCTATGACAACAAGGTGCTGACGCTGGTCTTCACACTGCCGCTGAAGACCCCGGCCAAGGCGCGTTCCTTCGGCATCGAGATCGGCGATCCCACCTATTTCGTCGCCTTCTCCATCGTCGACGAACCTGATGCTGTGGTGACCAAGGGCGCCCCGCAGGGCTGTGTCGTGCGGGTCAGCCGCCCGCCCAAGCTCGACGACGCCACGCAGAAGCGCCTCGCAGAGGCCGACATCACCGCGACACCCGATGTCAGCGGGCTCGAGATCGTGACGCGCGCGCTGGTGGCATGTCCGTGACATCCGCTGCGACGGCACGCCCCGCCGGCGCGACGCTGTCGCGACGCCTGATCGCCTGCGCGTTGGCGTTGCTTCTGGTCGGGGGCGTGGTTGCGCTGATCGCGCTTCTGATCGCGAGCGTCAGCCCGCCGCCTCCGCCCCCGCCGCGCAATCCCTTCGGCATCGCGCTGCCGCGCGAGGCGCTGCCGTCGACGACCGGATTCGGGGCGGTGCTGCTCGCCTGGCAGTCGAGCTTCTACCGTGAGCTGACAACGACGCTGAAGGCGATCGCGACCGCTCCGGGCGCGCTCTGGGGGTTGCTCGGGCTTTCCTTCGGCTATGGTGTCTTCCATGCGGCCGGGCCGGGTCACGGCAAGGCGGTAATCTCCGGCTATATCGTCGCCGATAATCGAAGCCTGAAGCGGGGCCTGGGATTGAGTTTCGCAGCCGCTCTCTTGCAAGCGTTGGTCGCGATCGCGATCGTGACGGTCGCGACCCTGCTGCTGCGGGTGACCGCGATGCAGATGAACGCCGCGACCACCGTGATCGAGCAGGGCAGCTTCCTGCTGGTGGCGCTGGTCGGCTTGCTGATGCTCTGGCGGAAATCGGGCGCGCTTGTCCGATTAGAAGCCGGTGGGGCTCATGATCCGGCTACTTGCGATCATGTCCATATGCCCGATGCCGAACAGGTTTCGCGGCTGGCTGGCTGGCGCGACATGGCCGGAGTCGTCGTAGCAGCCGGTGCGCGGCCTTGCGCGGGGGCGCTGATCATCCTCGTCTTCGCCAATGCGCAAGGGCTGTTCTGGGCCGGCATCGCCGCGGCCTTCGCCATGGCGTTGGGCACTGCGATCATGACCGGGGCGCTGGCGGCCTTCGCGGTGTTCTTCAAGTTCGCGGCGTTGAAATTCGCAGGTGGCGGCAGCTTGCGCTCGGCGCGGTTGATCGCCGGGCTCGAGTTGCTGGCCGCCGCCTTCGTTGCCGTGCTCGGTGCGGCGTTGTTCACCGGCCTCTGGATCGGCGGGATGGGGAGCTAGAGGCTCATCCGCGCAGCGGATCGTTCTCCAGCAGGATGGGGTGGCCATGCGGCGTGGCCTCCGCGGCGCGGGCCCAGGAGGCGGCGAGCGCGTCGACGCCGTCGTGAGAGGTCAAGCCTTTCGCGACCAGCAGATGCTCCAGCGCCTCGCACCAGCGCTCGTAATAATCCGAGCCGTCCTTGCAGCCGCCGGCTGCGAGCGCCTCCCGGATTTCGGCGCCGAGCGCCTGCGCCCATTCATCGGCGGTGAAGACGCCCTTGTTCTGGAGCTCGACGACCAGCGCGAAGGCTTGCGCTTGCCAGGGCTCGGCGAAGATCGGGCCTCCGGCATCGCGCGGGATCGGGGTGTCGGCTGCGAGCGTTGCCGCCAGATCGGTTTCAGGCCGGCTCAAGATAGCTCTCCCAGGCCTCGATGCTGACGGTGGAGGTCGGATCGGCATCGCGGCCCCAGAGCTCGCGACCGTCGAAGACCACCGTGTAGAGGCATTGCGCCGTCTCGGGCTGCCCTTGCGCGCCCGTGTCTGGGAAGACATGGCAGCCGACGATGCGCTCGACCACGCCCGTCTTGCCGCGGGCATAGCGCGGCAGGCGGGTATGGTGCTGCGGGTGCATTACGACAGTGCGGACCTTGTCTCCGACGGCGAACCGGGCTGGTGCCTTGGCCTCGCGCTCATAGGGGAAGCCGCGGCGCAGGACGCCGGCGACCTCCTCGCCCTTGAGTACGCGCTTCGGCTCCCGGCGCTCGGACGCCGGCTTGCCGCTGGCAAGCTCGTCCGCGCTGAGGAAGCCGTGTTTGACCAGCACCTTGTCGAGGGCGGCGAGCCAGATCTCGTAATAGGTCGAGGAGAGATATTGCGCCGGCGGCAGGCTCTCGCGGGCATGACGGATCTCGTCGATGGTCCAGGCGCCCATCGCGCCGGCCGCGACATTGATCGCGAGCACGCGCTTCTCCCAGTCGCCGTGGAAGACCGGCTCGTTCGGCTCGGGGACGACCGGACCGAAGGCCATCTGTCCGCCGAGGTCATGGGCGCTGTTCATGCGGCATCCTCCACGCGAGGCAAACCGGTGCCGATCATCGAATCGCGCGTGACGATGCTGGCGAGCTTCTCCTCGCTCCAGCCCTCGGTGCCGGCCGGGCGCAGCGGGATGACGATGAAGCGGGTTTCCGCCGTCGAATCCCAGACGCGGATTCGTTGGCTCTCCGGTAGCGTCACGCCGAAATCGGCGATGGTGCCGCGCGGATCGATCACCGCCTTGGCGCGATAGGGCGGGGATTTGTACCAGACCGGGGGCAGCCCCAGCACCGGCCACGGATAGCAGGAGCAGAGGGTGCAGACGATGAGGTTGTGCTGCTCGGGCGTGTTGAAGCAGGCGACGATATGCTCGCCGCCGCGCCCGCCATAATCGAGTTCTGCCACGGCAGCCGTGCCGTCGGCTTTCAGGCGCTCGGCGAAGTCCGGGTCGGTCCAGGCCTTGGCGACGATGCGGGCGCCGTCGCGTGGGCCGATCTTCGTCTCATAGGTGTCGATGATCGCGTCGAGCGCGGCCGGATCGACATAGCCCTTCTGGACCATCAGCGTCTCCAGCGCCTTCACCCGTGCCTCGATGGCGGTGAAGTGGTTGTCGTGGTGGTGGTCGTGATCGTGGTGGTGATGCCCGCTCATGGCGGCCTCCTCTCAGGCGATCCGGATGCGGGCGGCGCGCTCGTAACGAACCGCGAAGGCGACGAGCGAGCGGTCGGAGCCTTTCGGTCCGATCAGTGACAGGCCGAGTGGGGCGCCTTCGCGCTGTGCCACGGGAATCGTGACCTGCGGGAAGCCGGAGAGCCCTGATAAGCAGAGCAGGCGCAGCGCCCGGTTGCGGAAATCCTCCAGCTCGGGCTCCTTCGCGGCGATCAGCGGGGCGACATCCGGCATGGTCGGCAGGATCAGCACGCCGTCCTGGCCGAGCAGGCGCGAGAGCTTGGTGCGGAAGGATTTCCGGGTTGCCTCGCCCTTGGCGTATTCGGTGTCGGTCACTGCCCTCGAGAAGGCGAAGCGCTCCTTCACGCCCGGCCCGAGCGGGGGATTGAAGCGCTCGATCATCGGGCCGTCCGACAGCCAGGCCTCGCGGCCCTGAAGCCAGCGGAAGGCCCAGTAGAGCGCGTCGAGATCGCGGACGAGCTTGACGCCTTCGGGCTGACCAAGTGTCGGGACCGCGCGCTGGACGACGTTGCGCAGGATCGTCTCCGCCTCGGGCACGGCCTGGGCGAACATGTCGTCGGCCATCAGGAGACGCGGCGCCTCCGGCAATTCCGTCTTGTCGGGGCCGAACAGGACATTGGCGACGCGGGCGAATATCTCACCGTCGCGGGCGAACCAGCCGGGGGTGTCGAGGCTTTCCGCCAATGGCCAGGCGCGCTTCAGCGAGAGGCGGCCATGGCTCGGGCGGATGCCGAACAAGCCGCCATAGCTCGCCGGGGCGCGTACCGAACCGCCGGTGTCGGAACCCAACGCGATATCGGCGAGGCGTCCGGCGACGGCCGCCATCGAGCCGCAGGATGAACCGCCGGTGATACGGTCGGGCGCAGCCGGATTGATCGGTGAACCGAAATGCGCGTTCTGGCCGTTGAGCGAGAAAGCCAGTTCGTCGGTATGGGTCTTGCCGACGAAGCGCGCGCCGGCCTTGAGCAGGTCCTTCACGATCGGCGCGGTCTTGGTCTTGATGCCGGACTGCGCCAGCACCAGGGGCGAGCCGGCTCCGGTCGGATAGCCCTTGATGTCGAAGAGGTCCTTCACCGCGAGGGTGAGGCCGGCGAGGGGGCCGGCGACGGCGTGCTTCACCGGCGCGTCGGGATAGGGCACGAAGCAGCGGAACGGATCGTCGAAAGTCATCTGGCGTCAGATCCCCCTGGAATCGCCGTCGGCGCGCGGATCGTGCATGGCCTCGACCCTGCCCCCGGTGTGTTTCACCAGCATGCCGGCATGGCCGAAGCTCTCGCAAGAGCTGCGGCCGCTTTCCGTGACCGGATGGCCGGCGGCATCGAGCCGCTCCAGCAGCGATGCGTCGAAGCGGTTCTCGACCTTGAGACTGGTGGAGCCGGCATCCCCAGTCTTGCCGAGGAGCCAGCGGGGCGCGGCGATGGCCGTGGCGAGGCTTTGGCCAGCGCGGTAGCGCGTCAGGAGCTGCGCCTGGATCTGTGGCTGGCCGTCGCCGCCCGTCGCGCCGTAAGCGAGCACGCGCCCGTCGTCGAAACTGGCCAGAGCGGGGTTGAGCCTGTGGAAGGGCTTGCGGCCGGGTGCCAGCGGATTGACGGCATCCCTGTCGAGCGAGAAGGAGGCGCCCTGGCTCTGCCAGAGGATGCCGGTTGTCGGCAGCACGCAGCCCGAGCCATAGCTCCAACCGTTCGACTGGACATAGGAGACGGCGAGGCCGCCACCGTCGATCACGCCCATCCAGACCGCGCTGCCGTCGTCCCCAAAGTCATGCGACGGCAACTTCGCCGCACGCTTGGCGTCGAGCGTGGCGGCCTCACGCAGCAGCGCGGTATCGCTCAGGAATTCGGCAGGCTGGCGGGAGAGATGAGACGGGTCGGCGACATAGCGGTCACGGATGGCAAAGGCGCGCTTCGTCGCCTCGATCAGCCCGTGATGATGCTCGAAACTGTCGAGACGTACCTCGTCCAGGTGCTCGACGATGCCGAGGATCAGCAGCGAGGCCAGTCCCTGAGTCGGCGACGGCAGATTGGCGAGGTTGAGGCCGGGCAGTTTCAGCGTCAGCGGTACCACCGACCGGGCATGATAGCGCTCGAGATCGGTCCGGATGATCGGCGCACCGATGCGTTCGAGGTCGGCGGCGATCTCGCGGCCGATATCGCCGCGGTAGAAATCCTCCAACCCGGCATCGGCAAGATGCTGCAAGGTGGCGCCCAGCGCCTCCGGCCTACGGCGGGTGCCGGGCCCGGGCGGGGCGCCGTCGCTCCAGAAGCTGGAGACAAAGCCGGGGGCGGTCTTGAGGTCTTCCAGCGCGTGCGGCTGGGAACGGAGCTCCGAGTCAGAAACCGCGTAGCCTTCGCGGCAGTGGCTGACGGCATCCAGCAGCAATTCGCGCAGCGGCATGCGGCCGCCAAGGGAGCGCGAAAGCTCAAGAGCGAGCTGCCAGCCGCCGACGGCGCCTGCAACGGTCAGCGCGGCCTCCGGTCCGCGCGATGGGAGGATGTCGTAGCCCTTGCCGCGATAGCGCTCGATGGTGGCGAGCGAGCCGGCCGGGCCGCAGGCCTCGATGCCGTGCAGCCTGCCGCCGGGCTCATGCACCAGCCAGAAGCCGTCGCCGCCGATGCCGTTCAGATGCGGATAGACAACAGCGATCGTCGCAGCCATCGCGACCATGGCCTCGATGGCGTTGCCGCCTTCGGCCAGAATGGCCCGGCCCGCCTCGGAGGCGAGGCGATGAGGGGCCGCCACGGCGGCGGAAGCGAAGACGGGCGTATCCAGCATCAGGACTTTTCAAGCGCGGAGATCATGCCCATCTGCACGATGGGCGCGAATTTGTTGCATGGGGCGGCAAGCTCCGCTAGGTGCGTGAGGCGCATGGCCACGTGAGGCGGTGGGCGCGTGAAGGAAGGACAGCATGGCCGGACGGCATATGAACTGGCGCAACCTGATCATGGTCTCCTCGTTCGGGATCCTGATCGCCGTCGAGCTCTTCGGCGTGGCGCTGGCGGCCGGCTGGGCGCTGGCCGGTCTGTTCGATCTCGGCGCCATCTTCGAATACATCATGATGGCGATCTTCTCGGTCTTCGCCGGGTATGGCCTGGTCAACCTGATGCGCCGCATGCTCAAGATCGAACACCTCACCGAGGTCGATTGAGACTTTTGGCCTTCCCGGTCAGTCGCAGATTTTCAGCGTGACCGGGTCGACATCAGCCGGAAGGTAATCTCCCATCGCGCGGCAGCCCGATGCCGTGCAGACGCGCCAGTCGGCGGTGGCACCCGAGCGACGCATCATCACTTCCTTGAGCGGTGGCAAGGTCGGGTGCCAACGCCAGAAGCCGTCGACGAGCTTCGCGCCGTCGGGGGGGTCCATCCCCGCCCCAGAACCCTCGATCCGGGCCTCGACGATTTCGAGTCCGGCGGGCGTCTCCCGCCAGACCTCCTCCCACAGCGTCTTCTGCACCGAATGGCGCCAGCCCAGCGTGATCTCGCCCTTGCCGAGCATCACCGCGAGCGCGCCGGCCGCGAGACACAGGCTCATGCGATGGCTGGCGCGCCTCGGGCCCGCCACAGATGCTGGCCGATCACCAGAGCCGCGAGGACAAAGCCGACCTCGTCGGTGACCGGCAGCGCCAGCACGAGCGAGAAGGCGGCGGCGGCCGCCAGGAGCCGTTCCCAGATCTCCAGGTCACGCTTCATGAAACCGATCGTTGCCGCACCCCAGAGGAAGATCGCCAACAGGGCTTTGACGATGATGTAGGTGGCTGCCGTCGCGTAGGCGAAGCCGCTCAGGCCTTGCACCGGCTGCAGCATCAGGGCGGGATCATAGACCGCCATGAACGGGATCACGAAGCCGGCCATCGCGATCTTGATAGCCTGGAAGCCGATCTTGAAGCCGGATTCCTTGGCGATCGGTGCTGCTGCGAAGGCGGCCAGCGCCACCGGCGGAGTCAGGTCCGCCATGATGCCGAAATAGAAGACGAACATGTGGCTGACGATCAGCGGCACGCCGAGCTTGAGCAGGATCGGGGCGGCGAGCGACGAGGTGATGATGTAGTTCGGAATGGTCGGGATGCCCATGCCGAGGATAAGGCTCACGACCATCGTCAGGATAAGCGCGAGGAACAGCGAATCCCGCCCGACCGCGACGACGGCGTTGCCGAAAATCGTGCCGACGCCCGTCAATGTCATGGTGCCAATGACAATGCCGACAACTGCGCAGGCGACGCCAACGGGAATCGCCTGCCGGGCACCGTCCGCCAGAGCTTCGCGGCAAGCGGCGACCGTCTCGGCACCGCCCTTGCTGAAGAGGTTGACGAAGATGAGTCCGACGACCAGCGCGACGATGACGAGGATGCCGTACCAGAAGAAGAGCCCGCAGAGCAGCCCGAGCCCGACCCAGAACAGGACGCGCACTGCCATTGGACCGATGCCGAGCGCGAACGACCCGCCGAGGATCAGGACGACGGTGAGCGCGAGGCCCACCGAGCCCGAGAAGAGCGGGGTGTATCCTGCGAAGAGCAGATAGACGAGCACCGCCAGCGGCAGAATCAGATACCATTTCTCGACCAGTGCCTTGCCGGCGCTCGGCAAGGCGGAGCGCGGCATGCCGACGAGCCCGCGCTTGCCGGCCTCGAGATGCACGGCGAGGAAGGCGGCAGTGTAGTAGAGGATCGCGGGGACGATCGCAGCCTGGACGACGGCCGCATAAGGCACGTCGATCGTCTCGGCCATGATGAAGGCGACGGCGCCCATAACCGGCGGCATGATCTGGCCGCCCATCGAGGCCGTCGCCTCGACGCCGCCAGCGAAGGCCGGGCGATAGCCGAAGCGTTTCATCAGGGGAATGGTGAACTGGCCGGTCGAAACGACATTGGCGACGCCGGAACCCGAGATCGTGCCCATCAGCGCGGAGGAGAAGACCGCGACCTTCGCCGGACCGCCGCGAGCGCTGCCGAAAAGCCCCATCGCGACATCGGTGAAGAGCTGGATCATGCCCGCCCGCTCGAGGAACGAGCCGAACAGGATGAAGAGGAAGATGAAGGTCGCAGAGACGCCGGTGGGCGTCGCATAGATGCCCTCGGTGCCGAAGGACATGTGCTCGATCACCTGCTCCAGCGAGTAGCCGCGATGGTTTAGCGGCGAGGGCAGATAGTTGCCGAGCAGGCAATAGGCGAGGAACAGGCCGGCGACGATGGGCAGGGCCGGCCCCATGAAGCGCCAGCAGATCAGGAACAGGATGGCGATTGCCGCGATGCCTACGACGAGATCGGCCTGCGTAACCTCGCCGGCGCGAGCGACCAGATCCTCGTAGAAGAACCAATGGTAGAGACCGATGCCGAAGCCGGCGACGGCGAGCCCCCAGGCGATCATAGCGCTGGCGCGCGATTGACTCTTGTGCTGGGCGAGGAGGCCGCCCGCCACGAGGCAAAGCATGCCGACGTGGAGCGTACGCAGGATCTGATTGGGCACAGATCCACCGAACCGCGCCAGCAATTCGAGGACGACCGCCATCGGAATCCAGGCCAGCAGCATCTCGGCCCAGGCCTTGCCGCGTGCCGCCTGAACGACGATCGCGACCAGCCAGAGTGCGATGGTAGCGCGCAGCAAGTCTATGATGTCGATGCCGGCGAAGCGATGATCGAGCGGGACATTGAAGGCGGTCGCGATCTGGAAGAGCGAAAAGGCCACGGCGATCCAGAACAGCAGGCGACCGGGCCAGCCGGGGCCGAAGCCGGGCGGCAGGCCGTGCTCGGGGTCGACGATCGGCTGCTGCGTCTCGACGGGCACGCCGCCGGTATCCGGCACGGCCAGAGGCTTGTGCTTGTCTTCGCTCATGTGCTGGTTCCACCCGCCAGACAAAAGGGCGAGGCCCCGAGGCCCCGCCCGTGACCAAGACGCTTCTGACGGCTCAGGAGCCGACCTTCAGGCCTTTTTCCTTGAAGTACTTCGCAGCGCCCGGATGCAGCGGGATCGGCATGCCTTCCAGTGCGGTCTCCAGCTTGATCGCCTTGCCAGCCGCATGGGCGGCAGCAAGGTCGCCAAGGTTCTCGTACATCGACTTGGTCATCTGGTAGACGAGGTCTTCCTTCACGCCTTCATGGGTCACGAGGTAGTTGACGACCGCGGCAGCCTGCACCGGGGCGCTCTGGCCCGTATAGGTGTTGGCCGGGATCGTCGCCTTGACGAACGGCGCGCCAGCCTTGTCTACGACGGCAGCCGGCACCTCGACCACGGTGATCTCGACCGAAGTCGCGAGGTCGCGCAGCGAGGCGACGCCGAGGCCGGCGGATTGCAGGGTTGCGTCGAGCTGGCGATTCTTCATCAGCTCGACCGATTCGGCGAAGGGCAGGTACTCGATCTTGCCGAGATCCTTGTAAGACATGCCGGCGGCGGCGAGGATCGCGCGTGCGTTCAGCTCTGTGCCGGATTTCGGCGCGCCAACCGAGAGGCGCTTGCCCTTGAGATCGGCCAGCGTCTTGATGCCGCTATCCTTCGAGGCGACGATCTGGACGTAGTTCGGATAGATCGCGGTGACGCCACGTAGCTTCTTCAGTGGCGCCTTGAACCCGGCGTCCTCGTCTCCCCTCCAGGCGGCATCGAGCGAATCGCCGAGCGTGAAGGCGATCTCGCCCTTGCCTTGCTGCAGGAGCACGAGATTCTCGACCGAGGCCTTCGTAGCCTGAACGGTCGGCCGGGTGCCGGCGATCTTCTCGCCGTAGATCTTCGAGAGCGCCACGCCCATCGGATAATAGACGCCCGAGGTGCCGCCGGTGAGGACGTTGATGAATTCCTCGGCCCTGGCAGTCGCGGGGGCGGCTGCGATCAGCGCTGCGGCGGCAAGGGCGGCGAGGCGGTGGCTACGGAACAGCGATTTCATAGTCTCTCCCTGAGGCTCGCTCCGGCTGATCCGGCCGGTTGATCGGGTTTTTAGAGCATGTCGAACCGGAAAGGGGAAGCGCCCGACGACAGGCGGCCGTCCGCCTTTAGCCGAAAGGCCGGACTGGTTTCGCCACGATTGGCTGCCTATCTCCCGTTTCGCGCGGCGGCCGCTGTAGATGAGCAGGACCGGCCATGCACCCGAGTAACGAGCGATCAGGAACGACATGCACGACCGTGCCGAGCAGGGTAGCAGCCAGAGGCTTCGCCTCGACCGACGGACTCTTCTCGCAGGTGCGGGTGCGACGGCAACGCTTGCCGCACTCGGTTTCGCGCCGGAAGCGCTGGCGCAGCAGGGGCTGAAGCTCGGCGATGCCAGTGATTTCACCTTCGAGGCGCTGAAGGCGCGAGCCAAGGAGATGGCGGCTAAGCCTTATCAGGCCCCACCTAGCCCGCGGCCCGAGGTGATGCAGCGGATCGACTATGACGCCCATGGCAAGATCAGGTTCAAGCCGGAGGCGGCGCTCTGGGCGGATGGACCCTCGCCCTGGCCGGTGACTTTCTTCCATCTCGGCCGCTTCTTCCAGAAGCCGGTCAGGATGCATGTCGTCGAGGGCGGGAAGGCGCGCGAGATCGTCTACGACGCCAGTTATTTCGAGATGCCGGCCAATTCACCGGCCCGCGATCTGCCGGCCGGGGCGGGTTTCGCCGGTTTCCGCTTGCAGGAGAGCCGCAGCGGCCACCCTGGCCGCGATGGCGGGGCGCTCGACTGGAAGACGAACGATTGGGTCGCCTTCCTCGGTGCCTCCTATTTCCGGGCCATCGGCGAGCTCTACCAGTACGGCCTGTCGGCGCGCGGCGTCGCGATCGACCCGGCGGTTTCCGGCAAGCTGGAGGAGTTTCCCGACTTCACCCATATTTGGCTGGAGACGCCGCAGGCGGGCGCCGAGCATGTCGCCGTCTACGCCTTGCTCTCGGGGCCGAGCATCGCCGGCGCCTATCGCTTCCGCATGCATCGCGGCAAGGGCGTCACTATGGAGATCGAGACCGCGCTGCATCTGCGCAAGGACGTCTCGCGGCTGGGCATCACGCCACTGACCTCGATGTTCTGGTATTCCGAGACCGCGAAGCAGACGGCGATCGACTGGCGCCCCGAGGTGCATGATTCCGACGGGCTCGCCCTCTGGACCGGGCCGGGCGAGCGCGCCTGGCGCCCCCTGAACAATCCGCCGCACACTATGGCCTCTGCCTTCGTGGACAGCGATCCGCGCGGCTTCGGCCTGATGCAGCGCGACCGCGAGACCGGGCATTATCTCGATGGGGTGCATTACGAGCGCCGCCCGAGCCTATGGGTCGAGACCGATGGACAGTGGGGCAGGGGCTCCGTCCAGCTTGTCGAGATCCCCACCGACGACGAGATCCACGACAATATCGTCGCTATGTGGGTGCCCGAAGGCCCTGCGAAGGCCGGCAACGCCTATAATTTCCGCTACAAGCTGCACTGGCTCGCCGATGAGCCTTTCCCGACGCAGCTTGGTCGGGTCGTCGCCACGCGACTGGGCAATGGTGGCCAGCCGGGAACGGCGCGGCCGCGCGGCGTGCGCAAGTTCATGGTCGAGTTTCTCGGACCGGCGCTGGAGGCGGTTCCCTTCGGCGTGAAGCCCGAGGTGGTGCTTTCGACCTCGCGCGGCAGCTTCTCCTATATCTTTGCGGAGGCCATGCCGGACGATGTGCCCGGCCATTGGCGGGCCCAGTTCGACCTTACCGTTGGCGGCAGCGATCCCGTCGAGATGCGCTGCTATCTCAAGGCCGGTGATACCGTGCTGACCGAGACCTGGCTCTACCAGTACCTGCCGTTCTAAGCGGGGACAGCTGCGGAATCGCCTTGCTCCGGCACGAGCGTAACATTATATCGTTTCCCATGGCTCACGCGCACGCCCACCACACACATCGCGCCGCCTCGGAGGCTCCGGGGTGGTCGCTGTTGCGTTTGTCGGCAGGGACGCGCGTGGGATTGGCCGCCGCTGTCGTCGCCTTCCTCTGGCTGGCGACGCTGGCCGTGATCCTGTGAGTTTGCGTTCGATGTCCGCCATCCGTCTGACCGACCTGACGCTCGGCTATGATCGCCATCCGGCGGTGCATCACCTCTCCGGCGAGATCGCGGCCGGGAGCCTGACCGCCATCGTCGGGCCGAACGGTGCTGGCAAGTCGACCCTGCTCAAGGGCATCGCTGGGGCGCTCGCGCCGCTCTCCGGCGGCGTTGCGCTCGCCAAGGGCAAGCGGCTCGCCTATCTCCCGCAATCGGCCGATCTCGATCGCTCCTTCCCGATCCATGTCTATGATCTCGTCGCCATGGGGCTGTGGAATCGGGCCGGCATCTTCGGCCGGATCGGTGCGGGCGCCGCGCACAAGATCGAGCACGCGATTGCGGCCGTTGGCCTTACAGGTTTCGAGCGCCGCCCGATCAGCACGCTCTCCGGCGGACAAATGCAGCGGGTGCTGTTCGCGCGGCTCCTGCTGCAGGACGCCGACGTGATCCTGCTGGATGAACCTTTCACCGCGATCGATGCGCGCACGACGGCCGACCTGCTCGAACTCGTCCGGCGCTGGCATGGCGAGAACCGTACCGTCGTCGCCGTGCTGCACGATATCGAGACGGTCCGGCAGGCCTTTCCGCAGACATTGCTGCTGGCGCGCGAGGCCGTGGCCTGGGGCGAGACCGCGACCGTGCTGACGCCCGAGAATTTGCTGAAGGCGCGACGCATGGTCGAAGCCTTCGACAGCCACGCCGCTCCATGCCAGCGTGACGCGGCCTGATTCGCGCAAACAGGCCCAGCCGATGCTCTACGATCTCCTCGTCGGCCCCTTCGCCGAATTCGACTTCATGCGCCGCGCGCTCGTTGGTGTGGTCGCGCTCTCTGTCTCGGGCGCGCCGATCGGCGTCTTCCTGATGCTCCGGCGGATGAGCCTGACCGGCGACGCCATGGCGCATGCGATCCTGCCCGGGGCTGCACTGGGCTATCTCGTTGCGGGGTTCTCGTTGCCGGCTATGACGATCGGCGGGCTCGCGGCTGGCTTCGCGGTGGCGCTGGCGGCTGGTGCAGTGGCGCGGGCGACTGTCCTCAAGGAGGATGCATCGCTTGCCGCCTTCTACCTGATCTCGCTTGCGCTCGGTGTCACCATCGTCTCGCTTCGGGGCTCGGCGATCGATCTCCTGCATGTACTCTTCGGCAATGTGCTGGCGCTCGACGATCAGGTTCTGATCCTGCTTGCAGGTGTCGCAACGGTGTCGCTCCTGTCATTGGCGGCGCTCTACCGGCCGCTGGTGCTCGAATGCGTCGATCCCGGTTTCCTGCGTTCGGTCAGCCGCTCCGGTGGTGTCGTGCACCTGACCTTCCTCGCGTTGGTCGTGCTCAATCTTGTCGCTGGCTTCCATGCGCTGGGAACCTTGCTCGCCGTGGGCATGATGATGCTGCCGGCGGCAGCGGCGCGCTTGTGGACGGCCGATATCACGCGGCTCCTTCTGCTGGCGGCCGGTTTCGGCATGGCTTCGGGCTATGCCGGGCTCGTGACGTCCTATGCAGCAGGGTCGAGCCTGCCGGCGGGACCATCGATCATCCTCGCTGCCGGCGCGATCTATATCGGCTCGCTCCTGTTCGGTTCGCAGGACGGGCTTGCGCGACGCCTCTTGCCTCGCGCCCACCTCCAGAGATAGAAACGTTATATCGTTTCATTTCCTGGAGTCGCCCATGCCCACCCGTCGTGTCCTCGTCGCCGGCCTCGCTTACGGGCTTGCCGCAGCCGCCACGCCGTTCGGTGCCTTCGCTCAGGAGAAGCTGCCGGTGGTGGCGAGCTTCTCGATCCTCGGCGATTTCGTCCGGCAGGTCGGCGGCGACCGCGTCACCGTAACCACGCTGGTCGGCCCTGATGGCGACGCTCATGTCTATTCGCCGACACCGGCCGATGCAAAGGCGATGGCCGCTGCCAAGATCGTCCTCGTCAACGGCCTGCATTTCGAGGGCTGGCTGCCGCGTCTCCTGAAGTCGTCGGGTACCAAGGCGACCATGGTGACTGCGACGAAGGGCATCACGCCGCTCGAGGCGGATAACGATCATGACGACAAGGGCAAGGGTGGCCACGCGCATGCCCATGGCCATCACGATCCGCATGCCTGGCAGAGCGTCGCCAATGCGCAGATCTATGTCGCGAATATCCGGGATGCGCTAAGCGCGGCCGATCCGGAGGGCAAGGCGAGCTACGAGGCCAATGCCGCGGCCTATCTCGGCGAGCTCGAAAAGCTCGATGGGGAGGTGAAGGCCGCCATCGCGCGCATCCCGGCCGAGCGGCGCAAGGCGATCACCACGCATGACGCCTTCGGCTATTTCGTGAAGGCCTATGGTATTGAATTCGTCGCGCCGCAGGGCGTTTCGACCGAGGCTGAGGCCTCCGCCAGGGACGTCGCCCGCATCATCCGGCAGGTCAAGGCACAGAAGATTCCGGCCGTCTTCCTCGAAAACGTCACCAATCCCCGCCTCGTCGAGCAGATCGCGCGCGAAAGCGGCGCCAAGGTCGGCGGCCGGCTCTACTCGGATGCGCTCTCGGCCGAGACCGGGTCGGCGGGGACTTACATCCGGATGATGAAGCACAATATAAGCGAGATCGAAAAGGCGCTGTCCGCCGGCCCGGCCTGACCGGGCGGTGTCCTCCTCGCGTCGCAGTCATTCAGGTCAAGCCATGTCCGAGAAAATCCCCGTCACGGTGCTCACCGGCTATCTGGGCGCCGGCAAGACCACGCTCCTCAACCGCATCCTGACCGAGGACCACGGCAAGAAATTCGCGGTCATCGTCAACGAATTCGGCGAGGCCGGAATCGATGGCGACCTCATCGTCGGCGCCGACGAGGAAATCTTCGAGATGAACAACGGCTGCATCTGCTGCACCGTGCGCGGCGACCTGATCCGCATTCTCGACGGCCTGATGAAGCGCAAGGGCAAGTTCGACGCGATCATCGTCGAGACCACCGGTCTCGCCGATCCCGCGCCGGTCGCCCAGACCTTCTTCGTCGACCAGGATGTCGGCGACGCCACCCGCCTCGACGCGGTCGTGACGGTCACCGACGCGAAGTGGCTGAAGGACCGGCTCAAGGATGCGCCGGAAGCCAAGAACCAGATCGCCTTCGCCGATGTGATCGTGCTCAACAAGACCGATCTCGTCACGGCGGAAGAGTTGGCCGATGTCGAGGCCGCGATCCGCGCCATCAACCCCTATGCCAAGCTGCACAAGGCCGAGCGCGCCAATGTCGATATCGCGGCGCTGCTCGACCGCAACGCCTTCGATCTCGACCGCATCCTCGATATCGAGCCGGATTTCCTCGAGGCCGGGCATCACCACCACCATGCCGAGGATGTGCGCTCGATCTCGCTGACCGTGCCGGGCGATGTCGATCCCGAGAAATTCATGCCGTGGATCAACGACCTCACCCAGATCCAGGGGCCGAACATCCTGCGTTCCAAGGGCATCCTCGCCTTCAAGAACGAGCCGCGCCGCTTCGTCTTCCAGGGCGTGCACATGATCCTGGACGGCGACCTGCAGCGCGACTGGAAGGATGGCGAGACGCGCGAGAGCCGCCTCGTCTTCATCGGGCGCAATCTCAACGAGAACGAATTGCGCAAGGGGTTTGAAGCCTGCGCGGCCTGAGCTAAAGCCGCGTCATGACGACGATGACCCCACCCGTCTCGCTGCGCGAGCATGTCACCCCGATCACTGCCGAGACGCATGTCGTCGCGGTTCACTGGCTGAAGCAGGGGCTGGTGCTCGCGCTGGCCGACGGGCGCGTGCTGCGCTGGCGCGATGGCGTTGTCGTGGACGGCGTCGAGGCCCATGCCGGTGGTATCCTCTGCGCCACCGGCGACGGCGAGCGCCTGATTTCCGGCGGCGATGACGGACGTGTCGTCGCCACTCGCTTCGAAGGCGAGCCGGAAGAGCTGGCGAAGGACCAGAAGCGCCGCTGGATCGATGCGATCACACTATCGCCTGCCGGCAATCTCGCCTGGAACACCGGCAAGACCGTGCAGGCCCGCGACGAGAAGGGCCGCGTCCGCACGCTGGAGGCGGCGAGCACGCCGCAGGGCCTCGTCTTCGCGCCGAAGGGCTATCGCCTCGCCATCGCCCAGATGAACGGCGTCTTGCTCTGGTATCCCAATACCGAGGCGAAGCCGGAATTCCTGGAATGGAAGGGCTCGCATATCGACGTCGTCTGGTCGCCGGATGGGCGCTTCGTCGTCTCCTCGATGCAGGAGAACGCGCTGCATGGCTGGAAGCTCGGCGACAAGCCAGGCCATATGCGGATGACCGGCTATCCGGCCAAGCCGCGTTCGCTGTCCTGGTCGCATGACGGGCTCTGGCTCGCCTCAAGTGGCGCGGATGGCGCGATCGTCTGGCCGTTCCAGGGCGACGGGCCGCAGGGCAAGGCGCCGCGCGAATGCGGCGTGCGCCATGCCCGCGTCACCCGCGTCGCCTTCCACCCGGGCGCGCTGGTGCTGGCGATCGGCTACGATGACGGCTGCATCCTGATGGTCCGCCTGACCGACGGCTCCGAATTGCTGGTGCGCCCGGCCCTGCGCGGCAGCGGTATCAGCGCCTTCGCCTGGGACAAGGCCGGCAAGCGGCTCGCCTTCGGCGCCGAGGATGGCGCGGCCGGCGTGCTCGTGCTGCCGGGCTGAGCGCGATGCGCTTCGGTCTCTTCGGCAAGCCGGAGACCCGCAAGAGCGGCGATGCGAAGGCCGAAGCGAAGGCTCTGGCGGAGCGACTGAAGGGTCAGGTCAGGGAGCAACTCGGCCTGCCCGAAACGACGGCGATTGCCGTCAACGAGATCATCTGCGCCGATCCCGCTTGCCCGGGCAACGAAACGGTCATCCTCGTGATGAAGCCGGGCGAGAAGACCCGCGCCTACAAGCTGCAGATGGCGATGGTCGAGGTGACCGCAAAAGCGCTGGCCGAAGTCCTCGGCTTTTAAGGCTTCAAGCCGTTCGGGATAGCCGGCGCCTCGGCCTTCAGCACGATTCCGACCCGGCGGTTATAGGGCAGGTAGGGATTGTCCTTGATCAGCGGCTCGGTATCGCCTCGGCCGGTGACCGAGGTGAAACGCTCGTTCGGCACGCCGGCATTGGCGAGGATCTCGCGCACGGCGCTGGCGCGGGTGACGGAGAGGGTCCAGAGGTCGCCCTCGGGCGCTTCGCCCGGTCGCGGCGTGGCGCTGTGGCCGGAGATGGCGATCTTGTTGGGCATGCGTCGCAGCGTCGGTGCGACGGCGGCCAGGACCTTGCGCATGCGCTCGTTCGGCTGGGCCGAGCCGGGGGCGAACATGGCGCGGCCTTCCTGATCGACGAGCTGGATGTCGATGCCGGCCTCGGAGACCTCGACCAGTACGTTGCGTGAGATCTCGGCGATCTCCGGCATGTCGCGCAGCGCCTGGCGCAGCGAGGCGGCAGCGAGTGCGAAGCCGCGGTCGAAGGTCGCCGACATCAGGCCGTCGTCCTTCTGGTTGTGCTGGCTTGGGCCCGGCGTGTCCGTCGCCTCCTCGAGAGGGCGGATATGGGCGTTCTTGATATGGCTCTTGGTCGGGATGCCGTCGCGCTCGACGATGCCGGCGAGCCGGACATCGGTCTGCGTGCCGAAGGCCTCGCGCATCGAGCCTGCGACGATCTGGAGCTTCTGCTTGTCCTGGCTCGAATAGGCCGCGACCATGACGAAGAACGCCATCAGCAGCGCCATCAGGTCGGCGAAGGTCACGAACCAGCCGTGACCGCCATGGCCTCCGCGTTTTTTCTTGGCCATGGCCTCAGGTCCCGATCATGCCGCTTCGGCCATTTCTGCGCGGTGATGGTCCGGCAGATAGGCGAGCAGCATTTCACGAACCAGCGTCGGGCTCTTGGCGTCGCGCATCTGCAGTACGCCGTCGATGATCAGCGTGCGCGAGATCTCCTCCTCCTCCAGCTTGATGTGCAGCTTGTCCGCGATCGGCAGCGTGAACATGTTGGCGACCATGGCGCCGTAGAGCGTCGCCAGGAGAGCCGTCGCCATGGCGGGCCCGAGCTTGGAGGGGTCCGACATGTTCGCGAACATGGTCACCATGCCGAGAATCGTGCCGATCATGCCCCAGGCGGGTGCGCAGTCGCCGATGGCACGGTAGACCTTCGAACCTTCGTCGAGCCGCTGCAGGAAGTTGTCGCGATCGCGCTCCATCGTGTCGCGGATGAAGTCCTTGTCGTAGCCGTCGGCGATATAGCGCAGGCCCTGAGCCAGGAACGGGTCGGAGACCTCGACGTTTTCGAGCGCGACCGGGCCACTCTTGCGGGCGATCTCGGCGACGCGCGTGATCTCGTCGATCAGTTCGCGCGGATGAATCGAGCGCATGGTGAAGGCGAAGCGGACACCCATCGGCAGGCCGTTGGCGATCACCGAGAAGGGGAAACGCAGCATCGTGGCCGCGGTCGCGCCGCCGAAGATGATGATCGCGGCGTGCTTGTCCCAGTAAGCGGCGAAATTGCCGCCATCGATCAAGATCAGGGCAACGACCGTGGCGATACCACCCAGAATACCTGCGCCGGTGGCGAGATCCATGACAACACCCTGATGCACGCGCCGCACCGGGATCGCAGCCGGGGCTTTTCGCAGTGCGTAAACCATAAGAGGTGCTGGTTGAACGAAGCGTTAAGGTTGACCGCTTGCCCGGCGCTCCGGATTCGCTGGATGGTCGTGCGCTCTGCCGGGCGCGAAATGGCGATCCACGTCTTGTTCGGACGTGGGATTTATCCGAAAAGCGGAATGTACTTTCCGGTCCGATGTTCCAAAGCTCGTCGCGATGTCTCTGCTCTCGCTCTATGCCCGCGTCCTTGGCGAACTCGGCCCGGAAAGGCGTTTGGGGGTCATCCTGGCGCTGGCCAATATCGTTCTGGCTGCGGTCGCCTTTGCCGAGCCGATGCTGTTCGGCGCGCTGATCGACCGCCTGACCACGATCCAGGCCTCGGGCGGGACGTTGACCTGGGGCGGTATCAACCTGCTGATCATTGCCTGGGTCGGTTTCGGTCTCGCCAACATCGCTATCGGCGTCTTCGTCGCGCTGCATGCCGACAGGCTCGCCCACCGCGCCCGACTGACGGTGATGGCCCGCTATTTCGAGCATGCGCTCACCTTGCCGCTCGCCTACCATACCCAGACCCATTCCGGCCGCGTCCTCAAGGTGATGCTCGACGGCACCAATGCGATGTGGGGTCTCTGGCTGTCCTTCTTCCGCGAGCATTGCGCCTCGGCTGTCGCGCTGTTCGTGCTCCTGCCCTTCACGATCTGGAAGAACTGGCAGCTCGGCCTGCTCCTGGTCGTGCTGGTGGTCCTGTTCGGTTCGCTAACCGCCTTCGTGCTGCGCAAGACCGATCGTCTGCAGAGCAATGTCGAGGCTTATCATTCCAATCTGGCGGAGCGTGCCTCGGACGCGCTCGGCAATGTGCCGGTGATCCAGAGTTTCACCCGCATCGAGGCCGAGGTACGCGGTCTGCGCTCGACGATCGCGAATGTGCTGGCGGCGCAGTTGCCGGTGCTGTCCTGGTGGGCGGTCGCCAATGTCGCGACGCGTGCTTCGGCGACGCTGACCGTGCTCCTGATCTTCATCGTCGGCACCTGGCTCCTGATGCACGGCCAGACGACGGTCGGCGAGATCGTCACCTTCATGGGTTTCGCCACCATGCTGGTTGGACGCCTGGAACAGATCGTCAGCTTCGTGAACTTCATCTTCATGCAGGCGCCGAAGATGCGCGAGTTCTTCGAGGTGCTCGACACACTGCCGAGCGTGCGCGACCTGCCCAGCGCCAAGGATCCCGGCCGGCTCGAAGGCGCGGTCGCCTTCGAGGATGTCTCCTTCTCCTATGACGGCAAGCGCGCCGCCGTGCGCGACGTCTCCTTCACCGTGAAGCCCGGCGAGACCATCGCCGTCGTCGGCTCGACCGGGTCGGGCAAGTCGACGACGCTTGGCCTGCTGCACCGCGCGTTCGATCCTCAATCGGGCCGGATCACCGTCGACGGCACCGACATCCGCGAGATTTCGCTGCTCTCGCTCCGGCGCAATATCGGCGTCGTCTTCCAGGAACCGATGCTGTTCGCCCGCTCGATCCGCGAGAATCTGCTGGTCGGCAAGCCGGACGCGACCGATGCTGAAATGATGCAGGCGCTCGAACGCGCACAGGCCGCCGAAGTGATGGCGCGCCAGGCAGACGGGCTCGATACCCTGGTCGGCGAGCGCGGCCGCACGCTATCCGGGGGCGAGCGCCAACGTTTCTCGATCGCGCGCGCGCTGCTCAAGAATCCACCTGTCCTGATCCTCGACGAGGCGACCTCGGCGCTCGATGCGGCGACAGAGGTCAAGCTGCAGAAGGCGCTCGAGGAGGTGATGAAGAATCGCACGACCTTCGTCATCGCACACCGCCTTGCGACGATCCGCAATGCCGACCGCATCCTCGTCTTCGAGCAGGGACAGGTCGAGGAAATGGGCACTTTCGACGAACTCGTCGCCAAGGGCGGGCGCTTCGCGGCGCTGGCGCGGGCGCAGTATCTCGTCAGCGACAGGCCGGCCGGGGCAACCGAGGAGGCGCCGAGTCCACTGGCGCAGAAAATCCTTCCGGACTGACGAGCATTCCGGTTCCGAGCGTATCCGCTCCACGCCGGGCGTCAGCGTGGCCCGTTCCACAGATGGAGCCCGGGCATGGCGAATTCGCGCGATGTCGTGATCCCCGGACCGGTCGTCGCACCTGTCCCTCGGTTCAGGTTGGCCCGCATTCTCGAGCTCAGGCGCCGGAAGCCAACTCCGCCTCGATGAAGGCGCGCACCTCGTCGGCTGCGACGCCCGGTGCGATGAAGCTCTTGCCGATGCCGCGGGCGAGGATGAAGGTCAGCACGCCGCGCTTGACCTTCTTGTCCTGTGCCATGGCGTTGACGATCTCCTCGGCGCTGCCTACTCCGCCCGGCACCTGCTGCAATCGGCTTGGCAGGCCGATATGGTCGAGATGTCGGGCGACGCGGCCCGCATCCTGCCCGGAGCAGAGACCGAGGCGCTGAGAGAAGCGGAATGCCTGCGCCAGGCCGATCGCGACGGCCTCGCCATGGACGAGGCGGCTGGAATCATAGTTCGTCAGCCGTTCCAGCGCATGGGCGAAGGTATGACCGAGATTGAGCAGGGCGCGGTCGCCTTCCTCGCGTTCGTCGCGGGCGACGATCGCGGCCTTGGCGCGGCAGGAGACGGCGACGGCATGGTCGCGCTCGGGCCCGCCGGCAATGACGCGGCTCCAGTTCGCCTCGCACCAGTCGAAGAAGTCGGGATCGTCGATCAGCCCGTATTTCACCACCTCGGCATAGCCGGCCTTGAACTCGCGCTCGCTCAGCGTATCCAGCAACGCGGTGTCGGCGATGACGAGCGCCGGCTGGTGGAAGGCGCCGATCAGGTTCTTGCCATGAGGCGAGTTGATGCCGGTCTTGCCGCCGACCGAGGAATCGACCTGGGCGAGGAGCGTGGTCGGCACCTGCACGAAGCGCACGCCACGTCGCAGCACTGCTGCCGCGAAGCCGGTGAGATCGCCGACGACGCCGCCGCCGAAGGCGATGACGAGATCATTACGCTCGATCTTGGCCGCCAGCAGGGCATCGCAGAGCGTGACGAACTGGGCGTAGGATTTGGAGGCCTCGCCCGGTGGGATGGTGATGCGGGTCGCATTGATGCCTTCCTGCTGCAGGCAGGTCTCGAAGGCCGCGGCATGCAGCGTAGCGACGCTTTCGTCGGTGACGAGCGCCGCCTTGGCGCCGGGTGCGAAGGCGGCGATCAGGGCCGCTGCCTCGCAGAGCTGGTGGCGGCCGATATGGATGTCGTAGCCGCGGCCTTCGAGCGCCACGGGGACGATGATGCGGGCGCCGGTCTTCTCGGGCGTGGTGGCGTTCATGATGCTGTCGCTCCGGCTGCCGGCCCGAGATAGTCGCCCAATGCGGCAATGGTTTCGCCGACCACGACTTCGTGAGGCTCGTCGCTCGACTGGATGGTGATGTCGGCCAGCGCATAAACCGGCTCGCGCTCGGCCAGCATCCGGCGCAGCGTCGCTTCGGGATCGGCTGTCTGAAGCAAGGGCCGGTTCGAACGCTTGCGGACGCGGCGCATCAGCACGTCGGGCTCGGCCTTGAGCCAGACCGAGATACCGAGTTCCTTCACCCGGGCGCGCGTCTCGGCATTCATGAACGCGCCGCCGCCGGTCGCCAGCACCAGAGGGGCGCGGGTCGCCAGCACGCGGCTGATGACGCGTCGCTCGCCTTCGCGGAACTCGGCCTCGCCGCGCTGTGCGAAGATCTCGGGGATCGTCATATGGGCGGCCGTCTCGATCTCGGTATCGGCATCGACGAAGGGCAGGCCGAGGCGGGTCGCCAGCCTGCGGCCGACGGAACTCTTGCCGGAGCCCATCATGCCGACGAGCACGATGGCGCGCGCACCGATAACGGCGCGAAGATCGGTCATGTCGGGCGTGGCGATGGAAGCGGCGGCAGTCATTTCAGCGATGTCCTCGGCACGGCTGTAGCATGCGGTCGTCGGCTGCGTCATGCCCCTGTCATGCGTTCGAGCGCGCTTTGCCATGGCGCCGTGGCCAACGGGCCCTTGCGCGGCGCGGTTGCGATCGGGGATAACGGGGCGGGTGCCGGGATTGCGCGCACCATGAGCGATTGCGAAAGTCCGCCCCACGTGCCGACGCTGTTCCGTTTTCTGGCTTTCATCGCGATCATTGCCGGGCTGATCTTCGGAGGCATGATCGCACTCGTCACCTTCGTCGAGCCGGTTCAGCGCGAGATGATCGAGATCGTGCCGCCTTCAAAACTGCAGCCGAAATGAGCCGTCTGGCGCGCCAGCGTCTGAATGCCTTCCTCGACATGCTGGCGGCCGAGCGCGGCGCCGCGCGCAACACGCTCGACGCCTATGAGCGTGATATCGCGGATTATCTGGAATTCATCGGTGGCAGGGCGGTGGGTGATGCGACGGCGAACGATATCCGCGGCTGGCTTGCCGATCTCGCGGCGCGCGGGCTCAAGGCCTCCTCCGCGGCGCGGCGGCTCTCGGCCGTGCGCCAGTTTCACCGTTTCCTCTATACCGAGGGTATGGCCGCGACCGATCCTTCCGCGGCCATCGCTGGCCCGCGCCTCGGCCGGCCTTTGCCGAAGGTGGTGACGGTCTCCGATGTCGACCGTTTGCTGGAGGCGGCGCGGGAGGCTTGCGAGCGCGAGGGCATTGCGGCGGCCACCCGATCGAAGGCCCTGCGCATGCGCTGTCTCGTCGAGATGCTCTACGCCACGGGCCTGCGTGTTTCCGAACTGATCGCGCTGCCGCTTTCGGCTGCGACGACGCGCGAGCGCTTCCTGATCGTGCGTGGCAAGGGCGACAAGGAGCGGCTGGTGCCGCTGAACGATGCCGCCCGTCAGGCAGCTCGCGACTGGCTGGAGGCCTTGAAGGAGGAGGAGAGGGCGGATGGGCGCTGGCTCTTCCCGTCGGATGGCGAGAGCGGGCATCTGACGCGTCAGGTTTTCGCGCGCGACCTCAAATCGCTGGCCGGAGCGGTGGGGCTTTCGGCCGCGGCCTTGAGCCCGCATGTCCTGCGCCATGCCTTCGCCAGCCATCTGTTGCAGAATGGCGCCGATCTCCGGGTCGTGCAGGAGCTTCTGGGCCATGCCGACATCGCGACGACGCAAATCTACACCCATGTCCTCGACGAGCGATTGAAGAGCATGGTGCGTGATCTCCATCCCCTCGCGGATGGAGAGTGAGGCGCTTCACGCCTCCGCGCAGCGGATCTGCTGGACGCGCTTGGGCATCTCGCCGACGGCGGGGATGAACTGGCCAGTCGCATTGTCCAGGATCATCAGCACGCCGGTGGCGACGGCGAAATAGGCGCCGTGCAGATGCAGCTTGCCCTTGCTCTCCAGAATCTGAACGCAAGGGAAGGTGCGCAGGTTGGCGAGCGACTGCTGGATCGAGGCCAGCTCCAATCGGTGGAGATAGTCCTCGAAGCTCTCGTTGCGCCCCCGCCCGCCAGTGCGCTCGGCCGCGGGGCTGATCAGCGTGATCCATTTGCCGATGAAATCGCCTGGGGAAAGCGCCTGCTGGCTGTCGTCCGCGAAGGCGCGGATGCCGCCGCAGCGACCGTGTCCGAGAACGACGATATGCCGAACCTTAAGCGCCTGGATGGCGTATTCGAGCGCCGCCGAGGTGCCGTGGAGCTGGTCGTCAGGCTGAAAGGGCGGCACCAGATTGGCGATGTTGCGCGCGACGAACATCTCGCCGGGCTTCGCATCGAAGATGACTTCCGGCGAAACGCGCGAGTCGCAGCAGCCGATCAGCATGATCTGCGGCGTCTGGCCGTGCTCGCCGAGCTCTTCGTAGCGGTTCTGTTCGCGGATGAAACGATCGTCGAGGAAGGCGCGGTAGCCTTCCGTCAGGCGCTGCGGGAATGGCTCTGCAGGCTTGTCCATGAATCTGTGGAATAGGAAACCGGTGCCTTCGTCAAGTCAATGTTGCGGTGCGATATCGCTCAATCCATCTGCTGGCCCTTGCGCAGGCGGGTTTCTGGAAGGCCTCAGAGCGTTCACGAACCCGCGCATGGGGAAGGGCCCTCATGCGTCATCCGGTCATCGACATATCGATCCCGTCGCCTAGTCTGCGTGGGTTGCCCGGCGCGGCATGGCGCTTGCGCGAGGGCTGTGCGCGACGGAGACACCTGCCTTGACCGAACCTTGCGATCTCAGCGCCGTTGCCGCGCGCGCCCTCATAGGCGCCAAGAAGCTGTCTGCCCGCGAACTGCTCGACAGCTGCATCCGCCGCATGGATGCGATCGATCCCGCCGTGAATGCGATGGTCGCGCGCGACGACGACAAGGCGCGCCAGGATGCGGCAAAGGCCGATGAGGCCACCGTACGCGGCGATCCGCTCGGGCCCCTGCATGGATTGCCGATCGGCATCAAGGATCTCGAGAACACGGCCGGCCTGCGCACCACCTATGGCAGCGCGCTCTATCGCGATTTCGTGCCCAAGGAAGACCAGTTCATCGTCGCGTCCGTGCGTAAGGCTGGCGCAATCATCGCCGGCAAGACCAACACCCCGGAATGGGGGGCCGGCGCCAATACCCGCAACGCCGTCTATGGCGCGACCGGCAATCCGTTCGATCCCTCGAAGAGTGCGGCCGGGTCCTCCGGCGGCTCCGGTGTCGTGCTGGCGACCAACATGGTGCCGCTCGCAACCGGTTCCGATACCGGCGGCTCGCTGCGCAATCCGGCTGCGTTCAACGGCATTGTCGGCTTTCGGCCGACGCCCGGTCTCGTTCCGAGCGAGAAGCGCCAGCTCGGCTGGTCTCCGCTGCCAGTGCTCGGCCCGATGGCGCGCAATCTGCCGGACCTGTGCCTGCTGCTCTCGACCATGGTCTCGGACGACCGCGCCGATCCGCTGGCGACCACGATCCACGGCAGAACCGTGCGGCGGCCGGAGGATTTCGCCCGTCCCGATGCGATCGACCTTGCCTCGCTCAAGGTGGCGCTGACCCCTGATTTCGGCTTTGCGCCGACCGAACGCCTGATCCGCGACACGTTCTTCGACAAGACCAGAGCCTTCAGTCATCTCTTCCGGGCTGCCGACGAGGCGACGCCGGATTGCGAAGGCACGGACGAGGTCTTCGAAATCCTGCGCGCGAGCAACTTCCTCGCGGCGCATCTCGACAAGGTTCGCGACACGCCGGACATGGTCGGGCCCAACGTCCGGGCCAATGTCGAGGAGGGCCTGGGCTATTCCGCACTCGACGTCACCCGCGCGATGAAGCAGCAGACGGTGATCTACCAGCGCTGGCAGCGCTTCTTCGAGGATTACGACGTCATCCTCTCGCCGGCGGTGACGTTGAGCCCGCGGCCCTGGACCGAGCTCTTCCCCTCGGAGATCGACGGCAAGCCGACCCGGACCTATTTCCACTGGCTGGCGGCGGCCTATGCCGTCACCATCGTCGGCCATCCCGCGATTTCGCTGCCGGTCGGGCTCGACCGAAACGGCATGCCTTTCGGCCTACAGATCGTCGGCCCGCGCGGCGGCGACGCCAAGGTTCTGGCAGTGGCGGCGGCTCTGGAAGCGGCGCTCGCGGGCGATCCGCTGACCGCGCGTCCGGTGCCGGACCTCGTCCGGCTCGCCAAGGCCCGGCCGCTCAGCGAGAGCCGGAACTTCATGGGCTTCGCCTGAGCCCGGACCTGCGTTCCAAACCAATCATAATGGGGAGAGTACGGATGAAGCGTCGTGATTTTCTGATGGGGACGGCCGCGCTCGGTCTTGCCGGTCCGGCCCTGCCGCAGCTCGCCTCGGCGCAGGCCAGCACAACGCTGATGAAATTCGTTCCGCAGGCCAACCTGTCCTCGCTGGACCCGGTCTGGACCACCGCGACGGTGACCAACAACCACGGGTACTATGTCTTCGACATGCTCTACGGGGCGGACGAGAACCTGAAGCCGCAGCCGCAGATGGCTGAGGGGCACGAGGTTTCGGCCGATGGTAAGACCTGGCGCATCAAGCTGCGCCAGGGTCTGAGCTTCCATGACGGCACGCCGGTTAAGGCGATCGACTGCGCCGCGAGCCTCAAGCGCTGGACGCAGCGCGACCCTTACGGCCAGTTGCTCGGCCGGGCGGTCGAGGAATGGGGCGCACCCGACGAGCACACGGTCGAGATCAAGCTCAAGCGCCCCTTCCCGATGATGCTGGACTGCCTGGCGAAATCCGACCAGCCGCCGATCATCATGCCGGAACGCCTGGCAAAGACCGACGCCAATACGCAGGTGACCGAGATGGTCGGTTCGGGTCCCTACAAGTTCGTCGCGTCAGGCTATGTCTCGGGCAGCAAGGTCGTCTACGAGAAATTCGAAGGCTACAAGCCGCGCGCCGAGCCGCCGAGCCGCAATGCCGGCGGCAAGGTCGCGCATTTCAAGCGGATCGAGTGGAACATCCTGCCCGATCCCGCGACCTCCGCCGCAGCACTGACCACCGGCGAGGTCGATTGGTGGGAGCGCCCGCTCACCGACCTGCAGCCGATGCTGGCGAGCAACAAGGATATCAAGCAGGAGGTCATCGATAAGGCCGGGCGCGGCGCGATCATCCGTCTCAATCATCTGCAGGCACCCTTCAACAATCCCAAGGTGCGCGCGGCCGTGCGCATGGCGGTGAAGCAGGAAGATTATATGCGCGCGGCCCAGGGTGACGACACCACGCTCTGGCAGACCTGCCGCAGCCTGTGGTGGCGCGGCACGCCCTATTACGATGGCGAGCAGGAAGACCTGATGCCGCAGAGCCTGGAGAAGGCGAAGGCGGCGCTGAAGGAATCCGGCTACAATGGCGAGAAGGTCGTCATCATCAACCCGACCGATTTCCCAGATATCGGTCCGCTCGGCGAGGTGACTTTCGAGTTGCTGAAGCAACTCGGCATGAATGTCGAGATGGCGGCGAGCGACTGGGGCACGGTCGTGCAGCGCCGCGGCAGCCGCGAAGCGACCGAGAAGGGCGGCTGGAGTATCTTCCACACCACGGGCTCGGCGACGAGCTGGAGCAATCCGGCGATGTCGTCGCTGGTGCGCGGGCAGGGCGACAAGGGCTGGTTCGGCTGGTGGAAGAGCGATGCCGCCGAGGCACTGGCCGAGGAATGGCTCTACGCGCCCGACGAAGCGGCCCAGCGGAAGAGCGCCAAGGCGCTGGCCCGATTGGCGCTGGAGGAGGTCGCGACCATTCCGCTCGGACAGTTCGTCAGCCGCACGGCCTATCGCAAGGACATGACCGGGATGCTCGCCGGTTCGGCGCCGTATCCGTGGGGCCTCAAGCGGGGTTGATCACTAGGCGATACGGAAAAGGGCGGCCTCAGGGCCGCCCTTTTTGTTTCAGCGCGTCGCGGCCACTGCCGCCGACCAGGGCGAGGCAGCGTCGCTCGATCCTTCCGCGCCATTCCTGTCGACGCGGACGAAGTTCGGGCAGGCGAAGTTGATCGGCAGCACGCTGTGCTCGACGATCGCGGTCGGCCCGGCCGCCTCCAGAGCAGCGAGGGTCTCGGCCGGCAGGCGCAGATCGGCGCTGGTCGAATCCGGACCGGAGACGTCGATGCGCGGCTGGTGCGCGGTTGCCTCGGTGCCCATGCCGAAATCGAGCTGCCAGGCCAGCGTCTGGTAGATGCTGGCAAGGATGCGGCGCCCGCCGGAGGAGCCCATCGCCTGGCGCGGCCAGCCGCCGTCCTTCGGCGTGACCACGACCGGGCACATGTTGCAGAGCGGGCGGGCGCCCGGCGCGATGGCATTGGCGCTGCCGGGGCGCGGATCGAACCACATCATGCCGTTGTTCATCAGCACGCCTGTCGACGGCAGCACGACCCGGCTGCCCATCGAGGAGAGCAGGGTCGTGGTGACCGTGACGAGATTGCCCTCGCCGTCGACCACGGTGAGATGGGTCGTGCAGGTATCACCCGGCTCCTTCGCCGTGACTGCGGCGCCGAGACCGTCGAGCCTTTCCCTGTAGGCTTGGCGCATCACCCGCGAGAGTTGCGCGAACCATTCGGCGGAGGGGGCGCTGCCGTCGAGCGGAGCATCGGCCATGCCGGCGATCACGCGTTCCAGGGTCGGCGCGGCGGTGAGTCCGCCGGCGGTGTGGATGAGATGGCTGCCGCGCCAGTCGATGGTTGGCGCATCGCGCAATCCGGCCTTGCAACCGGCCAGATCCTGAGCGTCGACCACGCCGCCGGCCGCGGCGATGTCCGCCACGAGCCGGTTCGCGACATCGCCGCGATAGAAGTCGTCGAGCCCGGCCTTCGCCAGTCGCTCGATCGTGTCGCCCAGGTTCCCGAGTTTCATGAAACCCGGAATGCCCTGATAGGGCGGCACCGGCGGCAATCCGCCGGGCAGATAGATTCGGGCGCTTTCCTCGTAGAGACGCAGGACCGAGGCCGAGGAGGCGATCTTCAGCGTCGTATACCAGTCTGCTGGCAGGCCGCGTTTCGCGAGCGCGATGGCCGGGGCGAGGATGTCGGCGAGCGGCAGCTTCGAGCCGAAGGTTTCCTTCAGCTTCGCGTAGCCGGCGACGGAGGAGGGCGTGACGAAGGAGAGGGGCCCGTGGATATTGCGGTCATCGACCACCTCCGGCCAGGTGAAGAGGTCCTTCTTCATCTCGCCGGTCAGGGGGTAATCGGCGGGATCCGCGCGGTGCGGCGCGACCGGCCCGAAATCGACGACCTGGGCGCGGCTCTCCCCGGCCTTGAGCACGACCGCGAAGCCGATGCCGCCGAGCCCGCTGTTCCAGGGTTCAACCGCGGCCAGCGCGAAGCAGGCGGCGACGGCGGCATCGGCGGCATTGCCGCCCTGTTCGAGGATCGCTGTTCCGGCCTCTGCGGCCTCACGGCTCTGCGAGACGACGATGCCGTGCTTGCCGCGCGCGGCAGGTTTGGTCAGAGCCCAGTTCTGGCTGCGATAGGGGAGGGTGGCAGCGGCCATGCGGAAACCTCGAAGCGTTGGCGAGGCTGCCATACTGCATGCCGTCTGCGGCGGCGTCGAATGCGTCGTGGCGGATCGTGGGCCGCGCCCCGTGCAGGGCGCGGGGGGCCTCAGAAGACGTTGGGATAGATGTAGCGGACGATCACGCTCTGGATGAAATAGATGATCAGCAGCAGGATGATAGGGGAGATGTCCAGGCCGCCGAGATTGGGCAGGCGTTCCCGGATTGGCCGAAGCGCGGGCTCGGTGATGCGATAGATCGCATCCCAGACGGTCGAGACGAACTGGTTGCGCGTGTTGATGACGTTGAACGCGATCAGCCAGCTCAGCACTGCCGAGGCGATCAGAATCCACACATAGATCTGCAGGGCGAGCAGAACCACGTCGAGAACGGCACGCATCGATCTTCCTTCTCAGGCCTGTCCGGAAAGGTGACGCAAGATATCCTCTGCTCGCGCCACAATCAGATGGCGGAAGTGATTGACATCCACGCGACGCACAGCCTAGAAGGCCAGCGCCTTGGGGCTGTAGCTCAGTTGGGAGAGCGCTGCAATCGCACTGCAGAGGTCAGGGGTTCGAATCCCCTCAGCTCCACCAAGGCTTTCCATCACATCACAGGTTTCCGGCACGCGTGGCTGCCGATGCGGTCCGGTGAGGCATGCCGGGCTGCGCCCGACGCGTCAAATCTCGGCAGCCTGTTCCGGCAATCGCGAGATCACTCCGACGATCGGGCGCAGATGCTGTTCCAGGATCGCCAGCGCCCTCTCCTCGTCCCATTCGGAGAGGGCCGCGATCAGGGCGTGATGCTCCTTGCTGATGCGCACGATGCGGGTCGGATCGGTGTTGATCGCGGTCATCGCGACGCGCTGCTGGCGGGCGCCCAGAGATTGATAGAGCTCCGAGAGCACGACATTGCCGAGCGCGGCGATCATGACGAAATGAAACTCGCGGTTGAGCTCGACGCGGTTGAAATAGTCTCCCTGCGGGAGGCGCTCCAGCTCGGCGAGGATCGCGTGCATGTCGGCGGGTAGAGGCAGTTCCTCGCGGCAGATGCGGCGGATCGCATGGCCCTCGATCATGCGGCGGGCCTCGTAGAGGTCGAGCAATTCCTGCGCCGTCACCTGCCTGACGAGGGCACCGCGACGCGGCAGAAGGTCGATGAAGCGCTCGGCCTCCAGCCGATGGAAGGCCTCGCGCACCGGCGTTCGCGAAACGCCGAGCGCCGAGGAGATCTCCTCCTCCTCGATGAAGCAGCCGCCGAGGAAACGGCCGCGCAGGATCTGCTCGCGCACATACAGATAGACCCGTTCCCGGGTCGGCTTCCCGCGCAAGGCAGCCATCTCGTCCTGTTCGATCATGGTCATCGACATCGTGCCCCCTTCGATCTTCCATAGGGCCTTCGAGAGTAGACAACAAAAAATCCGCCACGTATACATGGCGCATCAAGAGCGCGGTTCGTCTGTTCGTCTACAGTGAAGCCGCGCCGGGGAACCGCATGACCGTGCACGCTGCCATTTTGATAGGAAGCCGGATTCCGCGCCGCTCGGCCGGGCCAGTCCGGCCTTGTCGGCTTGCTGGCGCGGCCATCGTCCGCATTCGCCCGGTTCAGCCCTCCCCGTCATCGACGGGAGCCGACAGGGCTTGAAGCCCACGGACAGCCGGACCCAGCAGCAGAGGATCAGCCGATGACCATCTCTCGCCGTTCCGTTCTTGGTGCCGGTCTCGCCGGTCCGCTGCTGGCCTCGCCCTTCCTGATTCGGCCTGCGAGGGCGCAGCGTGCCGCGGGTATCATCCGCTATGGCCTCTCGGCTTTTCCGCCCAACCTCCAGCCATGGGTCTCGACGGGTGCTTCCGCCGGCACCGTCAAGATGCTGATCAACCGCAGCCTCGTCTCCTACGGTTCCAAGGGAGAGCTGCGCGGCGAGCTTGCCGAATCCTGGTCGCGCGATGCCGAGGGCGCCTGGATCTTCAAGCTGCGCAAAGGCTGCGTCTTCCACAATGGCGAGCCGGTCACGGCCGATGACGTGAAGTGGTCGATCGAGCAGATCGCCGGTGAGAAATCCACCGCCTACATGCGCACGCAGTTCCAGTTGATCGAGCGCGTCGAGATTCCCGACCCGCAGACGGTGCGCCTGGTCACAAAGGGGCCGCAGGCGACGCTGCCGAGTTGGTTCGCCAACTACAACACCTTCATCATCTGGCGGAAATCGAATCCGAACGAGCCGATCGGCGCAGGTCCCTTCCGCCTCGTCGGGCAGGAGCGCGGAACCTCGGTCGAACTCGCGGCCTTCGACAAGTTCTACAAGCCGGGAATCCCGAAGGCGAAGGGCATCAAGTTCATCGTCTATGCCGACGAGAACCTGCGCAATGCGGCGCTGATCTCGGGCGATGTCGACATGATCGAATACGTGCCCTGGCAGTCGATGGCGACGGTCGAAGCCGATCCGCGCCTCAAGCTGGACAACCAGGAAGGGCCGTTCATGGACGTGCTCTTCAACGGCACCAAGCCGCCTTTCAACGATCCACGCGTGCGCCGGGCCGTGGCCCATGCCGTGAAGCGCGAGGACATCGTCAAGGTTGCCTTCTTCGGTCGTGGCAAGCCGCTCGAAGGCGTGCCGATCGTCGAGGGCACGCCCTGGTACGACAAGGAACTGGCGCATGGCTGGAACTATGATCCGGCGCGCGCCAAGGCGCTGCTGGCCGAAGCCGGCCATGCCAACGGCTTCCAGACGACCATTCTCGCCACGGCTCAGTTCGGGATGCACAAGGATACCGCCGAGATCGTCCAGCAATATCTCGCCGCGATCGGCATCCAGGCCGAGCTGCAATTGCCGGACTGGTCGACGCGGGTCAGCCGTGGCACGCGCGGCCAGTACGACATCGCGATCCACGGCGTTTCCTCCGACAACAACGATCCGGACGGGCTGACCGTGGTGCTCGACACCTCGCTCTCGCCGACGCATGGACGCTCCTTCAAGGTCGATGCACCGCGAACCGTCGCCGCGCTTGCCCAGGGGCGTGCCGAATTCGATCAGGCCAAGCGCGTCGAGATCTACAAGGAGATGCAGCGGGCCGCCCTGGAGGAGGTGCCGATGGTCGGCCTCGCATGGCGCCAGCAGGGCTATGGCATGGACAAGGGCGTGCAGGGCTTCGCCAACCTGCCCGGCGCGCTTTCCACGTCCTCCGGCATCATGCTCGAGGAGACGTATTTCGGATGAGCGCTGCGTGGCTGGGACGGCGGCTTGCCTTGACCCTGGCGATGGCCTGGGTCGTCGCGACGATCGTTTTCCTGGCGCTGCATATGGTGCCGGGCGATCCTGCGGAGCTTCTGCTGTCGACCTCGGGGGCGATGCCGGATCCTGCGACCGTGCAGGAATTGCGCGAGAAGCTCGGGCTGGACCGGCCTCTCCTGGTCCAGTACGGCCATTTCCTCGGCGGGCTGGCACGTGGCGACCTCGGCGCGTCCCTGATCGACGACTATCCGGTCATCCAGGAGATCGGGCT
>NZ_JAFKFW010000007.1 GCF_017308015.1 Allobosea sp.
CAGGCCTTACCGGCGCCTGAGACCGGCCGCCTTTGCGCGGCCGGTCTCAGGCGAACCGTTTTTGCGTGCCGGCCCAAAGCAAGCCGGTACATGATTTCCCGCAGATTTCCGCAGACCGAGAACAAGCCATGACTGCGACCAAGGGTCCCCAGACGCTCTATGACAAGATTTTCGACGACCATGTCGTCGACCGGCAGGATGACGGCACTTGCCTGCTCTATATCGACCGCCACCTCGTCCATGAGGTGACCAGCCCGCAGGCCTTCGAGGGTCTGCGCATGACCGGCCGCAAGGTCCGTGCGCCCGAGAAGACGCTGGCCGTCGTCGACCACAACATCCCGACGACCGACCGCACCAAGGGCATCGCCGAAGAGGAAAGCCGCATCCAGGTGGAGGCGCTCGCCAAGAACGCCCGCGAATTCGGCGTCGAGTATTTCAACGAGCTCGACAAGCGTCAGGGCATCGTCCACATCGTCGGCCCCGAGCAGGGCTTCACCCTGCCCGGTACCACGATCGTCTGCGGCGACTCGCACACCTCGACGCATGGCGCCTTCGGCGCGCTCGCGCATGGCATCGGTACCTCCGAGGTCGAGCATGTCCTCGCCACCCAGACGCTGATCCAGAAGAAGGCGATGAACATGCTCGTCCAGGTGGAGGGCACGCCTGCTCCCGGCGTCGGCGCCAAGGACATCACGCTCGCGATCATCGGCGAGATCGGCACCGCCGGCGGCACCGGCTCCGTCATCGAATATGCCGGCGAGGCGATCCGCGGCCTGACCATGGAAGGCCGCATGACGGTCTGCAACATGTCGATCGAGGGCGGCGCCCGCGCCGGCATGGTCGCGCCGGACGAGAAGGCCTTCAGCTACCTGAAGGGCCGCCCGAAGGCGCCGCAGGGCGCCGCCTGGGACGCCGCCGTCCGCTACTGGGAGACGCTGCGCTCCGACGAGGGTGCGCATTTCGACCGCGTCGTCCGCCTCGACGCCGCCAACCTTCCGCCGATCGTTTCCTGGGGCACCAGCCCTGAGGACGTGATTTCGGTGCTCGGCGCGGTGCCCGATCCGGAGCTGATCGCCGACGAGGTCAAGCGCGCGTCGAAGAAGCGCGCACTCGAATATATGGGCCTGACCGCCGGCACCAAGATCACCGACATCCCGCTCGACGTGATCTGGATCGGCTCCTGCACCAATGGCCGCATCGAGGACCTGCGCACCGTCGCGAAGATCGTCGAGGGCAAGAAGCTCCATGAGAGCCTCGACTACGGCATGATCGTCCCCGGCTCCGGCCTGGTGAAGGAGCAGGCCGAGGCCGAAGGTCTCGACAAGATCTTCATCGCCGCCGGCTTCGAATGGCGCGAGCCCGGCTGCTCGATGTGCCTGGGCATGAACCCCGACCAGCTCAAGCCCGGCCAGCGTGCCGCCTCGACCTCGAACCGCAACTTCGAAGGTCGCCAGGGCTATCGCGGCCGCACCCACCTCGTCTCGCCGGCGATGGCGGCGGCGGCGGCCCTCACCGGCCGCTTCGTCGACGTCCGTACGCTGGGCTGAGGCGGACAGGCGGGGAGCTGACCATGTCGAACGATCCCCGCGAAGCCGCCCGCGCCGCCGAATCGAAAGCGGCGCTGGACCGGGTCAAGCGTGACAGCGAAAGCCTGCTCGGCTCCTCGATGGGCCGGGCGGCCGATCATTTCTCGGGCGCCGACGCGCCCGAGGGCGACAAGGTCGAGCTCTGGGGCCGGCGCATCGGCCGTTCCCTCTCGCTCGTCGGCGTCATCGTGCTGGCCTGGTGGCTCGGCTACCAACTGAAAATCTGGTGATGGGCAAGGCCGTGGACGCCAGGGTCGTGAAATCGACGGAGATCGACTGGGACGGCGTGAAGGCGCCGTCCCAGGAGGCATTCGAGGTCCTGGCTCAGGCGGCCTTCGATCGCCTGCCGGAGGAGTTCCGCGCGCTCTGCTCGGACGTGATCTTCAACGTCACCGAGTTTCCCGAGGACGACGTGCTGAAGGAGCTGGAGGCGGAAAGCCCGTTCGACCTGCTCGGCCTGTTCAGCGGCGTCGGCCTGCCCCAGCAGGGTTATGCCCCGCAGACCGGCCAGATGCCCAACACCATCCACCTCTATCGCCGTCCGATCCTCGACTACTGGGCCGAACATGACGAAAGCCTCGGCTCGATCGTCACCCATGTGATGGTCCACGAGATCGGCCACCATTTCGGCTTCTCCGACGAGGACATGGAAGCCATCGAACAGGCGGCCGGCTGACCCCGGCCAGAAGCAAGGACATACACCATGCAGCCCTTCACCACGCTGACCTCGACGCCCGCCCCCATGAAGGTGGTCAATGTCGATACCGACATGATCATCCCCAAGCAGTATCTGAAGACGATCAAGCGCACGGGCCTCGGCACCGCGCTGTTCTCGGAGATGCGCTACAAGGACGATGGCTCGGAGAACCCCGATTTCGTCCTGAACCAGCCGGCCTATCGCAAGGCCGAAATCCTGGTCGCCGGCGACAATTTCGGCTGCGGCTCGTCGCGTGAGCATGCCCCCTGGGCGCTGCTCGATTTCGGCATCCGCTGCGTGATCTCCACCAGCTTCGCCGACATCTTCTACAATAACTGCTTCAAGAACGGCATCCTGCCGATCAAGGTCACGCCCGAGCAGCTCGACATGCTGTTCGACGACGCCGAGCGCGGCTCCAACGCGACGCTGACGATCGACCTCCAGAACCAGACGATCAAAGGCCCGGACGGCGGCGAAATCAGGTTCGAGATCGACCCGTTCCGCAAGCACTGCCTGCTGAACGGCCTCGACGATATCGGCCTGACCATGGAGAAGGGCACGAAGATCGACGCCTACGAGGAAAAGCTGAAGCAGCGTGCCTGGTCTTGAGGCCGGGCAGCTTCGCATCCGCGTCATGGTCGCCCTTGTCCCGACCATCCACGTCTTGAGGCCGCTTGCTCCCAGCCGACGCGCAAGACGTGGATGCTCGCCACAAGGGCGAGCATGACGGGCAGCGCTAAACCACCAACCCCTGCACCGGCCTAAGCCCGCCCGTCTCCGGAAACACCTTCTCGGCCAGCACTGGCCCAGACAGGCCGAACAACTCCGATACCACCCCCTTGGCCACGGCGCGGATATCCGTCGTCGGCTTCAGGTCGCGGTTCTGGTAGAGCTGCTCGGGCTTCAGGCCGGGCCAATCGGCAACCACCCGGCCACCCTTCACCCCGCCTCCGACCAGGAAGGCGACCGTGCCGGTGCCGTGGTCGGTCCCGACCGTGCCGTTCACCGCAGCCGTCCGGCCGAATTCGGTCGCGACCATCACCACGGTATCCTTCCAGACCGGCGCCAAGCCCTGCTCGAAGGCGGCGAACGCTCCGTCGAGCCCGCCGAGCAGATTGGCGAGACGGCCCTTGGCCCCGCCCTCGTTGGCGTGGGTGTCCCAACCCTCGAAAGCCAAAGCAGCGATGCGCGGCCCATCATCGGCGCCGACGAGCCCGGCAGCACCTTCCGCGATGCGACGCATGCCATCGGCCGTGTCAGGCCCACCGCCGCCCTTCTGCTCGCCGGCCATGCCGCGCCTTTGCGCCACCCCTTCCGTTTCGATCGCCTCTGCCAGCGCCCGCGCCAAAGCCGGATCGCGCTGGCCATAGAGATCGGCGAGCCGCATCGTCAGGTCGCTGCCGGCGCGCGCCATCCGCGGCGGTGCCCAGCCCAGCACCGGCGCATCGCCGCGCACCACCAGCGGCGGGACGACGCCGACGCCGAGCACGCCCTTGCGCGATACGCCCTCCCCGGCCGGCAAACTGGCGAGCAACCGGTTGAGCCAGCCGCTCTGCGTGTGTCCCGTTCCGGGCTGGCCGCTTTCAAGGACATCCTGCCCGTCGAAATGCGAGCGCTCGCGATAACCCGTCGCCGCGGCATGGACGATCGTTGCCTGCCCCTGCTTATAGAGCCGCGCCAGGTTCGGCATGGCCGGATGCAGGTAGAAGAACCCGTCGAGCGACAGCGCCGCATCCGGCCCGTCCTTGGCGAGCGCGATACCCTCGCGCAGGCCCGCATAATCGGGGTCGCCGATCGGCGGCACGGCCGAGAGCCCGTCGAGCGCACCGCGCAGGATGACCAGCACAAAGCGCGGATCGCGTGCGCCCGCCGCCGCATAGGCGAATTTCGGCACGAAGGACCAGGCGAAGAGCGCACCAGCCGCACCGAGCACGGCGCGGCGCGACGGCGTCATCCGTTCGCAATCATCGTCGTCGTGAGGAGCCATCATCGTCACCTCCGCTGGAATTCGGGCGACATCAGCAAGAGCGCGATCGCCTGCGGCTTGCTCTCGGCCCGCGCCACCGCCTGCTTCGTCTCCGGCGAGAGCAACGGTCCGAGGATGTCATCGGCGAGCACGCGCGGATCGGCGACCGAGCCTGCCGCCTGCCGTCCCCAGCCTGCTGCGACGTCGACGCGCGTCTTGAGCCCCTCGGCCGAACCCCAGGCGGCATTGCTGTCGGCATATCCGTTCGGGCCGGAAGGTTGCCAGAAGGGCTGCCCCATCACGCCGACCGGGCCGATGATCTGGCCGAAATCCGGCTTGCGGCCGAGCGCGCGATAGGAGGCCAGCATGAATTCCTGCGGCGACCGGATCTTTGTGGCCGGCGCCATCCACGCGGCGTCGTTGCCGATCAACGCCCGATAGACCGCCCCGAGGTCGCCGCCGCTGTCTCGAAAGGTCGCGGCCAGCGCTTCGACGAGTGGCGGCGTCGGATCGTCGGCCACGAAATGCCGCACGAGCTTGGTCGCGATGAAATGTGCGGTCGCAGGTTGACGGGCGAGATCGGTCAGCGCCGCGACACCCTGCGCCAGATCCGGCTGGGCATAGTCCCGGCCGAGCAGAGGCGTCACCCCCGGCTCATGCTGGCCGGGATTGAAGATGAAGGAGCCCGGGAAACCCAGCCGCCCATCGCGCCCCGCCATCGTCCATCCCGTAAGGATGCGCGCGAGATTGGTGACGTCCCCCTGGCTGTAGCCGCCGGAGACGCCGAGCGTGTGCAGCTCCATGATCTCGCGCGCGAGATTCTCGTTGAGCCCGCGGCCCTGCCGGCGGCCAGCCGGCGAATTCGGGCCGATCGACTGGCGGTTGTCGAGAAAATCGAGCATGGCCGGGTGGCTTTCCGCCGCGATCAGCATGTCCTCGAACCGGCCGAATACATGCGGGCGGATCGCCTCGCGCTCATAGGCACCGGCCATGATCCGCCCGATCGTGCTCTTGGTCGCACCGATGCAGAAATGGTTCGACCAGAACATCACCAGTCGCTCACTAAAGCCGGTCTCGGCAGCAAGCGCGAGATCGACCCGCGACTTCACCTCGTCGCGATAGGTCCGGTAGGGCAAGGCCGGCTCGTTCGGAGGCTTCGCGGGAGCCATCTGGTTCTGCGGACCTGCCGGTTGTGCCTGGGGTGCTGCGCCCACCATCTCCATGGCCTGCGGCGAGCCTTGCTGCGAGGCTTGGGCATGCGTCGCAGAAGCGATGCGGCGCGCCTCGCGCTCCCGCTTCTCCTGATCCTCGAAAGCGAAGAGAGCCTTGCCGATCTCGACGGTGCCGGAGAACGGCACGCCCGCCGGCTGCGCGACGCCACCCGCCGCGATCTCGGCCAGAAGCTTCTCGCGGATCTGCGCCCGGAAGACCTCGCCCTGGCCAGGCTTTGGTCCGAGTCCGAAGCGCTGCAGCGCCACCGCTCCCGCCGTCAGCTCACCCGATCCTGCCATCTGCAAGGTCTCCGCTGGTCGCAGGAACGAGGATCGGCGTCGACTATGGCGAAAAGCCGTTGGGTTTCATGACAAATCGGCAATGTGCGGGCGAGGCGTCTCAGCGCGGCTTCGAGCGCGCGATGTTGAGGGCGACCGCCTCCCTGATCAGGGCCTTGAAGGCGTCGGCGTCGATCGTCTCGCCCTCGCCGACATCGATGGCGCGGCGGGCATTGCCCTCGAGGCTCGAATTGAACAAGCCGGCGGGATCGGGCAGCGCGGCCCCTTTCATGAAGGTCAGCTTGACCACGCTCTTGTAGGTCTCGCCCGTGCAGATGATCCCACCATGGGACCAGACCGGCACGCCGCGCCACTTGACCTCCTCGACCACGTCGGGATCGGCCTCGCGGATCAGCGTCCGCATCCGCGAGAGCGTCGCGCCGCGCCAATCGACGAGTGTCTCGATCTTCGCGTCGATCAGTCGGGAAGCCGTTTCGTCCTGAGCCTCGTCCCTCGCCATGATCGCTTCCTTTCGCGCCAGCCCCTAGACTACCACCGTGATCGCCTCGGCCGCGCGCGTCAGGCCGGTATAGAGCCAGCGGGCGCGATGCTCGCGAAAGGCGAAGCTCTCGTCGAAGAGCACGACGTCGTCCCATTGCGAGCCCTGCGACTTATGCACGGTCAGCGCATAGCCGAAGGTGAACTCGTCGGTATGCTTGCGCAGCTCCCACGGCACCTCCTCCTCGGTGCCATCGAAGAAATTCGGCATCACCGAAACCTTGACCGCCTTGCCGCCAACGTCGTCCTCCGGCGTGACGCGCATGGTGACGAGCCCTTTCTTCGAGGTCTTGATCTCCTGCACGATCCAGGAGCCGCCGTTGAGCAGCCCCTTGCTCTTGTCGTTGCGCAGGCAGACCAGCTTCTCGCCGGCAACGGGACTGTTGTCCGTGCGGCCCATCAACTGGCGGATGCGGGCATTGTAGTTGCGCCGCGTCTTGTTCATGCCGACCAGGACCTGATCGGCGCCCATGACGATCTCGGGATTGATTTCATTGCGCCGGATCACCCGGCTCGGGCCGTAGTCGCCCAGCTCGAGCTGTCCGCCCTCGCGCACGATCATCGACATCCGCACGATCGGGTTGTCGGCCGCCTGCCGATGGACTTCGGTCAGCATGACGTCCGGCTCCTGCTCGGTGAAGAAGCCGCCACCCTTGACCGGCGGAAGCTGCGCCGGGTCGCCCAGCACCAGAACCGGCGTGCCGAAGGAAAGCAGGTCCCGGCCCAGTTCCTCGTCGACCATCGAGCATTCGTCGATGATGATGAGCTTCGCCTTGGCTGCGGCGCTGTCGCGGTTCAGCGCGAAGATCGGGCTCTCTTCGTCGACGCCGCGCGAACGGTAGATCAGCGAATGGATCGTCTGCGCGCCATGACACCCTTTGTTGCGCAGCACGAGCGCGGCCTTGCCGGTATAGGCGGCAAAGACGACATCACCGTCGACCGCCTCGGCGATATGGCGCGCCAGCGTCGTCTTGCCGGTTCCGGCATAGCCGAACATGCGGAAAAGCTGCGGCTCGCCGCCCTGCAGCCAGCGCGCCACGGCGGTCAAAGCCATATCCTGCTGGGGCGACCAGCTCATTGCGGGGCCATCATCGAAAAGGGCATGGCGCAGATGGGGCCGAGTCGGCCCTCGAAGCAAGCCCGGCCCCTCGCCGAAAGCGCTCAGGCTGCGCGCAGACGCCGGACGAAAGCCGTGGCTTCCGCCTGCAGCGCATTGATCCGCCGGTCGAGTTCCCTGGCGCTTGCCGCACCGGTATCGGCCTGGCCGACAGTCTGGAGATTGGCGGCCGCTATCTCGCCCATCGCCAGCGCAGCCGTGCCGGTCACATCGGAAATGCGCGCCACGGTCTCGCCGAGCGAACCCAGTAGTTCGACATGCGACCCCACCATCGTCGCGATCTCGGTCCCGGTCTGTTCGACCGCCGCGACGCTGGCGCCGATCGCCGACACAGCTTCGGCGGCATGGAACAGGGCCTCGTCGACCTGCGCGATCCGGCTGACGATCCGCCCGGCCGCGTCAGATGCCTGGTTGGCGAGCGTCTTCACCTCGGCGGCGACCACAGCAAAGCCGCGACCATGGGCACCCGCCCGCGCGGCCTCGATCGTCGCATTGAGCGCAAGCAGGTTGGTCTGGCGCGCCACCGCATCGATAATCCCGACGACATCGCGGATCTGGGCGGCGTTTTCGGTCAGGCGCGTCACCAGCGCATGGGTGCCGGCAGCCTCGCGGGTCGCCTCGGTCGCCATTTCCGAAACCCGCCGGACTTCTGTGTTGATCTGGCTGACGACAAAATCCAGCCGCAGCGCCGCCTCGCTGGAGCGTCGCGCATCGATCCCCGCCCCATCGACGGAAGCGGCCGCCGTTTCGGTGCTCCGCGAGATCTGGTGGACGCGGACAGCGGCGTCCTGAAGCGCCATGCGGAGCGTCTCGCTGGCCCGGCCGATCTCGCCGAGCAGGACACCGAGCCGCGCCTCGAACTCATCGGCAATTCCGGCGAGCTCGGCATTGCGAAGCTGCTCCAAGCGCCGTGCATCATCGGCCTCGCTTTCGCGCGTCACCAATGTCGTTCGCACTTCACTGAGCTGGCGCACGACGCGCGCGAGCTGGCCGATCTCGTCAGCCCTGTCACGATGAGGGACGTCGATCACACGGTCGGACGCCACGGCCTGCCGGATCGCCTCCATCAGATTGCGCAAGGGGCGCGTCAACTGGCTGCGCAGCATCAGCAGCGCCAGAAGCCCACCGCCCAGCGGCAGGAACACCGCGAAAAAGATCGTCCGCACGCGAACGGCCTCCGCCCGTGCGCCCGCGCGGATGGAAGTCTCGCCGGCCCGCCGCGCGAGCTCATCGCGCAAAGCGGCGGTCGTCGCGACGATCTCGTCGACATTGGCGCGTGCATCGGCGGCGCCCGCCTCCAGCAAGGCGGCCTTGGCCGAGATCCGCTGGCCGATATCGACGATGCCATGCTGGAAGGCGATGAAGGTCTTGATCCGCGCATCGAGCGTCGGATTCGCCTCGCGCAGGCTTGCCGGCAGAGCGGAGATCAAATGCGCTCGCGCCGCATCGACGAGTTCGATGGCCGCGTCGAGCTTGCCGATCATCGCTTCGATCTCCTCCGGAGAGCTGTCCGTGTCGACCCGGCTGAGCAGCGCTGCGGCTGCGATCCGGCTGGATAAAAGCGAGGCACTGCCGGCGAGCCTGATATCCGAGAACGCGGCAGCATCGATGCGCCGCGCCTCGTCGAAACCGCGCAACGCACTCGCTAGTCCCAGCGCCCCGGCGACAGCCAGCAAGGCGAAGAAAATCATGATCTTGGCCGTCAGTCCCAGTCGCTGCATCGCTGCCTCGGTCTCGTAGTCGCCGTCCATTTGGCAGACGCGGACGAACGCAAGGTTAACACGAAGCGCAATGACGCAATAAAATCAATATCTTAGCCGGGTACATAACGATCAGTAGCACCGCCTCGCGGAACGGTTATCGTCGAGATTGCGAGGGATCGCGGGCCAGCCTAGCTTCGCGCCATGAGACGACGCGCCAAACGAATCCTCCTGTTCTGCCTTGCGCTTGCCTTTGCGGGCTACGCGGCCTTCGTTCTGTCACCCTGGCCTTCGGCGCTGCTGACGCGGCTCGCCTTCGGCTACGGTGCCTCCAAGACAACGGCCGCGCTTGCGAGCCACATCCCCTTCGGCATTCGCGAGCAGCGCGATATCCGCTATGGCAGCACTGAGGACGAGCGGCTCGACGTCTATCTGCCGCCGGGCGGCCGCGTCGAAGCGGGGCGCCCGACCATCGTCTGGATCCATGGTGGCGCCTTTGTCGCCGGGGACCGCGAGGATGTCGCGCCCTATCTCAGGATCCTCGCCGGGCGCGGCTTCGCCGCAGTCGCCATCGGCTATACGCGCGCGCCCACAGCCCGCTATCCGATGCCGGTGCTGCAGGCCAATGCCGCGCTCGGCTTCCTGCAGCGCGAAGGACAGAGACTCGGGGTCGATCCCGCCCGCATCGTTCTGGCGGGCGATTCGGCCGGCGCGCATATCGCAGCCCAGCTCGCCGCCGGCCTGACCGGCACCGACTATGCCGAACCGCTCGGCTTGAAGCCTGCCATGGCGCCCGCGAACCTGCGGGGCACCGCCCTGTTCTGCGGCGTCTTCGACCCCACGGCGTTCGAGCTGACCGGCCGCTTCGGCGCCTTCATCCGCTCCGTGCTCCTCGCCTATTTCGGCACCTCGAACCCCCTCGACAGCGAGCAGATCACGCAGGCTGCGGTGCCGCGCTATGTCACGGAAGCCTTTCCGCCGAGCTTCATCTCGGTCGGCAACGGCGATCCGCTGGCGCCGCAATCAGTCGTGATGGCGCAGGCCCTGCGCGACCGCGGCGTCAGGGTCGATACGCTGTTCTTCCCGCCCGAGCTCGAGCCGAAGCTGCCGCATGAATATCAGTTCGACTTCGGCAGGCCTGAAGGAAAGCAGGCGCTAGACCGGCTGAGCGCCTTCCTCGACAGCCTGAAGAGCTGAACGCCGGGATACGAGAACCATGCACGTCACCGTGAACGGCGTTCGCCTCTACGTCGATATCGAGGGAGCCGGGCTGGTCCCGGACGGGCCGCGGATGCGCGAAAAGCCGACACTCGTCCTGCTTCATGGAGGGCCCGGCTTCGACCACAGCATGTACAAGCCCATCTTCTCGGCTTTGAGCGACATCGCCCAGATCGTCTATTTCGATCACCGTGGCTGCGGGCGCAGCGAGAACGGCCCGACCGATCGCTGGAGGCTCGACCAATGGGGCGACGATGTCAGGACTCTCTGCGACACGCTCGGCATCGAGAATCCGATCGTCCTGGGAACCTCCTTCGGCGGCTTCGTGGCCCAGGCCTATGCGACCCGCCATCCGGGCCACGCCGCAAAGCTCATTCTGATCAGTACGGCCGCAAGGTTCGATTTTCAGGAGGTCTACGCCGCTTTCGAGCGGCTCGGTGGCGCAGAAGCGGAAGAGGCGGCCCGAGGGTACTTGTCGGCCCCCTCCGATACGACCCGGGCGGTTTACCGGAAGGTCTGTGTCCCGCTTTACGCACCTCGCAACCACGCGGATGACGGATCATGGCTTGCCCGCGCCATCACGCGCAATGACACCGGCGTCCACTTCAACGGCCCCGATAAGGAGCATGGCCGCTTCGATTTCAGGGATGCGCTCGCACACATTTCCTGTCCGGTTCTCGTCATGGCCGGAGACAATGACCCGATCACGCCGATCGTCTTCAGCGAGCAGATCGCAGCAAGCCTCCCGCCCGAGCGCGTCCGCTTTAAACGCTTCGCCGGCTGCGGCCACGGTATCGTCGCCGACGACCGGGACGGCGCCTTGCAGGCGATCCGCGACTTCATCCACGCATAGAGCGAAGCCCGTGTAGGCTACAGCATCAGCCTGAGCAGCGGTCGCCCCGGCTTCTGCCGGGCGACTTCGACGAAACCGGCCCGCAGGAACACACTTTCCGGCCCGACATAGAGCCCCTCGGCGCTGCGCTTGTCCCGGTTGTCCATGGCTGCGGCCTCGATCAGCCTTGCGCCGCTTTCGCGCGCGAAGATCACGGCTCCATCGACCAACGCGCCGGTGACGCCCTTGCCGCGAAAGCCTCTCCTCACGAAGAAGCAGGACGCAGCCCAGTTGCCGGTATCATCGGCCGGCGCATCCGGCAGCGGCGTCGAGGCGCGGCGCGGGTTGTTCCATTCGGGGATGTCGGCACGCGGCCCGATCTGCAGCCAGCCGACGGGCTTGCGCTCGGCATAGGCGAGCACGCCGGGCGGCGGCCCCTTCTTCACCCGGTCCTCGAAAAGCTGTCGTGCCCCCTCCCCGAGCAAGGGCTTGCGCAGCCGCTGCGGCATGCGGAAATGGTTGCACCAGCAGCCGTAGCAGGGTCCCTGCGGACCGAAGAGATCCTCCAGATCGCTCCAGCGCTCGGGCGTCAGCGGCGTTACGTCAAAACCCGTCAGCATCATCGCGTCCGCCCCCCTCCGCAACTTGGCTAAGCATCTGGACAGGCCGCCAAATTCGGCAGACCACTGTGCGACATCGCCGGAGGCCAGCGCCATGTCGCTCGAAACCTATGCCGCCTATATCGTCGCCTGCATCGTCATCATCATCGTTCCCGGGTCGACGGTCACGCTGATCGTCGCCAACAGCCTGAAGCACGGTACGCGCGCCGGCCTCCTCAACGTGGCAGGAACCCAGTTCGGTCTCGGCATCATGGTCCTCGTCGCCGGCATCGGACTGAGCTCGGTTGCCGCCGCACTCGGCCACGGGTTCGAATGGCTGCGTCTGGCCGGTGCCGCCTATCTGATCTGGCTGGGCTGGAGGATGTTCCATTCGGCCGGCGCCGATCTTGACGGCACGGCCCCGTCGAAGCCGCCGCGCGGCGGCTTCTTCCTGCAGGGCGCGCTGGTCGCCCTCAGCAACCCGAAGACGCTGCTGTTCTTCGGCGCCTTCTTCCCGCAATTCCTCGACCACACCCGCGACCATGCCACCCAGATCGCGATCATGGGCGCGACCGCGCTGGTCTTCGCAGCGCTTAGCGACAGCGCCTATGCCCTGCTCTCCGGCAAGGCCGGCCACCTGCTGTCACGCAATCGCGTCCGGCTGCTGTCGAAGCTCAGCGGCGGTTTCCTGGTCGGCGGCGGCCTCTGGCTCGCCTCGACGCGGGCGAGCTGAGGCCGCCCGCCCTCACCAGGCGATCGCCTCGCCGGTATAGTCGCGGAAGCTGTTGGTCTGCGCCATGCCCGAGGCGTCGATGGTGCGGATCAGGCCTTTCGCGCTCTCGGCCGGCGTGATGTCGGCGCTGCCGCCCCCCATGTCGGTCTGCACCCAGCCGGGATGGAACAGCATCACACTGATATTGCGCTCGCGCACCGCATTGCCGAACACGACCATCGCCATGTTCACCGCCGTCTTGGACGAGCGATAGATCAGCGCATTGCCCGGATTGGCTGCGAGCGAGCCCATACGGCTGGAGATCGTCGCGATCTTGCGGTCCTGCCCGGCCTCGACATTCGGCAGGAAGGCCTGCGCGACACGGATCGGCGCGTAGACATTGACCTCGAAGACCTCACGCCAGGCGTCGAAATCGACGTCGAGCCCGCTCTGCCGGCCGCGCGGGCCGTAGAGGCCGGCATTGTTCAGGAGCACGTCGATCGGCTGTCCGGCGAGGGCTTCCTTCGCCGCGGCGATGCTGCCATCGGAGGTCACGTCGAGCTCGAGGGGGATCAGCGCCGCCGGATGCTCGGCTACGAGCTCGGAGAGCGCCCCGCCCCAGGGATTGCGCGCCGCCGCCACCACGCGGTCGCCCCGGCGCAACAGCTCCATGGTGATGGCAAGCCCGATGCCGCGATTGGCACCGGTGATCATCCAGGTCTGAGGCATATCCGTCTCCTTGCGGGAGTCTATCAGCTAGGCCTCTTCGCGCAGGCGTGCCAGAGCAGTCGGCGCGCTGCCGTCATGCTTGGGCGCAGGCCCTAGAATGACGCGATCACGCGCCCTCAGCCCCTCGCCTTGCCGTATCCGCCGGCCGTCGGCGTGATCACCGTCACCGCTTCCCCTGCCTGGAGCAGGGTCTGATCGGAGGGCTTCAGCTCCTCGACCGCGCCGGAGAGCCTGCGTACGAGGGTCTTGCCGAGTTCGCCCGCCTCGCCGCCATCGACACCGAAGGGCCGCACGCGGCGATGCGAGGCGAGGATCGCGCAATCCATCGTCTCGCGGAAACGGATGGTGCGCGAGGTGCCGTCGCCTGCCGACCATTCGCCCTTGCCGCCCGAGCCCTTCCGGATGTGGAAATCCTCCAGCACGACCGGGAAGCGCGTCTCCAGGATCTCCGGATCGGTCAGGCGCGAGTTGGTCATGTGCACATGCACGCCTGAAGTGCCGTTGAAGCCGGGACCGGCCGGCGAGCCCGAGCAGATCGTCTCGTAATACTGATACTGGTCGTTGCCGAACGTCAGATTGTTCATCGTGCCCTGCGAGCAGGACATTGCCTTGAGCGCGCCGAACAGCGTGTTCGTCACCGCCTGCGACACCTCGACATTGCCTGCCACGACGGCAGCCGGATAGCGCGGCGCCAGCATCGAGCCCTCCGGCACGACGATCCGGATCGGGCGCAGGCAGCCGGCATTCATCGGGATCGCGTCGTCGACCATGACGCGGAAGACGTAGAGCACCGCGGCCCGCGTCACCGGCGCCGGCGCATTGAAATTGTCCGGACGCTGCTCGGAGGTGCCGGTGAAGTCGACAGTCGCCTCGCGCTTCTCGCGATCGATGGTGATCTTCACCTTGATCGCGCAGCCCTGGTCCATCGGATAGGTGAACTCGGAATCGTGCAGCTTGGTGAGCAACCGCGCCACGCTCTCGGCCGCATTGTCCTGGACATGGCCCATATAGGCCTGCACCACATCGAGCCCGAAGGAGCCGATCATCTTCTTGAGTTCCGCCACGCCCTTCTCGTTGGCGGCAATCTGTGCCTTGAGGTCATTGACGTTCTGCACGACGTTGCGGACGGGATAGCGCGCGCCGGTCAGGAGCTTGACCAGCTCCTCCTCGCAGAAGCGGCCCTGATCGACGATCTTGAAATTGTCGATATAGACGCCCTCTTCCTCGATATTGGTCGCCAGCGGCGACATCGAACCGGGTGCCGTGCCGCCGACATCGGCATGGTGACCGCGGCTTGCCGCCCAGAACAGGATGCCCTTCTCCTCGGGGTCGAAGACGGGCGTGCAGACGGTGATATCGGGCAGATGCGTTCCGCCATTATAGGGCGCGTTGAGGCAATAGACATCGCCCGGCCTGATGACCGGGTTGTTGGCGATCACCGTCTCGACCGAACGGTCCATCGAGCCGAGATGCACCGGCATATGCGGCGCGTTGGCGACGAGCGCGCCGGTCTGGTCGAAGACCGCGCAGGAGAAGTCGAGCCGCTCCTTGATATTCACGGAATAAGCGGTGTTCTGCAGCGTCACGCCCATCTGCTCGGCGATCGACATGAACAGGTTGTTGAAGATCTCGAGCATCACCGGGTCGGCCTTGGTGCCGATCGCTGCCTGCTGCACCAGCGCCTTGACGCGGACGAGCACGAGATGGTCGCGCGCGGTCAATCTTGCGCTCCAGCCCTCCTCGACGACGACGGTCTGGTTCGGCTCGATGATGATGGCCGGGCCGGCGACGCTCTGGCCGGGCGTCATCGCCTCGCGCCGGACGATCGCTGCGTCATGCCACTGGCCCTTGGCGAAGAAGCGGGTGCGCTCGGCAGCAATCGGCTCGCCAGCCTGCTCGGAAGCCGCGGCCTCCTCGAACTTCGCGCCGCCGCCGACAGCCTCGACCTCGACCGCTTCGACGACCAGCGCCTTGGTCTCGTCCATGAAGCCGAAGCGCGCCTTGTGCGCGGTCTGGAAGGCCTCCTGCATCGCGGCGCGCGTGCCGGCAGGCACGGCAATCGCCGTGTCAGTGCCGGAATAGCGGATATGGGCGCGCACATGGATCGCGATATCGCCCTCGGCAACACCCTGGCCGGCGACCTCCGCTTTTGCATCGGCGGCAAGCTTCGCGGCGACGGCCTCGATCGCGGCCTTGGCGTCGCCGTCGAGCGCGACATCCAGCGCCGATGTGCGGGTCGAACGGATTTCGGCAAGCCCCATGCCATAGGCCGAGAGCAGGCCGGAGAACGGGTGCAGCAGCACGGTCTTGATGCCGAGCGCGTCCGCCACGAGACAGGCATGCTGGCCGCCGGCGCCGCCGAAGGAGTTCAGCACATAGCGGGTGATGTCATAGCCGCGCTGAACCGAGATCTTCTTGATCGCCTCGGCCATGTTGGCGACGGCGATCTGGATGAAGCCGTCGGCGACCTCTTCGGGCGAGCGCCCGTCGCCGACCTCGGCCGCCAGCACCGCGAACTTGTTGCGGACGATGCCGACGTCGAGCGGCTCGTCCTGGTTAGGCCCGAAGATCGCCGGGAAATGGGACGGAATCAGCTTGCCGACCATGACGTTCGCGTCGGTCACCGCAAGCGGCCCGCCGCGGCGATAGGCGGCCGGGCCCGGATTGGCGCCGGCCGAATCCGGCCCAACGCGGAAGCGGCGCCCATCGAAATGCAGGATCGAGCCACCGCCGGCCGCGACCGTGTGGATCAGCATCATCGGCGCGCGCATGCGCACGCCGGCGACCTCGGTCTCGAAGGCGCGCTCATACTCGCCGTCGAAATGCGCGACATCGGTCGAGGTCCCGCCCATGTCGAAGCCGATCACCTTGTCGAACCCGGCCGAGCGACCGGTCTCGGCCAGACCGACGACACCGCCGGCCGGGCCGGACAGAATCGCATCCTTGCCCTGGAACAGCTCGGCCGCGGTGAGCCCGCCCGACGACATCATGAACATCAATCGCGCGCCGGTCCGGGCGACGTCGAGTTCCTCGGAAACCTGCTGCACATAGCGGCCGAGGATGGGCGAAAGATAGGCATCGACCACGGCGGTGTCGCCGCGCCCGACCAGCTTCACCAGCGGCGAGACCTCGTGGCTCACCGAGACCTGCGGAAAACCGATATCGCGCGCGATCCGGGCAGCGACCTGCTCATGTGCCGTGTAGCGATACCCATGCATGAAGACGATCGCGACGGCACGGAAGCCGGCATCGTATTGCGCCTGCAGAGCGTCGCGGATCGCCGCTTCGTCGGGCGCGCGCTCGACGGTCCCGTCGGCCAGCACGCGCTCCTCGACCTCGACGACATCCTCGTAGAGTTGCTCGGGCATGACGATCTGCTTGGCGAAGATGTCAGGCCGCGCCTGATAGCCAATGCGCAGCGCATCGCGGAAACCCCTGGTCGTCACCAGAAGCGTGCGGTCGCCCTTGCGCTCCAGCAGCGCGTTGGTCGCGACCGTCGTGCCCATGCGCACCTCGCCGACGGTCCCGGTCGGGATCGGCTCGCCCGCCTTCAGCCCGAGATGCTCGCGGATGCCTTGCACGGCCGCATCGCGGTAGGCGCCCGGATTTTCGGAAAGCATCTTTCTGGCATGGAGATTGCCAGCCGGATCGCGGCCGATCACGTCGGTAAAGGTGCCGCCGCGATCGATCCAGAAGTCCCAATGAGCCGCCGACATCGGACGCCCTCCCCCGCCAACCCGGCGATCAGTTACATCGACGTTTTATCGATAAATCGTCGATGAGTTATTGACAAGGCGATTCTGCCGGCTACGATCACGATTGTGACCGGAACATGGCTGAGGGGCCGGGCCGGCGCAAAAGCGGAGGATGCGACGATGCGAGCAATCCTGGCAACCGGGCGTGCATGCGCTCCCCCCCGGCGGGAGCACCTCGCCCCATGATCCGCCGAACGCTCGATACGCTCTATCTGCTTGCAGGCTATCTCGCCGGCTTCTTCCTGATCTCGATCTTCGTTCTGATGATGCTCCTGTCCGTCGGGCGCGAGATCAATCTCAATGTCCCTTCCGGCGACGACTTCGCCGGCTGGTCGCTGGTCGCCATGGCCTTCCTCGGCCTCGCCCACACCTTCAAGCGCGGCGAGATGATCCGCGTGGGACTGCTGCTGGAGCGACTGCGCGGCCCGACCCGCCGCATCGCGGAACTGGTCTCCCTCAGCATCGCCGCGGCCTTCATCGCCTATTTCACCTGGCAGGCCGGCCAGCTCGCCCATGATTCCTGGCGATTTTTCGACATGTCGACGGGCGTGATCTCGGTTCCGCTCTGGATTCCGCAGCTCGGCATGGTGCTGGGTCTCGCGATTCTGCTCATCGCCGTCATCGAGGAATGGCTGATCGTCGCGCGCGGCGGCAAGCCGACCTATGAGCCCGAGCCGCCGAAGACGACGGAGGAACTGATCGAGCGCGTCGCGCAGGGCGGAGGCGTCTGACCATGAGCCTTCCCCTTCTCGCGTTCGTCCTGCTCGGCTTTCTCGTCCTGATCCTCGCCAGCGGCGTCTGGATCGCTGTGGGCCTCGGCCTCGTCGGCCTGCTGGCGATGTTGCTCGTCACCGACATCCCGATCGGCCAGGTGCTCGCCACCACGGTCTGGAGCGCCTCCGCGTCCTGGACGCTGGCCGCACTGCCGCTCTTCATCTGGATGGGCGAAATCCTGTTCCGCACCCGGCTCTCGGCCCAGATGTTTCAGGGCCTCTCGCCCTGGCTGCAATGGCTGCCCGGCCGCCTCGTGCATACCAATATCGTCGGTTGCGGCATCTTCGCCGCCGTCTCCGGCTCATCGGCGGCGACCTGCGCCACCATCGGCAAGATCGCCCTGCCTGAGCTGAAAAAGCGCGGCTATGACGAGGGCATCAGCATCGGCACGCTCGCCGGCTCCGGCACGCTCGGCCTGCTGATCCCGCCGTCGATCCCGATGGTGGTCTACGCCGTCACCGCCAACGTTTCGGTCCTGCAGGTCTTCCTCGGCGGCTTCCTGCCCGGCCTGCTCGTGATGGCGCTCTATATGGGCTATGTCATCATCTGGTCATGGGCGAACCCGGGGAAGGTGCCGCCGCGCGATCCGCCGATGTCCCTGATGGCCAAGGTCCGCCAGTCGGCCAATCTCGCACCATGCCTACTGCTGATCGCGGCCGTCTTCCTTTCGCTGGTGCTCGGCTTCGCGACCGCGACCGAATGCGCCGCCTGGGGCGTCACCGGCGCGCTGGTGCTGGCCTGGTGGAGCGGCACGCTGACCTGGCAGACCTTCTTCGAAAGCGTGATGAGCGCGACGCGGCTGACCTGCATGATCATGCTGATCCTGGCCGGCGCCGCCTTCTGCACGGCGGCCATGGCCTATACCGGAATCCCGGCGGCGCTCGCCGACTGGGTCAAGGGCCAGTCGCTCTCCCCGCACATGCTCGTGCTGGCGCTGACCTGCATGTACATCATCCTCGGCTGCCTCATCGACGGCATCTCGATGATTGTGCTGACCGCCGTCATCGTCTTGCCGATGGTGAAGGAAGCGGGCTTCGACCTCGTCTGGTTCGGCGTCTATCTCGTCATCCATGTCGAGATGGCGCAGATCACTCCGCCCGTCGGCTTCAACCTGTTCGTGCTGCAGAACATGAGCGGCAAGGACACGATGACGATTGCGAAGGCCGCATTTCCATTCTTCATTCTGCTCAACATCGCCGTCATCATCATCACGACCTTCCCGCAGATCGTGCTCTACCTGCCGAAGCTCGCCTTCCCGGACTGAGCCAAGGCCCAACCACCACAAGCAAGAGAGGGAATGACATGATCAACCGCAGACATATGACGGCCGCGATCTTCGCCTTCGGCGTCAGCACGCTCGCCTTCGCCATGCCGGCTTCGGCGCAGACGAAGTGGAATCTTCCTGCGGCGTATCCGTCCGACAATCCGCATAGCGAGAACCTCGCGCTCTTCGCCAAGGATGTCGAGGCGGCGACGTCGGGCAAGCTGCAGATCACAGTCCATCCGAACGCTTCGCTGTTCAAGGCACCCGAAATCAAGCGCGCGGTCGCCTCGGGCCAGGCCCAGATGGGTGAGGTCCTGATTTCCCTGCACGAGAACGAGGACCCGGTCTTCGGCATCGACGTCGTTCCGTTCCTGGCGACGTCCTTTGCCGATTCCCGCAAGCTCTACACGGCCTCCAAGGCCGCGATCGAGAAGAAGCTCGATGCCCAGGGCATCAAGCTCCTCTTCATGGTCCCCTGGGCACCGCAGGGCGTCTATACCAAGAAGGACATCAACACGATCGAGGACATGAAGGGGCTGAAGTGGCGCTCCTATAATGTCGGCACCGCCCGCCTCGGCGAACTGCTCGGCATGCAGTCGGTCACGATCCAGGCTGCTGAGCTGCCCCAGGCGCTGGCGACTGGCGTGGTCAATTCCTTCATGTCGTCGGGCGGCACCGGCTATGATTCCAAGGCTTGGGAATCCCTGAGCCATTTCTATGACGTCCAGGCCTGGATTCCGAAGGACGCAACTTTCGTCAACAAGGCCGCCTTCAACGCTCTCGACAAGACGACGCAAGATGCGATCCTCAAGGCTGCGGCGACCGCCGAGGAACGCGGCTGGAAGATGTGGCAGGAGAAGGCCGGCTGGTATCTCGACCAGCTCAAGGCCAAGGGCATGAAGGTGCAGGCGCCCTCGCCGGCACTGGCCGCCGGCTTCAAGAAGGCCGGCGAGACCCTGACCGCCGACTGGCTGAAGAAAGCCGGCGCCGAAGGTCAGGCCATCGTCGACGCCTACAAGAAGATGTGAAGCGAACGACGCCGCCACGCTTCAAATCAGGCGTACGGTCATCCCGGAATCGGCGCCGCTTGCGCGGCCTGCCCGGGATGACCCCGTTTGTTGTTCAGGATGATCGCGCCCGATGACCTCCCCCTCCCCCGACGACCTTGGCCCGATCGTCTCCTCCGGCCATCTCGCCTCGGGGGCGCTGCCGGCACTTTCGGAATTCGAGTTCGCGCTGAGCATGACGGTGCATGCCTTCCAGCGCTGGATGATCCGCTGCATGGCGGCAGCCGGCATCGCCGATCTCTCGCCGCTCGACGTGCTCGTGCTGCATAACGTCAATCACCGCGGCAAGGCCAAGCGGCTCGCCGATATCTGCCTCGTCCTCAATATCGAGGACACGCATCTGGTGAATTACTCTCTGAAGAAGCTCGAACGGCTGAAATTGCTGAAGGGCGGTCGCAAGGGCAAGGAGAAGACCGTCGAGGTCACCCCGGCGGGCGAGGAAGCCTGCCGGCGCTATGCCCAGATCCGCGAGCAGCTTCTGGTCAAGTCCATCCGCGCCACCGGCGCCGATCCCGCTCACCTGTCCGAGATCGCCGCCGCGATGCGCTCGCTCTCCGGCCAGTACGACCAGGCGGCACGGGCGGCGGCAAGTCTCTGATCAGCCCCGTCCCGGCTCGGGCAGGTCGGCGTAGCGCGCCGCATACTCGGTTTCCAGCACCTTGAACTGCGACCAGAATCCGCGTCGCGGGCTGCCGCCGAGCACATCCTCCAGCAAGCCCAGATGCATGTGCCAGCCACCCGAAACGTTGGTCATCTCCGCCTTGCTCGGGAGCTTGCGATGGGTCAGCACCAGCAGCACCTTCTCCTCCTTCGGCACGAGTTCGAATTCGACCTCGGATTCCGGCTCGCCGCCACCGCCCCAGGTGAAGGCGATGATCCGCGGCGGCTCGTAGCGCGTGATCGTGCCGGTCGCGCGCACGCCGTTCTCGTGGACCTCGCGATAGCATTCTGGCGGGGCCTCGTCGGTGATCTGCGAATGCCTGAACAGCATTTCCGTACGGCCGCCGACGCGCAGGTCGAACACGCCAGCGGCCAGCCAGCGGCCGCGCTTCTCCGACTCGATAAGATAGGACCAGACCCGTTCCACAGGCCCCGGCAGCAGGCGCTCGAAGCGCACCGCGCCGCTTTCCAGCACGACGCCATATTCGTTCATCGGAGACCTCCCTTGCTTGGTCGAGGGCAGCGGCCCGACAGGTCGGACGCGGTTTTCGGAAAAGCCGATGCAAATAAAAAACCGGAGTGCCGGACCGAACGCGCCATTCAGTCCGGTGCTCCGGGTTCTGCGAGTTCCCGTTCCAGAAGATCGAGATGGCGCCCCCAGAAACGCCTGACCTTGCGCAGCCAGGCATCGAACGCTTCGAGCCCCGCCGGATCGAGCCGGTAGATCCGCTGCTGTCCGCGGACCTCGACCGTCACCAGCCCGGCTTCGCGCAACACCTTCAGATGCTGCGAGATTGCCGGCGCACTGGCACTGAAACAGGCGCCGATCTCCCCTGCGGAGAGCGCCCGCGCGCCCAGCATCTCGACGATGCTGCGGCGTGTCGGGTCGGCAAGGGCGGCGAAACGATCCATAGGCAGATAATTAATCTACAACTTAATTAAGTCAAAGATTAATTTTTGAAGCAACGGAGCCATGTCGAAACGCGGATTGCCACACACATCCAACTCCGCCAGTGGTGGCACGCCTTGGAGCCCTTTCACCCGACATGACCACCCGCAACGCCTCGCTCGCCGGCATCGCCATGATGCTGCTCGGCATCCTGCTGTTTTCGCTCAACGACGTGATGGGCAAGTGGCTGGTCGCGACCTACACGGTCGGCCAGCTCCTGCTGGTGCGCAGCCTCGCCGCGCTCGTCGTCATCCTGCCCTTCGTCTTCAGACAGGGCGTGCGCAGGACATTCCGGCCCGAGCGTCCCGGCCTGCAGGCCCTGCGCGTAATGTTCAGCTCGGGCGAGGTCGCGCTGTTCTATCTTGCCGTGACGTATCTGCCGCTCGCCGACGCGATGACGATCTGGCTGGCAGCGCCGGTGTGGGTGGTGATCCTCGCGGCATTGCTCCTCGGCGAACGCATCGACGGCCGTCGCTGGCTCGCCATCGCGCTGGGCTTCACGGGCGTCGCGGTCTCGCTCAATCCGAGCGGCGCGAGCCTGTCGATGCCCGCGCTGATCGCCGTGCTCGGCAGCTTCCTCTTCGCCGCGATGATGATCGCTGGGCGCCAGTTGCGCGGCACCCCCGATGTCACGCTGGTCGTCTGGCAGACGCTCGGCGCCCTCCTGATGGGGCTGGCGCTCCTGCCCTTCGGCTGGGTGACGCCGACGCTGAAGGATACCGCTCTCCTCGCCTTGCTCGGCATCGTCGCGATGGGCGCGCATATCTGCGTCACCCGCTCGCTCAAGCTGGCGGAAGCCTCGGTCGTCGTGCCCTATCAGTACACGCTGATCGTCTGGGCGCTGGTCTTCGGCTGGCTCGTCTTCGGCGACTGGCCGACGCCGGCGATGCTCTGCGGCGCGGCGCTGATCGTTGCCGCCGGTCTCTTCCTGCTTATTCTCGAACGCAGGACCTCCACGACACCGGCCGTACTCGAAACGACCGGCGCCGGAGCACCCTGACACGCCTTGCCCCGGGGGCGCCTTGTCGAGAGCGCCCGATGCCGGCCGCGTCGCCATCGGCCGCCCTTGGCCTGCCCGGCGGTGATATGGCCGACCCGATCGTGGTGCATCGCTCCGGGGCAGCCAGTCCGCACCAGCCCGCGTTTCAGGATGGCATCCCGCCGATGGCTCGACGCCTTGACCCTCGGCGCGTGCACAGCCATCGTGCGCGGCATCTTCGCCCTCCCATACGAGGCTTGATTCCATGCGCCGCGCCCTGCTGCGAACCGCCCTTGTTTCCTTCGCCTGCCTCACGGGCTTCGCGGCCAGCGCCGCGAACGGCCGTTTCGTCCACCCCCTGGACCGGGCGGAGAACCGCACCTTCGCAATGTACGGCAACCTTCCCGGCTGCGACGACCCTGCCGTGCTGAGCGAGGTCACCAGCCGCTTCAATTCGCGCGAGGACACCTATTGGGGCCCGCTCCAGGCTCTGTCCTATGACCGCATTTCGCAGATCGGCTACCGGAGCTGGGGCGCCGACTTCATCCCGCGGCGCTTCTGCAGCGGCCGCGTGCTGCTGAACGACGGCAAATTCCGCCGCGTCGACTATTCCGTGCGCGAGAATCTCGGTTTCTTCGGCCTGACCTGGAACGTCAACTGGTGCGTGAACGGCCTCGACCGGCAGCGCTCCTACGCGCCCGACTGCAAGATGGCGCGCCCCTGACGACGGCTCGTCCGATGATGAAACGGCTGGCGATCGCGGCTCTGGTGTTGTTCGGCTACGCCGGAACCGGTCATGCCCAAGGCTTCGGCCAGCGTGGCGGCGCGCCGGGCGATTTCGATTTCTATGTCCTGGCGCTGTCATGGTCGCCGGGTTTCTGCGAGCTCGACGGCGATCAGATGCGGAACCGCGAGCAATGCGGCGAAGGCGCCGGCCTGCGCTTCGTCGTGCACGGGCTCTGGCCACAGAACGAGCGTGGCTACCCCAGCGAATGCGGGCCCGCCGGCCGCACTCCCTCGCGGATCGCGATGGAACAGGCGGCAGGCCTGTTCCCCACCGAGGGCCTCGCCCGCTACCAGTGGCGCAAGCACGGCACCTGCACGGGCTCCAGCCCGAGCGACTATTTCCGCGATGTTCGCCGCGCCCGCGAGAAGGTCTCGATCCCGCCGATCCTGGCCAAGGCCGAGCGCGACCAGACCTGGACCGTGATCGACCTCGAACGCGCCTTCGCCGCCGCCAATCCGGGCCTGCGCCCGGACATGATGTCCGTCGCCTGCAGGCGCGGCGTACTGCAGGAGGTGAAGATCTGCCTGACCCGGGATCTGCGCAATTTCCGCTCCTGCCAGCAGGTCGACCGCTCCGGCTGCCGCGCACGCGAATTCACGGTTGTCGCGCCGCGCTGAGCGCCGCATCGCAGGATTTTGTTGCTTCCGGTCGGCGACCGCTTCCTCTACCAACTGCGGCATGAACTATCGTCATGGCTTTCACGCCGGAAACTTCGCCGATGTGCTGAAGCATGTCGTGTTGACGCGCATCCTGCTGCATCTCAACGCCAAGCCGACTCCCTATCGGATCATCGACACCCATGCCGGCAGCGGCCGTTACGATCTCGATTCGGACGAAGCGCTCAGGACCCATGAATGGAAGGATGGCGTGGCGCGGATCGACCGCTCACCTCTATCCCCCGCGGTCGAGGCCCTGCTCGCTCCCTATCGCGCCGCGCTTGAAGGCGCCCGCGCGCTCCACGGCTCCGGCACCTATCCCGGCTCGCCCTGGCTCTGCCGCCACGCGATGCGGCCCGACGACCGGCTGGTCGCCGCCGAACTGCATCCTCCGACCTACAGGAAACTCACCGAAGCGATCGGCCGCGACAGGCGCTGCATACCGCTCGCCATCGACGGCTGGACGGCCCTCAGGGCCAATGTTCCGCCGAAGGAACGCCGCGGCCTCGTCCTGATCGATCCGCCTTTCGAGGAGAAGGACGAGTTCGCCACGCTCGCGGCGCAGTTCATCGCGGCGCATCGCAAATGGCCGACCGGAATCTATGCGCTCTGGTATCCGATCAAAGGCAGCAGCGGAGTCGGGTCCCTGATGGATGCGATCGACGAGGCCGGCATCGGCCGGCTTCTGCGCCTGGAGATCGATGTCGATCGTCCGGAAGCCGCGGGAGGCCTCAGCGCGACCGGGCTCCTCGTCGTCAACCCGCCCTGGCGGTTGGCCGAGGAGGCGGAAACGCTGCTGCCGGCCCTGACGGAACGGCTCGCCCAGGGGCCACGGCCGCGCTATCACTGCGAGACGATCCGCCCCGACGGCTGATCGCTCGTTCTTCGCCCCGCATCAAGGATTCTGCCGATGCTCGTCCTGCGCTCCTCTCCTGCCTCCCCGTTCGGCCGCAAGGTCAAGATGGCGGCCATCGAACTCGGACTGATGGAACGCATCGAGATCGTGCCGGCGGATACGACCGATCCGGCGGAGGCGCTGCGCCAGCAGAACCCGCTCGGCAAGATCCCGACCCTGGTGCTGGAGGACGGAACGACGCTGTTCGATTCCCGCGTCATCGTCGATTATCTCGACCATCTCAGCGGCGGCAAGCTGATCCCGGGCGGCGAGGCCCGCTTCGCCCAACTGCGGCTGCAGGCCCTCGCCGACGGTATCTGCGACGCCGCATTGCTCAAGGTCTATGAAGGGCGTTTCCGCCCGGAGGAGGCCCGCAACGCCAACTGGGTCGCGCATCAGGAGGGCAAGGTTGCGCGCGGACTGGCAGCGCTCGAAGCGGCTCCGCCGGCCTTTGCGGACCGCCCCCGCATCGGCGAGATCGCGCTCGCCTGCGTATTGGGCTATCTCGACCTGCGTTTCGAGGGGCAATGGCGTACAGGCCACCCCAAGCTCGTCGCCTGGCTCGACGATTTCGCCGCCCGCGTTCCCGCTTTCGAAGCGACCCGCTTCAAGGGTTGACCGGCGCGACCACGTCGCAAACAGCCAGAACCATTTCGAAGCCGGCGATCTTGGTCGCCGGCTTTTTTTCGTCCCGCAGCGGCGGAAGACAGGCGATCGGACAACAAAAAACCCGGTGGCCGAGGCCACCGGGTCCGTTCTGTCTCCGGAAGGAGAGGATCAGAACTTGTAGCTGAGGCGAGCGCGGACGACCGAGAAGTCGTTGCCGATCTTGACGCCCGAGTTGAGCACGCTCTTCTCGCCAAGGTCGACGTACAGGTACTCGACGCCAGCGATGATGTTGTTGGTGACGGCATACTCAAGACCGCCGCCGAGGGCATAACCGCCGGTGTGGGACTTGTCGGTCGAGCCGAAGCCGCCGATCGTGGTCTTCACGTTGCCGTAAGCCCAACCACCGGTGACGTAGGGCATGAACCGGTCGAAGGCGACGCCGACGCGAGCGCGAACCGTGCCGAAGTAGTCGGTCTTGACGCGATCACCGAAAGCGTTGGTGCCGGTGCTCAGGTCAGCGGCCTGGAGGTCCGCCTCGAGGCCGAGAACGAACTGGCCCATCTGGTAGTTGTAGCCGATCTGACCGCCGCCGACGAAGCCGTCGGTGTTGCCGATCGAAACCGTGCGGCCGTTCCAGACGCTGCCGGCGTTCACGTTGCCCCAGCCGTAGCCGGCGTTGGCACCGAGGTAGAAACCGGTCCAGGAGAACACCGGCGGCATGTAGACCGGGGCAGCGACCGGGCCCTTGCGGGACGGCAGGTCAGCGGCCGAAGCGGCGCCAGCGGCGACGAGACCGAGCGCGGCAACGCTCGCAAGCAGATACTTCTTCATGACAAACTCCTTAGTCGTCGCTGACGCCGGAAAACCCGGCGGTTGATTTCGATGGACCCGTTATAAGACCGGGCGCCGGCTTTGTCTGTTGCATCGGAAGCACATCTGCCTTGCAGACCGCGGCAGAAATGCGGCACGAATGCGATAACTGAACGCAAACAGGTAAAAACAAGTTAACCTACCAGCGACTAGCCATCATGGTAAATCGAATACTAATAATAGCCCGACCGCCCGCTGGCGTAGGAATGTGGCCCGGCCTACAAACGCCACAGCTTTCCCAAGGTTCCCCGGCCGCCTCCCGCTTTTTCGGACTGTCTTGCCGCTCCGGGCCGAGCGTGCTTAAGCCTTAAGACGACAGGAACCGAAGAAGAACCGTGCCGCCCCTTTCGATTTTCATCATCACCCAGAACGAAGCGGACCGGATCGGCCGCACGCTCGAAGCGGCGCGAGGACTGAGCGACGACATCGTCGTCGTCGATTCCGGCTCGACCGACGGCACACAGACCCTGGCCGAGTCGCTCGGTGCCCGTGTCATCTCCAATGCCTGGCCGGGCTACGGCCAGCAGAAACGATTCGCCGAGGAGCAGTGCCGCCATGACTGGCTGCTCAATCTCGACGCCGACGAAGTCATCCCGCCCGATCTCGCCGCGGAGATTTCCGCCCTGTTCGCGGCTGGGGCGCCGCCGCGGGATGCCTACAAGGTGAGAATCGCCGAGATCTTTCCGGGCGAAGGAGCGCCGCACCGCTTCGCCTATGCGCTCTCGCCCGTGCGTCTCTATCGGAAGAGCAAGGGCCGCTACTCGGCTTCGCCCGTCCACGACAGGGTCGATCTGGCCCCGGACGCGCGCGTCGGACGCCTGCGCGGAACAGTGCATCATTTCTCTGTCCGCTCTCTCGGCGAGCAGATGGACAAGCTCAACGCCTATAGCGACGCCCAGGCCGACGATCTCGACGCGCGCGGCGCAACGCTCTCCGTCTTCCGGCTCGTCGTCGAGTTCCCCGCCAATTTCCTCAAGGCCTATATCGGTCGCCGCCACGCGCTGCGCGGCATCTACGGGTTCATGACCGCGATGAACTATGCCTTTTATCGCTACCTGCGCGTCGCCAAGCATTGGGAGCGCCGCCTGCAAAAGCGGGCTTCCGCCCAGCCAGCGTCTCCTCCCGCGAATGACGATGGCCGCAATGGCTGAGGTCGCTCTGGTCACGGGCGGCGCCCGGCGGATAGGCCGCGCCATCGTCGAAAAGCTGGCGGCTGCCGGCTATGCCGTCGCGATCCACCACGGCGACAGCCGCGAGGATGCCGAAGCCCTCCTGAAAAAGCTCGAAGCGAATGGGGCCAAGGCCTGCCTGCTGACTGCCGATCTGGTCGACCCGGCCGCGGTAGCGACCCTGATTCCCGCTGCGGAGGCGGCACTGGGGCCCGTTACGCTTCTCGTCAACAATGCCGCGAGCTTCGTCGCCGACGATGTCCGCTCGCTCGACATCGCCACCTGGAATCGTCAGTTCTCCATCAACCTGCGCGCGCCCTCTCAATTGGTCGGCATCATGGCGGAACACCTGCCCGCCGACGCGAAGGGAGCGGTTGTCAACATCGTCGACCAGCGCGTCTGGAAGCTGACACCGCAGTATTATTCCTACACCTTGACCAAGGCCGCCCTGCTCACCGCAACCCAAACACTCGCTCAGGCACTGGCCCCGCGAATCCGCGTCAACGCCGTCGGCCCCGGTCCGACCTTCCCCAACAGCTATGACGGTGCGAACCGATTGGAGCAGGAGGCTGCGGGAACATTGCTGGGGCGCCGGGTCCTGCCGGAGGAGATCGCCGAAGCCGTGCTCTATCTGGCGCGCGCCAGCACCGTGACCGGCCAGATGATCGCCGTCGATGCCGGCCAGCATCTCGGCTGGCGCACGCCGGACATCGTCGGCTGATCACGTCAGGCAGCGTACCGCCTCAAGCCGCCTTGTTCTTCAGCGCCCCGACGATCGCGGTCAGGATCGCGCCGCCGGCGCCGCCCGAGATCAGATTGGTCAGGATGCCTCCGACGCTGAGATTGCCGCCCTGCGCAGCCGCGCTGATCGCCGGCAGCAGGATCGGGATCAGTTGCCCGAGCGCACCACCGCCGATGAGACCGGCAATCGTGTTGCCGAGCGTCCCCAGGTCGAAGCTCGGGCTCGCCTTGCCGGCCGCATTGCCGCCGATCGCGCCAGCGATCAGGTTCATCAGAATCTGTTCCATCTCGGCTCCCGCATCTGGATGCATCGCCTGAGGACACACGCCCGCGAGGAAGCGATGCATTCCTCCGGCAGTGGGACGATGTATCGGCAGGAGCGATGCGACAAGCCGCCGCAGCGTTCCATCAACCGCTATTTGCTCAGTCCAGAGCGATAGCCGAGATCAGGCGGCCGTAATCGGGCTCGCCGCGATGGGTCGTGCGCCGGTAGCTGAAGAAGCGCTTTTCGTCGCCATAGGTGCACAGGCCCATGTCGACGAATCGGCCGATTCCCGCCTCCTGCGCCTTGAGCCCGATGAAAGCCGGCAGGTCGAACATCGCATGCGCAGCGCGCTCGGAGGATGTGAAGAAGCGCGCATAGGTCCGGTTCTCCGCCTTGAAGCGCTCGATGAATTCCGGCCCGACCTCGTAGGCCTTGGCGCTGATCGTCGGGCCGAGCACGGCGGTGATGCGCTCGCGCCGTGCGCCAAGCTTCTCCATCGCCGTCACCGTTGCACCGACGATACCGGTGAACGCACCCTTCCAGCCCGAATGCGCAGCGCCGATCACCCGCGCCTCGCTGTCGGCAAAGAGGATCGGCCCGCAATCGGCGGTGGAGATACCGAGCGCGACATGGGATGCTGTCGTCACCATGGCATCGGCCTTGGGGCGATCGCCCGGCCACGGTCCCGTGACCACCTCCACATCGGCGGAATGCACCTGGTAGAGGCTGATCAGGTTTTCCGGCGCGACTTCGAGATGTCGCGCCATCCGCGCCCGGTTCTGCGCAATCGCCGCCGGATCGTCGGCCGAGCCGAGCCCGCCGTTCAGCGATGCATAGATGCCGGTCGAGGAGCCGCCCTCGCGGGTGAAGAAGGCGTGACGGATGCCGGCTTCTCCGGCGAGTTCGCGGGCGGTGATGAACATGGGCGTGGCGATCCGGTTAGCGCGCGGCCGCGAGAGGCCACGCTGGGTTCAGCCCCGATCTGGCAGCCTATGAAGGTCAAATCCGGGCAGAGGCGGCAAGTTCCGCTGCGATAGCGCGAGAACCTTGAACAAATCCCCCATGCCGGTCTCGCCCGTCGCAATCAAACGGTCGAAGGCCGCGGAGATCGCGGCGCGCTGGTCGGGGCTCGCCTTGAGCGACAGCGCCTGCGCCCGCTGCGGCAGCCCCAGTGCCAGCATGAAGTCGCGCTGCGTCACCGGCCCATGAAGTGCGGCGCCGGCCTTCAGCGCGGCCTGCCCTATCCGCTCGAAATCGACATGGACGGTGAGATCCGCCTCGCCGGGCTCTGCGAGCGGCTCCACGAATTCATGCCGCTTCATCGCCTGCAGCGTATCGCCGAAACCCGAACGCTCCGAGCCGTAATCGATGAGCAGCGCCGCCCCGCCGGCCGACGCGATATGGCCGGCGATTTGTGCGGCGATATCGAGGGCGACGGCAGGCTGCTCGAACACGGAGCCGACCGGAGCCGCGATTCGCAGCGTCCCTTCACAGGCCGCGGCAAGACCGAAAGCGAGCTCGCCATCATCGCCGAGCCCCACCAGACGCTCCCGCCAGCCCTCCGGCGTCATCACGAACTGGTCGAGCGGCAGGGCATCGAGGAACTCGTTGGCGACCACGATGACAGGGCCGTCGAGTGCACCGGCAACCGTGTCGTGCCAGAACGGCTCGAACCCATTCAGCGCCGTCGCCTGCCGGCCGCGCAGCACCGGGCTGGTCTCTACGAGATGAACGGACAGCGCCGCGTGGAAACCGGACACGATCCGCGTCGCCCGAAGGATATCGGCCATCAGCGTTCCACGCCCGGGCCCGAACTCGATGAGCCGGAAGCGTGCCGGCGCCCCCATCGCCTGCCAGGCATGGGCGGCCCAAAGCCCGATCAGCTCGCCGAACATCTGGCTGATTTCCGGCGACGTTGTGAAATCGCCCCCCGCCCCCAGGGGATCGCGCGTCATGTAGTAGCCGTGGCGGGGATGGCCGAGCGCCAGCGCCATGTAGCGGCCGATGCCGATCGGCCCCTCCTGCCGGACCAGATCGAGGATCTCGGCCTTGAGCGTGGTCACGCCCGCGCCTCGCCCGGCATTTCGCGCTTGCTGCGCAGCACCAGCCACAGGCCGGCGAAGAACACCGGCAGCGAGAGCAGCATGCCCATGGTGATGCCGCCGGAGAGTGCGTCGACCGAGGTCCCGAACAGGAAGCCGAGCTGCGGATCGGGCTCGCGGAAAAACTCGCAGACGATCCGGGCGACCGCATAGCCCATGCCGAAGACGCCGGCGACGAAGCCCGGCCGTTTGAAGCCGCCGAACCGGACCAGGAGGTTCACCAGCACGAAGAGCAGCAAGCCCTCTGCAAAAGCCTCGTAGAGCTGGCTGGGATGGCGCGGCAGCGGCCCGCCATTCGGGAAAACCATCGCATAGGGGAAATCAGGCGCCGGCCGGCCCCAGAGTTCGCCATTGATGAAATTGGCGATACGTCCGAGCAGGAGTCCGATCGGCACCACCGCCGCGGCAAGATCGAACACCGACAGCGCCGGATAGCCGCGCCGCTTCGCGAAGAGCCACAGGCCCAGCGTCGCACCGATCAAGCCACCATGGAAGGACATGCCACCCTGCCAGATCGCGAAGATATCCTGCGGACGTTCGAGATAGCGCGCGAGATCGTAGAACAGCACGAAGCCGATCCGCCCGCCGAGCACCACGCCGAAGGCGACGAAAAGCAGCATGTCGTCGAGCTCGACGGCTTGAGGTCGCGCCCGCCCGCCCCAGAGCGCGTCCGAGGCGACGAGCTTGCGCGCATACCACCAGCCCCCGAGCAGGCCGACGACATAGGCGAGCCCGTACCATTTGATCGCCAAGGGTCCGAGCTGAACCGCGACGGGGTCGATCATCGGAAAGGGAACGGCGAAGACGGGCATGGCAAAGTCCGGTGGCGGGCGCGGCGAGATGGCCGCGCGCCCGCTCAATGGTCAAGGAAAAAGGCTGGCGCGTGGCGCCCTCGTTCAGAGCTCGACGATCAGCTTGCCGAAATTCTTGCCTTCCAGCAGGCCGATGAAGGCTTCCGGCGCGTTCTCCAGCCCCGTGACGATGTCTTCCTTGTACTTGACCGCGCCCTCGGCGATCCAGCGCGCCATCTCCTCCCGGAAGGTCGGCGCCTGCGCGGCCGCGAATTCGCGCTGGATGAAGCCGCGGATCATCAGGCTCTTTGAGAGAACGTCGCGCATCATCCCCGGCAGCCGGTCCGGCCCTGGAAATTCGCCGCTGGCATTGTACTGCGCGACAAGACCGCAGACCGGGATGCGCGCGAAGCTGTTGAGGAGCGGAAAGACGGCATCCCAGACATGCCCTCCGACATTCTCGAAATAGACGTCGATACCATCCGGGCAGGCCGCGGCGAGCTTCCTCGCCATCTCAGGATCGCGATGGTCGATCACCGCGTCGAAACCGAAGGTGTCGCGCACGAAGGCGCATTTCCCGGGACCGCCGGCAATGCCGACCGCCCGCGCGCCCTTGATCTTGGCGATCTGCCCGACGGCCGAGCCCACCGGCCCGCTCGCCGCCGCAACCACGACCGTCTCGCCGGGCTTCGGCTGGCCGATGGTCAACAGCCCGGCATAGGCGGTGAAGCCGGGCATGCCGAGCACGCCGAGCGCAGTCGTCAGCGGCGCGGCTTTCGAGTCGAGCTTGCGCAGTTGCGCAGCATTGGCCACCGCATAGGACTGCCAGCCGGAATGCGAGAGCACGATATCGCCCGGCTTGAAGCCCGGGTCGCGGCTCTCGATGACCTCGCCGACGGTCCCGCCTTCCATGGGCTGCCCGATCTCGGTTGCGGCGGCATAGGATTTCGCTGCGCTCATCCGGCCGCGCATGTAAGGGTCGAGCGAGAGATAAAGGATCCTGAGCAGCACCTGACCATCGGTGATCGCAGGGATCGCAGCGCGCTCCAGCCGGAAATTCTGCGGAAGGGGACGACCTGCCGGACGAGACGCGAGAACGATGCGAACGGCGTCGGGTTGGGACATGGGTTTCGATCCTCGTTATGAGCGGTGTGGGCCTGTCCCTCTCATATTGGCCTGGTCCTGCGCTGACGGCAGTCCCCTCGCCCTGCGTTCAGGGCCGATACCGGCGCGCCGTTGGCATGACGACCTGTCGGACAGGCCCGGCTCACTCCTGGTCGCGGCGCTGGCGCAATCGTTCGAACGCGGAGGGATGCGAGCGCGTCCGCCATGCGGCGATGACCGCCTCGGCACTGGCGTCGCGGTCCCGCATCCCATCGACCTCTAGATCGTAGACGCACCACGAATGGATGCGGTGGAAGTCGCGCCGGGCATCACCGATCGGCCTGTCGCCGCGCTCACGCTCGCGGCGTTCCAGCTCCTCCAGCGCGCAATGGACGCCGACGAAGAAGACATCCTGGCCGGCGAGCGTATCGGCAAGCCGCAGCAACCAGGCCTCGCTTTCCATGATGTGCTCGACGACGAGATCGTTGCCGGCCTCGACATAGGCGAGGAGCGAGCGTTCGAAGCCGAGGAAGAACGCTTCGCGCATGGCTCGCCAGTCAAACTCCCCGCTCTTGATCCGGGTTGTCGGCAGCACGCCGGAATCGCGGAGATGGTCGATCGAGATATGCCAGAACGGCCGGTCGATCCGGGCCTGTATGGCGCGGGCCAACGAGGACTTTCCGCTGCTCGATGCTCCGTTGAGCAGGATGATGCGGCCGGCAGACGGAGAGGCAATATTCATCGCACGCATGTTCCTCCATCCCGATACGGCCCGCATGCCCGACGGCGACCTGATGGCCGTCGGGCGGAAGCCGCATCAAGAGAAGAACGTCAGAGCGACTTCGCGGCAGCCCGGCTGGGACGCTTCGCTGCTGCCTTGGTCATAGAGGCCGCCGCCTTGGCCGCGGCCTCCTCGGCATCCCGGGCAAGGCGCAGCGCCCGCAGCTTCTCGGTCTTGAGCCGGGCCGCGCTGGCCTGATCTTCGAGAGCCTGCCAGGCCTCGAGGGCTTCCTTCCGGCGCAGCTCGGTCGTCTCGAACGCGGCCTGCGCCCGTGCCTTGATCTCGTCCAGCTTCATGTTTCGGCTCGACATGCGAAACTCCTACTCAACAGGCACGGATCGACGCTCGCCGATCAGACGGCGACCGGGCGTGGCGCTCCTGCCCCGGCACTCGCTCCGGCATTGGCTCCGGGGCGGCCCCTGCCAACGGGCTGCTTGCGCTTCGGCGCCGGCAGCAGACCCTCGCGCTGTGCCTGCTTGCGCGCGGCCTTCTTGGCGCGGCGGATCGCCTCGGCCTTCTCCCGCGTACGGCGTTCGGACGGCTTCTCGAACTCACGGCGCTGCTTCATCTCGCGAAACACGCCCTCGCGCTGCAGCTTCTTCTTCAGGACGCGGAGCGCCTGGTCGACATTGTTGTCCCGGACGAGAACTTGCATGGTCATCCTTTCCAGAAAGCACAAAGGGCCGGGCTTGATGATCCCGACCCTTCACTTACCGCTTGGTGCGAAACTTCGTGTCGTGGCGCCAGTACATCCGTGGTCGCCTCAAAGCGTCGTCGTTCCGCGCCCGGCAGTTATTCAGCTTGCAGGTTGTCGGCCGAGCTCTTGCCCGAGCGCTTGTCCTGAACGATCTCGTAGGAGATCTTCTGGCCGTCGCGCAGATCGCGCAGACCGGCGCGCTCGACGGCGCTGATATGGACGAAGACGTCCTGACCGCCATCGTCAGGCTGAATGAAACCGAAACCCTTGGTGGCATTGAACCACTTGACAGAACCAGAAGCCATTGGAGCCTCCCGCAAACATGCTTATCCAAGCCCCATGGAAAACATGCGGCGGCGAATTCGATCAGAGGAAGAAAATCATCAGCATGTCGCGCTCAAAGGGCGCGAATGGCCAAGTCATCAGGCCTAAATCGAATTTAACAGATAGGCGCTCATCGGCCCGATGTCAAATCGAAAACAGAAAGACGATCTCAGGATAACGAAAATGAGCGACGTCAGCGGCGAAAGACAACCTCCAGAAACCATCGCGGATTCTTTTCGAAACCGTCCCACGCCCGAGAAGCTCGCCGCAGTTGATTCAATCTTGAATCGATGTCCCTCCTGACATGACGAAGCCGCTCCGGCATCCTACATGCAGGCCATGAGTCGCGAACGCCAGGACGATCTGCCCCAGGACGAGTTCGAGGACGAGGAGGACATCCTCCCCGGCGCAGAGCCCGCGCTCGTCCTCGCGGAAGCCGCGCCCGGCGCGCTCAAGGCGGGCATCGAGGTCATCCAGCAATTCGCGAAGCACCTGCCGAACAGGCCCGGCGTCTACCGGATGTTCGATCGCGCCGGCGAAGTGCTCTATGTGGGCAAGGCCAAGAGCCTGAAGAACCGCGTCACCGCCTATGCGCGCGGCATGGCCCATACCAACGCCGTCGCCCGGATGATCGCCGAGACGGCCAACATGGAGTTCGTCACCACCGGCACCGAAACCGAAGCGCTGCTGCTCGAGTCGAACCTGATCAAGCAGCTCAGGCCGCGCTACAACGTGCTGCTGCGCGACGACAAGTCGTTCCCCTACATCCTGCTGACCGGCGACCATGACGCACCGGCGATCCTGAAGCATCGCGGCTCGCGCCAGCGCAAGGGCGATTATTTCGGCCCCTTCGCCTCGGTCTGGGCGGTGACGCGCACCATCGATGCCCTGCAGAAGGCCTTCCTGATCCGCACCTGCTCGGATTCCTTCTACGAGAACCGCACGCGCCCCTGCCTGCTTTTCCAGATCAAGCGCTGCGCCGCTCCCTGCACCGGCGAGATCTCGATCCCCGATTATCAGGCGCTCGCCAGCCAGGCGCGCGACTTCCTCTCCGGTCGCTCTTCGGCGGTGAAGCAGCTTCTTTCCGCCCGGATGCAGGAAGCGGCGGAGGAACTCGAGTTCGAAAAGGCCGCCCGCTATCGTGACCGCCTCGCCGCACTATCGGCCGTGCAGGCCGGGCAGGACATCAACACGCAAGGGGTAGAGGAGGCGGATGTCTTCGCCATCGACGAGCAGGCCGGGCAGTTCTGCGTCGAGATCTTCTTCTTCCGCAACCACCAGAACTGGGGCAACCGCGCCCTCTTCCCCCGCGCCGATCGCTCCCTGACGCCGGCCGAGGTGCTCGCCTCCGTCGTCGCGCAGTTCTACGACGACAAACCGCCGCCGCGCCTCGTGCTGCTCTCGCACCCGGTCGAGGAGATCGAGTTGATCGGCCAGGCCTTGTCGGCCCGGGCGGGCCGCAAGGTCGAGGTCGCCCATCCCAAGCGCGGCGAGCGTGCCGATCTCATGGCCCATGCCGTCAAGAATGCCCGTGAGGCTCTCGCTCGCAAGCTCGCCGACAATGCCGGCCAAAGCGCGCTGCTCGCCGCGCTCGGCGCCGCCTTCGGCATGGAGACGGCCCCGCGCCGGGTCGAGGTCTACGACAACTCGCATATCATGGGCACAAACGCGGTCGGCGGCATGATCGTGGCGGGGCAGGACGGCTTCGTGAAAAACCAGTACCGCACCTTCAACATCTCGGCCGACACCATCGCCGGCGACGATTTCGGCATGATGCGGGAGGTGCTGACACGCCGTTTCGCGAAGCTGGCGAAGGAAGAAGGCTTCTCCCTCGGCCCTCATTCTGCCGAAACCGCCGACACAGCCACCTCAAAGGATGCTCCAGGGGCCGAAGGAGCCTCGACGATCATCCTCGGCGAGAGGCCTGATGGCGCTGCCCAGGATGAAGGCCCGCGGAAGAAGGCCCGCAAGGCATCGAATCCGCGCAAGGACGAGGACGGCTTCCCCTCCCGTCCCGATCTCGTCATCGTCGACGGCGGCAAGGGCCAGCTCACAGCCGCGCTCAAGATCATGAAGGAGCTCGGCGCCGCCGATATCCCGCTCGTCGCCATCGCCAAGGGGGAGGATCGCAATGCCATGCGCGAGACCTTTCACATGGCGGGCCGCGAGCCCTTCAAGCTGCAGCCGCGCGATCCCGCGCTCTATTTCATCCAGCGCCTGCGCGACGAGGCGCACCGCTTCGCCATCGGCACGCACCGCGCCAAACGCAAACGCGAGACGATGAAGAACCCGCTCGACGAGATTCCCGGCATCGGCCCCTCGCGCAAGCGCGCGCTGCTCCTGCATTTCGGCACGGTGAAAGCGATCCAGCGTGCAAAGCTCGACGACCTCATGCGGACGCCCGGCGTCAATGCCGCGACGGCCAAGGCCGTGCATGACTATTTTCACGATGCGTAGTGCTGCCCGCAAAAGCACCGGAACCGTTTTTTCGCGGACGCCCGTTTTCGTCTTCGGACGCCCACCTTCGAAGGCGACGCGGTCGCGAAGTTCTGCCACATTCACGCGGTTGCGTGTTGACGCTACTGCCACCGCCTTGCTTTGGTGCATCCCGTGACGATTCTTCCAGACGCCATCAGGCGGCGCGGCCCCTGGTCGCTGCCCAACCTTCTCACCTACGGGCGGATCCTGGCGATCCCGGCCCTGGTGGCGATCCTGTTCTGGCCGCGCGACGACTGGATGCGCTGGCTCGCGCTGGGAATCTACACTGTCGCGGCCATCACCGACTATCTCGACGGGTACATCGCCCGCGCCTGGAGCCAGCAATCGGCGATCGGCCGCATGCTCGATCCGATCGCCGACAAGCTCCTCGTCGCCGCCTTGCTGCTGATGCTGGTCTATACCGGCCAGATCGAGGGCTGGACCCTCTGGGCCGCGATCGTGATCCTCTGCCGCGAGATCCTCGTCTCGGGCCTGCGCGAATTCCTCGCCGACCTCAAAGTCAGCGTTCCCGTCAGCAAGGTCGCGAAGTGGAAGACGACGGCGCAGCTCTTCGCGCTCGGCTTCCTCATCGCCGGCCCCGCCGGCGACAAGGTGCTGCCCGGCAATACCACGATCGGCATCGTCCTGCTCTGGGCCGCCGCCGGCCTGACGATCTATACCGGCTGGGACTATTTCAACGCGGGCATCCGCTATCTCGTCGAAGAGGACGAGCGCACGCCATGAGCAACGCGATCGCTAAGGCCGCGACGGGCGCGCGCCCCGTCCGCATCGTCTATTTCGCCTGGGTGCGCGAGCGCGTCGGCCTGCCCGAGGAGACGCTCGACATCCCCACCGATCTCGCCACCGTCGCCGATCTCGTGCGCTGGCTGAAGGCGCGCGGCGAGGGTTACGAGGCCGCCTTCTCCGATGAGGCAATCGTGCGCGCCGCGCTCGACCATGTCCACGCCAAGCCGCAGGCCCGGCTCGGGGACGCTCGCGAGATCGCTTTCTTCCCGCCGATGACGGGCGGCTAGACCGTGATCTCACCCCTCGTCCGTATCCAGCGCGGGGATTTCTCGCTCCAGGACGAGATCGACGCGCTCCCGGCCGGCCGCGCCGACATCGGCGCCGTCGTCTCCTTCATCGGGCTCTGTCGCGACGAGGCCGGCACGCTCGCCGCGCTGGAGCTGGAGCACTATCCCGGCATGGCAGAGGCCGAAATCGCCCGCGTCGCCGCCGAGGCGGTAGAACGCTGGCCGTTGATGGGGCTCGTCGCGATCCACCGCTACGGACTGGTCAGGCCAGGCGACCAGATTGTGCTCGTGCTGGCGGCCTCCGCCCATCGCCGCGCCGCCTTCGAGGCCGCTGATTTCATGATGGACTACCTCAAGACCCGCGCTCCGTTCTGGAAGCGCGAGCACCGCGCCGACGGTACGCTCGGCGGCTGGGTCGAAGCCAAGGCGGATGACGACGATGCGGCGAAGCGCTGGGACCTGGCACCCTGACGGCCTGAGGGGCGCGGCCCTTGGCATCGGCCTTGCCATGCTCTCGCCTGTTGCCTTCGCAGCAGATCCGGAGCCGAAGACCTTTCGCGACTGGATGGCCGGCTGCGACAATGTCAAGACCTGCACGGCCGTCTCGTTGCCGGCCGAAACAGCCGACCCGATCGCCTACCTGCACCTCGAACGTCCCGCCGGCCCGGATGGAGCGGCAAGCCTCCGGCTCAGGCTGCGCGGCGACTGGAAGACGCCGCCGCGGACGGTCCAGCTCAAGCTCGACGGCGCCGCCTTCCCTGCCGGCGGCAAGCCGTTTGCCATTGCCGCCGATGCCGATCTGGCAACGCTGACATTCTCGGCCGAGGATACGGCCGCGCTGATCGACGCCGCGCGCAAGGCGACGAAACTGAGCGTGACGACATCCGGCCTGACCGGCAGCGTCTCGCTCGCCGGCTCGGTCGCGGCGATGCTCTGGATCGACGAGCAGCAGGGCCGGCTCGGCACGACCGCGGCACTCATCCGCAAGGGCACGAATGCGGCCGTGCCGCCGGCCCCGGCCCTGCCGGTGGTCGCAGCGGTCCCGGCCCCGCCCATGCTCGATATGAAGACCGGCAAGCAGCAGGCCGCCAGCCTGCGTGCCGGATTGAAGAAGAGCAGTCCCGATTCCTGCGAGGACGATACTGCTCTGGCTGAACAAGATAAGGCCTGGGCGATCGGCAACAAGCGCGTGCTGGTCGCACTCGCCTGCTCGCGCGGCGCCTACAACCTGTCCTCCTCGTTTTTCATCATGCCCGAGGGCGAGCCTGCCAAGGCAGTGCCGCTCAGCTTCGCGGATGGCCGCAACGATCTGACCAATGCGAGCTTCGATCCGCGCACCGGCCATATCGCCTTTTCCGACAAGGGCCGCGGCATCGGCGATTGCGGCGCGACCGGCGGCTATGCCTGGACCGGCAGCGCCTTCGTCCAGACCGAGCTCAGCATGATGGGCGAATGCCGCGGCATCGGCTCCGAGGACTGGATCACGCTGTATCGCAGCAAAAGGAAGTGAACAGCGTCATTCTCGGGCGGCGCTAAGGCTTCCACCCGAGAATCTCATGCAGAACCACCTTTGCCATTCCGGGTTCGCACCTGTGGCGCGCCCCGGAACGACAACGAAGGGTGAGGCTAGCGGACGATCACGCCGCCTTCGTCTGCGAGCGCACCGCCGCCGAATAATCTTCCATCACCACCTTGCCCATGTTGCCAGTGATGAAGTTGTACGGGCCGATCTCGGAGACCAGCGTCACCTCGGCAGCCGAGCCCGTGATGAAGCACTCGTTGAAGCTCTCGAGCTCTTCCGGACGGATGCGCCGCTCGACCACCTCGAAGCCGCGCTGGCGGCAGAGGTCGATCACCGACTGGCGGGTGATTCCGTTCAGGAAGCGGTCGGCCAGCGGCGTATGGATCACGCCGTCCTTGATGAAGAAGATGTTGGCGCCGGTGCATTCGGCGACATTGCCTTCCCAGTCGAGCATCATCGCATCGGCATAGCCGGCGCGCTCGGCCTTGTGCTTGGAGAGCGAGCAGATCATGTACAGGCCCGCGGCCTTGGCATGGACCGGCGCGCAGGCAGGATCGGGCCGGCGATAATCCGCGACGTCGAGGCGGATGCCCTTCAGCTTCGCCGCCATGTCGAACATGCTCGGCCATTCCCACACGGCGATGGCGGTGTGAATTGTGTTGTTCATGCCTGAGACCGCCATCATCTCCGAGCCGCGCCAGGCGACCGGACGGATATAGGCGTCCTTCAGACCGTTCTCCTTCAGGCAGAGGTACTTGGCCTCGTCGAGTTCGGCGACCGAATAGGGGATCGTGAAATCCATGATCTCGGCCGACTTGTGGAAGCGCTGCGAGTGCTCGGTGCACTTGTAGATCACGCCGTCATAGGAGCGCTCGCCCTCGAAGATGCACGAGCCATAGTGGAGCCCGTGGGTCAGTACGTGAATCCGGGCGTCCTTCCATGGCACAAGCTTGCCGTCGAACCAGATGACGCCGTCGCGCTGGTCGAAAGGAATGACTGACATGGACCTTCTCCTGGGAGCTCGTTTCCGGAAATCGGGCACAGCCGTTTTCGGAACGCAAGCGCGAGTCTAAAGCTGCGCCGCAGCGGCACGTTTTGAAATAATCGTTCGCTCAGCGCCCTTGACCGGTAATCTTGCGTCTGAGATATGTCAATAAGGCTGACCCAAATTTTTGGACGCGCGTTTTGGCCCTATCCCCCTCCGATATCGACGACCTGCCGCTCAGGCCCTCCTCCGAGGCCGTGCCGCACGACCTGATCGAGCTCCTGTTCTTCGCCTATCGCGACTTCGTCGGCGACCCCGACCGCATCCTCGCCGATTACGGATTCGGCCGGGCCCATCACCGCGTGCTGCACTTCGTCCAGCGCCGGCCGGGGCTGACCATCGCCGAATTGCTCGACATCCTGCAGATCACCAAGCAGAGCCTCAACCGCGTCCTCAAGGAACTGGTCGAGAAGGGCTATATCGAGCAGCGCACCGGCCGGCAGGACAAACGCCAGCGCCATCTCCACACCACGGCCTCCGGCCAGGACCTGGCGCTGCGCCTCGTGCGTCTCCAGGCGAGGCGCATCAACCGCGCGCTTGAAGGGGCCGGCCCCGATGCCGCCGCGATCGCCGCGCGTTATCTCGCCGCCCTGATCGACCCCGCCGAACGGCCCAAGGTGGAGCGCCTTCTCGACAAGGCATAGAGTTTCCTCGGCGGCGACCGGCTCCCTGCGTTATGCTATGGGAGCCCTGCACTGCGAGCGCGCCGGCCGAGGCCGGCGGAGGAGAAAGGCGCGAGATGATCGCAACCGAGACCCTGGCGAAGCCGGCCCGCAAGCCCCTGCCCGACGAGGCGCCACATATCCTCGTCGTCGACGACGACCGGCGCCTGCGCGAATTGCTGGGGCGCTTCCTCGGCGACAACGGCTATCGGGTAACGACGGCGGCCAATGCGGCGGAAGCCGATACGCGGCTGGGCAATCTCGTCTTCGACGCGATCGTGCTCGACGTGATGATGCCGGGCGAGAACGGCTTCGACTTCGCCCGCCGCTTCCGCGGCGGCTCCGCCGTGCCGATCCTGATGCTGACCGCCCGCGCCGACGGCAAGGATCGTATCAACGGGCTCGAGATCGGCGTGGACGACTATCTCTCGAAGCCGTTCGAGCCCCGCGAGCTGCTGCTGCGGCTCGGCAATATCCTGAAGCGCACGCTGATCGTCGAAGCAGCGCAATCCGGCACGCGGCCGGATTTCGTTCGCTTCGGTCCGTTCGTCTACGGGCTGGCGCGCGGCGAATTGCACAAGGGCGATGAGACCATCCGCCTGACCGAGCGAGAGCGCGAGATTCTGACCGCCCTGGCGGAACGGGCGGGCGAGGTCGTGCCACGCGAGGAACTGGCCGCGCAGGGCTCCGCCTCCAATGACCGTACCGTCGATGTGCAGATGAACCGTCTCCGCCGGAAGGTGGAGCGCGACCAGGCCGATCCGCTCTATCTCCAGACCGTGCGCGGCGTCGGCTACAGGCTGGTGACGGACCGGACGTGACGCCGCTGCAACCCGGCAGAAAAGGCTCGACCGCGCTGCGCTCCGTCGCGCGCATGCTAACGCGTGCCGTCGCCGGGCTGGAGCAGGCGCTGGAAAACCTCGGCAGGGCCGTGCGCCCAACAGTGAAGCGCATCGGCCGGCCTTTGCAGATCATTGCGCGCTACATGCCGAAGGGCCTCTACCCGCGCGCGCTCGTCATCGTCATCGCGCCGGTTGTTCTGCTGCAATCGGTCATCGCCTATGTCTTCATGGAGCGGCACTGGCAGACGGTGACGCAGCGCCTGTCCTCTGCCGTCTCCGCCGACATCGCCATGCTGATCGATGTCTACGAGAGCTACCCGCAGGATGCCGACACCGCGACGCTGTCGCGCATCGCGGCCGAACGGCTCGGCATGGACCTCGACATCATCCCCGATTCCGACCTGCCCGCCCCCGGGCCGCGCCCCTTCTTCTCATTGCTCGACAGCGCGCTCTCGACCGAGCTCAGCCAGCAGGTCGCGCGTCCCTTCTGGCTCGACACGGTCGGCCGCTCCAGCCTGATCGAGATCCGGATCAAGCTCGGCAAGGACGTGATGCGCATCCTGACCCGGCGCAATTCGGCCTATGCCTCGAACAGCCATATCTTCCTGCTCTGGATGATCGGGACATCGCTGATCCTGCTGACCATCGCGGTGCTGTTCCTGCGCAACCAGATCCGTCCGATCCTGAAGCTCGCCGATGCGGCGGAAGCTTTCGGCAAGGGGCGCGACGCCGATTTCCGGCCACGCGGAGCGCGCGAGGTCCGCCGCGCCGGCAATGCCTTCATCGAGATGAAGCGGCGCGTCGAGCGCTCGATCGGCGAGCGCACGACGATGCTGAACGGCGTCAGTCACGATCTGCGCACCATCCTCACGCGCTTCAAGCTCTCGCTCGCCCTGTTGGAGCGGTCCTCCGAGATCGAGGCGCTGGAGAAGGATGTCGACGAGATGAGCCGCATGCTGGAGGACTATCTCGCCTTCGCCCGCGGCGACGCCGGCGAAACCGCCGTCGAGACCGATATCCGTTCGCTGCTCGAGGATCTGAAATCCGATGCCGAGCGGCAGGGCCACCAGACCGAACTGACGGTAGAGGGCGATCCGCTCGTCGTGATCCGCCCGGACGCCTTCCGGCGCCTGCTGACCAACCTGGTCTCCAATGCCGCCCGCTACGGTGACCGCATCGCCATCCGCGCGACCCATGACGCACGCTACCTGATCGTGATGGTCGACGACGACGGCCCCGGCATCCCGCCCGACCAGCGCGAGGATGTCTTCCGACCCTTCTTCCGGCTCGACGAAGCCCGCAATGTCGATGGCGGCGGCACCGGCCTCGGACTTGCCATCGCCCGCGACATCGCCCGCGCCCACGGCGGCGACATCATCCTCGTCGATTCGCCGTTGGGCGGCCTGCGCGCAACGGTACGGCTGCCGGTCTAGACTGCGATCGGTGCGAGTTCAGGCAGGCGCGCCACCGCGTGGTCGATGAAGGCCCGCACGCGCGGCGACGGCTGCCGGCCTCCCGGCACCAGGAGCTGCACCGGCAATGGCGGCGGCTCGAAGTCCGGGAGCAGGCGCACCAGCGTCCCCGCAGCGAGATCCTCCGCCGCCTGATAGGACAGCACTCGCGCCAGCCCCCGCCCCGCCCGCGCCGCGATCAGCACGGACTCGATCTCGTTGACGATCAGGCGCGGCGTCAGCACGACGGCGCTGCCTGAGCGCTGCCCGCCGAAGCGCCAGGTGAGCGTCTGGTTGGCTGCGACGCTCGCGATCGTCTCATGCGCCGCGATGTCGGCAGGCCGCCGCAAGGGCGGGCAGCTCGCGAGATAGGACGGAGCCGCCACGAGGATGCGCCGGACCTCCCCGACCTTACGCATCAGCAAACCGGAATTCGGCAGCGGTCCGATCCGGATCGCAAGCTGGAGGTCTTCCTCGATCAGATCGAGATTGCGGTCCGCCAGCACGAGTTCGACCTGGACCTGCGGATAGCGATCGAGGAACTCGCTCACCAATGGCGTGACATGCCGCCGGCCGAACGAGAGCGGCGCAGTGATACGCAGCAGGCCGCTGACCGGCACGGCCGCCGCGACGCCCAGCGCCGCCTCGTAATCGGCGAGCAGGCGCCGGGCCGTCGCGGCAAGCTCGCGGCCGGCATCGTTCGGCGTCAGGCGCCGCGTCGTTCGCGCGATCAGTTGCGCCCCGACCCGCTCCTCCAGGCCGGCAAGCGCCCGCGTCACGGCCGGGCGCGACTTGCGCAGACGTCGCGCTGCACCCGCGAGGCTGCCGGCATCGACGATCGCGACGAAGATCGCCAGTTCCTCGATCCGATCCACCGCATCGTTCCGTAAATTGAAATTCTGATTTTAATCGATAGCGGATTTCGGAGTTTCAGAGAAACGATCATGATCCTCGCCATGAGCAGGAGCATCGCCATGCCGTCGCCAGAGATCGTCCTCCACGGGACGCCACTTTCGGGTCATGCCCACCGCGTCGAACTGCTGCTGCTTGCGCTCGGCCTGCCTTATCGCGTCGAGCCGGCGCCGGCCGATATCCGGCGGAGTGCCGCCTTCCGCAAGCTCAACCCGCTCGGCCAGATTCCCGTTTTGCAGGACGACGACCTCACCTTCGCCGACAGCAACGCGATCATGGTCTATCTGGTCAGGCGCTACGCTCCGGAGAGTCCGTGGCTGCCGCTCGATCCCGTGGATGCCGCGCATGTCCAGCGCTGGCTCTCGATCGCCGCGGGCGAGGTCATGCACGGCCCCTCGATCGCGCGCCTGATCACCCAGTTCGGCCTGAAGGACGACAAGGTCCGCGCCCAGCGGATCGCGATCCAGCTCCTCGCTTTCATGGAGGAGCATCTGGCGGCGCGCGACTATCTCGCCACGGCCCATCCGACGATCGCCGATCTCGCCTGCTATTCCTATGTGGCGCATGCGCCCGAGGGCGGCATCTCCCTGAAGCCCCATCCCGCCGTGCGCCGCTGGATCGCCCGCATTGAGGCCCTGCCGTTTTTCAAGCCGATCCCGCCTTCGCCGCTGCCGCCAGAGCTCGAAGACGATGCGGCCTGACGGGCCGTTCCATGCCGGTGAGCTGGCCGCTCAGGCGCTGGCCGGTGTGGCCTCGCGCGGCGCAGGCATTCGCGACTTCATGCCGGATCAGCATCGCATCTTCTTCGGCCAGTTGCCCTGGCTCTTCGCCGGCGTGCTCGACCGGAACGGTTGGCCCTTGGCCACGGTGCTGGCCGCCGCGCCCGGCTTCGTTGCGAGCCCGACCCAGAAGACGCTCTCAATCGCAGCTTTGCCTTCGAGCGATGATCCGGCCCTGGACGCCTTCCGGGTGGGCGGCCCCATCGGCCTGCTCGGACTCGAATTCGAGACCCGCCGCCGCAACCGCGCCAACGGCTGGATCGAGACCGTCGTCGCGGGCGGCTTTGCGGTTTCGGTCACGCAGAGCTTCGGCAATTGCGCGAAGTACATTCAGGCCCGCAACCGGGCTCAGGACGGCGCCGTGCCCGCCGCATCACCGGTCGGCTTGTCCGGCCTGGATGCGGAAGCACGGGCATTGATCGCGGAGGCCGACACGCTGTTCATCGCAAGCACCGCCGCTCCGGACAGCGAGGCCGGCGGCGTCGACGTCTCGCATCGCGGCGGCCGGCCGGGCTTCGTCCGCATCGATGGGGACACGCTCACAATCCCGGACTTCGCCGGCAACAACTACTTCAATACATTCGGCAACCTGCTGCAGCAGCCGCGCGCCGCACTACTCTTCGTCGACTTCGCAGCGGGCACGCTGCTGCAATTGCAGGGTGTGGCCGAGACCGTCTGGCGGGGGGCCGAGCTGGCACGGCTCGATGGCGCCGAGCGCCTGCTCCGCTTCCATATCGGGGAAGGCTGGCGCCGGCCTCAGGCGCTCCGTCTGCGTTGGTCGGCGCCGGAATATGCGCCGACCACCTTGCAGACCGGCCTGTGGCCGGCTGCGGCCTAGAACAGCCTGCCGCCGTCAGGCACGGCCTGCCCAGGGCCGATCAGCACCACCTCACCCTCGGCGTCGGGAATACCGAGCGTCAGCACCTCCGACATGAACCTGCCGATCTGGCGCGGCGGGAAATTCACCACCGCGAGGACCTGCCGGCCGGGGAGATCTTCCGGCCGATAGTGCTTCGTGATCTGCGCCGAGGATTTCTTGCGGCCGATCGTGCCGCCGAAATCGATCACCAGCTTGATCGAAGGCTTGCGCGCTTCCGGGTAAGGCTCGGCCTCGACGATGGTCCCGGCGCGGATATCGACCTTCAGGAAATCGTCGAAGCCGATCTGGGCAATTGCAGTGGTGGGGTCGCTCAAAACTCGGCCCACCCGTTATCGCGCATCTCGGCATCCGGCTTGGACGCATTCGCAGCATGAGCCTTGGCCCGCGGAGCCGCCGGGCGCGGAGCCGAAGCCACCGCCGCCCGCATCGTCTGCGAGATCGCCTTGAGCTTTTCGACATCGCCCCCGAGCTGGAAGCGCGAGACCAGCGCGGCAAGCCGGTCCGCCTCCTGCGACAGCGAATGTGCGGCAGCGGTCGACTGTTCAGCCATAGCGGCGTTCTGCTGCGTCGCCTGGTCCATCTCGCCGACGGCCGAATTGACCTCCTGGAGGCCCGAGGCCTGTTCCTGCGCGGCGCCGGCGATCTCGGCGACGAGCGTGGTGACGCGCGTGATCTCGGAGGCCATGCGCTGCAACGCGCCACCGGTCTGGCCGACGAGCGTGACGCCCTTCTCGACCTCGGTGGTCGAGGCGTCGATCAGGGTCTTGATCTCCTTGGCGGCGGAGGCCGAGCGCTGCGCCAGCGCCCGCACCTCGGAGGCCACGACCGCGAAACCTTTCCCGGCATCGCCGGCCCGCGCCGCCTCGACCGCTGCGTTGAGAGCCAAGAGATTGGTCTGGAAGGCGATCTCGTCGATCACACCGACGATCTGCGAGATTTCCCTGGCCGATTTCTCGATGCCGCCCATCGCCGTCACCGCATCACGGACGATGCTGGTCGACTGCTCGGCCTCGGACTTGACCTGCTCCGTCGCCTGGTTGGCGAGGCGCGCGCTTTCGGCCGTCTGGCGGACGGTCGCGGTCAATTCGTCGAGCGCCGTGGCCGTTTCCTCGACGGAAGAGGCCTGCTGCTCGGTACGACCGGCGAGATCGTCAGCCGCCTGGCTGATCTCGGTCGAGCCCGCCTTCATGCTCTCGGTATTGGTCGCGATCTGGCGCATCGCGTCCTCGAGCTTGGCAATGGCGCCGTTGAAATCGTCTTTGAGCTTGATGTATTCGGCCGAGAAGCTCTCCTCGATCCGATAAGTCAGGTCGCCTTCGGAGAGATGTTCCAGGCCCCGGCCAAGCGCATGAACGACATCGGCCTGCACGCGGGCCTGCTCGGCGCGATCGACCTCGTTGCGCTGGCGCTCGCCGTCGGCGGCACTGCGTTGGCTGGCAGCCTCTTCTTCCATCCGCCGCCTGTCGGTCTCCATCGCCTCCTTGGCGAGGGCCGCATCGCGGAAGACGACGAGCGTGCGCGCCATGGCGCCGATCTCGTCGGATCGGTCCTGATGCGCGATCGTCGTATCGAGCTGGCCGGCCGCCAGTCCTTCCATCGAGCCGCGCAGCGAGTGCAGCATGCCGGAAGCGCGGCGGCCGAGCAGGATCACGAGGCAAAGCATGACCAGGCCGAGCGGCACCAACACCCTGGCGACGCCGCCGACCATGCCCCTGAACGCCGCATCGACGTCCTGGACATGCACGCCGGAACCGACCAGCCACTGCCATTCCGGAATGCCGATGACATAGGAAATCTTGGGCGAAGGCTCCCTGTCGCCAGCCTTGAGCCAGCCGTAATCGACGAAGCCCTGGTTCTTCGTTTTCACCAGCGAGATCATCTCCTGAACGAAGAACTTGCCGTCAGCGTCCTTGAGCGGGCGCATGTCGGTCGACTGGATCTTCTTGTTCGCGTGCAGGACGCTGATGCCGTCGTAATCGACCAGGAAATAGTAGTTGCCGTCATCGAAGCGAGCGCTGGCGATGGCCTCGATAGCCTGTTTCCTGGCATCTTCCGCCTTGAGTTCACCGCTCTGGGCGCGTGCCAGATAGCCCTTCACCGTCATCGCCGCGGCCTCGACGGCATTCTTCATCTCGGCCCGCTTGAGCGTGATCATCTCGTTGCGCGCGGCATTCAGCACATAGCCGACGGCGCCGACGGCAATCAGCACGGCCAAGGCTGCGATCAGGCCGAAGGAACGACTGATCGACAGGGTCGCAAGCTTCCTGGTGAATGACATTCGCGTGTCCTGCGCGGATGGAGGGGTGCACCTCTTTCGCGCCAATTATCTGAAGGCACGCTTAACGTTGACCCAGTTCCGCCACATTTCGTCGCAGGCGGTACGATGACCGCTGCCCGGCGTCAGATCGCCGGCGCGTAGTCCTCGTTGTCCTCGCCACGTTCGGACGCGCGCTCGCGCCGCCGTCCCTTGAGCGGCCGTCCCGAGCAGATCGCGCGCGCCAGCCCTCTGAACGGCGCCGTCAGCCGATGGACATCTTCGACGCGGGCCATGATCCGTCCGGCCGTCTTCAATTCGCGGTCGAGCCGCGCCATCGTCTTCGACAGCTCGGCTTCGTCATCGTCGAGCCAGGCCTCGGAAACCCGCGCCATCAGCAGGACCGCCCCCTGAACGCGCAGGTGGCCGAGCGCATCCTCGGTCGGGATGCCCGCCGAAGCCAGCATGTAGCGCCAGGAATTGACGGCGCCACGGTTCAGCGCCGCCAGCGCCAGCGGATCGCGGCGGATCACCGGAGCAATCTTGCGCAGGGCCGCCTTGTAGGAAGCCATCGCATCGAGACGGCGCATCACAAGGTCGAACAGTCGCTCCTTGATGGGCTCGTTGGCGAGATCGTCGGAGCTATCGGCGAGAACTGCATCGTCGACGATGCGGGTCACACCGCCCAGCATGGCGAGCTTCGACGGGAACAGTCCACGCAATTGCGCGAGCGTCAGCCCCGCCTCGGTCGCGATGTCCGAAAGCTCGATCTGGTCCCAGGGCCGCTCGGCCGCGAGCTTCATCAATGAATCGACGGCCCGCCTGCGCGGATCGACCGGCTTGGCCACGGACGCGGACGGCGCCTCGGGCGGGGTGGAAACGGGTTTGCGGGCCATGGGCAGCTCCTCTCGCTTCGCGTCGAGAGAAGGTTAGGCCGCCATCGTGGCGGGCGAAAGGCCGATCAGCCCGAGAGTTCGCCGGCGCGGCGTTTCGCAGCAGCCACCGCCTTGCGCATCAGCGGCTCCATGCCGTCCTCGGCCATCAGCACCCCGAGCGCGGCAGCCGTCGTCCCGCCGGGCGAGGTCACGTTCTGGCGCAGCGTGCCGGGCGGCAGCGGCGACTGGAACAGCAACTCGCCCGCCCCTTCCACCGTCGCCCGCGCCAGACGTTCCGCCACATCGGCGGGCAGGCCGGCTTCCTTGCCGGCAGCCGCCAGGCATTCGACGAGATGGAAGACATAGGCAGGGCCCGAGCCCGACACCGCCGTCACCGCATCGATCAGCCCCTCGTCGTCGAGCCATTCGACCTTGCCGATGCTGCCGAGCAAGGCGTCGGCCGTGGCACGCTGCGCCACGCTCACACCCTTGCCGGGAGCCGCCGCGGTGGCACCGCGCTGCACAGCGGCCGGCAGGTTCGGCATGGCGCGGATGATCGCGCCGGCATTCGGCAGGCGCGCCGCGAGATCGCCCAGCGTCTTGCCGGCGAGGATCGAGATCAGCAGCGTCCGGGGATGGATGAAGGCCTGCACGGCAGGTGCGGCCGTATCGAGCATCTGCGGCTTGGTCGCGAGCACGACCACTTCGGCGGCGGGGATATCCCTGGCTGAGGGATTGACCCGCATGCCCTTCTCCCGAGCGAGCGAGACCATCTCGTCCGATGGCTTGGGGTCGATCAGGCTGATGCCCTTCGGATCGATGCCGATGCGCAGCCAGCCCTCCAGCATCGCGCCACCCATCTTGCCGGCGCCGATGAGGACGAGCGATTGCGGCAGGGAAGCGGTCATGGCGGTTCTCGTCGCTTGGAACAAGGCATCACGTTCAGGCTGGTGCCCGGACACCCCGGAACCAGAGCCTGCAAGGGCTGGCCGGGTCAAGCCCGGCCATGACGGAGGCGCGGCGGCTCAGGCTTCGCCGACCGTCTCCAGGATCGCACCCTCCATGCCCTCCTTGGCCGTCTTGCCGGCCCAGACGACGAACTGGAAAGCCTGATAGTAGCGCTCGCAGGCCTCGACCGCCGCCTTCACCAGTGCCGCCGCCTGCTCCTCGGTAGGCTCGGCCCCGCCTGAAAGCAGCAGGGCATGGCGATACATCACCACGCTTTCACTGCTCCACAGATCGAAATGGCCGAGCCAGAGCTGTTCGTTGACGAGGCTGACGAGTTGCAACACCTCGCTGCGCCGCCGTTCCGGCACCTTGAGGTCGAAGGCGCAGGCGATATGCAGCGCCTCGACCTCGGCGAGCCAGGTGATCGCGACATGGTATTCCGACCAGCCGCCGGTGACGGAGACCGAGAGCTCGTCCTCGCTGTCGCGATCGAAGGACCAGTCATTGAGTGCGGCGAGGCGTTCGAACAGGTCGAGCGGGTTGGAAGGCCGATCCAGCTCGGCATCCATATCGAGGTCAATCATGCCCTAAGGTCCACCTTCCGGATGCTGGTGCATCCGGCGCGTTCGAGAAGAGGAACACGGCGACTGGAAAGCCGAAGGAACGCAACACACCTCCGGAGCCTCTCGAACGAGATGCTCCCATCCGGCACGGCAGGACGAATCCGCCAGACGAATCAATTCTTTCCACCGACGATAGCGCAGGCGCTGTGACGCTCCCAACACCGCGCCAAGCTCCGCGGATTCGGGCGGCGGGCTCAATCCCTCAACGGGGCTGTCCACAGCACATGACTGTGGACATGACCTGGGGGCAACCGGGGCGCGCCTTCAGCGCCTGTCGGAACACCGGCCCTCATTCTGGAGAGCCAGGCATAAAACGGAACGAGCCCTCATCCTGAGGAGCTCTTCTCACGAAGCGCTCCTCAGGATGAGGGCTCGAATCGACACGGATGCCCGGACAGGCGCTCAGGCCTTGCCGAGCTTCTCCTCCAGCGCCTTCAGCCGTGCCGCAAGCTTGTCGTTTTCCTCGCGGGCGATCAGCGCCATCTCGCGCACCGCCTCGAACTCCTCGCGGGTGACGACGTCGAGATCGCGCAGCAGCCGCTCGATCTGCGTCTTCACCACGGTCTCGACCTCACGCCGCACGCCCTGCGCCGCACCGGCGGCATCGGTGGCGAGACGGGCGATATCGTCGAGAATGCGGTTGCCGGGGTTCACCATGGCTCTCTTCCTTCGGGCGCGAAACTCTCTGAGGACAGCCTATAGGCAGCCCACGCGGGAGCCGCAATCGCGTCAGGAGCCGGCTTGCCCGGAAGCTTCCGGCACGCTCACATGCGCGATCAGCCGGAGGAACCTGCCATGGCCCTGCATTTCACGCCCGCGGAATTCACCCGTCGCCGCGACGCCCTGCTGGCCGCAATGCAGGCCGAGCGCCTCGACGCGCTTTTCCTGTTCCAGCAGGAATCGATGTTCTGGCTGACCGGCTACGACACCTTCGGCTTCTGCTTCTTCCAGAGCGTTGTGGTCAGGGCCGACGGCACCATGGCCCTGCTGACGCGCTCCGCCGATCTCCGGCAGGCGCAGCAGACATCGAATCTCGGCGATATCCGCATCTGGAAGGACGGCCGCGACGCCGACCCGGCCAATGATCTGCTCGCCCTGGCACGCGACCTAGGCCTGTCCGGCAAGCGTATCGGCGTGGAATTCGAATCCTACGGCCTCGTCGCTTCGAACTACCGCAAGCTCGAAGCCCGTTTCGCCGGGCAGGTCAAGCTCGTCGACGCCTCGCTGATCGTTACCCGCCTGCGCGCCGTGAAATCGGCGGAGGAGATCGCCTATGTCCGCCGTGCAGCCATGCTCGCGGACGCCGCCGACCGCGCCGCGCTCGCCGCGATCCGGGCAGGCGCCGACGAGGGCGAGATCCTTGCAGCCCAGCACAATGCGATCTTTGCCGGTGGCGGCGACTATCCCGCCAACGAGTTCATCATCGGCTCCGGCCGCGACGCCCTGCTCTGCCGCTACAAATCCGGCCGCCGCAGGCTCGATGCGAACGACCAGATCACGCTCGAATTCGCCGGCACCGACCGGCATTATCACGTCGCCGCCATGCGCACGGTCGTCGTCGGCGAGCCGCGCCCGCTCCATCGCCCCTATCACGCAGCCGCCCGCGACGCACTGCTCGCCTGCGAGGCCGAACTGAAGCCCGGCCGCACCGCAGGCGACGTCTTCGCCGCCCATGCCCGCGTCTTCGACGAGCACGGCCTGGCACAACACCGGCTCAATGCCTGCGGATATTCATTGGGCGCCAAGTTCACGCCGTCCTGGATGGATTGGCCGATGTTCTACGAGGCGAATGACTGGCCGATCGTGCCGGGCATGGTGATGTTCGCCCATATGATCCTGATGGATTCCGCCAGCGAAACCGCGATGTGCCTGGGCAGGACCTACCTCGTCGGCGAGGGCGGGGCCGAGGCTCTCAACCTGCCTGATCTGGACCTCGTCATCCGTTGAGCCTAGAAAAGGCCCGCAGGGAATCTCGAAGCGGTCCACAGCCCAAAGGGCGGGAGGCGTCATGATCAACCGTTTTAGCGGCCTCATTCTGGGGCCGGTTCTGGCGCTGGCTGCTGCCGGCTGCCAGGAAACCACCCAGACCGCGGCGCGGCCGCGCGTCGATGCGCCGGGTGTTCCGGTCTCGGTCCAGAGCATCTCCGGCGCGCCGGAAAACGTCACCACCAGCTTCGCCGGGCTGCTCGGCGAGGCCGCAGCAGAGCGCAAGATGGAGATCGTCCCCGGCAACAAGCCGGCGCGCTTCCGCGTCAAGGGCTACCTCACGGCACAGCCGACCGAGGACGGCCAGACCGCGCTCGCCTTCGTCTGGGACGTCTACGATTCGACCAAGCAGCGCGCCCAGCGGGTGCAGGGAGAGAGCATCGGCAAGCGCAGTGGCGGTTCCGATCCCTGGGCCGGCATCGACCAGACGATCGTTGCCAAGGCCGCCTCCGACTCGATGGATGCGATCGCGGGCTTCCTCGTCACTGCGCCGGGCGTCGGGACGCTCGCGATCGAGGAAAAGGCCGCAAAATCCGTCAGGCCGGGCACCCGCGTCGCCGCCACGGATGACAAGAAGAAGAGCTGACCCGGCCGCGGCGACGCTGCGGCAGTGGTTTCCGGGTCACGGACGCAGCGTGCCGCGCTTTTTGACCGTCGATATTGCACTGCAGCGGTCGACTCCGTCCAACCGCGCTGTTAAGAGCCGTCCGAATTGAGCCGGCAACGCCGGCCCTCCCTGCTCAGCCTTAATGCAACGGTGCGCTACGGCATGGCCTCCCATTTCAAAGTCGTCGCCGGCAACTCCAATCGTCCGCTGGCCGAGGCGATCTGCAACCATCTCAGCATTCCGCTCGCCAAGGCTTCCGTCCGGCGCTTCGCCGACATGGAGGTCTTCGTCGAGATTCAGGAAAACGTGCGCGGCCAGGATGTCTTCGTCATCCAGTCGACCTCGTTTCCGACCAACGACCACCTGATGGAACTGCTGATCATCACCGACGCGCTGCGCCGCTCCTCGGCGCGCCGCATCACGGCGGTGATCCCCTATTTCGGCTATGCCCGGCAGGACCGGCGCGCCTCGGGCCGTACGCCGATCTCGGCCAAGCTCGTTTCCAACCTGATCACCCATGCCGGCGTCGACCGCGTGCTGACGCTCGATCTCCATGCCGGCCAGATCCAGGGCTTCTTCGACATCCCGACCGACAACCTGTTCGGCGCCCCGCTGATGGCGCGCGACATCAAGGACCGGCTGGAGTGGAAGAACGCCATGGTCGTCTCGCCGGATGTCGGCGGCGTGGTCCGGGCGCGAGCGCTCGCCAAGCGCATCGACGCCCCGCTCGCCATCGTCGACAAGCGCCGTGACAGGCCGGGCGAGTCGGAAGTCATGAACATCATCGGCTCGGTCGAAGGTCGCTCCTGCATCCTGATCGACGACATCGTCGATTCCGGCGGCACGCTGGTGAACGCAGCCGATGCCCTGCTCGAGCAGGGCGCCAAGGAGGTCTACGCCTATATCACCCATGGCGTGCTCTCCGGCGGCGCGGTCGCGCGCATCGCCTCGTCCAAGCTCAAGGAGCTGGTCATCACCGACTCGATCATGCCGACCGAGGCCGTGAAGGTCGCCCGCAATATCCGCGTCATCTCGATCGCCGGCCTGATGGGCGAGGCGATCGAGCGCACGGCGAGCGAGACCAGCGTGTCGAGCCTGTTCGACTGAGAGGTTCGGCTTGGGCAACTCCCGCGCCCTCGTCCTGTTCTCCGGCGGCCAGGACTCCACCACGACGCTCGCCTGGGCGCTCGACCGCTTCGACGCGGTCGAGACGATCGGCTTCGATTACGGCCAGCGTCATCGCATCGAGATGGAATGCCGCGAGACGATCCGCGCCAAGCTGCCGGGGCTGTCCGCTCGCTATGCCGAATGCCTCGGCCCCGACCATGTCGTCGACCTCAAGGCTCTCGGCGCGATCTCCGAGACGGCCCTGACCCGCGAGACAGAGATCGCCTTCACTGATGCCGGCCTGCCCACGACCTTCGTGCCCGGCCGCAACCTGATCTTCCTGACCTTCGCCGCGGCGCTCGCCTATCGCCGCAACCTCAGGCACATCGTCCTCGGCGTCTGCGAGACCGATTATTCCGGCTACCCCGATTGCCGCGACGACACGATCAAGGCGATGCAGGTTGCGCTCAATCTCGGTCTCGATCGCAGACTCGTCCTGCACACGCCCCTGATGTGGCGCGACAAGGCACAGACCTTTGCCCTCGCACATGCCATCGGTGGGCAGGGCCTGTTCGACCTCGTGATCGAGGAGAGCCATAGCTGCTATCTCGGCGACAGGACGACCCGTCATGAGTGGGGTTACGGCTGCGGCCATTGCCCGGCGTGCGATTTGCGATCAAAAGGCTTCGCGGCCTATCTCGCAGCTCCCGACGACAGTGGACTCATTCCATGACCCGTGACCGACAGCGCCTGACCGAGGGCATCATCGCCCTCGTCCTGTTCGGCCTGACCATTCCCGCCGCCAACTGGCTGATCGGCAATGCCGGCACCGTTTGCGTGCCGGATGGGCCCTGCCTTGTCCCGGTCTGGCCGGGTGTCATGGCACCGAGCGGCGTGCTGATGGTCGGGCTTGCCCTCGTCCTGCGCGACATCGTGCAGCGCCGCCTCGGCGCACTTGCAGGCCTCGGCGCCATCGCGGTCGGCACGCTGATCTCGGCCATGCTGGCCCCGCCCGCGATCGTGCTCGCCTCCGTCGCCGCCTTCCTGCTCTCGGAGCTGGCGGATTTCGCGGTCTATACGCCGCTGCAGCGCCGGCGTTTCGTCACCGCAGTCTTCGCCTCCAGCGTGATCGGCCTCGTCGTCGACAGCCTCGTCTTCCTGCAACTCGCCTTCGGCAGCCTCGACTTCCTCGCCGGCCAGATCATCGGCAAGGCCTGGATGGTGCTGCTCGCCCTGCCGCTGATGCATCTCCTGCGCCGCCGCGATGAGCGGCTGGGGCTGATCGCCGCCTGACGCCGGGGCGCCGCGTAAAGTTTGAGGCGGCTCCTCAATCTGACCTTAAGGCATTTGCGGTAGAAGGCGGGCTCTTCGACGAGCACGCTGTCGGGAGCTCCGTGATCAGACCTTCGGGCCGCCTGCAGGCTCTGCAGAATGATATTCTTGAAGATATCGCACGCGGCGAACCGCTCGCCGCGTGCATGGAGCGCCTGTGCCACCGTGCCGAGGCCATCTCGCCCGGCGTCATCTGCTCGGTGGTCACCGTCGATGATCAGGGCTGCCTGCAGCCCCTCGCCTCGCCCAGCCTGCCGGCACATTTTGCGAACTCGATAGCGGGGGCTCCGGTCGGCCCTTCCGCCGGCTCCTGCGGAACGGCAATCCATCGCGGCCAGCCGGTCGAAGTCACCGACATCGCCACTGATCCGCTCTGGGCATCCTATACCGGCCTTGTCCTGCCGCTTGGTCTGCGGGCCTGCTGGTCGACCCCGATCAAGGCCCGCGACGGCCGCGTCATCGGCGCTTTCGCCTTCTACTTCACCAGGCCGCGCAGCGCGCAGCTGCTCGAGCGCCAGATCGTCGCGACCTGCGTCCATCTCTGCGCGATCGCCATCGAGCATGACGAGGTCCGGACCCGCAATCACCGCCTCGCCTATTTCGACACGCTGACCGGCCTGCCCAACCGCAGCCGGTTCAACAGCGCCATCGCGGAGATGAGCGTCGCCGGCGGGCGCTACGGGCTGATGCTGATCGACATCGACCATCTCAAGCTGGTCAACGATACGCTGGGCCACGCCGCGGGAGACGCGCTGATCGCCGAGGTCGGCACGCGGCTCGGCGCGGCGCTGGCCGGTTGCCTGACCTGCCGGATCGGCGGTGACGAGTTCGCCGTCCTGATTCCGGATTGTGCGGAGCCGGCGCGCATGCGCTCACTCGCCTCCGCCGCCACGGCAGCAATGGCACACCCTCTCGACCATGACGGCCACAGCGTCGTTCCAAGTGTCACCATCGGTGGAGCGATCGCCGGCGAGGACGGCCAGGACAGTGTCACCCTGCGACAGAATGCCGACCTCGCACTTTACCACGCGAAGGAGACGCGGCGTGGCCGCTACGTCCGCTTCCGCCGGCAGTTGCGCAGCGCGATGATGCAGCGCATTCGCGTTCGCCGCGCGGTCGACGGCGCCCTCGGCGACGAGCGCATCATTCCCTACTATCAGCCCGTCATCCGCCTCGACACGACCGAGATCGTGGGTCTGGAAGCCCTGGCCAGGATGCGTCTGGACGATGGCCGCATCGTCACTGCCGGTGAATTCCAGGATGCGCTCCGCGATCCGAAGATCGCCCACCGGACCACCACACAGATGCTGACGGCGGTGGCTGCCGACATGGCGGAGTGGCGTGCGGGCGGCCTGAATTTTCAGCATGTCGCGGTCAACGTCACCTCGGCAGACTTCCAGAAAGGCGATCTCGTCCAGCGCGCCGCGCGCATCCTCGAGAAGGCCGCCGTTCCGATGCAGCAACTCGCGATCGAGGTCACCGAGCAGGTCTTCATGGGCGGCCGGAAGGACGGCGTCGCGCGCACCATGGAGGCGCTGCGCGCCTGCGGCTCGCCGGTCGCACTCGACGATTTCGGCACCGGTTTCGCCTCGCTGACCCATCTGCTCGATTTCCCGATCGATATCATCAAGATCGACCGCTCCTTCGTCGCCTCGATCGACAGCGGCGCGCGCAGCGAAATCATCATCGAGGCACTGCTGACGATGACGCGCCGCCTCGGCATGAAGATCGTCGCGGAAGGCATCGAGACGCAGGGGCAGGCCGAGCGCCTGACCGGAATGGGCTGCCGTCTCGGCCAGGGTTATCTCTATTCCCCGCCGGTTCCGGCTTCGATCATCCGCGAATGGCTGCTGCGCTTTGCCCAGCCGGCCCCGCCGCCCGGGCTCGTCGCGAACGCGGCTTGAGCCGGGCTTGAGATCGCGGCGGTTTTCGCCTATGAGCACCCCTGCGTTCGGCTGACACCCTTGGAGGCTCTGAACGCATCATCCGATGGCCGCCACGAGGCGGCCTTGTCATTTTACAAGTCAAGGACATCCAACATGACCGCCGTGAAGCAAATCGAGGCTTCGGCGCGCGCACAGGTCGGCAAGGGGGCCGCTCGTGCCGTTCGTCGCCAGGGCCAGACGCCTGCCGTGATCTATGGTGGGGGCGCCGCTCCCGAAGCCATCGCGCTCGACGCCAACAAGACCCGCCAGCTGATTTTCGGCGGCCACTTCCTGACCACGATCTTCGAGATCAGCGTCGCCGGTAAGAAGCAGCGCGTCATTCCGCGCGATTACCAGCTCGACCCGGTCAAGGATTTCCCGATCCACGTCGACTTCCTGCGCGTCGCCAAGGGCCAGACCGTCACGGTCCAGGTTCCGGTTCACGTCACGGGTCAGGAAACCAGCCCCGGCGTCAAGGCCGGCGGCCTGGTCCAGATCATCGAGCATGCCCTCGAAGTCACCGTCGAGCCCGAGAACATTCCGGCGTCCATTGATATCTCGGTTGCCGGTCTGAACGTCGGCGACACCGTCCATGCCGACGCGATCAAGCTTCCGGCCGGCGCCAGGCTCACCCTCGGTGCCGAGGCCACGATCGTCACGATCTCCGCTCCGACCGTCGAGGCCGAGCCGGCCGCCGACGCGGCTGCCGAGCCTGCTCCCGAAGCCAAGGCCTGATGAAACGGCGCCAGCCGGCGCCGCTTCCCCCTTGGAACGATCACGAGACGGCCGGGTCAGCCCGGCCGTTTTGCTATGGCATCGGACCGAAAAGTCGGTTCCGGTCTTCATCCGATGCCGACCCAACAAGCCTGCCGGAGTTCCGCCATGCTGATCTTCGCCGGCCTCGGCAATCCCGGGGCGCGCTATGCCCGCAACCGGCACAATATCGGCTTCATGGCCGTCGACGAGATCGCGCGTCTGCATCGCGCCTCGCCCTGGCGCGCCCGCTTTCAGGCCGAAGCATGCGAGGCGACGATCGGGGCCGAAAAGGTCATCCTGCTCAAGCCGCAGACCTATATGAACGAATCCGGCCGGGCGATCGGCGAGGCCGCGCGCTTCTTCAAGATCGCGCCGGCCGATGTCATCGTCTTCCATGACGAGCTCGACCTCGCCCCCGCCAAGCTGCGCGTGAAGCTGGGCGGCGGCAACGCCGGGCATAACGGCCTGCGCTCGACCACGGCTGCGATCGGCAACGACTACCGCCGCGTGCGCATGGGCATCGGCCACCCCGGTCTGAAGGAGCTGGTCCACGCCTATGTGCTCAACGATTTCGGCAAGGCCGAACAGCCCTGGGTGGAGGATCTCTGCACGGCCTGCGCCGACCACGCGACCATGCTCGCGGCTCATGATGACACCGGCTTCCAGAACAAGGTGCATCTCTTCATGGATGCGCGCGGCCACGCCTCCGTGAAGCGGCTCGGCGAGACGGCGGGCGATTGAGCAGGTCTCCTCCGCCGGCAACGATCTTGTGTTTATCTCCACCCGCCGCCAATAAGGCGCGAACGATTTTCAGGCCGCCGCGCGGAAACGCAGCGAGGCCGTATAACGGAACGAGCGATCATGGGTTTCAAATGCGGTATCGTCGGCCTGCCGAATGTCGGCAAGTCGACCCTCTTCAACGCCTTGACGCAGACGGCAGCGGCCCAGGCCGCGAACTATCCGTTCTGCACGATCGAGCCGAATGTCGGTGACGTCGCGGTTCCGGACGAGCGGCTGGAGAAGCTCGCAGCCATCGCCGGCTCCAAGGAGATCATCCCGACGCGGCTGACCTTCGTCGACATCGCTGGCCTGGTGCGCGGCGCCTCCCGCGGCGAAGGGCTCGGCAACCAGTTCCTCGCCAATATCCGCGAATGCGACGCCATCGCCCATGTCGTGCGCTGCTTCGAGGACGGCGACATCACCCATGTCGAGGGCAAGGTCTCGCCGGTCGACGATATCGAGACCATCGAGACCGAATTGATGCTCGCCGATCTCGACAGCCTCGAGAAACGCGTGCAGCCGCTGGAGAAGAAGGCGAAGACCGGCGACAAGGAGGCCAAGGAGGCGGTCGATCTGATGAACCGCTGCCTCACCCTGCTGCGCGACGGCAAGCCCGCCCGCCAGGTCCAGCTTTCCGCCGAGGAGCGCCGCCCGTTCGAGTTGCTCGGCCTGCTCTCGTCCAAGCCCGTGCTTTATGTCTGCAACGTCGAGGAAGCCAGCGCCGACAAGGGCAACAGCTTCTCCGAGCTGGTGAAGAAGCGCGCTGCCGAGGAAGGCGCCGTCGCGGTCGTCGTCTCCGCCAAGATCGAAAGCGAGATCGCCATCCTGCCGGCCGAGGAACAGACCGAATATCTGGAGGCCGTCGGCCTCGACGAGCCCGGCCTGAACCGGGTCATCCGAGCCGGCTACGCCCTGCTCCATCTCGTCACCTATTTCACGGTCGGTCCGAAGGAGGCCCGTGCCTGGACGATCGAAAAGGGCACCAAGGGGCCGCAGGCCGCCGGCGTGATCCATACCGATTTCGAGAAGGGCTATATCCGCGCCGAAACCATCGCCTATGACGACTACATCGCCAACAAGGGCGAGGCAGGTGCGCGCGAGGCCGGCAAGTTCCGTCTCGAAGGCAAGGACTATGTCGTTGCCGACGGCGACGTGCTGCATTTCCGCTTCGCGACCTGAGGAACCAGTCTGCGATGTCGTATTTCGAGGATTTCGCCCCGGGCCAGAGCGCGCGCTCTCGCAGTCTGGCGGTCTCGCAGGACGACATCGTCGCCTTCGCCTCGCGCTATGACGCGCAGGATTTCCATGTCGATCCTGAAGCGGCCAAGACGAGCTTCGTCGGCCGCCTGATCGGCTCGGGCTGGCATAGCTGCGCCCTCTTGATGCGGCTCATGGCGGAGGATTTCCTGCTCGACGCCGCCAGCATGGGGGCGCCGGGGATCGACGAGGTGAAGTGGCTGCGCCCGCTCCTCCCCGGCGACAGCGTCTGCGCCCGGCGCACGGTACTGGAGAGCAAGGCCTCGCGCTCGCGCCCCGAGATGGGCCTCGTGCGCTTCAGGCTCGAATTGCTGAACCAGCGCGACGAGCCGATCCTCGAACAGACCAACTGGATCATGTTCGGCCGCAAGGGCTCCGGCATCGGCAAGCACCCGGCCGGCCCCTGGCTCGACCATACGCCGATCTACGAGTGCCCGGCGGTCGAGAGCCCTCTGGAAGCCCCCACCGAGCCGCCCGGCCCGCCGCGTTTCTTCGAGGAACTCTCGATCGGGGACAGCCACGAGCTCGGCAGCTTCGTCTTCACGCCCGGGGAGATCGTCGCCTTCGCCCGCAGCTTCGATCCGCAGCCCTTCCACATGGACGAGGCGGCGGCGCGCAACAGCTCCTTCGGCAGGCTCGCGGCTTCAGGCTGGCACACCGCTGCTGTCTGGATGGCCTGCATGGTCCAGCATCGCAGGCGCCAACTCGCGATTGCGCCGGAGCGACCGGCGCGTCTCGGCCCCTCCCCCGGCTTTCGGAACCTGCGCTGGACGAAGCCCGTCTTCGCCGGGGACCGCATCACCTATCGCTCCAAGGTTGTGGACAAGCGCGAGAGCGCCTCGCGGCCGCAATGGGGTCTGTTCTTCCATCGCAACAGCGGCACGAACCAGTACGGCGAAGAGGTCTTCAGCTTCGACGGCTGCGTTTTTGTAGAGCGGAAGCCGGCCTGACAGCGAAGACGGACCTCAGCCTGCCTTGAGCCTGACGAGATCGACAGGCCCGCGCGGCACGTCGGACGAAGGCCTCATCTGGGCGAGGAACGCCTCCTCGTCCGAGGCCACCACGACCCGGTCACGCCCGCTTCGCTTGGCAGCGTAGAGCCCCTTATCCGCTTCGTGAAGCAAGGCATCGAAATCGATGACACTGTCCTTCGCATGGGCGACGCCTGCGCTGACCGTAATGCCGAACGAACCCCCGCTCGCTGCAAAATGACGTTTGACGAGCCGCCCCCGCACGTTTTCAGCCGTGATGGCGGCCGCGACGAGCGAAGCTCCCGGTATGAGCAACGCGAACTCCTCGCCGCCGAGCCGTGCAGCCAGTCCTTGGGACCGGCAGGACAGCAGGATCTCCCCGAACGCCCGCAACACCTCGTCTCCCGCCAGGTGGCCGTGGACATCGTTGATCCGCTTGAAATGATCGATGTCGAAGATGATCAGGGCGGCGGGCCCTTCGGTCTCGGTCGCGATGCGGTCGAGCAGCGCGCGCCGGTTGAGCAGGCCGGTCAGCGGGTCGGTTTCCGCGTCGCGCTTATGGCCGCGCGCCAGCCGCGCCTGGTTCAAGGCCAGGGACAGCGCGCCGATGCCCGCGAGCGTGGTCAGACAGACCACGATATTGAGGTCTTCCGCCCAGTTCGACGGGATGCCCGGCAGAACCCACCGACCATCCAGCAGCAGCAGAACGGCGCAAGGAACGAAGGATAGACCGGTCAGGACATACAGGCCGGTCAGCAGCATGATCGCCAGCCTGGCTTCGGCCCGGCCGAGCCAGTAATCCCAGGCTGTTGCAAACAGAATAGCCGCGGCCGCGACATTGAGCCCGATGATCGCAATGCCGTTATAGCCGGCCAGCATGGGCACGGCCATGGCTGCCGACGATGCGGTTGCCATGACGGCCATGCTGCGCCAGGGCAGAACCCGCGTACGGAATTCGCGGCCGGCGCCGAAGACGAAGGCGAGACCCGTGAGAAGAACCGCGTAGCCGGCTGCCCCCACGATCGGCGACATCGTCCTGACATAGCCGCCATAGATCAGCACGCCGACGGCCATCAGCGCCACGCCGATCGTCCAGGCCATCAGGAAGCCTTCCTTCCTGGAAACGAGCCAGCTGACGAGGAAAGCCGCGGCCAGTCCGCATCCAGAAAGGGTGAAGGCCGTCAGGAGGGACTGATAGTCGAGCGACACGAAGGTCTCTGGGCAGACAGAAGGGTCGCAGCAGTTATGCCAGCGGTGCCATTGCCGAAAACTTAAGCCGGTCGGCTGCATTCGCCGGGCCGCTGGCCTGCCTGATCGGACGCTCTGGCGCGAATTTCACCCGACCTTGCCGTAGCCCGCGAATTTGGCGCCGACGCGTTCCATCTCGGTCGCGTCGAGGATGACCGGCTCGAGTCCAGCCGCCAGGATGTCGAGATATTGCCCGGCGAGGTTCTCGACCTCGGCGACGATCGTATGCGCGCCCGCCAGCGTCTGGCCGAGCGCGATGACTCCATGGTTGGCGAGCAGCACGGCCTTGCGTCCCTCCAACGCCTTCACCGCGTTGTCGGCAAGCTCCGGCGTGCCGAAAGTGGCATAATCGGCGCAGCGGACATCGGCGCCGCCGCAGAGCGCGATCATGTAGTGGAAGGCCGGGATGCCGCGCCGCGTGCAGGACAAGGCGGTGGCACGCGGCGAATGGGTATGGACGATCGCCTGCGCATCCGGGCGCGCCTTGTAGATCGCGACATGGAAGGGCCATTCCGAAGACGGCTTCCGGCTGCCGTTCAAGACGGTGCCGTCGAGCCTGAGATGGATCAGGTCTTCAGGCTTCGTTTGCGCATAAGGCAGGCCCGATGGCGTGATCAGCAGTCCATCTCCGAAACGCGAGGAGACATTGCCCGATTTCGACGGGCAGAACCCGGCCCGGTCGATCGCCTGCGCGACCGAAACGATCTCCTGCCGCAAGTCTTGCTCGGTCATGCCCTGCCCTTGTTCGCCAGGTCGGGAAAAAGTTGCACCAGCCCGTCAGTGCTGGCCGCGCAGACGCCGCGCTCGGTGATGAGGCCGCTGACCAGCCGCGCCGGTGTCACGTCGAACGCAGGATTGGCGGCCCCGCTACCCGGTGCGACCACGCGCACGGACCGAACCTCGCCATCGTCGGCGAGCCCCGAGAGATGCGTCACCTCGCGCGCCGCTCGTTCCTCGATCGGGATATCGGCAAGGCCGTCGCTTATGCTCCAGTCGATCGTCGGCGAGGGCAGCGCCACATAGAAGGGCACGCCGTTGTCATGCGCAGCCAGCGCCTTGAGATAGGTCCCGATCTTGTTGGCAACATCGCCGGTCACAGTCGTCCGGTCGGTTCCGACGATCACCATGTCGACCTGTCCGTGCTGCATCAGATGGCCCCCGGCATTGTCCACGATCACCGTATGCGGCACACCGTGGGCTCCGAGTTCATAGGCCGTCAGCGCTGCGCCCTGGTTGCGGGGCCGGGTCTCGTCGACCCAGACATGGACCGGTATGCCGGCATCATGCGCGAGATAGATCGGTGCCAGCGCCGTGCCCCAATCCACCGTGGCGAGCCAGCCGGCATTGCAATGGGTGAGGATGTTGACCGGCGCACCGGCAGGCTTGCGCGCCGCGATCCCGGCAATGAGTGGCAAGCCGTGTTCGCCAATCGCACGGCACAAAGCGACATCCTCGTCGCAGATCGCAGCCGCTTCCGCATAAGCGGCTTCAGCCCGCGCCTCCGCCGGCAAGCCCGCAAGGGAACGGCGCATCCGCTCCAGCGCCCAATGCAGGTTGACGGCCGTCGGCCGCGTCGCACCGAGCAGAGCAAGCGCGGTCTCAAGTGCCGTATCCGATGCATCCGCCCGCATCGCCAGCGCGACGCCGTAGGCTGCGGTCGCGCCGATCAGCGGAGCGCCGCGCACAATCATGCTCCGGATCGCATCGGCCGCCTGCTCGGCCGAGCCGAGCGCCACGGTCTCGAAGCGGAAAGGCAGTCTCGTCTGGTCGATCACGACGACACGCCAGCCATCCTGCGCCAGCCAGATCGTCCGGTAGGGTTGGCCGTTGATCTTCATGGCCCGCTCAGTCGCCCGCGAAGGAAACCAGCGTGCGCACGGGCACGCCAAGCCGCCGGATCTTGTCGGCACCGCCGAGTTCCGGCAGGTCGACGATGAAACAGGCCGCCACGACCTCGGCCCCGAGCCCCGCCAGCAGGTTGACCGCGGCTTCCGCGGTGCCTCCGGTCGCGATCAGATCATCGACCAGCAGCACGCGCTCCCCCGGCTGCACCGCATCGCGATGGATCTCGATCTCGTCCGTACCGTATTCGAGCGCATAGGTCGCACGCAGCGTCTCCAGCGGCAGCTTGCCCTTTTTGCGGACGGGAACGAAGCCGGCCGAGAGCTGATGCGCTACCGCCCCGCCCAGGATGAAACCGCGCGCCTCGATTCCGGCGATCTTTGCGATCTTCAACCCGGCGAAAGGCTGCACCAGTTCATCGACCGCCCGACGAAAGGCTCTGGCGTCGCCAAGCAACGTGGTGATGTCACGAAAGACGATACCGGGCCGGGGATAGTCGGGGATCGCGCGGATGCTGTCGGCGAGGTTCATGGGCACCGTCTCGGGAGGATTGACGGAGGCCTTGGTCCGACGCCGAGCCGGCTTCGTCAAGAGCGCCGTCATCACGCCACCTCGAGCACGCGCCCGGCGACGGCATCGAGCTTCGCCAGCAGGGCCGGATCGCGGAAGGCCGGCGCCGTCACGATGGCGTTGTCGAGCGCATGATGCGAGCCGGCCGGGCACGGCTCCCGCTCGGCCGGAAAATCGGCGGCCAGCCGCGCCACGAGGCGGCGGGCCTTGTCGGCGTTGTCGTGCAGCACGGCGATGACGGAGGCGACATCGACGGCGCCGTGCAACTCGTGCCAGCAGTCGTAGTCGGTCACCATCGCGACGGTGGCATAGGTGATCTCGGCCTCGCGGGCGAGCTTGGCCTCCGGCATCGCGGTCATGCCGATCAGGTCGTAGCCGAACCCGCGATAGGTCATCGATTCCGCATAGGTCGAGAATTGCGGGCCTTCCATCGTGACCAGCGTACCACCGCGCACGAAGGGCAGATCCTCCGCCTGTGCCGCCGCAACGATCCGCGCCTGCAGGGCGGGGCCGACCGGATGGGCCAAGGAGACATGGGCGACGCAGCCCCGGCCGAAGAAGGAATTCTCGCGCCGGCTCGTCCGGTCGACGAACTGGTCGACCAGCACGAACAGGCCGGGATAGAGCTCGGCCTTGTAGGAGCCGCAGGCCGAGAGCGAGACGAGATCTGTCACGCCGGCCCGCTTCAGCACGTCGATATTGGCGCGATAGTTGATCTCGGAGGGCGGAATGGCGTGACCGCGCCCATGGCGCGGCAGGAAGATGATCTTCGTCTGGCCGATCCGGCCGATCCGCAAGCTGTCCGAAGGCTCGCCCCAGGGACTTTCGATACGCTCCTCGCGCAGATCCTTGAGGCCCGGCAGATCGTAGATGCCCGATCCGCCGATGATTCCGAGAACGGCTTCGCTCATGGTCGATTTCCTCGAGCATCGAACCGAAAAGTGGAAGCCACTTTTCGGTTCGATGCGACAACAAATACGGGCGCGGAAAGGACCACCTTTCGATGACGGTCGCAATACGATGGGATCGAATGCCCTCATGCTCGGGCTCGGCCCGAGCATCTCCTGCCGAAGGAGCCTCCGGATTTTCCCCTCAACGAAAAAGGCCCCGTCACCGGGGCCTTTTCCTGGAATGACATTCTGCCGGTCAGTGAACCGGCGAGCCGTCCGGCATGCGCGACCACACCTTCTTCTTGGTGTAGTAGAGCAGGAAGGCGAAGATCGTCAGGAACGCCATCACCTGCATGCCCAGGCGCTTGCGCGCCTCCAGATGCGGCTCCGCCATCCACATCATGAAGGCGGCGACGTCGCGGGCGTACTGGTCGGCCGTCTCCGGCACCGGCGCCTTGCCGTCCGCCCCCTTGGGGTATTCGACCTGGCCGTCGGAGAGCGGGTTCGGCATCGCGATCAGGTGACCGGGCATGTACTCGTTGTAGTTCTGCCCGGGCAGCAGGGCGGGGAAGCCGGCCGGCGGCTCCTTGTAGCCCACGAGCAGGGCATGAATGTAGTCCGGCCCCTGCTCCTGATACTGCGTGAAGATGTCGAACACGAAAGTCGGGAAGCCGCGCGTGTAGGTGCGGGCCTTGGCCAGCACCGAGAAGTCCGGCGGGTAGGCGCCGCCCTGGGCCGCGCGCGCGGCCTGCTCGTTCGGGAACGGCGACGGGAAGCGGTCGGCCGGGCGGCCGGGCCGCTCGAACATCTCGCCCTGGTCGTTCGGCCCGTCCTTGATCTGATAGGTCGCGGCGAGCGCTGCGACCTGTCCGGACGTGAATTCAGGGCCGCCCGGCTGCGACAGGTTGCGGAAGGCAACGAGGCTCGCGCCGTGGCAGCTCGCGCAGACTTCCTTGAAGACCTTGAAGCCGCGCTGGAGCTGGGCCCGATCGAACTTGCCGAACGGTCCCGAGAACGACCAGCTCAGCGCCGGCGGCTTCGGGCCGGCCTCGGCGGCCTGCGCCGCCGGCTGGATGAGCGCCAGCGAGAGGCCGGCAGCGAGCCCTGTCAGGGCGAGACGAAACGAGATTCTGCTCATGGTTCCGTCAGCCCTTGACGTTCGGTTCGGCGGCAGTGGCGGTCGCGACGCGCGCCGCCGACCCGCCCTTGGCGGAAGCGAGCACCGCATCGGCGATCGAGGTCGGCAGCGCCTTCGGCCGCTCGAACAGGCCGACGACGAAGAGCGCGACGAAGAAGCCGAAATACAGCACGGTGAAGATCTGCGAGGCGATGACGTAGCCGCCTTCGGCCGGCATGGCGCCGAGATAGCCCAGGCCGATGCAGACCACGACGAAGGCCCAGAACAACTGGCGCCCGATCGGCCGGTAGCTCATCGACTTGACCTTGGAGGTATCGATCCAGGGCAGGAAGGCGAGGACCACGATGGCAGCGCCCATGGCGAGCACGCCGCCGAGCTTGTCGGGAATGGCGCGCAGGATCGCGTAGAACGGCAGGAAGTACCATTCCGGGACGATATGCGCAGGCGTGGAGGCCGGGTTTGCCGGAATATAATTGTCCGCATGGCCCATGAAATTCGGCTGGTAGAACACGAACCAGGCGAACAGGATCATGAACACGACCATGCCGAAGATGTCCTTCACGGTCGCATAGGGCGTGAACGGCACGGTGTCCTTCTGGACGTTCTTCACCTCGACGCCGGTCGGGTTGTTCTGTCCGACGACGTGCAGCGCCCAGATGTGCAGGACGACGACGCCGAAGATCATGAACGGAAGCAGGTAATGCAGCGAGAAGAAGCGGTTCAGCGTCGGATTGTCGACCGAGTAGCCGCCCCACAGGAAGGTGACGATCGTCTCGCCGATCACGGGCAGCGCCGAGAACAGGTTGGTGATGACGGTCGCGCCCCAGAAGGACATCTGCCCCCATGGGAGCACATAGCCCATGAACGCCGTCGCCATCATCAGCAGGAAGATCACCACGCCGAGGATCCAGAGCACCTCGCGCGGCGCCTTGTACGAGCCATAATAAAGCCCGCGGAAGATGTGCACATAGACGGCGACGAAGAACATCGACGCGCCGTTCGAGTGCAGATAGCGCAGGAGCCAGCCGTAGTTCACGTCGCGCATGATATGCTCGACCGAATTGAAGGCGAGCAACGAGTTGGCCGTGTAATGCATCGCCAGGATGATGCCGGTGACGATCTGCACCACCAGCATGAACACGAGGATGCCACCGAAGGTCCACAGATAGTTCAGGTTGCGCGGCACCGGGTAGGAAACCGCCGAATCATGGGCGAGCCGGATGATCGGCAGGCGGGCGTCGAGCCAGCGTTCGATGCCGGTCTTCGGGACGTATGAACTGTGACCACTCATGAAGAATGCCTCAAGGCTGTCTCATCTTGGCGGGAAAGCATCGAGCGCATTGCTCAGCCGATCTTGATCTTGGTGTCGCCGTTGAAGGCATAGGGCGGCACCGGCAGGTTGAGCGGCGCCGGCCCCTTGCGGATACGGCCGGAGGAATCGTAGTGCGAGCCGTGGCAAGGGCAGAACCAGCCGTCGAAATCGCCCTTCGATTCGCCGGGCGCGGTGCCCAGCGGGATGCAGCCGAGATGGGTGCAGTTGCCGAAGACGACGAGATACTGCTCGTGTCCGGGCTTGGTGCGCTGCTGGTCGGTCTGCGGGTCGCGCAGGGTCGCGACGTCGACGGCCAGCGCCTCGTCGATTTCCTTCTTGGTGCGATGGCGCACGAAAATCGGCTTGCCGCGCCAGAACAGCTTGATCGCCTGGCCTTCGGCGATGGGCGCGAGGTCGACATCGACCGGCGCGCCGGCCGCCACCGTCTGCGCGTCGGGCGCGAGCTGGCTAACCAGGGGAACGACAACGGCGCCGATGCCGACGGCGCCGAATGCGCCCGTCGCAAGCATCAGGAAATCGCGGCGGGTAGTTCCGGTCGATGTATCGGTCGCGTGCGCCACGATCCAATCCTCTTACACGTCTTGCGAGCTGGAACAGCTCGAAATTGTCGCCTCTCGCCCTCATAGGGGCGCGTCGCTGCCGCCGCAATGCGGCGGTGCGTCACCTTCGGCTCTTTGACATGCAGATTGGACGAAGTCTACTGTCGCGAACGCCCCGGCCATGCATCGCACACAGTCCGTCGGCGACAACGTCAGTCGGCGAGCTTTTCCGGATCGGCGGCAGCCAGGAAACCGCCCGACTGGCGCGCCCAGAGCCTGGCATAGAGTCCCCCGCGCGCGATCAGCTCGTCATGGCTGCCCATATCGGCGATCCGGCCCTGATCGAGCACGATCAGCCGGTCGAGCGCCGCGATGGTCGAGAGCCGATGCGCGATCGCGATCACCGTCTTTCCCTGCATGAGCTGCGCAAGCTGCTGCTGGATCGCCGCCTCGACCTCGGAATCAAGCGCCGAGGTCGCCTCGTCGAGGATCAGGATGGGTGCGTCCTTAAGCAGCACGCGGGCGATGGCGATACGCTGGCGCTGCCCGCCCGAGAGCTTCACGCCGCGTTCGCCGACGCGCGACTCGAAGCCCTGGCGCCCGTCCTGATCGCCGAGGCCGAGGATGAAGCCATGCGCCTCCGCCTGCTCGGCCGCGCGCGCGATTTCGGCTTCGCTCGCGCCGATCCGCCCATAGGCGATATTGTCGCCGATCGAGCGGTGCAGCAGCGAATTGTCCTGTGTCACCATGCCGATCTGGGCACGAAGCGTATCCTGCGTGACATGGGCGATGTCCTGCCCGTCGATCAGGATGCGTCCGCTCTCGAGCGGATAGAGCCTGAGCAGCAGGTTCACCAGTGTCGACTTGCCGGCGCCCGACGGGCCGACCAGCCCGACCCGCTCGCCAGGCCGGATCTGAAGGTCGAGCCCCTCGAACAGCCCCTGCCCCCGGCCATAGTTGAAGCGGATCTTCTCGAAGCTGATCGCTCCCTTGTCGACGACGAGCGGCACCGCGCCGGGCGCATCCGGCAGGTCGTGCGGCTTGGCGATGGTCTCCATGCTCTCCTGCACCGAGCCGATATTCTCGAAAATGCCGCGCACGAGATGGATCAGCCAGCCCGACATCTGCACCAGCCGCAGCACGAGACCGATGGCCGCTGCGACCGCCCCCGGCGTCATCTCGCCCTGGCTCCAGAGCAGCAGCGCGAGCCAGGCCGTGGCCACGACGAGCAGGCTGTTCATCGTCTGCAGGATGACGCTGACACCGGTGATCAGGCGCGACAGATTGAGGAAGGAGGCGTTCCAGCGCGACAACGAGTCGCGCACCGCCGAACGCTCGGCATCCGCCCGCGCGAACAGCTTCACCGTCAGGATGTTCGTGTAGGAATCGACGATGCGCCCCGTCGTGGTTGAGCGCCCGAGCGAATTCGCCTCCGAGCGCTGCTTCGCGCGCGGCACGAAATAGACCAGCAGCGTGACATAGGCCGAAAGCCACAGGATCACCGGCAGCGCCAGCCACAGGCTGGTCTTGCCGAAGAAGCCGATCGCGACCGTGGCGAAGACCAGCGCGTACCAGAGATCGTCGATGACCTCGATCGTCGCGCCGCGGATCGACTGGCCCGCCTGGATGACACGCGCCGACAGGCGGCCTGCGAAATCATTCTGGAAATACCCCAGCGCGTGCCCGAGCGTGTAGACGTGGTTGCGCCAGCGGATCTGGTTGGTGATCTGCGGCACCACCACCTGATCGACGATGGCGTGGTTGGCGAAATAGATCAGCGGCCGGACGACCACGAGCAGGAAAGCTGCCCCTGCCAGAAGCCAGCCATGGTCGCGGAAGATCGTCTCTGGTGACTGCGTCGAGAGCAGATCCACGAACCAGCCGACCATCAGATACATCGCCGCTTCGATGCCGCTGAAGCCGAGCCCCGTCAGCATGATCAGGGCCATCCAGCCCCTCACGCCCTTGATATGGTGCCACATGAAGGGCCAGACGCCGCGCGGCGGCGTCTCCTGCTCGTCGAAGGGAGCGAAGACGTCGATTCGGCTTTCGAGCCAGCGGAAGAGCGGAGCGAACATGTCTGTCTTCCCTGGTGTGGCATCGCGACGGTTTCGAGGCATATGGTCTTCGCCTGCGCGCATGACCAGCCTGCTTGACGCATATCCGGGCGTCACCGCATGACAGCGCCATGCTTCGCCTCGCCCTTTTCCAGCCGGACATCCCGCAGAACACCGGCACGATGATCCGCATGGCCGCCTGCCTCGGCATTGGCGTGGACATCGTCGAGCCCGCCGCTTTCGACGTTTCTGACCGGCATTTCCGTCGCTCCGGCATGGACTATCTCGAACGCGCTACCGTCCGCCGCCACGACTCCTTCGCCGCTTTCGACGGCTGGCGCCGGGCGCAGGGCCACCGCCTCGTCCTGGCCGAGACAGACGGCAAAACGCCCCTGCCCGATTTTGCCTTCCGCCCGGACGACATCGTCCTCGTCGGGCGCGAATCGGCCGGCGTGACCGCCGAGGTGCAGGCTGCCGCCGAGGCCAGCCTGCACATTCCCATGCGGTCGGGATTGCGTTCGCTCAATGTCGCGCTGGCGGCAGCGATGGTAATGGGCGAGGCATTGCGACAGACTGGCGGCTTTCCGGGCCGCGATGGAACAGAAGCAGAAGATGGTCACCCCGAAACCCGCTGAATCTCCCCTCGTCGACCCTGCCGTCGTCGCAGCGCTGAAACCCCGCGCCTCCGCCTGGTTCGAGACCCTGCGGGATCGCATCTGCGCCGCCTTCGAGGCGGTCGAGGATGAGGCTTCCGGCCCCTTCCCGGCCGAAACCGAAACGCCCGGGCGTTTCGTCCGCACGCCCTGGCAGCGCACCAATCATGATGGCGCACCCGGCGGCGGCGGGGTCATGTCGATCATGAAGGGCCGCGTCTTCGAGAAAGTCGGCGTCCACGTCTCGACCGTACATGGCAGCTTCCATCCGGATTTCGCCGGCCAGATCCCCGGCGCCGCGCAGGATCCACGCTTCCATGCCACCGGCATCTCGCTGATCGCCCATCCCTGGAATCCGCATGCGCCGACCGTGCACATGAACACGCGGCTCGTCGTCACCACGAAGCCCTGGTTCGGCGGTGGCGCCGACCTGACGCCGGTGCTGAATGCGCGCCGCAACCAGGACGACCCGGATACGCGCGCGTTCCACGCCGCGATGCGCGTGCCCTGCGAGCGTTTTCCGGCCGTCGCCGACTATCCGCGCTTCAAGGCCTGGTGCGACGAATATTTCTTTCTGAAGCACCGCAACGAGCCGCGCGGCATCGGCGGCATCTTCTATGATTATGTCTGGACCGGCGATGTCGAGGCCGATTTCGCCTTCACCCAGGCGGTCGGCGAAGCCTTCCTCGGAAGCTATCCCGAGATCCTGCGCCGCAATCTCGGGAAGCCCTGGAGCGAGGCCGAGCGCCACGAGCAGCAGGTCCGGCGCGGCCGCTATGTCGAGTTCAACCTGCTCTATGATCGCGGCACGATCTTCGGCCTGAAGACCGGCGGCAATGTCGATTCCATCCTGTCCTCGATGCCGCCGACGGTACGCTGGCCCTGAGGCCAGAGCCTCCTGCGCAGCCCCGCGCTAGCGGGCTGCGGCCAGAGCGGCTTTGATGAATTCCACCTGCTCATCCGCTCCAGCCGGGCAGCCAGCCTCGATCCAGCTCTGCCGGGCTGCTTCGAGCACCTGCCCGACGCGCGGCCCGGGCGGAATGCCGAGACCGACGACATCCTTGCCCGTCGGTTCGAAGCGCGGCGTCCGGCCGAGTTCGCCGATGAGGCGCTGCACCTCGTCCCAGTTTTCGCTCCCAGCCGTAGCATTCAGCAGGACGAGAGCCGCAGCCGCCGCATCGTCCCCGGCGCCATGAGCGACATGGCGAAGCGCGGCTAAGTCAGGCAGATGTGCCCGTCCCCCCAGGCCTTCCTGCGCTCGCGCAAGACGCTCGATCCTGTCGAACTCCTCGTTCGAAAGCCGGAGCCTCTCGCGCAGGCGCAAGGCGTCCTCGCCGACCGCAACCGCCAGCGCCGCCAGCCGGAAAGCCGGGTAAACGCCAGCACCATCATCTCCAGCGATCGCCGCGAAGCGCGAGAGATACGGCACGCCGCCGATCACCGGCATCAGCAGCCCCGCGCCCGCCATCGCCCGGATGGTCGCAATCACACCGGGCGCGACGAGAAGCTTCAGCAATTCCGCCCGCACCCGCTCCCGCGACAATCCGGCGAGCCCCTCGCGGCCGGCAATGCAGGCGCGCAGACCCTGGGCGTCAGGCTCGCCGGCGCCATAGCGGGCATGGAAGCGGAAGAAGCGCAGGATGCGCAGGTAATCCTCGCGGATACGGGCCGCCGCATCGCCGATGAAGCGTACGCGCCGCTGCGCGAGATCGTCGAGCCCGCCGGAATAATCGTGGAGCTTGCCGTCATGCCCGAGCCCGAGCGCATTGATGGTGAAATCGCGACGCAGCGCGTCTGCCACGAAATCGCGGCCGAACACGACCTTGGCCCGGCGCCCATCGGTCTCGACGTCGCGGCGCAGCGTCGTCACTTCGAAGCTCGCGCCATCCGCGACGAGCGTCACCGTGCCGTGCTCGATCCCGGTCGGCACCGCCTTGAAGCCGGCAGCCCGGCCGCGCCGGATCGTCTCGTCCGGCAAGGCGGTGGTGGCGAGGTCGATGTCGCTTGCCGGCTCGCCGAGCAGGAGATTGCGCACTGCGCCGCCGACGACGCGCGTTTCCTGGCCGTTTCCGTCGAGCGCCAGCAGCAGCCGCGCAAGCACCGGCTGGGCCAGGAAGCGCGCGATCTCACCGGCATGGTCCCCGTTCATTTGAAGCGGCCGGGCACCAGAACCCCGTTCTCCAAGTGCGGCGGCTCGTAGGCGCCTCCGCTGCGGGGAGCGATGAAGCCGCCATAGATCAGCACCGCGATCGCCAGCAAGGCTCCTACGACCGCCAGGGCGAAGGCATGCCGGCTCCAATGCTCGACATCGAACGGGTTGCGCCGCTTGACGACGAGATAGCCTGCGAAGATGCAGAAGGGCAGGACGAAGAGCAGAACTTCTTCGATGATCGCACGCAGCATTGGCTTCGTCGTTCCCGGGCGCGTCGTCCGCGCAAGCTTACTTACATCTCTGAATCGGATTCGTCCGAAAAGTGCATTCCACTTTTCAGGTCGATGCTCTAGCCCGCCAGCCGCTCATAGAGATTGCGGATCATGCCGGCGGTCGCACCCCAGATATAGCGACCCTCGAACGGCATCGCATAGTAGGTGCGGAACTGCCCCTTCCACTCGATACCCTCGCGTTTGTGGTTGGCCGGATCGAGCAAAAAGGAGAGCGGCGTCTCGAAAGCCTCGTCGACCTCGTTGTGGTTGATCGTCAGCGAGAACGGCGGCTCGACCAGCCCCACCACCGGCACGATCCTGTAGCCGGTGCCGGTCAGATAGGCGTCGAGGAAGCCGAGCGTGCGGATATGCGAGCGCGCCAGGCCGATCTCCTCCTCGGTCTCGCGCAGGGCCGTGACGACCGGCGAACCATCGACGGCATCGACACGCCCGCCGGGAAAGGCGACCTGGGCCGAATGACTGCGCAGAGCCGCGGCACGCTGTGTCAGCAATACGGTCGGCCCCGCCGGGCGCGGCACGATGCCGATGAGAACCGCCGCTGGCACAGCGCGCTTCTCGTCGGGGATCGGCACGGGCGAGGGCTGATTCTCGTGGTCCCCGCGCGGCCGCCTGATCACGTCCCCCAACGCCGGCGGTTCTGCCCGAAGACGCTCTCGCGCCAAGGCAGCGAAGTCCTCGGCGCTGAGGTTGAGGGCAGACTCGATTGTCTTCAGCACTCGATGTCCTCGATCTCGCTTGCCGGCAGTGCCGGGTAAAACCGCTCCGCAACGGCGATCCCGAACATGGCCTTGCTTCCGGCGCCCCTGATCTCGCCGAGCGCCAGCAGGTCATAGGTCAAGGCCCGCGTCAGCCGGGCCCAGAGGCCGCGCCGCACATGGACATAGGGTGTCAGCCCATCCTGCGCAGCCCGTGCGAAACGCAAGCCATGGTCCGGCCCGACGCAGACGAGATCGTCGACCTGCGTCCGGAACGCGATGCTCCGGCCGTCCCCCTCGCCATCGACTTGCATCTCGACCGCCTGGAACGGCGCGTCATCGACGGTGATCCCGACCTTCTCGACCGGGGTCACGAGAAAGTAATCGTCGCCATCGCGCTTCAGCACCGAGGAGAACAGCTTCACCAGTGCCGGCCGGCCGATCGGCGTGCCCATGTAGAACCAGCTACCGTCGGCGGCGATGCGCATGTCGAGATCGCCGCAAAACGGTGGATTCCAGCGCTCGACCGGCGGCAGGCCGCGCGCCTTGCCACCGCCGAGCGAGGCCGTCAAACGCTCCATCGCATTGCCCGGTCCCGTCATCGAAAGGCCAATTCCCATCTGCTGCGGCATATTGGTTGCATCGCGTTTCCGCCTTGAACTCCACATAATCGTGAAGCCGAGTTGATGTGTACCATTCCATTCGGCGCTTGAGCCGCCGTGATGGCCCGTCCACACTGAACGGCCGAACGCATCGACGGTTCGCAGGGCGGCGCAACGGCCGGCGACAGTGAAGGAGATCGACATGGCGGCGCAAGCCCGGGCAAACGAGAGCACTTCGCCGATCGACCTCGACACAGGCATCGTCGAGGCGGCGGAAGCCGCGCTCGGCGCCATCGGCGCTGCGCGCAAGGAGATCGGTCAGGTTATCTTCGGCCAGCAGAAGGTCGTCGATCTCTCGCTGGTGACGCTGCTTTCGGGCGGCCACGGCCTGCTCGTCGGCGTGCCCGGCCTCGCCAAGACCAAGCTCGTCGAGGCCATGGGCACCGTATTGGGGCTTGCGGCGCGGCGCGTCCAGTTCACGCCGGACCTGATGCCCTCCGACATTCTCGGCTCCGAGGTTCTCGACGAATCCAGCGACGGCAAGCGCCATTTCCGCTTTATCAAGGGTCCGGTCTTCGCCCAGCTCCTGATGGCGGACGAGATCAACCGCGCCTCGCCGCGCACCCAGTCGGCCCTGCTCCAGGCGATGCAGGAACACCATGTCACGGTCGCCGGCGAACGCTACGATTTGCCGGCGCCCTTCCACGTGCTGGCGACGCAGAACCCGATCGAGCAGGAAGGCACCTATCCTCTGCCCGAGGCCCAGCTCGACCGCTTCCTGCTCGAGATCGACGTCGGCTATCCCGATCGTGAGGCCGAGCGCCGTATCCTGCTGGAGACGACGGGCGCCGCCGAATACAAGCCCTCCCCCGCGATGACCTCCGAGACGCTGATGTCGATCCAGCGCCTCGTCCGCCGCCTGCCGGTCGGCGACGCGGTCGTCGATTCGATCCTCGACCTCGTCCGCTCCGCCCGCCCCGGCGAGGGCGAGGCCTCGGTCACCGACAAGCTCTCCTGGGGCCCCGGCCCCCGCGCCAGCCAGTCGCTGACGCTGGCCGTGCGTGCCCGCGCGCTCGTCGAGGGCCGGCTCGCCCCCTCGGTCGACGACGTCGCAGCGCTCGCCATTCCCGTTCTGAAGCACCGCGTCGCCCTGACTTTCGCCGCCCGCGCAGATGGCGAGACCGTCGAGGGCCTGATCGGCAAACTCGTGGAACGGCTGGGATAGGCCGATGTTGCGCACACGCGTCCTGGGTCCGGGCGAAAGGCGGCCGTCGCGGCCGGTCCTCACGGAATCGCTCGACCTGGCCGCACGCCTGCCCCGCCTGATCCTGGAAGCGCGCCGTGTCTCGGCCAGCATCCACGGCATCCATGGAAGGCGCCGCTCCGGCCCGGGCGAGACCTTCTGGCAGTATCGCCCGCTGGTCGCCGGCGAATCGGCCTCGCGCATCGACTGGCGACGCTCCGCCCGCGACGGCCATCTCTTCGTGCGCGAGCGCGAATGGGAAGCCTCGCACTCGATCTGGCTCTGGATCGACCGATCGCCCTCGATGGGTTTCGCCTCCTCGCTCGCCATGGCCTCGAAACTCGACCGCGCATTGGTCGCGGGCTTCGCGCTGGCCGAGACGATGGTCGAAGGCGGCGAGCGCGTCGGCCATCTCGGACTGACGCGGGCGCTGGCCTCGCGCCGCATCGTCGAGACGCTGGCGCAGGCGATCCTCGCCGACGAGCGCAACGTCTCCCCCGACCTGCCGCCGGAAGCGCCTTTGCCCCGACTGGCCGAGGCCATCATCATCACCGACGGGCTCTCGCCCGCCGCGGCGCTGACCCAGCGGATCGTTACGCTCGGCTCGTCGGGCGCTCGCGGCCATGTCCTGCTGATCGCCGATCCGATCGAGGAAACCTTTCCCTTCAGCGGCCAGGCCGAGCTCTTCGACCTGGAGGACGGGCTGACCCTGCGCGTCGGCGATGCCGGCGCCTGGGGCGAATCCTATCGCCAGCGCCTCGCCGCTCATCGCGACGCCATCGCGGAAACCTGCCGCAAGGCTGGCTGGACCCTGACGCTGCATCGCACCGACCGGCCGGCCAGCGAAGCGGTGCTGCGTATCGCGAGCCTCGTCGCCGCATCGCGCAGCGCCTCGGGCTTCTGAGGGGGATCGCCGATGCTCAGCGCCCTGCCCTTCAGCTTCTCCGCCCCGCTCGCTCTCGTCGCGCTTGCCCTGCTGCCGGCGCTCTGGCTGATCCTGCGCGTGACCCCACCGCGCCCGCGCCGGATCGATTTCCCGCCATTGAAGATCATGGCGGACCTTGTCGCCAAGCGCGAGACACCGGCTCATACGCCCTGGTGGCTGCTCGCCCTGCGCATGGCGGTGGCCGCGCTCGCGATCCTCGCCGTCGCCGGCCCGGTCTGGAATCCCGTTCGCGACGCCGCGCCCTCGCGCGGCCCTGTCCTGCTGCTGATCGATAACGGCTTCGGCGCCGCCACCGACTGGTCCGAGCGCGTCGCGGTCGCCGAATCGCGCATTGCCGCCGCGACCCGCGAAGGCCGCCCGGTCGCAGTCGTCGGCCTCGCCGAAGCGCCTGCCGCGATCGCCCTGGCCGAACCGCGCATCGCGCTCGACCGTCTGCGTGCGCTGCCGCTCCAGCCGCATGCGCCGGATCGCTCTGCTCATCTCCAGCGCATCGAGACCTTCCTGCAGGGCTCGCCCAGTGCCGAGATCGTCTGGGTCGCGGACGGTCTCGCCGTTTCCGACGACGGCAGCTTCCTCGGGCGTCTGAAGCAGGATGCCGAGGCACGCCGCCTCGCGATCCATGCCGCACCGGCAGCGCAGCTTGGCCTCTCCGCGCCCGAGAACCTCGCAGGCGCCCTGACGGTCAAGGTTCTGCGCCCGACCGCCAGTGCTTCCGCGACGGGCCAGGTCCGCGCGCTGGATCTCAAGGGCCTGCCGCTCGGCAATGCGCCCTTCACGTTCGAAGGCAGCAACCTCGAAACCACCGCGCGCCTGACCTTGCCGATCGAGGTCCGCAACGCCGTCTCGCGGCTGGAGATCATCGGCGAACGCAGTGCCGGTGCCGTGGCCCTGCTCGATGACCGGGCCAAACGCCGCCGCATCGGCCTGGTCTCCGGCGCGACGGCCGATACCGCGCAACCATTGCTGTCGCCGACCTATTACCTGTCCCGCGCCCTCCAGCCCTTCGCCGAAATCCGCGAACCACGTCAGGGATCGACCGATCCGATCGGCGAATTGCTGGCGCAGAATCTCTCGGTGCTGGTCCTCGCCGATATCGGCGCGCTCGATCGCGAGACGGCCGAGAAGGTGACGAGCTTCGTCGAGCGCGGTGGTGTGTTGCTGCGGTTTGCCGGTGCGCGCCTTGCCGCCGCCTCCGATGAGCTGACGCCCGTGCGCCTGCGCCGGGGAGGCCGCACGCTCGGCGGCGGCCTGTCCTGGGAAACGCCGCGCAAGCTCGCGCCTTTCACCCGCGAAAGCCCGTTCTTCGGCCTGACCATCAGTGACGACATCCGTGTCACCCGCCAGATCCTGGCCGAACCGGAGCCCGATCTCTCGCGCAAGACCTGGGCGGCGCTGGAGGACGGCACGCCCGTCGTCACCGGCGAGCGGCGCGGCGACGGTCTGATCGCCATGGTCCATGTCACCGCCGACACCACCTGGTCGAACCTTCCGCTTTCGGGCCTCTTCGTCGACATGCTCCGCAAGATCGTCAATCTCGCCGGCAACGGCCCTGCTGCGGCAGAAGCACAGAGCGATGACAAGCGCGTCGAAACCCTGTCGCCGACGCGCGTTCTCGATGGCATCGGCCAGTTCCGCACGCCGCCGGCCACCGCCCAGCCGGTGGCGCGCAACTATGCCGGCCGCGCGACGCTCGCCCACCCGCCCGGTCTCTACGGCCCGACCGACGGCTCCCTCGCGGTCAACGCACTGACGCCGACCGATAAGCTCACCGCGCTGGATCTCGCCAGCCTCGGCGTCTCTGTTCTGCCGATCGACGAGCCGATCGCGCGCGACATCCGTCCGCCGCTGCTCGTCCTAGCCTTGCTGCTGCTCGTCGCCGACACATTGGCGACGCTCTGGCTCGGTGGGCGCCTGAATGTCGCCAGCTTGCGCAAGGTCGCCGCGCCTACTGCGATCCTGATCGCAGTAGGCGCCTCCCTCGCCCTGGCACCTGACCCGGTGCATGCTCAGCAACCGGCCCCGAATGCGCAGGTCGATACCCGCCCGCCGATCCCGCGTGCCCTCCTCGCCAATGGCGCGATGACGAGGCTCGCCTATGCCGTGACCGGCGACAAGCCCGTCGACGACATGTCGAAGGCAGGGCTCCTCGGCCTCAACATGGTGCTCGGCGCCCGCACGGCCCTCGAGCCGGGCGAGCCGGTCGGCGTCAGCGTCGAGCGCGACGAACTCGCCTTCTTCCCCGTGTTGTACTGGCCCATCGTCGCGGGTCGGCCGCTGCCTTCGGCCGAGACCTTGCGCAAGCTCGAAGCCTATATGAAGGGCGGCGGGCTCGTGATCTTCGATACCCGCGACGCGATGAGTGCCCGCCCCGGTGGCGGCACCACCCCCGAGGGCGACCAGCTCAAGCGCATGCTGCAGACGCTCGATATTCCCGAGCTGGAGCCGCTGCCCCGCGACCACGTCCTGACCAAGACCTTCTACATCCTCGACGAGCTCGTCGGCCGCTACGATACCGGCACGACCTGGGTCGAGACCCTGCCGCCCGCCGATAGCGACGGGCGCCGCCCGGCGCGGGCCGGCGACAATGTCTCGCCGATCATCATCACCGCCAACGACCTCGCCGCCGCCTGGGCGATCGACCGGCGCGGCGAAGGACTGGTGCCGCTCTCCGGCGGCGATCCGCGCCAACGCGAGATGGCGCTGCGCGGCGGCGTCAACCTCGTAATGTACGCGCTCACCGGCAACTACAAGGCCGATCAGGTCCACGTCCCGGCCCTGCTCGAGCGTCTGGGGCAATAGCCATGTGGAGCGTCTCCTTCGCCCCGATGGTGCCCCTGCCGCTGCTGATCGGGCTTGCCGTGCTCGCGGCTTTGGCTGCCGGCGCGGCCATCGTTCTGGCCGGCCGCAGCGCCATCCTGCGCGCGCTCGCGCTCGTCGTGCTGACGATCGCGCTCGCCGACCCCTCGCTCGTTTTCGAGGATCGCGAGCCGGTCAAGGATGTCGTCTCGGTCGTGGTCGACCGCTCGGCCTCGAACCGCCTCGCCGACCGCTCGGCCCAGACCGATGCCGCGGTCGCCGAGATCGAGCGGCAGTTGCGTGGCATCCCGAATGTCGAACCGCGCATCGTCGACCTGCGCGACGCCCAGGGCACGAATGACGGCACACGCCTGTTCGAGGCCCTGTCGGCGAGCCTCGCCGACGTGCCTTCGGAGCGCGTCGCCGGCGCTATCGCGATCACCGACGGCCTCGCCCATGACGCCCCGCCCAATGCCGAGGCGCTCGGCCTGCGCGCCCCGCTGCATGTCCTCACCACCGGCCGCAATGCCGAGATCGACCGCCGCATCGTGCTGGTCGATTCACCGCGTTTCGGCATCGTCGGAAAGGACCAGATCATCCGTCTGCGCGTCGTCGACAAGGGTGGTCCCGGCCGCGCCGGGCTCACCATTCGGCGCGACGGCGAGATCATCGCCCGCCGCGAGGTCGCCACCGGCCAGACCGTGCAGGTCCCCGTCCGCATCGACCGGGGCGGACCGAATGTCGTCGAGATCGAGGCTCAGGCCATCGACAACGAGCTGACGCTGGCGAACAACCGCGCCGTTATTACAATTGAGGGTGTCAGGGACAAACTTCGCGTGCTGCTGGTCTCGGGAGAGCCGCATCCGGGCGAGCGCACCTGGCGCAATCTCCTCAAGGCCGACGCCAATGTCGATCTCGTGCATTTCACCATCCTGCGCCCGCCGGAGAAGCAGGACGGCACGCCGATCAACGAGCTCTCGCTGATCGCCTTCCCGACGCGCGAGCTCTTCCAGGTCAAGATCAAGGAATTCGACCTGATCATCTTCGACCGCTACGCCAACCAGTCGATCCTGCCGCTGCTCTATTTCGAGAATATCGTGCGCTATGTCCGCGACGGCGGCGCGCTGCTCGTCGCCGCCGGCCCAGAATATGCGGGCTCCCAAACGCTGGCGCGCACGCCGCTCGGCCAGATCCTGCCGGCCCTGCCCGATGGCAGCGTCATCGACGAGGCGTATCGCGCTGAGGTCAGCGAGCCCGGCAAGCGCCACCCCGTCACCCGCGATCTGCCCGGCTCGGAGGTCTCGCCCCCGCGCTGGGGCGAATGGCTGCGCATGGTCGGCGCTCAGGCACGAGCCGGCGGCGCGCCGGTCATGACCGGCCCGGGCGACCGGCCGCTCCTGATGCTGGCCCGCGAGCAGAAGGGCCGCGTCGCGCTCTTCCTCTCCGACCATGCCTGGCTCTGGGCCCGCGGATTCCGCGACGGCGGCCCCTATCTCGACCTGCTGCGCCGCCTCAGCCACTGGCTGATGAAAGAGCCGGAGCTGGAGGAGGAGGCGCTGCGCGCCACCGTCCGCGGCGCGAGCGTCGAGGTCGAGCGTCAGACGCTGCGCGACAATCCCGGCCCCATCACCATCACGGGTCCGGACGGGCAGTCGCGTACGGTAACGCTGGAGCCCGGCCGCCCCGGCCTGTTCACCGCCCGCATCCCGACCGGGGATCTCGGCCTCTACCGTCTGACCTCCGACAACCTCACCGCCTTCGCCAGCGTCGGGCCGGAAAACCCGCGCGAACTGATGGAAGTGGTCAGCGATCCCAGCGCGCTCCAGCAACTGGCGCAGGCGACCGGTGGCTCGTCTCGCCGCATCGGCCGCGAGAGCGGCTCGGCCGTCAACGTGCCGCGCATCGTGCCCGTGCGTTCGGGCAGCCAGTTCGCCGGCAATGACTGGATCGGCCTGCGGATCAGCGATTCCGGCATCGTGCGCGGCGTGCGCATCTCGCCGCTCTTCATCGGGCTGATCGGCCTCGCCGTGCTGTTCGGTGCGCTCGTCGCCGGCTGGCTGGGCGAGAGCGGCCGGCGCCTCAGGCGTCAGAGCTGAAGCGCATCGAGGTCACCGCCCCGCTGCGCTGCTTCAGCACGCCCTCGACCAGCTCCAGCGCGAGGAAGCGCGCCGGATCGGCCGGCCCCGGCAGCACGAGCTGACCGGGCGGCAGGACCTTGAAACCGAAACGGGCGTAATAGGGCGCGTCCCCGATCAGCATGATCAGATCATGCCCGGTCTCGCGTGCGGCCTCGATCGAGCGGTTCATCAGCGCGGCGCCGATGCCACGGCCCTCGAAGGCGGGGTCGACGGTCAGCGGACCAAGCATCAGCGCCTTGTGGCCGCCGGCGAGAACCGCCGTCACTTTCACCGAGCCGACGAGGAAGGTCCCGACATGAGCTGCGAAGGAAAGGGCATGATCGGGCGGAACGCCCTCGCGCAGGCGGAAGGCGGTGCGGGCGAAACGGCCGGGGCCGAAGGCGCGCTCATGCAGGCGCTCGATCGCGGCGGCGTCCACGGGGAGTTCGTGGCGGATGGTCAAAGGCAGGGATGTCATGATGATCGACGCTTAAGCGGGAGGCGGATCGGCTGAGCGAAGTCAGGCGCGTGCGGGCGCATGACCGGAAGGCGCATTCAGCGCGCCGGTCGTCGCAGGTCTCGCAGGCTCAGGCGGATCATCATGGAAGCGCCTCTACAACATCAGGCCGAAAAGTGGAATCCACTTTTCGGAAAAATCTGATGCGACGCCGAATGGCGTTGGAGTGACATCCATCCATCTTGCGCCGATCGCTCGCGGAGACTTGTCGGCCTCGCCGCTTTGGTCTCAATTCTGGTTTCGCGGCGGGGGAACAGGCCACGGAAGCCGCAGGCGATCTCGCCTGCCGGAACGGAGACGACCGATGTCCGGATACAAGCCGCTCGCCGCCGCCCTGCTCCTGGCGGCGGCCTCCCTGCCCGCTCACGCCCAACAGCCGACACCACCGAAGGAGCCCGTCCGGGACGAGTTCTTCTGGCTAGGCGAGATCAACAAGGCGAGTACGGTCATCAATGCCGAGCAGGGTCTGCTCGACCGGGCGCTGGCGCCGAAGCTGGCGCAGGGCATCGCCAAGGTGATCGAGGCCGGCAACCAGCCCGGTGCGAGGCGCCCCTCCACGGTCATCACCTTCGAGCCCCTGATGATCAAGGAGGCCGGGGTCGAGGTCACGCTGATTCATGCCGGACGCTCCAGTCAGGACATGCACGCAACCTATCGCGCCGCGATCATGCGCGAGCGGCTGCTGACGCTTGCCGACCAGCTCAACCGCGCGACACGGACCATGGTCGAGCTCGCCGCGACCCATCGCGACACGGTCGTACCGAACTACACCAACGGGGTTGCCGCCCAGCCCAACAGCTACGGCCATTACCTGCTCGGCCTCGCCGCCGGGCTCGACCGCGACGCGCAGCGCATCCGTGAGACCTATGCCCGCGTCGACCGGTCGCCGATGGGTACGACCGTGCTCAACGGCACGAGCTGGCCACTCGATCGCCAGCGCATGGCGGACTATCTCGGCTTCGCCGCCCTCGTCGACAACGCCTATGACGCCTCGCAGATCGCCGCAGCCGACTTGCCGATCGAGGTCGGCGGCATCGTCACCGGCATCGCGCTCCATGTCGGCGGCTTCATCGAGGACGTGATGACGCAATATGCGCAATCGCGCCCCTGGATCATCCTGCGCGAGGGCGGCGGCAACACCTATGTCTCCAGCGCCATGCCGCAAAAGCGCAATCCCGGCCTCCTGAACGGCACCCGCGAGAGCGCATCCACCGCTCTTTCGCTGGCGATGGGGCCGGTCTTCAGGGCGCATAACATCCCGCCCGGCATGCCCGATGCCAAGGATGCCAAGGCCAACAGTGCCATGACCGACAGTGCGACCCGGGCCCTGCAGGGCCTCGAGCGCATCCTGAAGGCGCTTGCCATCGACCCGGAACGCGCACTCGAGGAGCTGAACAGCGACTGGACCGCCTCGCAGGAACTCGCGGACGTCCTGATGCGGAAATACAGGCTGCCCTTCCGCGCCGGCCATCATTTCGCGTCCGAGGTCGTCGACTACGCCAAGCTCCACAATATCAAGCCGACCGAGTTTCCCTATGCGCAGGCCCAGGCGATCTACCGCAAGGCGGCCGCGGAGATGGGGCTCGCCGCTGCCGAATTGCCGATGAACGAGGCCGAGTTCCGTTCGACGCTCGATCCCGTCGCCATCATCAGGAACCGCGCGACCTCCGGCGGCCCGCAGCCGGCGGAGATGGACCGGATGCTGGCCGAGGCGAAGCAGCGCCTAGACCGGCAGGACACCTGGATCAAGGATCGGCGCGAGAAGATCGCCGCGGCGCTGGCAAAACTCGACGCCGATTTCGGCGCGCTGGCGAAAAGCGCGAACTGAGCGGCCGGGCCGCCGCTTTCACCAGTCCGTGGCCGGCGGCTGTCCGGACGTGATCTCCGCTAGCCGCCGCCGCGTCGCCGGCGTCGTGCCCTCCGGCAGGCCATCGAGCGGGAAGAAGCCGGCCTCCGCGATCTCGCGGTCCGGCTGCTTGACATATTCGACCCGGAACCGGCGCAGCACGTAGACGGCGACATGGTCGCGGCGCGAGATTCTGCGGTTGAAGAAGAGTCCGTGCAGGATCGGCCGTTCGGTCGGAACGATGCCCGCCTCCTCCGACAATTCGCGGTCGAGCGACAATTCAGCGGTCTCGCCGACTTCGACCCCGCCACCGGGAAAGTGCCAGCCGGGCACATAGGTATGGCGGATCAGGAAGACCTCGCCACGCTCGTTCAGCACGACGGCGCGCACGCCGAAGGTCATGCCCCGCGCGAAACGGAAATAGACGTGCAGCAGCCGCGTCAGCAGGCGCTGCGCGAGCGTTCGCGGCCTTTCCGGATCGGCGGCTGACTGGGGCGTCACTGATTGCATCCTGGCCATTCTCAAGGACGAGTTAATTGTCTATGCAAAAACCGCATGACGGACCGTCAAGCACATCAGTTGTTCCGCCACAAACGCGCCCCAAATGAGGCGGATACCGCAGTGCAACATCAGGACCCCAAGACCATGCTTCTCTCCTTCATCATTGCCCGCTTCAAGGCCAAGCCGGCCTATGTCTGGAAGCCCGCCGTCACGCTGACCGATTCTCGCATCGTGTCGGAACTGACCGGCGCCGCCAACTGAGGTCTTCCGACCTTTCCGCAGTCCAGGCGCGCCGCCGGCGCGCTTGACTGACGGCCTCCTGTGGGGGCAAGCGCTTGAGCGTGTTCAAGCTCGCGCATCTGTCAGACCCGCATCTCGGCCCGCTCGCCGGGTTTTCGCTGCATCAGCTCTTCGGCAAACGCGCGACCGGTTACGTCAACTGGCGTCGCAAGCGTCGGCACGCCCATGACATGGATATCCTGGCGCGCATCGTCGCCGACATCCACGCCCATGAGCCCGACCATATCGCCTGCACCGGCGACGTCGCCCATATCGGCCTGCCCGACGAATTCAAGACCGCCATCGCCTTCCTCGATACGCTGGGTCCGCGCGAAACGGTCAGCTTCGTCCCCGGCAATCACGATGCCTACGCGCGCTCGTCGCTGAAGCCGCTGGCCGGACTGCTCGCGCCCTGGATCGCCGATGACGAGGGCAAGGCTGGCTATCCCTGGTATCGCCGCCGCGGCCCCCTCGCACTGATCGGCATCAACAGCGGCGTGCCGACCTTGCCGCTGATGGCGACCGGCCGTGTCGGCAGCGAGCAGATCGCCCGGACCGAAGCGCTGCTCGACCGCGCCCGCGACGAAGGCCTGATCCGTGTCGTATTGATCCATCATCCGCCCTATCTCGGCGGCGCCAGGCGTGGCCGAGAGCTGGTCGACGCCGCAGCCTTCGAGGCCATGCTGAAACGCAAGGGCGCCGACCTCGTCCTGCACGGCCACAATCACAGCTTCTCGCTGGCCTGGCGGCCGGGGCCCCGCCGCGACGTGCCGATCGTCGGCGTGCCCTCGGCCTCGATCGGCCCGCGCGGCCATGACGAGCTCGGCACCTGGCATCTCTTCCACATCGATGGCGATGCGGCAGAGCCCAGGATCACGCTCGAGCAGCGCGGCTTCGAACCGGACGGCACGGTGGTGCGCCGTCAGGAAATCGCACTGATGAAGGGTCCCTGAAGCGCCTCAGACGCAGCGGCCGCCGTCGACGGCGAGCACCGAGCCCGTGACCATGTCGGCCTCGTCCGAGCACAGGAACAGCGCGGCATTGGCGATGTCCTGCGGCGTCGAGAAGCGGCCCCACGGGATCGAGGCGGTGAACTGCGCGCGGCGCTCCGGCGTGTCCTCGCCCATGAAGGTGGCGAGCAGCGGCGTCTCGCCCGCGACAGGCGCGATCGCGTTGACCCGGATCTTGTCGGGCGCAAGCTCGACCGCCATCGACTGCGAGATCAGGTTCGCGGCGCCCTTCGAGCCGTTGTACCAGGTCAGGCCCGGACGCGGTCGCACGCCGGCCGTCGAGCCGATATTCAGGATCACGCCGCCGCCATGCTGCCGGAAATGCGGCACGGTCGCGCGCGCCATCAGATAGATCGACTTCACGTTCACCGCAAAGATCCGGTCGAATTCTTCCTCGGTCACCTCGGTCATCGGCTTGTTGCGATGGGTGGTGCCGGCATTGTTCACGACGATGTCGAGCCGGCCGACCTTGGCCAGGATCTTCTCGACCGCCTTGTCGACGCTCTTCGCCTTGCCGACATCGCAGGTCACGGCGAAGGCCTTGCGGCCGATCGCCTTGGCGGCCTCCTTGGCCTTGTCGCCGTTGATGTCGAGCACCGCGACGCGCGCGCCCTCGCGCACGAAAGTCTCGGCGATGCCGAAGCCGAACCCCTGCGCTGCGCCGGTCACCAGCGCCGTCTTGCCCTTCAGTCTCATGGTCGTTCCTCGTGGTCTTGATGCCACGATGTTTGAAACGATTGAGCGCTGCGGTAAATCCGCTTTCGCGCGCAGCCCGATACGGAAATCGAATGGCGGGGCCTTAAGCTCCGATCTCCTCGCGCAGCATCTCCAGCTCCAGCCAGCGCTCCTCGGCTTCGCCGATCTCGCGTGCGACCTCTTCCAATCGCGTCGTCGCCTTGGCGAAGAGCTTGGGATCGCGTGTGTAGAGATCGCCGGCAACCGCCGCATTGAGCTTCGCGGCCTCGGCCTGCAAGGCGTCGATCTTCTTCGGCAGCGTCTCCAACGCATGCTTCTCGTTGAAGGAGAGCTTGCGCCTGGAGGCAGATGCAGCAGGCGCCGACGCAGCAGTCTTGGACGCTGCGGGTGCCGCCTTCTCGACCGGCCGCGCCTTGGCCCCGACGCCGCGTCCGCGCTGCGCCAGCATGTCGGAATAGCCGCCCGCGAATTCAGTCCAGACGCCGTCACCATCCGAGATCAGCACGGAGGAGACAACGCGGTCGATGAAGTCGCGATCGTGGCTGACCAGCAGCACCGTGCCCTGATAGTCGGCGAGCAGTTCCTGCAACAGGTCGAGCGTCTCGAGGTCGAGATCGTTGGTCGGCTCGTCCAGCACCAGCAGGTTGGAGGGCTTGGCCAGTGCCCGCGCCAGCATCAGGCGCCCGCGCTCGCCGCCGGAGAGCGCCCCGACCGGCGTGCCGCGCTGGATCGGCTGGAACAGGAAGTCCTTCATGTAGGAGATGACATGGCGCGGCTGGCCGCCGACCATGACCTGGTCCGAACCACCGCCGGTCAGGGCATCGCCGAGCGGCGTTTCCGGATCGAGGCTTTCGCGACGCTGGTCGAGCGTCACCATCTCCAGCGCCGTGCCGAGCTTCACCTTGCCGGAATCCGGCGCGAGCGCTCCGGTCAGCAGGTTGATCAGCGTGGTCTTGCCGGCGCCGTTCGGCCCGACGATGCCGATCCGGTCGCCGCGTGCGACGCGCAGCGACAGGTTTTTGACGATGGTGTTGTCGCCATAGGCCTTGGCGACATCGATCGCCTCGATGACGAGCTTGCCGGAGGCCTGCGCCTCGCTCGCTTCCAGCCGGACATTGCCTTGCGCAGCGCGGGCAGTGCGGCGCTGGTCACGCAAGGCATGAAGCTCGCCGAGCCTTCTCTGGTTGCGGGTGCGCCGGGCACTGACGCCATAGCGCAGCCAGTCCTCCTCGCGCGCGATCTTGCGGTCGAGCTTATGGCGGTCGAGCTCTTCCTGCGCCAGAACCTCGTCCCGCCACGCCTCGAACTCGCCGAAGCCCCGCTCGGCCCGCCGGGTCACGCCGCGATCGAGCCAGATCGTCGCGCGCGAGAGTGAAGTCAGGAAGCGGCGGTCGTGGCTGATCAGCACCATGGCCGAGCGCAGTGATTTCAGCTCCTGCTCCAGCCATTCGATGACGGGCAGGTCGAGATGGTTGGTCGGCTCGTCGAGCAGCAGGATGTCCGGCTCGGGCGCCAGCACGCGCGCCAGCGCCGCGCGGCGCCCCTCGCCGCCCGACATCGAGGCCGGATTCTCCTGCCCGGTCAGGCCGAGCTCGGTCAGCAGGTACTGCGCGCGATAGGCGTCGTCGCCCGGTCCGAGCCCAGCCTCGACATAAGCGAGCGCGGTGTCGAACCCGGTGAAATCCGGCTCCTGCGGCAGATAGCGGATGGTCGAGCCCGGCTGGACGAAGCGCTCGGCATGATCGGGCTCGACCAGACCCGCCGCGATCTTGAGCAGCGTCGACTTGCCCGAGCCGTTGCGGCCGACAAGGCAGACGCGCTCCCCGGCCGAGACCGCGATCTCGGCGGCTTCAAGCAGCGGCTGTCCGCCGAAAGTGAGCGCGACGTCGCGCAGATGCAGCAAGGGGGCCATGATCCGTCCTGTGTTCGGCCTGCGGGATAGACCGCCGCCGCCGCCCTGTCACGTCCGCAGGCTCTGGCACGGCCTTTGCCAGTCGCCTTCAGCCCCTTATCGTGATCGGGATTTAGATCTGGTGAGTCCAAGAGCGATGCCCAGCGAACGCCCGATCGGGATCGGCCATAATGGCGGTCCGCCGCTGAAGGAGCGCAAGCGCCGCGCCGCCACCGGCTCAGGCAAGATCGGCCGCTATTTCGACTGGCGCTTCGCCCATCGCAAGGCCTGGAAGAAGCCCCGCGACATCGCGCTCCGGCGCGAGGAGAAGGCTTCCGCACTCGGCCTGACCTACGAGGAATACTCGCTCGAGATCATGGAGCGCGGCTATTTCCCGCAGCCCGAGCATGTCGAGACGATCAAGTCGAAGCGCGCCCAGCGCCGCAAGGATGGCGGCGTGGTTGGCCAATCGCTCAAGGGGATGAAGCTAAGCTGAGCTGAGCTAAGCTGAGCCGCCCCGCCTAGCCGCCGAGCCAGCGCCGGGCCAGCCGCGTCGCCGGCTTCTCGAAGAAGCGATAGACCAGCAGCGCCGCGACCACGGAACCGGCGAGTGCCAGCGCAATGTAGAGCGCAGGCGAATAAAGACCGAGCCGCAGCACGACCTCGCGCATCCCGCGGATCACGAAGGGATGGATGAGATAGAGCGCATAAGAGGCATCGCCCACCGCAGCCAGCGCCTTGACCGGCGGCAATGGCACGATGCCCTCGCGGCCGCAGCCGGCAGCAAGCATCAGCAGGATAGCCGCCCCTCCCCGCCACAACACGCTGCTCCACGGCCCATCCGTGCCCGGAATATGGGCAGCCATGACCAAGAGAGCGGCACCTGCCATTGCAACGGTGATCCGCACCGCCCCGTGCAGGCGCAAGCCCTTCTGCCTGAGGACGGCGATCCCCATCCCCGCCGCGAATTCGAGCACGATCGGTTGACCCCAGAAACCGAAGGGCGGTGACAGCGGCCCCTTCAGGCTCTCGACGCCGACCAGCAAAGCCAGCGCAAGCGTGATCGCCGGCAACGTCCAGGCTCGCGGCAGCATCAGGCCAGCCGCGAACAGGACGTAGAACAGCATCTCGTAATTCAGCGTCCAGCCCAGCGAATAGACCGGCTGAACCATCCCCTGCGTCGAAACCACCGGCCAGAACAGGTACGCGCCGAGAATCTGCTGGAGGCTCGGCGCGCCCGAGTTCAGCATCGTGGGAACCACGAGCCCGATCAGCAGGAACAGCGTCATCATCGCCCAGTAGAGCGGCACGATGCGCGCCAGCCGCCGCTTCAGGAACAGGCGCGCCGCACCGTCGCGCCCGAACAGGTCCTGCGAGGCATGGACCATGATGAAGCCGGAGACGACGAAAAAGATATCGACGCCCGCCATCCAGGGGAGGAGATCGCTGCGCGTGAAACTCAGTCCCGCACGCGCGGCGACCACGGCCGCATCCGGCTGGACATGGTGGATCGCCACCATGAAGGCCGCGAGCGCACGCAGAACCTGGATCGAATGGATGGGCTGCACGCGGACCTGAGGAAATGCTGATCGGAAAGGCCGCTCAGCCAAACCACAGCCGCTTGGGATCGTCGAGCCCGAAGCGATGGAGATTGGCGGCGATCGCAGCCAATCCCTGCTCGGCCGCATCCGTCGCGGTGATGACATGCAGGGCGAAACGCTCGGCCAGATCCTCCATCGGCGGCTTGCCGGCGAAGGCCGCGCGAATCGCCGCCTTGTCCGCCAGCGGCAGAAGATGCGGCGCGATGCCGCCGGCGATGTAGACGCCGCCCGTCGCCTTGAAGACGAGCGCGAGATCGCCGGCGACGCGCCCCAACAGGCGCCAGAAGCAGACCACCGCCATGAGCGCCGCCGGGTCGCCGTCATGCGCGAGACGGGAGACATCGGCCGCACTCACCTCGGCCTCCAGCATGCCGGAGGTCCGGGCCACCGCCTTGTGCAGACGCACCAGCCCGTCGCCACTCAGGAGATGCTCGACGGTGAGGCGCGGGATGCCCTCGCTCAGCGCCGGCCAGATTTTCTGCTCCGTCTGATCCTCCGGGCCGATGCCGATATGGCCGGATTCGGTGGGGATCAGCATGCCGCGCTCTGCCCGCATCAGGAGCGCCGCAGCGCCGAAGCCGGTTCCCGGTCCGAGCACCAGCTTCACGCCCTCAGGTTCCGGATCGCCTTCGACCAGTGTGGTGAGATCACCGGGCTGCAGGACCGCGAGCGAGGCGGAGAGCGCCTCGAAATCATTGACCATCAGTCCCTGGGTCAAGCCCAGCGCGCCCGCGATCCGCGGCCCGTCGAGATGCCAGGCGGCATTTGTCAACTGCGCCTGCCGACCGTCGAGCGGGCCGGCCACCGCCAGCACGGCGGAGCGGGGCTTCTCCGGCATATCGGCGAGAACAGCACTGAAGGCCGCTTCTGCCGTCGGATAACTGCCCGTGCCGATCCGGGCCAGCGGCTGGTGCCCGCGTTCCGCATCGCTCACCAGCGAGAGGCGACAATTGGTGCCGCCGATATCGGCGACGAGCACGGGATAGGAGATCGAGGGCGGGCGCATCAGAGCGGCTTCCGCCAGGGCGCGAACCAGCCGAGCCCTTCGAGCGTGCCGGCCTCCGGCCGGTACTCGCAACCGACGAAACCGTCATAGCCGAGGCCGTCGAGCTCATTGAACAGCACCGGATAGTCCGGTCCGGAGGTGTCGGGCTCGTGACGGCCATTGGCGCGGGCGATCTGGACATGGCCGACGAGCGGATAGAGCGCCTTCAGCTTGGCGGGTACGTCGCCGTGGATCAGCTCGCAATGATACATGTCGAATTGCAGCCGGACATTCGGCCGGCCGGATTCGCGGACATAGGCCGCGGCCTGGTCGAAATCATTGAGGAAATAGCCCGGCATGTCCTTGCCGTTGATCGGCTCCAGCAGCAGGTCGATGCCGTGCTCGCCGAGCTTGTCGGCGGCGTAGGCCAGCGAGGCCCGATAGGTCCTCTGCGCGACGGGGTCATTGGGATCGACAAGACCCGCCATCATGTGCAGACGCTTGACCCCGGTTTCGTGGACGTAAGCCAGCGCGGTATCGACCGACGCCCTGAACTCGTCCTCGCGGCCCGCCAGCGAAGCGATACCGCGCTCGCCCTTGACGAAATCGCCGGGCGGCAGGTTGTAGAGTGCCTGCGTGAGGTTGCCGCCCGCCAGGGCCAGCCCGACCTGCTCGGGCGTATGCTCATAGGGAAACAGAAATTCGACCGCCTCGAACCCCGCCTCGTTGGCCGCCCTGAAGCGATCGAGGAATTCCCATTCGGTGAACATCATCGACAGGTTGGCGGCGAAACGCGGCATGGGTCTCTCTGCAGGCTGGGCGGTATCGGTCGCCGCAGGCTAAACCGATGCGCCCGCCGCGTCATGGCCAAACGCGGCAGGGAGGCAATGCGTTCCGTTGAGACCGGCCGGGCCTCACTTCTTCTCCGACTTCGGCGGCGGGTTCGGATCGGTCGAGAAGCGCCGGAACACCATGTCGGGCGAAGAGGTGTTGTGGCGCGAATGCGTCGTGCGCCCCATCCAGATATCGGTCGCCTTGCCGCCGGGGTATGACATCAGCGCCTCCTCGCGCCAGCCCTTGGCGCCGGGCTCGCGCAGGGCGATGCGGGCGACGTCGTTGTTGAACTCGGTGACATACATCGAGCGCAGTGCCAGGAAGCCCTTGCCGCCGGTCACCGGCTGGTCGAGCACGGCATCGAGCACCATCCGGTTCTCATCGACGCTGTCGAGTTTCAGGCTGCCGGAGGAGCCGTCCTTGAAGTTCAGCTTGAAGGTCAGCGTCTTCGGCTCGAATTCGATCTCCCTGATGTTCACGACCGGGCGCCCCTCCTGCTCGATCGGCCCGAACAGGAAGGAGGAACCGTAGGAAGAGAAACCGAGATGCTCCGGCGGCAGCGGCCGGGCACGCCAGTTGCCGTCCTGCGGATAGACGACGAGCACCTCATGTGACTTGTCCTTGCCGAGCTTCCAGAGCTGGACGAGATGCAGGTTCTTCTCGACGCGGTCGCCGACACGGAAGGTCGCCTCGGCCGGGCGCCAGAAGCTCGGGAAGGTGTAGCCGACCAGCCAGTAGTCGATCGATTCGTAGAAGGTGACGCGGCGCGGCGGCGAAGGCGGCGTGAAGGACGGATCACCCTTCATGTCGCAATTGGTCCAGTCGGCGTCCCAGTTGTCGCGCACGAGCCCGGCGACATAGGCCGGATGCGCGGCCTCGATCTGGAAGCGCCGCACCTCGGGCGAAACCACCTTGATCGTCACGTTGTCCTTCTCGGCGCAGAGCACCGGCTCGGATTCGTTCTTCACCTCGACGGCAACCTCGCCTGCCGCCCGCGCAACCGTCAGCGAGGCGAGAAGAGCGAGTGAAACCGCGAGAGGGCGAAGAAAGCGGGTCATGACGATCCTTGATGTCAGTTTCGGAGAACAGCTTGAGCGCGGCCGGATGAACCGCGGCTGACCAAAGTGGGGCGCCTCGATGGCGCGCCGCGGCAACGAGGCCGCTTCCGGCGCTGCTGCAAACGGAAGGCGCACGAGCTCCCACATCCGCAACCTATGGGGCGATCGATGCGGCCGCTGCTTCTTGGTGCCGGGCAGATGACGGCGTTGACTGCACTGGTTCATTCGGTCGTCGGCGAGAGGCTGATCTTCCGGCAACTGCGCAGCAGCGGCATCGTTCCGACCGAAGAAACTCCGCTGCTGCGAGAGGGCCATCCCGGTTGGTTCAGCCTGCCGATCGCCGCGCCCCTGGCTTGGCTTGGCTCGGCGGCGGCCTTTAGCCGGGGGCTCAGGCCGTCAGAATGGCGTAGACATCGCCCGAATTGGCCTCATGCGGCAGGCTGCGCAGATAGTCGCCCATCGCCTCGGCACTCGCTGGCTCGCCGAGTTCGAGCCTCTGGCTCTCGCCGATCGCGACATTGAAGCGATAGGGGCCGAGCGTCTCGAGCAGGGCAAGGCAGGCTTCGGCAACCTCGCGCTGGATCGTCGTGAACTCGAAGGAGATCACCGGCACCGCCCTCGTCAGGCCGGCCAGCACATGCGCCTCGAAGCCCTCGACATCGATCTTGAGCAGCTTCGGCAATCCGAAGCGCAGGATCAGGCGGTCGAGCGTGGTACAGGGTACCGCAATCTCGTGATCCCAGATTTGCCCTTCCCAGCCATCGGCCCCGGCGGCTGCGCCGATGAAGGCGGCCGAAGCCGTCGAGACCGTGGGATTCTCGCTGTTGATCCTGAGTGCGATCGTGCCTTCGTGGTCGCCGCAAGCGGCCTCGACCAGCGTCACCAGCGGGTCGCGCCGATGGATAAGGCGGATGGCGCGGGCCGGACCGGGCTGCGGCTCGAGCGCAACCACCCGCGCACCCAGCCGGCGGAAGGATGAAATCCGGTCGCCCACATGGGCGCCGATATCGAAGGCGAGATCTCCGGGCGCCAGGAACTCCCCATAGAGCCGATCCATCGCCGCATGACGCTCCTTGTCGCCGTAATAAATGCGCAGCGAGCGCGACAGCGCCTTCACCGTTCCCTTGGGATAGGCGACGGCGTTCATGCCGCCTCCGCATCGCGGATGGCGGCAAGCACCGGCGGCAGGTCGAAATCCTCGGGGATGCCGCAGAGCCCGCGCCGCGCCAACCAGGCCCCGCAGCCCGGCGCCGCCGTCAGCATGGCGAAAGGGATCGCCAGCACATAGCCGGCAGTCAATGGCAGCGACCAGACCAGAACCACCGGCGCCACCATGCCCAGCGCGGCGAAGAGATAGACCCCGAACAGCAGATGCGGCCACAAGCCCGCGAAAGCCGTCGCGAAGGACAGGGCATGAGCGTCGCGCGCCTGCCCGTTCCAGCCGATCTTCGCCCGCCCGCAGGCGAGCCCGATCATGAACAGCGTCGTGCGAAAACTTGAAATCGCGCCCTGCAGGAAGGCAAAGGCGAGTTCGACCGCCGCCGAGACTAGAAACCGCGCCTTGCCGCCATAACGCTCGGCCCCGCCTCGCGTCAGCAGGATATCGGCAAAGCCTGCGAGCTTGGGCGAGAGATACATCCCGAGGAACAGGAGATAGAGCCCGAGGGCAAGCGCAGCCGGATAATCGGCAATCGCCCGATCCTCGAAGGCCTTCAGCGGCAGGAGCGCGATCATCAGCGTCCAGGCCGGCAGGCCGAGGAACATCAGGATCGCCCATACGAGCTGGAAGCGGCTCATCGGTTTGAGGCCGGGCAGGTCGACCAGCTTGAGATATTGCAGATTTCCAAGGCACCAGCGCAGGTCGCGCTTGGCGAATTCCAGCATGGTCGGCGGGTTCTCTTCCCAGCTTCCGCCCTCGACCGGCAGCACGCGCACCTCGAAGCCTGCCCGGCGCATCAAGGTCGCCTCGACCTGGTCGTGGCTCATCACCGCTCCGCCCAGAGGCGGCCCGCCCGGCAGCACCGGCAGATGGCAGTGATCACGGAACGGCGCGATCCGCACCAGCGCGTTATGTCCCCAGAACGGCCCACAATCACCGCTCCACCAGGCCGAACCCATGGTGTAGGGCCGCATGCCGTGGCGCATGCCGAACTGGAAGATGCGGGCGAAGGCCGAACGGCTGGGCATGCCGACCACCAGACTTTGCAGGATTCCGAGCTTCGGATGCGCCTGCATCATTCGGGCCATGCCGAGGATCGTCTCGCCCGCCATCACACTGTCGGCATCGAGCGGCAGCATCAATTCATAGCGCTCGCCCCAGCGTTCGCAGAAATCGCGGAGATTGCCGGCCTTGAACCCGGCATTGTCGCTGCGGCGGCGGTAGATCAACCGCGCCGGATCGCCGACCTCGCCCGCCCAGGCTTCGGCCAGTTCCTCCTCGGCTGCTGCGATGGCGGGATCGTTGGTATCGGAGAGAACGAAATAATCGAACCAGCCCCCCTCTCCGGCCGCATCGAGACTGTCCTTGACGACCTTGAGCCTGCGGAAGGCGCGCGCCGGGTCCTCGTTGCGCAACGTCATCAGGACGGCGATACGCAGGGCCAGCGGCCTCGCCTGCTCGCTGGCAGCGACGAAGGGCACGACCTCGGCCAGCCCATCCGCCTTGCCATGCAGCAGCCAGAGCCCGATCGCGGCGTTCCAGAAGCCGAGCACGGTCCAGGGCGCCCCGAACATGAAAGCAACGAAGATCGCGATATCCGCGACGCTCCAGCCACCCGCGCCGAGCACGTGCGCCAGCCCGGCGAGCAGCAGCGCCAGTGTTCCGAGATTCAGGAAGAGGACGAGGAACCGCCGGCGGCGCAGCACCGTTTCCGCCTGCAGTCCGGCCGGCGTGAGCCCGCCCGGCCCGGCCTCTTGCGCCGTCCGCCGGAACGTGGTCGGAGCGGAACGCTGGTTCATGGCGGTCTCTGTCATGATAGGCAGACAGGCTCGGACGGACGGGATCGGACGCGAATGGCGCGGGAGCTAAAGCCTGCAACAGTGATTGACGCAAGGGCCAAGGCTCTTGCGCTTTGGTATATAGCGCCTCGTGAATGCAACCTGAACGAAGCTATCCTGCCTGCCCTGCAGCCGGACGACTGCCTGCTGACGACGCTCTGGAGCGGCGTCAGCCGCGGCACCGAGCGGCTGGTCTGCGAGGGCCGCGTGCCTGGCTCCGAATACAAGCGGATGAGGGCACCGTTTCAGGAGGGCGACTTCCCGTTTCCCGTCAAATACGGCTATTGCGCCGTCGGCCGCATCGACACTGGTCCGCCGGACCTGCGCGGCCGCATCGCCTTCTGCCTGCACCCGCATCAGGACCGTTTCGTCGCGCCGCGCGGCAGCCTCGTTCTCGTGCCCGATGCGGTGCCGCCCCGGCGCGCCATCCTCGCCGCCAATCTGGAGACGGCGCTGAACGCCCATTGGGATGCCGGTTCCGGCCCCGCTGACAAGATCGTGATCGTGGGTGGTGGTGTTCTCGGCCTGCTCGTCGCCTGGCTGGCCGCTCGCTTGCCGGGCGCCGAGGTCACACTCGTCGACATCGAGCCCGGCAGGGCTAAGCTCGCCGCCATGCTGGGCTTTCGCTTCGCGCTGCCCGATGCTGTGCCACACGACGCCGACATTGTCTTTCATGCCAGCGCGACGGCAGCGGGTCTCGAAACCGCCATCGCGGCCGCGGGCACCGAGGCGCGCATCGTCGAGCTGAGCTGGTATGGCGAAGGCGCGGTTCCCGCCGCGCTCGGCGGCGCCTTCCATGCGCGCCGTCTGCAGCTCATTTCCTCGCAGGTCGGCCTGGTCTCGGCCTCGCGGCGCGCCCGTTGGAACTATGCCCGCCGGGCTCAGGCTGCCATAGCCCTGCTTGCCGACGACCGGCTCGATGCGTTGATTACCGGGGAGGTCGCCTTCAAGGACCTGCCGCGGCGTCTGCCCGGCTTGTTGGTGCCGGGTGCCGCTGGCCTGACGGCCGCGATTTGCTATGAAACGCAGCCCTGACCCGGCTGCATCGCCAGCCCACCCTTGGGAGATCGCATGTTTTCCGTCGAAGTCCGCGACCGCATCATGATCGGACATTCCCTGCCCGATCCCTTCTTCGGTCCGGCGCAGAACATGCACGGCGCCACTTTCGTCGTGGACGTCGCCTTCTTCCGCGAGGCGCTGAACAGGCAGAACGTCGTCGTCGATATCGGCGCGGCGCTCGAGACCCTCGCCGAGACCCTGAAGCCGTTGAAATACCAGAATCTCGACGCGCTCCCGCAATTCGCAGGCGTGTTGACCACCACCGAATTCCTCTGCAAGCACATCTTCGATGCCATGGCGGTTGCGGCGAAATCCGGCGCGCTCGGAGCGGATGGCACGAGCCTCGCCCGCATCCGCGTAACCCTTCACGAGACCGATCTCGCCCGCGCCAGCTACGAGGGTGCGCTTGCGTGAGCGGCATCTGCTTCGCCATCCCCGGCGACATCGATGCGCCGACCGGCGGCTACGGCTATGATCGGCGGCTCCTGCGCGAATGGCGCGAAGCCGGCATAGAGGCCAGCCATCTCGCCCTGCCCGGCTCGTTTCCTTTTCCGACGGGAACCGACCTTGCGACGACCGAGCGTCTACTCGCCGCAACGCCCCCCGGTCACGCCCTGCTCATCGACGGCCTCGCCTTTGGCGCCTTTCCGGAGGCTCTTGCGGTGCGGCTCGGCGACCGGCTGATCGCGCTGGTCCATCATCCGCTAGCGCTGGAAACGGGGCACAGCCCCGGGACGGCAGAGGCGCTGCGGCGCAGCGAAGCCCGGGCGCTGCGTCATGTGCGCGCTGTCGCGGTGACCAGCACCGCGACACAGCTCATCCTGGAAGCCGAGTTCAGCGTCCCTGCCGACAAGATTGCTGTCGCGATACCCGGCACCGACCCGGCGCCCCGTGCAAAAGGCTCCACCCACGGCAAAACGGCGCACCTGCTCGCGGTCGGCTCGCTCATTCCCCGCAAAGGCTACAGCGTTCTCGTCGAGGCGCTGGCGAGGATCGCGGACCGCCGCTGGACACTGACCATCGTCGGCTCGCCCGATTACGCGCCGACTACCGCAGCGGAGCTGCGCGCGGGGATCGCGCGCGCCGGGCTTTCCGAACGCATCGCGCTGACGGGAGCCGCGGGCACCGAAGCGCTCGCCCAACTCTATGACGAAGCGGATCTTTTCGTGATGTCGTCGCTCTATGAAGGCTACGGCATGGTGCTGACCGAGGCCCTGGCACGCGGCCTGCCGATCGTCACCACGTTGAGTGGTGCCGGCGCCGAGGCCCTGCCCGATGGCGCTGCCCTCAAGGTGCCGCCCGGCGATGTCGCGGCACTTGCCAAGGCGCTTTCGAGGCTGATTGATGCGCCGGCAGAGCGTCGGCAGCGTGCCGATGCCGCGTGGGCTGCAGCCGGCCATCTGCCGCTCTGGAGCGAGACCGCGCGCATCGTCGCTGAGGTTTGCCTGCGCGGCGACAGCCGAAAGGTGGAATAATGGCTGGTTTCTCTCCGGAATGGCTCGCCTTGCGCGAGCCGGCGGATCATGCGGCGCGCAATCCGCAGGTTCTCGCGGCGGTCGGCGGCCATTTCGCCGACAAGGCTTCGCTCTCGGTGCTCGACCTGGGTTGCGGCGCCGGCTCGAACCTGCGCGCTGCCTACGCCATCCTGCCGGACCGCCAGCACTGGACGCTCGTCGATCATGACGCCGCGCTTCTCGGCTTCGCCCGCGAACGCCTGACGCACTGGGCAGACGAGGCCCGTGAACAGGGCGAAGAGCTCGTTCTCGCCAAGGACGGCAAGACCATCACCGTCGATACGCGCAAGATCGACCTGAACACCGATCTCGAATGGGTTCTGGGCTGGCAGCCGGATCTCGTCACGGCCGCTGCACTGTTCGATCTCGCCTCGAAGCGCTGGATCGAGCGCTTCGTCGCGGCACTGGCGGCCCAGCACCTGCCGCTCTACACCGTGCTGACCCATGACGGCCGCGAATCCTGGCTGCCTGAGCATCTGGCCGATGCCGGCATCCATGCCGCCTTCACCGATCACCAGCACCGCGACAAGGGTTTTGGCCCCGCCACCGGCCCCGATGCCTGCAAGGTCATGGCGGAAGCCTTCCGCAAGTCGGGTTTCGCTGTTTCGAGCGGCGACAGCGACTGGCTCCTCGACGCCACGCGGCGCCCTTTGCAGGAAGCCTTGGCCGAAGGCATCGCCGCAGCCGTCGGCGAGACCGGCCGTCTCGATCCAAAGGCCATCGCGGATTGGCTCGCGGCACGCCGCGAAGCCGAGTCCGCCATGATCGGCCATCAGGACCTCTGGGCCCGGCCGATTTGAGCATTCGCTCCAGAATCAGGCGCTCAGCCCGAAGAGCGCTCCACAGAAGCGTGTCTCGAAGGAAGCTCCCGAACCTTCTGGAACATCCTTCGAGGCGCAGGTTGCGCCTACTTCGCCCAAGGCAGCATGCGCCGCATCACTCCATCCCTGAGGATCAGGCGGTGGTGAAGCGCGGCACCGATATGCATCAACGCCAGCGCTCCGGTCGCCAGAGCGAGCTTGCCGTGAATGCCGAGCACGCGCTTGGCCATCTCCTCGTCGGGCTTCGTCAATGCCGGCAGATCGAACAGATCGAAGATCGTCAGCGCCGGAAAGAGCGAAACCCCGATCCAGCCGAGCAACGGCACGACGATCAGCAGGCCGTAAAGCAGCCAATGCACCAGATGCGAAGCGGCCTTCTGCCACCAGGCCAGTGTCGGCTCGTCCTGTGGTACCCCGTGCAGCAGGCGATAGGCGAGCCGGCCGGCCATCAGCCAGAGCAGCAGGAAGCCGGTGAGCCTGTGCGCGCTGTAGAGCCCGTTCGTCAGCTCGTCCCAGATATTCAGGACATTGCCGCGATAGCTCATGGCAAGTCCGACCGGGATCATCACGAGCACCGCGGCCACTGTCACCCAGTGCAGCGCGCGGGCAGTCGGGCTGTAGACATGGGTTGCCGGCATCTCGCCTTGCATCGGAAAGCCTCCTGATCTGCTGCCGGGACGATATTCATCTCACGTTCAAGCGCGAGCGCCCATAGGATCGCGATACGCTGCGAAGGTTCCCGTTTTCGCCTGCCGACAGATGCCATCTGACGTTGTTTTGATCGTGGAACCCGCGCCGCGCCGGCCACGTTGCTGGCAGAGCGCAATGCAAGGCCCTATATCGATACCCGATGGTGCCCTGGATGCCCCCTCGGCCGGTCGCCGGCCCAATCTGACGGACTTTTCGATGCCTGAGTCGCGTACGCTCTTTGGCCCATCCCTCCAGACGGATCTCGTGAAGGTCGAACGTGCGATTGCCGAGTTTCGCGCCGGCCGCCCGGTCCTGCTCCGCGATGGCGAGCTGCTGGCACTCGCTCTCTCCGCCGAACTCGCCGACACCGAACTCGCCCGCCGCTTCGACATGCTGGCTCAGGGGCGCGGACATCTCGTGCTGAGCGCCGCGCGCCTGCGCCGTCTCGGTGCCAGGGGGCGTCTGGAGACCGGCATTTTCGCGTTGCCCACCATTGATACCGTTCGCATCGAGACCCTTGCCCTCAAGAGCGACGGCCGCATGGATGCTCCCGTCGCCCCGGCTTCTGCCCTTGATGAAGCCGCGCTGGAACTCGCCCGCCTGTCTCTGGTGCTGCCGGCTGTGATCCTCGTCCCGGTGAGTGCCGAAGCGGTCGCGAACGAACCCCTCGTCGACGTCGGGATCGACGCCGTGAACGGCTATCGCACCGAGCAGGCGGCAACACTGAAGATCGTCGGCCGCGCGCCCGTGCCGCTCGAAGGCGCGCCCGACACCGAATTCGTCGTCTTCCGCGGTGGCGAGGGCCTGCGCGATCAGGTCGCGATCATCGTCGGCAAGCCCGATCTGTCGGCTGCCGTGGCGGTGCGCCTGCACTCGGCCTGCCTGACCGGCGATCTTTTCGGCTCGCTGAAATGCGATTGCGGCGACCAGTTGCGCGAGACCGTGCAGTGGATGGCCGAGAACGAGGGCGGCATCCTGCTCTATCTCGACCAGGAAGGCCGCGGCAACGGCATCTCCAACAAGATGCGTGCATACAGGCTGCAAAGCCAGGGCTGGGACACCTATGACGCTGACGAGGTCCTTGGCTTCGATCTCGACCAGCGTCATTTCGACTTCGCTGCGACCATGCTGAAGCAGCTCGGCGTTTCCAGCGTCGTAGCCCTGACCAACAACCCGCAGAAGATCGGCGCGATCGAGGCGGCCGGGCTCGAGGTCGCGGCGACGCAGCGCGTTCTCGGACGTCCGAACGCGCATAATGTCCGCTATCTCGCTTCCAAGCGCGATCGTGCCGGCCATTTCATCGACATGGACGCGCTGATGGCGCGCGCCGCCCCGACGGATTGACCGCGTTCCCGCCCGCAATCAGGCCAGGCTGATGCCCGCGCCCGAACACACTGTTCCCGACAGTCCCGCACGCTGGCCGCTCGCCAGCGTCTGCGCGATCGTGTTCATCGCCTGGCTCGCCTTGTCCTGGCCCTGGCTCTCCGGCACGCTCACGATCCCCTGGGATGCCAAGGCGCATTTTCATCCCCAGCTCCAGTTCCTCGCGGATGCCTGGCACAAGGGCCTCTCGCCCTTCTGGACGCCCTATGTCTTCTCGGGATCGCCGCAGGTCGCGGACCCGCAATCCCTGATCTTCTCGCCCTCCTTCGCCCTGATTGCCGCGCTGAACCCGACTCCCGACTTCCGCTGGAGCGACGGTGCCCTGCTCGGCACGCTGCTGCTCGGCGCTCTGTCGATCGTCCTGATCTTCCGAGATCGCGGCTGGCATCCGGCCGGTGCGGTGATCGCCGCTCTTTCCTTCGCCTTCGGCGCGGCAGCGGCCTGGCGCATCCAGCATGTCGGGCAGGTGCTGAGCCTCGGCTATTTCGCGATCACGCTTGTCCTGCTGTCGCGAGCGCTGGAGCGCGGCTCCATCGCCTATGGTTTCGCCGCCGGTATTGTTTCCGGCTTCATGGTGCTGGGGCGCGATCAGGTCGCCCTGCTCGGCGTCTATGTCCTTGCCGGGCTCACCATCGCCGCGATCCTGATGGCGCAGAGCCCGTGGCGCGCCTTCCGCGCGAGCCTCCCGCCACTCATCGCCGGCACGTTGGGCGCCATCCTCGTCGCGACGATCCCGATCCTTTTGACCGCCTTCATCGCACAGGAATCGAACCGCCCCGCCATCGATTTCGTCGAGGCCGGCAAGGGCTCGCTCCACCCGGCAGCTCTGCTGACCGGGCTCTTCGCCAATCTCTACGGCGCCGCCGGCCCGCTCGCCGATTTCTGGGGCGCGCCGAGCCCCGCCTGGGAAGCGCGCTTCGGCCCCTTAAGCCTCTTCCTCGCCCGCAACATGAGCCAGCTCTATCTCGGCCTGCTGCCGATGGGCCTGATCCTGACCATCGGCCTCGTCCGTGGCGCGCTCTGGCGGCGCGAGATCGTCCCGCTCACGGTCGCGGCGATCACCGTCCTGCTCTTCGCGCTCGGCCGCTACACACCGGCCTTCCGCGTGCTGTTCGAGCTCCCCGGCGTCAGCTTCTACCGCCGCCCGGCCGATGCGCTCTTCATCCTCGGTGCCCTGCTCGCGCTGCTCGGCGGCTACCTCACCCATCTCGTCATGACCGGCACCGCTCCCAAGGCGCGGCCCTGGCAGATCGCCCTCGAAGCCCTGATCTTCGCGGCCGCGCTCGCTCTCGCGCTCTGGCTCGCTTGGGCGGTGGGCCGCGTTCCTGTCGCGACGATGCCGCTCGTCATCGCGGCGCTGTGCGGCGTGCTGTCGCTGGGCGGCCTCGTTGCCGCACGCGGGCTCGCAAGGCGCGGCTCCCTCCTGGCCGCAGCCGTCGTGCTCGCTGCGACGCTGACAATGGATCTCTCGGTCAATAATGGCCCGAGCGAATCCACCGCCCTGCCGGCGCAAACCTATGACGTGCTGCGCAAGGACAGCAGCAACGACACCATCGCCCTGCTCAAGCGCGAAACTGCCCGCACCATGGCGCCCGATCGAAGGGACCGCATCGAACTCGCCGCCATCGGCTTCCACTGGCCGAACGCCAGCCTCGTCCACGATCTCGACAACACGCTGGGCTACAACCCGCTGCGCCTCGGCCTCTACACAAAGGCGACCGGCGCCGGAGACCATGTCGCGCTGCCGGACCAACGCACCTTTTCCCCGCTGATGCCGGGTTACCGCTCCCTGCTCGCCGATATGCTCGGCCTGCGCTTCATCGCCACCGGCGTGCCCGTCGAACAGATCGACAAGCGTCTGAAACCCGGCGACCTCCGGCAGATCGCCCGCACCAGGGACGCCTTCGTCTACGAGAACCCGCGCGCCCTCCCGCGCGTGCTGCTGGTGACCGACGCCCGGAAGGCGGATTTCGACTCCATCCTGAAGACCGGCGAATGGCCTGATGATTTCGACCCGCGCCGCACCGTGCTGCTCGACCGCGATCCCCCGCCGTTGCCGACCGGCCCTCTTGGGCCGGACAGCGTCGCGATCCGCGATTACGGCACCACGACCGTGACGCTCGCTGCCGAGACGGCGCGCGGCGGCTATCTCGTGCTCAACGATGTCTGGCACCACTGGTGGCAGGTCGAGATCGACGGCCAGCCCGCCGAATTGCTGCGCGCCAACGTCCTGTTCCGGGCCGTCATCGTGCCGCCCGGAAAATCGACGGTGCGCTTCGTCTTCCGCCCGCTGCAGGGCCTCTGGCGTGATATCGCCGCGCATCTGCACAAGAATGCGGCAACGCAGCCCGGATAGCGGCCAGCCTTCCGCCGAACGTGCAAAACGGCCTCTCCTGCCAATTTCCGCCGCGCTATCGTGGCAGAGAGCGCCCGCCTGATAGCCAGACTTGCGAGAGGACCATGACAGCGGCACCCGCTTCGACCGGCGGAGAGACGAAGGCAACGCGGCGCGAATGGCTCGGCCTGATCGCGATCGCCCTGCCCTGCATGATCTATTCGATGGATCTGACGGTGCTGAATCTCGCCGTGCCCACGCTGACCCGCGAGCTGAAGCCGGGCGCGAGCCAGCTCCTCTGGATCATCGACATTTACGGCTTCATGGTCGCGGGCTTCCTGATGACAATGGGAACGCTGGGAGACCGCATCGGCCGGCGTCGCCTACTGATGATCGGTGCCGCCTTCTTCGGTGTCGCCTCGACCGTCGCCGCCTTCTCGAACAGCGCGGAGATGTTGATCGCGATGCGCGCCGTGCTCGGCATCGCGGGCGCGACGCTGGCCCCCTCGACGCTCTCGCTGATTACCGTGATGTTCACCGACGAGAAGGAACGCACCTTCGCGATCTCGATGTGGATCGCCAGCTTCTCTGTGGGCGCCATCGTCGGCCCCATCATCGGCGGCTTCCTGATCGAGTACTTCTGGTGGGGTTCGGTCTTTCTCATCGCGGTGCCGCCGATGCTGTTGCTGCTGGCGATCGGCCCGCTCCTGCTGCCGGAATACCGCGCGCCGCATGCCGGCCGCCTCGATATCCCGAGTGCCCTGCTTTCGCTCGCCGCCGTGTTGGGACTCGTCTACGGCATCAAACACTGGGCGGCCGAGGGCTTCGACTGGCCGGTCGCCGCCTCTGTTCTCATCGGCCTCGCCTTCGTCCTGATCTTCATCCGCCGCCAGAAGCGGCTCGCCGATCCGATGGTCGATCTCGCCATGTTCCGGATACCCGCCTTCCGGGCCGCGCTGGCGATCAACCTCGCCGGCATCCTGTTTATGTTCGGCAGCTTCATCTTCATGGCGCAGTATTTCCAGCTCGTCGCCGGATTGACGCCGCTCCAGGCCGGGCTCTGGTCCCTGCCCTCGGCCATCGCTTTCACGCTCGCCTCCTTCGTCACCCCGACGCTGGTGGGGCGTTACAGGCCTGCGACGTTGATGGCGGGAGGCATGGCGCTCTCGGCCCTCGGGTTCGTCTGGCTCGTCTTCGCGCCGAGCCTGATCCAGATCGTCGCGGCTGGCGTCGTGTTCTCGATCGGCTTCACGCCTGTGATCACGCTGACGACCGGCATCGTCGTGGGTTCGGCCCCGCCGGAACGCACCGGCGCGGCCTCGGCCATGTCGGAAACCGCTGTGGAACTCGGCGGCGCGCTCGGCATCGCCGTGCTCGGCAGCCTTGGCGCCGCGCTCTATCGCAATCGCATGGCGGATGTCGCCGTGCCCGGCATCGGCGCGGAAGCACTCGCGCCGGCCCGCTCGACCCTGGGCGGAGCGCTGGCATTGGCCTCCGGGCTCTCGCCCGATCAGGCCGGGCCGATGCTGGCGCGCGCCAGCGAAGCCTTCATGGTCGGCTTCCGCGCGGCTGCCGTGCTCTCGATCGTCGGCATGCTGTTCTGCATCGTCGTGACGCTGACGACCCTGCGCGACGCCAAGCCCGGCGGCGCGCATTGACACCGGCCGTCAGGCCAACGCCCCCATCGCCGCGATCGGCTGGAGGGGAAGACCGTCCAGCACCTTGGCGAGGCCTGGGGGATCAACCTCGCCGCCCCGCATCGTCTCGTCGCGATGGATGCCGCCGGCGATGAACAGGCTGTCGAAGCCCATCAGGCGTGCGCCAGCCAGATCCGTGCGGACTGCATCGCCGATCACCAACACCTTGCCGGGATCGACCGAACGGCCGCCGCGCGCGTCGGCGGCCGCAGCGAGCGCGAGGTCATAGGCCGGGCGATAAGGCTTGCCGGCCCAGGCGACGGAGCCGCCGAGCTCCTCGTAGATCGTGGCGAGGGCACCGGCGCAGGGCAAAAGATCCTCGCCGACATGCACGACGAGATCGGGGTTGCCGCAAATGAACGGCAGGCCGCGCCGGACGAAACGCTCCAGCAGCGGCCCGTACTGCTCCGGCGTCTCGGTACGATAGTCGTTGAGCTCGGTCGCCACGACGATATCCGCCTTGTCCTCGCCGACCAGCTCGACATCGAGCCCGTCGAACACGGCCCGGTCGCTCTGCCAGCCGATATGATAGGCACGCTTGTGGTGGCTCTGTGCGATCAGCGCGCGCGTGACGTCGCCGGAGGTGACCAGCCGGTCCCAGGCCTCGCGCGGCACGCGCTTGGCATCGAGCAGCCCGGCGACCTGCTGCGACGGCCCCGGCGCGTTCGAGAGCAGCGCCACGGTGCCGCCGCGCTCGCGATAGGCCATCAAGGCCTCGCAGGCCGGCTCCAGCGCCCAAAGCCCGTCATGCACGACACCCCAGACGTCGCTGATCAACACATCGTAGCGGGCGAGGAGATCGCCCGCGCGCTTCAGAACCTGAACGCTCATCAGGAACGCGCCTCCGTGGCAATGCGCGCCTCGACATCGGCGCGGCGCGGCAGCGGGGCCACCGCGCCATAGCCCTGCGTCGACAAGGCCGCTGCGACATTGGCATAGGCGCCGGCGGCGAAAGCGTCACCCGTGCGCAGGTATTCGGCGAGGAAGGCGCCATCATAGCAATCGCCCGCACCGGTCGCGTCGATCGCATCGACCTTGATCGGCCGGAAACGTTCGCGCCGGACCGGCGTCGCCACCAGCGAGCCTTCATGACCGAGCGTCAGCGCGACCACCCGCGCACCGAGCCCGAGATAGAAATCGGCAATGGCATCGGGGTTGCTGAGCCCCGTGAGCTGCGTTGCGTCGTCGAAGCCGGGCAGGATGATGTCGGCCATGGCGCAGGCGGCATGGATGATGGCCCTGGCGCGCGTCAGCGGCCAGAGCTTCAGGCGCAGGTTGGTGTCGTAGGCGGTCAGAACGCCGGCCTTGCGGGCGGTATCGAACGCGTCGAACACCGCGTCGCAGGCGCTGGCCGAGATCGCCTGGCTGATGCCGGAGGCCTGGATGATCCGGGCGGAGCGGATCAGATCGCGCGGCAGGTCGCGCGAATCGTAGAGGCTCGCGGCCGAGCCGGCACGCAAATAGGAGAAGACATGGCCGGAGGGGCCGTGATCGACGAAATAGAGCCCCGTCGGCGCGCTCGGATGGGTCGCGACATGCCTGTCGTCGATGCCTTCGCGTTTCCACAGTCCGCGGATCGAATGGCCGGCGTTGTCATCGCCGAGCGCGCCGAGATAGCCGACAGACATGCCCTGGCGCGCCGCCGCGACCGCGCAGTTCGAGGTGTCGCCGCCATGGCCGAACAGGAAGGCGCCGCTCTCGGCGCGGGTCGCATTGAATTCGCCGAGCGGTTCGCCCAGGCAAAGCAGATCGAAGCGGCTGTCAGTCACGTTTCAAACCATTCAGATGGCGCGGAACGCCGGGGAACACGGCCTTCCTAGAGCATCGATTGGCAAAGTGAAATCCGCGACGGAGCACGCGCGATGGATTTCGGAAAACACAGTCATCCTGGATGGAGCGAGGATTCGGATTCCACGCCTGGACCTCGATCGAAAGCACTCAGGAATGGGTCCCGGGTCGAGCCCGGGATGACGCCGAGTTTCCCTGAAAGATCGGCAACGCTGGCGATGGCGATCCGAAGGCTACGCCTACTCCGCCGCTTCCCGCTTCGGAGCCGCGCTGATCAGCCGGTCCGCCAGCTTTACGATCTCCTGTCGCAGGGCCGCCTGATGGGCGCCCGTGCTTTCGGATCCCCTGCGCAGGGCCGAAATCTCGCCCATGAGCTGGCTTCGATCGGTCCTCGCCTGTGTCAAAGCGCCCTGTAGTGTCTGAAGTTCGGCCCGCAGCGTCGCGATCTGACCTTCGCGCTCGTTCTCGGCGTTCTGCAAGCTCGTGACTTCCTCTCGGTTCCTCTGCATGGCGGCCTCCTGATCGCTTTTCGCGGTAGCCAGCGCCTGCTCGAGCGCTCCCAGCGCCTCCTGCGTCGCGGTATGTTCCGCCATTTCCCGCCGGAGCTGCGTTTCGAACTGCTGTGCCGCCACGCCCGCCGTGCCGGCGCGGGCATCGGCCGCTGCGAGCCCGACCTCTGCCTGTGCGGCCCGCGCATCGAAGGCATCGGCCCGCACCCGCTCGCCATCACGCTCGCCCGTCATCGCACGAAGCGCCGCTTCGCTATGGGTCAGACGTTCCTCGGCTGTCGCGAGCTTGCCGGCAAGCTCGTCGCCTTTGGTTTGCAGCACCATGATGCGGGTTCCATCCTCGACCTGTGCGACCCGCAGCTTTTCGGCAGTGTTCCGGGTCTCGGCCAGTTCGCGCTCGCGTTCCGCCAACAGGGTCTCGATCCGCCCGACGGTCTCGCGCTCGCGCTCCAGTTCGCCGCTGCGCACCACCAGGTCGGCACCGGTACCCGACAGGGCCGCACGCGTCTCTTCCAGATTGCGTTCGAGGCTGGCGAGATCGGCGATCCTTTGCGCCAGCGTCGCAGCGGTTTCGCCATGACCGGCTCGCTCGCCCGCCAATGCAGCCTGCGTGTCGGCGAACTCGCTGCGCGTCTTCGCCAGATCGTCCTCGAGTTTGCCGATCCGGATGTCGCGTTCGCCGAGCTCGCGTTCCAACCGGCCGATCGTCATGTCGCGCCGGCCGAGTTCCTGCATCGCGCCGGCCTTGGCAGCGAAGCCGCGCTCCGCCTCCTGCTCGACTGAGCGCATGCGCAACGCGAGTTCGGCGCGCAGATGGTCGCGATCGGCGGCGATTTCAGCGAGTGACAGCGGGAATGCAGCCGCGGCTCGCTTGCGCGCCAACCGGTCGGCCCGCCGCGCCAGCGCCGGCACGGCTGCAATGGCCAGCAAGGCGGCGCAGAGGAAGCCGAGCGCAAACAGCATGGCGGCTTCGATCAAGTCTCAGAACTCCGGACTATGGGCTGAGATCGAACCTGCCATGGCGGCGGCGTCATGACCAGAGATCGTCGCCCGAACGTGACGGCGGCGGCCCCCTGGCAAGCGACGGCCCAAACTAGAACGGATTCCAGGTCGCCTGCGGCGTGAACTTGAGATAGCCGAGATTGACGCCGAGACGCCAGCCGACGCCGGTGCGGATCGGCACCACCGTGATGCCCTCGGCCGTCAGCGCGGTAAAGCCGAAGCCGCCGATGAAATAGGCCGAGCCGTCTATGCCGGCGAAGCGCTGGTAGAGCGCATCGACCATCGGCAGATTGTAGACGAGCATCATCGTGCGGGCGCCCTCGCCGCCGAAGTCGAAGCCGATCGAAGGCCCTTGCCAGAATACGCGGCGGTCGCCGGCATTGCGCGTGTAGAGCTGGCCTTCGCCGTAGCGCAGGCCGCCGACGAAGGCGCCGGAGGCTTCCTGGCCGAGGACATAGCCGTTCGGCTCACCCCAACGGCGGACCGCTTCCTCGATCGCCAGCGCAAGGCCGCGCGACACGTTGCCGAAGAACTTGTGCCCGGAGCCGACGAGCTCGTTCTGGCTGAACGACTGCTGGTTCTGGTAGTTCTGAGCCTGCGCGGAGAGCGGCATTCCGCTCAGGCTCGCGCCGGCCACGGCGAGACCGCCGGTAATCAGGTTGCGGCGGGTCTGGGTCATCAGCGACATCTCCAGGCAGGGCGCCAGACGAGGCAGAGCGCCGGGGCGGTTCGATCGTCCGTCCGGCCGGAACCGGTCGCGGCTGCGCGGCAGCCGGCCCGGGATGGGTACGAGACGGGCCGGGGGGCGGGCCGATCCTGGGCCATCCGCCGCCCGACCGAGCGTCGAAACACGATGCTCGGCGAATGCGAATCAATTCGGTAACGGATTTGATACGCCGCAAATCTATCCAAGGCGTGAAGATTCCGGAGAGCCGTTCGGCCCGGGACAGGACCTTCCAAGAGGATTTGATGCGATGAAGGCCGCAACAAGGCAGCGCTGGATCTCGCTCGCCGCGGGCTTCGTCTCGCTCTCGCCGATCGGACAGACGGCCCTGGCGAGCACCCCGCCGGCCGCGCCCGAGGCGGCGGTGCCCGCCCGCCTTCCGGCCTTGCCGGACATGCCCTCGCTCGGCGAAGTGATGCAGCGCGATCTTCACACTGGCCTCGCGATCAACGGCTTCGACCCGGTTTCCTATCGGCTCGGCACGCACCCCGTGGCAGGGCGCGCCGAGCATGAACTGATCCAGGATCGCTTCGTCTGGCGCTTCGCCTCGCAGGCCAATCTCGAAGCCTTTCGCGACGCTCCGGAAATCTACATGCCAGCCTTCGGCGGCTTCGACCCGACCGGCATCGCCAATGGCGTTGCGGTCGATAGCGACCCCAGCCTGTTCGCGGTGGTCGGCTCGCGGCTGTTCCTGTTCCGCTCCGCCGACAACCGCCAGCGCTTCCTGCGGGAAACCGGATTGCTGGCCCAGGCCGAACGTCGCTGGAGCACGGTTCTGCGCTTCGTGGCCCGCTGACCGGCGGCGGCTCAGCCGCCGCAATCCCCGGCGATGGCCCGCCGCGCCAAAGCTTCGCTCGATGCCGCCACGAAGGGCGGGTTGCGGAACTGGCGCTCGCTGCGGCCATAGTCGGGCAAGGCGCCGTCCAGGGTCAGCACGATCCCGCCTGCCGCCGATAGGATGGCATCGCCCGCCGCGATGTCCCATTCCATCGTCTGGCCGCAGCGGACATGCAGATCGGCCTCGCCCGAGGCGATCATGCCGAACTTCACCGCCGACGAGACCGGGATGCCCCTGCTGCAGCACATCGCCGCGGCGATGCCGTCGCTGCGCCGGTCGCCATGGAAACGGCTGACCAGCGCGACCGGCCCCTCGCCCGGCAGGTCCCGGACGCCCGTTCGCCGCGCCTCGCCGAGAAGGGCTCCATCCGGGGCGAAGTCCTGTTCATAGGCATGAGTGCCCGAGAACCAGAGCCGCCCCGTGGCCGGAGCCGCGATCGCGCCCGCGATCGGCCGACCGTCGCAGACGACCGCGATCGCGACGCAATAGCTGTCGCCGCCGGCGAGAAACTCGCGCGTACCGTCGAGCGGATCGAGCAGAATGAAGATGGCGCCAGGCGCGGCATCCTGAGCCGTTTCCTCGCTGACGATCGCAAAGCCGGGCAGCAGACGCGCCAGTGCTTCCTTGGCGGCACGGTCGGCCGCGAGATCGGCTGAACAAACCGGCGAACCGTCGCTCTTGAGCGTGACATCACGCGCGGCCCGCTTCGCCAGCAGGACGGCGGCGCTGATCGCGGCTGCTTCAGCAAGTTTACATCCCAGCCCCTCGCGATCGCGCAGGCGGGGATCGTCATGGCCGATCATCGCGGCCCTTCCTTCTCGCAATCGCCCGATATGGCGATTAACCACATGAAAACCAAGATGGCAGCATATCAAGCGGCAACGACGCCTCAATCCGGCGCATCCCCGTTTCCCAGGACCTCGCCCCCATGACCGACATCTCGCTCGAGCCGCTCGATCTGGCCGCGCTTCTTTGCAGCCGGGTCTGCCACGACGTGATCAGCCCGGTCGGAGCGATTGTCAACGCTCTCGAGGTTCTGGAGGAGGACGATCCGTCGATGCGCGATTTCGCGCTGGAACTGATCAAGAAGAGCGCGCGGGCCGCTTCCGCCCGCCTGCAATTCGCCCGCCTCGCCTTCGGTGCGGCCGGCTCCGCCGGTGCGATGATCGATCTCGGCGATGCCGGCAATGTCGCGAACGGCTTCCTCAACGACGAGAAGCTCTCGCTCGACTGGGAGGCTCCGCGCGCGCTGCTTCCGAAGAATCAGGTCAAGCTGCTGCTCAACCTGCTGGTGATCGCGACGCAGGCCGTGCCGCGCGGCGGCAAGCTGGTCTCGCGCGCCACGGTCGAGGGTGAGCAAGGCACGTTCGAGATCACCGCGACCGGCTCGCATGCCCGGATCCCCGCGCATGTCGAGGAACTCCTGGCCGGTCGCTCGGAGACAGGTACGATCGACGCCCATGCCGTCCAGCCGCTCTATACAGGCATGGTCGCTCGCGCCGCCGGGATGGACATCGCCTTCGCCATCGACGGCGATACGGTGACGATCAAGGCAGCCAGGACAAGCTGAACCACAACGGCCCGAACGGTGGTTACCGGTCGAGATGCGATCTCAACCGATCATAAACCGTTCTGCTGCTTTAATTCCTGCAGCGTTCCGCGTTGAGTGAAGTTCCTGCATGGACGAGCTGCTGCAAGAGTTCCTGACGGAGACCGGCGAGAATCTCGACACGGTCGACCGGGAACTCGTTCGCTTTGAACAGGATCCCAACGACCGGGACATCCTGCGGAACATCTTCAGGCTGGTCCACACGGTCAAGGGCACCTGCGGCTTCATCGGCCTGCCGCGGCTGGAAGCGCTTACGCATGCCGCCGAGTCGGTGATCGGGCAATTCCGTGACGGCGCCACCGTCAAGCCCATAGCCGTCACAGCGATCCTGGAGACGATCGACCGGATCAAGGACATTCTGGCCGAGCTGGCCGAGAAGGGGCAGGAGCCCGAAGGTAATGACGAGACGCTGATCGGGGAACTGCTCGCTCTGGCCGAGCACGCCAAAGGTGAGCTCAAGCAGCAGCCTCCTGCTGAATCGTCGCTCGACCCCGTCGCCGCCTATCTCGCGCGCCACGGCCAGCCCGCCCACGCCCCGGCCAGCGCCGAAGACATCGTCTTCCGCAGTGCCCCCGGCCCGCAGCGCGGGCGCGATGGCCGCATCGAAGGCAGCGAGGCCCCCGCCCCCGCCGAGGATTCGCAAAACCCGTCCCGCGGCGGCGGCCCGGTCACCCTGCGCGTCAATGTCGACACGATCGAGCATCTGATGACCATGGTCTCGGAGCTCGTGCTGACCCGCAACCAGCTCCTCGAGGTCGCGCGGCGGCAGGAGGATGCCGGGCTCAAGGCCCCGCTGCAGCGCCTGTCGCTGATCACCGCCGAACTCCAGGACGGCGTGATGAAGACGCGGATGCAGCCGGTCGGCAACGCCTGGTCGAAGCTGCCGCGCATCGTGCGCGACCTGAGCGCGGAACTGGGTAAGCGCATCGAGCTTCTGACCGACGGCGCCGAGACCGAACTCGACCGGCAGATCCTCGACCTGATCAAGGACCCGCTGATCCACATGGTCCGCAACTGCGCCGACCATGCGATCGAGTTGCCGGCAGACCGGCGCGAGGCCGGCAAGCCCGAGCACGGCACGATCCGGCTAGCCGCCTATCACGAGGGCGGCTCGGTCACGATCTCCATCGCCGATGACGGCCGCGGCCTCGATATCGAGCGTATCCGCAGCAAGGCCGTCGCCAAGGGGCTCGCGACCGAGGCCGAACTCGACAAGCTCAGCGACGCGCAGATCGGCCGCTTCATCTTCCATGCCGGCTTCTCCACCGCCGACAGCGTCACCGCGGTCTCTGGCCGCGGCGTCGGCATGGATGTCGTCAAGGCCAATGTCGATTCGATCGGCGGCACGGTCGATATCGCCAGCCGCCCGGGTCTCGGCACGACCATCACCATCAAGATCCCGCTCACGCTCGCCATCATCTCCGCGCTGATCGTGGTCGCCGGCGAGGACCGGTACGCCATCCCCCAGATCGCGGTGCGCGAGCTGGTGCGAGCCAAGGCCGGCGACGACAACCGCATCGAAGAGATCAACGGCGCTCCGGTGCTGCGGCTGCGCGGGCGCCTGCTGCCGATCGTCTCGCTGCCGGGGCTGATGGCCAGCCCCGGCAAGCAGCAGGCCAGGCGCACGGACGGCGAAGGCTTCATCGTCGTCACCCAGATCGGCGAGCGGCAATTCGGTATCCTCGTCGACAGCGTCTTCCATACCGAGGAAATCGTGGTGAAGCCGATGTCGAGCAAGCTTCGTCACATCCACCTGTTCTCGGGCAACACCATCCTGGGCGACGGCACCGTCGTCCTCATCGTCGATCCCAACGGCGTCGCCCGCCTGGTCGGCGCGACGACGTCCGAGGACACGAAGGAGGAATCGCACGAGGAGACGGCGGAGGCGCATCGCGGCGAGCGGATGACCATGCTCGTCTTCAGGGCCGGCACGGGCAGCCTTCAGGCCCTTCCCCTGTCGCTCGTGACGCGGCTCGAGGAGATCGAGGCCGGCGAGTTCCAGCGCAGCGGCGGCAGGACGCTGCTGCATTATCGCGAGCGCCTGGTCCCGGTGACACCGGTGGCGGACACGCAACTGCGCTCCGAGGGCATCCAGCCGCTCGTCATCGTCTCGAACGGCGATCTCACCGTGGCGCTCGCCGTCGAGGCGATCGTCGACATCGTCGAGGAAACCTTCGAGCTGGAGATAGCGTCGGCCGACGCGCGCGGCATCATCGGCTCCGCCATGATCCGTGGCCGCGCCACGGACATCCTCGATCTCGCCCACTACCTGCCGCTGAACGAGCCCGGCTGGTTTGCGGCCGGGCGCAACGCCGCGCTTCCCGGCCGGATTCTGCTGGTCGAGCCATCCGACTTCCTGCGCGACATGCTGACTCCGGTACTGAGGGCTTCCGGCCGGATCATCGCGCCGATCGCCGACTTCAGCGAGGCGGCCCTGACGACGGCAGGCGAACCGATCCTGACCGCATTGCTCGACCTCGACCGCGACGCCGATACCGCCTTTGCCTTCGCTGCCCTGCTGCGCGAACGCGCCGGGGGCGAGCGCCTGCGCATTCTCGGCCTCACAACCTGCGCCACCCCCGACCTGCACATGCGGGCGGTCCAGGCCGGCCTCGACGACGTCATCGCGAAATTCGACCGCCGTGCCCTGCTCAGCGAACTCAACACGGCGGGCGCCGATCTGAGGCATGCCGCATGATGCCGAGCGAACCACAGGCTCCTGCCGCGGCTGCGTCCGGTTTCGGCGACTCGCTCGACTATGTGACGATCCGCGTCGGCGAACAGCTCCTCGGCCTGCCAATCGGCCGCGTCCAGGATGTCTTCATCGCCAACCACATCACGATCGTGCCGCACGCGCCCGACGAAATCGTCGGCCTGATCAACTTGCGCGGCCGCATCGTCACCGCGATCTGCCTGCGCAAGCGGCTCGGGCGCCCGGTCGAGCTCAGGCTAGACAGCCAGGGCCGCCACGAATTGACGGCAATCGGCATCGACCATGGCGGCGAGGCCTATGCACTCATCGTCGACGCGGTCGGCGAGGTCATCCGGCTCGACCGGTCCACCTTCGAGCCGCTTCCGGTTCATCTCGATCGCGTCTGGGCGGCGCTGGCGACGGGCATTCATCGCCTGGACGACGAATTGCTCGTCGTCCTCGACCTCGACGCCGTCCTCGACCTCGACCTTCGCAGCGCGGCCTGACAGCAGCGCCACCATTCTGGAGACCTCACCATGAAATACTGCCTCGTCGTCGACGACTCAGCGGTGATCCGAAAGGTGGCCCGCCGCATTCTCGAAGGACTGCAGTTCCGCATTGCCGAGGCAGAGGACGGCGCGCGCGCCATCGACGCCTGCAAGGGCGAGATGCCGGACGCCGTCCTGCTCGACTGGAACATGCCGATCATGGACGGCTACGAATTCCTGCGAACGCTGCGCCAGATGCCGGGCGGCAAGCGTCCCAAGGTCGTGTTCTGCACCACCGAGAACGATATCGCCCACATCGCCCGCGCCATGCATGCTGGTGCCGACGAATACATCATGAAGCCGTTCGACAAGGAGATCGTGGCTTCGAAATTCCATCAGGTCGGATTGCTCTGAACGGATGCTCCCCGGTGCGAGCGCGCATCGGGGCCGCTTCGCCCGGAATACTTTCGCCTCTACCGCCTGCCCAGTGAGAAACATGTCGATGTTGTCTCCGCGCGCGCTTCCCGCCAGCCTCGCATCACGGCACAAGACCGTGGTGATCGCGGACGATTCCGTCGTGGTGCGCGGGCTTTTCGCGCGCTGGCTGGGCGAGGCGGGGAATTTCCACGTCGTTGCGGTCGCCGGCGACGGCGAAACCGCAGTCGCCCACGCCACCCGCTTCAAGCCGGACGTGATGGTGCTCGACCTCGACATGCCCGGCATCGACGGCGCCGCCGCCCTCCCCCAGATCCTCCGGGAAAGCCCTAACACAGGCGTCCTGATCGCCGCGACGCTGAACGAGCGCAACACCCGCATCGCTCTCGAATGCATGACGCGAGGGGCGATGGACGTCGTCTCCAAGCCGGACAGCCGCAGCGGCATGACCCTGTCCCTCGATTTTCGCAGCGAGTTCCTGCTCAAGCTCGGCAATATCGTCCAGACGCCGGTCAGGCCGGGGTCGCTGCCGCCCGAGATCGACACGGATCTGCCGCATGCCGGGCCCGTCAACCTGCGCCCGCTCGTCTCGGTGATGCCGCGCTATCTCGTGGTCGGCGCTTCCACCGGTGGCCCGCGCGCCGTCGCCAAGGTTCTGTTCGACATCGGCGACGGCCTCAACGATTTGACGACCATCGTCGTCCAGCACATGCCACCGCTGTTCACCGCCTCCTTCGCCGAGCAGGTCGCGAGCCATATCGGCGTGCCTGCCCGCGAGCCCTTCGACGGCGAGCGCCTGATGCGCGGCATCGTCTATATCGCGCCGGGCGGCCGCCATCTCGGCATCGACCGCAGGCTCGGCCATATCGTCGCGCGGATTGGCGACGAGGCGCCCGTCAATTTCTGCCGGCCCGCCGTCGACGTGCTCTTCGGCGACGCGGCACGCCATCTCGGCGCAGCCGCCCTCGGCCTCGTCCTTACCGGCATGGGCAGCGACGGCACCGACGGCGCGGGTGCCTTGCGCAAGGCCGGCTCCGCCGTCATCGCCCAGGACGAGCCGAGCAGCACGATCTGGGGCATGCCGGGATCCGTCGTGCGTGCCCGCCATGCCAGCGCCGTCATCGCGCTCGACGAGATCGGCGCCTCGATCCGCTGCCTCGTGCGCGGGGTGCAGCCGGTATGACCGAGGCCGACTTCTCCTTCCTGCGCCTCCTGCTGCAGCAGCGATCCGGACTGTCGCTGACCACGGACAAGCGCTATCTGGCCGAGAGCCGGCTCGGCATCCTTTGCCGCCGGCGCGGCATTGCCGATCTCGAAGCCCTCGTCCGCCAGCTCAGGCTTTCCCGCGACCCGGCCCTGGAGAGCGCCGTGGTCGACGCCATGACCACCAACGAGACGCTGTTCTTCCGCGACCAGACGCCGTTCGACCTCTTCCGCGACGTCATCCTGCCCGAACGTCTTGCCGCCAACGCCGCCAGCCGCTCGTTGCGGATCTGGTGCGCGGCCGTCTCCAGCGGCCAGGAAGCCTATTCGCTGGCCATGCTGATCGACGAGCTCGGCGACCGGCTGGCCGGCTGGAAGATCGAGATCCTGGGAACCGACATCTCCGCGGAAATTCTCGACAAGGCCCGCGCCGGTATCTACAGCCAGTTCGAGATCCAGCGCGGCCTGCCGATCCAGATGCTGCTGAAGCATTTCCAGCAGATCGGCGACAAATGGCAAGTCTCGCAGCGTATCCGCTCGATGGTCACATTCACCCAGCACAACCTTCTGGAGCGCAACGACCGGTTCGGTCGTTTCGACGTGATCTTCTGCCGCAACGTGCTGATCTATTTCGACGTACCGACCAAGGTGAAGGTCCTGGAGCTGCTCGCTCCGCGCCTCGTGCCGGATGGGGCATTCCTGCTCGGCGCCGCCGAGACCGTGCTGGGGCTCGCGACGAAGCTCGTCTGCGATCCGCTGCATCGCGGCCTCTATCGCCACGCCGCGATCGGGGGGCCGCCCGCCATCTCCCCCGCGCCCGCCCTTCAGTTCCCGCGGACCACCGCCGCGCTGCGTGGCTGAGAGGAAATTCCGCCCGTTTTGACGGAGCCCCCTCGTCATTCCGCGGAGCGCGACGCCGCACAAACAAAAACCCCGCCTCTCGGCGGGGTCCCCGTCGACCTGTCGTGTACATCCGACGATCAGGTCAAGAACTGGTATGACGTCGCTTCATGACCGGCCGATGACGGGCGGGCGACGGAAATACGTCAGGCCGGGATGCGTTCCTCGACATCGGAAGGCTCGCGCAGCACATAGCCGCGGCCCCAGACAGTCTCGATGTAGTTCTTGCCGTCCGATGCGTTGGCGAGCTTCTTGCGCAGCTTGCAGATGAAGACGTCGATGATCTTGAGCTCGGGCTCGTCCATGCCGCCATAGAGATGGTTGAGGAACATCTCCTTGGTGAGCGTCGTGCCCTTGCGGAGCGAGAGCAGCTCCAGCATCTGGTATTCCTTGCCGGTGAGGTGCACGCGGGCGGCATCCACCTCGACCGTCTTGGTGTCGAGATTGACGACCAGGTCGCCGGTGGTGATGACCGACTGGGCGTGCCCCTTCGAGCGGCGCACGATCGCGTGGATGCGGGCGACCAGCTCGTCCTTGTGGAACGGCTTGGTGAGATAGTCGTCGGCGCCGAAGCCGAGGCCCTTCACCTTATCCTCGATGCCGGCGAGACCGGAGAGGATCAGGATCGGCGTCTTGACCTTCGCGACGCGCAGCGAGCGCAGAACCTCGTAACCCGACATGTCGGGAAGGTTCAGGTCGAGCAGGATGATGTCGTAGTCGTAGAGCTTGCCGAGATCGACGCCCTCTTCGCCGAGGTCCGTCGTATAGACGTTGAAGCTCTCCGATTTGAGCATGAGCTCGATGCTTTGAGCGGTCGCGCTATCGTCCTCGATCAGCAGAACCCGCATGTCCACGTCCCCAATTTCGCCCGCAGGGCAGGTTTGACCGTTGTTTCCGCCCGGACCGTTCGGCCCCGGGCGACGACGCACTTGCCCAATGAAACGCCACGCGACACGCTACGAGGAAACTGGTTAACAAACCGTGATTCCCGAGCGCAAGCGCTTCCTCGGAGAAAGTGAACGATCCTTGTCGAGGTGAGTCGAATTTGACACGGATCGCTGAATTTCTCGGCCGCGAAAGCGCCTTTCGCGGAGGCAGCTTCGGGAAACAGCGCCATAATGGCGCTGCGACACGCGGCAGCCTCGATCCGCAGTGTTAATCACAGAGCTTAACAGGTGGTAAATGAGCGCAATTTGTTAGGAACCCTTACCGAATCATCCACAGGGTGGCCGGCAGCGGTTATGGTTGGCCCAAACTCACTGGCTCAACCGACGCGTTCCGAATGAATTCTCCATCCCACGGCCACGACCGCCTCTCCGCTCTGGCCACCGCCATCGAGCACATCGAGGGCGTAACCATCTATGGCCGGGTCATCGGCGTGCGCGGCCTGCTGGTCGAGGTCGCCGGGCCGATCGGCGCGATGAGCCTGGGCGGGCGCGTCGGCATCGAGATCGCGCCGGGCACGCGCGTCCCCTGCGAGGTCGTCGGCTTTTCCGGCGACAAGGCGCTCGTCATGCCCTTCGGCGGTCTCGACGGTGTCCGCCGCGGCTGTCCCGTCCATGTCGACCGGGCCCAGCCGGGTCTGCGCCCCACGCCGGCCTGGCTCGGCCGCGTCGTCGATGCCCTCGGCCGCCCGGTCGATGGCGGGCCGCCCTTGCCGCAGGGCGACACGCTCTTCGCCTATCGCAACGATCCTCCGAACGCCCATGCACGGCGCCGGGTCGGGCCGCCGCTCGATCTCGGCGTACGCGCCCTGAACACGTTCCTGACCTGCTGCATCGGCCAGCGCATGGGCATCTTCGCCGGCTCCGGCGTCGGCAAGTCCGTGCTGCTCTCGATGCTGGCGCGCTACGCCCAGGCCGACGTCAACATCATCGGCCTCGTCGGCGAGCGCGGCCGCGAGGTGCAGGAATTCCTCCAGGAGGACCTTGGACCGCAAGGCCTCGCCCGCTCGATCGTCGTGGTCGCGACCTCGGACGAGCCGGCGCTGATGCGCAAGCAGGCGGCCCTGACCACGCTAACGCTCGCCGAATATTTCCGCGATCGCGGCCTGCAGGTGATGTGCCTGATGGATTCGGTGACGCGCTTCGCCATGGCGATGCGCGAGATCGGCCTGGCGGCCGGCGAGCCGCCCACGACCAAGGGCTACACCCCGACCGTCTTCGCCGAACTGCCGCGCCTGCTCGAACGCGCCGGCCCCGGCATCGGCGACGGCGCCATCACCGGCCTGTTCACCGTGCTGGTCGATGGCGGCGACCATGACGAGCCCGTCGCCGACGCGGTGCGCGGCATTCTTGACGGCCATATCGTCATGGAGCGTTCGATCGCCGAACGCGGGCGCTATCCGGCGGTGAACATCCTGAAGTCGGTCTCGCGCACCATGCCCCGCTCCTGCGATCCGGCGTATTATCCGGTCGTGCAGAAGGCGCGCTCGACGCTCGCGACCTATGCCGACATGGAAGAACTGATCCGGCTCGGCGCCTATCGCCAGGGCGCCTCGGCCGAGGTCGACGAGGCGATCCGCCTGCATCCCGCGCTCGAGGCCTTTCTGAAGCAGGCCAAGGACGACGCGACGCCCTTGCCGGAATGCTATGCGCGTCTGGCCGCGATCATGAGCGAAACCGTCTGACATTGGCCGTACGGCCCCGGGCCAGTGCCCGACCTGTGGCCGCCGCGGTGCCGGCTTGAACCTGCGCGGCGCTCAGCCTCGCTCCACCATCCGCACCAGCGCGAGCATTGCAGCAAAGCCGATTGCCTGGATCGCGGCGGAAGCGACCAGAGTCGGGTTCGCGCCGAGCCGCTCGACCATCACGGCGAAGAGCAGCGGCGCTGCGGCGAAGGCCATGTTCTGCGGCACCGTGAGCTTGCCGAGCATCGACGCGAAACCGTTGCGCCCGAACAGGGCGAGCGGCAGCGTCGCCCGCGCGATCGAGATCACGCCGAGCGCCGCGCTGAACAGCACGACGAAGATCGCCGCGGCCAGGATCGTCATCGGCAAGAAGGGCAGGACAAGGCACAGGACCGGCCCCAGCAGCAGGCCGAACAGCGCGACCCTCTCGGCCGGCAGCCGCTCGCCGAGCGTCGCGTCGATCGCGCGCGCTGCGAGCGTCGCCGGGCCGCTCAGCGTCGCCACCCAGACGGCCTCGGCCTGCGTCAGCCCGGCCTCCTGGAACAGGCTGATCAGGTGCAACGGCAATCCCCAGGAGACAAGCCCGCTGGCGGAGAAGGCGAGCGCCACCAGCCAGAACGCCGCCCTGCGCGCTTCCGGCGCGACGCGCCCGCGCTCACCGACGGAGGTCGCCTCCGGCTTGGCCGCAAGCACTGGCACACGCCGGTAGCGCGGGATCGACGCATAGATCGGCAGCACGATGACGAGTTGCATCGCCGCGAAGATGAGCAATGTCGTTCGCCAGCCGAAAGCGTTCATCAGCACCGCTGTCAAAGGCCAGAACACGCTGGAGGAGAGGCCCGTGACCAGCATCATCAGCCCGATCACGCGCCGCGTCCGGTCGCCCATCAACTGGGCGATGGTGACATTGCCGGTATTGGCCAACGACAGCGCATGGCCGAGCCCGATCACGAACCAGCTTGCGAGATAGCTCACCGGCCCCTGCGCCAGCGACAGCACGCCGAGCCCGAGCGCGCAGATCAAAGCGCCCATGCACATCGAGCGGCGCGTGCCCTCGCGGTCGTGCAAGCGCCCGATCGCAGGCGCGACCAGCGCCCCGGTGATCAGCAGGATGGTGATACCGCCGAAGACGATCTCGGCATTGAGACCGATCTCGCGATCGAGCGCGCCGACCAGCACCGAGGGCGAATAGAAGGTCGAGCCCCAGCCGATGATGCGGCTCAGCGCAAGGCCGCAAAGCAGGGGGCCGTGCCCGCCGAAACGAGAAATGGCAGCCAAGACAGGATATCCGCTGGGCAAAAGGCCGGATGGCCAAGCGCCTGCCTCACTAGATCATTCCGGTCACGGCCGGCAGCAGCCGCGACGCGGCCTGATCATGCATCAAAGGCAGCCCGTCCCGGTAAGGAAAGGTCAACCTCCTTGCGCCATGTTGCTCCTCGTCTCGCGGATGGAGTTCTGGCGCTCGCCGAGGGGTCGGCAGCGCCGATGCGTAATCAGGAGTTGATAAACGACATGAAGTCGCGAGAGACGCTTCTTCGGCTCAAGCGCTTCCAGGTCGACGAGAAACGTCGCCGGGTAAGCCAGATCGAGATGATGATCGCCGATTTTCACCGAATGGCGAGCGATCTCGATCGCGAGATCCAGGCGGAGGAATCGCGCGCCGGCATCGCCGACCCCGCCCATTTCGCCTATCCGACCTATGCCAAGGCAGCTCTCGGCCGCCGTGACAACCTGCGCCAGTCGGCCGACAACCTGAAGGGCCAGCTCGACGAGGCCAAGGCCGAGTTGCAGGAAGCCTTCGAGGAGATGAAGAAGGTCGAGATCCTCGACGATCGCGAACGCGCCTCGGAGCGCGCGGCGGAAGCCGCCCGGGATCAGTCGGCCATGGATGCGATCGGGTTGCGATCGCGCGCCTGAGAGTGCAGACACAGTTCAGAAAAAGGCGGCGTCCTCGGGACGTCGCCTTTTTCTTTATGCGATGATGGGGTGGTGTTCGACGGAGTCGCGCCGCAGCTTGCCGGTCAGGCGCGGATCGTCGTCGACCTCGACCCCGCGCTTGAAGACCGTGAAGCCCGAGCGCTGGTAGAAGCCCAGCGCAGCCGGATGGTCGAGCGTGCAGGTATGCACCCAGAATCGCGAGATCGGCTTCGTCCAGGCCAGCGCGAGCGCCCGGTTCATCAACCACCGGCCCGCCCCCTTCCCGACCACCGGCTCATCCAGCCCGAAGAACGCGAGTTCGCCTTCGCCCGACACGCGGAAATCCAGTTCGAGCAACCCGACATCGCGCCCCTCGAAGCGAACCGCGTAGACTGTGATGGCCGGGTCGGTGAAGATCGCCTCCAGCTCGGCGCGCGGCTTGGTCAGGCGGCTGAACCACATCCAGCGCTCGCCGAGCAGCCGGTAGACGGTGAGATAGCGTTCGATCTCTGAATGCCTCATCAGTTCGAGCGAGAAACGTTCGGTACCGGCCGGATCGGGCCGTTGCGGGGGGTGCGCGAACATCTCCAGCGATGTCACGATCGTCGCGATCTTGCCGGGCGGCAGGTCGGTCGTTCCGGTCAGGGTGATGCTCAGGCTCTGGGTCATGGATGGGAGGTCGCGGCTCGCTCGAAAATCAGGATCATCGCCGCGATCATGACATGATCGCGTTCGAAAGATCACGACGCAATGACACACGCCCGGCCCGAGAGCATAGGTGGATGGCGGCGGCCACGGCGTGGCCGGTCTTCCGGCTGGCTGTTCGGTCTCCTGGTGATGTGCTTCGCCGTCTTGCCGCATCTGACATTGGCCGCGACGATGCTGCGTATGCCCGGCCCGGCACACCATGCCGGATCTATGCAAGCCACCCTCGACGAGCAGGCGCAAGCATCCGCCCCTTGCCATGAGGACGGAGATGCGAAGACCCCGGCCTCCGCGGCACCTCCCTGCTGCACGATCGGCTGCGGCCTGATCGCCGAAGCGCCAGCCGCCCCCTTGCTGCTCGCCACGGTCTGTTGGTCGCGATTGCCGCCGACACCGGTCGCTGCGGCTCGAAATCGCTCAACCGAGCCGGCAGAACGACCGCCGCGACCCGCGAATTTCGCCTGAACCCTCGATTCCGGCGGATCAAGATGCCGCTTTTCGGCGCGGTCCGCATTTTCATCGACCAAGGATCAAGACAGATGAAGCGTAACACGATCATCCTGGCAGCCCTGCTCGCCGCCGGCTTTCTGGCCGGTCCGGCACAGGCCCAGCAGCCTCATGGCGGCCATGCCGGCCACGGCACTCCCGCCGCAGCCAAGCCCGGCGACAGCGCCTCGACCAAGGCTTATCGGGACGCCAACACCAGGATGCACAAGGATATGGACATCCCCTATTCCGGCAATGCCGATGCCGATTTCGTCCGCGGCATGATCCCGCACCATCAGGGCGCGATCGATATGGCCAGGATCGTCCTCGCCCATGGCAAGGACCCCGAGATCCGCAAGCTCGCCGAGAACGTCATCCGCGATCAGGAGAAGGAAGTGGCGATGATGCAGGACTGGCTGAAGAAGAACGGCAAGTAGCCCTCTCCTCAACGCCTGGACCTTGGGCGAGCGCGGGCGTCTTGAGGCGCTTGCCCTCGCCCTTTCCCGCTGGCAGAGAAGGGACAGGTTCGCGCCGCAGCGGTGAAGACGTGGGCCAACTGTCGCCGTCACCAATCCGTCCTGAGCTCCGCGGCCTCCATGAAACGCTATCTCGACTATCTCTGGCCGATCATCGGGCTCGTCGCTGTCGTCTGGTCGGTGGAACTGCTCTGGGGCAAACTCAAGGCCGAGGCCGGGTCGGACGCCACCGTCGAAGCATTGCTGGAAAATGCGGGGCTCTGGCAGAGCATCAAGATCATCGCCCATCGCATCGGCCACAAGATCGCGGTGATCCCGCCGGACGCCTTCTTCCATGCGGCGCTCGCGACGCTCGTCGCCTATGCCGCGCTCGCCTGGTACGACCGCATCGCGCTGATCCATCTCGGCAAGGAGAAGGGCATCTCCTGGCCCTATATCTCGCTCTGCTCCTTCGTGACCTACGCCCTCTCGCACAATATCGGCGCCTCGGTCTTTTCGGGCGGCATGGTGCGCTACCGCGCCTATACCGCGAAGGGCCTGACGGCGGCCGAGGTCGCGGTCCTCGTCGCGCTCTGCTCCTTCACCTTCGCCTTCGGGACGATCTTCCTAATGGGGCTCGTGCTGCTGTACGAGCCGCAGATCCTGCATCCGCTGGAGCGGATGTCGAAATGGTTCGCGATCACCGACAGCACCGCCCGGTGGATCGGCGTCGGCATGCTCGCCTTCGTCGCGCTCTACACGGTCGGCTCCTGGCTGCGCTTCAAGCCGCTGAAGATCGGCAAGTTCGAGATCATCTATCCGCGCCTGCCGATCGTCGCCCGGCAATATCTCGCCGCCCCGATCGAGCTCGCAGGTGCGGCCGGCATCATCTATTTCGCCTTGCCCGAGCAGGGCAATCCGGGCTTCCTGATCGTGCTCGGCGCCTTCCTGCTGTCGTTCTCGGCCGGCCTCCTGAGCCAGGTGCCGGGCGGCGTCGGCGTGATGGAGGCGGTCTTCCTCGCGGTGATGCCGGGTGTGCCTGCGCCGGCAGTCTTCGCCGCGTTGCTGATCTGGCGGCTGTTCTATCTCATCCTGCCGCTGGTCTTCTCGCTGCCGATCGTGCTCGCCTTCGAACGGGCGCAGCTCAAGCGCAGCACCCGCATCGCCCCGCCGCCATAGGAACGCCTCGTCATGCCGGGGCGTGACCCGAGCATCAGATGCCGAAAGGGGCTATTGCGTTCGGTACTGCCGGAAACTCTCGGGACTGCGCTTCGCTCCGCCGGGAATGACGCCTTTATCGCTTCAGTGCGATCGCCGCGGCGCCGAACATCAGGAGCGCGCCGATCGCCTCCGACCAGCCGAAGGGCTCACCGAGCGCCGCGACGCCGACCGTGACCGCGACGGCCGGGCTGACGAAGGCGTAGAGCCCGGCACGGAACGCCCCCCAGTCTCGCAGCAGCCGCATGTAGATGGTGAAGCCCATCAGCGAGCCGCCGACGATGAGGAAGAGGACAGCCGGCAACACCGGCCAGCTCGCCAGCGCGCGGATCTCGTCAAGACCGACCGGCTCCAGCGCGAGCGAGACGATCGTCAGCCCGATGCCACCGATCAGCGTCTGCCAGCCGGCGAGCGTCAGCGTCGGCATCGTCCCGGCGATCGGCCGGGAGAGCACCGCGCCGACGCAGTAGAACAGCGTGCCTGCCGCGACGGCGGCGAGCCCGATCATCTCCATCGGATCGCCTTGCGCGGCCGAGAGCCCTCCCATGGCCCGTGTCGCGAACAGGAAACCGAGCCCCACGGTTCCAAGGGCGATCGCCACGATCTTGCGCCGGTCGATGCGCACGCCCTCGATTACCCGGCTCGCCAGCAGCGTGTAGATCGGGATCGTCGCGAAATTGACGATCGCCGCGAGCCCGGTCGGCGCATGCGCCGTGCCCCAGAACAGCAGCGTGTAATTGGCGGTATTGAGCAACAACGCGGTGCCGATCAGGCGCGGCCAGGCGCCGCCCGGCACCTTGACCACGTCGCGCCCTGCCCAAAGCAGCATCAGGACGCCGGCAATCGAGAAGCGCGCCGCCGCCAGGAAGACCGGCGGCACATGCATCGAACCGACTTTCATCGGCATCCAGGTCAGACCCCAGACGAGACACATGACAGTGAAGAGAGCAGCATTGCGCGACATGATGTCCGCTTAGCCGCAGCCTATGGCGCTGACCATTGCGCCGCAGGCATCGCGCCCCCGTGGAAAGCGGAGGCGCGTTGATATCAGACGCTGCCCACCGTCTTGAGCCTCACGCGCGGATGGATTTCCGCCTGTGACAGCACCGGCGTCTCCCGGCGGAAGCGCTCGATGATCTGGCGGGCAAAGGGCCGCGCCATGGCCGAGGTGACCAGCGCCGGCATCTCGCCAATGCGCGCGGCGTCCTCGAACTTGTCACGGACGTGATGCACGAACTCCTGCAGGCGGGAGGGCTGCATGGCGAGATGGCGATCCTCACCCTGGCCGATGATCGACTCGGCGAAAACACTCTCCCAGGCCGGCGACAGCGTGATGATCGGCAGTACGCCCTGCATGTTCGAGAACTGGGCACAGATCTGGCGGGCGAGCCGCGCACGGACATGCTCGGCGAGCTCGCGCGGGCTGCGCACGCTTGCGGAGACCTCGGCAACCCCCTCTATGATCGTCGGCAAGTCGCGGATCGAGATGCGCTCGGAGAGCAGGAGCTGCAGCACGCGCTGGATGCCGGTGGTCGAGATCTGGCTCGGCACGATCTCCTTGACCAGATCGGCATGGTCCTTCGGCAATTCGCGCAAGAGCTTCTGCACCTCGGAATGCGAGAGCAGCTCCGGCATGTTCGACTTCAGCACCTCGGTGAGATGCGTCGAGATCACGGTGGCGGCATCGACCACGGTGTAGCCGCGCAGTTGCGCCTCATCCTGCAAGGCAGCATCGATCCAGGTCGCAGGCAGGCCGAAGGTCGGCTCCAGCACGTTGTGGCCTGGCAGGTTCACCGCCCCGCCCATCGGATCCATCGCCATGTACTGGCCGGCATAGACGATCCCCTGGCCCGCATCGATCTCCTTGATCTTGATGAAATAGTGGTTGGCCTCGAGCTGGACGTTGTCGACGATGCGCACAGCCGGCATGACGAAGCCGAGCTCGGCCGCAAGCTGCCGGCGCAGCGCCCGGACCTGGTCGGTCAGCCGGTCCTGCCCGCTCGGCGCATTGACCAGCGGCAGGAGGCCGTAGCCGATCTCGATCTTGAGCTCGTCCATCTTGAGGAGGTCGTTCAGCGTTTCCTCGCGCGGCGTACCGTCCGCCGCGACCGCGCCACCGGCCTGCGCCGGATCGGCCATGCCCGCTTGAGCCTCGCGGGCCTTGGCCGCCTTGCCGAAACGGTAAGCCAGAAAACCGGCGCCGGCCGCCAGCAGCAGGAAGGGCAGCATCGGGATGCCCGGCAGCAGCCCGATCAGCAGCATCACCGCCGCCGACATGCCGAGCGCCTTCGGATAACCCGAGAGCTGCTTGCCGAGCGCCTTGTCGGCCGCGCCGCGCACGCCGGCCTTCGACACGAGCAGGCCGGCCGCCGTCGAGACGATCAGCGCCGGGACCTGGCTGACGAGACCGTCGCCGACGGTGAGGAGAGTGTAGTTCGTCGCCGCCTGACCGAAGCTCAGCCCCTGCTGTGCCACTCCGATGATGATGCCGCCGAGCACGTTGATGAAGGTGATCAGCAGGCCGGCAATGGCGTCGCCGCGCACGAATTTCGAGGCACCGTCCATCGAGCCGAAGAAGGAGGATTCGTCCTCCAGTGCCTTGCGGCGAACCTTTGCGGTTTCCTGGTCGATCAGGCCTGCGGAGAGATCGGCGTCGATCGCCATCTGCTTGCCCGGCATGGCGTCGAGGGAGAAGCGTGCCGCCACCTCGGCGATGCGGCCCGAACCCTTGGTGATGACGACGAAATTGACGATGATCAGGATCGTGAAGACGATCACGCCGATCACGAAATTGCCGCTCATCACGAAACCGGCAAAAGCTTCGATCACATGTCCAGCCGCCGATGAACCCTCATGACCATGGGCGAGGATCAGACGCGTCGAGGCGAGGTTCAGCGCCAGCCGGAACATCGTGACGATCAGCAGTACGGTCGGGAACGCCGAGAACTCCAGCGGCTCCTCGATGAAGAGCGCGGTCATCAGCACCAGCACCGACAGGATGATCGACAGCGCCAGCAGCAGGTCGAGCAGAACCGCGGGCATCGGGAAGATGAGCACCACCAGGATGCCCATGACGCCGACGGCGAGGAACAGGTCGGGCCGGTTGAACAGCTTGCCAAGCGCTCCGCGATCGGGAACGGCGAACCCTCTGCCCTGCCCTGCCGTCACATCGGTCATCGACCGCTCCGCCCCACGCCCGCGCGCCCCGAAGCGGGGTGCAGCTCGGCAATTCTTGCCGGGCGCATGGTGAACGAATTGTTAAGAAACGGATTAATACCCTCTCGGAACCATCAGATGAACGGATGGTTGTCAAAACGCCGCGTTGTGGCCGCATTCGCCGGCCCACTTGGCTCAGGGACGGCTGAACTTCGCCGGATCCCGACGATATTGGAGGTCATCTTGAATCGACGTTCTTTCCTGACGAGCCTTGTCGGCGGCCTTGCGGTTGCCGCGGTCGGCGGCACCGCGATGGCGAAGAGCCTGGTTGAAACCGCCCCCGCGCCTGTCGAACCCAAGACCGGCGACATCGATCCTGCTCTCAAGGCCGGCCTCGACGAGACCGATGCCGCATTCACCCAGTATCATCACCGCCGCCCGCGGCGTCACCGCCGCCCGCCACCGCCGCCGGTCCATCACCGCCGCCCGCGACGCGTGGTCCGCAACGGCCGGGTCTACTGGGTCCGCTGACCTGCAACGGGCCGGCACCTCGCGGTGCCGGCCTTTTCATTCGCCACCGAAGATCGGGAGACCTCCGGCATGACGCCGCCGGGCAACCAGCACCATGGCACGGTCGAAACCGACGTGCCCGCACGGCTCGACCGTCTGCCCTGGTCGCGCTTCCACACGCTCGTGGTCGTGGCCCTCGGCATCACCTGGATCCTCGACGGGCTGGAGGTCACGCTCGCAGGTTCGGTCTCGGGTGCCCTCAAGGAAAGCCCGACCCTCAAGTTCACCAATACCGAGATCGGCCTCGCCGGCGCCGCCTATATCGCCGGCGCGGTGCTGGGAGCGGTCTTCTTCGGCTGGCTCACTGATCGCCTTGGGCGCAAGAAGCTCTTCACGATCACCGTACTTGTCTATCTGTCCGCGACGGCCGCTACCGCCTTTTCCTGGAACGTCGCGAGCTTCATCCTCTTCCGATTCCTGACCGGCATGGGCATCGGCGGCGAATACACCGCCATCAACTCCACCATTCAGGAACTCGTCCCCGCCCGCGTGCGTGGCTGGACGGATCTCGTCATCAACGGCTCGTTCTGGGTCGGTGCGGCGCTCGGCGCGATCGGCTCGATCGTCCTGCTCGATCCCGCCTGGATCGATCCGGAATATGGCTGGCGCCTCGCGTTCTTCATCGGCGCCCTGCTCGGCCTGATCATCCTGTTCCTCAGGCAGTGGATTCCGGAAAGCCCGCGCTGGCTGATCAGCCATGGCCATCCCGAACGCGCCGCGGCGATCGTCGCCGATATCGAGCGCCGCGCCGGCTTCGTCCCGCCCGAAGGCGAAAGACTGCCAGTGACCCGTTTGCGTCCGCGTGCCGCCACCCCGCTCCGCGAGGTCTTCCACACTCTGTTCGTCGCCCATCGCGAGCGTGCGCTGGTGGGCCTGGCCCTGATGCTGTCGCAGGCCTTCTTCTACAATGCGATCTTCTTCACCTACGCTCTGATCCTCACCGACTTCTATGCGGTTCCCTCGCAGAATATCGGCTGGTTCATCCTGCCCTTCGCCGCCGGCAATTTCCTTGGGCCGCTCCTCATCGGACGGCTGTTCGACACGCTCGGCCGCCGCGCGATGATCGCCGCGACCTATGCCCTCTCCGGCCTGCTGCTGACGGGGACGGGCTATCTCTTCTGGAGGGACTGGCTGACGGCCTCGCAACTCACGCTGTGCTGGAGTGTCGTGTTCTTCTTCGCCTCAGCGGCAGCGAGCTCGGCCTATCTCACGGTCTCCGAGACTTTTCCGGTCGAGATGCGGGCGCTGGCCATCGCGGTGTTCTATGCGGTCGGCACCGGTGCTGGCGGCATCGCCGGCCCGTGGCTCTTCGGCATCCTGATCGACACAGGCTCGCGCGGCAGCGTCTTCGGTGGCTACCTACTGGGGGCTGCCCTGATGCTGGCGGCGGCGATCATCGCCGCCCGGTTCGCGATTCGTGCCGAGCGCCAGCCGCTCGAAAGCGTTGCCCGGCCGCTCAACGCGGTGGATTGAGCGTGAGCCCGCGTAACCATAGCGGGCGAAATCTGCCCGGATGGAACAAAGCATCATTTAAATGCATTATTCCACACGGGCATTCCTCGCCTAGGGATGCCGTGGGAGATGTGGTGACAACAGCCTGGAGGCCGTCGTGGACAGACGCTCATTCCTGATGACACTGGTTGGTGGCTTTGCCGCGGCCGGCATGGGCGGCATCGCCGCCGCTGAAGCGGCACAGCCCAAGCTGGCACCGCTGCCGGACGTCGAGCCAAGCAAGGGCGACGAAGCCGTGACCGCCGAGATGAAGGAGGCGCTGGACAAGGCGGATGCCGAGTTCAGCCAGTATTATTACTATCGCCGGCCGCGCTACTATGCACGCCCACGTTATTATGCGCGCCCGCGTTACTACTATCGGCCGCGCTACTACGCCCGCCCGCGCTACTACTACCGCCGGCGCTACTATTGATCGTTTCTCGGGTCAGACCGCATTGATGCGCGTCTGACCCGGCTCGGCCACCGTTATGCCGGCCGACGTATATTCGCTGAGCTTGTTGCGCAGCGTGCGGATCGAGATTCCCAGGATTTTGGCCGCATGCGTGCGGTTGCCGAGGCAATGATCGAGCGTATCGAGGATCAACTCGCGCTCGACATCGGCGACCGTATGTCCGACCAGCGAGCGCGTCATCGCCTCCGCCGTCTGGGCCGCGCGTGCTGCCGGGTCCCGCGACGGAGCCGGCGACAGCGCTTCCCCTTCCGGACTGAGCACGGCCGAAGCCGCGATCTCGGCCCCGCTCGCCAGCAGCACCGCCCGGTGCATCGTATTCTCCAGCTCACGGACGTTGCCGCGCCAGGCACTGGCCAGCAATAGCTTGCGCGCGTCGGCTGCGATCGGCCGCACCGGCAACCCGTTCAGTTCGGCATATTTCTTCGCAAAATGCTCGGCCAGCACCAGGATGTCGGCCGGCCGCTCGCGCAGCGCCGGCAGACGCAGGTGCACGACGTTCAGACGATAGAGCAGGTCCTCGCGGAATGAGCCCTCGCGCACAGCCTCGGCGAGATTACGGTTCGAAGTCGCGATGATCCGGATATCGACCTTGACCGGCTGCGCGCCGCCGACGCGATCGATCATCCGTTCCTGCAGCGCGCGCAACAGCTTCGCCTGCAGGCGGACATCCATTTCCGAAATTTCGTCGAGTAGCAGCGTGCCGCCATTGGCCTCCTCGAATTTCCCGATGCGCCGCGCGATGGCGCCGGTGAAGGCACCCTTCTCATGGCCGAACAATTCGGATTCGAGCAGGTTGTCTGGGATCGCCGCGCAGTTCACCGCGATGAAGGGCCGATCCTTGCGGCCGGACTTCTGGTGGAGGTGGCGCGCGATGACCTCCTTGCCGGTACCGCTCTCGCCAGTGACCAGAACCGGTGCTTCCGAGCGCGCGATCTGCGAGGCGAGCTGCACGACGCGCTCCATTGCCGGGTCGCGCCAGATCAGGCTCGACTGGTCGGCCGCGACCGCCTCCAGCACCGCCGCGATCAGCTCCGGGTCGGGCGGCAGCGGGACGTATTCGCGGGCGCCGGCCTGGATTGCGGCCACGGCGGCACGCGCATCGGTCGAGGTGCCGCAGGCGACGATCGGCGTGCGGATGCGCTCACTTTCCAGAGCCGCCACGTAAGCGGCGATCGGCTGGACGACATCGACCATCAGCAGGTCGGCACCCTTGGCACGCAGTACGGCGAGCGTCTGGTCGAGATTTTCGGTATGGGTGACGGCCGCGCCATGCGACATGGCGATCTTGGCGGCTGCGATGATCTGTCCCTTGAGACCGCCGGCGATGACGAGGCGCATGGCTCAGGTCCTTTTGCTTGTCGTTCTGGTCATGGAGCGGGCCGTCACCGGTCCGCCTTGATGATTTCCGTCATGGTCACACCGAGCCGGTCCTCGACGACCACGACCTCCCCGCGCGCGACCAGCCGCTCGTTGACGAAGATGTCGATGGCCTCGCCGACGCGCCGATCGAGCTCGATCACGGCGCCCGGCACGATCTGAAGCAGATCCCCGACCGCGACCTTCGAGGAACCGAGCACGGCGGAAACCTTGACCGGCACGTCGAAGACCTGTTCGAGATCCTCGGCCGTCTTGACCGGAACCGGCCCCGAACGCGCAACAGACATGTCGTTCTGATCGAAGGACAGGTCGGCCTGGTTCAGCGGCGGCAGGTTGAGATCGTTCTCCGTGCTCATGGCTCAGACCTTCATGATTCTGCGTGGCCATGGCCGAACACGCGGGCGACCGCCTGCTCGACCAGGGCCGTGAGTTGCTGGCTGTCGAGGACGAAACCGCCCTCCGCCCATTCGATGCGCCCGTCGCCCGGCGTGATGTCGGATTGCCCGAGCACGATCAGCCTGCCGGAGAAACCGTGCTCCGTCGCAAGCTTCCGGGCCAGTTCCTCGGCGGCCTCGACCACGCTGTCATGGACGCGCAGCACCAGATGAGGCGCGGTACGGGCATGGCCCAGGCACTCCCGGATGGCCCCCGCGAGCGAGGCCAGCGGCTTCTCCGCCAGCGCGGCCCCGGCCAGCGCCTTCGCGGTCGCAATCGCGACATGCGCCGCATGCTCCTCGATCGCGGCCGTGCGGGCTGCCTCCTGCGCGAAAAGCCGCTCCGCCGAGCGCGCGAGCTGCCCCGTCAGGCCCGTGAGCTGCGACTGCGCTTCGCGATGCGCCTGCTCCTGCCCTGCATGGAACCCCTCCGCACGGGCCGCGGTGAGCTCGGCCTCGCCGGCTGCCTTGCGACTGCCTTCGCGGAAGTCCGTCCCGAACATGAACTTGGTCGCGGCCATATCAATACACCAGTTCGTCGTCAGCGCTGTTCTTGGACAGCACGATCTCGCCCTTGTCGGCCAGGTCCTTGGTCATCTGCACGAGCTTGGTCTGGGCCTCGTCGACCTCCTTGAGACGCAGCGGGCCCAGTCCCTCCATGTCGTCCTGCATGTTCTTGGCAGCGCGTTGCGACATGGCGCCGAAGAAGAAATCGCGCATTGTCTGGCTGGCGCCCTTGAGCGCGCGCGCCAGCATGTCCTTGTCGGCCTGGCGCATCAGCGTCTGCAGGCCGGCCGGGTCGAGCTTGCCGAGGTCTTCGAAGGTGAACATCAGGGCGCGGATGCGCTCGGCCGATTCCTGGTTCGAGGCATCGAGCGCCGAAAGGAAGCGTATCTCGGTCTGCCGGTCGAAGCCGTTGAAGATTTCGGCCATCATCTCGTGCGGATCGCGCCGGCGGGTCTGGGTCAAGGTCGAGACGAACTCGGTGCGCAGCGTGTTCTCGATATGATCGAGCGCTTCCTTCTGCACCGATTCCAGCCGCAGCATCCGCCCGACGACTTCGATCGAAAGATCGTTCGGCAGATTGCGCAGCACGTTCGCGGCATGCTCGGCCCGGATTTTCGACAGGATGACCGCGATGGTCTGCGGGTATTCGTTCTTGAGGAAGTTCGCCAGCACGACGGCATCGATATTGCCGAGCTTCTGCCACATGTTGCGGCCCGCCGGCCCGCGGATCTCCTCCATGATCAGCGCGACCTGCTCGGTCGGCAGGATCTTTTCGAGCAGCGAAATCGTCCGGTCGAAGGAGCCCGTGACGGCGCCTGCGCTGGAAAGCTTGCCGACGAAATCGAGCATCAGGCGTTCGACCTCGTCCGCATCGACCGTGCCGAGTTCGGCCATGGCCCGTGTGATGATCCGGATCTCGTCGTCGTCGAACTCTTGCCAGATCGAACGTCCATGATCTTCGCCGAGCACGAGCAGGATGACCGCCGCGCGCTGCGGACCGGTCATCTCCGCAATCGTGGTCACGCCGAAGCCGCCGCCCTCGACGGCTTCCTGGAAGCCCGTATTGCGCGTCGCGATGGAGCGGGTCTCGGCCATGGTTCAGCGCTCCGTCACGCTGCGGACTTCTCGTGGATCCAGCTCCGCAGCACCGCGACCGAATCGGCCGGATTCTGCGAGACCAGAGCCCCGATCTTTTCCACGGACTGCGCCTTGAGCTGCCCCTTGACCTGCGCGATCGCCAGCATCCGCTCGGAGGGTGCCGCTTCCACTTCGACAGAAAGCGGCTCGCCGTCGGTCCCCACCGTCACCGCCCGCCCGCTCCCGGCCGGATCGCCGGTCGCGCCGGCCGGGCCGGCGAGCACTGCACCGCCGTTGCGCATGAAGGAGGGGATCGCCCGGACATTGCTGTTGTCGGAAGCCAGGACCTGCTTCAGCAGCGGACGCACCACCGTCATCAGCACGATGAGCGTCAGCAGCGAGATGACGCCGAGCTCCGCGAAGCGGATCAGATCCTCCCTGGTGAAGGAGGTGAGTTGCTGCATCAGCGTCTGTTCGGCGAGCTCGGACGGCGGCGGCGGCGCGTCCGCGAAGCGCAGGTTGACGACCTCGACCTTGTCGCCACGGCCCTGGTCGAAGCCGACGGCGGTGCGCACCAGCTCTCCGATGCGCTCCAGTTCCTCGTTGTTGCGCGGCTGGTAGGAGAGCTCGCCAGCCGGGCTGCGCGTGTAGTTGCCATCGACGAGAACCGCGACCGACAGTTTCTTGACCCGGCCGCCCTCCAGCACCTCGGTACGGGTCGTCCGCGAAATCTCGTAATTGGAGACTTCCTCGTTCTTCGAGGAGTTTTCGCGCTGGTTCTGCTGCGCGCCCTGCGTCTGCTGGGCGCCCGGCAATTCGTTGCCGACGGTGACCGTGCCGTTACCGCCCTCCGTCGTGGTCGAGGCCTCCGTGCGGTTCTGGCTGGAGCGCAGAACCCGGCTTTCGGGGTCGAAGCTCTCGGAACGGCTCTCGACCCGGTTGGTGTCGAGCGCTGCCGAAACCTGCACCCGTGCCCGGCCATGGCCGACGACGCTGGCGACGATGTCCTCGACCTGCGATTTGATGCGCTTCTCGATCGCCGTCTGGCGCTCCTCGATGCCCAGCCCGATCAGGCCTTGGTCGCTCTGCGCGCCGTCCGCCAGCAGACGACCCCGCTCGTCGACGATCGATACCCGCTCCGGCTTCAGACCGTCGACCGCCGAAGCGACGAGATGGCGCACGGCCCGGACTTGCGCGGCGTCGAGATCGCCCGCGAGCTTGAGCGCGATCGAGGCGCGCGGCGGCTCACGGTCACGCTCGAACAGGCGTCGCTCCGGGATGACGAGATGGACGCGCGCCGCCTGCACCCGCCCGATCGAACGGATGGTGCGTGACAATTCGCCTTCGAGCGCACGCAGATGGTTGATGTTCTGGACAAAGCTGGTCGAGGAGAAGGCATCGCCCTTGTCGAAGATCTCGTAGCCGACGCCGCCGCCGGCCGGAATGCCCTTGCTGGCGAGATCGAGGCGCAGGCGCGGCACGTCGGTCTTCGGAACCAGCACGGTCTGGCCGTCACCACGCAGCTCGTATTTGATGCCGCGGGCGTCGAGATCCTTGAGGATGGCGCTGACATCCTGGCTCGACAGTTCCGAGAACAGCACGCTCATCGCCGGCTGGGACATCCTGAGCATGACGAAGCCGAAGAAGCCGACGAGAACCAGCGTAACGGCCAGCATGGCCGCCAGGCGCGCCGCGCCGAATTTGGCAAACTGCTCGATCAGGCCGTTCACGCCGCCATCCGTCCCACAGAATCGCAGGGACGGCGCACCTGCTCCGACCCACTAGGCAAGTTTTTCCCAGCGCATGGTTAGCGGGCGGTTAATTTTTGGACGCGGGTCGTTAATCTTTCTTGCCGGGCCTACGATGCAAACGCCAAAGGCGCCGGCCCTGTCCGGGCCGACGCCTTTGAAAAGAAACAGAAATGCTGCTTCCTACTGGCGGTAGTGCTGGATGCGGGTCGTCCGCAGACCGGCGAGGCCGTGCTGATCGATCGACATCTGCCAGCTCAGGAACTCGTCGACGGTCAGCGTGTAGCGCTGGCACGCTTCTTCGAGGCTGAGCAGCCCGCCGCGCACGGCAGCCACCACCTCGGCCTTCCGCCGGATGACCCAGCGCCTGGTATTCATCGGCGGGAGATCCGCAATCGTCAGCGGACTCCCGTCCGGTCCGATCACGTATTTCACCCGCGGTCGCAATGGCTCGGTCATGGTACTCTCACACAACTCAACAGAGCTACTGAGGGCAGCATAGGCGGGCGGCTTTAAGAATTGGCTAAAACGATCGCCTCGGATGTCCACGACTGATTCGCCACCACTCAATCGCCGCGGACCACGCTCTTCACCTTGTCGATCGGGATGCTGATCCCGCCGATCTTGAGCATCGGAATCGAGGAGGTGAAGTCGACGCCGTCGACCACGCCGCTGATCTGCGTCTTCGCCGTGATGGCATCGCCAGCCACGCTCTTGGCATCAATCGTGACGGTATACTCGTCGTCCGCCGCCTTGCTGCCCGTGGAGGTCGTTCCATCCCACCTATAGGTCTGGTCACCGGCGCTCAACGATCTGGTCTCCGTCTGGACCACACTGCCCTTCGAATCCTTGATCGTGATCGTCGCGGTGCCAGCAGAGGGCATGGTGACTTTCCAGTCGGCCCTGCCGTCGAGCAGCCGTGACGTGGCACCGTCGGCCGTGATCGTGGAGCCGATGAACCCGACCGCGTTCGTGGCTGTCCCCGCCGCGCTGAGGCTGAGCAAGGAGGCGAGCGTCTCGTTGGTCCTGAGCTGCTGCTCGACGCCGGCGAATTGCACGAGTTGCTGGGTGAACTGGTTGGTGTCGAGCGGGTCCAGCGGCGACTGGTTCTTGAGCTGCGTCGTCAGCAGCCTCAGGAACTGATCGAAATTATTGGCAATGCCGGTGGTGCTACCCGTCACACCGCTATTGCCGGTACCCGATGTGCCGGAGGTGCCGCTCGTTCCCGAAACCGCCATGGCGCTTGTCCTCGTTCAGATGCTGAGATCGACGCCGCCGAGCCGGATGAGACGGCGCTGCGGAACGGGGTCGATCGAAAGGGGGGCGTCCTCGGTCGGTTCGCTGCCGCCAGACTGGCGCGGGCGCTGCGGCGCCTCGTCCTGCTGGCGGTTCTGGCGGAAGGCCGATTGGTCGGACGGATCGCGCAGGGTGATGTCGACGCCGCCATCGGACGGCTTCAAGCCCGCCTGCTCGAAAGCGCGCTCCAGCGTCCGTGCATCGCGCTGCAGGAGGTGAAGCGTCTCGACGCGATCGACGACCAGCTTTGCGCTGACCTCACCCTTGTCGGAGATCGACAGGCTGACGTCGACCCGGCCGAGCTCGTCCGGGTCGAGCCGGATATCGAACTGGCGCGAGCCGGACATCGCGCGCAGGCCGATCTCGATCGGCACGACATGGATCGGCGTCGGCTGGCCGCTCGCCGTGCCCTGCCCCGAAGCTCCGGCGGGCACTCCTGCCGCATTCGGGTCGAAGGGCTGAAGCAGCCGGTCATGCCCGGATTTGCCGGGTGCCTGCTGCAACAGGGTCGAAAGGTCGAACGGTGCGGTCGGCTGCTGCTGGAGGGCCTCGAGCGCTTTCGCATCGGTGGAAGCCGTCGCGCCATTGGTCGCAGCCGGCTGGTCGGTCTTGACGAAACGCTCCACGAGCTCCGGCCCGGCCGCTCCGACGGCATGGATACCACCCGGTATGGTCTTGCCATCGTGAGCGACGGCACCAGCAGCGGGAGCTTGTTCAGCCGCGGGCATGCTGACGGCAGACAGCGCCACGGTTGCAGCCATCGATTGCGGCCGCGGGGCATCCTTCTTCGCATTGCCCGCGGTCGGCATCGCCTCGACCGCATCCCCCTCGGCGGCATCGATGGCTAGGAGTGGCCCCTGGGGCAGCAATGCGGGCAGGATCGCGAGGGGAGCAGGCGGCGCCGGGATCTGGACTTCCGCGACCGGGAGCGTCACCGGCGCGACAGTCTCGCCTTCGCCCGCTGCCTTGGCCCCCTTCTCGGTCGAACTTTCCTGCGTCTCGCCGGCAGCCTCGCCTTCGCCGGCGGGCTTGGCCTGCAAGCCCGTCTGAGTTGCCGCCATCGCGATCAGGAACGCGACTCCGCTCGCATCCGGCTTTGGCTCCTGTGGCGCGGGCATGCCCGTCTGAACGGGCTGAGTGGTCGGCACGGCAGCCGGGACGACGGCGCGCGATGGCTCGAACTGCCCCCGCACCTTGGCCGCGTCGACGTGTCCTTCCGCGCCGGCGGCGTCTTCGACTGCCGCCGCCTCCGGGGGCGCCGCCGCCTTGACGGTCGCGCCAGCTTTGGCCGCGGCGGCCTCGATCTCGGGCAGCGAGAACGCTTCGCCTCCCTCGCGCTGCCCGGTTTGGCCGGCGCGCGGACGGGCAGCCGGTGCTTCGGCAGTGGCCTGACTGGAGAACGCGGACTGGATCGGCATGAATGGTTCCGTGACGCGGGCAACAACGCGCCCGGCCCTGTTCAGCAAGTTACGCGCCAGAAGCGCCCCTTGCTGAATCAAGGCCTTAGCACCACATCATCGCCGGAGCAGGCAATATGAGCCCGACTCCGCAAGCCCGGGCCGGCAGGATTTGCCGATCCTGCTGGCGGCATCCGGCCAAAGCCGGTATAGAGCCGGCAGACGCGCCGATGCCGCCCCTTTTCGAGCCTCCGAGCCAGCCACGACACAACCGAGTATGACCGCGCCCTTCCGCAACTCCCTCGACATCGCCAAGCCGCCCGCGGCGACACGCGTGGTCGCGGCGATGTCCGGCGGCGTCGATTCCTCGGTGGTCGCCGCCCTGCTCAAGCGCGAGGGCTATGATGTCATCGGCGTCACCCTGCAGCTCTATGACCATGGCGCCGCCGTTCATCGCGCCGGAGCCTGCTGCGCCGGGCAGGACATCCATGACGCACGCCGCGTCGCCGAGGCCATCGGCATACCCCATTATGTGCTCGACTACGAAAGCCGCTTCCGCGATGCGGTGATCGAGCGCTTCGCCGAGAGCTATCTGGCCGGCGAGACGCCGATCCCCTGCGTCGAGTGCAACCGCACGGTGAAGTTCCGCGACCTCCTCGATCTGGCGAAGGAACTCGGCGCCGACGCGCTGGCGACCGGGCACTACGTGCTCAGCCGCGATCTCGGCACCGGCCATCGCGGCCTGTTCCGCGCCGCGGATTCGAGCCGCGACCAGAGCTATTTCCTCTACGCGACGACGCAGGAGCAGCTCGACCTGCTGCGCTTCCCGCTCGGACATATCGACAAGACGCAGACCCGAGCGCTCGCAGCCGAGCTCGGCCTTGCCATCGCCGACAAGCCCGACAGCCAGGACATCTGTTTCGTGCCCAACGGCCGCTATGCCGAGGTCATCGAGCGGCTGAAGCCTGGCGCCGCCCGCTCCGGCGACATCGTCCATCTCGACGGCCGCATCCTCGGCCATCATGACGGCGTGCTCCATTACACCGTCGGCCAGCGCAAGGGACTCGGCATCAGCGCGAGCGAGCCGCTCTACGTGCTGCGCCTCGACGCAGACGCCGCCCGTGTCATCGTCGGCCCGCGCGAGGCCCTGAGCGTGGGCGAGATTCGCCTGCGCGACCTTAACTGGATCGGCGAGACCTCGCTCGATGCATTGCCACCGGAAGGGCTCGACGTCGCCGTCCGCGTCCGCTCGACCCGCGCCCCGCGCGAGGCCCGCCTCTTCCGCGACGAGGACGGCCTGCGCATCGAACTCGCCAGCGACGAGGAGGGCGTCTCGCCGGGCCAGGCCTGCGTGATCTATGCCGATGCCGGGCCCGGCTCCCGCGTCCTCGGCGGCGGCACCATCCTCCGGCGCCCGCTCACTGTGTCGGCGGCCTGCGTGCCGGCCGCTCTCGCCCTGTCCTGACCACTCAGGCTCAGGCTCGCTCTTCCGCTCGGACCCCAGACTCATGCCGGTGACCTACGATCTCGACGGCCAGAAGCGCGTCTATGCGACCTGGGCGAAATTCTACGACCGGATCTATCAGCGCATGCTGGCGCGCCCGCAGCGCGAAGCGGTGGAAGCGGCCTGTGCCTGCGGGCGGGACATCCTCGAGATCGGCGTCGGCACCGGCCTCACCCTGCCCTACTTCACGACGGATTCACGCGTGCTTGGCGCCGATCTCTCGCTCGACATGCTCAAGGTCGCCCATCGCAAGGTCCTGAATCAGAAGCTCGACCATGTCCGCGGACTGATGGTGATGGATGCCTGCCGGCTCGGCTTCGGCAACGAACGCTTCGACGCCGTCACCGCACAATTCGTCATCACGCTCGTTCCGAATCCCGAGCAGGCTCTGGCCGAAATGGACCGCGTCCTGAAGCCCGGCGGCGAGATCATCATCTCCAGCCGCCTCGTCGACGATGGCGGCCCGCTCGCGCCGTTCTGGAGCGCGGTTGCTCCCTTGTCGAAGGCGATCGGCTGGAGCTCCGACTTCAAGGTCAGCCGCCTGACCGATTGGGCGAAGGCGACGGGCCGCTACGAGACAGTCCATGTCGGGCGCGGCTACTTCAAGGTCGTCCGGCTGCGCAAGCGTGCTTCTGCCGATAACACGCAATCCAAGGCTTGACGCGGCCCCGGCGCGACGCCTATATCGCGCCTCGAAGACAAGCCGGCTTGCCGGCTTCGACCCTGTGGCGGGGTAGCTCAGCTGGTTAGAGCAGCGGAATCATAATCCGCGTGTCGGGGGTTCAAGTCCCTCTCCCGCTACCATTTCTTTTCATTTCGCTTTTCGGCTTTGTCCTCCGACTCACGGCACTTTTTCGGGAGCTTGGAGCGTTTTCGCGCGAAATGCCCCGTTCGCATGAAGAAAATGCATTGAGACGAAAGCAGAGCGGCTCCGTGTTTCGGATCATCGCGGAACCGCTCTGGCTCGGACATCTCGGCGGGGGTGAACCGTCAGGCCGCTTCTCTCGACGGTTCAGCGCTCTCGCATCGCCAGGCACGATACCGCACCGGGAGCATCACTCGGCCAGTTTGGCTCGCGCGAGAACGGCTTGAAGCAAGACGTTCATGCCGGGCTCGATATCCGCAATCGTGACGTTTTCCTTTTCGTTATGCGACACTCCCCCTTCGCAAGGGGTAAAAATGATCGTGGCCGGTAGAACGCTCGCGGTGTGAAGCGCGTCATGCCCTGCCTCGGTCAGCAAGTCTTTCGTTGCATAACCCAAGCGTGCGGCGGCAGATCGAACCAGATCGGTGCACGTCTTGTCCAACTCCACGCCCCCGTAGGTCCAGCTTTCGGTAACCTCGATGGAGCAGCGGGATCGCTCCTCGAGTTCGGGGAGCCGCTTTCTGAAGGCAGAAATCATCGCGTCTGCGCCGGCAGCGGTCGGGTGGCGCATGTCGCAGTTCAGCTCGACAAATTTCGGGATTGCACCAAGCAGGTTGGGCTCGGCCTTGAGACGCGTGGTGGTCGACTTGCCCTCTTCGCCGTGGAACTGCCAGCCGATCTCGTCGACGGCGAGCATCACGAGGCTGGCGGCGACGAGGGCGTTTCGGCGGCTGGGCATCGGTGTCGGACCCGCATGGCCCGTTTCCCCGCGAATCTGGATCACATGCCCGTGCACGGTGAAGGCTCCGGTTACGACGCCAACCGGCACCTTCTCTGCATCGAGCCGCGGCCCTTGTTCGATGTGCAGTTCGAACAGGCTATCGAAGAGATCGGGAGTGAGCGTGTCGGTTCCCTTGAAGCCGAGCCTGTCGAGTTCCTCGCCCAGAGTGACCCCGTGTCTGTCGGTGCGGGCCCATGCATAGTCCGGTGTCCGGTGGCCCGTGAAGATCGCAGAGCCCATCATCGGCGGCTCGAAGCGCGCGCCCTCTTCATTGGTCCAGTTCACGACGGTGATCGGATGTTTTGTCGTGATCGCGAACTCGTTCAGCGTATGGACGAGCTCCAACCCTGCCAAAACGCCGAGAATACCATCAAATCGGCCGCCGTGAACCTGAGTATCCAGGTGGCTGCCCACGAGCACCGGCTTTGCACAAGGGTCACGTCCCGCACGAGTAGCGAAAATATTGCCCACCCCGTCGATCTGGATCCGGCAACCTGCTTCGACGCACCAATCGATGAACTGGCGCCGCATGGTCGCGTCATCGTCGGACAGGGCGAGCCGGTTCAGGCCGCCACCGGGAGTTGCCCCAATTTCAGCCGAGCGCATGAGCATCGACCAAAGGCGCGCCATATTTGGTCTTACGTTGTTGTGCACGTTCATGCTCAGGCCTCCGGATAGGAAGTTCGATAGATATTCGATGTGATCAAAACCCGGACCGCGCCTCTGGTGTCTGGCAGAAGCTTCCGGAATACGGGTCGATCACGGATATGAACCGATCGGCGGATGCCCCCCGCGGTTCCCGAACAGTCGCTCGTTATGCGCCGATCCTTGCCTTGGAACGGCGGAGGATCAGCCCCCGGGACGGACCCGATCAGCCGGTGATGTCCGTCAGCACATCGTCAAGCGCGGTGAGGAACAGGTCGGCGTTCTCCTTCGAGAAGACGAGCGGCGGTCGGATCTTGAGCACGTTTGCGGTCGGTCCCGCCGCGCTGATGAGAACGCGCCGGGCGCGCAATCCGTTGACGACGCGCGCCGCTTCTTCGGCCGCCGGCTCGCGCGTCGCACGGTCGCGCACCAGTTCCGCCCCGACGAACAGGCCGGCGGAACGGATATCGCCGATAATGAGGTGCCGCTGAGCCAGGGTTTCCAGCCCCTTGCGCAGATGGGCTCCGACTGTCGCGGCATTCTCGATCAGATTTTCGCGCTCGATGACATCGAGAACCGCCATGCCGACGGCGGCCGAGACTGCATTGCCGCCGAAGGTGTTGAAATAGCGGAGGCGTTCGCCGAAGCGTGCGAGCACCTCCGGCCGCGCGACCATGCCCGCGATGGGGTGCCCGTTGCCCATGGGCTTGCCGAGCGTGACCATATCGGGGACGACGCCGTGGCGCTGGAAACCCCACATGCCATCGCCCGTCCGCCCGAAGCCCGGCTGGACCTCATCGGCGATGAAGACGCCGCCTGCCTCGCGCACGGCCTCGACAGCCTCGCGCAGGAAGCCTGGTGGATCGGCAAACACGCCATCGCTGGAAAAGATCGTGTCGACCAGAAGCGCAGCCGGACTGACCCCGTCGGCCCGCATCTGAGCCAGCGCCTGCCGGACATGATCTGCGAAGATGCGGCCGATATCTTCGTCGGGATTGCGGTACGCGTCGGGAGCGGGCACCCGATAGATATCCTGACCGAGCTCCATGCCCGCGCCGAGCGACGGGGACATCTCGGCGATCGCATTGGTGACGCCGTGATAGGCGAATTGCGTGATGATGAAGCCGGTGCCGCCAGTATGGGCCCGGGCGACACGGAAGGCGAGGTCATTGGCCTCGCTGCCGGAGCAGGTGAACATGACATGGCCGAGCTCCGGCGGGAAATAGCCGAGCAGCCGCTCGGCATAGTCCAGGACCGTCTCGCCGAGATAGCGCGTATGAGTGTTGAGCCGCCCGGCCTGCTCCGCAAGTGCGGCCACGACATGCGGATGGCAATGCCCGACCGAGGCGACATTATTGTAGACGTCGAGATAGGGGCGCCCCTCCGGATCGTAGAGCCAGACACCCTCGCCGCGGGTCACATGCACCGGATCGGCATAGAAGAGCCGGTAGGCCGGGCCAAGCAGGCGCCGGCGGCGGTCGACCATCTCCCGCTCGCGCTCGGCCAGGGCATGGGCGGCGGCAGGGTCGTAGGCATTGATCATCGTCATCGTCTTCACTCCAACCGGCAGGCTTGGCGCAGATAGGCCTGGGCTTCCGCCCGATCCAACGCGTCGCAGCGGGCCAGGCGCACCCAGGCCTGCAGGTTGTTGCGCAGGATATAGTCGCGGTTCTCGGGGTAGCGGGCTGCGCGCCAGCCCGAGATCGCCACGGTCAGAACCATGCGCGTCGTGATGAGATCGAACAGGAGGTCGAGCTCGACGGGCTCCAGCGGCACGAGCCGATGATAGGCTGCGATCATCTCCGCCGCCATCTCCAGCGGATGACCGGTTTCAGAGACCTGATAGGCGGCGGCTACAGCCAGGTTGTTGATCATTGGCGCGTGGACCATGTCGCCGAAATCGATGATCCCGACGACCCGGCCGTGATCGTCCGGCGCCACCAGCACGTTGTGCGGATTGAGATCGTTATGGATCACCTGTGCCCGCAGGCCCCCCAGCCGGGGCATCGCGTACAGGTCGAACCGATCGAGCATGCGCTCCGCCAGCGCGCGCTGTGCCGGATCGGGAATATGCGCCAGCAGGGAGCGCACGGTGTTGGCGTGCTTCAGGTCCCACATCAGCTCATGCCCGGCTCCGGCATGGAAAAAGCCGCGCAGTGCGAGGTCCAGGCGGGCTGCGTGAAGCCCCAGATCGTGCTGCAGGCTTTTGCCGGGGGCGACCTTGTGCATCGGGACGCCCTGCAGGAACGACAGCACCCGAACCAGGCGCGGCGCCTCGTCCCGGTCCTCGAGCAGCCAGTCGGCGGCACCGGAACGGGTGCGCATGAGGCGGGGGACCGGCAGGCCGGGATCGACGGCCGCGATGTGGAGCAGCGCCTTTGTCTGAAAATCGATGACCTGCGGATCCTCGGCAGGATTGCTGACCTTCAGCACGTAGTGCGCCTCGCCGTGGCGCAGATGGTAGTTGCGGTCACGTTCGCCGGTCAGCTCGCGGACCTCGCCGGCAAGGCCGAAGACATCATGGGCCATGCGCTCGACGTCGTGCAGCGACAGCGCCGGCGAAGCCGTGTCGAGAAGGACGCTTGTGTCCGCAATCTGGCTGATCGTCATGGCAAGGCTTCCTGGATGCGTCGCCGCGGGGTCTTGATTGGCGATGCATCGGTGTTGATCTTGACCGTGCGTTCCTTGCAGCCGGCGCCTCGGGAGGGCCATCGGCAGGTTCGTCGCCGCATGATCGGGAGGTTCGGTGCGCGCGCGGCTAGGACTGCGGGTCCGGGCTGTCGGGCGGGATCAGGATGTGGTTGTTGAGGATGACGCCGCCTCCGGCGAGGATATCCTCACGGATCGCCGTTTTTGCCGCTTGTGGCTCATGGCGCCGGATCGCTTCGATGACGTGGTAGTGATGCTCGATCATGGTTCGTCCGCCATCTGCATAGGCCGCGGCGATGACAGGCCCCATCTGGAGCCAGAGATTCTGCAGGATGCCTCGCAGGGTCGGCATGGCGGCGATCTCGGCCAGCTCGAAATGGAAAATCTGGTTGATCGCCGTCGCGCGCGAAAATTCTTTGCATGCCAGGGCCTGCTCGTTGTCTTCGGTCAGCCGTTCCAGCCTCGCGATATCGGCCGGTGTCGCGTTCATGGCGGCTCTCTCCGCCGCGAGCCCCTCGAGCTTCAGGCGGATCAGGCGGATTTCGAGATAACGTTCTTCAGGCAGGTTCGGGACGCGGATGTCGCGCGGGCTTCTCAGTGCGAGCGCCCCTTCGTGAACCAGCCGGAGGACCGCATCGCGCACGGGCGTCACGCTGGTGCCCGCCTGCTGGGCGAGATCGCGGATCTTGAGACGGTCGCCGGGTTTCAGCGCGCCTTTGGTCAGCGCCTCGGCGATCTGCTGGTACACGCTGCCGCCGAGACTGTTCTGGCCCCCGCCTCGATGCTCGAAATTCACGATGAGGTCCCCATAAGCTTGGCGCTGTCCGGCCTGCTTAGCGTTGGCCTTGCGGGGCGAGGGCTGATGTCGGCCCCCGCCCCGGCCAGATCTCAGGCAGCCTGGAAGCCGAACATCGACTTGGTCTCGAGAAAGTCCTCGAAGCCGAACCTGCCCCATTCCCGGCCATTGCCGGACTGCTTGTAGCCGCCGAAGGCGCCGGCGAGATCGCCGGGAGCCCCGTTGAGATGCACCATGCCGGCGCGGATCTGCCGTGCCACCTTGCGTGCCTGATCGAGATTACCCGCGGTAACATAGCTCGAAAGCCCGTAGACCGTGTCGTTGGCGATGGCGATCGCCTCCGCCTCGGTGTCGTAGGGCAGGATCGAGAGCACGGGGCCGAAAATCTCCTCGCGTGCGATCGTCATGTCGTTACGCACATCGGCGAAGATCGTCGGGCGGATATAGTAGCCGCGGTTGAGGGTTTCCGGGCGGCCGGGCCCACCAGCCACCAGGCGGGCACCTTCCGCGATGCCGGCTTCGATGAGCGCCTGGATCTTGTCGAACTGTACCTTGCTGACGACCGGCCCGATCGTTGTCGCCGCATCACGCGGATCCCCGACGACTGTCTGCTCGGCGACCTTTCGTGCGATCTCGATCACCGCTTCCTGCTGGTCCCGCGGCACCAGCAGGCGCGTCGGGGCGTTGCAAGACTGGCCGCTATTGCTGAAGCACTGGCGCGCGCCATGCGTGATAGCTTTGGCAAGATCGGCGCCGGGCAGGATGATGTTCGGCGATTTGCCGCCCAGTTCCTGCGCAACACGCTTCACGGTGTCGGCCGCGGCGCGCGCCACGGCGATGCCGGCCCGGGTCGAGCCGGTGAACGAGACCATGTCGACATCGGGATGCGACGACAGAGCGGCGCCGACCGAAGGGCCGTCGCCGTTGACCATGTTGTAGACGCCGGCCGGGACGCCGGCCTCGTGCATGATCTCGGTGAAGAGCAGGCCGGACATGGGCGCCACTTCGCTGGGCTTCAGCACCATGGTGCAGCCGGTGGCGAGCGCCGGGCCGACCTTGCAGGTGATCTGGTTCATCGGCCAGTTCCACGGCGTGATGAAGGCACACACGCCGATCGGCTCGCGGGTAACCAGCGTCCGGTTGATGATCTCGTCGAACTCATAGGTCTTGAGCACCTCCAGAACCTGCGACAGGTGGCCGAGACCCGCAGCCGCCTGGGCATCCCGCGCGAAGCCGAGCGGGGCCCCCATCTCGTCGGAGATGGCGGCCGCCATCTCGTCATAGCGCTTCTTGTAGATGGCGATGACGTTGCTCAGCAGTTCCACCCGCTCCTTCCGGCTGGTGAGCGAATAGGAGGCGAAGGCGCGCCGTGCGGCTGCGACGGCCTTGTCCACATCGGCGCGCTCGCCCATGGCGATGCGCGCATAGGCCTCTTCGGTGGCCGGATTGACGACGTCGAGCGTAGCGCCGCCCGTCGGAGCGACCCAGGAACCGTCGATGTAGAACTGGAGATTATGCGTCATGATCTGTCTCGACTCCTTGGCAAGCAATGAGGATGGCTTCAGCGGGTCATAAGCCCGTCCAGGAACTCCCCGAGGCAGTCCCCGATGACCGAGATCTGGTAGCCGCCCTCCTGAACGATCACGGTCGGCAGTCCCGCGGCGCCGACCCGTTCGCCAATGCCGCGGAAGCCCGCGGTCGAGACGTCGAGCAGGCCGATCGGGTCTTCGCGGTGGCTGTCGTAGCCGAGCGCCACGACGAGCGCCTCGGCGCCAAACTCGCGCACCGTCGCGAGCGCTCGGTCCACCGCCTGATGGAAAGCGGTGTCGTCCGCTTTTGGCGCGAGCGGCAGGTTGACGTTGCAGCCCTCGCCCTCCCCCTCGCCGCGCTCGTCCGCGTAGCCGATGTAATATGGATAGTAGCTGTTGGGATCGACATGGATCGAAACCGTCAGCACGTCGTTGCGGCGGTAGAAGATTTCCTGCGTGCCGTCGCCGTGATGGGCGTCGACATCGAGCACGGCGACCTTGCCGAAGCGTTGGCGCAGACGCTCGGCCGCGGTGGCCGAATTGTTGAGGTAGCAGAAGCCGGTGGCCCGGTCGGCGCGGGCATGGTGGCCTGAGGGGCGGCACAGGGCATAGGCCGTCGTCTCGCCGGCGATCACGGCGTCCGCTGCCGCGACAGCAGTATGGTTGGAGCGCAGAGCCGACCGCCAGGTGTTCGGGCCGATCGGCACCGCCATGTCACCCAGATAGTAGCCGGCTTCGGCCACGATCCAGTTGGAACGACAAGGCCGGCGATGCGCCATGTCCGGTCGGCCGTTCCAATAGGGCGAAACGTTGGGAAGGACCTCGGGGCCGGCCTCCGGCACCTGCCGCCAGCGCTCGAAGGCGCTCTCCAGGAAATCGAGATAGCTTTGCGTGTGGACGGCCAGCGCCGGCGCCGTCCCGTAGTCGGAAGGTTGCTCCGTCGCGATGCCCCGCTGCCTGAGAGCGCCCAGCAGCGCCTCGGTCCGGCTCGGCAGGTCCTTGGGCTCGCGGATGCGGCCGACCTGCATGAACTGCTGAGGATCGTGCAGGCTCTGGTCCGGATGGAAGAATGCTCGCATGGCGCCTTGCTCCTGTCGTCCTGATCACATCATCGGTCGGCGCGCTTCTGCGCCGCACCTCATGGCGCAGCCTCGTCCAGCACTGCGAGGCGAGGGTTCCAGTGGGAGCCGGGGATGGCGGCGATCAGACGCTGCGTATAGGCGTGCCGCGGCGCGTCGAAGATCTGCTCCGGCGGCCCGTATTCGACCATCTCGCCGCGATGCATCACGGCGATGCGATCGCAGATCTGCGCTGCGATGCGCAGGTCATGGGTAATGAAGATGATCGCGATGTTCAGCTTGCTCTGGAGTTCCTGCAGCAACGTCAGGATCTGCGCCTGGACGGAGACGTCGAGCGCGGAGACGCTTTCATCGGCGACCAGCAGTTCCGGCTCCAGCGCCAGGGCCCGGGCGATCCCGACGCGCTGCCGCTGCCCGCCGGAGAATTCCTGCGGATAGCGATCGAAGGCGGAGGCCTCCAGTCCAACCAGCTCCAGCAGCTCGCGCGCCTTCCTCTCCGCCTCGGCCTGGGAGACACCGTTGGCCGTCGGGCCGTCGGTCAGGATACGCCCGACCGTCTGGCGCGGATTGAGCGAGGCGAACGGGTCCTGGAAGATCATCTGGATATGCCGGCGCAGCGGGCGGAAGGCGCTGGGCGAAAGCGGCACGATATCCTTGCCATGGAACAGGATTTCGCCGGCGTCGATTTCCGTGAGCTTCAGCAGGCAGCGCCCGAGCGTCGATTTTCCGGAGCCGGATTCACCGACGATGCCGAGCGTCTCGCCGCGCCGGAGGTTAAAGCTGATGTCGTTGACGGCATTGACTACGCGCGGCCTGGAGAAGAACCCGCCGCCGCTGCGATAGACCTTGCGCAGTCCCTTGACCTCGAGCAGCCGCGCGCCTTCGGCGCCGGTCGCGCTTGCAGCCACGCCCTTGTCCTCGCGATGGGGCACGGCGGCGATCAGGCGCCGCGTATAGGGATGCTGCGGCCGATTGAGGATTTCCGCGGCCGGGCCCTGCTCGACGATGACGCCGCGCTCCATCACCGCGACGCGGTCGGCGATATCGGCGACCACACCGAAATCATGGGTGACGAACATCACGCCCATACCCTTCGCCTGCTGGATCTTGCGGATCAGGGCGAGGATCTGCGCCTGTGTCGTGACGTCGAGCGCGGTCGTGGGCTCGTCGGCGATGAGCAGCGCCGGTTCGAGTGCCAGCGCCATCGCGATCATCACGCGCTGGCGCTGCCCGCCCGAGAGGCGGAAGGGATAGGCGTTGCGCAACGTCGCGGGATCGGGAAGCCCGACGAACTCGAACAGCTCGAGCACGCGGCGCTCGCGGACCGCCGCGTTCTTCTCGCCATGGACCTCCAGGACTTCGGCGACCTGATCCCCGACCTTCATCAGCGGATTGAGGGCCGAAAGCGGCTCCTGGAACACCATCGCCATCGCGCGGCCGCGCTGGGTCTCCAGTTCCGCTTCGCTCATGGCGAGCAGATTCTGGCCATTGAACAGGATCTGCCCGCCGCTCGGCTGCAGGTAGCGCGGCAGCAACCCCATGATGGCATTGGCGGTCAGGGACTTGCCGGAGCCGGATTCGCCGACGATGCAGAGGATCTCGCCGGCCTGGAGATCGAAGGAGATGTTCTCGACGGCGAACGCGCGATCGAGACCGGCCGGCAGCGGGATCGACAGGCTCTCGACACGGAGCAGAGGGGTGGAGCGGCCTGTCATGTCAGTCCTTCCGCCCGCGCAGATGCGGATTCATCGCGTCGTTGAGGCCTTCGCCGATCAGGTTGATCGCCAGCACGGTCAGCAGGATGGCGACGCCCGGGAAAACGCTCATCCACCAGGCTTCGCGCAGCATCGTGCGAGCGGCGCCGATCATGAAGCCCCAGCTCATCATGTTGCGATCGCCGAGGCCGAGGAACGACAACGAGCTCTCGGTCAGGATCGCGGTCGCCACCATGAGCGAGGCGGTCACGATGATCGGCGAGATCACGTTGGGCAGGATCTGGGTGAACATGATGCGCGGACCGCTCTGGCCGATGACCACTGCGGCCTGAACGAACTCGCGCGAACGCAGGCTCAGGAACTCGCCACGGACAAGGCGCGCCACGGGCGGCCAGGAGACGATCGCGATGGCGAGCGTGATCGAGGTGATGCTCGGATTGAAGATCGCCACCAGGACGATGGCCATGGCGAAGGCCGGGATGGTCTGGAAGAACTCGGTGAAGCGCATCAGCACGTCGTCGATCCGGCCACCGTAGTAGCCTGCGAGAGCCCCGATGGAGACGCCGATGACGACTGCGACCGCCGTCGAGATCAGGCCGATGAGCAGCGAGACGCGTGCGCCATAGGCGAGACCGGCGGCGATGTCGCGCCCGAGCATGTCGGTGCCGAGCGGAAAAGCCGGATCTTCGGACGGCGCCAGCAGCGGATCGCCGACGCTCTGCCAGGGGCTGACCGGGAAAAGCAGGGGGGCGGCGAGCGCGACGATCGCCACGACGACGAGGATGCCGAGGCCGATGAGAGCGCCGTAGTTCTTGGCGTAGCGTTGGAAGAATTTCACGACTGCGATCCTCAGCTTGCGGCTTCGATGCGCGGATCGACGAAGCGGTAGAGCAGGTCCGAGACGAGATTCACGAAGACCACGACCGCTGCGGTGACGAGGAAGACGCCCAGCAGCACCGGATAGTCGCGCTGCAGGAGCGCATCGAACATCAGGCGCCCGATGCCGGGCCAGGCGAACACGGTTTCCGTCAGCACGGCGCCGCCGACGAGTTGCCCGGCCTGCATGCTGGCGAAGGTGAAGACCGGCAGGATCGCATTGCGCAGCACGTGCCGCCGGATGATCCGCGCCTGGGGGACGCCCTTGGCGCGAGCGGTCTTGACGAAGTCGAGCGACATCACCTCGAGCATCGAGGCGCGGGTGAGACGCGTATAGATCGCGGTGAAGAACAGGCCGAGCGTGACGGTGGGCAGGATGAGGTGGTGCCCGATGTCGAGCGCCCGGGCCCAGCCGCTATAGCCGCTGCCGATGGTTTCCATGTCGAAGGGCGGCAGCCAGTCGAGATGCAGAGAGAACACCAGCACGGCCATCAGCGCGACCCAGAACAGCGGCGTGGCGTAGAAGATCAGGGCACCGGTCATGACCGCGCTGTCGGTGACGCTGCCGCGCCGATAGGCGGCGACGACACCGAGCATGATGCCGAGCGCCAGCGAGAACACGAAGGCGCACCCGGTCAGCAGCAACGTCGCCGGCAGCCGGTCGAGGATCAGGGTCATTACCGGGAGCTGGTTGCGGTAGGAGAAGCCGAGGTCGCCGGTCACGGCGCCCTTCAGATAGGTGAAGAGCTGCTGGTACAGCGGCTGGTCCAGGCCGAACTGCGCACGTAGCTGGGCAATGTACTTGGCATCGCCCGCTCCCGCCTCCCCGGCCAGCACCGAAGCCGGATCGCCCGGCGCCATGTGAATAAGCAGGAAGTTCAGGATGACCACGCCGAGCACGACGAAGGCCGCCTTGAGCAGGCGTTGAAACACGAAATCGAGTGATTTCAAGGTTATTCTCCCGACGGCCGCATGGCGTAGGGCCGGACCGGCATCGTGACGCCGGTCCGGACGTGATCGGCGCGCTTACTTGGAGATCCAGACTTCGTCCATGTACTGGTTCAGGCCAATACCGGTATTGACGAGGTTCTTTACCTTCTTGCGGTTGATCGTGACGTTCTGCATCTCGTAGAGCCAGTTCAGCGCCACGTCGTCGACGAGGATCTTTTGCGCTTCCGCATAGGCCTTGGTGGCGACATCCTTGCTGACCGCGCTCGCTCCCTCAGCCAGCAGCGCGTCCACCTTCGGGTTCAGGTAGTTCTGGTTGTTGCCGTAGGGCGTGCCCTTGACGACGTTGCCCGACAGATAGTGGCGGGCCACGCCGAGGGCCGGCTCGCCATATTGATAGGTAAAGTTGAAGGTCATGTCGAAGTCGAAATCCGCGAGCTTCTGGGACCACCCGCCGGCATCCACGCCCTGAATGTCGATCTTGAAACCGAGCTGCGAGATCTGCTGCTTGATGTACTCGGCCATCCGGTCCCAGGCCGCGCCATAGGGCAAGGGCATCAGCTTGATGCTGTGGTCAGCCGGGTTGATTCCCGCATCGGCGAGCAGCTTCTTGGCCTTGGCCATATCGAAGGGATAGGCCGTGACCTCGGGCGTGTAATACAGCGTCGTCGACGCGAACGGACCGGTAGCGGCCTTGCCCAGGCCGAAGAAGATGTTCTTCACGATGAAATCGCGGTCGATCGCATGCATCAGGGCCTTGCGCACGTTCTTGTCCGAGAACGGCATCTTGCGCTGGTTCAGCTGCATGAAGACGAGCGGGCCATAGACCTCCCAGCCGCTGGTCGTGCTCTCGACATCCTTCAGCTTGACCAGTCGACGAACCTCGAAACCTTCGACATCGCCGCCGCGCAGCACGTCGACCGTGCCCTTCTCGAAGGCGACCGCGCGGGAGGCGGCATCCGGGATGATGCGGAAATAGAGCTCGTCGAGATAGGGCTTGCCCGGCTTCCAGTAATCCTCGTTGCGGACGAGGTGGATATAGGAGCCGCGCTTCCACTCCTTGAGCTTGAACGGGCCCGTGCCGATCGGCGTCTGGTTGGCGGGATTGGTGCGGTAATCCGTGCCGTCGTAGAGATGCTTCGGGATGACCGGGAAGGAACTCAGCTCGAAAGCATAGAGAAACGCCGAGAACGGCTTCTTCAGCTTGAAGACGACCTGGTTCGGGGCGGGTGCGGTGATGCTCTCGACATAGGTCGCCGCGATCAGGCGCCAGCGCGGATGCGACTCGCGCAGGAATTTGTCGGCCGTAAACACGACATCGTCGGCGCTGAACGGTTTTCCGTCATGCCATTTGACGTTGTCCTGAAGAGTGAAGGTATAGGTCAGGCCATCCGGCGAAACGGCCCAGGACTTGGCCAGGGACGGCAGCGGCTGCAGGTCTTTGCCGTAAGTGAGGAGGCTCTGATAGATTTGCCCGCCGACATACAGAGTGGGACCCTGCGTGTTGAGGCCGACCATCAGCATGGGAGGCTCGGGCTGCGCGATCATATTCAGTATTCCGCCTTTGACCGGCGTTTCCTGAGCGGTTACGCCGCCTGTTGCGGCAAGCACAAGGCCAGCGGCGAGCGCGCCGCGTCGCGTCAATTGAAACATGCTGATTTCCTCCGGATTATTTTTTATTATTTGCGATTATTCGCAAATTGCTGTTTTCGACTCTAATTTACCTGGCCTTGTCGTCGACCTCGCGTAAGCTGAAAGCCCCTGCCGGAAGCCTCTCGGCTGCTTGCTTCCAGACGTCGAATTATGATGCATCATATTATGATGCATCATAAACGGTCAAGAGGCGGCCACATCTTTCGATGGGGAAAGAGCGACCCGCGACGCGCCTTGGAATGCGCCTATCGCGCCATATGCCGCCCGGCGATTAAGCGCGCAGCCGGGCAGTTGGTGTTCATCTCCACGCGTGAGCATCCGCATTGCAGCGAACGTCGGTCATTGCTTACGGGCCTGCGCCCCGGTGCCGGTCCCCTATGGGCTCCCTGTCGTCTGGCCCGGGCTCTCCCGGAGCGACCGGAACCGATACGGTCGCTCTCAGTCCGCCACCGACATTGTTTTCCAGCGCGACTTTACCGCCACCGATATGCGCAAGCGCGGCCTCCGCTATCGCCAAGCCCAGTCCGCTGCCATTTTGGATGTGCCCGCGGCCTCGGTAGAAGCGCTGAGTGACCAGGGACAGCTCGTCTGGGGGAATGCCGGGCCCCTGGTCTTCGACCGCGATGGTGCGCTGACTTATCCGTCGCCAGCGGACACATCCGCCCTGCGGGCTGTATCCGCAGGCATTCTCATGCAGATTGCGCAACGCGAGCCGGAGAATGTCGGAAGCCCCGGTGATCGCAAAGGCATCGAGCTCCGGATCGATCTCGACGATGAGATCCTTTCGCAGGCGCTCGCGATCGATCTCGCGCAGGAGTGGCCCGACCAGGACGCGCCCTGCCGTCGGCTCGGCGAGCCCCGCATCGAGGCGCGCAAGCGCGAGCAACTGACTCACCAGCCGGCCGGTCCGATCCACGCCGGCGATGATCTGGTCGAGAGCGGAAAGGCGCATGGCAGGCTCCGTCGCCGCCCGAGCGACCTGGGCCTGGGTGCGGATGCCGGCGAGCGGTGTTCGCAGCTCATGTGCAGCGAAGGCCGTGATCTCGCGCTCGTGCCGCCAGGCGGCTCCGAGCCGCCGGAACAAGCCGTTCAGCGCGTCGGTGACCGGGCGGATCTCGTCTATCGCTTCGGCGCGCACCGGCGCGAGATCGTCGGGTGCCCGGCCCTTGAGGTCTGCCGCGATCTGTTTCAGCGGCCCCAGGCCGCGCCCGATGCTCAGCCAGATCAGTCCGGCAAAGAGTGGCAGAATGAGCAGAATCGGCACGACGAGACCCGAGACGAGATCCTGGACGAGCCGCTCGCGCAGCCCGAGCCTGTCGCCGACCAGCACGCGAACGCCTTTCGCCTCATCTTCGATGGCGTAGACACGCCAGGTCTCGCCATTGACGACGCTGTCCGAAAATCCTTCCCGCGCCTCGGTCAGCCGTTCTGCCGGAGCCGTGCCGGAGGACGCCACGAGACGTCCGCCCAGCGACCAGATCTGACAGGAAAGCTGCCGCGCGTAGCCACCGGCGTTGGCTGACGGCGCCGCCGCAATCGCATCCCCGGTCGCCCCGCCATCGTCCCGGACCAGCGAGGAAACCATGCGGGCGGCCTCCTGAAGACGCGTATCGAGAACATGCTCCAGCTCCCGCTTGGTGCCGAGATAGATCCAGATCGTCGCCGCCAGCCAGATCACGCCGGTGGTGGCCACAAGGATGAGGAACAGTCTGGCACGCAGCGACGTCACGGCGCGCCCCTCAGGCGATAGCCGACGCCGCGCACGGTCTCGATCCGTTCGCGGCCGAGCTTCTGGCGCAGATTATGGATATGCACCTCGATCGCGTTGCTCTCCACATCCTCCTGCCAGCCATAGAGGCGCTCTTCCAGTTCGGCGCGTGAGCGGATCGTGCCGGGTCGTTCGGCGAGCGCGCGCAGGATGGCGAATTCCCGTCGCGTTACGTCGAGTCTGACGCCATCCTGCGCGACCTCGTGGCTCGCGGGATCGAGAACGAGCCCGGCCACGGCGATGGTGGCGGCAGCTCTGCCCTCGCCGCGCCGGGCAATCGCGCGCAGACGTGCGGCGAGTTCGTCGAGATCGAAGGGTTTGCCCAGGTAGTCGTCCGCCCCGCGGTCGAGTCCGGCGATCCGGTCTCGCGTATCGTCGAGAGCCGTAAGCAGAAGAATCGGCCGCCGCTCGCCTTCCGTCCTCAGGCTGTCGACCAGGTCGAGCCCCGAGCCGTCCGGCAGCATGATGTCGAGTACGATGGCGTCGAAAGAGCCGGCAGCCAGCGCATGCCGGCCGTCGGCACAGGAACCGACGACCTCCGCGCTGATACCGTGGAGCTTCAGGCCGACGGTGAGCCCGTCGGCCAGGATGGGGTCGTCTTCGACGATCAGAACGCGCATTTCATTCCCTCGACGCCGATTGTCTTTCGCAGCTTAAGGCTGCCTTAAGCTGGTGGAAGTCGATGCCCGATACCCGCAAGAGACCCGCAGATGCCGCGCCACCGTCGGCGCTGCGTAGCCGGACATCGAAGAGGCGCAGAACCATGCATCATGACCGCCGCACCGTTCTGGGGGGACTCGCTTTCCTCGCCGCAGGGCTCCCGAGCCTGGCGTTGGCGCAGGACAGCCAGATCGATACGAATGCCATCCTCAATGATCCCGAGGCGCCCGTCGGCGGTAATCCTGGTGGCGACGTCACCATCGTCGCCTTCCTCGACTACAACTGCCCGTTCTGCAAGACATCGGCCGCCGAGCTCGCCCGTGTGGTCAAGGAGGACGGCAAGATTCGGCTCGTCTACAAGGACTGGCCGGTCATCGCCGAAACCTCGGTCTATGCCGCCCAGCTCGCCCTCGCCGCGGCGTACCAGGGCGGCTACCAGAAAGCGCATGATGCGCTGATGGCGACCAAAGGGAGGCTCACCAGGCAGCAGATCTCGGCAGCGATCAAGGGAGCCGGGCTTGACCTCGCAAGGCTCCAGGCCGACCTCGATAGCCACGGCGACAAGATTCTCGCCCTGCTCAAGCGCACCATGGCCCAGGCCGACTCCCTCGGGTTGCAGGGAACGCCAACCTATCTGGTCGGGCCGTTCCGCACCTCGACGCTGGACTACAAAGGCTTCAAGCAAGTCGTTTCCGACGCCCGCAAGAAACAGGCCGGCGACAAGAAGCAGGCCGGCGAGTAGGGACGACCGGAAATGGCTTCATCCGTGTTTCCGCTGCGTGGGCTCGCCGTGGCACTGGCACTTGCCGTGACCGCCGGATGCACCACAATGGCCCAGCGCCCCGAGCCTGCACCCGCTCCGCGCTTCAGCGCGCTCGACATCGAGCGCTACGGCGAGGTTGATGGCGAGCCTTTTCATGTTCCGGCCGTCTCGCTCGAGGACTTGCGTCCACACAATCTGCGCCAGCTCGTCGACTATCGGACGAAGGAAACGCCGGGAACCATCATCGTCGATCCGAAGCACCGGTTCCTCTATCTCGTCCAGGAAGGCGGGAAGGCCTTGCGCTACGGCGTCGGTGTTGGCCGTGAGGGCCTCGCCTGGTCAGGATCAGCCAATGTCGCGACCAAGCGCGCATGGCCGAACTGGACGCCGACACCCGACATGATCCGGCGCGAGCCCGGAAAATATGCGAAATGGGCAGGCGGGATGAAGGGCGGTGCGGATAACCCGCTCGGTGCTCGGGCGTTGTATCTATTCAAGGATGGCCGCGATACGCTTTACCGCATCCACGGCACCAACGAACCCGAGACGATCGGCGAGGCCGTCTCGTCGGGCTGCATCCGCATGATGAACCAGGACGTGATCGATCTTTATCGCCGCGTCGCTGCAGGCGCGAAAGTCGTGGTCCTGGCAGGTTGATCGCGGGGTGACCGACCGCAACCGCCCTCCGCTTCTCCCCCGTGCGCATCGAGAAACAGAGGCATGGAGCAGTTCCGCGCTTCGAAGAATCGCCGAACTGCTCCATGAGGCGCCGGGTCGTTCTGGATGACGCAGGCAGTTTTCATTCAGCCTGCGAGGCTTGTCAGATACGTCAGCGAGGCCAGCGGCACGACCGGAATGACGATCCGGGACGCGCGCGCGCCATCGCAGAACACCGTGTTGCGGGCGATCTGCCGCCGACGCCCCTGCCCTTCCGGATCGAACGTATTCGGGTTCACGTCGAATTTCGGGAAGTTCGACGAGGAGATGTCGAGCCTGATCCGGTGCCCGGCCTTGAACAGCGCCGCCGTCGCGAAGGGCTCGATGGTGATCCGGAACGGAACCTCCGGCTCGATCGGCTCCGGCTTCTCCCATGACTTGCGATAGCGGCAGCGGAGGATGCCGTCGGTCAGGTTGAGCGCAAAGCCGGTGGGATAGTCCGCCGAGGGCGGGTGCATGTCGACCAGCTTGGCGGTGAAATCCGTATCTGGCGCATCGGAGGCGACCCAGAGCTCGACCGTGATCGGCCCGATCACCGCCATATCCTCTTCCAGCGGCCGGCTTTCGAAGGCAAGCACGTCACGCCGCGCGATCAGGGGCATGCCGGCATCGCGCGAGCCGAAGAAGCGCGGTCCCTCACGCTGGTCGAAGCCGCCGCCCTCGAATATCGGCTGGCCGCTGGTCAGCGCGCCGCCGATGGTCGGCACCGGATCGGCCGGATCGAAATCATAGGTCAGCGGCGCGGCGTCCGCAGCCGGCGCATCGCGTGAGAGCCGGCCATTGCCGTGAATGTACCAGGACTGCTGGTCGGTGTCCGGCAGCGGCCATTGCGAAGTCTCGATCCAGCGCCCGCCCTGAACAAGGCGTCCGTCGGCATCCTTCTCGCCCGAGCCGCCGCCCATCATGAACAGGCGTAAGGTCGGGTCGGCCTCAAGCCCGTTGGGCTCGTCCCGAAGCCAGCGATCGAACCAGCGCTTGCGGAAATCGAGCCAGTTCGTGCCAACATTGCCGTCGAAGGGCGCGGCCTCGCCGAAGGAGACGTCGCCGGCGAAGGTCGACTGCCGATTGCCATGCAGGCCGGCCCCCATGATGACGTTGAGATGCCGGCGGCCTGAAGCGCCGAGGCCCGCGAAATTGTCGAAGGTGGTCTTCACATAGACGTCGTACCAACTCGACATCAGCAGGATCGGAATGTCCGGCACCGCGTCGTAGAAGCCCTCCAGCCACAGGCCCGGCCGTTTCCATTCCGGGCCGAACGTGCCGGCGCGCCACTGGTCGAGCAGATAGGTCTCGTATTCCGGCACCCAGCGCACCGGCGAGCGGCCTTCGCTCCACGGCATCACGCGGAACCAGGCGTGCAGATCCTCAGCCGCGAGGCCGGCGGCAACGACGGGGTCGGTAAGCGCGTCCGGGCTTTCCTGCGCCCGGTTATAGGCCCAGGTCGCCTGTTTCAGCTCGAAGGCACCGCCCTGGCGGATGCCGCACTGGAAGGCGTTCGAGAAGCCGCCGGAATCGAGGATCATGCAGGCGAGACCGGGCGGTGTAAGAGAGGCCAGCGCCGCCTGGGTATGGGCGGCATAGGACAGGCCCATCGTGCCGATCCGGCCATTGCACCAGGGCTGTGCGACGATCCAGGCGCAGGTATCGTAGCCGTCCTCGGCATCGGAGACGTATTTGACGAACTCGCCTTCCGAGCCATAGCGCCCGCGGCAATCCTGATAGACCACGGCATAGCCGGCCCGGACGAAATGGGCCGCGACACCGGTGCGGGCCATCGGCTTGGCCTCGCCGCGGCCGATCTCGGACCGCGAGAGCTCCGCCTTGCCATAGGGCGTGCGCTCCATCACCACGGGAAAGGGACCGGGAAGGGCCTTGCCATCCCGCGCCGGCAGGTAAACGTCGGTGGCGAGCCGGACGCCGTCGCGCATCGTCACCATGACGTCCTTCAGCGTGACGACATCATCGCCGCTTTCCGGGGCGGCAGCCTTCATCGATTGGGAGTTCACTTGGCCAGCCCCGCCCGCGCCGCAGTGGTGTCCTCGGCCATGTTGGCCTCGTAAGTGATGTTGGCCTTCGAGGCCCAGGCGATCTTCTGCCAGTAGAGCGGGATCACCGGCAGGTCGGCGAAAACCATCTTGGTCGCGGCCTGGATGCCGGCGATCCGCTTGCTGTCGTCGAACTGCGTCAGCGCCTCGGCCAGCGCCTTGTCGAAGGCGGGGTTGGAATAGCGCGCCCGGTTGAAGCCGCCGGTGCCGGCCTTCGAGTCAGCGGTCATGAACAGGTTGCGCATGCCCGGCCCCGCCGTCGGCGTGGTCGTGCCCAGCGAGAAGATGAAGGCGGAGAAGCTCTGCCGGCTCGCGGCGCCGGCATAGACGTTATAGGGCTGCGTCATCACGCCGTTCACCTTGATGCCGCCGCGCGAGAACATCTGGCCGATCGCCTGCGCGATATCCTTGTCGCCGGCGAAACGGTCGTTCGAGGAATGGATGGTGATGCCGAACCCGTCCTTCAGCCCGGCCTGCTGAAGCAGCGCCTTGGCACCGGCAAGGTCGTTGGCGACCGGCTTGAGCGTCGGATCGAAGCCGGCGACGCCCTCGGGCACGAGCTGACCGGCCGGCACGCCCGCTCCGTTGAGCAGCCGTTCGACGATTGCCGGCACGTTGATCAGCTTGGCCAGCGCCTGGCGCACGCGCAGGTCCCGCAGGGGGTTGGGCTTCAGCGGCTTGCCGTCCTTGTCAGTGACGAAGGGGCTCTCCTCGCGCGCAGTGTCGAGGGCGAGATAGATCAGGCGGGCCGAGGGAATCGCGTGAACCTTGAGACCCGCCGTCTTCTCCAGCACCGGCAGGTCGGCCGGCGGCACGCCGTCGATCAGGTCGACCGCGCCCGAGCGCAGCGCCGCCACGCGGGCAGCGTCATTGGCGATGAAGCGGATCGTCACGGTCTCGAAGGCGGGCTTCGGTCCCCAATAGCCCTCGTTGCGGGTCAGGATGACGCGGTCGCCCGGCACCCATTCCTTGAACTTGTAGGGGCCGGAGCCGACGAGCCCGTCGCCCTTGTTGTAGTCCTGCAGGCTCTTGCCCTCGGCAGAGGCGCGCTCGAGGATGTAGACGAAGCCGATGCGCTCCATCAGGTCGGGAGTCGGCGCCTCGGTCTTCACCTCCAGCGTCGTCGCATCGACCGCTTTGGCCGAGGTCACGCCCGAGACGTTGTTGGAGAACGGCGCCGGGCTGTTGGGCACGTTGCGGGCGCGCTCCAGCGAGAAGGCGACGTCATCGGCCGTGACCGGCTTGCCGCTCTGGAAACGGGCATCCTTGCGCAGGTTGATCCGCCATGTGGTCGGGTCGATCGTGCTCCAGCTCTCGGCCAGGCTCGGCTGCATGCGCAGATGCGCGTCGGTCTCGACCAGCCGGTCGAAGATCTGCATGGCGATGTTCTGGTTCGGCCCGGTGCGGGAGAACAGTGGGTCCATCGCCGAGGGCTCGCTCGCCGTACCGATGATGAGATCGGCGGCCCCGGCTAGGCTCGCGGTGCCCAGCCAGGCGGCGCTGGCCAGCAGGGGCAGGAGCGCGGTGAGGTGCGGCTTGCGGGTCATGCGAAGCTTGGAGGTCATGCGATGTCTCCTCTTCAGGCGCTGCCGCCGGCCGTGACTGGCGCGGCGGCGATGGCATTGAGATGGCAGGCGCTGAGATGTCCGTCAGCGATCGGTTCGAGAGGCGGTCGCGCCTGCGCACAAGGCGCGAAGATGCGCGGGCAACGCGGATGGAAGGCGCAGCCGCTCGGCGGATGCAGCGGCGAGGGAATTTCGCCGCGGATCGGCGTGAAGGCGCGCCGGCGCTCCTTCACCGAGGGCAATTCGCGCAGCAGGGCCGCGGTATAGGGGTGGTTCGGCGCGGCGAAGAAGGCATCGGCCGGCGCGGTCTCGACCACGCGCCCGAGATACATGATCGCGACGCGGTCGCTGATGTGCTTCACCACGCTGAGATCATGGCTGATGAAGAGATAGGTCAGGCCGAGCTCCTCGCGCAGGTCCATGAACAGGTTGATGACCTGCGCCTGTATCGAGACGTCCAGCGCCGAGACCGACTCGTCGCAGACGATCATCCGTGGCTTGACCGCGAGCGCCCGGGCGATGCCGATGCGCTGGCGCTGGCCGCCGGAGAACTGGTGCGGGTAGCGCTTGCGGTAGGACGGGTCGAGCCCGACCTTCTCGAGCAGTTCCGCGACGTAGTCGTCGACCTCGCCGGCCCGGACGAGGCCATGCACCCGCGGCGCCTCGCCGACGAGGTCGACGACGCGCTTGCGCGGGTTGAGCGAGGACATCGGGTCCTGGAAGATCACCTGCACGGCAAGCCGCATCTCCAGCGCCTCGCTGCGCGAGAGCGAGGCGACATCCTTGCCCTGCCAGAGCAGGGTGCCCTCGGTCAGCGGCAAGAGCCCGGCCAGCAGGCGGCCGAGCGTGGACTTGCCGCAGCCGGATTCGCCGACGAGGCCGAGCACCTCGCCCTGCCGGATGGCGATGTCGACACCTTCGACGGCATGGACGGTTTCCTCGGAGATGTTTGCGCCGAGCGCGCGGGCGAGCTTCTCCGCCGCGTCGAGGCCGCGGGAAAAGCGCCGGACGAGGCCGCGTCCTTCGATGAGCGCTCCGGTCATGCGGCGACTCCGGGCAAGAGCGGATGGTGACAACGGAAGCTGTGATGCTCGCCCTGTAGGACGGGTTCCTGCTGGCAGATTTCGCTCGCCGCGAAGCAGCGCGTGCGGAAGGCGCATCCGGCGGGCCGCGCCAAGGGCGAAGGCGAGAGGCCGGGGATCGGATGCAGCCGCTCGCCGCGCGCCGCGTTGGCCGGCAGCGCCTCCATCAGGCCGCGCGTGTAGGGATGGGCTGGCCGGTCGAGCACATCGTCGGTGGCGCCGGTCTCGACGATGCGGCCGGCATACATCACCGCGATCCGGTCGGCGAGGCCAGCGACGACGCCGAGATCGTGGCTGATCCAGATCAGCGCCATGCCGAACTCGCTCGCCAGCCGGCGCACCTCGAACAGGATCTGGCCCTGGATGGTGACGTCGAGCGCGGTCGTCGGTTCGTCGGCGATGATCAGGTCGGGCTTGTGCAGCAGCGCGATCGCGATGGCGACGCGCTGGCGCATGCCCCCGGAGAACTGGTGCGGATAGGCCTTCAGGCGTTCCTCCGGCGAGGGAATGCCGACGAGGCCGAGCGCATCGCGCGAGCGTACCCGCGCCTCCTCCCGCGAGACCGCGTCATGGGCGAGCACGGCCTCGACCATCTGCGTCTCGATCGAGAGCACCGGGTTGAGCGTCATCATCGGATCCTGGAAGATCATCGCGATCTTCTTGCCGCGCAGGCGCCTGAGCCGCTCGGTTGGAAGCCCGACGAGATCCTCGCCCTGGAACAGGATGCGCCCGCCCGCAATCCGTCCGGGCGGCTCGATCAGCCCCAGGATCGAGAAGCCGGTGATCGACTTGCCCGAGCCGGATTCGCCGACGAGCCCGAGGATTTCACCGCGGTCGACGCTGAAGGAGACACCGTCCACGGCACGGACCAATCCGGCGGAGCTGGCGAACTGGGTTTCGAGATTCTCGACGACGAGCACCGGGGTCATGGCTCAGCGCTCCGCGAGGCGGGGGTTCAGCACTTCGCGCAGCCTGTCGCCGACGATGTTGATGCTGAAGACGAGGGTGAGCAGCAGCAATCCGGGATAGACGCTGATCCAGTACTGGCCGGAGAGCAGCACCTGATAGCCGTTGGCGATCAGGAGGCCGAGTGAGGGCTGGGTGATCGGCAGGCCGATGCCGAGGAAGGACAATGTCGCTTCGGCCGAGATCGCGTTCGCGACCTGGAGCGTGCCTATGACGATCAAGGGCGAGAGGCAGTTCGGCAGGAGATGGCCGAAGAGCATGCGCGGGCGCGACAGGCCCAGCATCTTCGCCGCCTCGATATAGTCCTTGCCCTTCTCGACCAGCGCCGCGGCGCGAACCGCGCGGGCGAACATCGCCCATTGCACCAGTACCAGTGCGAAGATGACCTTGCCGACGCCCTGCCCAAGGATGGCGAGCAGCATCAGCGCGACCAGAAGGGTCGGGAAGCCCAGCATCAGGTCGACCAGCCGCATGATCACGCTGTCGACGCGGCCGCCGAAATAGGCGGCCGAGAGGCCGAGCACGGTGCCGACGAGGAGCGCCACGACGCCGGCGAGGACGCCGACGAAGAGCGAGGTCCTGAGGCCGTAGATCATGGCCGAGAGCATGTCGCGGCCCTGTACGTCGGTGCCGAACCAGTAGGTCGCGCCGCTCATGCTCTCGGAGCCCGGCGGCAGCTTCGAATCCATGATGTCGAGCGTCGAAAGGTCGTAAGGGTCCTGCGGCGCCAGCGCCGGACCGAAGACCGCGGTCAGGATCAGCAGGACGCAGACGATAGCCGCGATCGTCGCCTTCGGGCTCTTCAGGATACCGGCGAGCGAGCGCGCCAGCAGGCTGTCGGCATCGGGGCGGAGCGCCGCGAAGAGGGCGGGTTTCGCAAGCGCCATCAGTTGCGCCCCAGGCGGATGCGCGGATCGAGGATCGAGTAGAGCACGTCGACCGCGAAGTTCAGCACGATGAAGAGGCTGACGACGACCAGCAGGTAGGCGACCACCACCGGCCGGTCGAGCCGCATGATCGAGTCGATCAGGAGCTTGCCGATGCCGGGCCAGGCGAAGATCGTCTCGGTGACGACGCCGAAGGCGATCAGCGAGCCGATCTCCATACCGATCACGGTGACCAGCGGGATCATGATCGTCTTCAGCACATGCACCAGCACGACCCGGCGTTCGGTCAGCCCCTTGGCACGCGCGAACTTGACGAAATCGAGCGGCATGGTCTCGCGCACGCCGGTCCGAGTCAGCCGGATCACCAGCGAGAGCTTGAACAGGGCGAGGTTGGTCGCCGGCAGGATCAGGTGGCGGATGCCCTCCCAGGAGGCGAAGCTGGTCTCGATGCCGAGGATCTGCCCGGTCGGCCCGCGCCCGCTGGAGGGCAGCCAGCCGAGCCAGACCGAGAAGATCATCACCAGCATCATGCCCTGCCAGAAATTCGGCAGGCTGAAGCCGAGGATCGAGCCGGTCATGATCGTCTCGTCGACGACGGAGCGTGGCCTCAGGCCGGCGATCAGCCCGAGCGGGATGCCGATGACCAGCGCGATCAGGATCGCGACCAGCGCCAGCTCCAGCGTCGCCGGCAGGCGCTCGAGAATCAGCGAGATCGACGGCTGGTTGAAGACGAAGGAGCGGCCGAGATCGCCCTTGAGCGCGTTGCCGAGAAAGGCGAGGAACTGGACCGGCAGCGGCTTGTCGAGACCGAGCGAGGCTTCGACCTGCGCCCGTTCGGCCGGCGTGGCGTCGGGCGCGATCAGCATCTCCGCGGGATCGCCGATGGCATAGACCCCGACGAAGACGATGACGGCGGTCGCCGCCAGCACCAGCAGGCTCTGCATCAATCGTCGGATGACGAAGACGGTCATCGATGGCTCCCGGCTACGGCAGGGCGGCGTGATCGCCGTTCACCTGTCGCGCCGACCATGAGCGGCGCCGAGAATCTCCGCAACCTTATGCGCAAAGCGCATCGGGCTATGTGCCGGCCTGCGCCTCCAGCCGGCTCTTCAGGATCTCCGTGAAGGCTTCCGCCGAGCGCGACATCGGCGCGCCCTTGAGCGTGACGATGCCATAGGCGCCGTGGATGCAGGGGCTGAACGGGCGCTGCGCGATCGGCAGGTGCCGGTAGAGCCCGGCGATCAGCTCGGGCACCACCGCGACGCCGAGCCCGCGGGCAACGAGCCCGCAGGTGGCCTCGACCGAATGGACCTCGATGCGCACGATCGGGAAGACGCCCGCCCGCCGCAATTGCCGCTCGAAGGCGAGGCGCGCCGGCCGCTGGCGGCCTAGCATGATCAGGGGATGTCCCGACAGGTCGCGCGGCACGAGATTCGGCCGTTCCGCCAGCGGGTGGCCGGCCGGCATGATGCAGACTGACTCCGAGCGCACGATCTCGCGGGCCTCGAAACCCTTGTTGCGCGGCGGCAGGCTGACGAAGCCGAGATCGGCGACGCGCGCCAGCACCATCTGCTCGATCGCGTCGTAATGTCCGCCGATCAGCTCGACCGAGGCGTCATGGCGCTCCGCCAGATAGATCTCGATCACCTCCGGCATCACGGTTGCGATGAAGGAATGCGGCACGGCCACCTTGAGGAAGCGCTGGCCGGCGGTTCCCGCCCGCAGGTCCTCGGTATAGCGCTTCAGCCGCGCGACCAGCGAAGCGAGTTCGCCGACCTCGTCCATCAGGGCGAAAGCTTCCGGCCGCGGCAGAAGGCGGCCATTGCTGCGCTCGAACAGCTCGAAGCCCAGTTCCTCCTCGAGCTGCGTGAGCTGCCGGCTGACCGCCGATTGCGACAGGCCGAGCGTGGCGGCACCGGCGGTCGTGGAACCGCCGGCCATGACGGCGCGGAAGATTTCGATCTGCCGGATCTTCATCGATCGGAAGTCTCGCGATGGGTCGGTGCCGGCTCTTCAGCCGGTGGCCTGATCCAATAGCGGATCATTCGCCCCCGCCAGCACTTCTTTCCTGCCCCGGACGATCGGGTCTCGACAAGAAGGCCGTAACGCAAAAGCCGCCTTCCCTCCGCTCTCGGCACGACGCTCCCCTCATATGATCGACGATGGCTTGGGCCCGATGACCTGGGCGACGATGAGCCACGCGCTCCAAGGCATCCGGTCGCGCACGCTTCCTCGGGCCGCACGAAAAGGTCGGCGGCGCGTCAGCCCGGCTGGATGGTCGAGAGGCCGCCTTCATTATGGATGCCGTGTTTTCCCGCCCCCCGGAGCGAGCGGACGCAACGCTCTCCCTCTTTGCTTCATCGCAAAGACAGTCCCGATCAGACCGCTATATCCGCCACGATAAAATCGGAGCCTCTCATGACCTTGTCCGAAGTGACGCGAAACAGAACGATCCTGACCATTCTTCTCCTTGCCGCCGTGGCGGCGGCAGCAGCGATCGCCGCCTTCGGCACCGGCATCTTCCACGTCGTCCTGTTCTCGGCCTTCGCCCTGTCCGCAACGATCCTCTCGACATTCCTCGTCGTCGCGTTGAACTAGGGGCCCGCGCCTTTCGGGCACGGCCTCCCTCCTTTCGCAGCAAAGCCATGTCCAAGCTGACCTACCCGAAGTACACAAACCATTGCGGCTGGAACGCGATGCTTCCCGCGCGCACGCCGCGCGCCGCGCTGAGCGAAGACATAGCGGCCGATTATGCCGTCATCGGCGCGGGCTATACCGGGGTTGCCGCGGCCCGGCGCCTGCACGAGCTCGATCCGCAGGCGCGCATCGCCCTCATCGAGGCGACGACGGTCGGCGAAGGCTCGTCCGCGCGCAATTCGGGCTTCACCGCCCCCGACGTGCTGCCGCGCACGGCCTCGCTGGAAATGGCGGACAAGGCCCGCAATCAGACGAGGCTCTTCACCGAAGCCTTCGTCTGGCTGCAAGGCATCATCCGCGACAACGATATCGCCTGCGACATGCAGAAGGTCGGCTCGATCCGCGCCGCCGCGACCGAAGAGGGCGAGGCCACCCTGCGCAAGGTCGCCGAGGTCGCCCGGGCCAACAACCTCCAGCATACGATCCTCGACCGGGCCGGCATCCGCGAGCGCATCGGCGCGGATTACTATCGCTACGGCATCCATCTGCACGACACCTGGCTGCTGCAGCCAGCGGCCTTGATCCGTGGCCTTGTCGATGCGCTCCCCGCGAACATCACGCTCTACGAGCAGAGTCCGGTCCGCGAGATGCGCCGGGAAGGCTCCGGTTGGCGGCTCGCCACCGAGGGCGGCAGCATCCGCTGCCGGACGGTCGTGCTGGCTAATAACGGCTTCATTCCCCGGCTCGGCTACCTGAAGTCGCGCATGGCGACGATCTTCACCTATGCCGCCGTCACCGAAGCGGTAAAGGACGCCGATATCGAACATCTCGGCCAGTCCCCTGCCTGGGGCCTCCTGCCCGCACACCGGCTCGGCACGACCTTGCGCCGCATCGGCCGTGACCGTCTCATGGTCCGTTCGCTCTACGCCCATGACGCCGAGATCGCGCAGGCCGCTGCCGTGCGCGCATTGCGCGACCGTTTCGAGCGCCGCTGGCCGGCACTGCGGCATATCGATTTCGAATATGTCTGGGGTGGAACGACGGCCTTCACCATGAATGGCGCGCCCTGGTGGGGAAAGCTCGAGGACGGACTCTATGCCTCCGGCGGCTGCAATGGCAGCGGCCTCGCCAAGGGCACGATGCTCGGCCGCAGTCTCGCCGACCTGATCCGCGGCGTCGGCAGGGCGGTCGAGGTCGGGACGATCATGGGCGAGGCGAGCTGGATCGCGCCCGAGCCGTTCCGTTCGATCGGCTTCCGCGTCATCTCGACGCTGGAAAGCCGCAAGGCCGGACTGGAGGCCTGAAGAGCATGCCGGCTCCGGAACGATCCGGGCCGGCCCGCCTCACCAGGTTTCCTTGACCGTCTCCATGGCGACATTGGTCGAGGTGTTCGCGACATGGGGCAGGTTCGAGATCTTCTCGCCCAGCACGGCCCGGTAGCGCCTGATGTCAGGCGTCCTGATCTTGAGGAGGTAGTCGAAACGCCCGGCGATCATGTGGCATTCCTCGACCTCCCTGATCTTCTTGACCTCCTCGTTGAACTTCGTCAGCGCCTTTTCCGTGGTGTCGGACAGCTTCACTTCGGCGAAGGCAATGTGATCGAGCTTGAGTTTCGCCGGATTGAGCGTCGCCCGGAAGCCCTCGATATAGCCGTCGTCGAGCAGCCTGCGGAACCGGATCTGACAGGGCGTCTTGGATAGGCCGATCCGCGCCCCGAGTTCTGCGATCGAAATCCGGCCATCCTCCCGGAGCACGTCCAGAATCTTCCGATCGAACGCGTCCAGATCGCCTTCTATTGGTAATTCCTTAGGCTTTTTCACTTGCAATCCTCAAATCTGAAGTCTGATTGGACTGCAGGATAGCAGCATTTGGACCGCCCGAAAATCAGGCTCATGATAAGCTCCCGCGCAAAGAACGGGAGAGGGTATCGCCTCCGGCCCGTCGCGTTCGAACCAGCCGGGAAAAGCCATGAGCCAAGCCTCCGCTTCCGCAGTCGCCACCGTCACGAGCCCGGCGCCCTTCGCGGGCTTCGCGCCGCCGATCCGGGAGCAATCGGCGCTGCGTCAGGCGATCACCGCCGCCTATCGACGGCCCGAGACGGAGTGCCTGCCGCCGCTGTTGGCCGCCGCGAAGCTGGCTCCGGCGAGCAAGCAGGAGATCGCCGCGACGGGCCGCAAGCTGATCGAGGCGCTGCGGGCCAAGCACAAGGGCACCGGCGTCGAGGGGCTGGTTCAGGAATATTCTCTCTCCAGCCAGGAGGGCGTCGCACTGATGTGCCTCGCCGAGGCGCTGCTGCGTATCCCGGATACCGCGACGCGCGACGCGCTGATCCGCGACAAGATCGCCGATGGCGACTGGAAGTCCCATGTCGGCGGCGGCAAGTCGCTTTTCGTCAATGCCGCGACCTGGGGCCTCGTCGTCACCGGCAAGCTGACCTCCACCGTCAATGACCGCAGCCTCGCTGCCGCCCTGACGCGCCTGATCGCGCGGGCCGGCGAGCCGGTGATCCGCCGTGGCGTCGACATGGCGATGCGGATGATGGGCGAGCAGTTCGTCACCGGCGAGACGATCGACGAGGCGCTGAAGCGCGCGCGCCCGCTGGAAGCGCGCGGCTTCCGCTATTCCTACGACATGCTCGGCGAGGCCGCGACCACCGTCGCCGATGCCGCGCGCTATTATCGCGACTACGAGAACGCGATCCACGCCATCGGCCGGGCCGCCAACGGGCGCGGCGTCTATGAAGGCCCGGGCATCTCGATCAAGCTCTCGGCGCTGCATCCGCGCTATAGCCGTGCGCAGGCCGGCCGCGTGATGTCGGAGCTGCTGCCGCTCGTGCGCGAGCTCGCGCTGATCGCCAAATCTTACGATATCGGCCTCAACATCGATGCCGAGGAGGCGGACCGGCTGGAGCTCTCGCTCGACCTGCTGGAAGCGCTGAGCTTCGACGATGCGTTGAAGGGTTGGAACGGCCTCGGCTTCGTGGTGCAGGCTTATGGCAAGCGCTGCCCCTTCGTACTCGACTGGATCATCGATCTCGCCCGCCGCTCCGGCCGGCGCATGATGGTGCGCCTCGTCAAGGGCGCCTATTGGGATGCCGAAATCAAGCGCGCGCAGGTCGACGGGCTCGCCGATTTCCCGGTCTATACCCGCAAGGTCCATACCGACGTTGCCTATGTCGCCTGCGCCCGCAAATTGCTGGCGGCGCCGGACGCGATCTTCCCGCAATTCGCGACGCATAACGCCCAGACGCTGGCGACGATCTATCATCTCGCCGGCAACGACTTCGCGGTCGGCAAATACGAGTTCCAGTGCCTGCACGGCATGGGCGAGCCGCTCTATGACGAGGTCGTAGGCCAGGACAATCTCGACCGGCCCTGCCGCATCTATGCGCCGGTCGGCACGCATGAGACGCTGCTCGCCTATCTGGTGCGCCGCCTGCTCGAGAACGGCGCGAACTCCTCCTTCGTGAACCGCATCTCCGATCCGAAGGTGACAATCGACTCGCTCGTCGCCGATCCCGTCGATGTCGTCGAGGCGATGCCGGTCATCGGCATGCTGCATGACCAGATCGCGCTGCCGGGCGATCTCTACGGCGCCGACCGCGCCAATTCGAAGGGCATCGACCTCTCGAATGAGGCGGCTTTGGCCGAGTTGGCAGGCAATCTCGCGGCGACGGTCGGGCAAAGCTGGCATGCCGTGCCGCTGCTCGCCGACAACTCGACTGCCGGCACGACGCGGCCGATCCTGAACCCGGCCGATCATTCCGACGTCGTCGGGCAGGTCACCGAGCTTGCGGTCGAGGATGCCGCCAAGATCGCCCGCCTCGCCGCCGAGGGCGGCAAGGCCTGGGCTGCCGTGCCGCCGGCCGAGCGCGCCGCCTGCCTCGACCGTGCCGCCGATATCATGCAGGCTCGCATCGAGACGCTGATGGCCATCGCCATGCGCGAGGCCGGCAAGTCGGCTGCCAATGCGATCAGCGAGGTGCGCGAGGCCATCGATTTCCTGCGATACTATGCCGACCAGGCGCGCAAGACGCTCGGGCCGGCGCATGCGCCGCTGGGGCCGATCGTCTGCATCAGCCCGTGGAACTTCCCGCTGGCGATCTTCACCGGTCAGGTCGCGGCGGCGCTCGTCGCCGGCAATGCGGTGATGGCCAAGCCCGCCGGCGTCACGCCGATCATCGCCCATGAGAGCGTGAAGATCCTGCACGAGGCCGGCGTCCCGCGCAGCGCGCTGCAGTTCACGCCCGGCAGCGGGCGCCTCGGCGCGGCACTGGTCGGCGCGGCCGAGACGGCCGGCGTCATGTTCACCGGTTCGACCGAGGTCGCGCGCGGCATCCAGGCCCAGCTCGCCGAGCGCCTCTCGGCCGAGGGCAAGCCGATCCCGCTCATCGCAGAGACCGGCGGCCAGAACGGCATGATCGTCGATTCCTCGGCGTTGGCCGAGCAGGTCGTCGCCGATGTCATCGCGTCGGCCTTCGACAGCGCCGGACAGCGCTGCTCGGCGCTGCGCGTGCTCTGCCTGCAGCAGGATATCGCCGATCGCACGCTGCACATGCTGCAGGGCGCGCTGAAGGAACTCACGATCGGCCGCACCGACAAGCTGAGCGTCGATATCGGCCCGGTGATCAGCGAGGGCGCCCAGCGCGAGATCGACGAGCATGTCGCGCGCATGCGCGGCCTCGGCCGCAAGGTCGAGCAGCTCCCGCTGCCGGACGCCGCGGCGAAGGGCACCTTCGTGCCGCCGACCATCGTCGAACTGAAGAGCCTTACCGATCTGAAGCGCGAGGTCTTCGGCCCCGTGCTGCACGTCATCCGCTATCAGCGCGACGATCTCGACAAGCTGATCGACGAGGTCAACGGCTCCGGCTATGGCCTGACCTTCGGCCTGCACACGCGGCTCGACGAAACGATCGCCCATGTCACCAGCCGCATCAAGGCGGGCAATCTCTACGTGAACCGCAACATCATCGGCGCGGTGGTCGGCGTGCAGCCCTTCGGCGGCCGCGGCCTTTCGGGCACCGGGCCGAAGGCCGGCGGGCCGCTCTATATCGGCCGTCTCGTGCGCAGGGCGCCGATCCCGCCGCAGCACAGCTCGATCCACACCGATCCGGCGCTGCTCGAATATGCAGCCTGGCTCTCCGGCAAGGGTCTGAACGCTGAAGCGAACACCGCCCGCGAGATCGGCGGCCATTCGGCGCTGGGCTTGCATGTCGAGCTGGCCGGCCCGGTCGGCGAGCGCAATCTCTATGCGCTGCATCCGCGCGGCCGCATTCTCCTCGTGCCGCAGACCGAGGCCGGCCTCTACCAGCAGGTCGCGGCGGCGCTGGCGACGGGCAACCAGCTCGTCATCGACGTGGATTCCGGCCTGAACGGCGCGCTCTCTGGTCTGCCGGGGACTGTCGAAGCCCGCATCAGCTGGACCTCGGACTGGGAGGCCGACGGCCCGTTCTCCGGCGCGCTGGTCGAGGGCGACACCCAGCGCATCGGCGAGGTGAACCGCCGCATCGCCCAGCTCCCCGGCCCGCTCGTGCTGGTGCAAGCGGCGAGCACGGAAGAGCTGAAGCGCGACCCCGATGCCTATTGCCTGAACTGGCTGCTGGAGGAGGTCTCGACCTCGATCAACACCACCGCGGCCGGCGGCAATGCCAGCCTGATGACGATCGGCTGACCCTGCTAACACGCGTCCAGGCGCCTCCCTTGCGGACGGCGCCTGGACCTGCTCAAGGCTGTCCAGAACACAGCAGCATCAGGGGGAAACATGCAGACCGAACGCGTCATCCAGACCGTCGAGGCTCATACCGGCGGCGAGCCTTTCCGGATCGTGACCAGCGGTTTGCCGCGTCTGCCCGGCAGGACGATCGTCCAGCGCCGCGACTGGGTGAAGAACAACATCGACGAGATCAGGCAGGCGCTGATCTTCGAACCGCGCGGCCATGCCGACATGTATGCGGGCTACCTGACCGAGCCCGTCTCCCCCGAAGCTGATTTCGGCGTCATCTTCGTCCACAACGAGGGCTACAGCGACCATTGCGGCCACGGCGTCATCGCGCTCGCGACCGCCGCCGTCGAGCTCGGCTGGGTCAAGCGCACCGAGCCGGAGACGCGGGTCGGCATCGACGCGCCCTGCGGCTTCATCGAGGCCTTCGTGACCTGGGACGGCAAGCGCGCCGCCAGCGTCCGCTTCGTCAACGTCCCCTCCTATCTCGTCCATCGCGACGTCAGCGTGGAGACGCCGACCTACGGCCGCGTCACCGGGGACATCGCCTTCGGCGGCGCCTTCTACTTCTATACCGATGGCCGCCCCTTCGACCTTTCGATCCGCCGGGACAACGCCGAGGCGCTGATCCGCTTCGGCGCCGAGGTGAAGATCGCCGCCAACAAGGCCTTCCCGGTGGTGCACCCGGAAATCCCGGAACTGAACCATATCTACGGCACGATCATCGACGGCGATCCGCTCGACCCCAAGGCGACGCAGGCCAATTGCTGCATCTTCGCCGACCGGCAGCTCGACCGCTCGCCGACAGGCTCCGGCACGGCCGGGCGTACCGCCCTGCTCCATGCCAAGGGGCTGCTGGAGCCGGGCGAACTTCTGGTCAACGAATCCATCGTCGGCTCGATCATGACCGGGCGGGTTCTGCAGGAGACCAGGCTCGGAGAGATCGACGCGATCATCCCGGAAGTCTCCGGCAGCGCGCATCTCTGCGGCCAGGCGACATGGTTCATCGACCGTGACGACCCGCTGCGGCACGGCTTCCTGCTGCGCTAGCGCTCGCTACAGCGGACCGAGATCGCGTAAGATCAGGTTGTATAGCGCCCCTGCGCGGCCGGGGTCAGCGCCTCCCTGTGTCGCGGGATCAGCGAGACCGGCCGGTCGAAGATCGGGGCCACCAGCGGAATCTGCGCGAGATCAGGCGCAGGTTCTCGACCAGCGATTCCCCCAGAGAGGCCATGCCCAGCCCTTCCGAGGCCAGCCCGACCGCGCTTGAGAAAGACCCGACCACGAACTTGGTCTTCACCTCGATGCCCGAAAGCGAGAGTTGCGCCTCCATCAATAGCCGATTGCCGCTGCTGCCACCGAGCATGATCAGGTCATGGCCGGCGAGGTCGGCCCAGGTGATGGACTCGCTCCCCGCCAGCGGAAGGTCGTGGCGGCAATAGACGACGAAAGGATCGCGGACCAGGATCTCGTCATGCAGGCCCTGCTGGATCGGCGGCGGGACATGCTGGCCGAACTCCGCCTGACGCCGCTGCACCGCCTCGATGACGAGCGTGCTGGTCCGGTCGAGGATCTCGACGCGGTTGTTCGGGTGCCGTGTGGCGTAGCCGCGCAGGATACGCGGCACGCGCCCATGCATCAGCGAGGGCACCGAGGCGATCGTGATGTCGCCCGTCGAGAAGCACGCGATGGAAGAGAAGAAGATGCGGGCGATCGAGCAGGGCAAGGACGATCGTAGCTGGATCGACGCCACGCTGACGCGCCTGGGCTGCGTCATCGAAGCCTGACGCGGCGCAGCCGGACACCACGAGGCAGCGCGAACCCGTCGATCGGCCGTCGCATCCATGGCGGAGGTTTCCGGGCTCGCTTCCGGCCCGCCAGGAAGCGGAGTGCCATCTGAGGAGCGAGGCGAGCAACCAACGTCCTGCTCACCGGCTGCCCTGCACCGCGGAGAGCGCGAATCAGATCGCTGCCCCAGGTGCCGCAAACCCATCATATCGAGGCGCCGGCGACAGTCAGCACGTTGACATGAAAGTGAAATCTTCACGCCCTTGCCGCGCTCGAATCCTCAGCTATCCTCGATGAAAATAAAACTACGGGAGGGACGATGATGATCTGGGCGATGATCCTCTGGCTTGCCTGCGCCGCTGTTTTTCTTGAGCTGGTCGAGCGGGCTCCAGCTATCGACAATTAGGAGACGTGCCCGTCGACGCGGGGCACAACCTGCGCCTGTGGGACAGGCCGGCAGCGATGTTCTCCTGCGCCGGCCCGTTGAAGTTCAGGACGCCCCGGCCGACGCGAAGGCCTGCCCGACAATGCGGCGCGCGTCCTTCTGGATCGTAGCGAGATGAGCCTCGTCGCGGAAGCTTTCCGCATAGATCTTGTAGACCTCCTCGGTGCCCGACGGGCGCGCCGCGAACCAGCCATCCGCCGAGGTGACCTTGACGCCACCGATCGGCGCATCGTTGCCGGGAGCCTTGCTCAGGATCGCCGTGATCGGCTGCCCCGCGAGCTCCTTCGTGGCGATCTGTTCTGCCGACAGGTTCTTGAGGACGGCCTTCTGGCTCGCGCTCGCCGGGGCGTCGACGCGCGCATAGTGCGGCTCGCCGAGCTCAGCCGTGAGCTTATCGTAGAGCACGCCGGGATCGTTGCCGGTCTTCGCGGTGATCTCGGCGGCGAGCAGGCCGAGGATGATGCCGTCCTTGTCGGTGGTCCAGGCCGTTCCGTCCATGCGCAGGAAAGAGGCGCCGGCGCTCTCCTCGCCGGCGAAACCGAAGCTGCCCGAGATCAGACCATCGACAAACCATTTGAAGCCGACCGGCACCTCGACGAGCCGCCGCCCCAGCTTGGCCGCGACGCGGTCGATGATCGCGCTCGACACCGCCGTCTTGCCGATCGCGGCGTCCGCACGCCAGCCCGGCCGGTTGGCGAAGAGATAGGCGCTCGCCGCCGCGAGATAATGGTTCGGGTTCATGAGCCCGCTGCTGCGCGTCACGATACCGTGCCGGTCGGCATCGGTATCGTTGGCGAAGGCGACGTCGAAACGGTCGCGCATGCCGATCAGGCTCGCCATCGCATAGGGCGAGGAGCAATCCATCCGGATCTTGCCGTCCCAGTCGGCCGTCATGAAGCCGAAGGCCGGATCGACCTCCTTGCTGACGATGGTCGCATTCAGCCCGTAGCGGTCGATGATCGGCTGGTAGTAGTCGAGCCCGGCCCCGCCCAGCGGATCGATGCCGATCACGATCCCGGCCTGGCGGATCGCCTCCATGTCGACGACGCTCGCGAGGTCCGAGACATAACCGGTGATGTAGTCGTGCCGGTGAACATGTTCGCTCTTCAGCGCGCGCTCGTAGGGCATGCGCTGAATGCCGGCGAGCTTCTCGGCAAGGAAGGCGTTGGCCCGCTTCTCGATCCAGCCGGTCGCGTCGGTATCGGCCGGTCCGCCATGGGGCGGATTGTACTTCAGGCCGCCATCGGCCGGCGGATTGTGCGAAGGCGAGATCACGACGCCGTCGGCGAGCCCGGCGGAGCGCCCGCGGTTATGCACGATGATCGCATGCGAGATCACCGGGGTCGGCGTGAAGCCGAGCTTCTCGTCGATGATCGTGGCGACGCCATTGGCAGCGAAGACCTCCAGCACGGTCTCGAAGGCATTGCGCGAGAGCGCGTGTGTGTCGATGCCGAGGAAGAGCGGTCCATCGATCCCCTGCTCCCGGCGATACAGGCAGATGGCCTGCGCGATCGCCAGGATATGCGCCTCGTTGAACGAGCGCAGCAGCGCCGAGCCGCGATGGCCGGAGGTGCCGAAGGCGACCTGCTGCGAACGCTGCGAAGGATCGGGCTGCTCGTAATAGGCTTTGGTGAGAGCCGTCACGTCGACGAGTTGGCCGGGCTCGAGCCGCTTGCCGGCCAGGGGACTCACGGAATCGCTCATGTAGGCTCTCGTTCTAGGCACGGAAGATGCGACATCCCTTATAGACGCCGCCATGAACAGAGTTGCAACGGAATGCGACAGGTTCGCGGCATCTGGCCACCGGGCGACTCGGCCTTCATTCGCGTGGCCTTCACAACGCCGCTTTTCTCTCGCGCTTGTCTCAAAGCCGGGCTAGTACGCGCCCCTGCGCTATCGTCTCACGGACGGGAGTTATCGATGAAGATCGTGATGGTCGGCTCGGGCTATGTCGGGCTTGTCTCCGGGGCCTGTTTTGCGGATTTCGGCCATGAGGTCGTCTGCGTCGACAAGCTGGAGAGCAAGGTCGCGGCGCTGAAGCGCGGCGAGATCCCGATCTTCGAACCCGGCCTGTCGGAGCTGGTGCGCAGCAATGCCGCGGCTGGGCGCCTGTCCTTCACCACCGATCTCGCCGGCCCGGTTGCCGAGGCCGATGCGGTCTTCATCGCGGTCGGCACGCCCTCGCGTCGTGGCGACGGCTTCGCCGACCTGTCCTATGTCTATGCCGCGACCCGCGAGATCGCGCAGGCAATCAGCGGCCATACCGTCATCGTGACCAAGTCGACGGTCCCGGTCGGCACCGGCGACGAGGTCGAGCGCATCATCCGCGAACTCAGGCCCGATGCCGAGTTCGCCGTGGTCTCCAACCCGGAGTTCCTGCGCGAGGGCGCGGCGATCGAGGATTTCAAGCGGCCGGACCGCATCGTCGTCGGCACCGACGATGAGTGGGCACGGACCGTGATGGCCGATATCTACCGGCCGCTCTATCTCAACAACGCACCGATCCTGAACACCGGCAGGCGCACGGCGGAGCTGACGAAATACGCCGCCAACGCTTTTCTGGCGACGAAGATCACCTTCATCAACGAGATCGCCGATCTCTGCGAGCAGGTCGGCGCCAATGTCCAGGACGTTGCCCGCGGCATGGGTCTTGACAACCGCATCGGCTCGAAATTCCTGCATGCCGGGCCGGGCTATGGCGGCTCATGCTTCCCGAAGGATACGCTCGCCCTGATCAAGACGGCGCAGGATTACGGCACGCCGGCGCGCATCGTCGAGACGGTCGCGGCGGTGAACGAGCAGCGCAAGCGGGCGATGGGTCGCAAGGTCGTTGCAGCCTGCGGCGGCTCGGTCAGGGGCAAGACGATCGCCGTGCTGGGCCTGACCTTCAAGCCGAACACCGACGACATGCGCGACGCGCCTTCGATCGCGGTGGTCACGGCGCTGGTCGATGGCGGCGCCACGATCCGCGCCTATGACCCCGAGGGCATGGAGCAGGCGAAAGCCGTGCTGCCGGCCGGCGTGACCTATTGCGGCGACGCCTATGAATGCGTCGCGGATGCCGACGCCGCAGTCATCGTCACCGAATGGAACATCTTCCGTGCGCTCGATCTCGACCGAGTCAAGGCGGCGATGGCAGCGCCGATCCTCGTCGATCTCCGTAATGTCTACCGGGCCGAGCAGGTTCGCGCCAAGGGCTTCATCTATGCCGATGTCGGCCGCGGCCTCGCGGCTCCAGAAGGCAAGGAAGCCGAGACGGCCGCCTGAGCAGGGTCGCGCGGCAACGATTCATCGCCCCGCTGCACGTTCCTTTGCCGCTCTTTCCTGCATCAAGGCACGCTCCCGCGCATTCTGCGTGAGCGCGACCGCACGTTCGAAAGCCTCCGCCGCCTCGAGATGGCGGCCGAGCTTGGCGAGCAGATCGCCACGTACGCTCGGCAGCAGATGGTATCGTTTGAGCGCCGGCTCCTCTGCCAGCGCGTCGATCAGGGCGAGCCCCGCTTCCGGGCCCTCCGCCATGCTGACCGCCACCGCACGGTTGAGTTCGACGACCGGTGACGGCGTCACCTGCCCCAACACCGTGTAGAGCGCGACGATGCGAGGCCAATCGGTCTCCTCGGCGGTCCGGGCGCGAGCATGACAGGCGGCGAGCGCGGCCTGCAGCAGATACGGCCCCGGCGTCGTCGCGGCGAGCCGCTGCGCCTGTTCCAGCGCCGTCAGACCACGCCCGATCAGCAACTGGTCCCAGCGGGCGCGGTTCTGGTCGAGCAGCAGGATCGGCTCGCCATCCGGACCGACGCGCGCCCGAAGCCGCGAGGCCTGCAACTCCATCAGCGCGACGAGGCCGTGGACCTCGGGCTCGTCAGGCGCAAGCGCCGCCAGGATGCGGCCGAGCCGCAGCGCCTCCTCGCACAGGCCGGGCCGGACCCAGTCCTCGCCAGCCGTGGCCGAATAGCCTTCGTTGAAGATGAGATAGACGACCTCCAGCACCGAGGCGAGGCGCGCGCCGAGTTCTGTGCCGGCCGGCACCTCATAGGGGACCCTGGCTTCGCTCAGCGTCTTCTTGGCGCGCACGATGCGCTGCGCCATGGTCGGCTCCGGCACCAGGAAGGCGCGCGCGATCTCGTCGGTCGTCAGTCCGCCCAGCAGCCGCAGCGTCAGCGCGATCCGCGCCTCCTTCGGCAGCACCGGGTGACAGGCCGTGAAGATGAGGCGCAGCAGATCGTCGCCCACCTCGTCATCGAGCGTCTCGTCGAGATCCGGCATCGCCGGCCCTTCAGTGTCGATGTCGCGGCCGATCTCGTCCTGCTTGCGCCGTGCCATGATCTCGTGGCGGGCGGCATCGAGCGCGCGATGCTTGGCGACCTGCATCAGCCAGGCCGCCGGATTGCGCGGAACGCCCTCTTCCGGCCACTGCTTCAAGGCCGCGACGAGCGCGTCCTGCGCCAGCTCCTCGGCCCGGCCGACATCGCGCGTCACGCGCGCGAGCCCCGCGATCAACCGGGGCGCCTCCATGCGCCAGACCGTCTCGATGGTGCGGTGTGCATCGCTGCCCGACATGGGAAGCGATACACACCATCAGCCCATCGGCTGACAAGTGGCACCGGCAAGGCGTCGATCGGTCAGCGCTGCCCCTCGGACTCGGCCTTGAGCCGGTCCCACTGCGCCGCGGCTTCCGGCGTGACGATCTCGCCGAAATCGGCCAGCTCGTACAATGGCCGGATCTCGATCTCGGAGGGACCGGGCATCGGGTTGGGGCAGCGCTTGACCCAGGCGATCGCCTCGTCAAGCGACGCGCATTCCCACAGCCAGTAGCCGGCAACGAGTTCCTTGGTTTCGGCGAAGGGGCCATCGACGACAGCACGCTTGGCGCCGTCGAACTGGACGCGCGCCCCCTTGGAACTCGGCTGCAGGCCGTCGCCACCCTTCATGATGCCCGCTTTCACCAGCTCTTCATTGTAGGCCATCATCGCCTCGAGCAGTTCCTGGGTCGGCGGCGCGCCGGCTTCGCTATCCTTGGTCGCCTTGACCATCACCATGAAACGCATCGGTTTTCTCCTTTGAAAGGCGAAAGCACGGCTCGCGCCTGGATCGGATTTTGGAGTTTACGTCGCTCAGCTTGCGAGCTTCGCCGCGCCGGCCAGGATGCGCTCTTCCTGCGCGCGCAGCTCCGGCGTCAGCGCCTCGCCGAAATCTGCCATCTCGAAAATGCGGCGCAATTCGATCTCCGCGCCGTCGTCGAAGGGCGCGCGCTTCAACCATTCGACGGCCTCCTCGAAGGACTTCACCTGCCAGATCCAGAAGCCGCAGAGCAGTTCCTTCGTTTCGGCGAAGGGGCCATCCGTGATCACCCGCTCGCTGCCCGAGAAGCGCATGCGGAGGCCCTTCGCGCTCGGATGCAGGCCGTCGCCCGCCAGCATGATGCCGGCCTTCACCAGTTCCTCGTTATAGGCCCCCATCCGGGTGAGGAGTTCTTCGCTCGGCATGATGCCGGCTTCACTGTCCTTGCTGGCCTTGACCAGAACCATGACACGCATCGGCTTTCTCCTTGGTTTGGGAGAACCGGGCGGCTCCGGCGCGGACCGCCGAAACCCGTTCTCTGACTGCACGTCGAACGGGCGCGGCTGGAATCGACAGCGCCGGAAATCTTTTTTCGATTTTTTTGCGGGGCCGCCCGCGCGCTCATTCAGAGCCGAACGCGGGCGCCGCCGTTTCGGTTCAGGCGCTGCGCGGCAGGGCCTCCAGGAAGCGGGCCGGCTCGCCCTGCGACGGGGCCGTCAGTTCGCCCTCCCACATCACCTTGAGGCCGCGCACGAAGGTGCCGACCGGCCAGCCGGTGACGGTGACGCCGTCATAGGGCGTCCAGCCGCATTTCGAGGCGCTCCATTCCTTGGTGATGGTCTCGCGGCGCTTGAGGTCGACGATGGTGAAATCCGCGTCGTAGCCGACCGCGATCCGGCCCTTGCCCTCCAGCCCGAAGATGCGCTGCGGGCCCGCGCTGCTGAGATCGACGAAGCGCTCCAGCGTCAGCCGGCCGGCATTCACATGGTCAAGCATGATCGGCACCAGAGTCTGTACGCCCGGCATGCCGGAATGGCTCGCCGGGTAGGGATGGTGCTTCTCCTCATGGGTATGCGGCGCATGGTCCGAGCCGAGCACGTCGACGATGCCCTGCTCGACACCCCACCAGATGCGCTGGCGATGGCTGTCGTCGCGGATCGGCGGGTTCATCTGGGCATAGGTGCCGAGTCGCTCGTAGCAATCCGGCGCAACCAGCGTCAGGTGGTTCGGCAGCACCTCGACGGTCGCGACATCCTTATGATCCTTCAGGAAGACCATCTCCTCACCCGTCGAGATGTGCAGGATATGGACACGTGCACCGGTCTCCCGCGCGATCCGCACCAGTCGCTTCGTGCAGGTCAGCGCCACCTCGGGCGAGCGCCAGACCGGATGGCTCGAGGGATCGCCCTCGACACGCAGGGGCATACGCTCGCGCAGCATTCCCTCGTCTTCGGAATGGAAGGCGGCGCGGCGGCGCGTGCGCTTCAGGATCTCGGCGACGCCGCGATCGTCCTCCACCAGCAGATCGCCGGTCGAGGAGCCCATGAACACCTTGATGCCGGCCGCGCCGGGGAGCCGTTCCAGCTCCGGCACGTCATGGACGTTCTCATGGGTGCCGCCGACCCAGAAGGCGAAATCGCAATGCATGCGATGGCGCCCACGCCTGACCTTGTCGGCCAGCGCCTCCGGCGTCGTCGTCTGGGGAATGGTGTTCGGCATCTCGAAGACGCAGGTCACGCCGCCGAGCGCGGCCGAGCGCGAACCGCTCTCCAGGTCTTCCTTGTGGTCGAGACCCGGCTCGCGGAAATGCACCTGGGAGTCGATCACGCCAGGGAGGATGTGCAGGCCGGTGCAATCGATGACCTCGCCGGCCGAGGCTTGGCTGAGATCGCCGAGCGCCATGATCTTGCCGCCGGTGACGCCGACATCGCGCGCGACGCGCCCGTCCTGGTTCACCACCGTGCCGCCCTTGAGGATGACGTCGTAGGTCTGGGGCATGGCGGATCTCCGGGAGGTTGAGCGCGAAGCATTTTCAAGCGAGGTGGATACCGGTTCGCGTGAAGAAAATGCAAGAAAACAAGGAGCTAGAGTAACTCCGCGATTCGGAGAAACGCGGAATTGCTCTGGCGGCCGATGCAGCCTACCTATCGGCCAACGCGCCGTCCCGGAAGCCCAAACAGTTTTCGGGTGGCGCCATCATCACCATTCGGCTGACGAGCCCCCGGCCCGATATCAGAACTGGAACGGCTGCCCATGTCCGCAACCCGATTGATCGATCGCG
>NZ_JAFKFW010000047.1 GCF_017308015.1 Allobosea sp.
GGCTATGTCGGCTTCGACCAGGGCGGGCTCCTGACCGACCAGATCGACCAGCATCCGCATAGCGTGCTGCTGCTCGACGAGATCGAGAAGGCCCATCCCGACCTGTTCAACATCCTCCTGCAGGTGATGGACCACGGCAAGCTGACCGATAATAACGGCAAGCAGGTCGATTTCAGGAACGTCATCCTGATCATGACCACCAATGCCGGCGCCGCCGACATGGCCCGCAACGCCTATGGCTTCACCCGGACCAAGCGCGAGGGCGACGATACCGAGGCGATCAACAAGTTGTTCGCGCCGGAATTCCGCAACCGGCTCGATGCGGTCATCTCCTTCGGCCACCTCCCGAAGACCGTGGTCGCCCGCGTCGTCGACAAGTTCGTGCTTCAGCTCGAGGCGCAGCTCGCCGACCGCAACGTCACGATCGAGCTTTCGGACGAAGCGCGCGAGTGGCTGGTCGATAACGGCTATGACGAGGCGATGGGCGCCCGCCCGATGGCGCGCCTGATCCAGCAGACGATCAAGACACCGCTCGCCGACGAGGTCCTGTTCGGGCGCCTGAAGAACGGTGGAGCGGTCAAGGTCGTCGTCGTCCAGTCCGAGACCGGCATCAAGGTGCTCGGCCTCGAATTCCCGGACGGGCCGGCCAGGCCCAGGCCGGAGAAGGACGTCGCGGCAGCGACGGCCAAGCGGGTGCCGAAGCCGCGCGCGAAAGCTGCGGCTGCCGGCAAAACGAGCAAGACTCCGCCGCGGCGAGCGCCTAAAGGTGGCGGCGCTCCCGACGGAACGGGTGGCGGCGTGCCGAAGGCCTCGGCCAAGGGCGTCCGCACCGTGCCGAAGGTTCCGCTGACGAAGGCCTGAGGACCGTGTTGTTCAAGCGAAAGACCGCGAACCTCGCCGCCGATAGCGGCGAGGTGCTTCAGGAGGCACCGGTGGCGCCGGCCGCACCGGCGCGCCCGAAGAAGGAAAAGCTCGGCTGGTTCGAGAAGCGGGACCGGCGGCGCCGCCGCCGCAAGATCTTCGAGGAAGTGCTGGGCTGGATTCTCGTGCCCGCCTTCATCTACCTGATCTATCTCGGCGTGCAGGCCGTCGGCGGCATTCCCAAGGAATTGATCGACTTCGCCAACGAGCTCATCGCCATCGCGATGAAGGGTGGCAAGAGCTGACCATCGGCGCGGGCGGCTTGCGTCAATCGCAGGTCGGGCCGGCTTGTCAGCATCTATGCAAGCGTCGCGTGCATGAACGATAGAGGAAAGGGCTCGACCTGTTCCGGGCCGAGACCTGTGTCGAGCCATCCCGCAACGATGACTTCATGAGCGTATCCGCCGACTGGAGCTGGCAGCGCGTCGCGCTGGCCGGCATGCGCGATGCGCTGATGCTGCCGGCCTGGATCGTCGGCTTCGGATTGATCGGCATCGGTTCGCTCGCGCGCGATGTCGGCTATCCCGTCGATGTCGCCGTGCTCTCGACCATTCTCGTCTGGGCCGGCCCCTCGCAGGTCCTGTTCTTCGCCTCGATCGCGGCCGGGGCTGCCTGGAGCGCGATCGTGATCGCGATCGCCTTCGCCTCGCTGCGCTTCCTGCCGATGACGATGGCGATCCTGCCATTGCTGCGCCGGCCCGGCCAGAGCATCTGGCAACAGCTCATCCTCGCGCATTACGTTGCGGTCACCGCCTGGAGCGAGGGCCTGCGGCGCCTGCCCGGCATCGCCCCGCATCAGCGCGTCGCCTATTTCCTCGGCTTCGCCAACACCTGCATGCTGGTGAGCTCGATCGGTACCTTCGCCGGCTATTACCTGCTCGGCGCGCTGCCGGTGCCTTTTGCGGCAGGGTTGCTCTGCCTGACGCCGATGTTCTTCCTGGTCTCGCTGATCGCCGGCCTGCGCCAGCGCGGCGATGCTGCGGCGCTGATCCTCGGGCTCGCCTTTGCGCCGGTCTGCGAGCGCTTCATCGGCGGCGGCTTCGACCTGATCATCGCCGGCCTCATCGCGGGAAGCC
>NZ_JAFKFW010000008.1 GCF_017308015.1 Allobosea sp.
GTGAAGTCGATCAAGGAAGAGCTCAAGGCCCGCCTCGACGAGCTCAACCGCATGGGCCGCTTCCTGGAGGCGCAAAGGCTCGACCAGCGCTGCACCTTCGACATCGAGATGATCGAGGCCACCGGCTCCTGCAACGGCATCGAGAACTATTCGCGCTATCTCACCGGCCGCAAGCCGGGCGAGCCGCCGCCGACGCTGTTCGAATACCTGCCCGACAACGCGCTGGTCTTCACCGACGAGAGCCACGTTACCGTGCCGCAGATCGGCGGCATGTACCGGGGCGACTTCCGCCGCAAGGCGACGCTGGCCGAATACGGCTTCCGTCTGCCTTCCTGCATGGACAACCGGCCATTGCGCTTCGAGGAATGGGACGCGATGCGGCCCCAGTCGGTGCATGTCTCGGCCACGCCCGGCGGCTGGGAGATGGAGCAGACCGGCGGCGTCTTCACCGAGCAGGTCATCCGCCCGACCGGCCTGATCGACCCGCCGGTCGAGATCCGCCCCGCCAAACATCAGGTCGCGGACCTTCTGGACGAGGTCAAGGAGGTCACCGAGCGCGGCTACCGCACCCTCGTCACCGTGCTGACCAAGCGCATGGCCGAGGACCTGACCGAATACCTGCACGAGAACGGGATTCGCGTCAGGTACATGCACTCGGACATCGACACGATCGAGCGCATCGAGATTCTCCGCGACCTCAGGCTCGGCGCCTTCGACGTGCTGGTCGGCATCAACCTGCTGCGCGAGGGCCTCGACATCCCCGAATGCGGCTTCGTCGCTATTCTCGACGCCGACAAGGAGGGCTTCCTGCGCTCCGAGACCTCGCTGATCCAGACCATCGGCCGCGCCGCGCGCAATGTCGACGGCAAGGTCATCCTCTATGCCGACCACGTCACCGGCTCGATGGAGCGGGCGATGGCGGAGACTACGCGCCGCCGCGAGAAGCAGGAGGCCTATAACGCGGAACACGGCATCACGCCGCAGACGGTGAAGAAGAATATCGGCGACATCCTCGGCTCGGTCTATGAGCGCGACCATGTCACGGTCGACAAGGGGCTGGTGGCGCCGGCCTCGGGCCACAACCTCAAGGCCGCGATCGCCGATCTCGAGAAGCGCATGCGCGAGGCCGCGGCCGATCTCGAATTCGAGACGGCGGCCCGCCTGCGCGACGAGATCAAGCGTCTGCAGGCGACGGAGCTGGCGATCGCGGACGATCCGCTCGCCCGGCAGGGCGATGTCGAGGCCTCCGCCGGCAAGTACAAGGGCGAGCGCTCTTACGGCTCCAGCGCCAACCTGCCGCCGACCCGCGTCCGCAAACCCACGGACGAGGACATGGGCCCGCATAACTGGGGCGGCGGCGAGGGCAAGCCGAAAGCCGGCGAGAAGCCGAACCCGCTGCTGACGGGCACCTCACGGGTGCGCAAGCCGACCCTCGACGAGATGGGCCCGGTGCCGGAATCGCGGCCGAAGGGGGCTGGGGAGCGACGGCGGCGGAGGTAGAGAGCTATTATATATGAGCTTGCTCCCTTCGGTGAGATTTAGTTGCCTTTCTTTCCTGTGCCGACCTTCGCGACTTTCGCTTTTCGAATTAGATGTTGAGCAAATACTATTAGTTCGAGCGCCGAATCAGGGTCGTCGACCCAATTAAACTCATGTGTTACTGGATTTCGGATGCCGAGCATGGCGCCTGCGTATAGCCGATGATAGCCTTTTTGTTCGTCAATCTCTGACTGTGTTTTTCTATCTGACCAATACAAGATTGGGGCGTTCGGGCTGAACACAAGTTCCATCATCTGCGTTCCACTGAGAGAGTGTGAATCCGCTTTGGTGGCAATGTAACGATCAACCGCTTTGAACGCTTCTTGAACCGCTATGGAATAATGTCCTGAAGAAAACAGGTCCCTCGACACATCAACTATCTCTGACTCTGTAACAAGTCGCGTAAATACATTTGCGGGCTCTGCCGCTTCGGTTGTGGGCGATGGTAGGGCAAGCATCCTTGGTGCGGGCAAAGCCAACACCGAGCGAGCCAAGCCTGTTTCAAGCAAAAATTCCTGAAACTTCCTCAGATTGTCAATTATTCGAGCCGTCATAGAGGTAACGTCTCATTGCCTTGAATATCGTCTCGATCTGATCGGCCTCAGCATCTGCGCTGATGTGGATCTGAACGTTAATGTTCAATGGCATCATTCCAGATGTAGGCGGGCGGGCGGAGTGCAGATTCTCGCCGCCGTTGCTCTTGACTTCCGTTTGGGCGGATTGGGGGGCTCGTGTCGGCTTGGCCTGAGAGGATTTTTGAGGGGCGCTATTGCGCTTGGTTCCTTCTTCCCCCGTTGTGCGTGCGGCGTTTCGCGTGGGGGCTTCGTTTGGCGTGGGGCTACTCAGCAATAGATAGGTGGCGGCCTTATTTCCCGCCGCTCCCTGCCCAAGGCCTTCTCGAAGGAACCAGCTAACGACTTTCGCGCGCTCTGCTTCCCCCGGAGGGGCGATCGCAATCAGCCCTTCTGGATAAACCGCTTCGACAATCTCTTGGACAGCATCGGAGTAGCTATCGTCGAGCCGCCATTTTTGAGCAAGCGGCGTGGCCTTGTTCTCATCTGTGAGAAGGCCCACAGATTTTATCTCAGTCACATACTGCCGGGCGGCTGCCTCCTGGACGCCAAGTTGCACGCCTAGAAGACGCTCATCGATCGTCGCATTTGGAGTTTTTTGGAGGATTGCACGCAACCCCCACCAAACGGTGCTTGGGATCTGGGGGTAACGGTTCTTCTCTGCCATCCCCGACTCTCCTTGGTCTAGTGTGGATATTTTCACACGAAACCAGAAAGTCAATGAGACATAAAGATCTGATAACAAAAGATTTTGAATGGGGGGTGCGGATTCAGTGGGATTGGCCACAAAATTCGGGTGCGCCAAACGAGCCGGGTTCACGCTCATGTTTGGTGGCGGCTGCATCATCGCTATCCTCCCGCCATGACCGTCCCCTCAACCTTCGTCCATGCCTCGCGCGATCTCGAACGCTTCCTGCTCGATGCGCGCGATGAACTCGGCCATGCCACCACGCACCAGACCTGGCAGTCGGTGCTGGCCGTGCTCGTCACCTTCCGGCGGTAAACACACGCGCGGGGAACCCCTCTCCCGGATGGGAGAGGGGCAGGGGTGAGGGACCGCCGCTGATCTTTGAGCCAGAACGGCTCCGTCGCGCCTTCTGCGGCAAGGGCACACCCTCATCCGGCGCTTCGCGCCACCTTCTCCCATCCGGGAGAAGGAAAGGGTGTCGCGGTTCGGGCGCTACCTGAAAAGGCAAAGCGCGGGGAACCCCTCTCCTGGATGCGAGAGGGGTAGGGGTGAGGGACCGCCGCTGATCGTCAAGCCGCAACGGTGCCGTCGCACCTTCTGCGGCAGGGGCACACCCTCATCCGGCGCTTCGCGCCACCTTCTCCCATTCGGGAGAAGGAAGGGGCGTCGCGGTTCCCGGAATCAAGTCGCCAGCGCGTTTCGGATCGCCGCGATGACCGCATCCCGATCCCCAACGACCTCGGCATTCCGGAAGCGGATCACCGTGAAACCATGCCGCTCGATCTCGGCTGTGCGTTCCGCATCATAATCCGCCTCCCAGCCATGCTGGCGCCCATCGAGTTCGATGATCAGCCTTCGCTCGATGCAGAGGAAATCGACGGTGTAGCCGAGAAGCGGCACCTGTCGGCGGAACTTGAGGCCGTCGAGGCAGCGGTCGCGGATGAGGGACCACAGGATGTCCTCGGCTTCCGTCGCGTGCCGTCGCAGTTTTCTCGCAAATTGTCGTTGCTCAGTTGCCACGCTTGCGATGCTGCTGCCGATCGCATCCGCAATCAACCGCACACCCTCACCCCTGCCCCTCTCCCATTCGGGAGAGGGGTTCCCGCGGTTCCGCAGCTTCCCAGGATCACTCCCCGTCGAATGCCGCGTGATAGCGTACCGCGCCGGACGGCACCGCTGCGCCGAAAGCGAGGCGCATGAAGTATTCCGGCGGCACGCCCTCCAGCACCAGCGTCGGATCGTTGGCGAAGCCGAAGCGGCCGTAATAGGCGGGGTCGCCGAGCAGGACGCAGCCAGCGGCGCCCATGTCGCGCAGGCACCGCAGGCCCTCGCGGATCAGCTCCGAGCCGATGCCGCCGCGCTGCCGCCCCGGCTGCACAGAGACCGGCCCGAGCCCGAACCAGGCGCGCTCCGCCCCGTCGATCATCACCGGCGAGAAGGCGACATGGCCGACGATCTTCTCGTCTTCGACGGCGACGAGCGAGAGCGTCAGCACCCCGGCCTTGCGTAGGGCATCGACGATCGCCGCTTCGGTGCCGCTGCTATGCGGCGCCGTCGCGAAGGCCTCCGTGGTCAGGGTGCGGATGGCGTCGGCATCTGCGGGCTGTTCGGAGCGGATTTCCATGCGGGGGCTTATGCCATGCCGGTATCGCCGATGAAAACTTATCCCCGCCCGCGCGACGCATGCCTATCCTCGGCCCACCTCATCCCCGAGGGGCGGCCATCCGGAGGCAAGCTGCATGGCGGGGTGAGGGCGGCGCCCTGCGGCCGGGTTTGCACCCCGGACTCGGGAGGCTGCGGGAACCGCCCTGGGGAGATAATACGGTCCCTGCGCGAGGAGCCTCGCTAGGAGAGGCGGCGCGGCGGTTGTGAGGCGGCGGCGCGCGACGACCCGTTGAGGGAAGCTGGCGCATCCTGTCCGTCCGCGATCGTCGTTCCGCCCAACGGAAGCGCGGCCCGCAGTTTTCAAGAACGCCGGCAAGCGGAGTGCCACGGGGCGTGCGGATGGTGGCTCAATCCATCCGCGCCGCATCCTGGCTCAACGGAAGCGGCCGATACCCCGCGCCTCGCGGCGCTCCGCTGCCCCTCGCTATCGACCAGCGCCCGCGCGCGAGCCGGGCGACCGAGGACCTATGCGCTTTCGCGCAGGCGCGATGCAGGAGCGGATCATGGCGAGGTTGGACTGGCAGACGCCCGAGCAGGCGCAGTGGCAGGCGGATTACGAGGCCCGGCGGGCGCGGCAGTATCGCAGCCTGGTGGACCGGCTGGAGATCTGGTCGTTCTGCCCGCGCAAGGGCTGCCAGCGGCAGATGAGCTGCGGTAATGAGCGGCCGTCGCTCTGCCTGAGCGCCTTCTTCGTGACGATGCCCGAAGATCTCAAGCAATATGTCCGGCTCGTGGTCATCGCCCGGACCGGCGGCGCGAGCCCGGCCGAGGCCGATCGGATCGCCTGCGAGCGCATGATGGCGGTCGACGGCCGCACGCCCTTCGACGATCTCTGAGGCTAGAGCATTTTCGAGCGAAGTGGACACCGGTTCGCGTGAAGAAAATGCGTTAAATCAAGAGCCTGGAGCAATTCGGCGATTCGGAGAATTGCGGAATTGCTCTAGAAATCAGGCCGCGACGGCGAGTTCCATGTCGAGCTTGCGGATCGCCGTGCTGAGCTCGGGCTCGTCGACGATGTCGGCGGCATCGGCCAGGGTGAACCAGTGCAGGTCGCGCTGGTGCTGCTCGGCCCAGCTATCGAGCTGCTGCTCGACCTCGAGCAGGTAGAGCTTCACCTCGCAGAGCACGAAATGGTCGTTCATCCGCTTCCAGTAGGTGTAGCGCCCGGCCGGCTTCTCGCTGACGCGGCCGACGACGCCGGCCTCCTCATAGGCCTCGCGCGCGGCGGCGTCGCGGTCCTTGAGGCCCTTGATCGGCCAGCCCTTGGGCACGATCCAGCGGCGCGTGGTGCGCGAGGTCACGAGCAGGATTTCGATCGAGCCGTCGGCAGCCAGGCGGATCGGCATGGCGGCGATCTGCGACCGCTTCTCCCCCGGTTTCCGCTTGGCCTTCTTCATCGACGCTGGATGCCCCCTCCGCATCGGGCCGGAAAGTGGAACGCACCTTCCCGGGGAGCCCGATGCCGGATCTACGAGCCGGATCGCCGCTTCGCGTTCGTTCGGACGCTCTGACGATCCAGCGGCTGCACATTTGCCCGGTCCCGAATCACAGATGTTCGCCGGAACGAATAAATATTGCATCGATCCGGAAAAATGGAAGAGGCGTTCCGCCGAATCGCATCAGCCCTTCGCAATGCGCATGTCTTCCGGCTTTGCCAGCCGCAGCAGCAGCCAGCCGCAGAGGCCGGAGAGCAGCGAGCCGGCGAGCACGCCGATCTTGGTCTGGTCCTGCAGCGCTTCCGAAGCGGGGAAGGCGAGCAGCCCGATGAACAGGCTCATGGTGAAGCCGATGCCGCAGAGCAGCGCGATGCCGTAGAATTGCGCCCAGGAGGCGCGGGCCGGCAGGTCGGCGAGGCCGGCGCGGATCGCCAGCCAGCCGAAGCCGAAGACGCCGATCTGCTTGCCCAGGAACAGCCCGAGCATGATGCCGAGCGGCACGGTCTGGCCGAGCGTCGACAGTCCCAGCCCGGCGAAGGAGACGCCGGCATTGGCGAAGCCGAAGATCGGGATGATCAGGAAGGCGACATACGGATGCAGCGCATGCTCCAGCCGGTGCAGCGGCGAGACGGTGCTGTCGGGCTTGGCCGGGGAGGGTGTGAGCGGAATCGTCAGCGCCAGCGCGACGCCGGCAAGCGTCGCATGCACGCCGGATTTCAGGGTGAAGTACCAGAGCGCCGCACCGAGCAGGAGATAGGGCGCCAGCCTGACCACGCCGAGACGGTTCAGCGCGACGAGCGCGACGAGCGCCGCTGCGGCAAGCCCGAGATGCAGGCCTGACAGTTCGGCCGTGTAGAAGATCGCGATGATGATGACCGCGCCGAGATCGTCGAGGATCGCCAGGGCCGTCAGGAAGATCTTGAGCGAGGCCGGCACGCGCGAACCCAGCAGCGAGAGCACGCCGAGCGCGAAGGCGATGTCGGTCGCGGCGGGGATGGCCCAGCCGCGCAACGTCTCGGGCGAGCCGAGATTGAAGCCGACATAGACCAGCGCCGGGGCGACCATGCCGCCGAGCGCGGCGAAACCGGGCAACGCCCGGCGCGCCCAGCTCGAAAGCTGTCCGTCGAGCATCTCGCGCTTGATCTCGAGTCCGACCAGCAGGAAGAACACCGCCATCAGCGCGTCGTTGATCCAGTGCAGGACCGACAGCCCGAGCACATAGCTCTTCAGGACGCCGAAATAGAGCGGTGCCGCCGGCGAGTTGGCGACGACGAGGGCAAGCGCCGCGACCGCCATCAGGACGATGCCGCCCGCTGCTTCGCCGCGCAGGAAGTCCCGCAAGGCGGAAAGGGGTTTCGTCCGGGTTGCGGGTGCGGCCATCAAGCTCTCCTTCGTCAGTCAGACGCGGAGAGATACGACAGGCCGCCGCCGATGACCAAGTTTGCCGATGCCGCAGGCGGCCTCAGGACTTCTTGCCGTCCTTGTCGAACTGCTTGAGGAAAGCGGTCAGGTCCTTGATTTCCTTCTCGCTCTTGATACCTGCGAAAATCATCTTGGTGCCGGGTATCTTGGCTCTCGGGTCCTTGATGTACTCGGCGAAGGTGGCCTCGTCCCAGGTCAGGCCGGAATTCTTGTTGGCGTTCGAGTAGCTGTAGCCTTCGACCGCGCCGGAATGCCGGCCGATCAGGCCATTGAGTTCCGGGCCGACGAGATTGCGCGCGCCCTCGCCGACCTGATGACAGGCCCGGCATTTGGCGAAGGAGCGCTCGCCGGCCGAGATGTCCTGTGCCGTGGCGGGCTGGGCGAGGACCGGGAGAAGCAGGACGAGGCTGGAGAGGATGGCTCGCATGATCACGTCTTTCGACTTGGAGGCATTCTCAGCTTAGCGCCGAGCCGGCGGGCTTTGTCATGAGCCATTTTGCCGCGCGTCGCGCTGTCCGTCGCGCCGGCTTCGGCTCAGAGTTCGCCGATCCACTCCGCCACGGTCGCGGTGAAGGCATCGGGCCGCGAGACCGGGAAGAGATGCCCGCCGGTTTCCATGATCGCCCGGCGGCAGCCGGGCAGGGCGGCGGCGAGCTCTTCCTGATGGTAGACGGGCACGACCATGTCGTCGCGCGTGCCGAGGACGAGGACCGGCATCATCAGCGAGTCGATATCGGCCGTGCCGTCGAAGGAGAGCAATGCGTCGAGGCGTTCGCGCGCCACCGTCCGGGCATGTTCGCTGACGGGCGCGGCCTCGATGGCGGCGTCGTAGACATGCCAGTTCGCCTCGATCCAGCGCGGCTGGTAACCGCTCAGCACGGAGGTCGCGGCATAGGCATGGGGGTCGCAGCCGAGGATGGCGCGCCGGGTGCCGAAGACGGCGTTAAGGTAGCGGCCGGCCTTGAGCCAGCTCGCGCTCAGGATCAGGCCGTCGAGCCGGCCGGGCGCCTGCTTGGCGATCGCCTGCGCGATGCAGCCGCCGGTGGAGTGACCGAGCACAACGGCCCGCGAGATTCCGGCCGCGTCAAGGACGGCGAGGCTGTCCTGCGCGAGCTGGTCGATCGAGCATGCTGCCTCGCCCCGCGTGCTCGCGCCGATGCCGCGCTGGTCGAAGCGGATGACCTGGAAGGAGCGCGAGAGCGTCGCGGCGATGTCGCTCCAGAAGGCGGCGCTGCCGCTGAGGCCGCTGACGAGCAGCAGCGGTTGGCCGTGGCCTTCCCTGAAGGCGTGCAGCGTCGCTCCATCTGGCGTCTCGATCCTGAAATCGACGATGTCCGTGGTGGCCGTCATGCGTCACCTCGCGGATGGGGATGTCGGATGCCGTGCCGCCCGCGCATGATTCCGTCCATGGCCCCATCCTCCCTGCAATAGTGGGTCGCCCGCCCGATCGCTCGGTCTTGACTGGCCGATGAGATCGCTTCGTGGCAGGATGGCGTATCGTAACCGCCCCCGCCATGGCTTGAGTGCAGGGGGCGCAATGTTCTTGACGCAGATCAAATAGACCAAAGACTAATTGGCCTGCGTTTGGCGCATGCCTTTGTGCGCGGTGCGGCGGGCTGCCGGCATGTGCCGTGCCCGGTCACGGGTTCAGGACGGGGTCAGGCCTTCGCTGAGGGCATAGGGCGCGAGCACGTCGCGGATGTCGCGCTCGACGCGGGGCGTCAGCAGCGCGCGGGTGACCACGGCCCGCAGGTGGTGGTCCATCAGGTCGGCGGCCCGGGCGGCATCGCCGGCTCGCAGCGCATCGATCAGCTGCCTGTGCTCGGAGACGGCGCATTCGCTCGAGTGCGGGCGTCCGTAGATGGCCAGGATCAGCGAGCAGCGCGACGAGGCTTCCTGCACATAGCGCAAGAGGAGCGCATTGCCGGTCATGTTCGCGAGCTTGATGTGGAACTCGCCGGAGAGACGGATCGATTCCGGCCCGTCCTGCTCGTGCGCCTTCTCCTCCTGGTGGACATGGGCTTCCAGTTCGGCGACCTGGGCCGGCGTTATGCGGCCGGCAAGGCTCTCGGCCACCAGCCGTTCGAGACCGCGTCGGACTTCGAAGACGTCGCGGGCCTCCTCCAGCGTTGGATAGGCCACCGAAGCGCCGCGATTGGGCTTGAGCTCGACGAGGCCCTCGACGGCGAGGCGGCCGAAAGCTTCGCGAACCAGAGTGCGGCTGACGCCGAGCTGCTCGCCGATGGAATCCTCGGGCAGCTTCATGCCGGGCTTCAGCGCCTGCTCGATGATCGCCCGCCGCAGAGCCCGGTAGACGGATTCGGCGCGCAGAACCGGGGTTCGCTTCTCGCCCATCGTGGTTGTCCCTCGTGCTGGAACGGTCTTGTCCGGGGGCGTCAATGTCACGATGGCGGGCTCCGCGCCAGTTTCCACTTGTCTTCAATAATCGCATACAATACCGTTCCAATATCGTATGCAAGTATGTCGAATAATCGCACACGAGAATGGCGCGCAAAGCGCCGCGTGCATAACGGGACGGCAGAAAGCGATCGAGGTTCGGTGCGGCACACGGGCGCGCCGATGAAAAAGGGGAGAAGTCGATGAAGAAGGCCTGGTTGCTGGCGGCCGTCGCTGCCTTTGCGCTCACCGGCGCGGCGGAAGCCAAGACGCTGAAATGGGGTGCGGCGCGCGAGATCGCCTCGCTCGACCCTTATTCCTATGGCGAGACCTTCACGCTCGCCGTGCTGAACCATGTCTATGAGGGTCTCGTCCGCTATACCGGCGATCTCAAGATCGAACCGGCTCTGGCCGAATCCTGGGAGACGGTGTCGCCGACTGTCTGGCGCTTCAAGCTGCGCCAGGGGGTGAAGTTCCACAACGGCAATCCCTTCACCGCCGATGACGTGATCGCCTCGCTGGCTCGCGTCACCCATGAGACCTCGCCGCTCAAGGGCAATCTGCCGGCCTACAAGAGCTCGAAGAAGATCGACGACTACACGATCGAGCTCGAGGTCAACGGCCCTTACCCGCTGCTGCTGAACGACCTCACCAACATCTTCATCTTCGACAAGGAGTGGATGGAGGCGAACAATTCGCTGCTTCCGACCGATTCCGGCAAGGGCGTGAAGGGCTATGCCACCGACAACGCCAACGGCACCGGCCCGTTCAAGGTCGAGAGCCGCCGCGCCGATTCCAGGACGGTCTTCGTCAAGAACGCGGCCTGGTGGGACAAGCCCATGCACAATATCGACGTGATCGAGTTCTCGCCGATCACCTCGGCCTCGACCCGCGTCGCGGCGCTGCTCTCCGGCGAGATCGACTACACCAATGTCGCTCCGCTGCAGGATCTGCCGCGTCTCGCTGCCTCGCCGGACGTCAAGGTGCTGCAGACCAACGAGCTGCGCTCGGTCTTCTTCGCCCTCAATCTCGGCGACAAGCTGGTCGAGAGCGACGTCAAGGACAAGAACCCCTTCAAGGACATCCGTGTCCGTGAGGCGCTCTATCGCGCCATCGACATCGACGCGGTGCACAAGCGTGCGATGCGCGGGCTGTCGCGCAATACCGGCGCGCTCGTCGCCCCGGCGATTCCCGGCTACGAGCCGTCCCAGGACGAGCGTCTGCCCTTCGACTTGCCCGGTGCCAAGAAGCTCCTGGCCGATGCCGGCTATCCGAACGGCTTCTCATTCCAGATCAATTGCCAGAGCGACTCGCTCGTCAACGAGGAGGAGTTCTGTCAGGCGATCGCAGCGATGTGGTCGCGCGCCGGATTGAAGCCCAATCTCAGCATGGCCCCGCGCAGCCAGCAGACCCCGAAGCGCGTCAAGGGTGACTTCGACGTCATCTCATTCGGCTGGGCCAATGAGCCGATGATCGATGCCTACTCGCTGCTGGTACAGGTGCTGCACTCCAAGAACGGCACGAGCGGCGTCTTCAACTGGGGCAACTGGGGCGATCCGCGGATCGACGCGCTGATCGACAAGGCCGGCGTCGAGCTCGATACGCCCAAGCGCATCGAGATGATGAAAGAGGCGCTCAAGATCGCCAAGCAGGAGCAGCTCTTCATCCCGCTGCACCAGCAGCCGATGGCCTGGGCGATGCGCTCGACCGTCGTCTCGACGGTGCAGGCCTCGGACAACAAGCCGCGGCTCTGGCTGACCGTGATGAAGTGAGGCTGAAGCGGTTCTGCCGTCATGGCCGGGCTTGACCCCCGGCCATCTCGGAAACCAGCGCCTCTTCTCCTGAAGTTCCCGGGTCTCCGCGTGACGAGGCCCGGGAATGACGCCGGAACGCAGGAGTTCCCATGCCGGCCTTTCTCCTCAAGCGACTATTCAACGCCGCCGGCGTGATGCTGGCGGTGGCCTTTCTCGCCTTCCTGACCTTCCGCTTCGTCGGCGACCCCGTGGAGCTGATGCTGAACGAGCAGGCGAGTCAGCAGCAGCGCGACGAACTGCGCGTCCGCCTCGGCCTCGACAAGGGTTTCGTCCTGCAATACGCGACCTTCGTCGGCAATGCCGCGCGCGGCGATTTCGGGATCTCCTACCGCAACCAGCAGGACGTCTTCACGCTGATCTCGGAGCGCTTCCCGGCGACCTTCGAGCTGGTGCTGGTCGCGACCTTCCTGTCGCTCGCCGTGGGGATTCCGCTCGGCGTCTACACCGCGATCCGACGCGACAGCTTTCCCGCCAAGATGCTGCAATTCGTCTCGGTGCTCGGGGTCTCGCTGCCGAGCTTCGCGCTGGGCATTCTCTTCATCCTGATCTTCTCGGTGACACTGCAATGGCTGCCGGCCTTCGGGCGCGGCGAGGTCGTGCAGATCGGCTGGTGGAGCACGGGCCTGCTCACCGCGTCGGGCCGCAAGGCGCTGATCCTGCCCGGCATCACGCTCTCGCTCTTCCAGATCACGCTGGTGATGCGTCTCGTCCGCGCCGAGATGCTGGAGACGATGCGGACAGACTTCATCCGCTTCGCCCGGGCCCGTGGCCTGCCGTCCCGAGCCGTCCATTTCGGCCATGCTTTGCGCAACTGCCTGATGCCGGTCATCACCGTCACCGGCCTGCAGATCGGTAATCTCATCGCCTTCGCGCTGGTCACGGAGACGGTGTTCCAGTGGCCGGGCATGGGCATGCTCTTCGTCCAGGCCGTGACCTTCGTCGATATCCCGGTAATGGCGGCCTATCTGATCGTCGTTTCCTTCATCTTCGTCACGCTCAACACGCTCGTCGACCTGACCTATGCCTGGGTCGACCCGCGCCTGCGCGAGGACGCGCTCACGGGAGGCGCAAATGCCCGCTGACGCCGTGAAGAAACCCGGCCGCCTGCGCCGCTTCCTCGACAGCGATATCGGCTGGAGCTTCTGCCACACACCGGTCGCCTGGCTTTCGGCGCTGGTGCTGGCGCTGCTCGTCCTGAGCGCGCTCTTCGCCCCGCTGGTCGCGCCGCAGAACCCCTACGATCTCACGCAGATCTTCATCGACAAGGCCGAGATCCCGCCGATCTGGCAATCCGGCGGTGAATGGCCCTTCCTGCTCGGCACCGATCCTCAAGGGCGCGACGTGCTCTCGGCCATCCTCTACGGCTCGCGCATCTCGCTGATCATCGGCTTCGCGGCGGTGATGGTCTCGATGCTGATCGGCGTTTCGATCGGGCTCACCGCCGGCTTCTATGGCGGGCGCGTCGACAACCTGCTGATGCGACTCGGCGATACCGTACTCTCGATTCCGACCTTGCTGATGGCGATCCTGGTCTCCGCGATCTTCCGCGAGATGCTGCCGCCGGCCCTGCGCGAGCCCTTCTCCGCCGTGGTGCTGGTGCTCTCGATCGCGCTGACGAGCTGGGTGCAATATGCCCGCACCGTGCGCGCGCTGACCATGGTCGAGCGCCGCAAGGAATACGTGCTCGCCGCCCGCATCATCAAGGTGCCGGCGACGCGGATCATGGGGCGCCATATCCTGCCCAACACGATGACGCCGGTGCTGGTTTCGGCCACGCTCAATCTCGGCCTCGCCATCCTCTCGGAGGCGACGCTCTCCTTCCTCGGCGTCGGCATGCCGATCACCCAGCCCTCGCTCGGCACATTGATCCGCATCGGCAACCAGTACCTGTTCTCCGGCTCCTGGTGGCTCGTCGTCTTCCCCTCGCTGCAGCTCGGCCTGATCGTGCTTTCGGTCAACCTGCTCGGCGACTGGCTGCGCGATGCGCTGAACCCGAAGCTGCGCTGACCATCACCAGAAACCACGAGGATATGCCTGCGATGACCACCTCTCTCCTGATCCGCAATGTCAGGCCGCATGCGGGGCCGGCTCTCGATATCCTCATCGAGAATGGCCGCATCGCCCGGATGGCGAAGGACATCGCCGCTCCCGCCGGCGTGACGGTCGAGGACGGCCGCGGCGAGATCGCGATCCCCGGCCTGGTCGAGGCCCATGCGCATCTCGACAAGAGCCTCTGGGGGCAACCCTGGTACGTCAACAAGGTCGGTCCGAAGCTGCTCGACAAGATCGACAACGAGCGCCTGAGCAAGAAGCGCCTCGATCTCGATCCTGCCCGCCAGTCTGCGCGCCAGACCGTCCAGTCCTCGATGATGGGCTCGACCCATACCCGCAGCCATGTCGATGTCGATACCGATCACGGCCTCTGGGGCGTGGAGGGCGTCATGAAGACCCGCGAGGAGTACGCGGACATCATGGACATCGAGCTCGTCGCCTTCCCGCAATCGGGCCTGCTGCGCCGGCCGGGCACGCTGGAACTGATGCATGAGGCAATGAAGGCCGGCTGCGAGATCGTCGGCGGCCTCGACCCCTGCGCCATCGACCGTGATCCCAAGGGCCATCTCGATGCGATCTTCGGGCTCTGCCAGACCTATGGCCGGCCGCTCGACATCCACCTGCACGAGCCCGGCGAGATGGGACTGTTCTCGCTCGACCTGATCATCGAGCGCACCCGCGCGCTCGGCATGAAGGGCAAGGTCACCATCAGTCATGCCTTCTGCCTGGGCACCGCGCCGGAACTGGTAGACCCTGTGATTCCGCAACTCGCCGCCCTCGATATCGCGATCATGACGACGGCGCCCGCCCGCAACACCGCGCCGGCCGTCAAGAAGCTGCTCGATGCCGGTATCCGCGTCTGCTCGGGCTCGGACGGCATCCGCGACACCTGGGGTCCCTATGGCAATGCCGACATGGTCGAGCGCGCCATGTTCATCGGCCTGCGCAATAATTTCCGCCGCGACGACGAGGTCGAGCTCGGCTTGCATGTCTGCACGACCGGCGGCGCTGAGGTGATGGAGATCGCCGATTACGGCCTCGCCGAGGGCAAGATCGCCGATCTCGTGATCATGCCCGGCCAGAGCCTGACGGATATCGTCGTGACCCGCTCGCCCAAGCGCCGCGTGATCAAGCGCGGCAAGATCGTCGCCCGTGACGGCGTTTCCGTGAGGACTGCCCCGTGAGCCTGGAAGCCAAGAAGCGGCCCGAAGGCCGCGTCCTGATGACCGCGCGCTGGGTGGTCGGCCACAAGGACGGCCGCCATCGCCTCTATGAGAACGGCGAGGTCGTGTTCGAGAACGGCGAGGTTGTCTTCGTCGGCCACGGTTTTCCGGGCGAAGTCGCCCGCCGGATCGACTACGGCCATGCCCTGATCGGGCCGGGCTTCGTCGATTGCGATGCGCTCTCGGATCTCGACACCACCATCCTCGGCTATGACAACCAGCCGGCCTGGAAGAAGGGCCGCGTCTGGCCGCGCAGCTATCTCGAGGCCGGTCCCTACGAGATGTACACGCGCGAGGAACTGGCCTTCCAGAAGCGCTATGCCTTCTCGCAGCTCATCCGCAACGGCATCACGACCGCGCTGCCGATCGCCTCGTTGTTCTACCGCGCCTGGGGCGAGACGGTGCAGGAATTCGAGGACGCCGCGGCGGCCGCCGCCGATCTCGGCATGCGCGCCTATCTCGGCCCGGCCTACCGCACCGGCAACCAGGTCGTCGAAAGCGACGGGCGCGTTGTCACCTATTACGAGGAGGAGCGCGGCCTCGCCGAGCTCGATGCTGCCATCGACTTCGCCCGGCGCCACGAGGGGCAGGCCGGCGGCCTGATCCGCGCGATGTTCGCGCCCGACCGTATCGAGACCTCGACGGCCGAGCTCCTGCGCCGCACGGCGGCCGCCTCGCGCGAGCTCGACATCCCCGTCCGGCTGCATTGCTGCCAGTCGAAGATCGAATACGACCTCGTCCTCGCCCAGCACGGCATGAGCCCGCCGGAATGGCTGGAAAGCCTCGGCTTCCTCAACGAGCGCTGCCTGCTGCCGCATGGCACCGTCGTCTCCGGCAGCCGCCTGATCGACCGCCCCGGCCGCGACCTCGAGATCATCCGCGATTCCGGCGCGAGCATCGTGCATTGCCCGCTGGTCTCGGGCCGGCACGGCAACAGCATCAACCATTTCGGCAGCTATCGCGCCATGGGCCTGAACATCGCCATGGGTACCGATACCGCGCCGCCCGACATGGTGATGAACATGCAGACCGGCATGATCCTCTCCCGCACCATGGCCGGCAATGTCGGCGCGGTGCGCTCCGAAGATTATTACGACGCCGCCACCATTGGCGGTGCGGATGCGCTGCAGCGCCCCGATCTCGGCCGTCTCCAGCCGGGCTCCCGCGCAGACATCACGGTCTTCGAATTCGACCGGCCGCATAGCGGGCAGGTCATCGACCCCATCCAGACGATGATGCTGACCGGCCATGGCCGTGATTTCGCGACCGTGGTGATCGACGGCCGCTTCGTCATGGAGAACCGGGCGATCCCCGGCCAGGACGAGGTCGCCGACAACATCCGCGCCCAGAAGCAGTTCGAGGGCGTGATGGCGCGCTATCCCGAGCGCACCTTGGGTCACCCGCCGATGAGCGAAATCTTCTCGTCGAGCTACGCGATCGAACGCAGCGAGGCCTCTGCATGACCGCACCCGCCGCCCAGCCTCTCCTGTCCGTCCGCGACCTGCGCATCGTCTTCGATGGCCGCCACGGCCCGTTGACCGCGCTGGACGGCGTCTCCTTCGACATCGCGCCCGGCGAGATTCTCGGCATGGTCGGCGAGTCCGGGGCGGGCAAGTCCCTCACCGGCACGGCGGTGATCGGCCTGCTCGATCCGCCGGGGCGCATCGCCGGCGGCGAGATCCATCTCTCCGGCCAGCGCATCGACAACCTGCCGGCCGAGCAGATGCGCAAGCTGCGCGGCCGGCGCATCGGCGCGATCTTCCAGGACCCGCTGACCTCGCTGCACCCATTGCTCAAGGTCGGCGACCAGCTCGTCGAGACCATCCTGACCCATCTGCCGGTCAGCCGGGCGGAAGCCCGCAAACGCGCGCTCGATCTGCTCAAGGAGGTCGGCATCCCCGCCGCCGAGACGCGGATCGACCATTTCCCGCACCAGTTCTCCGGCGGCATGCGCCAGCGTGTCGTCATCGCGCTCGCGCTCTGCGCCGAGCCTTCGCTGATCATCGCCGACGAGCCGACGACGGCGCTCGACGTCTCGATCCAGGCGCAGATCACCACGCTCCTGAAGCGGCTTTGCCGCGAGCACGGCACCGCGATCATGCTGGTCACCCACGACATGGGCGTCATCGCCGAGACGGCCGATAGGGTCGCGGTGATGTATGCCGGTCGCATCGTCGAGATCGGCCCGGTCGAGGAGGTGACGCGCCGGCCGAGCCATCCCTACACGGCCGGCCTCATGGCCTCGATCCCGAGCGTCCATGTCCGCCACGAACATCTCAACCAGATCGACGGCGCCATGCCGCGTCTCAATGCCATTCCGCCGGGCTGCGCCTTCAATCCGCGCTGCGATCGGGCGGAGGACTTCTGCCGCGAGCACAAACCCGGCCTGCCCATCTTGGGGCATGCTGCTGCCTGCCATTTCCCTCTGAAGGAAGCGGCCTATGCGTGACCAGGCACCGACGCTCGCTCCCGCCCGAGCCGCAGGCGGCGACATCATCCTCGATGTCGCGGCGGCCTGCTGTCGCTTCGATGTCTCGGCGCCCACGCTCACGCGCCTGTTCTCACATGAGCCGCGCCGTATTCTGCGCGCGGTCGAGAACGTCTCCTTCACGGTCAGGCGCGGCACCACCTTCAGCATCGTCGGCGAGTCCGGCTGCGGGAAGTCCACGCTGGCGCGCATGGTCGTCGGCCTGCAGCGGCCGACCGAGGGCCAACTGAGCTTCCGCGACATCCGCCGCGCCGGCGGCACGAGCGGCCCGCCGCGCGTGCAGATGATCTTCCAGGACCCTTATGCCTCGCTCAATCCGCGCTGGCGCGTCGGCGACATCATCGCCGAGCCGATCCGCGAGCTGAAGCTCAGGTCCGACGAGGCTGCAGTCCAGCAGCGCGTCGGCGATCTGCTGGAGGTGGTCGGTCTCTCACGCACCGATTCGAGCCGCTATCCGCATGCCTTCTCCGGCGGCCAGCGCCAGCGCATCTCGATCGCGCGTGCGCTCGCGACAGAGGCCGATTTTCTCGTCTGCGACGAGCCGACCTCGGCGCTCGACGTCTCCGTGCAGGCGCAGATCCTCAACCTGATGGTCCGGCTGCAGAAGGAATTCGGGCTGACCTATCTTTTCATCAGCCATAACCTCTCGGTGGTTCGGCACATGTCGGACGATCTCGCGATCATGTATCTCGGGCGTTTCGTCGAGGCGGGTCCCGCCGAGCAGGTCTTCACCCGGCCGCAGCACCCCTATACCCGCCTGCTGCTCGACACGATCCCCGATGTCGAGCGTCCGAACCGGGAGCGTCGGCCGATGTCCGGCGAGGTGCCGAGCCCGATCAGCCCGCCGGCCGGCTGCACCTTCAACCCGCGCTGCTCGCAAGCGGCTGACCGCTGCCGCGTCGAGCGGCCGGAGCTGCGGCAACTGGGTGGCGTCGAAGTGTCCTGCCACTTCGCCTGAGCGTCAGCGGACCAGCGTCGCTTCCAGCGTGATCGGCGCCTTGAACAGCTTCGAGACCGGGCATCCGGCCTTGGCCTTGCCGGCCAGAGACTCGAAGGTCGCCTGGTCGGCGCCGGGCACCTTGCCCTTCAGCGTCAGATGGATCGCGGTGATCGCGTAGCCATCATCGAGCTTGTCGAGCGTCACGCGCGCCGTCGTGTCGAGTGTATCGGCCTTGAGATCAGCCTCGCCCAGGATCAGCGAGAGCGCCATGGTGAAGCAGGCGGCATGCGCCGCGCCGATCAGCTCCTCGGGATTGCTGCCGGGCTTGCCTTCGAAGCGGCTGGAAAAGCCGTAAGGATAGGCGTCGAGCGCCTTGGTCTCGGTCGAGATCGTGCCCTTGCCGTCCTTGATGCCGCCTTCCCAATGGGCCGAGCCGCTCTTGTTGATCGCCATCGTCTGTCTCCCGTTCTGGTTGGGGTCGGTGCTCTGGGGCTGGAAAGCTCCTCTCTGACAACGGGGCTGTGCCGGTTGGGTTCACCGGCACGTGATCGTGACGGGCAGACGGACAGCGGTTGCCGTAAGGTCATGGTCTAGGCGCGGGAGGTTGCCATGACCGCATTCAATGCCGTTCGTTTCAAGGTAAAGCCGGGGCTGGAAACCGCATTCCTCGAGGCCCATCGCAATGTCCCCGTAGACTGGCCGGGCCTGCGGCACGCCAACATCATCGCGGCCGGCGAGGGGCGCTATTGCATCATCGCCGAATGGGACAGCATGGACGCGATGGCCGCGGCCCGGCCGCAGATGATCGCCACGCTCAACGGCTTCCGTCACACGCTCGATGATCTCGGCGGCGGGCTTGGCGTCACCGATCCGATTGCCGGATCGGTCGCCTTGTCGCTGAAGTAGGGCGCGAGCGGCTGGCGCATGCAGAGCGCGGCTCCTGCCGCTCGACAGCGCTAGCCTCCACGCCGCGGCCTGATCCGCGGCAGCGCGTGCCGCAGCAGGGGCGGGAGGTTCTCGGGGCGATCGGCGAAGGCTGCGAGGAAATCCTCGCGCATGCGCCCCGTCCAGAACTGGTTGATATGGTCGGCGACAGAAGCCGCCGCCTCCGCCTCCGGATAGGCCTTGAAGAAATCCGCGATCTGCCCGGCCATGCGCCGGAGCTTCTCGACGTTTTCCGCGTGGTGATCGATGGTCAGGCCGGCCTCCGTCATTGCGCGATGGTCTCGGCTTCGGGCGCGAGCGCCCCGGTGAAGACGATGCAGCCGTCGCGCCGCGCGACGGCGGCGAGCGTGAGGCCGAGATGCCGTGCCCGTTCGATCGCGAGCGAGGTCGGCGCCGAGATCGCGACCAGCGTGCCGGCGCCGAAGATCGCCGCCTTCTCGACCATCTCGAAGGAGGCGCGGCTGGTGACGAGCAGGAAGCCGTCGCTCGCATCGGCCCCGGCGCGGAGCCGCGCGCCGATCAGCTTGTCGAGCGCGTTATGGCGGCCGACATCCTCGCGCGCCGCCAGGATCGCGCCCGAGGCATCGCACCAGGCGGCGCCATGGACGGCGCGGGTGAGCCGGTTGAGCGGCTGGTGCTTGTCGAGCGCCGCAAGTGCGGTCTCCACCGCCGAGGCCGGCACGGCGCGCGAGGCCCGCATCGCCGCATCGGCCATCGGAATTTCCTCGATGGTCTCGACGCCGCAAAGTCCGCAGGAGGTCCGCCCCGAGAGATTTCGCCGCCGCGCCAGATGCTCGCGGAAACGGCCCGGTGCGAGCTCGACCGTGACGATGACGCCCTCGTCCTTCGGCTCGACTGTGACGTTACGGATCTCGTCCGCGCCGCGCACGATGCCTTCGGTCAGGCTGAAGCCGGTGACGAAATCCTCCAGATCCGACGGGCTCGCCATCATCACCGCATAGGGCATGTTGCCGTAGACGATGTTGATCGGCGTCTCGACCGCGACCTCGATCTCGCGCGCGCCCTCCGGCACCGCGCCGAAACGCAGCGGCTCGGCGGCGACGGCGGCCGAGGCCGGCGGCTGGGCAGGCGGGTTATTCCGCGGCATCGGGCAGGCGCTCCGCAATCCGGCGCAAGGTCACGTCCTCCTCGAAATTCTTCTCCTGCCAGGCGGAATAAGCATTGGTGCGGCGAACCTCGACGGCGGTCACCTTGTATTCCGGGCAGTTCGTCGCCCAGTCCGAATAGTCGGTGGTGATGACGTTGGCGCCGGTCTTGGCATGGTGGAAGGTCGTATAGACCACGCCCGGCTGCATCCGCTCCGAAATCACCGCCTTCAGCGCGATATCGCCTGAGCGGCTGGCGAGCGCGACGAGGTCGCCGTCGCGGATGCCGCGGCTTTCGGCGTCGAAGGGGTGGATCTCCAGCACGTCCTCGTCATGCCAGGCACCGTTCTCGGTGCGCCGCGTCTGCGCGCCGACATTGTATTGCGAGAGGATGCGGCCCGTGGTGAGCAGCAGCGGAAAGCGCGGCCCGGTTCGCTCGTCGGTCGGCACATATTCGGTGAGCATGAACCGGCCCTTGCCGCGCACGAAGCGGTCGACATGCATCAGCGGCGTGCCTTCCGGCGCCTTGTCGTTGCAGGGCCACTGCACCGAGCCGAGCGCGTCGAGCTTCTCATAGGACACACCCGCGAAGGTCGGCGTCAGCCGGGCGATCTCTTCCATGATCTCGCTGGGGTGGCCATACGCCATCTCGTAACCCAGTGCCCGCGCCAGTTCGATCGTGACCTGCCATTCGTCCTTGCCGGAAAGCGGCGCCATCACCTTCCGCACGCGGTTGATGCGTCGCTCGGCGTTGGTGAAGGTGCCGTCCTTCTCCAGGAAGGAGGCGCCCGGCAGGAAGACATGAGCGTATTTCGCCGTCTCGTTCAGGAAGATGTCCTGGATGACGACGCATTCCATCGCGGCGAGGCCGGCCGTGACATGCTGGGTGTTGGGGTCGGACTGGGCGATGTCCTCGCCCTGGATGTAGAGGCCCCTGAAGGCGCCCTCGGTCGCCTCGTCCAGCATGTTGTTGATGCGCAGGCCTTGCTCCGGGTCGAGCGGCACGCCCCACAGCGTTTCGAAGACCTGCCGCGTCGCGTCGTCGGCCACGTGGCGATAGCCCGAGAACTCGTGCGGGAAGGAGCCCATGTCGCAGGAGCCCTGGACATTGTTCTGCCCGCGCAGCGGATTGATGCCGACGCCGTCGCGCCCGATATTGCCGGTGGCCATGGCGAGATTGGCCATCGCCATCACCGTGGTCGAGCCCTGGCTGTGCTCGGTGACGCCGAGGCCGTAATAGATCGCGCCGTTGCCACCGGTGGCATAGAGCCGCGCCGCGGCCCGGACATCGGCCGCCGGCACGCCGGTATATGGCTCGCTCGCCTCAGGCGAATTCTCCTCGCGGGCGACGAAGCGGGCCCAGTGTTCGAAATCGCCGAGATCGCAGCGCTCACGCACATAGGCCTCGTCGATCAGCCCTTCGGTAACGACGACATGGCTGAGCGCATTGAGCAGCGCGACATTGGTGCCGGGCCTGAGCGGCAGATGATAATCCGCCTTCACATGCGGCGACTGCACCATGTCGATCCGGCGGGGATCGGCGACGATCAGGCGGGCGCCCTCGCGGATGCGCTTCTTCATCCGCGAGGCGAAGACCGGGTGCCCGTCGGTCGGGTTGGCGCCGATGATCAGGATCACGTCGGATTTGGCGACCGATTTGAAGTCCTGCGTGCCGGCCGATGTGCCGAGCGTCGTTCTGAGACCATAGCCGGTCGGCGAATGGCAGACGCGGGCGCAGGTATCGACATTGTTGTTGCGGAAGGCGGCGCGCACCAGCTTCTGGACGAGGAAAACCTCCTCGTTGGTGCAGCGCGACGAGGTGATGGCGCCGACCGCTTCACGGCCGTACTTGGCCTGGATGCGCTTGAACTCGCTGGCCGCGTAAGTGATCGCCTCTTCCCATGACACCTCGCGCCACGGGTCCGTGATCTTCGCGCGGATCATCGGCTTGGTCATGCGGTCCTTGTGGGTCGCATAGCCCCAGGCGAAGCGGCCCTTCACGCAGGAATGGCCCTCGTTCGCCTTGCCGTCCTTGTAGGGCACCATGCGGATGACGCGGTCGCCCTGCATCTCGGCCTTGAACGAGCAGCCGACGCCGCAATAGGCGCAGGTCGTGACCACCGAATGCTCGGGCTGGCCATGCTCGATGACCTCGTTCTCCATCAGCGTCGCCGTCGGGCAGGCCTGCACGCAGGCGCCGCAGGAGACGCATTCCGAGCCGAGGAAATCGGTCGGGCCCGCCGCGACGCGGGACTCGAAGCCGCGGCCGGTGATCGTCAGCGCGAAGGTGCCCTGCACCTCCTCGCAGGCCCGCACGCAGCGATTGCAGACGATGCATTTCGAGGGGTCGTAGGTGAAGTAGGGGTTGGAGGTATCCTGCGCGAGCCAGTTCTCGTTGACCGTGCCGCCCTTTCCCTTGGCGAAGACGTGGTTTTCGCCGTCGTAGCCGTAGCGCACCTCGCGCAGGCCCACGGCGCCGGCCATGTCCTGCAATTCGCAGTCGCCATTGGCCGAACAGGTCAGGCAGTCCAGCGGGTGGTCGGAGATATAGAGTTCCATCACGCCCTTGCGTAAGGACGAGAGGTTCTCCGACTGGGTGCGCACGACCATGCCCTCTTCGGCCGGCGTGGTGCAGGAAGCCGGCGTGCCACGCCGCCCCTCGATCTCGACAAGGCAGAGCCGGCAGGAGCCGAAGGGTTCGAGCGAGTCGGTGGCGCAGAGCTTCGGAATGGCCGTTCCCATGCTCATCGCCGCCGCCATCACCGAGGTGCCGGCCGGCACCGTGACGCTCCGGCCGTCGATGGTCAGCGTCACCGACTTCTCGGAGAGACGGATCGGCGTGCCGTAGTCGATTTCCTTGATCAGTGCCATCCCAGCCTCCTCACTCGGCTGCCAGCGGCAGCGGAGGACGGTCGAAATCCTCGGGGAAATGGTTGAGCGCACTCAGCACCGGCATGGGGGTCAGTCCGCCCATGGCGCAGAGCGAGGCGTCGGTCATCAGCTTCGAAAGGTCGCGCAGCACGGCGATGTTCTTCGGCCGTTCGGTGCCGGTGATGATGCGGTCCATCACCTCGACGCCGCGCGTCGCGCCGATGCGACAGGGTGTGCACTTGCCGCAGGATTCCTTGGCGCAGAATTCGAAGGCGAAGCGCGCCTGCCTGGCCATGTCGACGCTGTCGTCGAACACCACGATGCCGCCATGGCCGAGCATTGCGCGCATCGCCGCAAGCGCCTCGTAATCCATCTGCACATCGAGCTGTCCGGCCGTCAGGTACGCGCCGAGCGGCCCGCCGACCTGCACGGCCCGGATCGGCCGCCCCGAGAGCGTACCGCCGCCCATGTCCTCGATGATCTCGCGGAGCGTGATGCCGAAGGCGAGTTCGATCAGCCCGCCGCGCTTGACATTGCCGCCGAGCTGGACCGGCAGTGTGCCGCGCGAACGGCCCATGCCGTAATCGGCATAGGCCCGCGCGCCATGATCCAGAATCCACGGCACCGCGGCGAAGGAGAGCACGTTGTTGACGATGGTCGGCTTGCCGAACAGGCCCTGCAAGGCCGGAAGCGGCGGCTTGGCCCGGACGATGGCGCGCTTGCCTTCGAGGCTTTCGAGCAGCGAGGTCTCTTCGCCGCAGATATAGGCGCCGGCGCCGAGCCGCACTTCCAGATGGAAGGCGTGGCTCGAACCCATCACCGAGGCACCGATCATTCCGGCCGCTTCGGCCTTCAGGATCGCGCGCTGCAGCATGCGATGGGCATGCGGATATTCGGAGCGCAGGTAGATATAGCCGCGCGTCGCGCCGACCGCGATCGCCGCGATCGCCATGCCCTCGATGGTGAGATAGGGGTCGCCTTCGAACAGCATGCGGTCGGCGAAGGTGCCGCTGTCGCCCTCGTCGGCGTTGCAGACGATATACTTCTGCTCGGCTTTCGCGTCGTGGACCGTCTTCCATTTGATGCCGGTCGGGAAGCCGGCGCCGCCGCGGCCGCGCAGGCCCGACGCCTTCACCGCCTCGACGATCTCGCCGCCGGTCAGGGCCAGCGCCTTCTCCAAGCCCTTGAAGCCGCCATGGGCGCGGTAATCGGAGATCGAGAGCGGGTCGATGACGCCGACGCGTTCGAAGGTGAGGCGCTGCTGGCGCTTCATCCAGTCGAGTTCTTCGGTCTTGCCGAGGCGCAAGGGATGCGCGCCGCCCGAGGCAAAGCCGGCATCGAACAGCGAGGGCACATCCCTCGCCGCGACCGGGCCATAGGCGATGCGCCCCTCGGCCGTCTCGACCTCGACCAGCGGCTCCAGCCAGAGCATGCCGCGCGAGCCGTTGCGGACGATCTCGACGGCAAGCCCGCGTGCCGCGGCCTCGCTGGCGATGGCCTGCGCGACGGCTTCCGCGCCGACCGACAGGGCGGCGGCATCGATGGGGACGAAGATGCGAACCGGGGCGGCGCTCATGAATGCGCCCTTCCGTGCTTGCAGAGTCCGGCGATGCGGGCGGCATCGACGCGCCCGATCAATTCGCCATCGACCAGGGCCGACGGCCCGAGCGCGCAATTGCCGAGACAATACACCGTTTCAACACGGGCGTCGCCGACCTGATCTCCGTCGACTGCGATGCCATGGGTGCGCGCAAGCTCGACGACGACGCTCTCGCAGCCCAGCGCCTGGCAGGCCTCGGCCCGGCAGAGCTTGATCGTGCGGGCCGGCTGCGGGGTCGTCTTGAAATCGTGATAGAACGAGATCGCGCCATGGATTTCGGCGCGCGACAGGTTCAGCGCCTCCGCGATCAAAGGCACGGCCTCGGGATCGACATAGCCGAATTCATCCTGAAGGGCGTGCAGTATCGGCAGCGTGGCGCCCTCCAGATGCACCAGCCCGGCAATGATCAGGCGGGCGCTGTCCTCGCTCCAGGCGGAATATTCAGCCATCGTTCCTCCAGGGCCCCGGTTTGCCGGGCGCATTTCAGGCGAGCAGACGGCAAGTTTGGAACGTTTTCAAATCGTTTGTTTCGACCGGTTGATAGTTGCAGGCTATCAATCTCTGAGAGTGACGCGCCAGCGCCTGGAGCGCGCGGCATTTCGTGGAGAACCGCGGCTACCCCGGGGCGGCGACATGGAGAGCCGGCATCCTTGCCAGTACCTTGATCGGTCGCGCTTTGATGCGATTTCGAGCAGGATGGCGATGCGCGAAGCGTCCGGAGGCGTCGTTGCACCGCAGCGATAGATCACGGCTATCGTTGTCGCGACTGCCGGGCCAGCCCGGCTTCCGCGACCTGCTGGGTCATCGTCATCAGGTTGCGCGCCAGGGGTGCTACGGGCTGCCGGTCCGCCACGATCAGCCCGATCGTGCGTTGTGTCTCGGGCTCGACGAGCGAGAGCGCCTTCGTTCCGAGGGGCACGCCGAAGAATTCCAGCAATTGCCGCGAGACGATGCTGGCGACGCCCTGAATGCCGGCATGGGAGCAGAGGTTGAAGATCGAGTTGGTCTCGATCACCGGGCGCGGTGCTGTGCCGACCGAACGAAAGATGCCGTCGATGATGCGCCGGTTCTGCATGTCGCCGGTCAGCAGGCAGAGCTTCTGCTTGGCCGCTTCCGCCCAGGAAATGGTGTCCTGCGTCCCGAGCGGCCCGTCCTCGCGGGTCAGCAGCACATAGGCTTCCTGGTAGATCGGCTTCGAGATCACCCGGTCGAGCGGCTCGTTGTCGAGATAGGTCAGGCCGACATCGATTTCGAAATTGTCGATGCCCGCCTGGATCTCCTGCGAGGTCAGCGAGAGAACGGTGAGCGACACCCCCGGATAGCGCGCGGAGAAGGGCGCGGTGATATGGGCGATCATCGGCAGGGCGGTCGGGATCGCGCCGAGCCGGATGCGGCCGGAGACGCCCTCGCGCAATTCGGCGATCGAATCCTTCATCACCTCGGCCTCGGCGAGGATGCGCCTTGCATGGGCGAGCACCACCTCGCCTTCCTTGGTGAAGCCCTGGAAGCGCCGCTCGCGCTCGACGATCCGCACGCCGAGTTCCTCCTCGAGCTGCACGATCGCCGCCGAGAGCGTCGGCTGCGAGACGTTGCAGGCTTCGGCTGCGCGGCGGAAATGCTTCTCGCGGGCGAGCGCGTCGAGATAGACCAGTTGGCGAATGATCATGGCGTCGGTTCGAAAGGCGGCTGATTGTGCCGGACGCGCGAGCATCGGCAGCTTGCGCGGGTGATGCAAGCCAGGCGGTTGCATTCCTGCAAACAGCCTGTTGCTGGCGGGGCAACGCCCGGAGAATTGCGCCGGAGCAATCCCGACCCTAACTCCCGGAAGCCGGGATGGCCGGCAGGCAAAAGGCCGCGGCGCGGCCTCGGGATGATCATGGCACAGGAACTGGAATTCGGGCTCGACACCTTCGGCGACGTCACCAACGGGGCGGACGGCAAGCCGCAGCCGCATGCGCAGGTGATCCGCAATCTCGTCGACGAAGCCGTCCTGGCCGATCAGGTCGGCATCGACTTCATCGGCGTCGGCGAGCACCACCGTGCCGATTTCGCAGTCTCTTCGCCGGAGACGGTGCTCGCCGGCATGGCCACGCGCACCAGCCGGATCAAGCTGGGTTCCGCCGTGACCGTGCTGAGCTCGGACGATCCGATCCGCGTCTTCCAGCGCTTCGCGACGGTCGACGCGCTCTCGAACGGGCGTGCGGAAGTCATCCTCGGCCGGGGCTCCTTCACCGAGTCCTTCCCGCTCTTCGGCCTCGACCTGCGGGATTACGAGAAGCTGTTCGAGGAGAAGCTCGACCTTTTCGCCGGCCTGCTGCCGCAGGAACCCTTGACCTGGCAGGGCTCAATCCGCCCGCCGCTCAAGGACCAGCTCGTCTATCCGCCGGTCGAGCATGGCCCGCTCAAGACCTGGATCGGCGTTGGCGGCAGCCCGGAATCGGTGGTCCGTGCGGTGCGCTACGACCTGCCGATGATGCTCGCCATCATCGGCGGCGACCCGCTGCGCTTCAAGCCGTTCGTCGATCTCTACCACCGCGCCTATGGCCAGGTCGGCAAGTCGGCCAAGCCCGTCGGCGTACATTCGCCGGGCTATGTCGCCGCGACCGACGAGCAGGCGAAGGAGGAGTTCTTCCCGGCCTACAAGCAGATGCGCGATCGCATCGGCGCCGAGCGCGGCTGGCCTCCGATGGGGCGGGACGAGTTCGAGCAGGAGGTCGCGCGCGGCTCGCTCTATCTCGGCTCGCCCGAGACGGTGGCCCGCAAGATCGCCGCGACCGCCAAGGGGCTGGGCATCGCCAGGTTCCAGCTCAAGTACAGCGCCGGCCCGCTGGCGCATGAGAAGGCGATGGCGTGCATCCGGCTCTATGGCGAGAAGGTCGTGCCGCTGGTCCGGGAGATGCTGGCCTGAGGCTCTGACAACGAAGCGCTCCCTCCGTGGTCATCCCGGGCGGAGCGTAGCGAAGACCCGGGATCCATTCCTGAAGCTTCTTCGGAAGCGCTCCGGAATGGATCCCGGATCAGCGCGGCTTTGCCGCTTGTCCGGGATGACCGCGCAAAGGGGCGAGTAGGCGTGCTTATGGCACCTTCAGCGGATCGACCGACAGCGTCCGCTTCAGCGCCCTCAGGCCGAATGTCGTCCGCGTCTGGCGCACGCCGGGAATGCGGTAGATCGTTCCGCGCAGGAAGCGCTCGTAATGGTCGGTGCCGCTGACCACGACCTTGGCGAGATAATCGTACTCGCCGGTGACCAGATGCGCCTCGACCACCTCCGGCGCCCGGTTCAAGGCCTCGCCGCACTGGTCGAGCACCTTGTCGTCATGCTTGTCGAGCGTGATCTCGACGAAGACGATGTTGTTGTAGCCAAGCGCCTTGTGGTCGAGCAGCGCGACATATTTTTCGATCGCGCCGGACTCCTCCAGGCGCTTTACCCGCGTCCAGCAGGGGGAGGGCGAAAGCCCGACCTTTTCCGCCAGTGCCTGGGTTGTCAGGCGCCCGTCCTCCCGCAACGCAGCGAGAATCTTGCGATCGATCAGATCGAGAGCAGGACCGTTCTGGCTCTTTTTGTTCATCGGGAGATCGTTCTGAAAGAGGTGGAAATGGAAGACGTTTCTTCTGTCGGATTTCGCCCTTTCCGGCAAATTCGGAATGAACCTCCGAACCGTCCCCGCTAGCGTTGGTTGCAAGGGGAACGAATGCCGTCCGGCTGTGCGTCCTGCCGCATCTCTGAAGAGCGCCACGGGCGCTTGCGGGATGCGCGCGAAGGCGGAATGCTGGCGGCGTCAGGGATGGAGGCGCTCATGAGCAGCGACAAGACCGGTCACGCGCCGGCAGCAACCCAGCCACTGCAGTTCCATGTCCCCAAGCCGGCGAGCCGTCCCGGCGAGAAGCCCGACTTCTCCCATGTCGTGATCCCGAAGGCCGGCTCCGTCGCGCGCCCGCCGGTCGATGTCGATCCCAAGGACATCCGCGACCTCGCCTATTCGATCATCCGCGTGCTCAATCGCGAGGGCGAGGCGGTCGGTCCCTGGGTACCCGATCTCTCGCATGACGACCTGATCCGCGGTCTGCGCCACATGATGACGCTGCGCACCTTCGACGGGCGCATGCAGATGGCGCAGCGCCAGGGCAAGACCTCGTTCTACATGCAGCACACCGGCGAGGAGGCGGTGAGCTGCGCCTTCCGCATCGCACTCCAGCCCGGCGACATGAACTTCCCGACCTACCGTCAGGCTGGCCTGCTGATCGCGCACGATTATCCGCTCGTCGACATGATGTGCCAGATCTACTCGAACGAGCGCGACCCGATGAAGGGCCGGCAATTGCCGGTGATGTACTCCTCCAAGGAACATGGCTTCTTCTCGATCTCCGGCAACCTCGCGACGCAATATGTCCAGGCCGTCGGCTGGGCGATGGCCTCGGCGATCAAGAACGACACCCGCATCGCTGCCGCCTGGATCGGCGACGGCTCGACGGCGGAATCGGATTTCCACGCCGCGCTCGTCTTCGCCTCGACCTACAAGGCGCCGGTCGTCCTCAACGTCGTCAACAACCAGTGGGCGATCTCGACCTTCCAGGGCATCGCCCGCGGCGGCTCCGGCACCTTTGCGGCGAGGGGCCTCGGCTTCGGCATCCCGGCCTTGCGCGTCGACGGCAACGACTACCTCGCGGTCTATGCGGTCGCGCAATGGGCGGTCGAGCGCGCCCGCCGCAATCTCGGCCCGACGCTGATCGAATACGTCACCTACCGCGCTGGCGCGCATTCGACTTCGGACGACCCCTCCGCCTACCGGCCCAAGCACGAATCCGACGATTGGCCCTTGGGCGATCCGCTGATGCGGCTGAAGCAGCACCTCATCGCGGTCGGCGCCTGGTCGGAGGAACGCCACAAGCAGGCGGAGGCCGAGATCCTCGCCACCGTTATCGCCGCGCAGAAGGAGGCCGAGAGCTTCGGCACGCTGCATTCCGGCGGCAAGCCCTCGGCGCGCGACATCTTCGAGGACGTCTATGCCGAGCTGCCGCCGCATCTGCGCCGCCAGCGCCAGCAGATCGGAGTCTGACGCCATGGCCAAGATGACGATGATCGAGGCGATCCGCTCCGCCATGGATGTTTCCATGGGCCGCGACGACGATGTCGTGGTCTTCGGCGAGGATGTCGGCTTCTTTGGCGGCGTCTTCCGCTGCACCCATGGTTTGCAGCAGAAATATGGGGTCTCCCGCTGCTTCGACGCGCCGATCAGCGAATCCGGCATCGTCGGCACGGCGATCGGCATGGCCTCCTATGGGCTGAAGCCCTGCATCGAGATCCAGTTCGCCGACTACATGTACCCAGCCTATGACCAGATCGTCTCGGAGGCCGCGCGCCTGCGCTACCGCTCGGCCGGTGACTTCACCTGCCCGATGGTGATCCGCATGCCGACCGGCGGCGGCATCTTCGGCGGCCAGACCCATAGCCAGAGTCCGGAGGCGCTCTTCACCCATGTCTCGGGCCTGAAGACGATCGTTCCGTCCAATCCCTATGACGCCAAGGGGCTTCTGATCGCCGCGATCGAGGACCCCGACCCGGTGATCTTCCTGGAGCCGAAGCGGCTTTATAACGGCCCCTTCGACGGCCATCATGAGCGCCCGGTTACGGCCTGGTCGAAGCATGAACTCGCCGAGGTGCCGGAGGGCCATTACACCGTGCCGCTCGGCAAGGCGGCGACGCGGCGCCAGGGCTCGGCCGTCACCACTCTCGCCTATGGTACCATGGTCCATGTCGCGTTGGCGGCGGCGGAGGATACCGGCATCGACGCCGAGGTCATCGACCTGCGCACGCTCGTCCCGCTCGATCTCGATGCGATCCTCGCCTCGGTTCGGAAGACCGGCCGCTGCATCGTCCTGCACGAGGCCACGCTGACGTCAGGCTTCGGCGGTGAGCTCGCGGCGCTGGTGCAGGAACACTGCTTCTATCATCTGGAGGCGCCGGTGATGCGCGTCACCGGCTGGGACACGCCCTATCCGCATGCGCAGGAATGGGACTATTTCCCCGGGCCCGCTCGCCTCGGACAGGCGCTGCGCGACATCGTGGAGGCACGCTGATGGCCGAGCGCATCATCAAGCTGCCGGATGTCGGCGAGGGCATCGCGGAAGCCGAACTCGTCGAGTGGCACGTCAAGGTCGGCGACATTGTCCGCGAGGACGATTTGCTCGCCGCCGTGATGACCGACAAGGCAACCGTGGAAATTCCCTCGCCGGTCGAGGGCGAGGTCACCTGGGTCGGCGCCGAGGTCGGCGACACCGTGCCGATCGGCTCGGCCATCGTGAAGCTGAAGGTCGCCGGCGAAGGTGCCGCGGCCGAGGAGCCCGCCGAGGAGGCGCCTGCTGAGAAGCCGGCGCCGGCTGCTGCCGCAGCTCCGCCCAAGGCCGAAAAGCCTGCCGCACCGGCTGTTCCTACGAAACCGGCAGCTCTGCCTCCGCCGCCGCCGAAAGCCGCGCGCGCCGACGCAGCTCCCGCCCAGCGTCGTGCGCCGGGCGAGAAGCCGCTGGCCTCGCCGGCCGTGCGCCTGAAGGCGCGCGAGGCCGGGGTCGACCTGCGCCAGGTCCAGGGCACCGGCCCTGCCGGCCGCATCACCCATCAGGATATCGACGCCTTCCTGCTGCGTGGCCCGGAGCCGGCGCGTGGCGGAGGGCTCGTCGAGCAGAGCGCCGTCACCGAGGTCAAGATCGTCGGCCTGCGCCGCCGCATTGCCGAGAAGATGGCGCTGTCTAAATCGCGCATCCCGCACATCACCATCGTCGAGGAAATCAACGTCTCGCCGCTGGAAGACCTGCGCGCGACGCTGAACAGGAAGCCGACGCCGGAGCGGCCGAAGCTGACGCTGCTGCCCTTCCTGATGCGGGCCATGGTCAAGGCGCTCGCCGAGCAGCCGGCGCTGAACGCGCTCTATGACGACGAGGCCGGGATCGTGCGCCAGCATGCCGCGATCAATATCGGCATCGCCACGCAGACGCCGACCGGCCTGATCGTGCCGGTGGTGAAGCATGCCGAGGCGCGCGATCTCTGGGGTTGCGGCATCGAGCTCGCCCGCCTCGCCGAGCGCGGCCGCGACGGCACCGCGACCCGCGACGAGCTCACCGGCTCGACCATCACCATCACCTCGCTCGGTGCGCTCGGTGGCATCGCGACCACGCCGGTGATCAACTATCCGGAAGTCGCGATCGTCGGCGTCAACAAGATGGTCGTGCGCCCGGTCTGGGACGGCACCACCTTCGCGCCGCGGAAGATGATGAACCTCTCCTCCAGCTTCGACCACCGCGTCATCGACGGCTGGGACGCCGCCGTCTTCGTGCAGCGGCTTAAGGAGCTGCTGGAGAACCCGGCCACGCTCTTCGTGTACATCTGAGGAGCGCTGCCCATGACCGAGATCGAGCCATGACAGAAATTACTTGCAAGCTCCTTGTCATCGGCGCCGGCCCCGGCGGCTATGTCTGCGCCATCCGCGCCGGCCAGCTCGGCATCGACACCGTCATCGTCGAGAGCACCAAGCTCGGCGGCTCCTGCCTCAATGTCGGCTGCATTCCCTCCAAGGCTATGATCCATGTCGCCGAGGAGTTCGAGAAGGCGGCGGAAGCCGCCGCCGGCAAGACGCCCTTCGGCCTGACCGCGGCCGAGCCGAAGCTCGACCTGAAACAGGCCGTGGCCTGGAAGGACGGCATCGTCCAGCGCCTCAACAACGGCGTCGCCGGCCTGCTGCGCAAGGCCAAGGTCAAGATCGTCCATGGCAAGGCGAAGTTCCGCGACGGCAAGACCGTCGTGGTCGAGACCGAGACCGGCCCGGAGACGATCCAGGCCGAGGCCATCGTCATCGCGACCGGCTCGGCCCCGGTCGAACTGCCCTTCCTGCCCTTCGGCGGCAACGTGATCTCCTCGACCGGCGCGCTGGCGCTGACCGAGGTACCGAAGCGTATCGTCGTGGTCGGCGGCGGCTATATCGGGCTGGAACTGGGCACCGCTTTTGCCAAGCTCGGCGCCAAGGTCACGGTCGTCGAGGCGCAGGACAAGATCCTGCCGCTCTACGATGCGGAATTGACCGGCCCGATCTCGAAGCGCCTGACCGCGCTCGGCGTTGAGGTGCTCACCGGCGCCAAGGCGCTCGGGCCTACGCCCAAAGGCGCCGCGCAGAAGGGTGACGGCCTGCGCATCCAGACGGCGGACGGCAAGGAGCGCAGCCTGCCGGCCGACAAGATCCTGGTCACGGTCGGCCGCAAGCCTGTCACCGATGGTCTCGGGCTCGAAAACCTCGTGCTCGACATGGATGGCCGCTTCATCCGCATCGGCGAGCGCTGCGAGACGGCGATGCGCGGCATCTACGCCATCGGCGACGTCACCGGCGAGCCGATGCTGGCCCATCGCGCCATGGCGCAGGGCGAGATGGTGGCGGAGATCGTCGCCGACCTGCCGCGTGCCTGGGACAAGCGCGGCATCGCGGCGATCTGCTTCACCGATCCCGAGATCGTCTCGGTCGGCCTCTCGCCGGACGAAGCCAGGCGCGCCGGCCACGAGTTCAAGATCGGTCAGTTCCCCTTCGCTGCCAATGGCCGGGCCATGACGCGCCATGGCGAGGCCGGTTTCGTCCGCGTCGTCGCGCAGGCCGGCAGCGAATTGGTGCTGGGCATCCAGGCGGTGGGACAGGGTGTCTCGGAACTGTCGGCTGCCTTCGGGCTCGCCATCGAGATGGGCGCGACGCTGCAGGACATCGCCGGCACGATCCACGCTCATCCGACACTGGGCGAGGCCTTCCCGGAAGCGGCGATGAAGGCGCTGGGCCACGCGTTGCACATCTGAACGGCCCGCGACCGATCCGCGCAGGCGGGTGACTATCATGCATACAATATTGACATTGTCTGCATCGAGGACGATCTGAGGGGCGACGCCGAACGAATGGCGCCGTCCCGAGGAGACATTCCATGTCCGGCGAGCACTGGCCGCCACTCTCTCCGCTCCAGACCGGCCTGCGCGGCCGCTGCCCGCGCTGCGGGCAGGGCAAGATGTTCGAGCGTTTTCTGAAGCTGAAGCCGAAATGCGAGAATTGCGGCCTGGATTACTCCTTCGCCGATCCAGCCGACGGCCCGGCCTTCTTCGTCATGATGTTCGTCTGTATCCCGGCTGCGGCTTTCCCGCTCTGGCTGGAGCTGACCTACAACCCGCCGACCTGGGTGCATCTCGTCACGACGCTTCCGCTGATCCTGTTGACCTGCATTCCACCGCTGCAGCCGCTCAAGGGCTGGCTGGTCGCCTCGCAATATTTCCACAAGGCGGAGGAAGGCCGGCTCGCCCGTCCGACCCCTCGGGAGAAGCCGGTCGCCTCGAACTGAGGCGGCCCGGCGCGCTCAGCATCCTTCGCGGATCAGTCCGGCGAGCAGGCCGAGCGCTTCCGCCAGCCGCGCGCGTTCGGGGATTGCGCCCAGCGCGATCCGGATCGCATCCGGCGCCTTCCCTCCCGTGCTGAATGCATCGGCCGCCATGATGCCGAGCCCGGCCATGCGGGCACGCTCGATCAGCCGGTCGCGTCCCCAATGCGCGGGCAGAGGTTGCCAGACATGCAGCGCATGCGGGTGGCTCTGCATCGTCGCCGGCAGAATCTGTCGCGCCAGAGACTGTCGTTCGGCTGCCTCGCGCTTTACTCCGTCGAGCAGGTCCTTGGCGGCACCGATCCTGACCCAGTGCGCCGCCAGAGCCGTCATAAGGGGAGCGGGCATCAGCGCGATCGCCCGCAATGCCGCGAGGAACGTTGCATTGTCGGCTCCTTCCGGTGTGACGACGAAGGCCGTACGCAGGCCGGGCGTCAGCACTTTCGACAAGGTCGCGACATGCCAGGTCCGCTCCGGGGCCAGTGCTGCCAGCGGTGCGGGCGCATCGCCGGCGAGCAGGCTGTAGGGGTCGTCCTCGATCAGGATGAGGCCGCGCCGGCGGGCAACGGCCACGAGTTCCTGCCGGCGCCGCTGCGGAAGGGTGATGCAGGTCGGGTTCTGCAATGTCGGCGTCAGCGCGAACAGCCGGGCCCCGGAGCGTCCGGCAGCCTCGTCGAGCGCGTCGGGCAACGGGCCATCGGCATCGGCCGTCACGGAAACGATGTGGAGCCCGCGCTGCCGCGCGGCGCCGATCAGGCCAGGATAGGTCAGTGGCTCCATCAGGAGCGTGTCGCCGGGCTGCGCGAGCAGCGAGAGCAGGACGTTGAGCCCCGTCTGGGCACCGGGAACCACGGCCATGCGTTGCGGCGCAACCGTGCCCAACAAGGGTGCGAGCCATGCGGCGCCGGCCGCGCGCTCGGCGATCGAGCCCGCGCCGCCATGATAGTTCATCAACTGATCGGCATCGCAGCGCGCCAGGATCTCGGCGATCCCGCGCTGCATCAGTTCGCCCAGCCGCAGGCCCTTCGGCGCGGGCGGAATCGTCATGCTGAGATCGAGCGGCGGCCCTTCCTGCTCCTGCCGCGCCGAGATGAAGGAGCCGCGCCCCGTCACCGCGTCGATCATCCCGCGCTCGCGGGCCTCGCCGAAGGCGCGCGTCACCGTGGTCAGATCGACCGCGAGATGCTCGGCGAGCCGGCGTTGCGGCGGGAGCCGGTCGCCCGGCCGCAGCAACCCGGTCGCGACGGCCTGTTCGAGCTGCGCGACGATCTGCAGGTAGCGCGGACCCGCCGCCGGGTCGAGCCGGCCGATCCATTGGATCGTGTCGTCGCTTTCGGCCATTGCGCAGTCTAATTCCATACATTCACAGGATTGTAGGTATCGCATAGCCCGGCCAGCCGCTCTGTGCCAGCCCATGTCGTCAATGTCATCCGCTCTCGGGGAGATGCCGGTGGTCGCGGGCAGCCTCTCCTGTCATAGAGCGATTTCAGCCGGGACCGGAGACAGGGTATGGCACGCCTGCGCCTTGATGCGCTCGACCGCAAGATCATCGCGGAACTGCAGATCAATTCGCGCCTTTCTGTGCAGGATCTGGCCGAGCGCGTGGGGCTGTCCGCCTCGCCTTGCGCCCGCCGCATCCGTATTCTGGAAGAGGCGGGCGTCATCACCGGCTATGCCGCGATCATCGACCAGACCAAGGTCGGCCTGCCGATCAGCGTCTTCGTCTCGATCAAGCTGGAGCGCCAGCGCGAGGACGAACTCGACCGCTTCTCGCAGGCCGTGGCGCGCTGGCCCGAGGTCGTCGACTGCTATCTGATGACCGGCCAGCGCGATTACCTGCTGCGCATCGTGGTGCGCGACCTGCCGGCCTATGAGCGCTTCCTCAAGGACAAGCTCACCCGCCTCGACGGCGTCGCCTCGATCGAGTCGAGCTTTGCGCTGGGCCAGGTGAAGCGTTCCAGCGCGCTCCCGATCGCGGCGGTGCCGGAGGAGGACTGACCGCGGCGGAGCGATTTACCGTTCCGCCGAAGCCGCCCAGATATTGATGCCGCCATCGACCGCGTGCTTGTCGATCGCGGCCAGCTCTTCCGCTGAGAACTCCGGGTTCTTCAGCGCCGCGACGCAATCTGTCACCTGCTCCGGCCGGCTCGCGCCGATCAGTGCGGAGGTGACCCGCCCGCCGCGCAGCACCCAGGCGATTGCCATCTGCGCGAGGCTCTGGCCACGCGCCGCCGCAATCTCGTTCAGCGCCGCGATGCTCCTGAGATTGGCTTCGCTGAGGAAGCCATCGCGGAAGGAAGGCGCCTTCTTGTCGGCGCGGCTGCCGGCCGGCACGCCCTTCAGGTACTTGTCGGTCAGCATGCCCTGCGCCAGCGGCGAGAACACGATCGAGCCGATGCCCTCCGCGTCGAGCGTGTCGAGCAGGCCGTCCTGCTCGATCCAGCGGTTCAGCATCGAATAGCTCGGCTGGTGGATCAGGCAGGGCGTGCCGAGCCGGCGCAGGATCGCGACCGCCTCGCGGGTGCGCTTCGCGTTGTAGGAGGAGAGCCCGACATAGAGCGCCTTGCCCTGGCGCACGATGGCGTCGAGCGCGCCCATCGTCTCTTCCAGCGGCGTGTTCGGGTCGAAGCGATGCGAATAGAAGATATCGACATAGTCGAGCTTCATCCGCTTCAGGCTCTGGTCGAGGCTGGAGACCAGGTATTTGCGGCTGCCCCATTCGCCATAGGGACCGGGCCACATCCGGTAGCCAGCCTTGGTCGAGATCACGAGTTCGTCGCGAAGCCCGTCGAAATCCTGCTGGAGGATTTCGCCGAACGCGGTCTCGGCCGAGCCGGGCGGGGGACCATAGTTGTTGGCGAGGTCGAAATGGGTGATCCCGAGATCGAAGGCCGTGCGGCAGATCTCGCGCATGTTAGCGTGTTGGCCGGTCTCGCCGAAATTCTGCCAGAGGCCGAGCGAGAGCGCCGGCAATTGCAGACCGCTGCGACCGCAGCGGTTGTAGCGCATCGCGTCATAGCGGTTCGGATTGACCATGGTTCAGCCTCTCAATCGATTGAAGCGGGTATAAAATGAAGGCCCGGTGGCGCTTGGTCCACCGGGCCTCGTTGTCTTCGGATCGCTATCCGATCAGGCCGCGGCGTAACCGACCGTGCCCTTGATCTCGAGGAACTCCTCGAGGCCGAAATCGGCGTATTCGCGGCCGTTGCCGGACTGCTTGTAGCCGCCGAAGGGCGCGCCGGCGTCCCAGGCCGGATAGTTGATGTAGACATTGCCCGAGCGCATCTGCGCGGCGATGCCGCGAGCACGCTCCTGCGAGCCCGACTGGACATAGGACGCCAAGCCGTAGGGCGTGTCGTTGGCGCGCTCCACCACCTCGTCATCGCTCTTGTAGGGCAGGATCGACAGCACGGGGCCGAAGATCTCCTCGCGAGCGATGGTCATCTCGTCGGTCACGCCGCCGAACACGGTCGGGCGGACATAGTAGCCGCGGTTCAGGCCTTCCGGACGACCCGGGCCGCCGGTGACCAGCGTCGCGCCTTCCTTGATGCCCGCCTCGATCAGGCGCTGGATCTTGTCGTACTGCACCTCGCTGACGACCGGGCCGAGGAAGACGCCATCCGCGGAGGGAGCGCCGACCTTGAGCGGCTCGGCCACCTGCTTGGCGATGGCGAGCGCCTCCTCGTGCAGCTTCTCCGGCACGAACATCCGGGTCGGCGCGTTGCAGGACTGGCCGGAATTGCGCATCACGCTCTCGACGCCGAGCTTGACCGACTTCTTCAGGTCGGCATCGTCGAGGATGATGTTGGCCGACTTGCCGCCGAGCTCCTGATGCACACGCTTGACGGTATCCGCCGCCGCCTTGGCGACGAGGATGCCGGCGCGGGTCGAGCCGGTGAAGGAGACCATGTCGACGCCCGGATGGCGCGAGATGGCTTCGCCGACCGTCGGGCCGTCGCCGTTGACGAGGTTGAACACGCCCTTCGGCACACCGGCCTCATCCATTGCCTCGGCGAAGATCAGCGCGTTGAGCGGGGCGATCTCGGAGGGCTTCAGCACCATCGTGCAGCCGGCGGCGAGCGCGGGCGCGACCTTGCACATGATCTGGTTGAGCGGCCAGTTCCACGGCGTGATCATGCCGACGACGCCGATCGGCTCCTTGGCGATCAGTGTCGTGCCGCGCAGCTCCTCGAACTCGAAGTTCTCGAGCGTCTCGATCATCTTGGCGAGATGGGCGGTGCCCATCGCGGCCTGCGCCCGGTGTGCCAGCTCCTTCGGCGCGCCCATTTCGCGCGACAGGATATCGGCGATGGCGTCGTAGCGCTTCTTGTAGGCCTCGGCGAGGCGACGCATCAGCGCGAGGCGCTCGGCCTTGGAAGTCTTGGCGAAAGCCGGGAAGGCGGCGCGGGCCGCGGCGACGGCCTTGTCGACATCGGCCTGCTCGCCGAGCGCGATCGTGGCGAAGACCTCCTCGTTCGACGGATCGATCACGCCGAGCGTGCGGTTGCCGGACGGCTTCACCCACTGGCCATCGATATAGAATTCGAGCTCATGCGCCATGGTCTTGTCTCCTGCCTGTCTTGTCCCAGGGTAAGAACGACCGGCCGGAAGGCGACCGGTGATCCACGCTCCGGGCGGGAACTGTGGGTGTCCGACGCGAACGGGCGGCCTTGCGCGATCATGCATCGCCGGCCGCCACCGACGCTGTATCTGACGAGGCATGACGTTAGGGGGCGAAGGCGCGCCTGTCACCGGGCGCTGCGCCGCGTTTGCGGATGGCGGCCATGCAGCGGCGCTTCTTGTAGCGATCAGAGCCGCGCCTTGACGCTGCGGGGCGTCGCCAGCAGCAGGCTGGTGTCGCTGTTGGTGACACCGGGGATCATCCGGATACGCCGGAGCACCTGGTCGAAGGCGATCAGGTCGGAGGTGCCGAGCTCGACGACGAGATCCCAGTTACCGTTGGTGGTGTGGATGCTGGAGACCTCGGTGAAGCCCGACAGCGCATCGATCACCGAATCCGCCGCCTGGCCGGCAATCTCGATCATGGTGATGCCGCGCACCGGCAGGTCGATCGCGTCCGAGCGCAGGATCACGGTGAAGCCGATGATCTCGCCGGAATGCTCAAGCTTCTCCAGCCGGGCGCGCACGGTCGCCCGCGTCAGGCCGAGATCGGCGGCGAGGTCCGAGATGCTGCGACGCCCGTCATGGCGCAGCAGGGTGATGAGCTTGCGGTCGAGATCGTCCATTATCCGAAATGGATAGATGACTCTGCCAGATCGATCAATCCAAGCGCCGATCTGGTCGTTTTGGCTTCTTCCGCCTGCCGCCGAAAACGAGGACAATGGCTTCTTCAACGAGAACAGCGCGGGGACCCATGATTCAGCAGCTCAACGTCGTGCCTTTCGTCAGCGTCGACCACATGATGAAGCTGGTCCATGCGATCGGTATCGAGCGGATGCTGTCCGAGATCGCGGATTACATCGAGGACGATTTCCGGCGCTGGGAGATCTTCGACAAGACGCCGCGCATCGCCTCGCACAGCCTCGAAGGCGTGATCGAGCTGATGCCGACCAGCGACGGCAAGCTCTACGGCTTCAAATACGTCAACGGCCATCCGAAGAACATGAAGGCCGGCCTCCAGACGGTCACGGCCTTCGGCCTGCTCTCGGACGTCGCGACCGGCTATCCCGTGCTGCTCTCCGAGATGACCATCCTGACCGCCTTGCGCACGGCGGCGATGTCGGCGGTGGCCGCGAAGCATCTCGCGCCGAAGAACGCTGCGACCATGGCGATCATCGGCAATGGCGCGCAGTCCGAATTCCAGGCCTTCGCCTTCCGCGCGATCCTCGGCATCGATAACCTGCGGCTCTATGACGTCGATCCGGTCGCGACCGAGAAATGCGCCCGCAATCTCGCGCGTCATGGCTTCAGGATCACGCGCTGCGCGACCGCGATGGAGGCGGTCGAGGGCGCCGAGATCGTCACCACCGTCACGGCCGACAAGCAATATGCGACGATCCTGACCGACAACATGGTCGGCGCCGGCATTCACATCAACGCGGTCGGCGGCGACTGCCCCGGCAAGACCGAGATCCACCGCGACGTGTTGCTGCGCTCCTCGATCTTCGTCGAATACCCGCCGCAGACCCGTATCGAGGGCGACATCCAGCAGCTCGACGCCGATCATCCGGTCGAGGAACTCTGGAAGGTCATCGCCGGGGCGGCGCAGGGCCGTACCGATTTCAGCCAGATCACCCTGTTCGACTCGGTCGGCTTCGCGATCGAGGACTTTTCGGCGCTGCGCTATGTCTATGAGCGCATCCGGGAGGCCGGCACCTATGTCGATCTCGACCTGATCGCCGACCCCGACGATTCCCGCGATCTCTTCGGCATGCTGATGCGTGCCGCGCCGGGCTCGGCCGCCGCGGCCTGAACGTCAACCGACCTGACTGAGCGCGAGGAACGCTGCCGCCGCCTTGGCGAGGTACCGTTCCTTGTGGCGCAGGGCGAGGAAACGGCGCTTCGGCAGCGGCAGCGCCACTGTGGCGAGCCGCCCGGCTGCGATGGCATTGGCGGCGACGAGCCGCGAGATCGCGGTCGCCCCGGCGCCGGACGCGACGGCTGCACAGATCGCCTCGTTGGACGGCAGTTCCAGCGCCACCGTAAGATCGTTCGCGGCGAGACCAAGTCCCGGCAGTGCCGCCTCGAACATCGCTCGCGTCCCAGAGCCGGCCTCTCGCAGGACCCAGGTGCCTTGCGAAAGCTCCTCCGCGGAGGGAACGACCCGCGCCCAGGGATGGCCGGTGGGCACGATGATGACGAGTTCGTCCTCGTCGACCGCGGTCATGGCCAGAGCCGGGTCTTCGATCTCGCCTTCTATGAAGCCGAGATCGGCCACGCCGTCGCGGATGGCGGCGCTCACCGTCTCCGTGTTGCCGATCGCGAGCTTGACGGCGATGCCGGGATGCTCCCGGCGAAAGCGCTGGATCAGCGGAGGCAGCCAGTAGTTTGCGACGGTCTGGCTGGCCATCAGCGCCAGAGAGCCCCGTGCCAGCCCGGACAGATCGGACAGTACGGCTTCCGCCGCCGCGGCGCGGGCCAGCACGGCGCGCGCCTCGATCAGGAAGAGCTTGCCGGCCTCGGTCAGGGCGATCCGCCGGCCGATCCGGTCGAACAGCTTCGTCGCATGGCGCGCTTCGAGCGTCGTGATGGCGGAACTCACCGCCGATTGCGTGAGGTTGAGGACACGCGCGCCTTGCGTCAGGTGCTCGCGTTCGGCGACGGCGACGAAGATGCGAAGCTGTTCGAGCGTCATGCTTCCACCTTAAGCCGATTCACGGCGCCGGCATCTCCGCCAGGAACGAGAGATAGGCCGGGTTGTCGGCCTCGCTCCAGTAGGGATAGCCGAGCGCATCGAGCCGCTTGGCGAGTTGCCCGCGCTGGGCCGGCGGAATCTGGATGCCGGCGAGGATGCGGCCGTAATCGGCGCCGTGATTGCGGTAGTGGAACAGCGAGATATTCCAGTCGGCCGAAAGGCTGTTGAGGAATTTCAGCAGCGCGCCCGGCCGCTCCGGGAACTGGAAGCGGAAGATCAGCTCGTCGCCGAGCCCCGGCGCCTTGCCGCCGACCATGTAGCGGATATGCAGCTTGGCGAGCTCGTTGTCGCTCATGTCGAGCACGGGATAGCCGTGCTCGGATAGCATCGCGATGACCTGGCGCTTCTCGGCATCGCCCTCCGAAAGCTGGACACCGACGAAGATGCGGGCGGCCTTGGGGTCGGAATAGCGGTAGTTGAACTCGGTGATCGCGCGCCGGCCGAGCAGTTCGATGAAGGCGCGGTAGGCGCCGGGCTTTTCGGGGATGGTGACCGCCAGCAGGGCCTCGCGATGCTCGCCGATTTCGGCCCGCTCGGCGATATGGCGCAGGCGGTCGAAATTCATGTTGGCGCCGCTGTTGATCGCGATCAGCGCGCCGGTGCGCTTGGGCTCTCGTGCCGCATAGGCCTTGAGCCCCGCGAGGCTGACGGCGCCGGAGGGCTCGGCGATGGCGCGGGTATCCTCGAAGATGTCCTTCACGGCCGCGCAGATCTCGTCGGTCGAGACGGTGATGACCTCGTCGAGCAGCTCGCGGCAGAGCCGGAACGTTTCCTCGCCCGCCTGCCGCACTGCGACCCCGTCGGCGAAGAGCCCGACCTGATCGAGCACAATCCGCTCGCCCGCCGCGATGGCGCCGGCCATCGAGGCGGCGTCTTCCGGCTCGACGCCGATCACCTTGATCTCCGGCCGCAGGAACTTGGCATAGACCGCGACGCCGGCCGCGAGCCCGCCGCCGCCGATCGGCACGAAGATCGCCTCGATCGGCTCGGAGTGCTGGCGCAGGATTTCCATGCCGACCGTGCCCTGACCGGCGATGACGTCCGGATCGTCATAAGGGTGGACGAAGGTCAGCCCCTTCTCGGCCTCCAGCTTGCGGGCATGGCCATAGGCTTCGTCGAAATTCTCGCCATGGAGCACGACGCGCCCGCCGAGGCTGCGCACCGCCTGCACCTTGATGTCCGGCGTGGTGCGCGGCATCACGATGGTCGCCTTGATGCCGAGCTTCTTTGCTGCCAGCGCCACGCCCTGCGCATGATTGCCGGCGGAGGCGCAGATCACGCCGCGCTCGGCCTCGACTGTGGTTAGCCCGGCAATCTTGTTGTAGGCGCCGCGCAGCTTGAACGAGAAGACGGGCTGCAGGTCCTCGCGCTTGAGGAGCGCGCTGCCGCCGAGCCGTGCGGACAATCGCGGCAGCGGGTCGAGCGGGCTTTCGATCGCGACGTCGTAGACGCGCGCCCCGATGATCTTGCGGATGTAGTCTTGCATGGCCGGCCCGTCCTTCGAGGCGGCGATAGTCTCATGCGCTGTGATGTCAACCGCGACAGTTGCGTGCGGCGAGGGGCGGATCGCGTCGGCTATGCGCGAGGCGGGATTGCCAAGGCCCCGGCCGGCGCGCCAAAGCGTTGGGAGAAACAAGGTGCCGCGAGCGATGGCGCCGCAGAGGTGGAGACGACGCATGAGCTGGGGCAATCGCGATTTCATGGTGCCGGGCCGCCCGGTTGCGGTCGGCGATCGCGGCATGGCGGCGACCTCGCATCCGGCCTCGACGCTGGCTGCGGTCGATATCCTTCGCAATGGCGGCAACGCCATCGACGCCGCCATCGCGGCTGTGGCGGTCCAGGCCGTGGTCGATCCGCACATGACCGGCATCGGCGGCGACTGTTTTGCGATCTATGCTCCCGCCAATGGCAAGATGGTCGCGATCAACGGCTCGGGCCGTTCGGCCGCCAAGGCTGAGCTCGGCTGGTTCCTCGGCCAGGGCATGACCTCGATCGCGGCGGATTCGCCCCACGCCGTCACTGTGCCCGGCGCCATCGACGCCTGGTGCCGCCTCGTTGCCGACCATGGCAGCAAGAGCCTCGACGAGATCTTCTCGGCCGCGATCCGCGCCGCCGAGGAGGGCTTCGTGGTGACGCCGCGCGTCGCGCTCGACTGGGCCAAGGCGCGGGGTCGTATCGAGAAGCACGGTCTCGGCAATGCCGTCTATCTGCCGGGTGGGAATCCTCCGGCGGTCGGCGACAGGATGGTCCACCCCGCGCTCGGCAACATGCTGCGCCGCATCGCCCGCGAGGGCCGCTCGGCCTTCTACGAGGGCGAATTGGCGCAGGACATGGTCTCCGTGCTCAACGCGGCCGGCAGCCTGATCAGCCTCGAGGACTTCGCTGCCTCGAAGCCGGATTATGTCGATCCGATCGGTGCCGATTATCGCGGCCACCGCCTCTGGGAATGCCCGCCGAACGGCCAGGGCATCGCCGCGCTGCTGATCGCGCGCATCCTCGAAGGCTTCGACATGAAGGACGCGAAGCTCAGCGAGGCCGACCGTATCCATCTCCTCGCCGAAGCCAGCAAGGCCGCCTATCGCCAGCGCGACGCGCTGGTCGCCGACCCCGCTGTGAGCCCCTTCGACACGGATGCCTTCCTGTCGGACCAGTTCGTCGGCCGCATCCGCAAGGAAATCAGCCTGGAAAAGGCGGCGGCGCCCGAAGTCTTCGACATGCCCCTGCACAAGGACACGATCTATCTCTGCGTCGTCGATGGCCAGGGCAACATGGTCTCCTTCATCAACTCGCTGTTCTCCGCTTTCGGCAGTGGCATCTATGCGGCCAAGGCCGGCGTCATGCTGCAGAACCGCGGCTCCGGCTTCCGCCTGGTCGAGGGCCATCCCAACGCCATCGCGCCGCGCAAGCGCCCGTTCCACACGATCATTCCGGGCATGCTCACCAAGGACGGCAAGCCGATCATGCCGTTCGGCGTGATGGGCGGCCAGTACCAGTCGACCGGCCATGTCCATTTCCTCTCCGGCATCCTCGACCGCGGCCTCGATCCGCAGCAGGCCTCGGACGCAGCCCGCAGCTTCGCCTATGACGGCAAGCTCTCGCTGGAGACGACGATCCCCGCCAGTATCGCCGCCGACCTGAAGGCGCGGGGCCATGACGTGGTCTGGGCCGAGGATCCTCTCGGGGGCTGCCAGGCGATCTGGGTCGATCACAAGCGCGGCGTGATGTTCGGCGCTTCCGACCATCGCAAGGACGGCTTCGCGCTGGCCGTCTGAGGAACGCGCCCTTAACGCCCCTCCGCTATCGCTCGTCGCCAGCGAGGGAGGGGCGCTTGGCGCAGGACGAGCCATTCGGGTGGGGGATCATCGGCACCGGCACCATCGCCGGGCTCTTCGCCGCCGACCTCGGCCTGCTGCCGCGGGCGCGTATCGCCGCCGTGCATTCGCGCTCCCTTGAGAAGGCGCGAGGCTTTGCTGGGCGCTTTGGCCAGGCGAAAGCCTATGACGATGAAGCGGCCTTCCTCTCCGATCCCGCGATCGAGGCGGTCTATGTCGCCACGCCCAACCATCTGCATGCCGCGCAGGCATTGCGTGCGATCGCAGCCGGCAAGCCGGTTCTGATCGAGAAGCCGATCGCGCTCGCCAGCGCCGATGTCGAAGCGATCGCGCGGGCGGCAGCCGAGCGCGGCGTCTTCGCGATGGAGGCTCTGTGGAGCCGCTTCCTGCCGGCGGTGCGCCGGGCGCGCGAGCAGATTGCGGCAGGCCGCATCGGCAAGGTCCGGCGCATCCGCGCCGATCTCTCCTATCTCCATCCCGAAGAGCCCGGCAGCCGCTTCTTCGATCCCGCCCTTGGGGGTGGTGCGGCCTTCGATCTCGGTGTCTACCCGCTGTCGCTCACCTTGCACCTGCTGGGCGAGCCGCAAGCCGTGAGCGGAAGCTGGATTGCCGCCGACACGGGTGTGGATCGGCGCAGCAGCTTCCGGCTGGATTATCCGACGGCAGTCGCGGAGCTGTCCTGTGGTTTCGATTGCAACGGGGCGAACCGTCTGCTTGTCGAGGGGGCGCGGGGCGGGGTGATCTTGGAGGCCCCGTTCCTGAAGGCACAGCGATTGAGCTGGTATGCCGATGCAGGCCGCGCAGCGGCCGCTTACGAGCGTGGAACGGGCAGCATGGCGCGTCTGCTCGACCGCCTGCCTCAGTCCGGCCGGGGCAACGAAAACGTCGCTTTTCCTGGCAACGGTCTTCAGTTCCAGGCGGAGGCTGCGATGGCGGCTATTCGCGCAGGGAAGAGAGCTTGCGAGGAGATGTCCCTGGGCGAAAGCGCAGCCGTGCTGCGGATCATCGACATGATACGGGCGCAGCCGGCAATGACGCCCTGACCAACCTGCTCAGTGGCGCGTGCCGCAGGTGAAGGCACCGCAGCGGATCTTGTCGGCCAGCGTCTCGGCGAAGGTCGCGGTCGCGTCCTCGCCATAGGTCTCGACCAACGTGCGCAGGGCTGCGAACAGGGCGGCGTGGGCCATGGCGTCGGAATCGAGCCCGTCCTGCTGCGCTTCGTTGAAGGCATCCTCGACATAGCCATAGGCGACGCGGCGGACGTCGCCATGGTCCTCGGCGAGATTCGGGTCGAGCATCGTGTCGTCTGGCTGGATCGGCATCGAAACGGGACTCTTGAGCCTTCTGTCTGACGCGAATCGCGGCGCTTCTGCTCCGGATCGCAACGTTTGGGCGATGCTCAAGACATAAGCCGTGCCAGAGCGGCACGCTACCGCGCAGTTTAAGAAAGGTTAACGCGACCGGGAAAATCCGGTGGAAGAAGCGCTATGGCAACAGTTGTTGCCTATCCGCCATAGCGTCCGGCAAGGGCCCGCGACAGCACCTCGCCCTCGGCGGCGAGCCGCGACGAGGCCTCCTGGCTCGCCTCGGTACAGGAGCGATGAGTCAGCGAATAGGCCTTGAAGCCGCGATTGAAGGCTGCGGTTAACCGGTCGCGGCGCTGCGGCGTCCGCCCTTCGGCTTCGATCAGCGCGGCCATCCGCGTGCGCCAGTCCTGCGCTTCGCGGCCACCGCACAGCGTCCTGAGATAGGCGAGCGAGCCCATGATCTCGGATAATTGCAGGAGCTGGGGCTCATAGGGCGGGGCGTTGGGCTCCGAGGCAGGTTGCTCGGCAGGCTTGGTCGCGGGAGGCTTCTCCGCCGGCTGCTGGGACCGCTGCTGTGCTTCCGCCATGGTCGGCAGCAGCAACAGGGCGGCCAGAAGCGCCTGATGGCAAAGTCGGGGCCTCACGATGTCGACAAGCCCGCGGTGAAGAGCCGGTGGGCGCGGCGCAGCACGTCGCCGAGCTCGCGCGTGGTCGCCAATCCGCCGAGTTTCAGCGGGTCTGCCCATTTCACAGCCCCGGCTTCCGGTCCTGGGCGCGGCTCGCCGGAGAGCCATTCGCCGACGAAGGAGGCGACGACGAAATGATGCGTCACCGCACCCTTGGCGTCGCGGCCGAAAATCTCGACATGGCGATTGAAGCCGAGAATGCGGGCTACGACGCCGACCTCCTCCTCCAGCTCGCGCAGGGCCGCCTCCTCGAGCGTCTCGCCGGCCTCGACCTTGCCGCCCGGCAACGACCAGAGCTGGTCGGCCGGCGGCTTCGTCCGTGTCGCCAGCAGCACCTTGCCGTCGCGGAAGACGGCGACGGAGGCCGCCAGCACCGGTCGCGCCGCCGCCCGGCCGGGCGTGGGGAAGCGGATGACCTGGCCGCCATCCTCGCTCATCGGGCGTTGATCGGCATCAAACGTGCTGTCCGCCATTGATGTGCAGTTCCGAGCCTGTGACGTAGCTCGATGCGTCCGTGCAAAGGAAATAGATCGCCTTGGCGACCTCCTCGGGCTTGCCGAGGCGCTGCATCGGCAGGGTCGCGACGATCTTCTCGGTGCCGGGCGAGAGGATGGAGGTGTCGATCTCACCGGGCGAGATCGCGTTGACGCGCACGCCGAGCGGACCGAAATCGGCCGCCATCTCGCGGGTCAGGCTGGCGAGCGCCGCCTTCGACGTCGCATAGGCCGCGCCGGCGAAAGGATGGACGCGCGAGCCCGCGATCGAGGAGACGTTGACGATCGCCCCCTTCGCTACGGTGAGCTCGTCGAGCAGGCCACGTGCCAGCATGATCGGCGCGAAGAAATTGACCTGGAAGACCTTGTGCCAGTCGTTGAAGGATGTGGTGGCGGCGCCGAGACGCTCGCCGTTGCGCCCCTTCGGCGAGATGCCGGCATTGTTGACCAGCGCGTTGAGCTTGCCGCCCTCGACGGCCAGTCGTTTTTTGATCTCCGCGATGCCGCGCATCGTGTCTTCTGGATCGCCGAGATCGATCTGGACATGGTCGTCGGCGCCCGATGGCCACGGGCACTTGTCGGAGAAGGCCTGGCGCGAGCAGGACAGGATGCGCCAGCCCGCCATGGCGAACTGCATCACCGTGGCATGGCCGATGCCGCGGCTCGCCCCGGTCAGCAGCATCACCGGGCGCTTGCCCGGTTCGGTCTTCGGGAAATCGAATTTCGGCATCGCCATGGAACGGGAATCCTCAGGGATAGAAGCGCGTCTTGGTCCACGCCTCGCCAGCGGCGCTGCGGCGGAAGACGATGCGGTCATGCAGGCGGAAGGCGCCATCGCGCCAGAACTCGATATAGGTCGGGGTGATGCGGAAGCCACGCCAGTAGGGCGGGCGCGGAATCTCGCCGATGCCGAATTTCAGCGTGTAGCTCGCCACTGCCTTCTCCAGCGCAAAGCGGCTCTCCAGCGGGCGGGACTGCTGGGAGGCCCAGGCGCCGATGCGGCTGTCGCGCGGGCGGGACTGGTAGTAGGCGTCCGATTCGGCGTCGCTCACCAGCGCGACCGTCCCGCGGATGCGGATCTGCCGGCGCAGGCTCTTCCAGTGGAACAGCGCGGCAGCCTTGGGCTGGCCGAGCAGTTCCTGCCCCTTCTGGCTTTCGGTGTTGGTGTAGAACACGAAACCGTCCGGGTCGTGGCCCTTGAGCAGCACCATACGGCTGTTCGGCATGCCCTCGGCATCGACGGTGGAGAGCGCCATTCCGGTCGGGTCGTTCGGCTCCGATTTCGTGGCCTCGTCCAACCACTTCTGGAACAAGGCGAAAGGCTCGTTTTCCTCGGTGAAGTCACCGCTCGTTAACGCTTGCACGTTCTAATCCTCGGGTAGTGGAAATGGCGTTGGGTGAGCGCAGAAGTGGTCGGGGTCCGGGCGATTGGTTTATATAAGGCAGGGGCGGGGGCGTTCCAAAGCCTCAACCGTTGCGCAACCCCCATGCGCCCACTGGCTGCCGCCGTGGTTCTGGGGCTGCTCGGTGCCGGCTGCTCGGTCTCCTTCCCGATTCTCGGCCTGTCGAGCAAGAGCGAGGACGAGGTCGCCGCGACCTCGGCGATGACGACTTCGGCGGTTCTGCCGGCCCGCGGTGGTGATCACGCCGGGCCACTCGCCAGTCTGGCGGCGGATCTCGGGCCGGAAGACATGCGTCGTGCCGACGGCGCGATGAGCGTGGCGCTCGATCCTCAGGGCAATGGCGCTGCCGTCTCCTGGGACAATCCCCAAAGTGGCATCAAGGGTTCTTTCATCCCGGTCGGTGGCCCGTTCCTGCGCTCCGACGAGATCTGCCGCGCTTTCATCGCCAGCGTCCAGACGCAGGCGAAGCCGGTCAAGCTGCAGGGCACGGCCTGCCGCCCGTCGGGTGGCGAATGGGCGGTCAAGGACATGGGGCCCTGGAAGGACCTGGGCTGACGCTTTCTGCTCCGCTTGCTTCGCCGTTGAACCGGGTGCAAAACGGCCCGGGATAGGTGTTGCGTACACGCCACACCGCCCCCACATAGGGCGAGACGGACGGCTGGCGGCTTCGGCGCTGGCCGTTCGGTTTTGCGTGGAAACGAGGTTTTGGATGCGCGATCCCTATCAGGTTCTGGGCGTCGCCCGCGGCGCGAGCGATGCGGAAATCAAGAAGGCTTTCCGTCGCCGCGCCAAGGAGCTGCACCCGGACCGCAACCGGGACGATCCCAAGGCGCAGGACAAGTTCGCGGAGCTCAACAGCGCCTATGAGATCGTGGGCGACGAGGCCAAGCGCAAGCAGTTCGACCGCGGCGAGATCGACGCCGAGGGCAAGCCGCGCTTCCAGGGCTTCGAGGGCATGGGCGCCGGCCGGGGCGGGCGCAGTGGCGGGTTCGAGTTCAATTTCGGCCAGGGCGGGGGCCATCCCTTCGCAGGCCGCGGCGGCCCGGGCGGTGGCGATGCCGGCTTCGATGCCTCCGACATCTTCTCCTCGCTCTTCGGCGAGGGCGCACGGCGTGCCCGTGGCAGGCCCGAGCCGCAGAAGCCGCCGGAGCAGAGCTTTACCCTCGAGGTCACGCTGGCGCAGGCCGCGACCGGCGGCACGCGCCGGGTCAAGCTGCCGGGCGGGCGCGAAGTCGAGATCACCATCCCCGAGGGCGTGAGCGACGGCAAGGTGATGCGCCTGCGCGGGCTCGGCCAGGCCGATCCGTTCTCGGGCGAGACCGGCGACGTGATGATGACCATCAAGATCAAACCGGATTCCCGTTTCACCGTCGACGGCAATGATCTGCGCACCCGCGTCGCGGTGCCGCTCGCGAAGGCGGTGCTCGGCGGGCCGCTGCATGTGCCGACGCTGACCGGAGCCGTCGAGATGAATATTCCGCCGCTGACCGGCACGACCCGGCAGTTCCGCCTGCGCGGCAAGGGGCTCAAGGGTGAGAAGGGTGCTGTGGGCGACCTCTTCGTGGCCATCGACATCGAGATGCCCGCGAACGATGCGGAACTCACCGCGCTGATGAAGGCGCGCGACGAGGCGAACTGAGCCGGCTCCGACGCCGACGCAGCCCAGAACGCGGCGGGCGGGCCGCGGAGCGCGCCTCCATGCATGATTCAGCCGTGGAGGCGGGCATCAAAGCGGTTCCCGTTTCCCTGCGACTGTTCTAAGAGACCTGCTCATCGTTCATCTGCGGGTTTCCCATGCCTGATTCCAACGCCGTTTCGCCGACCGCCAATCTCCTCAAGGGCAAGCGCGGGCTCGTGATGGGCGTCGCGAACAACCGGTCCATCGCCTGGGGCATCGCCAAGGCGGCTGCGGACGCGGGCGCGGAACTCGCCTTCACCTATCAGGGTGATGCGCTGAAGAAGCGGGTCGAGCCGCTCGCCAAGGAACTTGGCGGCCATGTCGTCGGCCATTGCGACGTCACCGACGGCGCCACGATCGACGCGGTCTTCGCCGAGGTCGAGAAGCTCTGGGGCAAGCTCGATTTCGTCGTCCATTGCATCGCCTTCTCCGACAAGGACGAGCTGACCGGCCGTTATGTCGAGACTAGCGAGGCGAATTTCACGAAGTCGCTGCTCATCTCCTGCTACTCCTTCACGGCGATCACCCAGCGCGCCGAAAAGCTGATGACCGATGGCGGTTCGCTGCTGACACTGACCTATTACGGCGCCGAGAAGTGGATGCCGCATTACAACGTCATGGGGGTCGCCAAGGCCGCGCTGGAATCGAGCGTGCAGTATCTCGCCGCCGATCTCGGCCCGTCGAAGATCCGCGTCAACGCGATCTCGGCCGGTCCGATCAAGACGCTCGCGGCTTCCGGGATCGGCGATTTCCGCTACATCCTGCGCTGGAACGAGTACAATTCGCCGCTGCGCCGCACGGTCACGATCGAGGAGGTCGGCGAGACCGCGGTCTTCCTCGTCTCCGACATGTCGCGCGGCATCACCGGCGAGATCATGCATGTCGACGCCGGTTACCATGTCGTCGGCATGAAGGTGCCGACCGCGCCCGACATTTCCCTCGACAAGGGCGACTGACTTTTCGCCTCGGATCGCCCGGCCGTCCGGCCTGATCGATTCGGCGCGATGCGCCTAGTCTGCCAGCAGATCCCTCAGTCGATCCGTCGCGGCCTCGTCGCGGCGGATCGTTTCGTCTGTGGCGGCGGCAAGCAGATCGGCCACGCTGCGCCCGCCGATCAGGCGCTGCGGCAGAATCTCCGCGAGCGGTGTCAGCACGAAGGCGCGCTCGGGGATGCGCGGATGCGGGATCTGCAGTCGCGCCTGGTCGATGATCGCGTCGCCATAGGTCAGGATATCGATATCGAGCGTGCGCGGCCCCCAGCGCTCGCGCCGCTCGCGGCCTCCGGCACGCTCCAGTTCGAGGCAGAAAGCGAGCAGGTCCTGCGGCGGCAGCGAGGTCTCGACCAGCGCGGCCATGTTGAGGAACTCAGGCTGATCGGTCTTGCCCCAGGGTGGCGTGCGATAGATCGAGGACAGCCGGCCGAGCGCGACATCCGGATGCTCGCGCAAGCCCTTCAGCGCCGAGGCGAAGGCCGCGACGGGATCGCCGATATTGCCGCCGAAGGCGAGTGCGGCCTCAACCTTCACGCTGGAACCTCAACTGGATGCCGACCGAGCCGAGCGTCGCCGGGATCGGCGGTGCGGGCTTGCGCAGCGTGACCTCGACGCTCTCGACCGAGGGGAATGCGTCGAGGATCGCGAGAGCCACGGCCCGCGCCGCGCCCTCCAGCAGGTTGTAGCGGCGCGCTGTGAAGGTCTCGGCGACGATCGTGACGGCGCGGCCGTAATCGACGGTATCGGCGAGCCGGTCGCTGGAGGCGGCGGCCCGCAGGTCGGCATTCAGCACGAGGTCGAGGACGAAGCGCTGGCCGAGCCGCTCTTCCTCCGAGAAGAAGCCGTGATAGGCGTAGATATCGAGTTTCTCGATCAGGATGCGGCCGGTTTCGCTCACAGGTCTGCTTTCATGCTGTCTTCGATGGCCGCCCAGGTCTTGAGCGCGTCGATATGCGGGGCGACGTCATGGGCGCGGATGATGGCGGCGCCGCGGCTCGCGCCATAGAGATGCGCGGCGATGCTGGCGGCGAGCCGCTCCGCCGGGACCTCCCGGCCGGTGATGCGCCCGAGCGTCGATTTCCGGGAGGCGCCGAGCAGGATCGGGCAGCCGAGCACGCTGAGCCGGTCGAGATGGCGGATCAAGTCGAGATTCTGCCTGACCGTCTTGCCGAAGCCGATGCCGGGATCGACGACGATCTGGCTTTGCGGCACGCCGGCTTGCATCGCGATCGCGATCGAGCGTTCGAGGAAGCGCAGAACATCGTCGAAGATGTCGAGCGATGCATCGATGGTCTCGCGGTTATGCATCAGGATGATCGGCGCGCCGGCCCGGGCGGCGACCGCTGCGATGCGCGGGTCGCGTTGGGCGCCCCAGACGTCGTTGACGATCGCGGCCCCGGCGGCGAGAGCCGCTTCCGCGACCTCGGCCTTGTAGCTGTCGATAGAGATCGGCGTGTCGACCTTGGCCTTCAGCCCGGCGATGACCGGCAGCACGCGGCCCATCTCGGTGGCGGCATCGACGGTGGCGTGGCCGGGCCTCGTTGATTCGCCGCCGATATCGACGATGGCCGCGCCTTCGCCGGCGAGGCGCGCGCCATGGGCGATCGCCGCCTCGGCATTCGCCAGCAATCCGCCGTCCGAGAACGAATCGGGCGTGATGTTGACGATGCCCATGACGAGCGGCGTCGCGGGAAGCGGGAGGCTGCGGCCGTCGGGCAGGGTAAGGGCAGGGGGCATGCGGTTCCGCCGATGATTGGGCAAGGGCGCTATACACAGCCCGTGTGGAATCGGCCACAGAAAGCGGCCGATTGTCACCCTCGGCGCAAAGCGCCGGGAAGAGCTTTGACCCTGCCGGTGCCAGCGTGCAGAAGCCTTCTATGGTTCCGCTCTCGCTTCCTCACCGTCTCATTCTCGTCCGTCATGGCGAAACCGACTGGAATCGGGAGGGCCGCCTGCAGGGCAGCCAGGACATTCCCCTGAACGATCTCGGCCGCCGTCAGGCTGCGGAGGCTGCCGGCCGCCTGAAGGCGCTGGAGCCGGCTTGCGCCGATCTCGACTATATCGGCTCGCCGATGCAGCGCGCGCGCGAGACCATGGATATTCTCCGGCGTGAGCTGGCTTTGCCGGCGGACGATTATCGTATCGACGATCGTCTGCGCGAATTGACCTTCGGCGAGTGGGAAGGCTTCACCTGGCGCGACATCCGCAAGGCCGAGCGCGAGCAGGCGCATCTGCGCGAGCGCGACAAATGGGGCTTCGTACCGCCGGGCGGCGAGAGCTACCGCATGCTTGCCGAGCGGATACGGCCGGTTCTGGAAGAGCTCCAGCACGAGACGGTGATCGTCAGCCATGGCGGTGTCGCACGCGCCGTGCTGGCGCTGGTTGGGGCCGTGGCGCCGCGCGAGGCCTCGATGGTCGAAATCTGGCAGGGCAAGCTGCTCGTCGTCAGCGGGAACAAGGCGGACTGGCTCTGAGTTTCCCTCGGTGCCGGGGTGCAACGGCGCGCCGGCATTCATCATCGGTTCACGCGTGCTTCGGCAGGGAGGATATGCTAGCGAAGCAGCGTGATGCGGCAACCCTGCCCGGCCGGGGGGCTCATGCGAAAGTCGCGAGGCAGAAGCGGCGATTCCGGTTTTCTTCACGAGGTGCGTGATAAGGCGCCACAAGGGCCGAAGGCAGGATTTGCCGCGGCATGAGAGACGGGCCTTTCAGCGCAGCGGGGCGCGATGAACGATATGACGAAGCTGTCGGCGGCGTCTGACGCGGCTGCCGCAAATCCCCTCGCCATGCTGGCCGGCGAGAAGCGTCCCGACCTGATTCGGGACGAGGTTCTGGCCGAAATTTTCGCGGCGACGACCGCGATCCGCCCCCATCATCCCGCTCTGACCGACCTCGAGCGCCGCATGACCTACGCCGAGGTCTGGGCTGAAGCCGGACGCCAGGCGCGCGGCCTTCATCTCGCCGGCATCGGTCCCGGCGACATGATCGGGCTGTGGATGCCGCGCGGAATCGACCTGCTCGTCGCGCAGATCGCGATCACCCGGGTCGGCGCGGCCTGGATTCCGTTCGATGCCGAAGCGCCGGTCGAGCGCATCGCGACCTGCCTCGACGACGCGCAGGCCAGAGGCATCGTCACCTGCACCGCGTGGGCCGGCCGGGCCGAGGCGACCGAACGCACCGTTTGGACGCCCGGGGACCTTGCCGCGGGCGCCGATGGCACGGAGCCGCCGGCGCGCCCCGCCGGCCTGACGCCGGATCATCCGGCCTATCTGATCTACACTTCCGGCTCGACGGGCACGCCGAAGGCGATCGTCATCAGCCATCGCAACATCTGCCACTTTCTGCGCTCCGGGAACGCGATCTACGGCTTCGGGCCTGACGATGTCGTCTTCCAGGGCGCCTCCGTCGCCTTCGACCTGTCGATGGAGGAGATCTGGACGCCCTATCTCGTCGGCGCGACGCTCTTCGTCGCGTCACCCGAGATGATGGGCGATGCCGAGAAACTGCCGGCGATCCTCAACCGGGCCGGCGTCACCATCATCGACACCGTGCCGACCCTGCTCGGCATCCTGCCGGCCGACGTGCCTTCGCTGAAGCTGATCCTGCTCGGCGGCGAGGCGCTGCCGCCCGCGATCGTGCAGAAATGGTCGAAGCCCGGCCGGCGCATCCTCAACACCTATGGGCCGACAGAGGCGACGGTGGTCGCGACCGCGGCCGAGGTCGTTCCCGGCGAGACGGTGACCATCGGCAAGCCGATCCCGAACTACACGGCCTATGTCGTCGGCGAGGACATGCGCCTCGTCCATCCCGGTGAGCAGGGCGAATTGCTGATCGGTGGCCCCGGCGTGGCCAGAGGCTATCATGGCCGTCCCGAGCTGACGGCGGAGAAGTTCATCGCCAACCCCTTCACCGGGGTCGCGGGCGAAGGCGATCCGATCCTCTACCGCTCCGGCGATGCCGTCAGCCTCGATGAAAACCGCAACATCGTCTTCCACGGTCGCATCGACGACCAGATCAAGATTCGCGGTTTCCGCGTCGAGCTCGGCGAGATCGAGTCGAAGCTTGCCGACGAGCCCGGCGTCGCGCAGGCTGCGGTCGTGCTGCGCACCGATGACGGCATCGAGCGGCTTGTCGCCTTCGTCGTGCCAGAGCCAGGCGTCGCGGTCGATGGTCCGGCGTTGCGGGCGGCTCTGCGGGAAAAGCTGCCGCCCTACATGGTGCCGGCGCATTTCGAGGCGGCGGGCTCGCTGCCGCGCATGGTTTCCGGCAAGGTCGACCGCAAGATGCTGAAGGCGGCGCCGCTGACGGCGCCGAGTGCGGATGGCGAGCAGGAGCCGCCGCGCAATGCGACGGAAGCCGCGCTGCTGGAAGCGGCCAAGCGCGTGCTCGGCACCGCGAGCTTGCCGCTGGAGGCTGATTTCTTCGTCGATCTCGGCGGGCACTCGCTGCTGGCGGCCCGCTTCATCTCGATCGTGCGCGAGATGCCGGCCTATGCCGGCATCACACTGCAGGATGTCTATGCCGCCCGCACCTTGCGGGCGATGGCGGTGCTTCTCGACGAGCGCGGCGTCGCCGTGGCCGAGGATCTCTCCTTCACCCCGCCGCCTTTCCTGCGGCGCTTCCTCTGCGGCCTCGCCCAGGCGGTGGCGCTGCCGGTCATCATCGGCCTCGCGACGGCCCAATGGCTCGGCGTCTTCGTCACCTACATGATCCTCTCCGGCGAGGACCTGCCGCTGTTCGGCCAGATCGCCGCGCTGCTCGGCGTCTACGTCGCGATCATCGTCGTCACCGGCCTGATCGCCATCGGGTTGAAATGGCTGGTGCTGGGCCGGACGAAGCCGGGTGTCTATCCACTCTGGGGCGTCTATTATTTCCGCTGGTGGTTTGCCGCCCGCATCGCCGGGCTCGTCCATATCAAATGGCTGCAGGGCACGCCGGTGATGCGCTTCTACTGGCGCCTGCTCGGCGCCAAGGTCGGCCGCGACGTCATCATCTCCGATTACGAGGCCGGCGCGATCGACCTGATCGAGATCGGCGACTTCACGACCTTCGGCTCGAAGACCACTTTCGCCAATGGCGAGGCGATCGGTGACAAGCTGATCATCGGTCGCATCGCCATCGGCAAGGATGTCTCCGTCGGCGCCTCCGTCGTGCTCGGCCACGATTCGGTGATCGGCGACCATGCCGAAATCGGCGACCTGACCGCCGTTCGGCCCGGCGCCCGGATCGGGGCAGCCGAGGTCTGGGACGGCACGCCGGCGCGCAAGATCGGCACGGTCGATGTCGCTGCCCTGCCGCCGCAGGCCGAGGCGTCGGCAGGGCGGCGCGCGCTGCTGACGTGCTTCTATATCCTGATGCTGGTGGTGCTGCCGCCGGTCAGCCTGCTGCCGATCTTCCCGGCCTTCTGGCTGTTCGACAAGATCGACTACTTCATCGCCGGCTGGACCGATATCAGCTATCTCTGGTTCCTGCCGCTGCTGACCTGGCCGACGGCGATCGGCCTGATTGCCTTCACCGTGCTGCTGATGGCCGCCCTGCGCTGGGCGATCCTGCCGCGCGTGACCTCCGGCTCCTGGTCGATCCATTCCGGCTTCTACGCTCGCAAATGGACGGTGGCGCTGGCGACCGAGGTGACGCTGGAGACGCTCTCCTCGCTCTTCGCCACCATTTATATGCGGGCCTGGTACCGGCTGATGGGCGCCAGCATCGGCAAGGGCGCGGAGATCTCGACCAATCTCTCCGGTCGCTACGACCTGACCGGCATCGGTGCCGGCAACTTCATCGCCGACGAGGTCGTCTTCGGCGACGAGGACATGCGCCGCGGCTATATGCGCCTCGACGCGACGCGTACCGGTGAGCAGGTCTTCGTCGGCAATGATGCGGTGGTGCCCCCCGGCGCCGTCATTCCCGACCGCGTGCTGATCGGCATCAAGTCCAAGCCCCCCGCCAATGACCGCATGCAGTCCGGAGACACCTGGTTCGGCTCGCCGCCGATCCGCCTGCCGACGCGGCAGAAGGTCGATCTCGGCGCCGACTGGACCTACAAGCCTTCCTTCGCCAAGCAGTTCGGGCGCGGCGTCTTCGAGGCGCTGCACACTTCCTTCCCGGCGATGCTGTTCATCACCTTCGGCACGATCGCGGTCGACATGGTCTTGCAGCAGAAGATCAACGAGGGCGACTGGCTCGGCCTCGTTCTGTCCTTCATGGGCGTCGCCATGGCGATCGCCATCGTGCAGGCCCTGATCTGTGCCGCCGTCAAATGGCTGATGATGGGCGTCTACAAGCCCGTGATGAAGCCGATGTGGTCGTGGTGGGCGATGCGCACCGAGGCCGTGGCGGTGATGTATTGGGGCCTCGGCGGCAAGGTTCTGTTCGACTATCTGCGCGGCACGCCTTTCCTGCCCTGGTTCCTGATGCTGTTCGGCGCGAAATACGGCAAGGGCGTCTGGCTCGATTCCACGGATATCACCGAGTTCGACTGTATCAAGGTCGGCGATTTCTGCACGATCAACGCCCATTCGGCGCTGCAGACCCATCTCTACGAGGATCGGGTCATGAAAGTCGGCCGCGTGCGGCTGGGCAAGGGCGTCTGCGTCGGCGCAGGCGCCACGGTGCTCTACGACACCCATGTCGGGGACTTCGCCCAGATCGGCCTGCTCACCGTCATCATGAAGGGCGAGAGCCTGCCGGCGCATACGCGCTGGGAGGGCGCCCCGGCAGCGCCGGCTAAGGGGCCGGCGCACTGAGGCGCTGACGGCTCAGCCTGCGTCGGCGTGAGGCGCGCCGGCAGGATGGCCGGCGAGCGGCAGCGCCATTTCCTCGGGGGCCAGTTCGCGGATGGCGCCCTTGGCGAGATCGCCCAGCGCGAGTTCGCCGATCCTGACCCGGACGAGGCGCAGCACCTCGGCGCCGGCGGCTGCGACGATCCGCCTGACCTGCCGGTTGCGACCTTCGTCGATCACCATCTCGACCCAGGCATTGCGCTCTCCGCAGCGCAGCAGGGCCGCTGAACGGATCGACAGCACCTCGTCTCCGTCGACCGCGCCCTCCCTCAGCCTCGCCATGAAGGCGTCGTCCGGTATCCGGTCGATCTGGACGTGATACGTCTTGTCCACTCCCGAGGCCGGGTCGAGGATGCGCTGTGCCCAGCGCGTGTCGTTGGTCATCAGCAGCAGGCCCTCGCTTGCCATGTCGAGGCGTCCGACCGGGGCGAGATGAGGCAGGTTCAGGCCCCCCAGGCAGGCATAGACGGTCTGGCGCCCTTCCGGGTCGTTCGCGGTCGTCACCATGCCCCGCGGCTTGTTGAGCATCAGGTAGATGCGCCGGGCCGCCGTCACCGGCCGATCGTCGACTGCCAGCCGTGCCCTCTGAGGGTCGATGCGCAACTCGACCTGCCGCACGATGCGCCCATCGACGGCGACGCGCCCCTCGCGCACCAGCTTTTCGGCCTGAGTCCGCGAGCAGTAGCCGAGCTTGGACAGCGCGCGCGCAAGGCTGACGGTTGCCGTCGATGCCTGGGTCGGGGCCCTGCGAAGGAATCTCATGATGAGCCTGGCTGTTGATCGCGGCGCCGCGGGCAGGCTCGCCGCGCTGGAAAGGTCGCGAGCGGCTGGTCCCATCCTCGGGCGGCGGCTGGCTTCGATGCGGAAGCCTGTCGATGGCGGAAAAAGCGTGGCCCGATGCCTGCAGGCAGGCTGGTCGAAAGCCGGATCGACCCCGAAGCGGCCCTGCCGGGCGGCTCGGGGCTAGGCTCCCGCGATGATGGGGCTCCCGGGGCGCCAGGAGCGCGAAGGGCTGGGCGTCCGCTTCATGTTCTGCTTGAAGCCGGTACCGCCCGGCCTTGTCAATGGCGGCGGCCGTCCTTCCGGGGTTTCGCCGCGCGCCGATCCGGCTTAAGAGCCGGTAGCAAACGTATCGGGCTCCCATGTCGCATAACAGCTTCGGACATCTCTTCCGCGTCACCACCTTCGGCGAGAGCCATGGCCCCGCCATCGGCTGCGTCGTCGATGGCTGCCCGCCGCTCCTTCCGCTGACCGCGGCCGATATCCAGGGCGATCTCGACCGCCGCCGGCCGGGCCAGTCGCGCTTCACCACGCAGCGTCAGGAGCCGGACGAGATCCGCATCGTCTCCGGCGTCTTTGCCCGCGAGAGCGACGGCGTGCAGGTGACGACCGGCACCTCGATCGGGCTCATGATCGACAATGTCGATCAGCGCTCGAAGGATTATTCCGACATCAAGGACAAGTACCGGCCGGGCCATGCCGACTACACCTACGACGTCAAATACGGCATCCGGGATTATCGTGGCGGCGGCCGTTCCTCGGCCCGCGAGACGGCGATGCGCGTCGCCGCCGGCGCCATCGCCCGCAAGGTCGTGCCGGGCATGATCGTGCGCGGCGCCCTCGTCCAGATGGGACCGCACAAGATCGACCGCGCCAACTGGGACTGGGACGAGATCGGCCGCAATCCGTTCTTCTGCCCGGATGCGAAGGCCGCGGCCTTCTTCGAGGGCTATCTCGACGGCGTCAGGAAATCCGGCTCCTCGATCGGCGCCGTTCTGGAGATCGTCGCCGAGGGCGTGCCGGCGGGGCTGGGCGCGCCGATCTATGCCAAGCTCGATGCCGAGATCGCCGCTGCGCTGATGAGCATCAATGCGGTCAAGGGCGTCGAGATCGGTGAAGGCTTCGGGGCAGCAGAGTTGTCCGGCGAGGATAATGCCGACGAGATGCGCGCCGGCAATGACGGCAAGCCGCTCTTCCTCTCCAATCATGCCGGCGGCATCCTCGGCGGCATCTCGACCGGGCAGCCGATCGTCGCGCGCTTCGCGGTGAAGCCGACCTCCTCGATCCTGGCGACCCGCGCGACGGTCACGCGCACCGGCGGCGAAGCGGAGATGTTCACCAAGGGCCGCCATGACCCTTGTGTCGGCATCCGCGCCGTGCCGGTCGGCGAGGCGATGGTCGCTTGCGTGCTGGCGGACCAGTATCTGCGCCATCGCGCGCAGGTTGGCGTCGTCGAGCCGCGCTGGCCGTTCCAGGAGTGACGCGGAGGGCCTTTGCCGCTGCGTTGCTGCTTGCATTTCAGCAATACTGAAAATGCAGACATGATTCATTGCAGGTGAAACGGTGCCGTATTAACTTGGCGGCATGAAGCTCGACGTCTGGCTCCGGCAGAACAGGATCGCACGCAGCGCCTTCGCGAAACAGGTCGGCCTGTCGCCGGCCAGCGTGACCGCTTTGTGCAATGATCCGGCTGCCTGGATCTCCCGCGAAAGCGCTGAGCGCATCACCGCCGCCACGGGCGGCGCCGTCACCCCCAATGATTTCCTCGGCCTGTCCGGGGCGCGCGAGGCTGCCATGACCACAAATGTCGCCGAGACCATCGAAGCCTTTGCCCGTGGCGAGATCGTCATCGTCACCGATGACGACGATCGCGAGAACGAGGGCGATCTCATCATCGCCGCGTCTCTCTGCACGCCCGAGAAGATGGCCTTCATCATCCGCAATACCTGCGGCATCGTCTGCGCCCCGCTGACCACGAGCGAGGCCCGGCGCCTGCGGCTCGATCCGATGGTCTCGTCGAACGATGCTCCGCTCGGCACGGCCTTCACCATCACGGTCGACGTCAAGCACGGGCTGACCACCGGCATCTCGGCCGAGCAGCGCAACAACACGGTCCGCGCGCTCGCCAACGGCAACATGGGCGCGGCCGATTTCGTCCGACCCGGCCATGTCTTTCCGCTCATCGCCAGGGATGGCGGCGTGCTGATGCGCTCGGGCCATACGGAAGCCGCCGTCGACCTGTGCAAGCTCGCCGACCTCCCTCAGGTCGGCGTCATCTGCGAACTCGCCAATGACGACGGCACGGTGATGAAGGGCGCGCAGATCACCGCCTTCGCCGAGAAGCACGGGCTGAAGCAGATCACCGTCGCGGACCTGATCGCCTATCGCCAGTCGCGCGAGAAGCTGGTCGAGCGCGTGCACTCCTTCCCGGTCAAAACCGAGTTCGGCGACGTGACCGGCCATGTCTATGTCACGCCCTTCGACAGCACCCAGCACTTCGCCTTCGTGATGGGCAAGCTCGGCGATGGCGAGAAGGTGCCGGCTCGTCTGCATCGCGCCGACGTCGTCGCCGACGTGCTCGGCGGCGCCGGCTCGATCCAGTGCGCGCTCCGCCGCTTCCAGCAGGACGGCAAGGGCGTGCTGATCTATCTGCGCGACGGCAGCGCCGGCGTGCCGATCAAGAGCGTCGATGATGAGGGTTCGGATGCGTTGCGCAGCCAGCAATGGCGCGAGGTGGGGCTCGGCGCCCAGATCCTGCGCGATCTCGGCGTCCGCTCGATCGTGAACCTCGCCTCCTCCCCGCGCTCCTTCGTCGGCCTCTCCGGTTTCGGCATCGAGATCGCCGGGACGGAGCCGCTGGAATAAACGCAGCGCTTCCCCGCGCTCAGCCTTCCATCAGCGCCGAGACATGGGCGGCCGTCGATTTCGCGAGTGCGTCGAGGTCGTAGCCGCCCTCCAGCACCGAGACGACCCGGCCGCCGGCAAGGCGGTCGGCCGTCTCCATCAGCTTCTGCGTCGCCCAGGCGAAATCGGATTCGCGCAGGTTCAGGCTGGCGAGCGGGTCGCGCCAATGCGCGTCGAACCCGGCCGAGATCACCAAGAGATCGGGGCGGAACGCGTCGAGTCGCGGCAGGACTGCGACCTCGAAGGCTTCACGGAATTCGTCGGAGCCGTCGCCGGCCCGCAAGGGGGCGTTGACGATCGTGTCCTGCGCGCCGCGCTCCGAAGCCGCGCCGGTGCCCGGATAGAGCGGCATCTCGTGCACGGAGGCATAGAGCACGCTGGCATCGTCCCAGAAGATGTCCTGCGTGCCGTTGCCGTGATGCACGTCCCAGTCGATGATGGCGACGCGCCCGGCCCCATGCGCCTTCTGCGCGTGGCGCGCCGCGATCGCGGCGTGGTTGAAGAAGCAGAAGCCCATGGCGCGTTCGCGCTCGGCGTGGTGGCCGGGCGGGCGCATCGCGACGAAGGCGTTGCGCGCCTTGCCGGCCATCACCTCGTCCACCGCTGCGACCGCGCCGCCGACGCCGCGCAGCGCCGCTTCCATGGTGCCGGGCGATATCAGCGTGTCCGCATCGACCTGGATGAAACCGGCTGTGGGCGCCGATGCGATCAGGGCCTGCGCATAGGGTTCAGGATGACAGAGGGCGACCTGATCGAGTGTGCCGAGCGGGGCCTCGAGCCGAATCAGTGCCGCGAAGCGCTCGGCCTCCAGCGCATGTTCGATCGCTTTCAGCCTGTCCGCACATTCGGGATGGCCCGGCGGCATGGCATGTCGGAGACCGGCCGGGTGGGTGAAGAGCAGGGTCGTCAAGGCCGGTCATCCCTGCATGGTGGCCGGCCGAAACGTCATGCGTGGCCGCTTTGCCACGCTAAACGGCCTTCTGGAGCCTGAAAAGGGAACCGGATTGCACCATGGCCGTTTGAGGCCTAGTGCTTCGCCGAGCCGCCGCTTGTGGGGAAGCGCCCTGGCGATACGAAGCGTTAACGTTCGATTCATCATAAAGGCTGCCTTCGGGTCGGCTGGGTGGAGGCTATGAAAAAGACCGTTTTCGTTGCACTGGCGCTGTCCGCCCTGCTGGGCGCCTGCCAGTACAAGAGCGTCAGCGCGCCGGCCCTGTCAGCCCGCGACGCCGAGTATATCGCGCTCGTCCCCAAGTTCGACACCTACCTGCCCTATCTTCCCTACGAGATCAGCGATCCGACCGGGCAGCCGCCGGGCACGATCTATATCGATACCAAGGAAAAGTTCCTCTATCTCGTCCTGCCGAACAAGAAGGCGATCCGCTACGGCGTCGCCACCGGCGAGGAAGCCTATGGCTGGACCGGCGAGGCCGTGGTGCAGCGCAAGGCGGAATGGCCGCGCTGGACGCCGCCGGCCGAGATGGTCAAGCGCTGGCCGCATCTGAAGCCGGTCGCCGGCGGCATGAATGGCGGCCCGAACAATCCGCTCGGTGCGCGCGCGCTCTACCTCTACCAGAACGGCCAGGACACGCTCTATCGCATCCACGGCACCAACGAGCCGGAGACGATCGGCCGCTCGGCTTCGTCCGGCTGTATCCGGATGCGTAATATCGACGTGATCGACCTCTTCAACCGCGTTCCGGCTGGCGCGAAGGTCGTCGTCGTCTGATCGTCATCGGGCGACGGGAGTTTCCGGCGGGCGGCTTCGGGCCGCCCGTTTTCGTTTGGGATCCCTTCTGCAGAGCGACAATCGCCAATTCCGGGCTCAGGCCCGCGGCCGCCCCGGACTGACGGTGTGTTTCCGCGTAGAGGCAGCGTACTCCCGCCTACGAAAAAGGCCGGTGGGAGCAAGCTCCGCACCGGCCAAGTGGAGGGTCTCGAAGGGGAGGTTTCAGTCGTAGAAACCATGGCGGAGAACGCCGGGCAAATCGGCCTGGCGCGCCTCACCGTGCTGCTTCAACGCAGGCGGAACCTGTCTGGTTCCAGCAGCAACCGCCGGAATTGCGATCGGGCGGAAGCGGGAGGCATAGGTCGCCCGCGCCGCCGCATCGTGGAAACCCTTCCGGGTCGGTGCCGGGGACTGGGAGTCGCGTTGAAGCATGTTCCTGACTCGCGCTGATGGACCTCGTGCCGGCGGCTCATGCCTGCCGGCCCGGCCTGTCTGATGGCGGATCGGGACGGCGTCGCGGCGCCACTGTGATCTGTTCGTGGCGATTTCCGGCGAAGCTGCGTGCCCTGCCATATTGCTGGTCACGAAAAAGGCCGGGCGTTGCCGCCCGGCCCTGGTCTTCCTGCGCGATCGGACCGCTCAGGCCATCAGGCCTTCGGCCTTGGCCCAGTTCAGCGTCTTGTCGAGGGCGCGCTCGCAGCGGTTGAACATTTCCTCGATCTCGGCCTCGTTGATCACGAGCGGCGGGCAGAAGGCGAGGCGGTCGCCCATGGCGCGGGTGATGAAGCCCTCTTCCAGCGCATAGGCCACGGCCTTGGCGCCGACGCCCTTCTTGCCTTCGAACGAGGCCTTGGTCTGCTTGTCCTTGACCAGCTCGGCGCCGCCGATCAGGCCGACGCCCTTGGCCTCGCCGACGAGCGGGTGATCGGTCAGCTTGTTCAGGCGGCGCAGGAAGGTCGGCGAGACCTTCTCGACGTGATCGACGATCTTCTCGCGCTGGTAGATCTCCAGCGTCTTGACCGCGACGGCGCAGCCGACCGGATGGCCGGCATAGGTGTTGCCATGTCCGAACGTGCCGATCTTGCGGCTCTGGTCGACGAGCACGTCATAGATCTTGTCGTTCATCATTACGGCGCTGAGCGGGAAATAGGCCGAGGTGATCTGTTTGGCGAGCGAGATCGAGTCGGCGTTGAGCCCGTAGGTCTCGGTGCCGAACATCTTGCCGGTGCGGCCGAAGCCGGTGATGACCTCGTCCGCGATGAACAGCACGTCGTACTTGGCGAGCACGGCGTTGATCTTCTCGAAATAGCCTTCCGGCGGGATGATTGCGCCACCGGCGCCCATTACCGGTTCGGCGATGAAGGCGGCGACCGTGTCCGGCCCCTCGCGCAGGATCATCTCCTCCAGCTCGGCGGCAAGCCGCGACGAGAAATCCTGCTCGCTCTCGCCCGGCTCGGCGAAGCGGTAATGGTGCGGGCAGGAAGTGTGCAGGATGCCCGGCAGCGGCAGGTCGAAATCGATATGGTTGTTCGGCAGGCCGGTCAGCGAGGCCGAGGCGACGGTGACGCCGTGATAGCCCTTCAGCCGCGAGATGATCTTCTTCTTCTGCGGCCGGCCGAGTGCGTTGTTGAGATACCAGACGATCTTGACCTGGGTATCGTTGGCGTCGGAGCCGGAGGCGCCGTAGAACACCTTGGAGATCGGAACCGGGGCGATTTCCTTGAGTTTCTCGGCGAGCTCGATCGCCGGATCATGGCTGCGCCCGCCGAAGATATGGGTGAAGGGCAGCTTCTTCATCTGCTCATAGGCGGTCTCGACCAGTTCCTGGTTGGAATAGCCGAGCGAGGTGCACCAGAGCCCGGCCATGCCCTCGATATATTCCTTGCCCGACGAGTCGTAGACGTAGACGCCCTTGCCGCTCTCCAGCATGAGCGGGCCCGTCTGCCGATGCGTGGCGAGGTTGGTATAGGGATGGACGAGGGTCTCGATATCCCTGACGGCGACATTCGACAGCATGATGGCTCCCGGTTTTGTTGAATATTCTTTCCAATATACGCCGATGTGACCGCAAATGTTGAGCGATTTTGGCGCAGGGTACGGTAGACTCTGCCGCAGAGCGCGTGAAACGGAAAGGCTTCGCTCGCGGCGGGTGCAGCGCCGCTTGCGGGCGGCTCAACCGGCGACTGGCGGCGGCGTGAAGCGACTGCCGAGCCCTTCCAGGATGGCGCCGGCGGCGATGGCCGTGCGGTCCTCGCCGAAGGGCGCGATGATCTGGGCGCCGAGCGGCAGGCCGTCACGCGAATGCATGACGGGCGCTGACAGGGCCGGCAGGTCCGCGCCGGTGGCGAGCGAAGCCCAGAGCAGGAAATCCAGATAGGGCCGTGGCTCGCCGTTCACCATCAGGCGCCGCGCATGGATATCCGGGCCATGGTCATGCGGGATCGCGGCGACGGGGGCCGGTGGGCAGAGAACCACGTCGTAACACGAGAAGAAGCGGGCCCATTGCCGCTTCTGGGCGCGGCGGCGCTGGTCGATCTGCTGGTAGAGACCGGGCGTCATCCGGGCGCCGCGGGCCTGCAGGGCCTGATGCGAGAGGTCATTCGGGCTGAAGCGCGAAGCCTGCGCCTGGATGCGGGCGCGCACCTTCGGCGGCAGGCCATAGGCGACGACGGCATGGTTCAGCAGCGCATACACCTCGAAGGCGTCGGCGAAGCGGACGGAGGGTCTCGCCGTCTCGTCGACGATCGCGCCGGCCTCGGCCAGGCGGCGCGCGGCCTCGCGCACGGCATCCGAGACTTCCTTGTCGACAGGGGCAAAGGGGTCGTCTGCCCAGAGCGCGACGCGTAGACCCTTCGCGCTCGCCCGGCGCGGCTCGGCAAGGCCCGGCGCGGGCAGGGCGGTGTCGCGCGGACCGGCGATGACCGGCAGGATCAGATCGAGATCCTCGGCGGCACGCGAGATCGGGCCGGCGACCATCAGGTCGGCATTGCGCGGCGTGCGTCGCTCCGGTGGCGGCGGGATCGCGCCCCAGGTCGAGACCAGCCCCCAGCTCGTCTTCAGGCCGAAGACGCCGCAGGCATGGGCCGGCCAGCGGATCGAGCTGCCGAGATCGGAGCCGAGCTCGAAGGCGCTCATGCCGGTCGCGACCGCAACGGCAGCCCCGCCCGAGGAGCCGCCGGGCGAGCGCGCCTCGTCCCAGGGATTGTTGGTCACGCCATGGGCCGGGTTGTAGCTCTGGAAGTCGCCGGAGAAGACGGGAACGTTCGTCTTGCCGATGATGACCGCGCCGGCCGCGCGCAGTCTTGCCACTGCTGCGGCATCTTCGGTGGGCACGCGCTCGCGATACGCCGGCAGCCCGCCGGAGGAGGGCAGGCCGGCGACGTCGAACGCGTCCTTGATCGTGATCGGCAGCCCTTCGAGCGGGCGGGCCCTGCTCTCGGCGATGCGTGCGTCGGAGGTTTTCGCCATGATGCGGGCGGCAGCGCGATCCTCGGTCACGATCGCGTTGAGGTGCGGGTTCAGCGCATCGATACGGGCGAAGGTCGCCTCAAGGAGATCGGTGGCGCTGAAGCGGCGGGCGAGCAGCGCTTGACGCAGGGCGGTAGCGGAGGCGGTCAGGTCGATGCCGTCAGCCATCGCAGCTCACTCGGCGTCGACGGCGCGGGCGAGATCGCGCCAGACCAGCACGAGGCGGTCGAGCTCGGCGAGGTCGTCCGGTTTCAGTTTGCCGAGCGTATTGGCGACGAAGTCACGCTGCGCGGCGATCCCGGCTTCCGCGAGCCGGCGGCCTTCCGGGGTCAGGTGCATCGCGTAGGAACGCCGGTCGCCGGCGATGGCGCGGCGCTCGACGAGGCCGGCCTGCACCAGCCGGTCGACGAGGCCGGAAACATTGCCCTTGGTGACATAGAGCCGCTCGGCCAGTTCGCTCTGGCTGATGCCCTCCTGCTCGGTCAAGGTCGAGAGCAGGTCGAACTGCGGGATCGAAAGCCCGAGCATGCGGATGCGCGCCGTCATCTGCATCAGCATGCGCTGGTGCAGCCGCATGAAGCGGAACCAGACCCTGTCCGGTTCTGTCACGGCCTCTTGCAAGGCTTTCGCTGCGGTCATGGCGCTTCCCCCCGCTCTTGAAGGATCAGACCTAAACCATCCCGCACGCGCAGGCGAGCCTTCGATGGGATGACTTCCCTTTCGTGGAAACCGCTCGCTATCCTGCGGTCAAGACGGATTTGGGAGGACAAGCGCATGCTCGGCCTGATGCAGGACTGGCCCCTTCTGCTCCACCGCATCATCGACCACGCTGCCATCCAGCACGGCACGCGCGAGGTGGTGAGCCGCGCTGTCGAGGATGGCGCGCTGAGGCGACGCAGCTATGTCGAGATCCGCAGCCGCGCCCTGAAGGTGGCGAAGCGTTTGCAGCGCGAGGGCATCGCGCTGGGCGACCGGATCGCGACGCTCGCCTGGAACACCGACCGGCATCTTGAGCTCTGGTACGGCATCAGCGGCATCGGCGCGATCACGCATACGGTCAACCCGCGCCTGTTCCCGGAGCAGATCGCCTGGATCGTCGGTCATGCGGAAGACCGTCTGCTCTTCCTCGACCTGACCTTCGTGCCGATGATCGAGGCGATCCAGGACAAGCTGCCGAGCATCGAGCGCTATGTCGTCCTGACCGATGCCGCGCATATGCCGCAGACCGGCCTCCGGAACGCCGTCGCCTATGAGGACTGGCTGGCCGAGTCGGACGACGATTTCGCCTGGGGCCGCTTCGACGAGAATACCGCTGCCGGGCTCTGCTACACCTCGGGCACCACCGGCGGGCCCAAGGGCGTGCTTTATTCGCATCGCTCGAACGTGCTGCATGCGCTCGCCTGCGCCGCGCCCGACTATATGGGCCTGTCGGCGCGCGACACGGTGATGCCGGTCGTGCCGCTCTTCCACGCCAATAGCTGGTCGCTGGCCTATTCCGCTCCGATGACCGGCGCCAAGCTGGTCATGCCCGGGGCCAGGCTCGACGGTCCCTCGCTGCACCAGTTGCTGGAGGAGGAGGGTGTGACCATGACGGCGGCGGTGCCGACCGTCTGGCTCGGACTCCTGCAACATCTGGAGGCGACGAACGGCAAGCTCTCGACGCTGAAGCGTGTCGTCATTGGCGGCTCGGCCTGCCCGCGTGCGATGACCGAGACCTTCGAACGCAAATTCGGCGTCACCGTCGCTCATGCCTGGGGCATGACCGAGATGAGTCCGCTCGGCTCCTTCTGTTCGCTGAAGCCGGTCTATGAGGGGCTTTCGGGCGATGCGCTCTACGATCTCAAGGTGAAGCAGGGCCATCCGCCCTTCACCGTCGAGTTCAGGCTCACCGACGATGCCGGCACGGACCTGCCCTGGGACGGCAGGACGTTCGGCCGGCTCAAGGTGCGCGGGCCGGCGGTCGCAGGCGGCTATTACCGGCGCGGAGACGATATCCTCGACGATCGCGGCTTCTTCGACACCGGCGATGTCGCGACCATCGACCCCGCCGGCTATATGCAGGTCACCGACCGCTCGAAGGATGTCATCAAGTCCGGCGGCGAGTGGATTTCCTCGATCGATCTTGAGAATCTCGCGGTCGGCCATCCCGATGTCGCCGAAGCCGCTGTGATCGGCGTCGCCCATCCGAAATGGGACGAGCGGCCGCTGCTTGTGATCGTGCCGAAGCCGGGACGGACGCCGGGCAAGGACGAGATTCTCGCCTTCATGACCGGCAAGATCGCGAAATGGTGGCTCCCGGACGATGTCGTGCTGGTCGAGGCGATTCCGCACACTGCGACCGGCAAGATCCAGAAGACCAAGCTGCGTGAGATGTTCAGGGATTACCGGCTGCCGGGATGAGCCGTGCCTCGTGCCTGAAGCGCGAACGGTTCCTGGGGGGCGCCGTTGCTGTGTCGCCTCGGAACTGCTTCGTCCGGAATCGCCTTGCCTCCCCGGCGGTGAGGCGCGCCGGCTTGACACTTTCGCCGACACCGGCACTCGACGACGAGATCAGCCCGGAATGCCCCTGGCCGCGTCGACCGCCCGGCCTGCCTGGCGACTTGCCTTCCGGGTCGGCGACAGGCACGAAAGCATGATGCACCGCCGTCTCGTCTTCGAGGAACCGGTTTCGCGCGCTGCCGTCTGGAGCCGGCGGCTGGCCTGGTTCTCTTTCGCGGTACTGCTGCTGTCGCTGCTGCTCGTCCGTTTGCGGGAGCCGAGCATCGAGGGGCTTGCGCCGGTTGTCGGGGCGTATGTCATCGTGCTCGCGGCGCTCGGGCTCGCCATCCTCGCCTTCATTCGGATCTGGCAGTCCGGCCATCGCGGCGTCGGCATGGCGACAGGCGCGATGCTGCTTTCGCTCATCCTGCTTGCGCCGGCGGGCTATATTGCGCTCAAGCTGATGACAAAGCCGGCCCTGGCGGATGTTTCGACGGATATCGACGATCCTCCAGCCTTCAGCCGCTCGCAGGCTGCGCTGACGGCCCGCACCGGGCGCATCCCGCCGGATGTTCCGGCCGAACGTCGGCGCCTGCAGCGGCAGGCCTACCCAAAGGCCGTTCCGATCCTGCTCGAGCTGCCGGCCGATGCGGCTTTCGACCTCGCCAGGCGCGCGGCGCTCGGCCTCGGCTGGCAGGTGCTGGAAACGGCGCGGCCGGGCGGACGCAGCGGTGCCGGCCGGGTCGAGGCCGTCGCCCGCGGCCGCATTCTGCGCTTCTCCGAGGATATCGCCATTCGCGTCAGGCCGCGCGTCGATGGCAGCCGCATCGATATCCGCTCGGCCTCGCGTCTCGGCAGCCATGATCTCGGCGCCAATGCCGCGCGAGTGGCGGCCTTCGCCGACGAGATCGAACTGCTGATGGAGAGCCGTTGAGCGAAGCGCTTCAGGTGAGCCTGTAGCGGCTGGCGAGGGACGGAATGGCGTCGCTGCATTGCACGGCACCGTGCAGGACCAGATCCTCGATCTGGGCCAGCACCGAAAGCGCCGCGGCGCCGTGCAGGGCCGGTGCCAGGCCCTGATAGATCACGGGTACCATCGCCGCGATCGTTTCATCGCCCGCGGCGAGCCGGTTCAGGATCGCGGCCTCGCGCTGGCGGCGATGCTGGACGAGGCCGCGCAGGAAGCGCTGCGGCTCGGTCACCGGGCCGCCATGGCCCGGCCAGTAGCGGGCGTGCTCCAGCCCGCGCAGCTTCTCGATCGAGCTCATATAGGCGGCCATCGAGCCGTCCGGCGGCGCGACGACCGAGGTCGACCAGGCCATGACATGATCGCCGGAGAACAGGGTCTCCTCCTCGGCGAGCGTGAAGGCGAGGTGATTGGCGGTATGGCCGGGCGTTTCGACGGCGGCGAGACTCCAGCCGGGCCCGGAGATGCCGTCGCCGTCACCCATCGCCCAATCCGGCGCGAATTCGGTATCGACAGCGGCATCGAGCACGCGGCCCTCGCCCGGTCCGGGCTCCCGCGACGGGCGATGCGGCGCGCAGCCCACGACCGTCGCGCCGGTCGCGGCCTTCAGCATCGGAACGGCGGGCGAATGGTCGCGATGGGTATGGGTTACGACGATATGGCTGACCGTTTCGCCGCGCACCGCTGCCAGCAGGCGCTCGACATGGCCGGGATCGTCGGGGCCGGGATCGATGATCGCCACCGTGCCGCGGCCGACGATATAGGAGCAGGTGCCGGTGAAGGTCATCGGCCCGCCATTGCCGGCGATGATCCGGCGCACCAGCGGGGAGAGGTGCGCGACCGTTCCGGCGGCGGTCGTCGCGCTTCGGTCGAATGCGATCTCGTCGGTCATCTCTGGCGCTGCGGCCCTAGCCTGTCGATTTGTCGCTGCAGCTTTTCGTATCGTAGGGGCCGAACAGGGGGCCGAAATTGCCGCATTTGTCGCAGCCGGAGAGGAGCACGGCCATTCCGAGGATGCCGGCAAGGAGGGTGATGCGCTTCATGGCCTCGACCGTTCGATTCGATGAAGCGGCATTCTAGAGGCTGTCGGGGCCGGGTGACAGGGGCACCGTATCGAGGTGGTCAGAGGCTCAGGTCGGCGAGCCAGCCGAGGATGCAGAGCGCCGAAAGGGCGATCACGGCCAGGGTGGCTTTTGCATCGGTCGGGCAGTCGCGTAGCATGGTCGTCTCCGTTTCAGGGCCGGAGCAATAGGCATGCCATTTGACGATTGGGTGACGGCTTTCCGGTCAGCAGGCTGCCGGGAAAAGAAAAGGGCCCGTGAGGGCCGCTTCCGTAAACTTCTGATATGTCTCGGGAAATTTTGGTCGGAGTGGCAGGATTTGAACCTGCGACCCCCTCGTCCCGAACGAGGTGCTCTACCAGGCTGAGCCACACTCCGATCCGCTGGTGGGCGGCTTATAGCCAGCACGCGGCTCCGGCGCAACAGGCTCTTTGCAGGTTCTGGAGGAATTCTTGCGGGACGGGAGCGGGCGCGGTCGCTTGATGGTTGCGCGCCGCGCCGCCGCGTTCTAGAAGGCGCCGCACATTGGGGCGTCGCCAAGCGGTAAGGCAGCGGTTTTTGGTACCGCCATGCGGAGGTTCGAATCCTCCCGCCCCAGCCATGCCTGCAGTGAGTTGGCCCGGCAGTTTCGGCTTACCCTTCCAGAGGAGGCCGGCGGGCATGGCCATGAGATCCTGGCCGATCCCGTCACGCTCGCGTCCCGAATCGGCCCGGTCTCGATGCGGTGATCGATCTCCGGTCAGGGTCGTCAGGCCGGAGGGCAGCCTTCTCCTTCATCGCGGGCGCCGATCCGAAGGTCGGGCGTATGCCTGTCTCGGCTGTCGCCTTCGCCCTGCCTTCGGAGCGCCAATCGGCAACATCGGCGCCGCCCCAAAAGCTGGCCCGGCTCAGGTCGCGTGACCCTCATGCGCCTGCCCGATCGGGGGCGCTTGCCTTTTTACAATATACATTATATGCAATCATATAATGTATATGACGAAAGGACGTCCGCGATGACTGTCGTGAAGATCGACGACCGGCTGACGGTCGCCAGCCAGCCGAGGCAGGAGGCGCTCGCTACCCTCGCGGCTGGTGGATTCGCCACCATCATCAACAACCGGCCCGAGGGCGAGGAGCCAGGACAGCCGGGCAACGCTGTCGAGAAGGCAATTCTCGATCAGTCCGGGCTCGACTATCGCTTTATCCCGGTGACGGGGGCGACGATCACGGAAGCTGATATTCGCGCCTTCCAGGAGGCGGTGGCCGAAGCGAAGGGGCCGGTCTACGCTCATTGCCGCAGCGGTACGCGTTCATTGACTCTGCATGTACTGGGCGAGGTTTTGGCAGGCCGGATGAAGCCCGGCGAGGTCGAGGCGTTCGGTCGCGTGCACGGTTTCGATCTTTCGGGCGCGGTCCAGTGGCTTGCCCGCAACGCCGCCCGGGCGCCGCAGGTGAAGGGCTTCTATGAGCCGCGCACCGGCAGCATCCAGTATGTCGTCGCCGACCCCAGGACGAAGCGCTGCGCGATCATCGATCCGGTCTATGAGTTCGATGAGAAATCCGGAGCGACCGCGACGCATCAGGCCGATGAGATTCTCGCCCATGTGGCGCGTGAGGGCTTGAGCGTCGAGTGGATTCTCGACACCCATCCCCATGCCGATCACTTCTCGGCCGCTCATTACCTCAAGCAGAAGACGGGCGCTCCGACGGCCATCGGTGCACGCGTCACCGATGTCCAGAAGCTTTGGCAGGGCCTCTACAACTGGCCGGATCTGAAAACCGACGGCTCGCAATGGGACCGGCTCTTCGCCGAAGGCGACAGCTTCAAGGTCGGCGATCTCGACGGCCGCGTGATGTTTTCGCCCGGCCATACGCTGGCTTCCGTCACCTATGTGATCGGCGATGCGGCCTTCGTCCATGACACGATCTTCATGCCGGATGGGGGCACGGCGCGGGCGGATTTTCCGGGCGGCAGCGCCAGGGCGTTATGGGCTTCGATCCAGGCCATCCTGGCCTTGCCGGACGATACGCGCCTGTTCACCGGGCACGATTACGAGCCAGGCGGGCGCGCGGCCAGATGGGAGAGCACGGTGGGCGAGCAGAAGCGCGCGAACCCGCATCTGGCCGGCATGACGGAGGAGCGCTTCGTTGCATTGCGTGAGGCGCGTGACCGCACCCTGCCGATGCCGAAGCTGATCCTGCATGCGCTCCAGGTCAATATTCGCGGCGGCCGGTTGCCGGAGCCCGAAGCCAATGGCCGGCGCTATCTCAAGTTTCCGCTCGATGCGCTCGCCGGGGCCGCATGGTGATGGTCGTCGCAACAACCCGCAAGCTGCCGCCGGCGGAGATGGCGGCGCGGGCCGGCGAGGTTGCCGGCCTGCTCAAGACGTTGGCGCATCCGGCGCGTCTGCAACTCGCCTGCGCACTTGCCGAAGGCGAGTACGCCGTCGGCGAACTTGGCGAGCGGCTTGGCATTCGCCAGCCGAGTCTGTCGCAGCAGCTTGGCGCGCTGCGCGAAGCCGGGGTCGTCGCGACGCGCCGCGAGGCCAAGCAGATTTTCTATCGCCTGAGCCAGGACAAGGCCGCGCGCCTGATCGAAGCTCTCTACGGCATCTATTGTGGACCGGAGCAGCAGCCATGAGCGTCTATTGGCCTTCCCTGATCGGCGGCATGCTGCTCGGCCTCTCCGCCGTCGCGCTGCTGCTGCTCGACGGGCGGATCGCCGGGATCAGCGGCATCGTCGGCCGTCTGCTCGGCGGCGGGCAGGTCCCGTTGAATGCGGCGTTCGTGCTGGGGCTCCTGAGCGGTCCGCCGCTCTACATGCTGGCCTTCGGGACCTTCCCGCCCGTGACCATTGCTGCCTCCTGGCCTGTGATCCTCGTGGCTGGTCTCGCCGTCGGCATCGGCACGCGCATGGGCTCGGGCTGCACCTCGGGCCACGGCATCCTCGGCCTCGCCCGTTTCTCGAAGCGTTCGTTCGCCGCGACTGCGACCTTCCTTCTTGCGGGGAGCGCCATGGCGACGCTGATGGAGGTTCTGCGGTGAACCGTCTCGCGCCCCTGCGTATCCTCGTCGCGCTCCTTGCCGGCGCGCTCTTCGGTTTCGGCCTGTCGCTTTCCGGCATGCTGGACCCCGCGCGCGTGCTCGGTTTCCTCAATCTCGCCAGCGGCCATTGGGATCCGAGCCTGGCCTTCGTGCTCGGCGGCGCCGTGCTCGTGGCGGTGCCGGGGCTGATGTTGCAGCGCCGTCTGCGGCGCCCGGTGCTCGACGACAGCTTCCATCTGCCGGAGAAGACGGAGATTGACGGGCGGCTGGTGGCCGGTTCGGCGCTGTTCGGAGCCGGGTGGGGGCTCGCCGGCTTCTGCCCGGGTCCGGCGGTCTCGGCCCTGTCGATGGGGCTCGCACCGGTTCTCCTGTTCGTGGCCGCGATGGCGGCGGGGATGATCCTGCACGATCGGGTGATCTCGGGGATGCTGCCGCGCTGAGAGCAGCCCTCGTTCCGGGGCCCGCTTCCGTCGTCGTCGGCCTGCATGTGGCGATCGGTGCGAGCTGCGGGCCGTCTCGATCGGTACCCATGCTGCCCATCCCGGACACGACAACGCGTTGCGGCGGGCTTGACTGACGCTACGACCGGTAGGCCAAGGGTGGCCGAGCAAGACGGAAACCGAAATGTCGAGAATTGCGAACGCGGCGCTACGCGCGAAGGTGATGGGCGCACAGGATGCGGCGGCGCTCATCCGGAGCGGCATGACCCTGGGATTGAGCGGCTTCACCGGGTCCGGCTACCCGAAGGCGGTGCCGCTCGCACTGGCCGAGCGCATCGAAACCGCGCACGGCGCCGGCCAGCCCTTTCGGGTGCGCGTCTGGACCGGAGCCTCGACCGGCCCGGAGCTGGATGGTGCGCTGGCGAAGGCCGATGGGATCGAGTTCCGTCTGCCCTATAATTCCGATCCGGTCGCACGCGAGAAAATCAACCGTGGCGAGATGGACTATTTCGATATGCATCTCTCCCAGGTCGCGCCGATGGCCTGGCAGGGCTTCCTCGGGCCGCTCGACATGGCGGTCGTCGAGGTCTCCGGTATCCGGCCGGACGGTTCTCTGATTCCGTCTTCCTCGATCGGCAACAACAAGACCTGGCTCGACCGTGCCGACAAGGTGATCCTCGAGGTCAACCGCTGGCAGAGCGGCGAACTCGAAGGCATGCACGACATCTACTACGGCACGGCGCTGCCGCCGAACCGCGTGCCAATCCCGCTGGTGAAGCCGCAGGACCGGATCGGCGAACCCTATCTGCGCTGCGATCCCGACAAGATCGTCGCGATCGTCGAAACCGAGTCGCCCGACCGCAACCTGCCTTATGCCCCGCCTGACAGGACGGCCAGCGCCATTGCCGGCCACCTCATCGAATTCCTGCGCCACGAGGTGGCCAGGGGCCGGCTGCCTCCCTCGCTGCTGCCGCTGCAGTCCGGCGTCGGCAACATCACCAATGCGGTCCTCTCCGGCCTGCTCGATGCGCCTTTCGATAACCTCACCGCCTATACCGAGGTGATCCAGGACGGCATGATCGACCTGATCGACGCAGGCAAGCTGACGCTCGCTTCGGCAACCGCCTTCTCTGTCAGCCCCGAGGCGGCCGCGAAACTCAATGCCGACATGGCGCGCTATCGCGACAGGATGATCCTGCGGCCTCAGGAAATCAGCAATCATCCCGAGCTGGTGCGCCGGCTCGGCTGTATCGCGATGAACGGGCTGATCGAGGCGGATATCTACGGCAACGTCAATTCGACCCACATCATGGGCTCGCGCATCCAGAACGGCATCGGCGGTTCCGGCGATTTTGCCCGTAACGCCTTCGTGTCGATCTTTATGACGCCCTCGACCGCCAAGGGCGGCGCCATCTCGGCCATCGTGCCGCAGGCGAGCCATGTCGACCACATCACCCAGGACGTGCAGGTGATCGTGACCGAGCAGGGCTTGGCCGACCTGCGTGGCCTCAGCCCGAAGCAGCGCGCCAGGACGATCATTGCCAACTGCGCTCACCCGGACTACCGGCCGGCGCTGGAGGATTACTTCCGCCGGGCCCTGGCGGGCTCCTACGGCCAGCAGTCGCCCTGCCTGCCCGGCGAGGCCCTGTCCTGGCACCAGCACTTCGTGGATACGGGCAGCATGCGACGCTGAGAGAGGCTGATCCGGAGTTACCGGCGCTCAGGCGCCGGGTCTCCACCGTTGTCGCGGCTTTGAAGGCAAGGCGCCACCAGCAGGGGCACGACCGGCAGATTGGCTCCGTCTGCTCCAGTCCGCGCACAGGCTTCGTCAGGGCGCATATGCGCCTACGACCGGAAATTGGCCCGGACAGAGGGGGCCCGCAAAATCCCCCCATTCGGCTCGCCATCGGCCAGAGTGAAATCGGCATCCTTCATGGACAATGCGAACATTTGTCCTGACGCAGGTTGGAATAAACTCCCGAATCACTTGTATTGGGGGCGCGTAGCACGCGCGCAGGATGCAGCGTGATCCCTCCGGCAGGATTAACCTAGCGTTAACCTGTGTTAACCAATGGTCAAGACATGACGATGCTGGACCGACATCGGCACGCGTGCCTATGAAGGCTTGGAACTTCATCGATCCCAAGCTTGGCGGCGAATGCTCAGGCCTGCCGCGGCCTGCGGCGCGGGTGCTCGTTGTGTCCTGGCTGGCCCTTCTTGCAACCGGCTGCGGCGAACAGCGGATCTCCGCCGACGAGCTCGTTACCGCCTCGCGCTCGGTGACCGTCGATATCGGCCGCGCCCTTGCATTGCCGCCACCCGCAAGCTTTCCGGTGACCGGCGTCACGCAGAGGACCTACGAGAACGCCGTCTCGCAGACCGTCTCCCTGGCCACCCGCGGCAGGACGCCCGGCGAGAACGCGATCCATATCGCCTTCTTCACGGCGGCCGATATTCCCGAGGCCGCAGGTGTCGAGGGTAACCTGCTGAAGGACCCCGGCATCGAAGACTTCGCCATCGCCAAGGAGATGGAAGAGCGCCTCCCCGGGGTCGCCATGGCGCCCTCGGCAGTTTTCGTCCAGAACAAATACGGCCCGTTCGGCTACGCCTTCGGCCGTGGCACCGGCGGCGAGGCCTGCCTCTACGCCTGGCAGCGCCTGGCGGGGAGCGATAGCCTTTTCCGACCGAAATCCGGCATGATCTCGGTGCGTCTGCGCATCTGCGACCCTGCCGCGACCGAGGCCTCGCTGCTGCGCCTGGCCTATGGCTACGCCTTCAACGCTAGGCTGAAGCGGCCCGGCTGGAATCCGATCGGCGACGGACCTGCTCCTGCGCCGGAGCTCGGCCAGGCCGGCGCACCCATCTATCCGCAGGCGCCGCAAGCCTCCTTCGACGAAGCCCCACAGCGTCCGCAAGCTGCCCGCCCGCGGCCGGCGCGCCAGCGCAGCTCGGTCCCGGCGGAGCCGCAGGCGCCCGATCCGGTCTCGATCAGGCCGCTCGAGGGATATCCCACCGTTCCGCCGCCGACCGCGCCCTGAGCGCACCCGGATTGTCGAAAGCCCGATGCGCACAGCGAGCTACGTCATTTTCTGGGCCGTCACCGCGATGGTCGTCATTGCGCTGGTCACCATGCCGATCAGCCTGCAGGCGCATCTGATCGCCGGGACGATCGTGGTCGGCGCGATGGTCGTGCTGAAGTTCCTGCGGCCCTACGGCGTCTGGCGCCTGATCGCGCTCGGCCTGGGGACCGCGATGGTGCTGCGTTACGTCTACTGGCGCACGACCAGCACCCTGCCGCCGGTCAACCAGCTCGAGGATTTCATCCCCGGCCTGATCGTCTATCTCGCCGAGCTCTACAATATCGGCATGCTCGGCCTGAGCCTCTTCGTCGTGGCGATGCCGCTGCCGAAGCGCAAGACGCCACCGATCGATCTGGCCAACGCGCCGACGGTCGACGTCTTCGTGCCCTCCTACAACGAGGAGCCGGAACTGCTCGCGACGACGCTCTCGGCGGCGCTGGCGATGGACTATCCGGCCGATCGTCTGAAGATCTACCTCCTCGATGACGGTGCCACCGACGAGAAATGCAATGCCGACGACTTCGCCGCGGCCAGCGCCGCCCGCGAGCGTCGCTTAGCTCTGCAGAAGCTCTGCGCGGGCCTCGGCGTCACCTATCTCACGCGCGAGCGCAATCTCAGCGCCAAGGCCGGTAATCTCAACAATGGCATCGCCCATTCGCAGGGCGAGCTGATTGTCGTCTTCGACGCCGATCATGCCCCAGCGCGCGACTTCCTGACCGAGACGGTCGGCTATTTCGGCCAGGACCCGAAGCTCTTCCTGGTCCAGACCCCGCATTTCTTCATCAACCCCGACCCGCTGGAGCGCAATCTCCAGACCTTCCGCTCGATGCCCTCCGAGAACGAGATGTTCTACGGCATCATCCAGCGCGGCCTCGACAAATGGGACGCCTCCTTCTTCTGCGGCTCGGCCGCGGTGCTCCGGCGCACGGCGCTGGAGACGACGAACGGCTTCTCGGGGCGCAGCATCACCGAGGATGCGGAGACGGCGATCACGCTGCATGCCACCGGCTGGCACAGCGTCTATGTCGACAAGCCGCTGATCGCCGGGCTTCAGCCGGCGACCTTCACGAGTTTCATCGGTCAGCGCTCCCGCTGGGCGCAGGGCATGATGCAGATTCTCATGTTCCACCGCCCGATGTTCAAGCGCGGCCTCTCGCTACCGCAGCGGCTCTGCTACTCCTCCTCCGCCCTGTTCTGGCTCTTCCCCTTCGCCCGGCTGACCTTCCTGGTCGCGCCGCTGTTCTACCTGTTCTTCGGGCTGGAGATCTTCACCGCCTCCGGCGCGGAGTTCATCGCCTATGTGCTGAGCTACATGGTGGTGAACCTGATGATGCAGAACTACCTCTATGGCCGCTATCGCTGGCCATGGATCTCCGAGCTCTACGAGTTCATCCAGTCGGTCTATCTGCTGCCGGCAGTGGTCTCGGTGCTGCTCAATCCGAGCAAGCCGACCTTCAAGGTCACCGCCAAGAACGAGTCGCTGGAAACCCGGCGCGTCTCGGAGCTGGGCCGGCCGTTCTTCATTATCTTCGCCGTGCTCGCGCTCGGCCTCGTCGCCACCTATTGGCGCATCATCACGGAACCCTATAACGCCGACATCACCTTCGTCGTCGGCCTGTGGAACATCCTCAACCTGCTGATGGCCGGCTGCGCGCTCGGCGTGGTCTCGGAGCGGCCCGAAGGGCGCGGCGCCCGGCGCTTCGCGGTCAAGCGCCGCGGCGAGATCGCCATCGACGGGCACAAGGCCCGGGTCGTCACCGAGAACGTCTCCGTCGACGGCATCGCGGTCAGGGTGATGTCCAGGGAGCTCGACAAGTTGCCGGTGGGCACAAACGGGGCGATCACCTTCGAGACCACGATCGACATGCCTCCCGCGGCCTTGCCCGTGCGTGTCCGGCGTGTCCTCCCCGACGACAAGGGATTGCTGCTGGGCTGCAGCTACGAGCCGACCGAACCGGTGCACAGCCGCATCATCGCGGACCTCGCCTTCTCCGATGCCGAGAACTGGAGCCGCTTCCAGAAGGCGCGGCGCCACAATCCCGGCGTGATCCTGGGAACGCTGCGCTTCCTTCGCCTCGCCATCTTCCAGACGAGCCGGGGACTGTCCTATTTCTTCGGTCTCTACCGCCTGTCCCGCTCGACCAGCCGGCCGGGAGCTGCGGAATGAAGCGCCATCGGTTCCCGGCCCGCCTCGCCGCAATCGCGGCTTCCGTTTTGCTCACCGCCTTGCCGCTTCCGGCGCAGGAGGCCCCACCTGCCCAACCCGGCCCGGCGCCTTTCATGATCGCGCCGCCCGCGCCTGCTCCGGCAAGCCCGGCCGCGCCTGCAACGCCGGCGCCGGCGTTGCCGAGAGACGCGAGTCCGACGCCAGCCCCGGCCCTCGTGTTCAAGCCGTTGCTGCCGGCGGCGCGCGTTACGCTGGAAGGCGAGAGCGATGCCCGCAACTGGGCATTCTATCTGACGCAGGACGAGGCCGCGGCCGATTCCAGCCTCGACATCGCCTTCCAGAACGCCCTCGTCGTGATGCCGGAAGCCTCGCGGCTGACGGTGCGCATCAATGGCGAGCGTGTCAGCGAAGTGCCGATCGTCTCGTCCGATCGTCTGCAGCGCTCCTCCATCGCCTTGCGCAAGGGCTTGCTCCGGGCCGGGCAGAACACGATCGGCTTCGAGGCGCTGCAGCGTCATCGTACCGATTGCACCGTGGAATCGACCTATGAACTCTGGACGCGCATCGACGGTGCCGGCACCCGCCTGACCTTCAGAAATCCCGGCGCCCGGCCGTCGAGCCTGCGCAGCATCGACGATCTGCCGGCTGTCGGCGCCGACGAAGGCGGCCAGACGAACATCGTCATCGTCGCGCCCGGCGCCTCGCGGGCGGTTGCGGCCAACAGCATCCTCGCCGTTGCACAGGCGCTCGCATTGCGCGGCCGATATGGGCAGGTCGCAGTGACCGTGACCGAGCAATTGCCCGCTCGCATCCGGCCAGGCACGCTGACCGTGGCGCTCGGCACCGGGGAGGAGATGCGGGCGCTGCTGGGAGGGCTTCCGGCCGATGCGGGCGGCCGCAGCTTCCTCGGCTTCATCCCCGGTCCGCAGAAGAATACCGACCTCCTGCTCGTGACGGCCGAAGGCTGGCCCGATCTTGAAGCCCTGATCGCCCGGCTCCTCACGGCGCCGGTCTCGCGGCCCGCCAACATCAACCGCAAGACCATGGAGACGGCGAGCTGGCATGTGCCGGATGCGCCTTTCATCTCCGACAAGCAGGCGATCAGCTTCTCCGAGCTCGGCATCACCACCCGTGAATCCACCGGCCGGCGCATGCGTGTGCGTGCGGTCGTCGCGATGCCCGGCGATTTCTACGCCAATGCCTATGGCGAGGCGACGCTTTATCTCGACGGTGGCTATTCGCAGGATGTTCTGCCGGGCGAAAGCCATGTCGAAATCTTCGTCAACGGCAATGTCGCGGCGACGGTGCCGCTCAACGCCGCGACGGGCGGGCTCTTCCAGCAGTTCCCGATCACGATCCCGTTGCGGCATTTCCGGCCGGGGATCAATGAGATCTGGTTCGAGGCGGTGACGGTAACCAAGCCCGATCTCGCCTGCGGCCCGGGCGCGACGCTGCCGGGGAAGAGCCGCTTCGCACTGTTCGACACCTCCGCTCTGGCCATTCCGAACTTCGCCAAGATCGGTGTCAGCCCCAATCTCGGTGCCGTCGCCGGCACCGGCTTTCCCTATTCGGTCGCGTCGCGCGTCGCCCTGATCATGGGGCGCCACGACACCGCCAATCTCGGTGCCGCCGCGACCCTTCTCGCGCGCATCGCGCGCAATGCCAGCCGCCCCCTGGCCGTCGATGTCCTGGCCGGGCCTGCGACCGTAGGCGACAGACCGGCACTGGTTGTCGGCGCGGCCGGCCAGATGCCGGCGGGTCTGCTGCCGCGGGTCGGCATCGCCGACAATGTCCGGGCCACCTGGCCGCAGCGCGCCGATGCCGTTGTGGTGACGCCGGATGCCGAGGGAGCGGCCGTCTTCGACGCGGTCATCGACCGGCTGCAGGGTCGCGAGGCCACGCCGGAAGCCTCCGGCGGCGCAGCGCCGACGACCGAGGCGATCCGCGAGCGCTGGCGTGGCTCGCATGGCGGCCCGCTGGTGCGCTATTTTATCGGCTTCGACCAATGGCTCCAGCGCACGTTCGATCTCTCCTTCGCGCAATTGCGGGCACCGTCGCGGACACCGACGCTCTATGAGCCGGCCGAGGGGACGGATCTGATCGCGGCCCAGGCCGCCGATCCCGACACACGGCAGGTCTGGACCGCCTTCATCGCGCGCCGGGACGAGACCCTGCAGAGCGCCGTCAGCCGCATCGTCTCGCCTGGGAACTGGGCCGGCATGGCCGGCAAGATCACCGCCTTCCGTGGCGCACAGGAGGCTCATGTGATCTCGGCCGACAGCACCTCCTTCGTCATGACGCGCCCCTTCAGCCTCGTGAATATGCGCCTCGTCTTCGCCAACTGGATGTCCAGCAATATCGGCATCTACGCTCTGGCCCTGCTGACGGCCTGCATCGGACTCGGCATCGGAACCTCCCTGATGCTCGGGCGGTTGGGTCGGCGATCATGAGACGGGTTTTCGCAGCCATGGCCGTCGTCTTCCTGGGTCTCGCGCCCGGTGCGCGCGCGGCTGTGCCGGCCGACGCCTGGGCGCTCTACCGGCAGAAATTCGTCACATCCGAAGGACGCGTCGTCGATGATCTCAACGGCGGCATTAGCCATAGCGAGAGCCAGGGCTACGGCCTGCTGCTCGCCTGCCTCGCCGATGACCGCGCCACCTTCGCGCGCATCTTCGCCTTCACCCGGACCGAGCTTCTGATCCGCGACGACGGTCTCGCAGCCTGGCGCTGGGACCCGAAGGCGAGCCCGCATGTCACCGACATCAACAATGCCAGCGACGGCGATCTCCTGATCGCGGATGCCCTGGCCTGTGCCGGTAGACGCTGGGCCATGCCGGCTCATAGCGCTGCCGCACGCCAGATCGCGACATCGCTCGCCAAGGTCGCTCTGCGGCAGCATGCGGGCCAGACCTGGCTCATGCCGGGGGCTGCGGGCTTCTCGGAGAAGGACCGCACCGACGGGCCGGTGGTCAATCCGTCCTACTGGGTCTTCGAGGCCTTCCCCATCCTGGCGAAGCTCACCGGGGATCAGCGCTGGATGCAGGTCCAGGCCAGCGGTTTGAAGCTGTTGGACGATCTCGCGAAGCGGAGGATGCCGGCACCGGAATGGCTCTCGGTCAAGGCCGAGCCGAAGCCTGCCGAAGGCTTCCCGGCGCAGTTCGGTTACAACGCCATCCGCATCCCGCTTTACCTGCTGCGCGCGGGGCTCGGTGACAAGGCACGCCTGGCACCCTTCCGCCAGGCCTGGGCCGCCGGCACCGCGGTCGTCGATGTCGTCAGCGGCAAGCCGGTCGAGCCTCTGCCCGATGCAGGCTACCGCATCCTCTCCGCTTCGATCGCCTGCGCTATCGAGGGCACGCCGATTCCGGCCGAACTCAAGACGTTCCAGCCCACCGCCTATTATCCGTCGACGCTGCATCTCCTCGCCCTCTCGATGCTTGGCGAGAGGTATCCGCAATGCCTGTGAAACCTATTCTCGTCGCCGTCGCCGTCTCGGGCGTCGCCTTCTACACACTCGGCCGCTATGGCCATGACATCGCCTCGCCCCAACTCGCTCAGCCGATGATCCAGCCGGCGCAGGCACAGGTCCCGCAACAGCCGCCGCAACCTCCTGCCGGCGTCGCCACGACACCAGTCGACACGGCGCAGGCCCCCGCTGATCCGAACCGCCCGGCAGCGACGCCTCAGCAGCCCCCGCCCAAGATCGACGAGACGGCTTTGCGCTATTTCGCGGGACAGGGAGATACCCGCCGCTACGAAGCCGAACTCGCGAGGCTGCGCGCGCTCTACCCGGAGTGGAGGCCGCCGACGGACCTCTCCTCGCAAGGTCAGACCGGCGATGCCGAACTGGAGCGGATGTGGCGGCTCTTTGCCGAGGGCAAATATGGCGAAGTCCGTGCCGCGATCGTCCAGCGCGGCAGTGCCGATCCGAACTGGCGTGCCCCGGCCGATCTCGCCGCCCAGCTCGATACCGCCGAAGCGCGCCAGCGCCTCGTCAACGCCTCGGACGCCCGGCAGTGGGAGCAGGTCATCCGCCTTGGCACCGAGACGCCGGCCATGCTGACCTGCGCCAGCGTCGATGCGCTCTGGCGGGTCGCCGAGGCCTTCGTCCAGACCGGCAAGCCCGAGCGTGCCCGCGACGCCTATGCCTATGTCCTGACCAACTGCACCAATCCGGCCGAGCGGGTCGGCACGCTGCAGAAGGCGCTCGCGACCCTGCCGGAGAACCTCGTCGAGGCCCTGCTCGGTCAGGAGCGGCAGAACGAGTTCGCCAGCATCCGCGACGAGATCGCCCGGCGCCATATCGGCAAGGCTGCCGACGACCCGGCGCAGAAGGCGACGCCGGCGGAGATCCAGCGCATCGAAGCCCTGGCCAACGCGGCTGCAACGCCCGACGACGCCATCCTGCTCGGCTTCTACACGCTCCACCATGAGGAACCGGCCAAGGCAGTGACCTGGTTCCAGACGGCGCTGGGCCGCGATGGCGGCGCCAAGGCCGCCGAGGGCGCCGTTCTCGCACTCGGCGCGACCCGGAACTACCAGGAAGCCGAGACGCTCGGCGCCCGGTGGCTGGAGGCCGGCGCGGCCAATCGCAAGGCCTATCTCGACGCCGTCACCGCCCTGCTTACGCAGGAGCCGCCGCCGCGGCTCGACCGCACCGTGATCGAGCGCATCGTCCGGACCGTCGGGCAGGACAAATACGCTCCCGGCGCCGGAGCGCTCGGCTGGTATGCCTATAATGCCGGGCAGATCACCCCCGCCGGCACCTGGTTCGACACCGCGCTGTCCTGGGATCGAGGATACGAGCCGGCGGCCTATGGGCTGGCACTTGTCCGCGAGCGCCAGCGCGACCAGGCAGGTCTGCGCACGCTGGTCGCCGAATGGGGCGGCCGTTCACAGCGGATCGCGGACGTGCTCAATCCACGGCGCGCCCGTTCGGTTCCGCCAACCGGGGGGCAGCGGGACATGCGTCAGAGGCCGTTGGCGGGGCCTGCGGACGAACCTGCCGAACGCCGGCCGGCTGCCATCATCCGGGCCGGCCGCGACAACCCGGCCGCACGCGAGGCCGGGCCTGCCGCGGAACCCGCCAGGCAAGCGGCCGCTCCCCGCGTTGGTGGCGATTGCGGAGGCGGCAGCTCCGGCGCGGCCGCCTTGCAGCGGGGCTGGTGCCTCCTCAATCTCAAGCGGCCTGTCGCCGCAGCGGCGGCTTTCGAAGTGGCGCGACGCGGCGGCAATGCGCAGGTCGTTGCCGATGCCGCAGCAGGTCTGGCCTATGCCAAGATGCAGCAGGGACTGACGACGGAGGCCATGGTCGCGGCCAGTGCTGCCAACCTGCCGCCGGCGCGCCGCAAGGAGCTGTCCACGCTGCTCCTCGCGGAACAGTTCTATGCCCAGTACGACGCCAAGGATTTCAACGGTGCGCTGGTCACCCTGTCGGAGCGTCGTCGTCTGGCGCCCGAGACGACCGACCTGATGCTGATGCGCGGATGGTCCTATTACAATCTCGGTCGCTACCAGGATGCCGAACGCATCTTCGAGACGTTGTACAAGGTCAACAAGTCGCCGGAGGCGCTGTCCGGTCTGACAACGATCCGCGATGTCACCAAGCGCAATATCCAGTGAACGGTATCGGACCGTCGCGCCGGTTTCGCAGGGTCAATCATCCCCGTCCCTCCGATCGAGCGGGACGGAGGTTGAAGGGGCCGTCGATGAACATGAGCCAACAACGCTGTTCATGAACGGTTGGCCCTTTGGCGCGTTTAGTGCAGTCAGCACAAGGAGAACATGGATGCGGAAATTCCTCACGCTTGCCGCTCTCGGTATCGGCATATCGTTCGTCGCGCCGGCGATGGCCGCGGAAGAGCTGCCGGCCTCGGTGGCGCAGCGCCTGGACAAGCAGACCGCGGAATACACCTGGTCGGCCGCCGCGGAGCGGCGCCATATGATCATGCGGGAGACGATGCGGCAGCAGCGCTATGGGCGCGGCGGCTACGGGCCCCGCTACGGCTATGGTCCCCGCCACGGCTATGGGCCGGGCTATGGCTATGGTCCGCGCCGTGGATACGGCCCGCCGCCGGGCTATTATCGCCGTCATCGCGGCTGGTGAGCGGCTCGCGCACGCTTCCGCCCTTGGATCAGCGGCCCGGTAACGGGCCGCTTTTCTTGTCGAAAGGCCTCATGAGGATGCGGTGCCTCGCCGGCTTGGCCGCGACGGCGATGAACTGAGCCTCCCGTTTCCACTGCGCCACTCGCGCTGCTCCCGGTTTGACGCAGGTTGGCTGGCCCGGCCTTCTCCTATGCGTGACCGGCCAGATCGTCGGAGATGCCTGGCCCGCCCCGAAGCTGCGCATCGGGAATGCGCGCCGCCCCACGATGGTGACGCAGGAGATCGTGCTCCTGGCGCACGATCTCGCCGATCTGCACGAAATGTTCGGACAGGGGGTTCGTCTTGCGCCAGACCAGTCCGATGCTGCGCCGTGGCCGTGGCTCCGCCAGCCTGGCGATGCTGACCTCCACGGCCGAGGTTTCCGATGCCACGGCCATTTCGGGGATCAGCGTCACGCCCATGCCCGCGCCGACCATGCGCACCAGCGTCGCCAGCGAACTGCCCTCCATCGGGTCCTGCGACAGCCCCGGCGCCATGTCGCAGAAGGCCAGCGCCTGATCGCGGAAGCAGTGGCCTTCCTCCAGCAGCAGCAGGCGCATCGCCCCCAGGCTCTCCGCGCTCGGCGGCGGCTTGTGCCGGTCGGCCGGCGCGCGCACCAGTACGAACTCCTCGTCGAAAAGCGGGTGATCCTGCAGGGAGGGCTCGGAGACGGGCAGGGCCATCACCGCGACATCGAGACTGCCGCTGATCAGGTCCTCCGTCAGCTTGCCGGTCACCGCCTCGCGCGGACGCAGATCGACCGCCGGAAAGCGCTCCGCCAGTCGCCGGATCACCGCCGGCAGGAGATAGGGCGCGACCGTCGGGATCATGCCGATGCGCAGCCGGCCGCCGAGAGAGGGGCTCGAAGCACGCGCCAGGTCCGCCAGTTCGTCCACCGCACGCAGGATATGCTGCGCCCGTCCGGCGAAGGCCTCGCCCAGGCCGGTCAGCCGGATCTGCCGACGGTCGCGCTCGACCAGTTGGGCGCCGAGCACCTCCTCCAGATCCTTGATCTGCAGCGAAAGGGCCGGTTGGCTGATGGCGCAGGCGTCGGCCGCACGGCCGAAATGGCGATGCTGCGCCAGAGCCGCGAAATAGCGGAGATGTCGGATCGATATCATTTGTAAAAATTATCATAATGATTTGAAAATTAAAGTTCTCATTATGATTGGTTTTCCCTAGAACTATTCTCATGGAACGGTGCGGCATCGGTCTTCGGCCGGGTGCGGGATGCGCCGTATTCCGGCACGAGGCGATGGCGCCTTCCGGAAGAACCCGACTCAGCAAGCTCCAAAGGGGGACATCATGGACGGTGGTGACGTGAAGACGGCCGGCAAGTGCCCGGTCATGCATGGCGGGATGACCCAGGCCGGTGGCTCGGTCACCGGCTGGTGGCCGAATGCGCTGAATCTGGACATCCTCCATCAGCACGATGGCAAGACCAATCCGCTCGGCCGGAATTTCAACTATCGCGAGGAGCTGAAGAAGCTCGATGTCGAGGCGCTGAAGCGCGATCTGCGCGCGTTGATGACCGACAGCCAGGACTGGTGGCCGGCCGACTGGGGCAGCTATGTCGGCACCATGGCCCGCATGACCTGGCATGCCGCCGGCACCTATCGCATCTCGGACGGCCGCGGCGGTGCAGGCACCGGCAACCAGCGCTTCGCCCCGCTGAACTCCTGGCCGGACAACGCCAATACCGACAAGCCGCGCCGCCTGCTCTGGCCGATCAAGAAGAAATACGGCAACCGCGTCAGCTGGGCCGACCTGATCGCGCTCGCCGGCACGATCGCCTATGAGGTCGCCGGGCTGAAGACCTTCGGCTTCGCCTTCGGCCGCGAGGATATCTGGCACCCCGAGAAGGACATCTACTGGGGCGAGGAGAAGGAATGGCTCGCGCCGAGCGACAATCGCTATGGCGATCTCGCCGATGCGAAGACGCTCGCTAACCCGCTGGCAGCCGTCCAGATGGGCCTGATCTACGTCAATCCGGAAGGCGTGAACGGCAAGCCGGACCCGCTCAAGACCGCGGCGATGATGCGCGAGACCTTCGCGCGCATGGCGATGGACGATGAGGAGACGGTGGCTCTCACGGCCGGCGGTCACACCATCGGCAAGAGCCATGGCAACGGCGACGCCGCCAATCTCGGCCCGGCACCGGAAGGTGGCTCGATCGAGGATCAGGGCCTGGGCTGGATGAACCGGAAAGGCCGCGGCGTCGGCCGCGACACGGTGGTCAGCGGCATCGAGGGGGCCTGGACGACCCATCCGACGCGCTGGGACAACGGCTTTTTCGAGATGCTGTTCGGCCACGAATGGGAGCTGCGCAAGTCGCCGGCCGGCGCCTGGCAATACGAGCCGGTCACCATCGCCGACAAGGACAAGCCGGTCGACGTCGAGGATGCCTCGATCCGTCACAACCCGATGATGACCGACGCGGATATCGCCCTGAAGGCCGATCCGGTCTACCGGGCGATCTCGGAGCGCTTCCTCAACGATTTCGACGCGTTCTCGGATGCCTTTGCCCGCGCCTGGTTCAAGCTGACCCATCGCGATCTCGGGCCGTCCTCGCGCTATTTCGGGCCGGATGTCCCCTCCGAGGAACTGATCTGGCAGGACCCGGTCCCGGCCGGCCGCGTCGGCTACGACGTCGCGGCCGTCAAGGCGAAGATCGCCGCGAGCGGGCTTTCGACCGCCGATCTCGTCTCGACCGCCTGGGACAGCGCCCGCACCTTCCGCGGTTCGGACAAGCGCGGCGGCACCAATGGCGCCCGCATCCGTCTCGCTCCGCAGAAGGACTGGGCCGGCAATGAGCCGGCGCGCCTGGCGAAGGTCCTTGCTGTCCTGGAGCCCATCGCGGCCGCGACCGGGGCGAGCATCGCCGACGTCATTGTGCTCGCCGGCAATGTCGGCGTCGAGAAGGCGGCGAAGGCGGCTGGATTCGACGTGACCGTGCCCTTCGTGCCGGGTCGTGGCGATGCCACGGACGCGCAGACGGATGTCGCCTCCTTCGCGGTGCTGGAACCGCTCGCCGACGGTTTCCGCAACTGGCAGAAGGAAGCCTATGTGGTCACCGGCGAGGAGATGCTGCTCGACCGTGCCCAGTTGCTCGGCCTGACTGCGGCGGAGATGACGGTGCTGCTCGGCGGCATGCGCGTGCTCGGCACCAACCATGGTGGTACGAAGCATGGCGTGTTCACCGATCGCGTCGGCGCGTTGACCAGCGATTTCTTCGTCAACCTCACCGACATGGCCCACGCTTGGGTGCCCGTGGCGAATGGTCTCTACGAGATCCGCGATCGCAAGACCGGCGGAGTGAAGTGGACTGCGAGCCGTGTCGACCTGGTCTTCGGCTCGAATTCGGTGCTGCGCGCCTATGCCGAGGTCTATGCCCAGGACGACAATGCCCGGAAATTCGTCGACGATTTCGTCGCGGCCTGGGCCAAGGTGATGAACGCCGATCGCGCCGATCTCGCGTAACATCCCCGTTGCGAGCATGGCTCCGCCACAAGCCCCGTCGGCCCGGCCGGCGGGGCTTTCCATTGGGATCGCAGCCGCGGCGAGGCTTGGAGCCTCCCTGTGGCTGAGATAGACAGGGCGCATTCGCTGCGGAGGGCTTCGTCCTTGCGTATCATCGTCGAGCGTGCGCTGCGCCAGAACTGGGAGCGTCTGTTCTCCTACGCGCTGCGCCTGAGCGGCAATCGCGATGGCGCCGCTGACCTCCTGCAATCCTGCGCGACGAAGGCGCTTGCCGCTGCGCCGCCGGAGGAAGGGGAGCGTATCCGGGCCTGGCTCTTCGCGATCCTGCGCAATACCTGGATCGACGAGCATCGTCGTGGCGTGACCGGTGCGCTGGCTGCCGAGGAGGCGCCCGAAGACGAGTCCTGGCGGCATGATGACCGATTGATTGCCGCCATCACCGTCAGACAGGCGCTCGAACGTCTCGATCCGCTGCATCGCGAAATCGTGGAACTGGTCGATCTCGCCGGCTTCCGCTATGGCGAGGCCGCGGATATCCTGGGGGTGCCCGTGGGAACCGTGATGAGTCGCCTCAGCCGGGCGCGGCTTTCGCTTCTGAATGCGATCGAGGGCGGAGCGATCCGCCCCTTCGCCGCGCGGCAACGCAAACGAGCCAGCAACACGTGACCGACCCCGAACAACTCTCCTGGACCACGCTCAACGCCTATGTCGACGGCGAATTGAAGCCCGACGTGGCCGCGAAGGTCGCCGCGGCGCTCGCCGACGATCGCGAGGCCGCCGCCCGGGTCGCGACGCTGACGAAGCTGCGCGCGACGGTCAAAGCCGCTTCGCCGGTGCCGGCGCCGCCGCCGCTCGTGCTGCCGCAGGCTCGTCCGCCCATGACGCGCTGGCTGCCCTGGACCGCCGCCGCCTGTTTTGCCCTGCTCATCGGCGCGGCCTCGCTCGGTATCGCATACCGGCAATCGCCGGGATCGTCGCTTTCGGCCGCCGTCGCAGCGCATCAAAGCTGGCTTGCCCAGTCTCCGGCAAGCGCGGCGCCGCGCCTTGGCGTCGAGCTTGCCGGTGCCGAAGCCGGTGCTTTGCCCGATCTGTCGCTTGCCTCGCTGCGCCTCGTGCATCTTTCGCTCGACCCTGCCGGGCGCGGGGGAGGCGGCATGCTTGCCGGTTATGTCGGGCCCAACGGCTGCCGCGTCGGCCTCTGGATCGCGCCCGTCGAGGAGGCGCTGCCATTGCATCCCGCGGTGCAGGATCGCGACGGCCTCGCGATCCGCGCCTGGCATGACGAGCGGGCGAGCTATGCAGTGCTCGGCCGCGGCATCGACGCCGCCCGCCTCGACGGCATCGCCGCGCTGGTCGCCCGGATCACGCGCGATGAGCCCGGCGTCCCGCGCGAGCAGGTCGCGGTACTGGCCGAGGCCCGCAGCGTCGGACCGGCCTGCCTCGGTTGAAAAAAGATTCTCTCGGGTTGGAATAAATCGAAGTCGTGATGCGTCGTCTCGGGTGAGGAATATGTCCTCGGGAGAAACGCCATGCTCAATGAAGCCGACCTGCGCGATGGCGCAGCCGCTACCGATGCCGTGCCTGCTGAAGGCAACTCTGACACCCCTCGCACATCCCGACGTCTTCTGCTCGGCGGCAGCCTTGCCGCGCTCGGCCTCGCTGCCGGTGGCCTGCCGCGCCTGTCGGTGACCTCGCCGGCTGCCGCGCAGGGCGCCCCGGCCGCCGCTCCGGCCAAGGGACCCCAGCCCTTCGACTATCCCGGCAAGGACAAGGGCCTGACCCTGCTCGGTGACCGCCCCCTCGTCGCCGAGACGCCCGAGAACCTGCTCGACGACGACACGACGCCGATCTCCAAGTTCTTCGTCCGCAATAACGGCCAGATCCCGGAGCCGGTGAAGGATGTCGATGGCTGGCAGCTCAAGATCGAGGGCGAGGTCGACAAGCCGCTGACGCTGACTGTCAAGGAGCTGAAGTCCCGCTTCACCCCGCACACCTTCCGGATGGTGCTGGAATGCGGGGGCAACGGCCGCTCCTTCTACACGCCGGCGGCGCGCGGCAATCAATGGACCAATGGCGGAGCGGGCTGCGCCGAATGGACCGGCGTGCGCCTTGCCGACGTGCTGAAGGCGGCTGGCCTCAAGTCCTCCGCCAAGTTCACCGGCCACTATGGTGCCGATCCGCATCTCTCCGGCGACACCGCCAAGGACGCGGTCTCGCGGGGCATGCCGATCGAGAAGGCGCTGGAGCCGCATTGCCTGATCGTCTGGGCGATGAACGGCGAGCCGCTGCCGCATATCCACGGCGGCCCGCTGCGTCTCGTGGTGCCGGGCTGGCCGGCCTCGCTTTCCTCGAAATGGCTGAACCGCATCCTGGTCCGGGCGACGCCGCATGACGGGCAGGGCATGGGCGGCACCTCCTATCGCGTTCCCACGGTGCCGATCGTCCCCGGCTCGAATGCCGACGGCAAGACCAACTTCACCGACCTGACCTCGATGCCGGTGCGCTCGATCATCAGCGCGCCCGCCAATGGCGCCCGCCTGCCGGCGGCGACGCGCGAGGTTGCGCTGCGTGGCGCCGCGTGGGCCGGCGATCACGAGGTCGCGAAGGTGGAAGTCTCCTTCGATGCGGGCCAGCGCTGGCACGCCATGACGCTCGCCAAGCCGAAGAATCGATACGACTGGGTGCGCTGGACCGGAAAGATCACGTTGCCGAGCGACGGCTATTTCGAGCTCTGGGCCCGCGCGACCGATTCTCGCGGCGTCGCTCAGCCGCATGTCGCGACGAACTGGAACCCGCAGGGTTACGGTTCGAATCCGCTGCATCGCATCGCGGTCCTGGTGGGCTGACGATGGTGCTCGCGCAATCGCTTCGGATGGCCGCTCTCGCGGCCATCCTCCTCGCCCCCTCCGCCGGCTTCGCCCAGGAAGAGACGGCCGAAACGCTGCCCGATTTCCCAGGCCGCGAAGAGACCTTCGGCTACTGCATCGCCTGCCATTCGATGAAGGTCGTCGGCCGGCAGGGCATGGATCGCGTCCGCTGGGACGAGACGCTCAACTGGATGACCGAGAAGCATAACATGCCGGAGCCCGATCCGGAGATGCGCAAGACCCTGCTCGATTATCTCGCGCAGGCCTTCCCGCCGAAGGCACCGGCCCAGGGAGGCGGCTGGGTCAGCCCCTTCGCTCCCAAGCAATAGGATTTCCAGAATGAAGTTTGCAGTTTTCGCGGCCGCTGCCCTGCTGGCGGCCGTCGTGCAGCCCGCTCGCGCCCAGGATGCCGCCGCCGGCGAGAAGGTCTATTCCCAGTGCCGCGCCTGCCATCAGGTCGGCGAGACCGCCAAGAACCTGATCGGCCCCGCCCTCAACGGCGTCATCGGCCAGAAGGCCGGCTCGCGCGAAGGCTACAGCTACAGCGCGGCGATGAAGGACTCCGGCCTCACCTGGAACGAGGCGACCTTCGCCGAATACATCCAGAACCCGCGTGCCAAGGTTCCGGGTACCAAGATGATCTATGCCGGCCTCAAGGACGAGAAGCGCATCGCCGATCTGCTGGCCTATCTCAAGCAGTTCGACGCCGCCGGCAAGAAGGCACCCTGACGGCCTTCCACGTCCGGCTCTGTGAAGTGGCTCGGCCGCCGCCTGCTCAGAGGCAGGCGGCGATGGCATCGAGCTGTGCCCGCAAGCCGGGGCCGGAGGCGGGGAAACGGCCTTCCAGCGCCGCCGTGCCGATGGTGAAGCCGGCGGCTCCGCATCGATGGATCGCAGCGATCTGCTCGGGGCGCTCGATCGAGCCGGCGACGAGGACGGGCTTGTCCGTCGCGGCGCAGACCGCCGCAATGAGCGCTTCCACATCCGTGCGTGACCGATAGGCCAGCAGGTCGAGCCCGTCGACGCCTTCCCTGCCGGCGATGGAGCGCGCGCTGTCGGCGATCTCCGCGACGGAGCCTTCCAGGATGCTCGGGTGCCCTGAAACGCGGCCAGCGAATGGATAGTAGCGGATGCCGGTGCCGCGCAGCAGCGCCAGCACGTCCTCGACATGGGTTCCGCCGAGCAGATGGTCGACGCCGAGATCGATCGCCGCTCGCACCGAGGCGATCTCGCTGGCGCGGTCGAGCGAGACGACTTCGAGATAGCTCATCGCGCCGCCGGACTTGATCAGGCGGTGAACGGTTCCGAGTTCGGCGAAGGACAGGCCGATATCCTTGAAACCGATATGGCGGATACCGGCCTCCAGCGCAGTCGCGACATGGCTGGCGGCTTCCGGAACCGTCCGGTCATGGCGCGTGAGCATGAAGATGAAGTCGGGCCCGGTCATGGCCTTCTCAATGGAGCTGTGGATGCGGGCATGCCACAGGTTTCGAGCGGAGGGGAGGCCTGCTTCTCATCACTGGTTCAGGCCATCACCAATCCACCATCGACATGGACCACCTGGCCCGTGACGAACCGGCTCCAGTCGCTGGCGAGGAACAGCACCGGGCCGGCGACATCCTCGGGCGTCGCGATGCGGCGCAAGGGCGTCTGCGCGATCAGCATCTCGCGCACCTCTTCCGGCGTATCCGCACTCGCCTGCGTCGGATAGACCAGCCCCGGCGCGACGCAGTTCACGCGGATGCCGAGTGGGCCAAGCTCGGCCGCGAGATTGCGGCTGAAGCCGACGAGCGCCGCCTTGGCGGTGGTATAGTCGTGATAGGGAATGCTCGGCCGCGTCACCAGATCGCTGGCGAGATTGACGATCGCCGTGCCGCTGCGGCGCTGGAGCAGAGGCAGCATCGCGCGGCTTACCGTATAGGCCGCCTTCACCGCGCCCTCGAACTGCTGCTCGTAGGCTTCCCAGGGCGTTTCCCAGAAGCGTGCGCGGTTGTCCGGGTCGAAGCGGTAGGGTGCGAAGGCGTTGTTGACGACGGCGTCGAGCCTTCCGACCTCTTCCGCGATGCGCGTCGCCATGGCGGCGACGGCTTCGGGGGAGGTGACATCGGCCGCGATGGCGAGCGCCTCGCCGCCGGCGGCGCGACATTCCGCGGCGGCGGCCTCGGCCGCCGCCTCGTTCGAGCGGTAGTTGACGATGACGATCCCGCCCTCGGCGGCGAAGGCCTTCGCGATCGCAGCCCCGATCCCCCGGCTGGCGCCGGTGACGAGGATGGCCCGGTCGTGAAACCTCACGGCGCGCCATCCTTCGGCGGGATCAGGTCGTTCTTCACGATCGCCTTCATGTCGATCTGGCTGCTGATCAGGCCGAGGCTGCGGAAGGTGTCGGCGCCTTTCTGCAGGGCGTCGAGATCGAAGCGGCCGAGGCCCTCGCGATCGGTCGTCGGTGAGATGCTGGACGCGTTACGCAGCTTGATGATCTCGAGATTGACCGCTTCATCGCGGCCGTTGATCGCGCGGGTGACGGCGATGCGCGCGGCTTCTTCGGGCTTGGCGATCATCCAGGCGGCGGAATCGCGGTAGGCGGCGAGGAAGCGCTTCAGCAGCGGCTTGTTCTGCTCGTAATAGCTCTCCTTCACGACGAAGATGTCGCTCGGCAGGTTGATCTGGTCGCGGACCTCGATGACGTTGGCCTCGCCGAGGCCCTTGGCGCGGGCGACGAGCAGGCCGGTATCGGTCGCGGCGGTGGCATCCACCTGGCCCTGCATCAAGGGCGCGAAGTTGAGCAGCCCGGTCGGCTGGATCGCGACATCCTTCTCGCCGAGACCGACCTGATGCAGCAGCACGAGCAGGTTCTGGTAGGTGCCGCTGGCGAGGCTGTAGACGCCGATGCGCTTGCCCTTGAGATCGGCCGCCGTGCGGATGCCGCTGCTCTTGAGCGCGACGACGTTGAAGACGTTCTGCGGATAGATGTTGTAGATCGCGACCAGCTTCTCGCCCTTGTCGAGCGCGAGATAGAGAGCGGCCGGGTCGGTGAAGGCGATGTCGGCCTGCCCGGCGATCATGTTCTGCAGCGCTGCACCACCGCCATTGCCGGGCACGTAGTCGAGCGCGATGCCCCTGGCCTTGAAGAAGCCCTTGTCGGGCTCGGCCAGGAGGTTGGTGATTTCGCTGATCGGCTGGCTCCAGCCGGCGACGGTGACCTTGTCGAGAGGTTGTGCCGTTGCGGGCACCGCGACCAGGCAGGAGAGGGCAAGCATGAGGAAGGCGCGCAGCGCGGACATGGATTCAGCCTTTCGAGAAACGATGCAGGACGCGGCGCTCGATCAGGCGCACGGCCTCGTAGAGCAGCATTCCAAGGGCGGTGATGACGATGAACAGCGCGAAGATCAGACTCGAATCCATCACGCTCTGCGCGGCGATGATCGAGGCGCCGAGCCCGATGCGTCCGCCGATGAACTCGCCGACCACCGCGCCGACCAATGCGAGGACGACGGCGACGCGCAGGCCAGCCATGATGACGGGCAGCGCCGATGGCAGTTTGAGCCGCAACAAGGTCTGGAGGCGGCCGGCACCGAGCATGCGGAAGAGCTCGCGCCGGGAGGGGTCGACCTCGCTGATGCCGGTCAGCGTGTTCTCCATCAGCGGGAAGAAACAGATCAGCGCCGTGATGACGACGGTCGGCGTCATGCCGAAGCCGAACCAGATGATGAAGAGCGGGCCGAGCGCGAGCTTGGGTACGAGCTGGCTCGCCAGCACATAAGGCCGCAGCAACCGGCTCAGCGCCGGGAATTCCGCCAGCAGAATGCCGACGCCGAGTCCGACGATGGCGCCGATGCCGAGGCCCAGCGCCATCTCCGCCGCGGTCATTGCCAGATGCGGCCAGAGCCGACCGGTCGCGATCTCACTCCACAGCGTCGCGAGCACGCTGGAAGGCGCAGGCAGGACGAGCGGCGACAAGCCGCCGAGCCGGCACCAGGCTTCCCAGCCGGCGATCAGCGCGACGAACAGTAGGAGCGAGGGCAGGCGCGCGATCATGCTGCCGGCCTCCGGCTGACGGTCGCCGCGCCGTCCATGACGTCGCGCAATTCGCGGCAGGCAGCGATGAAAGAGGGAGCGTAGCGCATGTCGCGATGGCGCGGGCGTGCCAGCTCGATCCGGCGTCCATGCGTAATCCGGCCGGCTTCCATGACGGCAACCGTGTCGGCGAGATAGACCGCCTCGCCGATATCATGAGTGACGAACAGCGCGGTCGTGCCATTGAGTGCGCAAAGCCGCAGCAGGTCGTCCTGCAGTTCCTCGCGCGTGAGCGCGTCGAGCGCGGCGAAGGGTTCGTCGAGGAGCAGCAGGTCGGGGTTGCCGACCAGTGCGCGGGCGACCGCGACGCGGCTTTGCTGCCCGCCGGAAAGCGCGGAGGGGCGGCGGTGGGCGAAGTCCGCGAGGCCGACGCGATTCAGCAGGTCGAGCGCTTCATCCTCGTCGGCGACTGCAGGGCGGCGCTTCAGCGAGATCGGCAGCAGGACGTTGTCGAGTGCGCTCAGCCAGCCGAGCAGGGTCGGCGCCTGAAAAACGAAGCCGGCGCGCGGGCTCGGGCCGGCCAGCGCCTCTCCGCCGATGCGGATCGCGCCTTCTGTCGGCATCAGCAGGCCGGCGGCGAGCTTCAGCAAGGTGGTCTTGCCGCAGCCGCTGCGGCCGAGCAGGCAATGAATCTCGCCGCGCGGAATCGTCCAGTCGATGGCATCGACGACGGCCGGGCCGGCCGCATCGTAGCGATAGCCGGCTCGTTCGATGGTGACGAAGCCGGGTTTGGGTTCAATCGACATAGGGTGCAAACCCTTCTGCCGCAGCTTCCGCTGATTGTTCGATCTCGGTGAAGGTGACGAGGTCGAGCAGGCTGAAGCGCCCGTCATGATGCCAGCCGGCTTCGGGCGCGGTCATGCGGCCGAGCGGGGCGATGCGGCTGACGCCGACCTCGCCGAGTTGCTCCGAAAGCCGGAACAGCCGCTCCGGCGATGCGGCGACACCTGCCGTCTGCAGGAAGCTGCGATAGGGCGCGACGAGGGCGGGAACCTCGTCGAGGCTTTCGACCGCGACCAGCTTGAGCGTGCGGTTCAGCCCGGTGGGGCTCAGGGCTTCCGGCGTCTCGACATGGACGATGCTCCAGGCATCGGTGGGATCGCCGAGCAATTCCGCCGCTCCCTCCATCGCGCGGGTTTCCTGTGCGCCGCGCCATGCCGCGATCGACGTCGCCTCGCCCGATGAGAGCGCGCGGCGCGGATGGCGGGAGGCGAGGGCGGCAAGCTTCTGCGCGACGTAGCGGGCGAACTCCGCGGGACTGACCCGTCCGCCGCGCTCGACGAAGAGCATCTGCGGGGAATAGCAGCCCTGCTGCTCGTAGCGGATGACGTCATGGGCGGCGAGGTGTGCGAGGGCAGGGGCCTTGCGGCTGTCGAGCGCTTCGCGCGCGATCACGCCGAAGCCGATCTTGTGGCCATGCGGCAGGAAGCGCGTGGTGATCGGCAGCTTGGCGCGCAGAGCCGCCAGCGTCTCGTTGCCGCCATAGGCCATGACGGTATCGGCCTCGCGCAGGAAGACCGGTTCGGACGCCGCTTCGCCGCCCTTCCACCAGGTGATGGCGAGGCATTCTCCGATCTCGGGATCGATCTCGGCAAGCAGGCCCGCGAACCAGCCGGCCGTCAGCGGCTCGGCCGAGGCGAGTTTGCCGATGCTGCCGGCCTTGACCAGCAAGCCGCAGATCAGGCTCCAGAGTGAGAGCGCCGGGACATTGCCCGCCCAGACATGGAGCAGCAAGTTCGGGCCATGGGCCCGCAGATAGCCGCCCTTGGGCGTCGGCTGGAAGCCGTCGAGCACGCCGGGATTGGCGAAATCCTCGGCGAGGAAGCGCAGGAGCTGCGGCTTGCGGAAGGTCTTGAGATAGCCGGTGAGGCTGAGCCGGACGGTCTCGCGATCATAGCCGGTGACGATCGGCAGGAGATGTTCCGCCTTGCGGCGCAACGGGTGCTGGCGGTCGAGCAGGCGCGCGATGGCGGCGTCGATCGCGGCGACGATGCGGGCGGTGTCCATCTGCTTCAGCCGGGCACGCGCGTTGCCGCGTACGTGAGCGCAGAGCGCCGCGGCCTGTGCCTCGTCGAGCTCCGGCAGCCCGATGGTCGCGCTCTCGCCCCACGCACTATGGCTGGCCTTGCGCCAGCGCAACGCTTCGCGATTCAGGCCCGGCAGATGGCCCGCATGCTCGATCACGACGGTCAGCCTCGTGCCGCTGCGAGGAATTCGGCGACCGCGACCGAGCAGCCTTTCGAGGCCTCGCCATCGACCCGGCCGAGCAGCTTGAAACCGCCGGGCACGATCTGGCCGGCATCCTCGGTCAGGATTGCCGCGACGCAGTTGAAATGGGCGAGGTCGTGATGGACGATCACGCCACGCTCGCCCTCCGGCAGGTCAGAGCCGGTCAAAGGGTCGACCACGCGACTGCGGATCCAGTGCGGGCCGGATTTCACCGACGGGCAGACGGCGTTGCCGTCGTCATAGAGCTGCGAGCTCAGCTCGGTCATTCCGTACATGTTGATGCAGGACGCGCGTGGCACGCCGAAGGCGGCGCTGAGGCCGTCATAGAATTCGTCAGGTCCAAGCTCGCGCGACTGGCCCTTGAAGCCGCCGGTATCGAGGATGCGGCTGCCTTCCGGGAGCGCGAAGCGCCGGCCGCTTGCCGCGAGTGCATCCAGTACGGGGACGAAGGAATAGCTTGCGCCGAGCAGGGCATAGGGTTCGCCGCTCCCCTCCGCCTGCTCCAGAGTCGACAGAAGGCCGTCCAGATCGAGTCCAGCGGCATGGATGAAGGTCTTGGAATCCGGTGTGCCGCATTCGCGTTTGGCGAGCGAGAGATAGGTGGCGAGCGAGGAGTTCGGCAGCTCCGTCTCGTCCGGGAAGAGGATGCCCATGCGGATGCGCTCGCGGCCCTGCATGAAGCGCGCGCGGAAATTCACCAGCATCGAGCGCTTCCAGACATCGAGAGTCGGGTGATAGCTGCGGCCCCGGATGCCTTGCGTTGTGCCGCTTGTCATGAAGACGCGCTCAGCCTGCTCAGGCGGAATGCAGCTCAGCGTGAGGTCCTTGAAGGCGGTGATCGGCACGGCCGGAATGTCCCGCCAGCGCCGGACCGAGAGCGGCGTGCGGCCGCGCTGCAGGCAGAAGCGCTTGTACGGCTCGTTGTTGCGGAACTGATAGGCGAAGACCTTGAGCGCCATCGCCTCGAATTCGGCTTCCGAGGCGTCGGGAAGCGCGATGAAGTCCAGCAGCGCCGCGATGATCTCGGCTTGCGTCACTTAAACCCACTCCGTTCGGACGCACGGCCAAGCCGAAGCGTCGATCGTTGGAGGATCACGAGCGCAAGCTGGAATCAGGGCCTGTGACGGCCGCATGTCCCGCATCCCTACGCCGGTATGATCCGGATCAGGTTCGGAGGGTCACCGCGTTGCTTGGGCTCGAAAGCCCAGCCGGCGGAATCTCAGCCTCCTAGCGAGGCCCCCCTGGGAACGGGAGCAGATGACGAGCAATCGACTGAGCTGTCAAGCGATCAACGATGTTTCATGCAGGTGACGCGATTGTATCCATTTCAAGCCGTCCATCTAATGCTTAGACGCGACCACGCCAACCAGAGCGACGAACGCGGCCACAAAAAACGGCCAGCGATTTGGGATGTTGTTTTCTTACCGCCGTGCACACCAAGGGCTTCATCTATGCAGATGCTGGCCGCGTTCTCGCAGCGCAAGAAAGCAAGGAAGCCGAGACGGGCACCTGAGTCGATTTCTCGGAAGATCTGTCACTTATGTGATCTAAGGTGCGACGGGAATCCGTTCGTTCCCTTAAGGACTTCGCTACCAATCCCGCCGATCGGATTCCACATACACCTTTCCGTAAAGCGAGGCCGTTAGGCTGCGATATGGGAAATGCGCTCTGCTCGAACGGAGGCGGCGCGCAAGGCGGAGTGGCTTTGAGATGGCGCCGAGGATTATCCCTGTCGTGATGTGCGGCGGCGCCGGGACCCGGTTGTGGCCGGTGTCGCGGGACACGATGCCCAAGCAGTTCGTTCCGCTGCTAGGGCGGGATTCGACCTTCCAGAGGACGATGAAGTTGCTGAGCGACCGGTCAGTTTTCGCTGATCCCATCGTGATCACCAATGTCGAGTATCGTTTTACGGTCCTGGAGCAATTGCAGGCGTTGGGCCTCGGCGCCGAGATCGTGCTGGAGCCGGTACGGCGGGACTCCGCCGCCGCCGTCGCCGTTGCGACCGAGCTGGCCCTCAAGCGCGATAGCCAGGCGGTTGTCGGTGTCTTCGCCGCCGACCACGTTGTCCGCGAGGCCGACCTCTTCGTCGATACTTGCCGGAAGGCCGGCGAGTTCGCCGCGCAGGGTCGAATCGTTACAATTGGCATTCCGCCGACCCATCCCGCGACGGGCTATGGCTATATCCAGCCGGACGAGGCGCTGGGCGATGAGGCCCGCACCGTCGCAGCCTTCGTCGAGAAGCCGGATGCCAAGCGGGCGGCGCAATATCTGCTCGATGGCTATCTCTGGAATTCCGGCAATTTCATCTTCGATGCAGCGACGATGCATGCCGAGATCGAGGCTTTCGAGCCTCACGTGCTGAAGCCGGTCGTCGAGGCGGTGGCCGGGATGAAGCCGGATCTCGATTTCCTTCTCCTCGAGCCTGCGAGCTTTGGTGCGGTCAAGAAGATCTCGATCGACTATGCCGTGATGGAGCGCACCCGGAAGGCCGCCGTGATCGCCGGGCATTTCGGCTGGTCGGACGTGGGGGGCTGGTCCGCCATCTGGGAACTCTCGGACAAAGATGCCAGTGGCAACGTCGTCGAAGGCCGCGGCTATGTCCTCGACGGCTCCAACAACCTCCTGCGTGCGGATGACGGTCTGGTCGCGGTCATCGGCCTTGACGATGTCGCGGTGATCGCGACCCGCGACGCCGTGCTGGTGGCCCAGAAGGCCAAGGTCGACAAGGTCAAGGAGCTGATAGCGCTCGTCGCAGCGAATGGCGAGCCGGAGGCGAATGCGCATCTCGAGATTCACCGGCCTTGGGGCAAGTATCTCTCGGTCGACATGGGCGGGCGCTATCAGGTCAAACGGATTACGGTGAAGCCGGGCGGCATCCTGTCGCTCCAGAAGCACTTCCATCGCGCTGAGCACTGGGTCGTCGTGCGCGGCACGGCCGAAGTCACGCGCAACGACGAGACGATCATCGTTCACGAGACCGAGTCGATCTACCTGCCGATCGGCTGCGTCCACCGCATGGCCAATCCCGGCAAGATTCCCCTCGAGATCATCGAGGTTCAGGTCGGCTCCTATCTTGGGGAGGATGACATCGTGCGGATCGAGGACGTCTACAAGCGGGTTTGAAACGTCGCATGGGTCGGCCGCCAGGCGAAGCTGTCAGCAAGCCTGGAGACTTTATTGGCGCCTAGCGCGAAGCCTCCACAAGCCCAGATTTTCCCTGATAGCAGGGAATATTCAGGGAATTCGAAGCTGAGAGCGGGCTTTGAAATGGCCGGCTTTCGGTTTAAGCGCTTGTTTGCGTGGGGATATTCGCTAGTAGGGCGAATTCAGAAGCAGGGAATGTCCCGCTGTCGAGCAGGGAATTCGCCTGCAATAAGCAGGGATTGTGGAAGACGAGATCAGGGGTGTCGGTTGGTGGGATTCGCACCCCGGCTTTTTGGGGCGGCGAGAGCCAATCCAGCGCCCAAGCTGACAAATCGAGTATATGTTCTTAGCGTGGAGATTGTTGTCCTTTGCTCCCGGTCGGAAGTGCGTTAAGGTCCAGTGTGCTCGTGATTCGCGAGCAAATGCCGAGACCGATCAGATCGTGTTCGGCACTCCTAATTGAGGCATTTCATTCTTTGAGCAGCCCTCGTTAGGCAAGGTGTAGGCCTCCCAGCGGAGCTGGGCGGGTCGCGCTTTGCTGCGAGTGCTCGCTTGTTCTGGTCGTCTCCTTGAAAAAGGAAACGATCGTAATGTCCTCTCTTTCTCAAACATCGCCGGTGCGTGTTCGCCGCCGCATCCAGCCTGCCACCACAGATCCCACGCTCGTGCGTGCTGCGGCGTCGTTCGCGCCGCAGGTGAGCGAGCGGATCCTGTCGGATCTCAAGGCGTCGGTGCGCAATGCGCGGACGCACTCGAAGAAACAGATCCATCTGATCGCGGAGAGCATCAAGGCGTTCAAGTTCACGACGCCGATCCTGGTGACCGTTGATGGTGAGATCGTCGCGGGGCATGGTCGCTACGAGGCGGCGAAGCTGCTTGGCATGAAGACCGTGCCGGTGATCTGCATCGATCATCTCGGTCCGCAGCAGATCCGGGCGTTGCGGATCGCGGATAATCGTCTGGCCGAGTTGTCGGGTTGGGACGACGCGATCCTCAAGCTGGAGCTGGGCGAGCTGATCGAGCTCGACTTCGAGGTCGAGATCACCGGCTTCGAGACGGCGCAGATCGATTTGCTCCTCGATCCCGGCCCGACGGTGGCGGCGAAGGTTGATCCGGCGGACTCGTTGCCGGCGCTGCAGGATGTGGCGGTGACCGTGCGGGGCGATCTCTGGCTGCTGGGCGAACACCGCATCCTGTGCGGCGATGCGCGTGAGCGGGGCGATTATCAGATACTGATGGGCGGTGAACTCGCGCAGATGGCGTTCACGGATCCGCCGTACAACGTCCGGGTCGATGGCCATGTCAGCGGTCTCGGCAAGGTCAAGCATCGCGAGTTCGCGATGGCGTCCGGTGAGATGAGCAAGCTCGAGTTCACGAGCTTCCTGCACGCGGTCTTCGCCGAGATCGCGGAGGCATCGCAGGATGGCGCACTGGTCTATAGCTGCATCGATGGTCCGCATCTGCACGAGATGTTGAACGCCGGCTATGGCGTGTTCGACGAGCTGAAGTCGGTGATCACCTGGGCCAAGGCCAATGCCGGGATGGGTTCGCTCTATCGCAGCCAGACCGAGCTGGTCACGCTGTGGAAGAAGGGCAAGGCGCCGCACATCAACAATATCGAGCTCGGCAAGCACGGGCGCTATCGCACCACTCTGTGGAGCTATGCGGGCGTCAACGGGTTCCGCAAGGGCCGGATGGCGGAGCTGGCGAGCCACCCGACGGTGAAGCCCTGTGCGATGGTGATGGACGCGATCAAGGATTGCTCGAAGCCGAAGGGCATCATCCTCGACAGCTTCAGCGGGTCCGGCACGACCCTGATCGCGGCGGCCAAGACCAAGCGCCGTGGCTACGTGATGGAGCTCGATCCGCTCTATGTCGACGGCGCGATCCGGCGCTGGGAGACGCTGTTCAAGGCCGAGGCGCGCCACGCCGAGACCGGGCTGACCTTCGCGGAGATGGCGGTGCAGCGCGGGCGCGACGCCAACGCCCGCACGGTGTCGGACGAGAGCGTTGGAGGGGGCCATGTCGCGTGAGGATGATCCCAAGGCCGTAGGTCACAAGAAGCCGCCGCTGCACACCCGCTTCCAGAAGGGACGCAGTGGCAACCCCTCGGGCCGCCGCAAAGGAGAACAGGCCAAACAGGACTATCGTGAGATGGTCCTGTCTCGGCTGGTGCCGATGACCCTCGGCGGCAAGCGGGTAAAGGTGACGGCGCGCGAAGCGCTCTATCAAAAGCTCCTCGCGATGAGCTTCGATGGCAATCTCAACGCGATGAAGCTGCTCCTGAAGGACGATAGCCTCAACGACAACAAGACTGACGCGGAGTCGTCGCTGAGCGATGCGGAGGAGGAAGCGCTGATTACGCGCTTCCTCGCGCGTCAGCTCAAGAATGCGAAGGGAGGCGGTGATGACTGACGACGACATCCTCACCGCCATCCTGCGGCGCGATCTGGCGAGCTTCATCGAGCATTGCTTCGTGACGCTGGAGCCAGGAACGGCCTACCAGCACAACTGGCATATCGAAGCGATCGCCTATCAGCTGACGCGGGTCTGGAGCGGCGAATGCAAGCGGCTGATCATCAATGTGCCGCCGCGCTCGGCCAAGTCGATCTGCGTCACGATCGCCTTCACCGCCTGGTTGATGGGCCATAACCCGCGCAAGCGGGTCATGGCGATCAGCTACGCGCAGGAACTCTCGCTGACCCACGCTGCGGCCTTCCGCAGCGTGGTGACCTCCGCCTGGTATCGCCGCGCCTTCCCGGGCTTCGCGATCAAGGCCAATCGAGGCCAGGAGATCCGCACCACGGAACACGGCTATCGTTATGCCTCGTCGATCGGCGGTTCGGTGTTGGGACGCGGCGCCGATCTGATTGTGATCGACGATCCGATCAACGGGCTCGAAGCCGCCTTGTCGGCGGCGGCCCGACGTCGGGTTCAGGCCTTTTACGATGGTACCCTCTATTCCCGGCTGAACGATCGTCAAAACGGCGCCATCGTCATCGTGATGCAGCGCCTGCACGAGGATGATCTGGTCGGGCATGTCCTGGAGATGGAGGATTGGGAGGTGCTCTCGATCCCCGCTATCGCGCCGGAGGATTGCAGCTATCGCATCGGCCAAGGGAGGGAGGCGGTATATCGACGTCGCCAGGGTGAGATCATGCATGTCGGCCGCGATACTTTTGCCGATCTCGAGGCGATCAAGCGCAATCTCGGCGCCTTGAACTTCTCGGCGCAGTACCAGCAGAACCCGCTGCCGGCCGAAGGCCAGATCATCAAGCGCGATTGGCTGCATTACTACGATGAGCGGCCGGCCGAGTTCGATCTGAAGGTTGCGTCCTGGGATACCGCTTCGACTCAGAACGAGCATTCCGACTGGTCGGTCGGGATGGTCTGGGGAGCGATCGGGCAGAGCTATTACCTGATCGACCTTGTCCGCGGTCGCTGGGAGGCGCCGGAGTTGCGCCGCAAGATGATCGAGCTCTCGCGGAAACACGCTGCCGACGCGACGCTGGTCGAGGATACCGAGCTCGGGCGGGCGCTGTCGCAGGACCTGATGCGTACCGGTGCCTTGTACACGCTCCTTCAGCAGTCGCGGATCGATAAGCAGGCCAGGCTGATGGCGCAGGCCGCGCGCTTTGAGGCGGGGCAGGTGTTCCTGCCCCGCGAAGCCAGCTGGCTTGCCGATTATCTCGGCGAGCTCCTGGCCTTCCCGCTGGCGCGCAACGATGATCAGGTCGATGCGACGAGCCAGGCGCTCAAATATCTGACGGCGAGGACGCCGACGATCCGTGAGCGTCCGCAGCGCATCGTGCGCCCGCAGCGTCATGTTCGCCCGTGAAGCGGACATGACACGTTTGGCGTCACGGCGCATCACAACGGTCATGCTGTAGCCCGCAGCCTTTCGATGCAGACGCGAACGCGACGTCGCTAGGGCGACGAGAGCAGGAAAATATGATTCATGGTATGTTCCGGAAACTGGCGGCGAACTAGGCCGCTACGAGATACAGCATCTTAGGCACGGCCAGTTCTTGGCCTAGCGGCATCAGGGGGCTGGCAATGAAGATCAGGAAGCGACTATTCGGCCTCCATCCGAATGACCAATGCAAGGAGGGCTGAGGCCCAAAGAAGAAAGAAGGGGCTGATCGATGTCGGAGCCTCCACCTCTTTTCAAATCAAGCTGCCCAGCAAAGCTGGCGACGATGATCCGAAATGATCGCTGCAAGCCATCGCTACGATGACGCTCGGGTCGAACGCGAGCTGCGAAATGTCCGATCTGCCGCGCTGCTTTATCCGGAGCATGTCCTGAACGTCGGCGTGCGAGGGGTCAGTATGTGGCGACACCAGAGGCATATAGCGTCGGCAGAGGTCGGCGAGATAGCAGGCAGCGTTTCCTATTGAATGCGTCTTGTCGGTGCATGTTCGGCCTTTAACGAGCTCTCGACTGTGCTGGCCATACAGCACGGAGAAGTTCTGATCGAACCGGTGTTGTAGTTCAGTTAGTGCGCGGCATAACCAAGGCCCAAGCCGAGCGCGTCGTGAGGTCGATAGAAGGAAAACTTGAACGAACTTGCTGTCGCCTTCGATCAGAATAACGTGATAACTGCGGTCGATACCTGACCCCCCGGCGGTCCAATGAGCGATTCCGCGCTTCATCTGGGCCGTCGGCATCGGTGCGCCGGCGGGAGCGCCATGGCCCCTCAGGGTGATCCACCGCTTTTCCTGGTTCTGACCTTTGCAACGCAGCAACGGTACGTGGGCCTACCGCCCGATCTGAGGTCAACCAGGCTATGCGCTTGAACGTCTAAAGCGCCGCGTGTGTCTTCGGGCCCAGCACGCCCTGGAAGGCGAAAGATTAGCCAAGTGCGACCAGTGCTCGCTGAACCACGGTCGTGTCCATTAACGTTTCAAGTGTCGATTAGTGTTGCTGCGGCCGGCTGACTGTGATCTGTTGCGTCAATAGTGAAAAATCTGGAGGACTGACGTGCTGTTGAGTAGTCGTAATGCTGGCGTTTGGACACGAACGGGAATAGTCGTCGCCCTTGCTGTTATATTTGTGCTGCCGCTGCTGGTCGCGCCGTGAGCTCTCAACATAGACGTTCATTACGCAAGCTTCGACGCAACAGCCGATCTGGTGCAGCAGTGGCAGCTGACGGCGACCAATCTCGCCGGCCTCCTAACGCTCTGGATGTGATGGGCCCGGAGCGCATGTCCACCGAAAGGCGTGCTCATTGAACCGTTTTCACTTATACTGAGGCGTGAAGAGGTTATGTGAACCGCTCTAGTAAGAGCTACGTTGTGATATCGCGAGATTCAACCTTAGATTCCAGCGGATACGTGAGTGATGATCCAGGTGTGGTTCACCGCAGCGATCACCGTGGTGTCGCTGCGGCGCGTTTCGTCATGCTCGAGATCTCGACATGACCACGCCGAAGCTGGCCTAGCGAGAAATAGTTCGCCGGCTGGCGTTGGCACAGGACCTATGAAACTCCTTCAGCATCTGAAGAAATGCCGAAATGAAATAGGCCAAATTCGAAACGATCGGATAACGCTTGGAGTTCGGTCGGTCTGAGAAGATTATGGGCTACTTCGTCCTGACCGCGCTTATCATCTTCTAATCAGCCGGGTCGCCCTCCTTGGCTATAGCGCATTGCGTTCGCATTCGATTAGATCAACAAATGCGCACGTAGTTGCCAAGCGAACGCTAGCGCCATGACCTTTTCGCTTACAGTAAATTAGTTCCTTTCGCTGCGCGCTCTTAACAATGAGGCCTCAGGAAGCATCCAGTCTAAAACTCAAGACGGTGATTTGCCCGCGCTGCGGCAGTGCTGTGCCAGTCACCCTCGCCCGTTGCATTGAATGCGAGACGCTGCTGCCGACCGTATCCCGTCGCTGGTCGCGGGTGTCGGGCGCGCTGCTGGTCGGCGCTGTTGGAATTGCCCTGTTACTAATCTGTTGGCGGATCGACTAGACAGGGAGGATTACGCGCTTCTTCGTCTGAGGCCGAGCGAGTCGTTCGCTTGTCATCCATCATTCGAACGAAAGCTGTAATGAACCGCCCCGGGTTTGTCGGAGGCCCCAACTCCTGAGAGGATGGGGCTATGACGAGCAAGACGACGAACAAGTTCTCGCCTGAGGTGCGTGCGCGTGCGGTGCGGATGGTGCTGATCACGAAGCCGAGCATTCGTCGCGCTGGGCGGCGATCACGTCGATCGCGAGCAAAATCGGCTGCACAGCCCAGACGCTTAACGAGTGGGTGAAGAAGGCCGAGGTCGACAGCGGCCGCAAGCCCGGGCTGACGACGGACATGGCAGCCAAGCTCAAAGCTCTCGAACGCGAGAACCGGGAGCTTCGGCAGGCGAACGAGATCCTGCGCAAAGCATCGGCGTATTTTGCCCAAGCGGAGCTCGACCGCCGACACCGGTCATAATCGACTTCATCGACGATCACCGCTGGGCCTATGGGGTCGAGCCGATCTGCAACGTGCTGCCGATCGCCCCTTCCACCTACCATGAGCATGTCGCCAAGCGGACCGATCCCCGGAAGCTGTCGGCTCGGGCGAAGCGGGACCTGGAGCTGAAGCCGCAGATCGAGCGCGTGTTCGGAGAGAACTTCGAGGTCTATGGCGCACGCAAGGTCTGGCGGCAGATGTTGCGCGAGGGGGTCGACGTTGCGCGATGTACGGTCGAACGCCTGATGGCCGACCTCGGCCTGCAAGGTGTCATTCGTGGCAAGCCCCTCCGCACGACCGTTCAGGACAAGGCCGCGCCGTGTCCGCTGGACCATGTCAATCGGGTGTTCCATGCGCCGGCGCCGAACATGCTGTGGGTCTCGGATTTCACCTATGTCAGCACCTGGTCGGGCTTCGTCTACGTCGCCTTCGTGATCGATGCCTATGCTCGGCGGATCGTCGGTTGGAGGGTGTCGCGGACGGCCCATGCGAGCTTCGTGCTCGACGCGTTGGAGCAGGCGCTGCACGAGCGCCGACCTGTACACCGCGGTGGGCTGGCATCACTCGGATCGCGGCTCGCAAGGCGGATTCAACCGGTCGTCGCAACACCCAAAGATTGGAGGTTGTGACGATGGCTGGTCGACGAGCGTCAGAACGATGCACACGGCGGAAGTTGTGTTCGCCGGGAAGGCCCCCTGCCTGGCAGCGTGAGCATTATTGTCGCTTCTGGCAGGCTATCGCGCGCGGACGTACGAGCGAGCAAGCGACCGCCGACGCCGGGATTTCGGCGCCGCTGGGCCCGCGCTGGTTTCGGAGTTCGGGAGGGATGCCGCCAACCCACCTTGCGCCTTCGGCGCCCGCCCCGACCGGAAGATATCTGTCCTTCGGCGAGCGTGAAGAGATCGCGATCGAGCTTGCCAAGGGGGCAGCGATTCGCGCGATTGCACGGAAGCTGGGGCGCTCGCCCAGCACGATCTCGCGGGAGGTGCGCAGTAACGCTGCGACGCGCAGCGGCAACCTCGATTATCGCGCCCTCGCCGCGCAGTGGCATGCCGACCGTGCAGCACGACGGCCTCGCCCGGGCAAGTTGGCCAGCAACCCGGCTCTACGCGCCTATGTCGAGCAGCATCTCTCGGGAGAGGTGACGAACGTCGATGGCGCCGGCTTCGCTGGCCCCAAGGTGATATGGAAGAAGCGTCGCGCCGTACTCCGGCAGAGCCGGCGCTGGTCAACCGCGTGGAGCCCCGAGCAGATCGCCCACCGACTTCAGATCGATTACCCGGACGATTCCAGCATGTGCATCAGCCACGAGGCGATCTACCAGTCCTTGTACATCCAGGGTCGCGGCGCGTTGCGCCGGGAGTTGACGGCTTGCTTGCGTTCGGGCCGAGCTCTGCGTGTTCCGCGTGAGCGGACCCGCGGTCGTGGAAAGGCCTTCGTGGGCGACGCCATCATGATCAGTGAACGACCACCGGCGGTCGAAGACCGGGCGATACCGGGGCATTGGGAAGGTGATCTCATCCTGGGCCTGCACAGCTCGGCGATTGGCACGCTCGTCGAACGCAGCTCGCGCTTCACGATGCTGCTGCACCTGCCGCGCCAAGAGGGATATCAGCGGGGACAGAGGGTCAAGAACGGCCCGCCACTGGCCGGACACGGTGCTGAAGCTGTTCGCACGGCGATCGTCCAGTCCATGAGCGAACTGCCGGCGACGCTTCGTCAATCGCTGACCTGGGACCAGGGAGCCGAGATGGCTCAGCATGCACGGCTCCGCATCGAGAGCGGGCTGGAAGTCTACTTCTGCGATCCGCAAAGCCCGTGGCAATGCGGCTCAAACGAAAACACCAAAGGCCTTTTGCGCCAATACTTCCCGAAAGGCACCGATCTCAGCCGGCACTCAACCGGGGAGCTGGCTGCCGTCGCTTACGCGATGAACACGCGGCCTCGCAAAACGCTCGGATGGAAAACACCGATCGAAATGCTCGATCAGTTCCTCGCTCAGCAGTAAGATGCCGGTGTTGCGACGACCGGTTGAATCCCCCATCCTTCGAAGCCGTGGAGTTCGCGACGCTGACCTGGGTCGACTGGTTCAACAATCGCCGGCTGCTTGAGCCCATAGGCAACATTCCGCCGGCCGAAGCCGAGGAACGCTATTACGCGATGCAGGACGAGCCAGCCATCGCGGCGTGACTCAAACCAAATGGCCTCCGGCGAACCCGGGGCAGTTCAATGCGCGCCCTCGTTTAACCGCGTGGTACCTGCTGTCCAGCTCGCGCTCAATCGTGTCAATCAAGCTCGGGCGCGTTCTCGGCCATGTCCAAGAATATGGCCAAGCCGGCGAGATGCAGGTTCAAAATCCAAAGTCAGGTCATGCGCACAGCTTTCAGCCAATGTACCGGCCCATACTTTAGACGCCGTGTCTAAACGGCGGGTTTATCGCGCCCAGGCTGCAGGGCAGCTTGGGTGATGAGTTCAGGGTCGGCGAATTAACCCTTCAAATTTTTGGCGACGTAACGTCATGGTAAGCTGATAATTTGAGTGTGAGGACTGGCCATACCTTACGATTGGCTTTGGCTTGCCCGGTTGGTGGCCGCACCGCTGGCCGGGTCGTTGCTTGGCTTCTGAGGACCGATGAAAAGGCTGATTGCTCCAATCTATCTTGCAGTCGCAGCATTCGTGATGACCCTCTGGATTGGGTCGATCGCGTGGACCGGATGGAACCTGCTATTCGGGTAGTGCCCACGAAAAGCGCGCAATCAAGGCGGTCTTTCAATTTCAGCGACGATGGCCCGCTTACGTTTACGGTAGCCTGCATAGCTAAGCCCCGCAAAGACGATGGGGCGGCTGGCCGAGAGCGAGGAGACCTGCAAGTTGCTGATGGCGGCGCCGGGAGTTGGTCCGATGGTCGCGCTGAGCTTCTGGGCCGGCGTCGATGAACCCGCACGCTTCGGTCGATCCCGCTCGGTCGCCGGCCATTTGGGGCTAACGCCCTCGCGCTATCAATCCGGCGAGATCGATCGGGATCGAGATATATCCAACTGTGGCGATGCCGGGATCCGTTGGAATCTGCTCGAGGCTGCTGGGATCGTGATGCGGATATCGAAGAAGAGCTCGCCACTGAAGGCCTGGGGTCTCGCCGTTGCCCGCCGTCGAGGTATGGCAAAGGCGACCGTGGCTGTGGCCCGGCGCCTGGCGGCCATCCTGCTTCGGATGTGGATCGACAACACACCTTATCGCTGGGGGCCGAGGCCGCCTGAACCCAGCGAAGAGTTCCGCTGCGCTGCGTGGATAGAGATCCCGTCCAGGGACAAGTGGGCAGGCAATCTCGAGGCGGGGCTGAACGCTGGCTCAGGCTGGCAGTTCGACAAAAAGATAGAGACGCCTACCCATCCGACCTGATCATGAAGCGGCCTTAGTGCCGACTTCGCAGAGAAGCCAGCCTCCTGGCGGGAGCTCACCATCGCCCCGTGTGTTACAAGTGATTTCGAAGCCGTGATCTTGATCAGCGCAGGGCTCTATGAGCCCGCGACGAGAGCCTCTGCTTTACTCCTGCCGACCCAAAAGATAAGGCCCCGCCAGCGGGAGCTGACGGGACCATCAGGACACCTCTTACCGCACCGACACATCAGGCGGTAGCGGGCTCTGCGCTGCGTCGGCGATACCCTGCATAGCCCAGTCCTGCAAAGCCCAGCAACATCATCGCCCAGGTGGCGGGTTCTGGAACGCCTGTTGCTACCTCAAGACGGAACTGCTTCGCATCGGAAATGGCCGGATCGAAGCTGAACGCCAAAGTCTGGATAGCAGGACCTGTCAGAACGAATTTGTTGGCGCCATTGCCCAAATCGCAGAGCGTGCCGCACATCGCTCCCGAAAAGAGGTCAACACCATTGACCAACAGGCTCATGGTCGACGGCGTCTTCTTCTCTGTCTCGAAGTCAAAGGTCACTGCGCCCCACGATTTAGCGAACGTAACAAGCAAATTCGCCATGGTCGGGTTGCCCTGGACGGTCGCTTCACCGGAGCCATTGAGCGACAATGTACTGGTGCTGCTGAACGTCACAGCAGAGCCATCTTGATTCACAAAGCCGCCGACCAAATTGCCGGACTGCGTCCCGTTCGAATGTACGCCCAGCTGTCCACCGAAGCTGCCAGCCTCAAGCGTGTATCCCCCGACGACCAAGGCCGCCGAAGCGCTTTCGGCCATACACATGACGGCCGCCAAGGCGCCGACCGTCGCAAGAAGCTTGATTCTTCTCATCGCTCCCACTCCACAATGCCGCAGGGTAATATACCGTTAAGGAGGATTGCTTTCAAGTTATTTTAAATCAAGATGATTCGGGGCGGCCTGCAGTCAGGCACCTGGCGCTGCTCCCAGCTGGCGGATTTCAGCGGCGCTCACGTTCCTCGCCGTTGTCGCCGGCAGCTTCTTCAGCATCTCTTGCGCCAAGATTTCTGCTCGGCGGACGATCTCCGTGTCTTCTGCCCGCTCCTGGCTGAGGGCCAGCATCTTTTCCAGCGCCGCCGCCGTTCGCTCGCCAGCCGCGGCAGTTCGAGCTTGAGCCGCCGCGAGGTCCCGGATCGGTTGCATGTCGGCAATCGCAAGGCCGGGAATGATCCGGTCGCCAGTCACTGTCGTGGGGCTTTTCAATTTCTTCAGGTATTTCCAAATGCTGAGAATGCCGATCGGCGCAGCGTCGATACCGCGAGCCTTGGGAAGCCGCGTCGTGTAGGGCATCTCGAAATGGTCAGCCTCGGCCAAGCGGCGGGGCAGAATTTCAGCCGGGTTGTGCCATGCGAGGATGGCTGCCCGGATATCGGAGGCAGAAGCGCGGGTGTTGATCCGCTTCAAGAAGGTCGAGCCCTTGCATCCGCCTTGTCCGATGTTGAAGCAGATCGAGCCCAGGGCGTCGAACTGATGGTCGGCGAACGGCACCTTGATCGCGTCGCGCATCCTCGTAGGGCTGCAGGTCGCAAGTGAAAACGGCCAGCGCCTCTTCCCGGCTGATTGCCGGGCCCTTATACGGGATTGGCGCGCCGGCGGCGGTGTGCCCTACCTCAATTGTCCAGATGCCGACGCTGTCGAAATAGGCCTTCGTTCTCAGAGCTTTGGGAAAGCCCGCGCGAGGTGGGCGGATCAAAGCCCGGCTGCCCTGCAAAGAGCCATAGGTGGCAAGAGGCCTGCGACGGCCTCTTCCGGCTACCGGAGGAATGTCGAAGTGACACAGGTCAGTTTCGAAGTGACCCGATTTCCTAGAGGCTTCAGGTTTTCAGAGCGCGCATTTTCGCGCCTTGTGCTGAGCGGGCTCGTGCTCAGCCAGGTAGTGTGGATTGGGCTTCTCGGCTTAACAGCGTGGCATCTACTGTCTGGCTAGCACTCAATCGTGCCAGTCGAGCTCCGGCGCGCTCTCGGCTATGTCCAAGAAAACGGCCAGGCCCAAAAGATGTAGGTTCAGAATCCAGAGCCAGGTCATGCGCGCAGCTTTCAGCCAATGTTCTGCTCCACACGTTAGAAGCTGTTTCTAAATGGCGGGTTATCGTGCCGAGGCTGCGGCCAGTTAAGGTGATGGGTTCAGGGTCGGCGAATTAACGCCGTCGATCGTTTGAATGATGGAACGTCATCGTTAGCTGATAGTTTAAGCGCGGGTACTGGCCATACCTCGTAACTGTCTTTGGCTGGCCCGGTCGGTGGCCGCACCGCCGGCCGGGTCGCTGCCCAACACTTAGGTACAGATGAAAAGGCTGATAGCACCAATCTATCTTGCAGCCGCAGCATTCGTGATGACCCTCTGGCTCGGGTCGATTGCGTGGGCGGGATGGAGCCTGTTCTTCGGGTATGCCCAAGAAAAAAGCCCGCCATTAAGGCGGGCTCTGAATTCCAGTTGTGCGACTGCGGTCAGGCCGTGATGGCGGCCGGCTTACGCTTGCGATAGCCCGCAGGACCGAGACTGGCAAACCCGATCATCATCATTGCTCAAGTATGACGCGCGTCGCCGCTAGGGCTGCGGCGTGACGACGGTCATGCTGTAGCCTCGGCCGGCCATGCAGCCGACCATGATCTGGCGCAGTGCTTGGTTGCGTTGCCCTTCCAGCATGCCGGCCTCCATCGCATCTGCAAGGCTACGGCCCATATGGATCGGAGCCGCCATGGCCTGGGCCTTGGCGGCTTCGCCTTTGCAGATGGCGTCGTCCTGCTGGAACTGGGCGACGGCTCCAGCGTCGCTGCGTCCATCGTAGCGGTCGAAGCGCATGGCGGTACGCGGGACGCATGCGCTTGCGACGTTGGCGAGCATGATGGCGGTGATGAGAACCGGCGCGCAGCGGCGCCGGGGTTCTGAGGCAGGGCTTGTCGAAGACATGGGATGGGAACTCCAAGAGGCAGGGGATCACTGATCGTCGCGGCGCCAGGCAGCGGGCTTGGCGAGTGGGCGGGAAGCCCTCATCTGCGGTGATGGTCTCGGGAACCCACGTGAAAGAAGGGGCCGGATCCCGAGATGGCGGGCTTCGCGCCGTTTGGCTTCAGCGATCGCGGCGAGATCCCGGGCGGTCTTGGTCCCGGGTGCGCGATGACAGCAGTCACGGCCGAGCACACGCCCGTCCTCGATGGAAAGCTCTCTCGTCTTGTCGAGGATCAGCGCTTCCGGAATGACATGGTCGAACTCGACGACCTTGCCGGAGACATTGAGGCCGCAGCCTTCGCAGCGGATGCAGCCGCGCTCATCCATGGCCCGCTTGAGCATGGCGACCTTCTGGCTGCGGGTGAACTCGCGGCGCCCACCCATCAGGCGGCCTCCAGCCGACCGTATGCGGCGACCTGCGCGACGATCCGATCGAGTTCCTCGTTGAACTGTGCGACGGCTGTGCTGAGCTCGGCGATGAACGCTTCGTCGCGATGGGCCCGGGTGATTATGATGGGCAGGCCTGGCCAATAGATCGCAAGATCGATCCAGTCGCGCTCGGCGATCCAGAGCTGTCCCTGGCACTGCGCCTTGTGCTCCGGCGGGAACTCGCCCTTGAGCAGAGCCTCGATCAGGAGATGCGGCAGCTTGGTCTTGATCTCGAGCAGGCCGTCCTTGCCGATCAGCGCATCAGGCGAGGCGCCGGCTCGTCCGCGGCGCAGGAACCCGATGGCCTCGCAGTCCAGGCCGGTTACGAAACTATAGGCGCTGCGGGCCTCCTCCTCCATCAGCTTGCCGCGTTCCATATGCGCAGAGGTGAAGCCCTCCATCACCTCGCCGGTCAGCCGTTCGCCGGCGAGCTTGTAGAGATAGGTTTGGCGGGTCCGGCTCTCGGTACCGCCGCGCCCCTTGGTCAGGATCGAGGCGAACTCGGACGCGGTCGGGATACCTAGGCGCGCTTGGGCCCATTCCGGGGAGCCTTGTGTGCAGTTGATGATCTCGAGCATGGTCAGGCCCGTCCCTTCCTGGCATTGAGCGTCACCAGCGCCTGCCGGAAGCGGCGCGCCGGCAGTTCGGCGAAAGCTTTGATCTTGAAAAAGCGCAGCAGGGCCTCGCGCTCGCCGCCGACCTCGTCGACCAGGGCGAGCAGCTCCCGAGTCTGCTGGCGGGTGATGGTCTCGCCCACCCCTGCGGCCTTGCCATCATCGTCATCGGCTGCAGCCAGACCAAGCGCTGCCTTTAGCGTCATCCGCTGCAGATAGGTCAGGGTCGATCCGATCGCCTGAAGCGCGTTCTTCTCGCCGCTGTGATCGGCGCCGGCTGAGAGGCTGTTCTCCTCGCTATGACCGTCGCGGTGCGAGATCACGCAAGTGATGCTCACCCTCTCGCCGTCACTGTTCGAACGGAAGCGGTAAGCCAGCCTGTGGCGCGCCAGGATGGGCACGATCGTGCGGGCGATCTCGGCGATATCTTCGTGGCGATAATGCTTTGCGCCTATACTGGCGATTTGCGTCTTTGCGATCACCGGGAGCTCGGCTTTGGCGGCCGTGAGGGCTGCCTCGAAGGCGCGGCGTGCTTCCTCTGCGCGGCTCCGCTCGTGCAGGCCGATCAGCTGAGACAGCACATGTTCATCCGCGCCGCGATCGAGCGCGGAACTCAATAGGCTCAACGGGGTGATCGTGGGGGCAGGGCGCAGCTCCGTGAGCCGCGCGCTCGCCGAGGAGCGCCGATGGCGCAAGGTGCTGGTCATCGTCCGGTCCTTCTGGTGAGAGAGACGGGTGACGCGGGACGACCTCGGCGAAACCGCCAGTCCCGATAGGCTTGAGCGAGCTCAGCTGGGCTCAGCTGAGGCGGCGAGGGCGGATGCGCCTCGTCAGGCAATGCGGGCGAGGGCACGATGAGGGGATGAGGCAAAGAGCGATGCATGGCAGACCCCTCACTGAAGCCGACAAGGGCCGAGCGCGGTCGAGGCCACCTCGTGCGGTAAGCTGATCTCCCCGACGACGATGTGGTCGCGCAGTTGCCCGTCGCGCTCTTGCGGCATAAGGGCCCGCAATCGTTGAAGCGCTGCCAGTTCGGCTCTGGCCTCATCCCAGCCGCGCTTGAGCGACTGAGAGAGAAGTTCGCGTCGCTCGGCGCCGTCTTGCGTTGCGCCAAGCTGCGCCCCGGCCCGGCGCATGGCGTAGCGCAGGATGCCAGGCTTGTAGAAAATGAGCTTCCGCTTGAACTCCAGGATCAGGGTCATCATCGTTCTCCAGCGACGAAAATCGTCGGTGAAGGACGGTTCCCTTCCTATGGCGGCTCCAGTCAACTGGAAAGGTCGGCGCTCGACGAAAAGCGTTGATCAGGCTATGCCGTCTTCATGATCACGCCAGCCCAATGTCGCGCCGCCCGCGCGCTCCTCGACTGGAGCCAGCAGGACCTCGCCAAGGCCGCTCATCTCGGCCTCTCAACCATTCGTGACTTCGAAAAGGGAAGGCGCGTGCCGACACACAACAACCTGCGAGGCATTAGACTCGCGGTGGAGGAGGCGGGTGTCGAGATCGGGGCTGAGAGGTCAAGCGTTGGCTTCATTGCGAGTTTTGATGCGCGTCAGCGGCTAAAGCAGCAGCGCTTCTTTGATGTCGTATCTGGTCGAGCGGTGTGTTAGCTCCCAAATTCGCCTGCCACGCGCAAAAGATACTGGCCATAGTCGCTCTTGGCGAGCTTTTCGCCGAGCGTTGTCAACTCCGCGGCCAGGATCCAGCCCTGTCGTGCCGCAATCTCTTCAGGGCAGGCGATGCGCAGGCCCTGGCGGCTTTCCAGCGTGCGGACGAACTCGCCTGCTTCCAGCAAGCTGTCAGGCGTGCCTGTATCGAGCCAAGCGAAGCCTCGGCCCATCGATACTACAGAGAGCTGGCCGCGCTCCAAATAGATCCGGTTGACGTCGGTGATCTCCAGCTCGCCGCGGGCCGAGGGCTTCAGCGAGCGGGCGATCTCGACCACCTCCGCATCGTAGAAGTAGAGGCCCGTGACCGCCCAGTTCGACTTCGGGACCTTCGGCTTCTCCTCGATCGAGATCGCCTTGCCCGACTGGTCGAACGCAACGACGCCGTACCGCTCGGGGTCGCGGACATGATAAGCGAAGACGGTCGCGCCGGTCGTCCGGGCCGTGGCACGGGCCATTATCCCCGGCAGGTTGTGGCCGTAATAGAGATTATCGCCGAGGATCAGGGAGGAAGGCTTGCCCGCGACGAAATCGGCGCCGATCTGATAGGCCTGCGCCAGCCCGCCCGGATTCGGCTGTTCAGCATAGCTCAGGCTCATGCCCCAATCGGAGCCGTCGCCGAGCAGGCGCTTGAAATGCGGCAGGTCATGTGGCGTCGAGATGATCAGCACCTCGCGGATGCCGGCGAGCATCAGCGTCGAGAGCGGGTAGTAGATCATCGGCTTGTCGTAGACAGGCAGGAGCTGCTTCGACATCGCCAGCGTCATCGGGTGCAGCCGGGTGCCGGAACCGCCGGCCAGGATGATGCCCTTCATCGTTACCTCTGGTCCTTGGCCTGATCTTTGAGAAGTCGTGCGACGCAAGGCCGGAGCGAGCTTTGCCATTCCGGCAGCCGCACCTCATGGGCGAGCGCGAGCTTGCTGCAATCGAGCCGGGAATTGGCGGGCCGGCGGGCCGGCGTCGGGTAATCGGCCGTGGCGATGCGCTTGACCCGGACCGGATTGCCGCCCTGCCGTTCGCGTTCGGCGAAGATCGCCTCGGCGACATCGGCCCAGACGGCCTCGCCCGCCGCGCTCATGTGGAACACGCCGCGCAGGTTCGCATCATCCGCCCGTGCGGTCAGGTTGCGTGCGACGGTGAAGATCGCATCGGCGATGTCGAGTGCGCTGGTCGGGCAACCCGCCTGGTCGGCGACGACGCCGACCTCTTCGCGCGTCTCGGCCAGGTGCAGCATCGTCTTGACGAAGTTCTTGCCGAACGGGCTGTAGATCCAGGCCGTGCGCAGGATGGCATGGTTGTCGGTCGCAGCCGCGACGGCCTGTTCGCCGGCGAGCTTGCTCGCGCCATAGGCCGAGATCGGGCCGGTCGCGTCATCTTCGCGATAGGGCCGGTCGAGCACGCCATCGAAGACATAGTCGGTTGAGAGCTGGATCATCGGAATGCCCAGCGCCGCCGCGGCCCGTGCCGCTTCGCCGGCGGCCTCGCCATTGACGCGCATGGCAAGCTCAGGCTCGCTCTCGGCCTGGTCCACTGCAGTATAGGCGGCGGTGTTGACGATCACGTCGGGCCTCGCCGAACGCAGGGCCGGCGCGACCGTCTTCGGAACGGCGAGGTCGAGGTCCGGGCGGCGCAGCGCGATGACTTCGACGCCGACGGGCACGCGCTCCAGCATGGCGCAGACGACTTGGCCGGTCCAACCGGTGACGGCGATGCGAAGGGTCATCAGTCGAAATAGCGCAGCATCTCGGCGAGGCGCGGATGCTTGCGGTCCTTGTCTGAGAGGGTGAGGGCGGAGAGCGGCAGGCGCCAGTCGATACCGAGCGCCGGGTCGTCGAAGGCGAGCCCGTGGTCGTTCTGGGGCGCGTAAGGAGCGGTGACCTTGTAGATCACCTCGGTGTCCGGTTCGAGCGTGACGAATCCATGGGCGAAGCCGATCGGAACCAGCAGTTGCCGCCAGTTCTCGGCCGAAAGCTCGACCGCTACATGCTGGCCGAAGGTCGGGGACGAGGTGCGGATATCGACGGCGACATCGAGGATGCGGCCGCGCGTCACCCGCACCAGCTTGTCCTGCGCGAAAGGCGGCGACTGGAAATGCAGGCCGCGCAGCGTGCCGACGGGCGCCGATAGAGACTGGTTGTCCTGAACGAAATCGAGATCGAGCCTGGCGTCGGTGAAGGCCTTGCGGCTCCAGGTTTCCGAGAAGAAGCCGCGGTGGTCGCCGAATTTCTTCGGCGTGACGATCTTGACCGCGGGGATCGCCGTTTCCTCGAAGCTCAGCATGCTCAACTCTCCGATCAGGCCGCGCCGAGGCGTTCGCCGCGATAGACGCCGGACCGGATATTGCCCCACCAGGTCGGGTTGGCGAGATACCATTCGACGGTGCGGCGCAAGCCCGTCTCGAAGGTCTCCTTCGGCGCCCAGCCGAGTTCGCTGCCGATCTTGCCGGCATCGATCGCATAGCGTGCGTCATGGCCGGGCCGGTCGGTGACATAGCTGATCAGGCGCTCGCGCGAGCCTTGTGGATCGGGTCGGAGCTCATCGAGCAGGGTACAGATGGCTTTCACCACCTCGATATTGGTCTTCTCGTTATGGCCGCCGATATTGTAGCTCTCGCCCAGCTTGCCGGTGGTCGCGACGGTCAATAGCGCATCGGCATGGTCGTCGACATAGAGCCAGTCGCGAACATTGAGCCCGTTGCCATAGACCGGCAGAGGCTTGCCCTCGAGCGCATTGATGATCATCAGCGGGATCAGCTTCTCCGGGAAGTGATAGGGACCGTAATTGTTCGAGCAATTGGTCATCACCACCGGCAGGCCATAAGTGTGGTGCCAGGCCCGTACGAGATGGTCGGATGCTGCCTTGGAGGCCGAGTAAGGCGAATTCGGCTGATAGGCCGTGTCCTCGCGGAAGAAGCCGTCGCTACCCAGCGAGCCGAAGACCTCGTCGGTCGAGATATGGTGGAAGCGGAAGCGCGCTTTGCGATCCTCCGGCAGGGCCCGGAAATGGCGCAGCGCCTCCTGCAGCAGCGTGAAACTGCCGACGATATTGGTCTCGATGAAGGCGGCGGGGCCGTCGATCGAGCGGTCGACATGGCTCTCCGCGGCGAGATGCATCACGATATCAGGCTGGAAATCGGCGAAGATCGCCTTCATTCGCTCGCCATCGCCGATATCAGCCTGCTCGAAGCGGTAGCGGTTGCTGCGGGAGACCGGCGCCAGCGAGGCGAGATTGCCCGCATAGGTCAGCTTGTCGACTACGCAGACCTCATGCTCCGTCTCGCCGATCAGCTTGCGCACCACGGCCGAGCCGATGAAGCCGGCGCCGCCGGTCACAAGAAATCTCAGGGACATCCGAAGCAATCCTGAAGCGGGGCAGGGTGGAGACTGGGGTGGGAAGCGAGCAAGGCGAGCAATCCTCCACGAACGGCAGCGCGAAGGCTCGGATCGCTCAACATCACTATCGGCGTCAACTTGTTTCCCTTGTTTACCTTACGATGCCCGCCACCGAGCATTGCCGCATGACAGCAGAACGACCGAACCGGGCAGGATAAAGGCCGATCGTTTCTACAAGCCATGATGGTGCTCAGGCGCGTTCGAGCGCGACCGCAATGCCCTGGCCGACGCCGATGCACATCGTCGCCAGCGCGCGCTTCTTGCCGGTGAGCGAGAGTTCGAGCGCGGCGGTACCGGTGATGCGGGCGCCGGACATGCCGAGCGGGTGGCCGAGCGCGATCGCGCCACCATTCGGGTTCACATGCGCGCCGTCCTCGGCGATGCCGAGCTCGCGCAGCACCGCGATGCCCTGGCTGGCGAAGGCCTCGTTCAGCTCGACAATGTCGAAATCGCTGGGCTTGAGGCCGAGGCGCTCGCAGAGCTTGCGCGTCGCTGGGGTCGGCCCGAGGCCCATGACGCGCGGCGCGATGCCGCCGGTCGCGCCGCCGAGCACGCGCGCGATCGGCGTCAGCCCGTATTTCGCTGCGGCCTTCTCGGAGGCGATGATCAGCGCCGCTGCGCCATCGTTGACGCCGGACGCGTTGCCGGCGGTCACGGTGCCGCCTTCCTTGCGGAACGGCGTGCCGAGCTTGGCGAGCTTCTCCAAGGTGGTGTCGCCGCGCGGATGCTCGTCAATCTCGACGCGGATCGGATCACCCTTGCGCTGCGGGATCAGGATGGGAACGATTTCCTTGCCGAGCCGGCCGTTCTGCTGGGCGGCGGCGGCCTTCAATTGCGAGCGCAGTGCGAAGGCATCCTGGTCGGCGCGGCTGATATGGCGATCGGCGGCGACGTTCTCGCCGGTCTCCGGCATGGAATCGATGCCGTACTGCGCCTTCATCAGCGGGTTGACGAAGCGCCAGCCGATCGTGGTGTCGTGGATTTCGGCATGGCGGGAGAAGGCGCTGTCGGCCTTGGGCACGACGAAGGGCGCGCGCGACATGCTCTCGACGCCGCCGGCGATCATCAGCTCGGCCTCACCCGCCTTGATGGCGCGGGCGGCGGCGATGACCGCATCCATACCGGAGCCGCAGAGCCGGTTGATCGTCGTGCCCGGCACCTCCTTCGGCAGGCCGGCAAGCAGTAGCGACATGCGCGCGACATTGCGGTTGTCCTCGCCCGCCTGGTTGGCACAGCCGAAGATCACGTCGTCCACGGCGCCGAAATCCACGCCGGGGTTGCGCTCGACCAGCGCCTTCAGCGGCACGGCACCGAGATCATCCGCGCGGACGGAGGAGAGCGAGCCGCCGAAGCGCCCGATCGGCGTGCGGACATAGGCGCAGATGAAGGCTTCGGTCATGTCGTTTGAGTCCTGTCTCGAAGGCGGTGCTGATCGGCTCAGATACGATAGAATTCCCGATACCAGGCGACGAAGCGAGCAATTCCTGTCTCGATCGGCGTATCCGGCCGGAAATCGACGCGCGCGGCGAGAGCCGCCACGTCGGCATAGGTCGCCTGGACGTCGCCGGGCTGTGTGGGCAGGTGCCGCTTGATCGCCTTGCAGCCGCAGGCGGCCTCGATCGTTGCGATGAAATGGTCAAGGCGCATCGGCGTGTGGTTGCCGATATTGTAGAGGCGCCAGGGCGCGGCAGCCGTGGCAGGGTCCGCCCCGGCGACGCCGGCATTCGGGTTCGCCTGTGGCGGCAGGCCCGCCAGCCGCACGATCGCTTCGCGGATATCGTCGACATAGGTGAAGTCGCGGCTCATCGCGGCTTCGTCATAGACGTCGATGGGCCGGCCTTCGAGGATCGCCTTGGTGAACTTGAAATAGGCCATGTCCGGCCTGCCCCAGGGGCCATAGACCGTGAAGAAGCGCAGGCCCGTCGCCGGGATGCCGTAGAGATGGGCATAGGAATGCGCCATCAACTCGTTGGCGCGCTTGGTCGCCGCGTAGAGCGAGATCGGGTGATCGGCGCCGTCATGTTCGCTGAACGGTACCTTAGCATTGGCGCCGTAGACGGAGCTCGACGAAGCATAGACCAGATGGTCGACGGGGTTGTGCCGGCAGGCTTCGAGCATCGACAGGAAGCCGTCGAGATTGGAGGCGGCGTAGGCGCGCGGGTTCTCGAGCGAGTAGCGCACGCCGGCCTGCGCCGCGAGATGGATCACCACCTGGGGCCGGAAGGCGGCAAATGCGGCGAGCACGGCATCATAATCGGCGATGTCGATCCGCTCGAAGGAGAAGCCGTTGCGGGTAAGGAGCCGATCGAGCCGAGCCTGCTTGAGGGCGGGATCGTAATAGGGTGTGAGGTTGTCGATGCCGAGAACTTCGATGCCCTTGTCGAGCAGGGCCTGCGCGACATGGAAGCCGACAAAGCCGGCCGCTCCGGTCAGCAATACGCGTTCGAACGAAGGGGCTTGGTCCAACTGGTCTTCCCGGTAGAGTGCTTGCGGGCGCATCGCGCCGCTTATTGTACGATGTGTCTTCGCCGGCTGTTCCGGCCGACGCGGCGATCCTAGCGTGTCTGCTCTGCCGCGAAGGCAAGATTTTCGGCGAGCAGCGCTTCGGCCGCTTCCGGCGTCGGTGCCTCGACATAAACGCGCAGCTCCGGAGCATTGCCGGATGCGCGGAAATGCACCGTCGCCCCGTTGCCCAGGGTCAAGCGCAGGCCGTCCCGGCGGTCGCGCGCCGCGACTGCGCCATGGGCCGCGAAAGCCGCGTCGCGAAAGCCGGAATCCTCGGTATCGAGCCGGGCGATCAGGGCGGCCGTCCTGTCCTGCGGGACCTCCTGCAGGCGGTTCGACAGCGCGATGGCGAAGCGGGCTTCCGCCGCGATGGCGCTCAAGGGCTTTTGCGCGGCGCGTGCCAGCGCCAGCGTCGCCACGATCGGCAGCATGGCGTCGCGCGTCGGCAGGGCGGGGAGGACCCGGCCGTGCTGCGCGACATCCGAGCCCAGCAGGACGCCGCCATTCGCCTCGAAACCGATGACGATACGGGCGCCTTCCGTCTTGGCCTGCTCCATGCCGGCGATGACATAGGGCGAGCCGACGCGCGTGCGCAGGACCGTCGTGAAGGATCCGGGGCGGTCGAGCGCCGAGTTCGAGGTCACCGGCGTCACGATCGCATCGGCGCCAAGGAAGCGCGCGGTCAGAGCGCCGACGAGGTCGCCGCGGAGGAAGCGGCCGGTTTCATCGGCGACCAGCGGCCGGTCCGCGTCTCCATCGGTCGAGACGATCGCGTCGAGCTTTTGCGCGCCGGCCCAGCGCCGCGCCAGGTCCTCGTCCTCCGGGCGGAGCGCCTCGGTATCGACCGGGATGAAGGCATCGCTGCGGCCCAGCGGAACCGGCCTGGCGCCAAGCGCCTCCAGCGCGTCGCAGATGATGTCGCGGCCGACGGAGGAGTGCTGGTAGACGCCGACGACGAGCCCTTCCAGCGCACGTCCGAAGAACTCCACGTAGCGGGCGCCGTAGCCGGCGGCGACATCGCGCTGCTGCGGCGCAACTGCGATTCTGGGCATGGCCGTCAGCGCGAGCCTGCCATGATGGGCGAGAATGCGGGCTTCGTCGGCTTTGTCGATCTCGCCCTGGGAACGATAGAACTTCAGGCCGTTCCGGTCGTCCGTGATATGGCTCCCCGTCACCATGACGGCCGGGCTGCCTGCGGTCATGGCGGCCAGAGCCAGGGCCGGTGTCGGCACGGCGCCGCAGTCGACGGATACGAGCCCGGCATCGGTGATCGCTTGGGCGCATTGCGCCGCGATGAGCGGGCTGGAGGCGCGCAGATCGCGCCCGATCAGCACTTCGCCTTGTGGTCCGGCCGCCTTGTCCTCCTGCAGCGTGGCGCAGAAGGCACGGACATGGGCGTAGCTCGGCAGGCCGGCTAGCTGCGTCACGAGGCCGCGCAGGCCGGAGGTTCCGAATTTTAGGTTAGTCATAGCGACAAATTTGGAAAGAGATAGTGTATGTCTGTGACAAGATAGCCCGGCTGTATCCTGCTGTCACGACGTTTGCTGGCGCGATCTCCTAAGCTCGCGTAGCCGAGTTGCTCAACATTCTCTTGTTATTCGAGCCTGCTAGAAAGACCGCGCCATCTAGAATCTCGCTGTTGCGCTGTGTGATCCAAGCACTAGGTGCGTTGCGTTCCATAAGGCGGCAATTGAGCTTTGCTCTTGACCTGAGACCCTTTTCTCCTCCGGTCTGAGGGAGAGTCCTGAGTTTCATTGTGATCTGAGACCATTTGCTGGACCGCCGGAGGCTGGAGTTTCCGGCCTTCGATCACGGCGGTAGGCTGGGCGCTCCGCCGGGATTTTGTAGCAGGATCGGGGGCTTGTTGCCGATGGCCCCGTGTGGCCGATCCTCGTTGTAGTATTTGACCCAAGCCTCCATCTTTTCGGCCGCATCCGCAAGGGTCAGGAACCAGTGCGTGTTCAGGCACTCGCTGCGGAAGCGTCCGTTGAACGCCTCGATGAAGGCGTTGTCGGTCGGTTTCCCCGGGCGGGAGAAGTCCAGTGTGACGCCCTTGGCATAGGCTCACAGGTCGAGGTCGCGGCTGACGAACTCGGACCCCTGATCGACCCGGATCGTCTTCGGATAGCCCAGTTTCGCGCAGACCCTCTCCAGCGTGGCGACGACATCCTCGGCCCGGTAGCTGAAGCGGGGATCGACAGTCGGTGAGAAGCGCGAGAAGGTGTCGACCACCGTCAGCACTCGGATTTTGCGGCCTGTCGCCAGTTGGTCATGGACAAAATCCATTGCCCAGACATCGTTCGGCCGCGTCGCCGGCGCACGGTCCTCGCGCAGCTTCGCTTTGACCCGGCGCTTGGGCGTCTTGTTCCTGAGCTGCAAGCCTAACTCATTGTAGATCCTTGGAATCCGCTTCTGATTGACATGCCAGCCCTCGCGTCGCAGCAGCACGTCGACACGACGGTAGCCATAACGGACGCGGGTCTCGCAGATCGCCTTGATCCGGGCGGCCAAGGGGGCCTGGTCGGGCCGGCACGATTTGTAGTGGTGTCGAACTCCAGGACCGCACAGGCCCGCCGGATCGACACCTGCCACTCACCACAGATCAGGCCGACGAGCTCGCGCTTGCGACCAGGCCTCAGAGCTTTCGGCGGATGACGTCCTGAAGCATCTCGCGGTCCAGCGCGAGATCGGCGACGAGCTTGCGCAGCTTCGCGTTCTCGTCCTCCAGCTGCTTCAACCGGCGCATCTCGGCGGGCAGCAGCCCCTCGTACTTCTTCTTCCAGTTGAACCGAAGGCCCGCGAAGCGAAATAGGTCGCCTGGCTGATTCCGGCCCGCCGGCAGACCTCCGCCACCGGAATCCCGTCCGCGCCCTGCTTCAGGATGAACGCCTTCTGGGCGGCCGAGAACTTCGAATCTTTCATCGTCTTGCGCTCCTCCCAGCCCAAGGGAAACGACGCGGAAAACTCTAACCCAAAGCGATCCAGTTTTAAGGGCTCAGATCACTCCGGGCAAAAGCAGAGCGCTCCATCGGCGTTCTCTAGGACGCCGTCGGCAGCATCGTCCATCTTTTCTCGGCAAACGAATGCGCCAGCTTCTGCAAAGCCGCAGGATATGACCCAGATTAAACCGGCGTCACTCTAGCAGCTGGTCTCGGGTCACCTTTAGCGGGTTGTGGAACAAACGGCGCCGACGAAGCCAGTTGCCTCATTTTTCCAGATTATAATATCCCTTCGCCCTCGACAGTCCGCTTCGATCAGATTCCTCGGATCAGCCCGCCGTCGATCCGGATTTTCGCTCCGGTTACGTAGCTCGCCCGTTCGCTGGCGAGGAAGGTGACGACATCGGCGAACTCCTGTGGCTTGCCGTAGCGGCCGGCCGGAATCGCCGCCATCGAGGCCTTCGCCACTGCCTCGCGGGTGCCGCCGCTGCGGCCGGCGGCCGCATCGTCGAGCTGGTCGACGCGCTCGGTATGGATGCGGCCCGGCAGCACGACATTCACCGTCACCCCGCTGCCGGCAACCTCGGAAGCCAGCGTCTTCGACCAGCCGATGACCGCGGCGCGGATGCCGTTGGACAGGGCGAGCCGCGGAATCGGCTGCTCGACGCCGGAGGAGGCGATGGTGACGATGCGGCCGAAGCCACGCTCCGTCATGCCGGGCAGCAGGCGCTGCGCCAGGTGGAAGAGATTGGCCGCCATCCCCTCGAAATGCCTGAGCCAGTCGTCGCGCCTGGTGTCGCGTGCCTCACCGGGCGGCGGGCCGCCGGAATTTCCGATCAGGATGTCGACGCCGCCTTCCGCGATCAGCTTGTCCGCGAGCGCATCGACCGAGGCGAGATCGGCAAGGTCGAGCCTGGCGGCGCTGGCGCGACCGTGCTGGTCCGCCGGCAGGCCGGCGATCCAGCTTTCCGTGACATCGGTGCTGCGCGCCGCGGCGATGACGATCGCGCCCTCCGCGATGAGCGTCTGCGCGATCGCCGCGCCGAGCCCGCGGCTGGCGCCCAGCACGAGGGCGCGCTTTCCGGAAAGTCCGAGGTCCATCAGCCGATCTCCTTCAGGCGCCGCTCCTGCCGCGCGATGAGCCGTTCGATATCGGCGATATCCGTCTTGGACAACGCTCCGCCGGGCTTGCGCAGCGTGGCCGAGGCGATCGCGCCACGCTTCGCCAGCGTATATTTGCGGATGGCAAGGCCAAGGCCGGGCTGCTGCTCGTAGCGCGCAAGCGGCAGATAGGCGTCGAACAGATCATGCGCCCGCTCGACTTGGCCCGCCGCATGCGCCTTCCAGACATCGACCATCATCTCGGGATAGGCGAATCCGGTCATGGCGCCATCGGCTCCGCGGGAGAGTTCCTCCGGCAGGAACATGCCGCCATTGCCGACGAGGATCGAGACACGCCGGCCGCCCTGGTCGCTCGCTGCACGCAGCGCCGAGATCTTGGCGAGACCCGGCCAGTCCTCGTGCTTGAGCATGACGCAGGACGGGTGGGCGGCGACGATCTTCAGGATCACGGCAGCCGAAATCTGCACCTGCGTCACCAGCGGGAAATCCTGAAGGACGAACGGTGTCTTCGCGCCCAGCGTCTCCGCCACCGTGGCGTAATAGGAGAGGATCTGATCGTCGGTCCGCAGATTGGAGGGCGGTGCGACCATGACGCCGGCAGCGCCGTCCCCCATCACGCTCTCGCTGAGTTCGGCCATCGCAGCGAAGCCGGAGGCCGAGACGCCGGCGACGACCGGCACGCGGCCATCCACCCGCTTCAGCACCCGGCGCACGAAGATGCGGGATTCCTCGGCAGTCAGCTTCGGCGCTTCGCCCATCATGCCGAGCACGGTAAGTCCGGTCGCCCCCTTGTCGAGGTAGAAATCGACCATGCGGTCGATGCTGTCGAGATCGAGAGCGCCGGCTTCGGTGAAGGGCGTCACCGTGATGACGTAGACGCCCTCTGCGGTTTCATCGAGCAGAGCCATGATGGTCCTCAATTGCTGGTGGAAGAGGGCAGGGCTTGCCCGGATGAAGGGGTTCTTGTCAGGTTGGCGTGTCCTGCGTCCGGCGGTTCCGTTCGCATGTCTGCATTCTCGTGCGGTGCGGATTCCGTCGGCGCAAACAGGGCTGGCAATGCGATCGAAGGCGGGGTTGCGAAGATACCTTGTCGCAAATGCTATTCAGTCTTATTCGCGATAGATGGCCTCAATGTCCGGTGAGGGGACGTCCGCCCCAGCCCAACCGGACCCGCCCGAGGGCCATGGTCACCGCGGCCTGCGTCGGCTCGACGACGGGCACGCCGAGTTCGCGCTCCAGCGGCTCGCGGAAGCGCGCCATCCCGGCGCAACCCATCACCAGCACGTCGGCATGGTGCGTATCGCGCAAGGTTTTGCCGACGGCGATCATCCGGCCGAGCGTGAGGTCGTCATCGGCCATTTCGGCGATGGTGAGATTGACCGGCAGGTCGCCGGCGCAGCGGCCCACCACGCCTATCGCGCCGAGATAGCGCAGATGGCGCGGGATCGAGTTCTGCAGCATGGCGACGATGCCGAAGCGCTGGCCGAGCGTCAGCGCCATCAGCACGCCGCATTCGGCGATGCCCAGCACCGGCTTCGTGCTCTGCTCGCGCAGGGCATGCATGCCGGGATCGGAGAAGCAGGCGACGACGAAGGCCGCGGCCTCGCCTTCAAGGCCCGCGGCGCGTTTCAGCAAGGCGGGGATCAGCCCGTCGACATCGCGCTGCGACTGGATGCCGGGTGGCCCGTCGGCCAGCGTCAGGCATTCGATCGCCGGACCGTCCGCCATGCGCAGTGGCGCGACGGCGGCGTCGATCTCGCGGGTCACGCGCTCGGTCGAATTGGGGTTGATGACGTAGATCGTGCCGCTCACGACACCTCTCCTTTGGGAATGGGGGCTCGTTCGCGCTGGCGCCAGCCGTCCAGCGTTCGGCGCGGCTCCTGGAAGCGGTCGCCCAGGCCGAGATACCAGTCGGCACCGTGCAGGCGGCCCACGAGGTCGAGCTTGTCGATATCGACATGCAGCCGCTCGTCGACGATGTCGTCGCGGATATGGAGATGGACGATCTCGCCGACGACGAGATTGCGATGCCGCGTGCCGAGCGAGAGCGAGACCGTCTCGCGGCATTCGAGCTGGACCGGGGAGGCCGCGAGCCGTGGTGCCGCGACCTTGGCGCCAGCGGCGGTGTCGAGCCCGGCGGCCGCGATCTCGTCGATTTCGGACGGGAAGTCGATGGCGCAGACCTGCATCGCCGCGACCATCGTCCGGTCGACGAGATTGACGACGAAGCTGCCGGTCTCGCGGATGTTGCGCATCGTGTCCTTCAGGGGCGTCGCGCCGCCGCGGCCCTCGATGCCGAGCACGACCAGCGGCGGCGCATGGCTGAACACGTTGAAGAAGCTGAAGGGCGCGGCATTGGCGCGGCCCTTCTCGTCAATCGTGGTGACCAGCGCGATCGGCCGCGGCAGCACGGTATTGACGAGCAGCTTGTAGAGATCGCGCTCCCCGAGATCGCTTGCCGCCCAATCCATCGTTTCAACCCAGTTGCGCGTCGAGCAGGCGCACCGTCTCGGCCAGCACGCGAGCGCCGTCACCCGCCTGGTCGGGCGTGGTCGATTCCTCCGGCGCATGGCTGCGCCCTTCGAGGCAAGGCACGAAGATCATGCCGACCGGGCCGATATGGGCGATGTGGACGCCGTCATGGCCGGCGCCGCTTGGCAGGTCGCGCGTGGCGAGCCCGAGCGAGGCCGAGGCATTGGCGATGGCAGAGCGAACTTGCCGAGCACAGGCCGTCGGCGCGACATGGCTGATCGGCTCGACCGCGATGGTGAGGCGAAGCTCTTCGAGGGCAGGGCGCAGGTCGCGCACCAGCGCCTCGCCGAAGGCCTTCACCGCTGCCTCATTGCCGGAGCGGACTTCGAGCGTCAGCACGGCCTCGCCCGGCACTGCGTTCGAGGCGTTGGGGCTGACCTCGATGCGCCCGAAGGTGGCGACCAGCGGCTGGTTGTCCCGCGCCGTCGCCAGCGCGCGCTTGTAGGCGGCTTCGATCAGCTTCGCCGCGCCGACCAGAGCATCGGCCCGGAGCGGCATCGGCGTCGCGCCGGCATGGTCGGCCCGGCCGGTGACGATGATGCGCTCGCGGCGGATGCCGACGATATCGGTGACGATGCCGATCGGGATGCGCTCGTTCTCCAGCACGCGCCCCTGCTCGATATGAACCTCGACATAAGCCGCAATGCCGTCTGCCGGCCGCTTGACGGAGGCCAGTTCCGCCGGCCGCCCGCCGACGAAACCGATGCCTTCGCGCAAGGTCATGCCGTCCGGGCGGGTCATTGCCAGATGCTCTTCGCTCAGCGTGCCGGCGAGCGCGCGGCTGCCGATACAGGAGAGGCCGAACTCGCTCGGCTCCTCCGCGAGGAAGTCGACGACCTCCAGCGTATGGCGCAGGCGGTCGCCGCGCTCGCTGAAGCTCTGCACGACTTCCAGCGCGGCGAGCACGCCGAGAATGCCGTCATAGCGCCCGCCCGAGGGCACCGTGTCGGAATGCGAACCGATCAGGATCGGCTTCAGGCTCGGATCGGCGCCGGCAAGCCGGCCGATCAGGTTGCCGGCGGCATCGAGTTCCGTCTCCAGCCCGGCCTCGCGGAACTCCGCTGCCAGCCATGCCCGCCCTTCGAGGAAACGCGGCGTGAAGGAGCGGCGCGTCCATGGGCGCTCCGGGTCGGTGATTTCGGAGAGTGCTTCGATGCGGCGCCAGAGCCGGTCCTGATCGATCGACATGCTGATCACGCCGCCGGGCGCAGGAAGCGGCCGTCGCCGGCCTTGTTGCGGATCTCCTTGCCGTCCCAGGCGATCTGGCCGCGCACATAGGTGGCGGCGACGCGGACGCGGAATTCGCGACCCTCCATCGAGCTCCACTTCACGGCCGACAGGCTCTTGCTGGGATCGTGGATGAAGCGGCCGGGCTCAAGCACCGTGATGTCGGCATCGGCGCCGGCTTCAAGCCGCCCCTTGTCGGCGAGCAGGAAGGCCTTGGCCGGCCCCTCGCAGAGCTGCTTCACGACGATGGTCGGCGACAGGCCGTGCTCCTCGCAGCCGGTCCACAGCGCCGGCAGCAGGGTCTCGATGCCCGGCCCGCCTGAGGTGTTCTTGAAGATCATCGGATCGCCCTTTTTCTCCAGCCCCCAGGAGACATGGTCCGACGAGATGAAGTCGCAATGGCCGGCGGCGAGATGGCTCCAGAGCAGGTCGCTCTCGGCCTTCGGGCGGATCGGCGGGTAATGCTTGATCTTGGCGCCGAAGCGCGGGCCGTGCTCCTCGGCATTGAGCATGAAATACTGCACGCAGCTCTCGACCGTCGCCTTGTATCCGGCGCGCTTGTACATGTTGCAGATCTCGAAGCCGCGCGAGGTCGAGACATGGACGGCATGGGCGCGAGCCCCGGTCTCGGCGCCGATCTCGTAGATGCGGGCGGTGGCGAGGTTCTCGACCAGCGGCGTATGGGCGCGCAGGAAGGCGTCGGGGCCAGTATCGCCGGCTTCGATCAGCCTGGCGATGTTGCGCCGGGTCATTTCCTGGTCCTGGTTATGGACGCCGCAGAGCAGGCCGGTCGGCTCGATCAGCTTGAAAGCCTCGTAGAGCGTATCGTCGCCGATGCGGGGAAAGCGCGTCGGGTTGGCCTCGAAGGTGGAGAACTTGAAGGCGCAGGCGCCGGCCTCGACGAGGCCCGGAATGGCATGCAGCCCGTTCTCGATGGTGATCGTGGCATAGAGCGCGACGTCGACATGGGCATCGCGCTCGACCACCGCGACCTTCTCGTTGAAGAGTTTTGCGCTGGTGACCGGCTCCGGCTCGTCATAGGGCATGTCGACCATCACGGTGACGCCGCCGGCCGCGGCCGCCCGCGAGCACATGCCGATGCCCTCGTGATTGGCCTGGCTGCCGGAATGGACCTGTCCGTCGATGACGCCCGGCATGATCCACTGACCGCGGAAATCCTGCGTCTCGCGGGCCGAGGGTGGCGTACCGGACCCGACCTTGCCGATCTTGCCGCCGCTGACGGCGACATAGCCGTCTTCGATGATCCGGTCGGACAGCACGATATTGCCGCGGAGGACGAGATCGAAATCGCTCATTGTGGGGTATCCGGTTGGTCTGCAGGATCGGGGAAAATGTGCTCAGCCTTCACGGCCGAGCGCGTAGTCGGTGAAGCTCATGCCGAGTGCCTTCTCGACGATCGGATAGACGCTGGGATCGGTCACGCTGGAGCTCAGCGGGATCTTGCTCTTGGGCACGCGCAGCACCGAGAGCTCCATGCCCTCGCGGACATGGCCGGCGCTGACCGGCTGGCCGTCATTGTCCAGCGTGGTGATCACGTCGGGGAAGCAGGCGTGGCGGGCGCGGTCGAGATCGGTCACGGCCATGTATTCGTTCATGACATGGATGACGCGGGCGGCAGCCCCGGTCCCGACCTGGATCGTGCCGATGTCGAAGGCCTCGTTGGTGTAGCGCACGTCCTTCTTCGCGACGATGCCGCGCGCGATGATCGAGCCGCCGGTCTCGTCGCAGATCGCGTCGATCACGGCGCTGCCGCCCCTCGGCCTCGCGGCGATGATGCGCTCGCCCAGCGCCAGCGCCAGCGAAATGCCGCCCAGCGCCGCGTTCTTGCGGACATAGGCCGCCGAAACCGGGTTGCGGCAGGAGGCGATGAAGCCGCCCGACATGTCGGAAGCGGTGCGCAGGATCGGCGAGACCTTGGCCGTCGCGCCGCGCGTGACCAGCTCGATATACTGGTTCTTGGCGCGGTTGCCGCCGACCGCCACCTGGATCGTCGCCTCAGGGCTGTTGGCGAGGCCGATCGAGCCCATGTCGCCGGTGGGATGGGCGCGGATATCGCCGACGGCATCCACGACCTTCACTCCGAGGATGGCGCTCGGTAGCCAGGCGTTCAGCGTGCTCGACATGCCGTTCTGGCCGATGATCAGGCCGTAGATCGGTTTGCCCAGCGCTTCCTGCAGGAGCTGCACCGCCTTGACGTAGTCGATGCCCCACATCTCCCACTCGGTCGTGCCGCCGGGCGCGCCGATGGCGGCGGCGGTGGCGATGATCGCGTCGTCGGGAATCTCGTCCATCGTGACGAGCTCGGGCCTGCCGGTATTGACCGCGGCGGTGCCCAGCATGCGGCCATGATCGGCCCAGCCGCCGCCGCCCGCTGCGAAGACGGATCCGCCGGCAACAGCGGCCTCGACGTCCCCGATGGTCAGAAAGCGCCTCATCGGCCCGCCTCGTCCCGTTTTGGTTGGAAGCATTGCTCAAGCGAAAAGCGGTTTCCGCTTTTTCGCGCGATGCTCCGTCGAACCGGTCACTGCCGGCGACGTCGAGCTTAGAGCGCTAGGCGCAAAGTGAATCATGCTTATTATGTGGCCGATCATAATCGGATGTTATCGCATGCGTCTCAATCTTCGGCAGATCGAAGTCTTCCGCGCGATCATGATCACCGGCTCGATCAGCGGCGCGGCGCGGTTGCTCTCCGTCTCGCAGCCCGCCATCAGCCGCCTGCTCGCCTACACCGAGGACCGGTTGGCGCTGCGCCTGTTCGAGCGCGTGCGCGGCCGCGTCCAGCCGACGCCGGAGGCGCGGCGCCTCTTCCAGGAGGTGGATCAGGTTCATCAGGGCGTGGTCAGGGTCAATGAGCTCGCCGACGAACTGCGCGAGCGCGGCACCGGCTCGGTGCGGATCGTCGCAAGCCCAAGTGTCGGCCAGGCTGTGGTGCCGGAGGCGATCGCGCGCCTGCGAAATCACTTCCCGGATCTGCGCGTCGAGTTCGAGGTGCTGACCTTGCTGGAGGTCGTCGCCAAGGTCATTGCCGGACGTGCCGATCTCGGCGTCTCGATCATTCCGGTCGACGAGCCCACGCTCAATACGGAGGTGCTTGCGGAGGGACGGTTGATGGTGGTGATGCCGCGCGATCATGCGCTCGCCCGGTTGCGCGTCGTCCGCCCGGCCGATCTTGCGTCCTATCCCTTGATCGGCTTCGGGCCGCAGACGCCCTATGGCGATGTCGTTGGCCGTGCCCTCGCGTTGAAAGCAGCCCCGCTGAGGATCAGCACCGTCGTCCGCTTCACGCCGGTTGCCTGCGCCATGGTCCGGGCGGGCGCGGGTGTCGCAGTGGTCGACGAATTCGTTCTGCGCGGAGGGACGTGGCCGGATCTGGTGTCGCGCCCGCTGGCGCCGAAGACACGGGTGCGTGTTCATCTGTTGACGCCGCGCTTCGAGCCGTTGTCGCGGACGGCAAGTGTTTTCGTCGACATTCTGCGTAGCCTGGTGCCGTCGCCGCCAGCAGACAGGGAACACCAGGAAACTGTATAACATCAGGTTATTGAAACCTGACAACAAATGATTGGCTGGGCATGATTTTGCCCTGTTAGGCTCACTTTGGGCATCGCCGGATCGTGGCATGTAAGGGGTGCAGCGATCGCGCCGGAGCCACCACGCATAACGGGAGCGGGAAATCATGAAGCTGAGTTCGATCAAGCTGACACGTGCCGCCGCCGCGGGCGTCGTCCTCGCCGCGATGCTCGCCATGCCGGCCATGGCGCAGGATGCCGACCATCCGCAGGGCGAGAAGCTGAAGGTGGCATGCGATCTCGGCTTCGCACCGTTCTGCTTCAAGACGCCGGCGGGCGAGACGACCGGCTTCACCTATGACATGTCGGTCGCGCTGGCCAAGCAACTCGGGCGACCCGGCGTTGACGTTACGGATTCCAACTTCTCGGCGATCTTCGCAGGCCTGTTCTCCAAGCGCTACGAGATGATCCCCGCGCCGACCAACATCACGGCCGAGCGCGCCGCGCAGATGCTGTTCAGCGAGCCCTATATGCCGACGGGTCTCGGCTTCCTCGTCAAGAAGGGCGGCAAGATCACCAATCTGGAAGAGCTGAAGGGCAAGGCGGTGACCGTGAACAACGGCTCGATCTCCGACAAGTGGCTGACCGACAACGAAGCCAAGTACGGCTATACGATCCAGCGCTACAACAAGAACGCCGATGCCGTGCAGGCGGTTATGATCGGGCGCGCCTTCGCCAATGTCGCCGACGTTCCGGTCTCGCGCTATGTCGCGACGCAGACCCCGATGGCCGAGGTCGCCTTCGTTTTCAACAGCGGCAACAATTTCGGCATCGCCTTCCGCAAGGAAGACGCAGCGTTCCGCGCCAAGGTCGAGATGGCGTTGGAATGCATCAAGACTGACGGCACGCTGGCCAAGATCCACGAGAAATGGTTCGGCGTGAAGCCGGCGGCCGATTCCTCGACCGCGAAAATCTATCCCGGCACCGGTGCACCGAACTTCGAAGGCTATGACGCGACCGAACACAAGGCCGCCTGCAAGTGAAATCCGTGCCCGCCACGGCGGCGGCCGAGGCGATCGTGTCGATCGAGGGGCTGCGCAAGAGCTTCGGCCAGGTCGAGGTTCTGCGCGGCATCGATCTCGAGGTCGGCAAGGGCGAGGCCGTGGTGATCGTCGGCTCCTCCGGTTCGGGCAAGAGCACTTGCCTGCGCTGCATCAACCGGCTGGAGGAACCGACGGCGGGCACGATCCGGGTCGGCGGGCAGGAGGTCACCGGCCCCAAGGTTGATCTCGACCGCCTGCGCCGCGGCATCGGCATGGTCTTCCAGGGCATCCATCTCTATCCGCACAAGACGGCGCTGGGGAATGTCTCGCTGGCGCTGCGCAAGGTCGTTGGCCTGAGCAGGGAGGAGGCGGAACAGAAGGCTCGCCGCCATCTCGAGGTCGTCGGCCTCGCTCACAAGGCCGACGCTTATCCGGCCGAGCTCTCCGGCGGCCAGCAGCAGCGCGTCGGCATTGCTCGCGCCATGGCGCTGGAGCCGCAGGTCATGCTCTTCGACGAACCGACCTCGGCGCTCGATCCCGAACTCGTCGGCGAAGTGCTCAACGTCATGGTCCGCACCAAGGAGATGGGCATGACCATGATCGTGGTGACCCATGAGATGAAGTTCGCGCGCGATGTCGCGGACCGTGTCGTCTTCATGGACCATGGCGCGATCCTGGCCGAGGGCACGCCGCAGGAGATTCTGGTTGATCCGCAGCATCCGCGCATCAGGGATTTCGTGATGCGCTCGCACGGCTGACGGTGCCCATGGACCAGATCGTCCGCTATTTCTTCGATTTCTCGCTGATGTCGGCGTTCTGGCCGGACATTCTGCGCGGTTTTCTCATCACGGTGCAGATGTCGATCCTGACGATCCTGATCGGCATCCCGCTCGGCCTCGGGCTCGCGGTGCTCAGGCTCTACGGCATCCGGCCGCTGAACTGGCTGATCATTTTCTATATCGACTTCTTCCGCTCGATCCCGCAGCTCGTGCTGATCGTGCTGGCCTATTTTGCGCTGCCCTATTTCGGCTTGGTGCTGGAACCCATCACCGCGACCGTGCTGGCACTGGCGATCGTGCTCTCGGCCTTTGCCGAGGAGATATTCTGGGCCGGTATCAACGCTGTGCCGAAAGGCCAATGGGAGGCCGGCCGCTCGACCGGCCTGAGTTTCAGCAAGACGCTGGCCTACATCATTTTGCCGCAGGTGGTGCGCATCTCGATCCCGCCTTTGACCAATCGCGCCATCGGCATCAGCAAGGGCACGACGCTGGGGTCGGTCGTGGCGGTGCCGGAACTGCTCAACGTGACCTCCAGCATCCAGTCCAACGTCGCCAATCCGACCGCGCTGACCGTCGGCGCTCTCCTCTTCCTGCTGCTGTTCCTGCCCTTCGTGCGGTTCACGCGCTGGCTCGAACGCGCCTATGCGCACCCGAGGTCATGATGGACGATCTCGTCACGACCTTCCTCAATCTCGACGTCCTCAAGCAGGTCTGGCCGCTGCTGCTGCAGGGGTTCTGGATGACGCTGGCGCTGGCTGCCGTCGCCGTGCCGCTTTCGGTGCTCGCAGGCATCGCGATCGCCATGGCGCAGGACGTGCCGAACCGGCTGCTGCGCTTCCTGCTGATCGCCTATGTCGACGTGCTGCGGGCGATCCCGCCGCTGGTGCTGTTGATCTTCATCTTCTTCGGCCTGCCTTTCCTCGGCCTGAAGCTGAACGAGTTCACCGCCGCCGTTCTGGCGCTGACACTGAACGGATCGAGTTATTTCGCCGAGATATTTCGCGCCGGCATCGAATCGGTCGCGAGGGGCCAGCGCGAGGCGGCCCGCTCGACCGGCCTGAGCTGGTACCAGAGCATGATCCATGTCGTGGTGCCGCAGGGTACGCGCAACGTCCTGCCGGATCTGATCAGCAACACGGTCGAGTTGGTGAAGCAGACCTCGATCGCTTCGGCCGTCGCCTTGCAGGAATTGCTGCGCTCGGCCCAGCTCGCCCAGGGCCTGCTCTACAACCCGACCCCGCTGATCGCGGCGGCGATCGTCTATTTCCTGATGTTCTGGCCCTTCGTGCGGCTGGTCTCGCGCCTGCAGAACCGCACTGCCATGTCCCCCGCATGACGGAGGTGCCGCCCGTCGCGTCAAGCCGCGATGGGGAAAAGCCGCGTGATGCGGTTCGGGTTGGTTTCGGCGAGGAAAATATCGTCGGCCGGTCCGAGCCACATTCCATGCGCGCCGTTGAGGACCGGCCGGCAGCGGCCGAGCAGGGCGCCATCCGCCGAGAGCAGGCTGAGTGTCGGAATGGAATCGCAGACATAGATGCGATTCTCGGCATCGGCGACGACGTCCTGCGGCCGCAGGAACGTATCCCAGACAGCGAGAAGCTCGCCCTTGGCGCTGAAGCTCTGCACGCGGCTGTTCTCGCGGTCGGCGACAATGACGCGCCCGTCGCGGAGCACGCAGATGCCGTGCGGCGTCAGGAAGGCACCGGGCGCCGTTCCGACCGAGCCCCAGCTCGCGATCAGGTCGCCACTTGCATCGAACCGGTGGATGCGTCCGTTGCCATAGCCGTCGGCGACGTAGAAGCCGCCATCGGACACAAAGGCGATATCGCTGGGATGGTTGAAGGGATGGCCGGGCCGGTGGCTCTCGCCGATCTGCTGTCGCACGCGACCCTCGTCATCGCACAGGAAGATGCGATGCGCGTCGCGGTCGACGATCGCGAGGCCGCCATCGGGCGTCATCGCGATCTTGTGGGCGTCGACGCAGAGCTTTTCGCCCCAACTCCCCACGAAGCTGCCGTCAGTCCCGAGCGTGATGACGCAGGGGCCTGCGGGATCGACGGCACTGTCGCGGCGCAAGAGGACATGGACCAGCCCGTCCTCGCTGACCGCGAGATCGGTGATCCGCCCCGGCGTCGCGGGCAGGACGCCCCAAGGGCGCTGGATGCCGTAGCGCCTGTCGCCGAGCACGACGCGCAGTTCCGTGTCCATCCTGCTCCCTCGTCGTTGCACGCGCCGCGGGGCGCCGTTTCACGCTCCCGGGTGTCTCGCCCTCGACGCCCGCGCAGACTGCCTCCGGGCGAGCGGCGTTGCGCGCGCCTCACATCGAGAGCTCACCGATCGGTCGCTGGCCGTCGCCGTTCGGTCCGTTGTCCAGAAGTCGCCGGGGAGAGCGTTCAGGCGCTTTCCGGCTTGCCGAGCGGGGCACCGACGCCGGTCCGCTCGGTCAGCAGACCGTAGTGCTCCACACGCCGATGCCTGGCGAAGTCGAAGATCGTCGCCTTGCCGAAACGGGTGTCGTCGAGATCGCAGGGATGGACGAGCACCCCGTCCTCCTCGTGCTCGAGCTCGCCGACGATCTTGCCGTCCGGCGCTGCGATCAGCGTGCCGCCGAAGAGATGGTGCCCGTCTTCGGTACCGGCCTTGCCGACGGCAACGACCCAGGTCGAATTCTGGTAGGCACCGGCCTGGACCGAGAGGCGATGGTGGAACATTCGGTCGGCGGTCGTCTCGTCGGGCGATTGCGAATTGGCGGAAGGGGTGTTGTAGCCGAGCACGACCATCTCGACGCCTTGCAGCCCCATGACGCGATAGGTTTCGGGCCAGCGCCGGTCGTTACAGATCGCCATGCCGAAGAGGCCGCCTTCGAACTCCCAGACCGGGAAGCCGAGATTGCCCGGCTCGAAATAGCGTTTCTCGAGATGCTGATGCGCCCGCTCGGGATCGAATTCGGCATGGCCGGGCAGGTGGATCTTGCGGTATTTGGCGACGATGCGGCCACCGCGATCGACCAGGATCGAGCTGTTGAAATGCCGCCCTTCCGGAGTGAGTTCGGCATAGCCGAAGCTCATGGCGAGGCCGAGCTCGCGGGCCTTGTCGAACAACGGCTGCGTGTCCGGGCCGGGCATGCTGCGTTCGAACCACTCGTCGGCGTCCGCCCGGTTCTCATGATACCAGCGCGGGAAGAAGGTCGTCAGCGCCAGCTCGGGGAAAACCACGAAGGTCGCGCCCTGCGCCTTGGCTTTTTCGAGCAGCGCGATCATCCGGTCGACGACCTGCTTGCGGCTGTCGGCGCGTTGGATCGGACCCAACTGTGCGGCGGCGACGGTGATGAGGCGGGGCATCGCAGTTTCCTGATGTGGCCTGTGATCTGGTTGTCTCGGGAAACGGCCGCGTGGCCGTTCCACCAACAAGCTCTAGAGGGCTCGTCTTCTTTGTTCTCATGCTTTATTCGGGATCAGGCATAACCTGATGTTATCCAGCTCCCGTTCGTCCCTCGCGTCAGGCCTGCGTGTGCCGCCGCAGTGACCAGAGCGCAAAGGCGCCGGAGACCGCCAACTGGCCTGCGACCAGCAGGTAGGGCCAGTCGAAGCTGCCGGTCCGGTTTGCGGTGACAGCGAAGATCAGGGGACCGCAGATCGAGCCGACGAAGCCGAACAGGCTTGCGCCTGAGGCCACGTCGCCGATCAGGGCGGGCGGCGACACCCGCGCCAGTTCGGCCATATGCACGCCGTTCCAGCCCATCGAAGTCGCGCCGACGAGCGCCATGCAAGAATAGGTCACCCAGGGGTTCGTGCCGCCCATGCCGACCAGCAGGGCGATGGCCGAGCCGGCGGCGAGCGCCAGAAGGCAGAGCAGATGCAGGCCGCTGCCCATCCGGTCTGCCAGCCAGCCGAAGAAGATGCGTGCGAGGGTGCTGGCGACGAGCAGGGTCGCGACCAGATGTCCGGCTTGGGCCAGCGTCTTGCCATGCTGGGTGATCATGTAGGTCGCGGTGAAAGCGGTGATGCTGGCCTGCGTGATCGAGAAGGAGACGCCGAGCGCCGTCAGCATCGGCAGCGAGGCATGCGAGCTCAGCACCCGCGCCGAGCGCGCCAGCGACGAGGGCGACAGGAACATCCGCGCCCAGGCACGGTTCTGCGTGCCTTTCTCTGCGTCCAGGCTCCTCCGGAAGGGTTGCACAGCCAGCCCGCTGACCAGGACGGTGGCGACCACGGCCCAGAGTGCGCCGACGAATCCGAAACCCGACACCATCGGCGCGATGGCGAAACCCGCGATGGCGCCGCCGAGCGGAACGCCGGCCTGCTTGATCGAGAAGACGAGCGTCCGGTGGCCGGCCGGCGCCGTGCGCATCAGAATCTGGCTGCCGGCTGGGGTGTTGGGCGCGAGGCCGAGCCCCACCAGCAGGGCGCCGGCAAGGCCTATCGCCGCGAAGGGGAGGGACAGGAGCAGCAGTCCTGCTGCGATGAAGGCAAGCCCGATCTGCAAGGCCCGTACCGGCCCGTGATGATCGAGCATCGGATTGCCGCAGGCGAGAAACCAGCAGATGCCGACCGAAACCACGGACGAGACATAGCCGATGCTCTCGGGCGCGAGGCCCCAGCGCAGTGTCAGGAGCGGGCCGAGAAGCGGAATGGCGGCCCCGGCGAAGGAACTCACGACCTGGACGAGCAGAGTGGCGCTGAGTGCGCTTCCCCACAAAGGCAGCTTCAAGGCGGACTCTCCGATCCCGTCGCCATCCACTTGTCCCGCTTCTCGGATCGAACGGGTAGGAGCGGCGGCTCGGATCGTTCATCCGGCAAGGGCCGCGAGCGGTCGAGATGGTTCGATGCGCTGGCGGGGCTGCGTCAGGAGCATGCAGGCCCTCAGGCGGAGGCCGGCTCGATCAGCACGAGCCGTTTGCCGGCCTGAACCGTGTCGCCCGGTCTGCAGGCGACATCGGCGACGACGCCGCCGACGCCGGCCGGGAGCGAGGTGAACAGCTTCATCGATTCCAGCACGATGACGACCTGTCCGGCCTCGACCCTGTCGCCCGGCGCGACGCGGACTTCGGCGACCACACCCGGCATCGGGGCGAGGACCGCCCCGGAGCCGGCTCCGCCGCTGCCTGTTGCCGCCGCCGGCCGCGCTTCGCTGCCGATCCGGATCGTGAAGGTCTCGCCGTCGAGCGTCAGCCGGATGTCCCCGGCGCTTGCGGCATGGCTGCCGCGCAGGAGCCGGTCTTCGAAGGTGAGTTCGAAGCTCCCGGAACCGATCCGCAACGCCAGTTCGATCTCGCCCCCGGGATCGAGGACGATCTGCCGGCCGTTCGGCAGCAAACGGACTTCCAGCTTGGTCGCGCCATCTTCTGCATCGGCGAGCAGGTGGCTGGTCGCCACGCCGCCGGCCGGCGCCAGCAGGCGGAATCCGGCCAGACGATCCCAGGCATCGACCTGTGGGCGTGCCGCCTTCTGCTGTTCCAGCCAGAGGAGCGCCGCGACGGCGCGCGCCAGCCTTTGTCTCGGCCGCTTGGCGGCCCAGCCCTCTGGAAAGGCTTCGTCGATGAAGCGCGTCGTTGCCTTCCCTTCGACGAAAAGCGGATGCTCCACCGCATCGATCAGGAAGGGCAAGGTGGTCGCTGGGCCGAGAATCGCGAAATCTCGCAAGCCAGCCGCCAGCCGTGCGCAGGCGGCCCTGCGGTCCGGCCCGGCCGCGATCGCCTTGGCCAGCAGCGAGTCATAGAACAGCGTGACCTCCGAACCGGCCCGCACGCCGCTGTCGACGCGGATCGATGCCGGCTCCGCATAGCCCTCAATCCGCCCGGTATCGGGCCGAAAACCCCGGTCTGCGCGCTCGGCGGTGATGCGGGCCTCGATCGCGTGTCCGCTTTCGCGGATCTCATGCTGCAAGGCCGGCAGCCGCTCGCCGGCCGCAATCCGGATCTGCCATTCGACGAGATCGTAGCCGGTTATCGCCTCGGTGACGGGGTGCTCGACCTGCAGGCGGGTATTCATTTCGAGGAACCAGGGTTCGTCGAACCCATCCTCCAGGATGAACTCGACCGTGCCGAGATTGTCGTAGCCGATGGCCTTTGCCAGCGTGACGCCACGTTCCAGCAGCTTGGCCCGGATCGCGGGCGCGAGGTTGGGCGCGGGCGCCTCTTCCAGCACCTTCTGGTTGTTGCGCTGGACCGAGCAGTCGCGCTCGAAGAGATGCACGACATTGCCGTGCCTGTCGCCGGCCACCTGCACTTCGAGGTGGCGCGGGCGCATCACAAGCTTCTCGATCAGGAGGGCGGGGTCGCCGAAGGCGGCCTGCGCCTCGGCCCGCGCCATTTCGAGCGCCGGCACCAGCTCCGCGGCCGCGAAGACCCGGCGCATGCCCTTGCCGCCGCCGCCGGCCGAGGCCTTGATCATCACCGGGTAGCCGATCCGCGCCGCGGCATCGGCTAGCGCCGCATTCGACTGGTCCGCGCCGGCATAGCCCGGCACGCTCGGCACGCCGGCCTTCTCGGCGATCAGCTTCGAGCCGATCTTTGGCCCCATCGCGGTAATGCATTCGGCGGAAGGGCCGACGAAGATGCGTCCCGCCTGCCGGCAGAGCAGCGGCAGGTCCGGCTTTTCCGAGAGGAAGCCATAGCCCGGATGGATCGCTTCCGCACCGCTACGTGCCGCAGCCTCCATGATCGCTTCCGCCCGCAGATAGCTGTCGCGCGCGGCGGCAGGGCCGATCCGGACGGCCTCGTCGGCGAAGGCGACATGCTGCGCATCGCGATCGGCATCGGAGAAAACGGCGACGGTGCGGATGCCGAGGCGCCGGCAGGTCCGTATGATCCGCACGGCGATTTCACCGCGATTGGCGACGAGCAGGGAGCCGATCATCGGGGTCACATCCGGTAGACGGGGCGATGCCCGGGCAGGTCGATCTCGCGCGCGGCGAGCGAGAGGCACAGGCCGATCACGTCGCGCGTCTGGGCCGGCTCGATGATGCCGTCGTCCCAGAGTCGCGCCGTCGCGTAATAGGGCGTGCTCTGCTCCTCGAACTGGCGGCGCGTCTCGCGATCGAGTTTTTCAATATCGGCCTCGTTGGCATTGCCGCGTGTCAGGCTCGAACGGCGCAGTTCGGTGACTACCGTTGCCGCGACGTCCGGCGACATCGTCGCGATCCGCGCATTCGGCCAGGCGAAGAGGAAGCGCGGCTGGAAGCCCCGGCCGCACATGCCGTAATTGCCGGCGCCGTACGAACCGCCGATGATCACGGTGTAGCGCGGCACGCGCGCGTTCGAGACGGCATAAACCAGCTTGGCCGAATGCTTGGCGATGCCGCTGCGTTCGGCCTCGGTGCCGACCATGAAACCGGTGATGTTCTGCAGGAACAGCAGCGGGATGCGGCGCTGGTCGCAAAGCTCGATGAAATGCGCGCCCTTCAGCGCGCTGTCGGAGAACAGGACGCCGTTATTGGCGATGATGCCGACCGGCTGGCCGTGGATATGGGCGAAGCCGGTGACCAGCGTCGCGCCGAAATCCGGCTTGAAGGCATCGAAGACGCTGCCGTCGACCATGCGGGCGATGACTTCGCGGACGTCGAAGGGTTGCTTCAGGTCGGTGCCGACGATGACTTCGATCTCGTCGGGATCATAGAGGGGCGCGGTGACGGGACGCGCCGGGATACGCGAAGACGCCGGCCAGTTCAGCGCGCCGACGATGTCGCGAACCTTCGCGATCGCCTCATGCTCATCCTCCGCCAGATAGTCGCTGACGCCGGAAACCTGCGTATGCATTTCGGCTCCGCCCAAGGTCTCGCCATCGACGATCTCATTGATCGCGGCCTTCACGATCGGCGGCCCGCCGAGATGGATGCGGCCGGTGCCGCGCACCATCACGACCTCATCGGAGAGGGCAGGAATATAGGCGCCGCCGGCCGTGCAGCCGCCGAACACCGCCGAGATCTGCGGCAGTCCGGCCGCCGACATACGGCATTGCTGCAGGAAGGCGCCGCCGAAATGGTCGCGGTCGGGGAAGACGCGGTCCTGCTCCGGCAGGAAGGCACCCCCGCAATCGACGAGATAGACGCAAGGCAAGCGGTTCTCGAAGGCGATCTCCTGCGCCCGCAGGTGCTTCTTGACGGTCTCATGGAAGAAGGAGCCGCCCTTCACCGTCGCGTCATTGGCGATGATCATGCAGGGCGTGCCGCAGACCATGCCGATGCCGGTGACGATGCCGGCGCCCGGCACCTCGTTGCCATAGAGCTCCCAGGCAGCGAGCGGGGAAAGTTCGAGGAAGGGCGACAGAGGATCGACCAGGAGGTCGATGCGCTCGCGCACCGGAATCTTGCCGCGTTCGCGATGGCGCGCCCTGAGCTTCTCGCCACCGCCGGCCAGCACGCGCGCGTGGCGCTCCCGCAGGGTCTGGATGAGCGCGCCATAGGCGGCCCGCTTCTGCTGCTGCTCGGCTCCGGTGCCAACCCTGCTTTCGATGACCGGCATGCGTGCTGAGCCTCCTCGGCCTCCCGGCGGCTGGTCCGCCCATGGAGAGGCGCCATCTACCTACCTGCCGGTAGGCAGATGGGCAAGAGGCGTTGACGGTGGCCTGCGCGGTGATGCGCGATTCAGATCAGGACACGCGAAGCCGGGGAACGTTCGATCATGGCCGGCATTCGTTATGCTGACACGCGCGTGTTGATATATTGATATCAATCCATTTGAGGAGCGTTGAAGCTCCCGCCACAATGGAGACGACCATGAAGATCGTGACCAGCCTGAGTTTTCGGGGTGAATGCCGGGCGGCGTTCGAGTTCTACGCCAAGGTTCTCGGCGGCAAGATCACCGCAGCCATGCCTTATGGCGACGCGCCGCCCGGCATGCCGATCACCGACGAGAAATACAAGACCTGGCTGATGCATTGCTGGCTGGAAGTCGGCGATCAGGCCCTGATGGGCGCCGACATGGACACGGCGTGGGCGCCGAACGTCGACAAGCCCAAGAACGGCTTCGACGTCACCTTGCATACCGGGGACAAGGCGCAGGGCCAGCGCTGGTTCGATCAGCTTTCCGCGGGCGGACGCGCCGTCATGCCGTTCGGCGAAACCTTCTGGTCGCCCGGCTTCGGCTCACTCGTCGACAAGTTCGGCATTCCCTGGATGATCAATACCATCCCGGCGGCCGACTGGAAGCCGTCGCAGGGCTGATCACGCTGTCAGGCGCGCTCCGCGGAGAACCGCGGGGCGCGCGGCTCGCTCACGCGAGATGGAAGGACTGCTGCAGCACGTCCCGCGAATCCAGCCCGAGCTGGACATCGAACTGGCCGCTCTCGATCACCTCTTTCAGCTCGCCATTCACGAACTTGAGCTGTTCCGGGCCGACTTCGAAGCGCACGGCGCGGCTTTCGCCGGGCTTGAGCGTCACCTTCTGGAAGCCCTTCAGCTCCTTCACCGGTCGCGCGATCGAGGCGTAGGGGTCGGCGATGTAGAGCTGCACGACATTGGCGCCCGCGAAACTGCCGGTATTGGTCAGCGTCGCCTCGGCGGTCAGCTTCTCACCGCGTCTGATGCGGCTGGCCGAGAGCTTGAGGTCGGTCAGGGTGAACGTGCTTAAGCTCAGGCCGAAACCGAACGGATAGAGTGCGCCCTGCTCCTCCTCGAAATATTGCGAGGTATAGTTACCCGGCTTGCCCGGCGTGTAGGGCCGTCCGATCCGCAGTGCGTTGTAATAGGTCGGGATCTGGCCGGCCGAGCGCGGGAAGCTGATCGGCAGCTTGGCCGAGGGATTGTGGTCGCCGAACAGGATGTCGGCGATAGCATTGCCACCCTCGGTGCCGGCATACCAGGTCTCCAGCAGCGCATCGGCATTGTCCTTCTCCCAGCCGATGGCGAGCGGCCGGCCGTTCATCAGCAGGACGACGAGCGGCTTTCCGGTCGCCTTCAGCGCCTGCAGCAGCTTGCGCTGCGAGCCAGGCATCTCGATCGTGACGCGGCTCGAGGATTCATGCGACATGCCGCGCACCTCGCCGACGACGGCGATCACCACGTCGGACTGGTTGGCGACCGCGACAGCCTCCTCGATCATCACGTCGAGCGGGCGCGGGTCCTGGATGACCTCGGGCTTGTCCCAGTTCAGGAAGTTCAGGTAGTCGACCACCTTCTGGTCATCGAGCACGTTGGCGCCGCGTGCGATCAGGAGCTTGGCCTTGTCGCCGATCGCCTTCTCGATGCCGGCCTTGACCGTGACGGCCTGTTCGGCGACGCCTTGCGCCGACCAGCTGCCGAGGATGTCGAGCCCGGAATCGGCGAGAGGCCCGACGAGTGCGATCGTGCCCTGCTTCTTCAGCGGCAGGGTCTGGTTGCGGTTCTCCAGCAGCACGATGGAGTCGCGGGCGATCTCGCGGGCCGGCTCGCGGTGCAGGCGGTCGTTCGAGCGTACATCGACGGGATCGTCCTCCTGCTTGCCCATGCGCAGGAACGGGTTGGCGAAGAGGCCCATGTCGTATTTGGCGCCGAGCACCTCGCGCACGCAGGCGTCGAGTTCGGCCATCTTGATCTCGCCGGACGCGATCAGCCCGGGCACCTCGGCGAGATAGACCTGGTCGGCCATGCTGAGGTCGATGCCGGCCTTGATCGCGAGCTTGGCCGCCTCGCGGTTGTCGCGGGCGACGCCGTGGCGCGTCAGCTCCGTGATCGCGCCATGGTCGCTGACGGTGACGCCCTTGAAGCCCCATTGCTTGCGCAACAGGTCCTGCATCAGCCAGGTATTGGAAGTCGCCGGCACGCCGTTGACCGAATTCAGTGCGACCATGACGCCGCCGGAACCCGCATCGATAGCCGCCTTGTAAGGCGGCAGATAGACCTGGTGCATGCGCAGCGGGCTCATGTCGACCGTGTTGTAGTCGCGCCCGCCTTCGACCGCGCCATAGAGCGCGAAATGCTTGACTGCGGCCATGATGGTGTCGGGCTGGTCGGGCGAGGTGCCCTGGAAGCCGCGCACGCTGGCTCGGGCGCATTCGCTGACGAGATAGGGATCCTCGCCGAAGCCCTCGGAGGTGCGGCCCCAGCGCGGGTCGTGGCTGATGTCGACCATCGGCGCGAAGGTCATGTCGACGCCGTCATTGCAGGCCTCGACCGCCGAGACGCGGGCCATCCGTTCGATCACGGCCATGTCGAAGCTCGACGCGAGGCCAAGCGGGATCGGGAAGGTGGTGCGGTGGCCATGCACCACGTCATAGGCAAAGAAGAGCGGGATCTTCAGGCGGCTGCGCTTGACGGCGGCTTCCTGGAGCGGCCGATTGTCGCGCCGGACCACGGTGTTGAACGAACCGGCGATGCGCCCGGCCGCAACCTCGTCCATCAGTTGCGCGTGCGGCATCTCGGGGCCGATGCTGATCAGGCGCAATTGCCCGACCTTCTCGTCGACCGTCATCTGCCCGATCAGTTTGTCGACGAAAGCCTTCTTCGTCGCGGCGCGATCGGCGGCGCGCGCCGGTTTCGACCTGGCTGCCGCAGGACCCGCGGCCATCCCCGCCACAAAGGCGGCCGAGGCCATGGCACCGAGCGCCTGCCGGCGGGAAAGGCCGGCATTGGCCTGCTCAGGGGACACCGTCTCCAGTCCTTCGACGACCGGCGCAGCGTTCTTGTGATCCATGCTGTGTTCGTTCACTCAGGTTGTCGGGGCCGAAGGGGAGCGCGGGAGCGGTTCGGAAAGAACGGCGCTCGTTCCTTGACCCTCGTCGCGATGATGGGCATGTGTGCTCGGATGCGCCGCTGCCAATATAGGACGGGTGCGCTCCGTCCTGCCGCCGCCCACCTTTAAGGAGGTAGTGTGAACTTGTCGACCCGTTCCGCCGACGGGGCCCCGCTCACGGCCCGATCTTCCTCTTCGGCCCGACAGAAGCTGATGCGGCTGCCGGACCGGTGCGGACAGGCGCGAAGCAGGTCCGCTTTCGTGCGGCTCGGCCTGGCGCTCGGCTGGCTGGCCCTGGCAGCTCTCGCCGGCCCCTCGGCCTTCGCGCAGCAGCGCCAGAAATTCGGACTCGACGACGTGGTCGCCAGGGCCAGGGCGCTGGCCGAGGCGCCTTATGTCGCGCCGGTCAGCAACCTGCCCGACGTCTTCAGCAAGATGCAGTTCGCCGACTACCAGAAGATGCAGCCGAAGCGCGATCGCTTCGCCTGGATGGAATTCAAGACTCCGTTCAAGCTCGCCTTCTACCATCAGGGCATGCAGTTCAACACGCCGGTGAAGATCAGTGAGATCGTCGACGGCGCCGCCCACGAGATCCCCTATGACGCCGGGCGCTTCGATTTCGCAGACCTGCATTTCGACCGTGAGGCGACCAGCAAGCTCGGCTGGGCCGGTTTCCGCGTGGTCTATCCGATCAACCAGCCCGGCAAGCTTGATGAGATCATGAGCGTGCTCGGCGCGAGCTATTTCCGCGTCATCGGCAAGAACCAGATCTATGGCCTGTCCGGGCGCGGGCTCGCGATCGATACCGGTCTGCCGATCGCCGAGGAGTTCCCCAATTTTCGCGAGTTCTGGCTGCGCCGTCCGAAGCCGAAGGACAAGCACCTGACCTTCTATGCGCTGATGGACTCGGTGCGCGCATCTGGCGCCTATGAATTCACGCTGACGCCGGGCGCGGACGCCGTGCTGAGCGTCAAGTCGCGGGTCTTTCTGCGACGGGACGCCTCGCCGACGACGATCGGCATCGCGCCTCTGACCAGCATGTTCCTCTACGGCCCGCAGCAGCCGTCGCCGACGCCGAATTTCCGCCCGGCGATCCATGATTCCAATGGGCTCGCCGTTCGTCGTGGCGACGGGGAATGGATCTGGCGCCCCCTGGTCAACCCCTCCATGGTCGCGATCAGCGATATCCCGGCGGAGAACCCGAAGGGCTTCGGCCTGCTCCAGCGTGGGCGCGATTTCTCGCGCTACGAGGATCTGAAGGATCGCTACGATCTGCGTCCGAGCGCGTGGATCGAGCCGACCAACGACTGGGGCAAGGGCAATGTGCGCCTCGTCGAGATCCCGACCGCCGACGAGACCAACGACAATATCGTCACGCTCTGGGTGCCGGACGTGAGGCCTCCGTTCGGGGAGCCGATGCGCTTCGACTACCGCATGCACTGGACCATGGACGAGCCGGCCCTGATGAAGGGCGACATTTCCCATGTCTGGCAGACGATGCGCTCGACCGGCGAGTTCTACCAGTCGAACCTGATCCGCGCCGGGGACGGCACGCTGGCCTTCCTGATCGACTTCAAGGGCCCCTCGCTGCGCAAGCTGCCGAGGGATGCGAGGCCCACGGCCGTCGTCGGCGCCAACGACAATGTCGAGATCGTCGGCACTGAACTGCAGCCCAATCCGGCGATCCAGGGCTGGCGCCTGAGCTATCGGATCAAGATCAGGAATCCGGCGGTCTCATCCGATCTCGACGCTGTCCTGAAGCTTGGCGATCGTACCCTCACCGAGACCTGGAAGTTCAGGTTGCCGCCGACGCAGGCGGCGACGAACAAGGAAACCTACCTCAACCGCTTCAAGGCGATGGAGTAGTCGCCCGCCCGCGAGGGGCGGAGAGGTGCCGAACGCGGGATCAGACGATCCCGCGCCGCATCGCTTCGACGGCAGCCTCTGCGCGCGACGAGACGTTGAGCTTGCGGTAGATGCTCTTGACGTAGCCGGCCACGGTGTGCGGCGTGAGGCCAAGCACGCGGGCCGCTTCCGGAGTGCGCAGTCCCTTCCCGATCAAGGCCAGAACCTCCTGCTCGCGTGGCGTGAGCGCGATCGGTTCGACAGCCGGTTCCGGTCGCCGGCGGGCGAAATGGGCCATGATGCGTTGCGCGACCGACGGCGAGAGCGGCGGTTCGCCCATGTCGATGCGGTGGAGGTAGCGCACCATCGTCTCTTCGTGCTGGTCCTTCAGCAGATAGCCCTGTGCTCCGGCGGCAATGGCTTCGAACAGGTGCTGGTCGTCGTCGTAGATCGTCGTCACGATCGGGCTCAGGCCCGAATGGTTCGCTGCGATCTCGCGGATCAGGTCGATGCCCGAGCCGTCCGGCAGACCGATATCCACGAGCGCGATATCATCCGGCCCGCCCGGGCTTTCCCGTACGCGCATATCGTGCAGGCAGATTCGGGCCGCCGACAGCGAGGCCGCTTCCCGCACAATGATCTCCGGGAAGGCGGTCTTCAGCATCGCGGCGAGCCAGCGCCGCGTATCGGGCCTGTCCTCGACGACGAGGCCGATGCGATCCGAGTGGCGCGGGGAGGTCGGGAGATTCATCATCGGGCATGCGCCAGGGACGCGGGGGAACGATCATATCTCACGATAGGCCCCGCCCGATCGGCCTGCGACCCCGCGATCATGGGGACCGGGCCGGGGTCGCGATGGCTTCCGTGGCCGGGTATCCGGGCGCCTGCAACGGCAGCGACACGCTGATGCAAGTGCCGCGCGGGGTCGGCTCGATCCCGAACGTGCCGCCGAGTTCGATGAGCCGGCGCCTGAGGCCGCGCAGCCCATGGCCGGTTCGGGCTTCGTCTTCGGGCGATGCCGGCAGGCCTACCCCATCGTCGCGAATCCGCATTGCAAGAGCGTTCTCCGACAATGCGATCGAAACCTCGACGACATGGGCGCCAGCGTGACGGATGACGTTCGTGACCAACTCGCGATGAAGCGAGATCAGGCTGCGATAGACGGGGTAGTCCAGCAGGGTTTCGGCGTCCGTCCTTCCTTCCATCTGCCAGGCCAGCTCGATGCCGGCCATGTCGAGCCTGTCGGCGGTTTCGTGGCGGAGCGCCGCGAGCACCTGCGCGAGCGGCAGGCGTTCTGCCGAGAGGCCGCCGACGATCGAGCGGATATCGGCGAGCGCATCGCGCAGCACGCGCTGGACATCGCCGGTCTCGCTCTTGTGCAGCCCGGAGAGCAGGCGCGCGCCGACATCGTCATGCAGGTCGCGGGCGATGCGCTGGCGCTCCTCCGTCCGCCCGCGCTCGAACTCGCTGCGGCTCGTCTCGGAGTAACGCATCATCCGGACGAGCTGTTCGGCGAGCTTGGCGTCGCGGGAGCCGAATAGGCGCTGCCCGCCCCAACCATAGCGGAGCATCAGGGCCTGCGTGTCCGCGACGGCGGGGACTGCGAGATCGAGCCCGTCGCGCCGGATCGCCACGCCTGTACGGGCATCCTCCACAGTGGCGAGGTCGACCGGCTCGAACAGCCGCATCAGCAGCGCGCGCCAGAGGCGTGAGCGTTCGGCCGGCGAGGGCGTGAAGGAGATGTCGACCACGGCCTCGAACAATTCATGCCGTTCGACGCTGCGCCGCTCGACCAGTCGCTCCCAGAACAAAGTCCGCAAGGGCAGATAGGCGAAGCCGACGAAGAGCAGAGAAAGCCCGAGCGATGTCGCCGGCTGCAGATGCAGCAGGACGATCAGGAGGGCGTCTGCGGCCAGCAGCACAAGCAGGCCGCCGGCATAAAACAGGATGCGGAAGGCCCATTCGTCGAGATCGAACAGGCGATAGCGCGAGACGCCGAGCGCAAGCCCGGCATAGATCAGCAGGAAGAAGCCGAAGGCATGGCCCTGCTGCAGCACCGGCGTCGTATCGAACAGAACCGGGCTGATGATCAGCAGGATGAAGGGCAGCGCCCCGACGATCACCGACAAGCCGAGCCAGCGCAGGACCGCACGTCCGCGCGCATCCTTTCGCACCGCGACGCGCTGGGCGATCACCAGCGCGATGATGGCGAGCATCTCCAGCATCGTCGGCAATTGCGCGCCCATCTGCGGATTAGGCAGGGCGTGGCTGAGATTGCTCAGGCTCCAGACGGTCACGACGATGCAGACGAGGCCAGGCACCCATCCTGGCGCCAGCCGGCGCGGGTAGATCAGGAACAGGCTGATCATCACCGCGCCGAACCCGACGGCACCGATATGGTTGAGTCCGCTGAGCAGGCGGAACAGGCCGCCGTCGATCGCGAGCTCGCGCGAGGAATAGACGGCCGCCGCGAAGGCCGAGAGCATGACCATCCCGCCCGACAGGGCGAAGAGTTGTGTCGGAGGATCGCGTGGGCGCAGGGCAAGCACCCAGGCGCCGATCAGCAGGGCGCCGGAGCCCGTGACGAGCTGAACCCAGAAGGCCGAGGGCAGGCTGGTGATCGGGCGGGATGCCGTTCGGATCTGTACGGCCACGTCGTTGCCGCCATCCACGCCCAGGCGCAGATCGACATCTCCGGAGGCGAGGATCGATGCCAGCTCGCTCTGCCGGGCGAAGAAGCGGCGCACGGCCTCGTAGCTGGCGATGACGTCCGGCTCCTCGATGACATCGGTCGCGTCGAGCCGGATCGCGGCACTCGTGGTGCCAGCAGGTGCGATCGAGATCAGGCGACCGGGTTTCACCCTGTCATGGCCGGGGCCGTCGGGGGCGACAGCGATGATCCGGACCGTATCGTCGGACGTATCGCCCGACAGCGCCAGTCCGAGCCAGGGCTGGCGCAAGGTGAGCGTCAGGACAACGAGCGCCGCGGTGAAGCAGAGAATGATCGCAGCCTGCAGGATGCGGCTCGGAAGCCAGAAAGCCATCGTTCGATGTTTTTCGCCATCCCGGCCGTCCTGCGGACCGCCCTCATGGCGCCCCTCCGTTACGAGCCGCGCGACAACATTGCAGCGTTTCCCGGCGGTGTCGACGGTATATTCCCCTGCGTCATCGCAAAAACGGCTGGTTTCGGGCCTTCTCGTAAAGGAGCGCCTTGTTATGCCGGCTCGTGCTATGGGTCGCCAACTTCAGGCCGCCTCTCCTGCTGCGGCGGGCGCATCGTCGAGCCGCAGGATGCGATCCATCCGCGCGGCTACGCTCTCGCGGTGGGTGATGGCGATCACGGCCGCCTGGGCATGCCGTTGCAGCAGTGCGTCGAGCACCTGCTTCTCCGTCGCCGCATCCAGGGCCGAGGTGCTCTCATCGAGGATCAGGATGTCGGGCGTGACGAGCATGGCGCGTGCCAGCCCCAGCCGCTGCTTCTGTCCGGCCGAGAGCTCGACGCCGCCCTGTCCCAGCATGGTGTCGTAGCCGGCCGGCAGATTGCCGATATCGCCATCGAGCCCTGCCGATGTCGCGGCCGCGACGATCGCATCACGGCCGGCATGGGGTGCCGGCAGGCCGATGTTCTCCGCGACGCTGCCGGTGAAGACATCGATCTCGTGGGGCACGACGACGACGCGGCGGCGCCAAATGCCGAGCGGGATGTCGGTTGCCGCGAAGGAGCCGAGCCGGATGCTGTCCGTGCCGTGCCGGGCACGGATCAGCAGGTTTGCCAGCGTGCTCTTGCCGATCCCGCTGCGCCCGACGAGCGCCATCCTCTCGCCCGGTGCAAGCGTGAACGAGAGACGCTGGATCACCGGCCTGTCCGCGACGCCGTAGGAAAAGCTCAGTCCAGATACGCAGAGCGCGGCGGGAGGAAGGTCACCGGGCTCGTGATCGCCGTCGATCGCCTCGTGCGGCGGCTGCGCCAGTGTGCGCAGCCGGATCGCCGCGACGCTCGCCGCCTGCAGGTCGTCCACCACCTTGAGCAGGGCGAGCGCTGGTGCGGTCAACGCGCCGCCCAGTGACAGGAGCAGGACGAAGGTGCCGATGCTGGCTTCTCCCCCCGCGACACGCCAGCCGGCCAGCAGCGTCACCACTGCGATGATCGCGCCGCTTGCGACCCGGCCGGCGCTGTCGAGCAGGGTCGAGAGCCGGATCACCGCGAGATGCGCTGCGTTGTCGCCGTCGAGCCGCTCGGTGAAACGCCTTTCGGCAAAGCCATGGGCATTGTTGCGCCGGATCGTCTCGACATAGGCGATGGCCTCGATCAGATGCGCCCAATAGCGGCTGCGCATCTCGAACCAGGTGATCTCCCGCTGGCGCAGCGTCGTGGCGGCGGCGACGTGAAGGGCCGCGAGCAGTCCGACGAGCGCGCCAACGGACAGGCCGATGCGCCAGTCGGTCGCCAGCATCGCCCCGAGCAGCACGGCGACCATGCCGAAGCCGAGTGCGAACTCGATCAACCGCTCGCCCGCACCCTGCGCCAGCCGGTCGACCTCCTCGAAGCTCTGGCCGAGCATGCCCTGATCTCCGGCGAGCGGGCTGTCGGCCGGCAGCCGCAGCATCGTGCCGAAGGCTGGAAGCAGCATGTCGCGCCGCAGAGCCAGCGCTGCCCGCGCCGCGAGCACGCGCCGGGCGCAGGCCAGACCGCCATCGACGATGCCGATGGCGAGGAGCAACCCGGCAATGCCGGCGACGAGCCCGGTTTCGCGCCCGGCCAACCCATCGTCGATCAGTCGCGCCAGAAGCCATGGCGGAACGAAGGCGATCAGGCTGAGGGCCACGGCGACCGCGAGCGCCGGAAGCGTGCGCCGCCGCTGCCACCAGAGCATGCGCGCGAGCAGCCCGGTCACGCCCGTCCGCTCCGAGGCCGGAACCTCTCCGAGCAGGGCGGCGAGCAGGGCCGGAGGAGGCAGCCGGGGTGTCACGGTGCCTCGAGCAGATCCGCCATCGCCTCCGCCATCGGCGCGCCCGTCGCGAGCTCGACCCAGTACCATTGGCCGTTGGGGTTGAGCTCGAGGAAGACGTGCTCGCCTTCGGGCGTGACGATCAGGTCGAAGGCGCCGAAGCGTAGGCCGCACTGCTTCAGATAGGCCCGCAGAGCCTTGTCGACATCCGGCCGCAAGGGCTCGATCCGGTGCGGCAGCTTGATCGTGTCGACGGCGCGCCAGTCCTGCTCGGCCCCTGCGACGCCCTGGCTGTCGATCCGGCAATTGAACAGGCGATCACCGACGATGGTGACGCGCAACTCGTGGTCCTTCTCGATCGCCTCCTGCAGATAGGTAGGGCAGAGTGCGATCGAGGCCTTCAGCGCGGCGAATTCGCCGGGCGGGACGCGGCGCGTATAGGCGACGTGATGGGCGCCGTCGATATAATGGCTGCCCATCAGCATCGGTTTGCAGATCACCCCGTCCGGGCAAGTCGCGAAGAAGGCTTCCGCCGCCTCGGGATCATTGGTGATGATCGAGCGGGGCACGCGCAGGCCCAGGCTCTGCGCCAGCCGCAGTTGCGGGAATTTGCGCTGGTGGCGCCGGTTCTCGTCGGGGTTGTTGATCCATGGCACGCGGCTATCCATGGGCAGGAAGCCCATGAACTCGCGCATCTCGTCCCTGACATACTCGACGATGCCCTCATCCTCGATGCCCGGCGGCGGCAGCGACGGCTCCGGCTTGCGCATCCAGACCGCGCGCAGGCCCTGCGGGAAGACGCAGGAGCGGCCCCAGCGATCGGCGATGCGGATCGTGCCCTCGACACCATCCGCCATCGCAACGCGATATTCCTCGTGGAAATGATCGGTGTTGAGGCGGAAGCACGGCACGGCTCGTTTTTCCAGGATCGCGAGCACCGCATCGACATGCGGGTCGAGCTTGGTGGAGATCATCAGGACGGCCGGTAGGGTCTGGGTCGCAGGCATCGGCGGCTTCGGCGGCGAGGGAAGGGGGCGGGGCCGGAAGGCCGGTCCCGCATTCGGGCTGATGCCGTTCAGTTGCCGAGGACGTCCGAGGACAGATCCGAATCGGAGATGCGGCCCGAGGTCGAGGTCACGTTCCGGGAGGTCGACGACTTGTGGAACAGCACCGTGCCGCGCCAGGTCTGCGTCTCCGCATCATAATAGCCGAGCTCGCCGTCCTCGTACTGCTCGAGGGCGTAGGGCTTGGAATTGGCGAGGACGAACGGCAGCGGCGTGCTGGCAGGCTGGGCTTGAATCTGCATGGGCGACCCTTTGCGATGAGCGCGCCCGCGATCGGACGCCGGAGCACTATGGGAGGCCGTGACGTAGCGGTAATCCCCCTGTTCACGGGGCCTTCATGGCTGCTCAGTTGATCAGAGCGAGAGCTTTGCCGTCGACGGGCGCACCGAAATCGACGAGCGCAGCCACGGCTTTCGCAGCCTCCTCCCGGCTGGCGAAGCTGGCTGTGAAGTTGCGCCAGCTCTGCCTCGGCGTGAAGGTCAGCCGCTCGCCGAACCGGTAGCTCAGGCTGATGGAGGCGAGATCGTCATAGGCGAGGACATGCCGCCGCAGCACACGGATCGTGACGGCACGCGGTCCGATGACGAGGCTGGGAAAGAGGCTGTTATGGCTCAGCGCGATGAGCGGCAGCCGTTGCAGGCCGCTGAACGTCGCCAGTGGCGTCAGTGTGACGTCGGCGTTGCCGGTATCCTGTCGGGGCTGGGCGTGGCTCACACGTCACCTGTCGCGAGAATGGCGAGGCGGGCGGTACCGTAGACGAACAGCCAGAGCAGGAGCAGCAGGCAGAGACAGCCGAAGAGAACCGCCCCCCAGAACCAGGCTGGCTCCTTGTCCCGGTCGATCGGGAAGGGGCGCGACGGCACGATCCCGGTTCTCAGCGCATCGGCGATCTCGCATGCGAGCAGGACGAGAAGTCCGGTGGAACAAACGAGACCGAGGAGCGCACTGGTCAGTTCGGGAAATCGCGCGGCTTCTGCCAGGGCGGCGTAGAGACCGAGCCCGAGGCCGCCGCAGAGCAGCGTCGTCGATGCGATCCGGGCCAGATGCTCCTTCACTGCCGCTGTTCCCCGGCACAGAGGGCGCGGCCATCCAGAAGCCTGTCGACCGGTGCATGATCGTCGGTCAGCAGAGTCGCACACCGACCCCATGGCGTGGCCGGGTCGGAGCCGGAGTCGAAGCGCCGCCACGTCACATGAGCGGCCGATGGAGCCTCCCCGGCCGCCATGATGCTGACGGGAACCGTGATCCTGTCCGGGCGCAGCGCGGCTCCGGCATTCTTCCAGGCTGCGACGACAGCGTTGGTCGTCCGCTCCGTCGTGGCACCTTCCGCCAGCCAGATGTCGACGGCCGCATAGTCTCCGGACAGAGTCCTGGCGAGGCTGCGCGCCAGCAGCAGGGTGTCTCCCCTGTCGATCACGTTCGACAGGAAGACACCGGCCTCGTTCAATCTGGCGTGGACGAGCGCTCCGAATTCCCGCGTGACCAGATGTGGGGGAACGGTGCGTGTCCGGTAGGCGTCCATCAGAACCACGTCCTGGGCCGGCACCGGAGCCAGGCTGCGCAGGACATTCCTTCCGTCCCCGATCACAGTGCGCAACCGCGGGCCGGTTGCTGCCATCCGTGTCGCCGCCTGCGTCGCGACGACAGGATCGAGCTCTGCGACGACGACGGAAACCAATGGCGAACCGTTCGCCCAGGCGCGCGGAAGCGTCGCGCCGCCGCCGCCGATCACGAGCGCGCGGGGCTCCGTCGAGCGGGAGAAGGCGGCGGCGGCGAGGTGATCCGTCAACGCGGCGTAACCGAGATGGAGCGTGCGGGGCGCGTCGAGATCGCTGGCGCTGTGGACGCCCTCGTCCAGGATCATGAAGCGCAGGCGCGTTCCCTGCGGGGAGCGGGTGTCGAGATAGCGGATGCAGGTATAGCGCGACTCGACGGTGCAGGGGCTGCCTTCGCCCGCCAGCGCCGCAGCCATGCCGGCAAGCAGCGGCATGCCGGCATGGAGCAGCGCGGAGGTGCCGCCGTCGCGCCAGGGCAGGAAGGGCAGTCCGATTCCGGCCCACGCTGCCGCTGCCATGGCGGCGAGCCCGGCCGCACCGATTTGCTCCAGCAGCCAGAAGCCGGCTGCGGCTGTCCCTGCGACGCTGCCGGCGGCGGAGGCGGCATAGATCGTCGCCACGCGCCGGCCGAGACCCGGCAGGCCTTGCGCCAGTTGCAGGCGCAGAGCCAGCGGCGTCACGAAGCCGGCGGCAAGGCTGGGCGGCAGAGATAGGGCGGTGAGGCCGATGACGGAGCCGGCGCCGTCTTCCGTCGCGAGCGCCCGCGCAATGGGCGATGCAAGAGCAGGCATCGCCAGCGTGGCGCCGCTCGCCCACAGGCAGGCCGCCGCCAGGAATTGCTTCAGGCGTCCGGCCTGTGCTTCCGGACCGCCGGCGCGGCCGCCGAGGACATGCCCGAGCGTGAGCCCGAGCAGAACCGTCGTGATCGCAGCGGTCCATGGCAGCAGCGACTGGCCGACATGCGGAGCGGCCAGCCGCACGATGGCGAGTTCGACCGCTAGGCAGGCCGCGGCGGACAGGAAGACGGCGGCGGGCAGCAGTGCTGCGCTCATGCCGGCCGCCTCGAAGCAGCGACGGATCCGGCCGCTGCGGTGACGGCCGCGGCCAGAATGCCGAGCGCTGCGATGGCGATACAGGTCCCGCGCGCACCGAGCAGATCCAGCCCGAGCCAGAGCACGCTGAGCGCTCCGGCGGCGCTGCCGGCGGCCCCGGCCGCATTGGCGAGCCCCACCAGTGCGCCGCGTCCGCCACCGCGTTCGATGATCGCCAGCATCAGCAGGGGCGGCGCGATGCCGAGCAGGACGCCAGGCATGAGCGTCGGCACGGCCGCGAAAACCACCATGCGCCAGCGGGCGAGCGGATCCGGTGCCACGATCCACGCGTCGAGGGCCGGCAACAGGGATGGCGTGAGGGCGATGGCGATCGTCCCGGCGAGCATCGCAGCGGCTGCCCTGAACAGGGAGAGACGCATCGATCCTGCGGTGCAGGCGCCGCCAAGATGGTTTCCGAGCGCCCAGGAGAGAAGAAAGCCGGCGATGATCGCGGTCCAGCTATCGGTGGACAGACCGGCATAGGGGGCGACGAGCCGCGCCGTCGCGGTCTCGAAGGCGAGCGCGCAGAAGGCGGTGAGAGCTTCGGCCAGAAGCAGGGCGGGTATCATAGGGCCCCGCCGGCCCTGCCGGGGTTTGCAACCATGCCGGTCATTACGGATCGGTTCGGGCTTCCTGCCAGCCCCCGTTTCGGGGGAGGGGGCGCCCTCGTGTCGCCGGTTTTTCGTTCTCGGCCCGAGAGAGGCGCGGAGACCGGAGACCTCCCGAGAAGGGGCGATCGGAAGGCGCTGGTTTGCTGAAAGGGATTCAGGTCGGGCTACCTCACGGTCAATGGAGCTATGCCGTCGACACAGGCGCCAATCGGCGCGAGGACGCCTATGATCACCGCGCCCGGACGCCTTTCGAAAGACGAGGTAATGCCGGCGCGAGGCCGAAGTGCTCCTTGCCGATCCGCTCGGGATCACCGCTTCGGCCGTCATGCGACTGTGGTGCCTTGCGATGAACATGCATGTTTCCAAGCCTGACCGCCTGGCCGGACGCGCCGCCGGGATTGGTCAGTCGCTCCCTCGCAAGGAGGATGCGATCCTCGTGCGCGGCGAGGGGCGCTATACCGATGATCTCTCGCTGGACGGCCAGCTCTACGCAGCCTTCGTCCGCAGCCCATATGCGCATGGCGTCATTCGCGGCATCGACGTCGCCGAAGCCGGGGCGATGAAGGGCGTCGTTGCGATCTACGCGGCCGGGGACCTCGAAGGTCAGGGCTATGGCGCGCTGAAATGTGCGGTCGACCTGCCGAATCGCGACGGGTCAGCGATGAAGAAGCCGGTCAGGCACGCGCTGACGGCCGACAAGGTGCGCTTCGTCGGCGATCCCGTCGCCATGGTCGTCGCTCGCACGGCTCAACAGGCGCGCGATGCAGCCGAGGCCGTGTCGCTGGATATCGACGTCCTGCCTGCCGTCACCTCCGCCGAGGCGGCACTCGCCCCCGATGCGCCCCAGCTCTTCGACGATGTGCCCGGCAATCTCGTGCTCGATTACCATTTCGGCGATGCCGACAAGGTCGCGGGAGCCTTTGCCGCGGCGGCTCATGTCACCAAGGTACGGATCGTCAACAACCGCATCATCGTGAACCCGATCGAGCCGCGCGCTGCGATCGGCACCTATGACCGCAAGACGAAGCGCTACACGCTCCACGCCCCAAGCCAGGGCGCGTTTGGCATGCGCAACAATCTGGCGGCGGCGATGGGGGTGCCGCAGGAGAAGATGCACCTGATCACCGGTCATGTCGGCGGTTCCTTCGGGATGAAATCGGCGGTGTTCCCGGAATATGTCGTGCTGCTCCATGCCGCGCGGCTCCTGAACAAGCCGGTGAAATGGGCCGATCAGCGCTCAGAGAGTTTCGTCTCCGACCATCACGGCCGCGACATGGTGTTCGAGGCCGAGCTCGCCCTCGACGCTCGTGGGCGCTTCCTCGCGACGCGCTTCACCGGCTTCGGCAATATGGGCGGCTATCTCACCCAGCCTGGTCCGTTGATGGCGACGCTGAACATCGGCAAGAACAGCGTCGGCATGTACCGCACGCCGCTGGTCGAGGTGCAGACGCGCTGCGCTGTCACCAACACCGTGCCGATCGCGGCCTATCGCGGCGCCGGGCGCCCCGAGGGCAACTATTTCATGGAGCGGCTGATCGACACCGCCGCCCGCGAGATGGGGATCGACCGGGCCGTCCTCCGGCGCCGCAACCTGATCGGGCCCGCGCAACTGCCGTGGAAGACCCCGATCGGAACGGTCTATGACAGCGGCGACTTCCCGGCGCTGTTCGCTCGCGCGCTGGAGGCGGCCGACTGGAAGGGCTACGGGGCGCGAGAGCGCTCCAGCCGCAAGGCCGGCAAGCTGCGCGGCCGCGGCATCGGCTGCTATCTCGAAGTCACCGCCCCGCCGAGCAACGAGATGGGCGGCATCCATTTCGAGGCGGATGGAACGGTCACCATCGTCACCGGCACGCTCGATTACGGGCAGGGCCACTGGACGCCCTTCGCTCAGGTTCTGACCAGCCAGCTCGGCGTGCCCTTCGACAAGATCAAGCTCGTGCAGGGCGACAGCGATCGTCTGATCGCCGGGGGTGGTACCGGAGGCTCCAAATCGATCATGGCGAGCGGCTCGGCCATCATCGAGGCGAGCGAGCGCGTCATCGAGAAGGGCAAGCTCCTGAGCGCGCATTTTCTCGAGGCTGCCGTCGCCGATATCGAATTCATGGACGGACGCTTCGGCATTGCCGGAACCGACCGCTCGATCGACATCATGGAACTGGCCCGCAGGCTCCAGGCGGGCGCATCGCTGCCGGAGGACCTGCCAAGGACGCTCGATGTCGACCACGTCTTCAAGGCGGCGCCCTCGGCCTATCCCAACGGTTGCCATATCGCCGAGGTCGAGATCGATCCCGATACCGGTCATGTCGAGATCGCCAGCTATGTCATGGTCAATGATTTCGGCGTGCTGGTGAATCCGATGATCGTCGAGGGGCAGCTCCATGGCGGCGTCGTGCAGGGCATCGGCCAGGCGATCTGCGAGATGACCTCCTATGACGAGGACGGCCAGCTCAGGACCGGCTCCTACATGGATTATGCGATGCCCCGGGCGGCTGACACGCCGTTCTTCACCTTCATCAGCGAGGGGGTGCCGACCCGGACCAACCCGGTCGGTGCCAAGGGCTGCGGCGAGGCCGGCTGTGCCGGCTCGCTGCCTTCGGTGATGAATGCGATCGTCGATGCGCTTTCGCCCCATGGCGTGCGCCATCTCGATATGCCGGCGACGCCGCAGGCTATCTGGAGGGCCATTCACGCGAAAGCCTGACGACGCGCCGCAAGAGGCGCCGCGTCGTGAAGCGGCTTGGGCTCAGCCGGAGAGCTTCGGCCACGGCCGCGACGGCGCGCGCATCTCTTCGAAGGCCCGGGCCAGGCGCAGTACGCCGAGATCGTCGAAGGACTGGCCGATGATCTGGAGGCCGATCGGCAGACCACCACTGGAATAGCCGCAGTTGAGCGACACGGCCGGCTGGCCGCCCATATTGGCCGAAACCGTGAAGGCGATATGCTCGAAGGGCCGTTGCGGGTCATTGAGCGGCGAGGCCCATTCCGCCGGATAGGACGGCTCCGGCGCTGTCGGCGAGATGATGAAATCGACATCCTTCAGCGCGCCATGGAGCGCGTTCCGCATCGCATCGATCTGGGCGAATCCGGAATAGACGTCGCCGCCGGAGAAGTCCTTGGCGGTCACGATCCAGTTGAAGATATAGGGCAGGATCTTGGCCTGCTGCTCGGGCGGCAGGCGCGAGACGTCCTCATAGCCGCGTGCCCGCCAGAAGCGGTCGAGGCCGTCGATCATGGTGCGGGTCAGGAAGGGGGCGATCGGCACGATGGTCGCGCCCGCATCGGCGAGCAATGCGGCAGCGTCCTGCACGGCAGCGAGCGTCTCCGCGCCGACCTCCTGGCCGAAGCCGGCATCGAGCCACAGGCCGATCTTCAGGCCCTTCACCGAGCCGGCGAGATCGAGCCAGTCGATCTCCTGATAGGGCAGGGCCATGGTGTCGCGGCGGTCCGGCTTGGTCAGCACCGACATGTAGAGGGCGGTGTCGGCGACCGTGCGCGTCATCGGTCCGGCCGCGCGCCCGATGAAGGGCGGATCGATCGGCAGGCGCCCGGCCGAGGGCTTCAGGCCGACAAGGCCGCACCAGCCTGCCGGCAAGCGGATCGAGCCGCCGATATCGGTGCCGATATGCAACGGGCCATAGCCCGCCGCGGCCGCGGCCCCTGCGCCGGCGCTGGATCCGCCGGGATTGGTCGAGAGATCCCAGGGGTTGCGCGCCAGCTTGTGGAAGCTCGACAGGCCGGAGGAGAGCATGCCGTAATCGGGCATGGTCGTCTTGGCGAGCAGCACGCCGCCCGCTTCCCGTGTACGTGCTGCCGGGGGGGCATCGGCGGCAGCGGGCACCAGCGTCACGGCCGCGGTTCCCAACGGAACCGGCGTTCCCTTCGTCGCGATGTTCTCCTTGATCGTGACGGGCACGCCGTCGATCGCGCCGATGGGCTCGCCCTTCATCCAGCGCATCTCGGATTGCCGCGCACTTGCGCGCGCCGCCTCAGGATCATAGGCCCAGAGCGCATTGAGCTGCGGTTCCCAGGCATCGATGCGCGCGATCACGGCATCGGTCACCTCGACGGGTGAAAGCCTGCGAGCGCGGTAGGCTTCGACGAGAGCGACGGCAGTCAGGTCGGCAAGTTCGGTCATGGGGCAACTCTCGTCAGGTCCGGTCGTCCTGTGGGATAAGGCGGTGGGGTGCCGGCCCTAGTCGTGGAAGATCGAGATGGTCTTCATGCTGGCGAAGCCATAGAGGGCCTCGAAACCCTTTTCCCGGCCATGACCCGACTTCTTGACGCCGCCGAAGGGCAGCTCCACCCCGCCGCCGGCTCCGTAATTGTTGATGAAGACCTGCCCGGCCTGCGCCGCCCGCGCCATGCGTAATTGCCGGCCTCCGTTGCTCGTCCAGATGCCGCAGACCAGCCCGTAGGGTGTGCCGTTGGCGAGCGCCAGCGCTTCTTGCTCCGTGTCGAAGGGCATGATGACCTGCACGGGGCCGAAGATCTCTTCCTGCGCCAGCCGGTGATCGGGGGGCACGTCCCGCAGCAGGGTCGGTGCGACATAGGCGCCCTCGGCCGGCGCGTCCGGGACGATCGTGCCCCGCGCCGCGACCTTCAGGCCGTCCCTGCGGGCGACGTCGAGGAAATCCTCGACGATGGCCTTCTGGCGCTGCGAGACGACCGGGCCGACGGAGAGGTCGGATTCGGCCGGCCCGACCCTCAGCGCCCGGTACTTCTCGCTCATGCGCGCGATGACGTCCTCGTAGACAGGACGTTCGACGAGAATGCGCGACGAGGCCGAGCAGGTCTGGCCGGCATTCTGGATGCCGGCATTGACCAGGAAGGGCACGGCGCGGTCGAGATCGGCATCGGCGAAGACGACCTGGGCCGATTTGCCTCCGAGTTCCAGCGTTACCGGCACGGCGTTGCGGGCGGCGGCGGCTTGCACCATCTCGCCGGTCCGGGCCGAGCCGGTGAAGGAGATATGGTTGATGTCGGTATGCGCGGAGAGCGCCGCGCCGGCCTCGGCGCCGAAGCCGGTGACGATGTTCAGCGCCCCGGCCGGCAGGCCTTCCTCCTGCGCGATCCGCGCGAATTCGAGGATGGTGAGGCAGGCCTCTTCCGCCGGCTTGACGACGGCGGCATTGCCCATGGCCAGCGCCGCGCCGAGGCTGCGGCCGAGGATCTGCATGGGGTAGTTCCACGGGATGATGTGCCCGGTGACGCCATGCGGCTCGTAGATCGTCAGGACGGTGAAGCCGTTCTGGTACGGGATGGTGTCGCCATGCACCTTGTCGGCGGAGGAGCCGTAGAACTCGAGATAGCGTGCCAGCGCGACGACATCGGCCCGTGCTTGCGTCAATGGCTTGCCGACATCGCGCGCCTCGGTCTCGGTGAGAAGGTCGATGTTCCTGAGAACGCCGGCTCCGATCCGGCTGAGGATGCGCCCGCGCTCCGTCGCGGTCAGGCGGCCCCATTCGCCGGAGAGAGCCTGCCGGGCGGCGGTGACCGCCAGATCGACATCCTCACGCCGGCCGCGCGCCAGCTTCGCCAGGACCTCGCCGGTCGACGGGTTGCGAACGTCGATATGATCGCCGTCCACGGCATCGCGCCATTCATTGGCGATGAAATTGCGATAGGTCTTCACGTCGAGCCTCGATCGTCTTCTGTGGTCGGCGAGCGGCGCCCTTCGAGCGGACGGCCGTCGCATGAGCGAGAGCCTGCACGCGGCGCTCGATATCGTCGGATTTGTGGTATCCCGGATACGAGAGCTGTCAATATCGCCCGCCGCTGATCCTCATCCGCTAGCCCCGCTGCTTGCCGCGCCGGAGTTCGGCGATCGTGTACCAGAGCACCGCCGCAAGGATCACGCCGCCGCCGATCAGAGTTGCCATCGGAGGGCGCTCCGAGAACAGGAGCCAGACCCAGACGGGGGTCATGACGACTTCGGTGGTGCCGATCAGCGCCGATTCGGCCGGCGGAAGATACCGCGCGCCCATGATGAACAGCACGAGCGCGATGGAGAAATTCGTCGCCCCGAAAGCCGCCAGCACCAGCAGGTTATGGGCGTCGAGCGTGCCCCCGGATCCGAACGGTGCGAAGATGACGAAGGCAAGCAGCGCGCTGATGAAGATCGGCGGCATGGCCGGCAGTTCCGGCTCCAGCCGCGGAACCACGATGACCACCGCGAATGTCACCGTCATCAGCAGGGCGAGCAGGTCGCCGATGATCCGCCCGGCCCCCATCGAAGCCGAGATGATGATCGCGACGCCGATCAGGCAGACGAGCCCCGCCACCATCGCGCGCCAGGCGATCGGCTCCTTCAGCAGCAGCCAGCCGAGAACGGCGGCGATGAAAGGCGCGGTGGCGTAGATCACAGCCACGTTTGCCACGCTGGTCGTATAATAGGCACCGAGGAAGGCGGCCTGACTGATCGTCTGGCAGGCGATCAGGGCGAGTCCGGCAGGACCAAATGTCTTCTTCCACTGCCGTCGCGTTCCCGCGCCGCCGAATAGGACCATCGGGACGATCAGGAAGATTGCGGCGAAGAGCGAGCGCCAGGCGATGGCCGTCCAGGCATCCGTCGTCAGCAGCCGCGCATAGATGCCACTGGCGCTCCAGGCGACGGTCGCGGCGAAGACAAGCAGGACGCCGCGGGAGTGAGCGGCCGATGAAGAGGAGTGGGGCGTCAAGATCACACGCGGGGCAAAGACGGGGCGGCGAGAAGCCACAGCGGGCGCAGAGCCCTTCGTCAATGGTCTTGTCCTGCGGCGCGTGAAGAGGCCCAAGGCAAAAAAGGCCGGCGTCCTCGAAAGGAGCCGGCCAAGGGGAAACCGTTGGCACGCGGCCAAAAGGTCTCGAGGGGAACGGGACGGCAAGGCTCCGCTGGGAGGAGAAAGCGGAGGGGCCGTGGACCGTATCCGCGATATGGGGCGCCCCAATGCGATCTCAACGCCCGGATTGCTCAGCCCACCCATGCGCTGAGCTCACGCGCCGAATGGACGCAGGCTGCTTGAATGAGGGGCGGTCCTGCGTTCAGGGCAGGATCAAAGCGCTTGCTCCCGTCATTTGCGCCATCCTAGGATCGAGGTGTCGGGATCGCAGGGACGCTGTCCGTGCGGTTTTCCACCTTCTCCAGAGAGGGTTCCCAGCATGAAGCGTCGGACATTCCTGGGTGTTGCTGCCGGAGCGGCCGTCTCCACGCTGGCGAGGCCCAGCCTCGCGCAGCCGGCGAAGGTGCTGAAATTCATTCCGGAATCGGATGTCGCGATTGTCGACCCGGTCTGGACGACCGCGACGGTGACGCGCAATCACGGTTATCTGGTCTTCGATACGCTCTATGGCCAGAACGCCAGTTACGGTTTCGAACCCCAGATGGTGGCCGGCCATACGGTCGAGGATGACGGCAAGACCTGGCGGCTGACGCTGCGCGAGGGTCTGCGCTTCCATGATGGCGAGCCGGTCAGGGCGCAGGATGTCGTGCCGAGCATCCGCCGCTTCTCGGCGCGCGACGCCTTCGGCCGTGCCCTGATGGATGCCACCGACGAATTGTCGGTCGAGTCCGATCGTGTCGTGAAGTTCCGGCTGAAGCGCCCGTTCCCGCTGCTGCCTGCCGCGCTCGGCAAGACCGGCACCTCGATGCCCTGCATCATGCCGGAGCGCTTCGCCGTCACCGACCCCAACAAGCAGGTCACGGAGATGGTCGGCAGCGGGCCGTTCCGCTTCAAGGCCGACGAGCGGATTCCGGGCGCGCTGACAGTCTACGAGCGCTTCGCTGGCTATGTCCCGCGCGCCGACGGTTCCGCCACCTTCACCGCCGGTCCCAAGCGGGTTCATTTCGACCGCATCGAGTGGCACATCATCCCTGATCCGCAGACGGCGGCGAACGCGCTCGGCAACGGCGAGATCGACTGGTGGCAGAACCCCACGCCCGATCTCCAGGGCACGCTCAAGGGCAGGCCGGGCCTCAAGCTGGAAGTTCTCGACCCGGCCGGCGGCATCGGCTGCCTGCGTTTCAACGCGCTGCATCCGCCCTTCGACAATCCGGCGATCCGGCGGGCCCTGCTCGGTGCCATCGATCAGGTCGAGTGCATGACGGCGGTCGCCGGTGACGAGCGCTCGCTCTGGAAGGACCATGTCGGCGTCTTCAGCCCGGATACGCCGATGGCGACGACCGCCGGGACCGAGGTGCTGGTCGGCAAGCGCGACTTTGCCGCCGTCAGGCGCGCCCTGGAAGCGGCCGGCTACAAGGGCGAGCGGGTCGTGCTGCTTGACCCGACCGATTATCCCTCGACCCATGCGCTCGCGGCGGTCGCGGCCGATGCCCTGCAGAAATCGGGTATGAATGTCGAGCTGGTCTCGACCGACTGGGGCACGGTGGTCCAGCGCCGCGCCAGCCGCCAGCCGATCGACAAAGGCGGCTGGAACATCTTCTTCACCTATCTGAACGGCACCAATAATTTTGATCCGGCGAGCCAGCTCGGCATCCGCGGCAATGGCGACCAGGCCTGGTTCGGCTGGCCGAAATCGCCGCGCCTCGAAGAGCTCAGGCTCGACTGGTTCGCGGCCAAGGACATCTCGGCGCAGAAGGCGATCTGCGCCGAGATCCAGAAGCAGTTCTTCATCGACGTGCCCTACATTCCGCTCGGCGCCTATTACGAAAAGACGGCCTCTCGCGGGATCACGGGAATGCGTATCGGGTTCGCTCAATTCTACGACGTAAGGCCGCTGTGACACATTCCAAGCTTCGTATCGCCGTTCTTCAGTTCTCCCACGAGACGGTCACCTTCCTCCCGAACGACACCACGCGGGAGGATTTCATCTACCCGGGCTCTCCGGCTTCAGGCGAAGCGCTCCTGGCCACCGACCCCAAGGGCTACATGGGCGGCTTCGTCCAGGTTGCGCGCGAGTTCGAGGATGTCGAGCTCATCGGCATCACCTCGCCGCTCTGGCCGCGCACCGGCACCGGTTCCGGCTGGGTGACCGAAGATGCCTATGAGCATTTCATCGGCATCATGATCGAAGAGCTGAAGGCGCAGCCTCATCTCGACGGTGTCTATCTCGCGCTCCATGGCGCGCTCGCGGTGCGTGGCGTGCCGCGGCCGGAGGCCGACATCGCCCGGCGCGTGCGCGAGGTCGTCGGCAGGAAGGCCTTCATCACCGCGACCTTTGACCCGCACGGAAATGAGGACGAGAATTTCCTCGCCCATGCCGACATGGCCTTCTGCGTGAAGTACTTCCCGCATTACGACATGCATCTGCAGGGTGAGCGCGCGGCGCGCATGCTGGTCCGGGCGATCCGCGGCAGCTTCAAGCCGGTGCATCGCACGCTGCGCATCCCGATCATCGCGCCGACGGTGGTGATGTGGACCGGCGCCTCGCCCTGGTCGGATCTCATCCAGCGCGCCCTGATCTGGGAGGCGCGCGAGCCCGATGTCTTCGTCAACGTCTTCTTCGGCTTTCCCTGGTCGGACGTTCCCGATGCCGGCATGGCGCTGCAGGTGCTGACCAACGACGATCCGGAACTGGCAGAGCGCGTTATCCGCGACATGGCGGAATGGACCTGGCGCCGGCGCCAGGCGCTGCTCGACACCGTGAAAATCTACAAGACCAAGGAAGCGGTCGCCGAGGCCCGCAAGGCGGTGGCGGCAGGCAAGGGCCCCGTCCTGCTTGCCGACTACAGCGATCGTTCCGGCTATGCGACCTGGCTTCTCCAGGAGATTGTCGCGCAGAAGCTCGAGCGCACGCTGGTCGCGACCATCGCCTCGCCCGATGCGGTTCGCTCCGTGATCGAGTCCGGCGCGAAGCCGGGCGATCCGTTCGATGCCGAGATCGGCGGCCTCTTCGATGAATCGGCCGGAGCCCCCATCCGCATTACCGGCAAGCTGCGCTCCGTCGGGCCGGCGACGACCGCGCGCGGCAATGGCAAGGAGTGGATCTGCGTTGAGTTCGGCAAGGGCAACCTGCTGGTGCTCAGCCCCTATCTCGTCCAGATCATCGAACCTTCGGAACTCTGGCAGCTCGGGCTCGCGCCGGATGAGTTCGACGTGATCGCGATCAAGTCGCGCGTCCACTTCCGCCGGGGCTTCGATGATAGCGGCTTCACGCCGACCATCCTGCTGGTCGAGCCGCCCGAGCCTTTCATGGGCACGGTCCATCTCGACGCGCTGCCTTACGAGAATCTGACCCTGACGGACTACTATCCCTATGGCAGTCCGAGCTTCCCGCCGGCGGACTGGGACAAGTCGTCCGGCTGACGGGAAGCCTGACCAGCCGCGCGGCTGGCCGAGACAAGCCCATGCGAGCTGATCGCATGGGCGCCTGCCCGGGCCTGCGAGTTGCGCGGCCGCATTCCGGGCCTATCTTCGATCGATGAGCCCGATCGCCTTTGACAATTCCTATGCGCGCCTGCCGCCGCGCTTTTACGCGGCGGTCGCCCCGACGCCCGTGACCGCGCCGCGGTTGATCCGACTGAACGTTTCGCTCGCGGTGCGGCTCGGGCTCGATCCCCGCTGGCTGAGCAGCCCGGAGGGCGTGGCGATGCTGTCCGGCAATGGCATGCCGGCCGGTGCCGCTTCGATCGCGACCGCCTATGCCGGTCATCAGTTCGGCGGCTTCAGCCCGCAGCTCGGTGATGGCCGCGCCATCCTGCTCGGCGAGGTTATCGACCGTGATGGCAGGCGGTGCGATCTGCAGCTCAAGGGCGCGGGACCGACCCCGTTCTCGCGCCGCGGCGATGGCCGGGCCGCGCTCGGGCCGGTCCTGCGCGAATATATCGTCAGCGAGGCGATGGCGGCGCTGGGCGTCCCGACGACGCGCGCGCTTGCCGCGGTCCTGACCGGCGAATCAGTCCGGCGGGAGACCGCGTTGCCCGGCGCGGTCCTGACCCGTGTTGCCTCCAGCCATATCCGGATCGGCACTTTCCAGTATTTTGCCGCTCGCGGCGATCTCGAGGCGCTGCGCCTGCTCGCCGAGCACGTTATCGCCAGGCACTACCCGGCCTGCGCCGGCGAGGGGCGCTATCTCGCCTTGCTCGAGGCGGTGGTCGCTGCGCAGGCTTCGTTGATCGCGCAATGGATGACGGTCGGCTTCATTCATGGTGTGATGAACACGGACAACATGTCGATCGCGGGAGAAACCATTGACTACGGTCCTTGCGCCTTCATGGACGCCTATCATCCGACGACCGTGTTCAGCTCGATCGACGAGCATGGCCGCTACGCTTATGCCAACCAGCCGCCGATCGCCCGCTGGAACCTGACTCGCTTCGCCGAGACGATGCTGCCGCTGCTGGACGGCGATCTCGACAAGGCCGTGCCGATCGCGCAGGCCGCGCTCGACCGGTTTGATCCGCAATTCCAGACGCATCTCATCGCCGGTTTCCGCCGCAAGCTCGGCCTCGCGACCGAAGAGGCGGAGGATGTCGTGCTCATCAAAGGCCTGCTCGATGCGATGCAGGACGGCGAGGCCGATTTCACGCTGGTTTTCCGGCGCCTGAGCGAGGCGGCCGGGCGGGACAGTCCGGAGGCCTGCCGCAATCTCTTCAAGGACCCGGCGACATTCGATGCCTGGGAGGGACGCTGGCGCGAGCGCTCGCAGCGGGAGCCGGTACCGGCCGAGGCGCGGCGGGATGCAATGCTGCGGGTCAACCCGCTCTACATCCCACGCAACCATCAGGTCGAGGCGGTGATCGAAACCGCGGTCGAGCGCGACGATTTCGCCCCTTTCGAAGCCCTCGTCGACGTCCTGGCGAAGCCTTTCGAGGCGCAGTCGGGCCGGGAGGATTACGAGCGTCCGCCAGCCGTGCATGAGCGCGTGCTGGCGACATTCTGCGGGACCTGAACGGTTCGAGGCAGGGCAGCGCGATGTTTCTTTTCGATGGCCCCGATGAGGCCGATGTCACCCTTCTTCTCGCCCATGGCGCCGGGGCCCCGATGGATTCACCGTCGATGACGGCTGCCGCGAAGGCACTGGCCGGGACAGGCTTTCGCGTAGCGCGTTTCGAGTTCGACTATATGGCGGCGCGGCGCAGCGGAACCTCGCGTCCGCCGCCGCCGCGCGCCGATAAGCTGAACCCGCAATATCTTGCCGCCATCGATGCGCTTGGCGCGGCGGGAAAGCTCGTCATCGGCGGCAAGTCGATGGGGGGCCGCGTCGCCAGCATGGTGGCTGACGGGCTCTTTGAAAGCGGCCGGATCAGCGGCCTGCTTTGCCTCGGCTACCCCTTCCATCCGCCCGGCAAGCCCGAGCAATTGCGGACCGGGCACCTGGTCGATCTGAAGACCCCGGCGCTCATCGTGCAGGGAACGCGGGATGAATTCGGCACCCGGGAGGAAGTCTCGACCTATGAGCTTTCACCGGCGATCAATATCCTCTGGCTGGAGGACGGCGACCACGATCTGAAGCCCCGCAAGCGGGTATCCGGCTTTTCGGCCGCTGAGCATCTCGGGACCATGGCCGAGGCTGCTTCCGCCTGGGCCGGGCGCCTTGATGCGACATCGCGCGCACGGCAGGCTGGCGTCGAACCTTAAGCCCGGTCCAACTTACTCCGCTGCTGCGGAATTGCGCGCCGCGGTCTGCTCGAAGCAGTCGAGTGTGCGTGCCGAGTAGACGAGAGCCGCGCCCGCATTCATCGCGATGGCAACGCCGAGAGCCTCGGAGATTTCCTCTTTGGTCACCCCGGCTTTGATGGCGGCTTCGACATGGCTGGTGATGCAGCCATCGCAGCGGGTCGTCACAGCCACAGCGAGCGAGATCAGCTCCCGCGTGCGGGCGTCGAGATGCTGCGTCTTCGCCGCGCCGGCGCTGAGCGCGGCATAGCCCTTGAGAGCATCGGGTGCGGCCTTGCCGAAATCGCCGACGCGCAGCTTCAGCTCCGTCCGATAACCCGTCCAGTCCAGCATTCTCGTGTCCTCCTGACAAATGGCCGTCCGTATCGGCCGGCCCGAGCCCATTGTAAGGTGCCTCGGTCCTTCAGAGCCAGATGACCGCGGCGCTTTCGCGCGGCCTCGTCTCGGCCCTGCCGGATCGCTGGCCTGGTAGGCGAGGGCAGCCAGCAGGAGATCAACGCTGTGCCGGGCAGGTCGCCCGTTCAGCGCGACCGCGGATCGAGGGCGTCTCTCAGGCCGTCGCCCAGCAGGTTGAACGACAGGACCGTGGCGAAGATCGCGATACCCGGCCAGAGCGCCATCCAGGGGGCATTGCTCAGGAAGCGCTGGGCCGAGTTCAGCATCGAGCCCCAGGAGGGGGCAGGCGGCTGAAGGCCGAGGCCGAGGAAGGACATGCTGGCTTCCGCAATGATCGCCATCGCGATGGTCAGCGTCGCCTGGACCATGAGCTGCGGCAGGATGTTCGGCAGGATATGCCGCGCCGCGACGCGCCATTGCGGGTTGCCCATGGCGCGGGCCGCCTCGACATAGTCCTCCCCCTTGATCGACAGGACCTGGCCGCGCGTCAGGCGGATGAAGAACGGCGTGGCGGTGATGCCGATCGCCAGCATCGCATTCGTCAGGCTCGGGCCGAGGAAGGCGGCGAGCGCGATCGCGAGGATGAGGAAGGGGCAGGCGAGCATCGCGTCGGTGAAGCGGCTGATCAGGCCGTCCACGAAGCCGCCGAGAAAGCCCGCGGCGAGCCCGAGCGGTACGCCGATCGCCATGGCGATGCCGACCGAGGTGAGGCCGGCCATCAGGGAGGCGCGGGCGCCCCAGATGATGCGTGACAGGATATCGCGGCCGGCTTCGTCGGTTCCGAACCAATGCGCTGCGGAGGGAGCCTTGCGCACGGCCGTCCAGCTCTGGGCGGTCGGGTCATAGGGCGCCAGAAGCGGGGCGAAGATGGCCACGAGGACCATGAACAGCACGACCGCCAGCCCGACCAGCGCGCTCTTGCGCTTCGAGAGGCGTTGCCACAGCGGGTCGCGGAAGAGCTTCGTCATCGGGTTGGCCGAGGGTCTGGTTTGGGTCATCGTCGACACGGGCGTCAGCTTCTCAGTCTCGGATTGACGAGGATGTATCCGATATCGGCCAGCAGATTGAGGATGATGTAGAAGAGCGAGGTCACGAGCACGACGCCCTGCACCACCGGATAATCGCGGGTGAAGACCGCATCGACGATCAGCTTGCCGAAGCCCGGTATCGTGAAGATCTGCTCGGTCAGGACCGCGCCGGACAGAAGCGCGCCGAACTCCAGCGCACCCAGCGTGATGATCGGCGTCAGTGCGTTGCGCATCGCGTGCTTGAGCACGACGGTCCGTTCGTTGAGCCCCTTGGCGCGTGCGGTCCGGACATAGTCGCTGCTGAGCGCCTGCAGCATCGCGCCGCGGGTATGGCGCATGATCACGCCGGCGATCCCGGTGCCCAGCACGAAGGCGGGCATGATCGTGGTGGTGAGGTTCATCTTCAGATCCTCCCAGGGGCTGACGAAGCCGGAAGCCGGCAGCCAGCCGAGATGGACCGAGAAGAACAGGATCAGCATGATGCCGAGCCAGAAATTAGGCACCGAAATGCCGGCGAGCGACGCGATGTTGGTCGCATAGTCGATCGTGCTGTTATGGCGCAGCGCCGAGATCACGCCGGCTGTGATGCCGACCACGAGCGCGATGCAGATGCCCATGACCGCCAGTTGCAGCGTCACCGGCAGCTTGAGCAGGATCAGGTCGAGCACGGGGCGGTTATGGCGCATGGATTCGCCGAGATCGCCGGTCGCGACGCCCTTCAGCCAGTAGAGATACTGCACGATCAGCGGCTGATCGAGGTGGTATTGGGCCCGGATGGCGGCGAGCGTCGCTTCGTCCGGATTCTCGCCGGCGAGCACGAGAGCCGGATCGCCCGGCAGGAGATGCTGCAGCGAAAAGATGATGATCGACAGCAGGAGGACTGTCGGAACGAGCTGCGCGAGGCGGCGGGCGATCAATGTCGTCATGGTTCAAGCGCCCGTCATGCACAGACCCGGAGGCGCAACCGTAGCTGTGGGAGCCGGTCGCGACCTTTCGAGCGTTGGCAGAGGCATTTCACGGATAGGTCGAAGTGCGGGCCGGCCGTGGCAGTTCCGGGCACGGATGCACCCGGAACCTGAACGGATCGGTGACGATGTGCTCATCGCGCGCCCGCAGTCGGCTCAGTTCTTGCGGCTGACATTGGTCAGGCGAATGATGCCGTCCGGCGCCGGCTTGAAGCCGGTCAGCGCGGAGTTATGCGCGAAGATCCACTGCGAGTGGTAGAGATAGACGATCGGCAGGTCCTTCTGCAGGATCGCGATCGCCTTGGCGTATTCGGCCTTGCGCGCCTCGACATCCCCGAGCGAGCGGGCTTTCGCGAGGATCGCGTCGAGCTGCTCGTTACAGTACTTGGCGTCGTTGGTCGCCGCGCCGCAGGAGAGCATCGGCGTAACGTTCAGGTCGGGATCGACGCGACCGCTCCAGCCCACGAGATGGGCCTGGAACTTGCCCTGGCGGGCGATGTCGAGCAGCGTCATCAGCTCGGTCGGCTTGATCGAGACCTTGATGCCGATCTCCTGCACCATCGCCTGGATGAGCTGTGCGACCTGCTGGCGCTCGGCATCGGTGGGGACGAGCAGTTCGAGATCGACCGACTTCACGCCGGCCTCGGCCATCTTCTTCTTCGCGGCGTCCAGATCGCGGGCGGGAACCGGGAATTTCTTGTCGTAGAAGGGGCTGGACGGCGGGAACGGCTGGTTGCCGGTGCTGGCCTGCCCGTCGAAAACGACGTTGCTGATCGCCTGGCGATCGATCGCGAGGCTGAAGGCTTCGCGGATCGCGGCCTTCTTGCCGGCGTCGAGATTGGCGCCCTCGCCGCCGATGCTGAAGGTGATGCCGTAATAGCCGAGGCCGACCACGGGGTCGACGGCAAGCGCCTTGTCCTTCTTGACCGCTTCGACGTCCGTCGCGGCGAGGCGCTCGATCAGGTCGAGCTGGCGCGAGCGCAGGTTCAGCAGGCGGACATTGGAATCCGGCATGCCGCGATAGATCAGGCGATCGAAATGATATTTCGCCGCATCGTAATATTGCGGGAACTTCTCAAGGACGATGCGATCCTGGACGACGCGCTCCAGGAACTTGTACGGGCCCGAGCAGACGGGCGCGTCGGTGAACTTGTCGCCGAGCTTGGCGCCGGCCGCCGGGCTGATGATCATGCCGGCGCGATCGCTGAGTGCGGCGAGCAGCGGCACCGAAGGCTCCTTGAGGCTGACCTTGACGGTGGTCGCGTCTACGGCTTCGACGGTCTTGATCGCGCTGATCTCGGCCTTGCGGCGCGAGATGCCGGAGGTCAGTGCGCGCTCAAGATTGTACTTGATCGCCGCGGCATCAACGGGCGTTCCGTCATGGAAGACCGCGTCCTTGCGCAGCTTCAGGGTGAGAACGGTGCTGTCCGGGCTCCACTCCCAGCTTTCTGCCAGCATCGGAATGATTTTGCCGCTTGTGTCGATATCGACGATCTTGTCGCAGAGCGACTGCAGGACATGACGGCCGACGAAACTCCAGTTGGACACCGGGTCCAGCGTGTCCGGATCGTCCTGCAGGCCGATCTTCAGAACGGATTGAGCGGTGGCGGGAGCCGTCGTCGCGAGGTTGCCGAGCGCCAGGGCGGCGGCGAGAGCAAGGAATGCTGGTTTCATAGATAGTCCCCTCTTCTGTTGTGCCGTGCCGGTCGCGCGCTCAGCGGGCGACCGCGTAACCTTGAACGCCGCGCGGATTGGCCCCGGCCTTGATCAACTGCACGTCCCCGTCCATTTCGCGGGCGACCGCCGAGAGGCGCCCCTCGGACCAGGCGTCGCCGACGGTGATCTTGTGCCCGCGCGCGGCGAGGTCCTCGCGAACCGCCTCCGGGAAGCGGGCTTCGAGCGTGACCGCGCCATAGTTGATCTCGCGCGGCCAGAACGAGCTGGCGAGATGGTCCGTGTGGAAGGACGGGGCATCGATCGCTTCCTGCAGGTTCATCCCCTTGTGGAGATGGCGCAGCAGCATGATGAGCTGCCACTGGTCCTGCTGGTCGCCGCCCGGCGTGCCGAAGGCCATATAGGGCTGGCCGCCGCGGTAGACGGTGGAGGGCGTCAGCGTCGTGCGCGGCCGCTTCGACGGTGCCAGGGTGGAGTTCAGTCCCTCTTCGAGCCAGAACATCTGCGCGCGGGTCGTCAGGCTGAAGCCGAGGCCCGGAATGACGGGGCTCGACTGGAACCAGCCGCCGGACGGCGTCGCGGAGACCATGTTGCCCCAGCGGTCGACGGCGCTCACCTGCACGGTGTCGCCGCGCTGGGCGCCTTCACGGGTCAGTGCCGGTTCGCCCTGCTTGTCGTTCGGCAATTTGGCCTCGCGGACGGTCGGTTCGCCACCGCCGAGGCCGGGCTGCGCGATGGTGCCGACCTTGCGCAGCGGCGGCAGGTTCGGGTTGCGGCCGTCGGGCGTGCCGGGCTGCACCTCCATCGATGCCTTGCCGGTGATCAACGCCCGCCGGATGTCGGCATAGCCTGAAGACAGCAGAGCCTTGATCGGCACGTCGGAGCTGTCGCCATACCAGGAATCGCGGTCTGCCATCGCGAGCTTGGCGGTCTCGACGACGAGATGCACGAAATCGGCGCTCATCGGGTCGAGATCGGCGATATCCGTACCCTTGAGGATCTGCAGCATCTGCAGCAGGACCGGCCCCTGCGACCACGGCCCGCATTTGAAGACCTCGTAGTCGCCATAGGCCACGGAGACCGGCTTCTCGACCAGCGGCCGGTAATCGGCCATGTCCTGCGCCGTGATCAGGCCCTTGTGATGGCGTCCCGAGACGTCCCAGACTTCTTCGGTCGCACAGAATTCTTCGATCCGCTCGGCGACCGGCCCGCGATACCAGAAATCGAGCGCCGCATCGATGCGCGCCTCCCGGTTCTTGCCGGATTTCGCGTGGTCGATGATCTGCTGGTAGAGCGCCGCGATTTGCGGATTGCGGAACAGTTTGCCGGATTGGGGCGCGACGCCGCCCGGCAGATAGAGCTCGGCCGAACTCGGCCAATGGGTTTCGAAAAGCTCCCGCATTTCACCGATTGTCCGGGCGATGCGCGGTACCAGCGGATGGCCCGTGCGGGCATAGTAGATCGCCGGCGCCAGCACGTCTTCCAGCTCGGCTGTGCCGTAGTCGCGCAGCAGGGTGAGCCAGGCGCCGAAGGCGCCGGGGATGCAGGCGGCCAGCAGGCCGGTGCCCGGAATGATGTCGAGGCCGAGGCCCTTGAAATAGGCGACGGTGGCCTTGGAAGGCGAGGGGCCCTGGCCGGAGATCACGATCGGCGTGTCGGCGCCGGCCGGCGTCACGATGATCGGCACTTCGCCGGCCGGGCCGTTGAGATGCGGCTCGACGATCTGCAGCGTGAAGCCGGTGGCGACCGCGGCGTCGAAGGCGGTGTGCCCCTTCTCCAGGATCGACATGCCGACGGTCGAAGCCAGCCAATGCGTCGAGGAAACCGCCCCGAATGTACCCCTGAGTTCCGGTCGCGTCGTGAATGTCATGGCGGTTCCTTAATGCCGGCCGTTTGCAGCCGCCCGGAAAAGCTGCCGAAAAGGCTGGATATCGCGCGAATGAATTTAGGTCAGCCTCAGGAAGCCACGCAGCAGGCGTGTGCAGCGGCACCTTTTTGTATATTATTTGTCCACAATGCAATAGGATTGTGTAATCTTCGGGCTCGATCGCGACGGTGGTCTCTGGAATGGTTGACATGCGAGCAGAGAAGCGATCGATGTCGGAGACATCCGCCTCCACCCGGAAAAGTCGTAGCGATTTCATCGCTGAACAGCTCGAAGAGGCTGTCATCAACGGCGCGTTCCCAGCCGGCGCGAGGCTCGACGAGGCATCGATCGCCCTGCAGTTCGGCGTCTCGCGCACACCTGTCCGCGAAGCATTGCATATCCTGTGCGGGCGGGGATGGGCTGAGCGCGAACCCTTCAAGGGCGTGGTCGTGACGCAGATCTCGGCCGAGCGCATCGACGAGATGTTCGAGGCGATGGCCGAACTCGAGGCGACATGCGGCCGGCTGGCTTCGCATCGGATGACGATGAGCGAGCGCGGCGAACTCGAACGCCTGCACGGCCAGATGAACGTGCTCGCCGAAGCGGGCGACAACGACGCCTATAACGACCTCAATACCAGGTTTCACAACCTCCTTTTCCAGGGCAGCCACAATAGCGACCTGATTGCCGCCGCCCAGACACTGCGGTTGAAGCTGGCGCCGTTCCGCAAGTTTCAGCTCAAGGACAAGGGGCGGATCAAGCAGTCCTGCCGCGAGCACGGGCAGATCGTCGACGCGATCCTGGAGCAGGATGCCAAGGCTGCTGAAAGTGCGCTGCGCCGTCATCTCGTTTCGGCCGCACAGGAAGTCCTGATCCGACGCCAGCGGCAGGAAGACGAAAGCGTCGCCGCAACCACGCCCTGAAAGGCAGCTTCAAAATGTCAGATGTAATGGATGCGGATGCCATCCGCGCGGTGATCGGCGCGATGCAGGCTGCCTGGAACCGTGGCGACTTCCATGGCTACATGGCGGGGTTCGCCAATCCCGATGTCGTTTTCGTCTCGCGCGGACGAATCCAGAAGGACTGGCAGGCGACGCTCGACCACTACATCGCCGACTACGGCGGTGCGCCGGGCTCGCAGGGAGAGCTCGCCTTCACGAATATCCGTATCGAGATGCTGGCGCCGGATGCTGCCCAGTTGATCAGCGACTACAGGCTGGTACGCGCCGCCGGCAACCAGGTCGGCGTCAATACGCGCCTGATGCGCAAGCGCGACGGCAAATGGTTCATTGCGCTCAATCACGTGTCTCAGATCGAGGATCGCGATCCCCGAAGCTGAGGCGGGAAGCAAATCTCGGTCGCGAGACCGGGCTGGCGCATCTCATGGAAGTCCTGTCGTCCTCGCCAGGGCTGTGGAGGCGGCGGTTTTGCGCTGCAGCAGCAAGCCGTCCCGCTCGCCACCGGTGGCGCCACCGCTCTCATCCGTTGGCTGGCTCGGTTTTCGCGCCCAGCGCCCCGGTATGCTGCCCCGAAGCGGGGCGGCTATCGACGGCGGCCGATCGGACCGGCGACACATCGCGGATCGGATCGCTCAGCAGCCGCAAACCGTTGAGGACGACAAGAACCGTTCCGCCTTCATGGCCAAGGACTGCCAGCGGCAGCGGAAGCTCGAAAAATGCGGCGCCGGTCACGAGAACCAGCATCGCGCCGATCGCGAACAGCAGGTTCTGGCGAATGATCCAGGCAGCACGCTGCGAGAGCTTGTGTGCCGCCGCCAGCCGGCCCATGTCCTCCGAGAGAAGCGCGACATCGGCGGCCTGAAGGGCCACCTCCGAGCCGGCTGCCCCCATGGCAATGCCGACATCGGCGCGCGCCAGGGCCGCCGCGTCGTTCACGCCGTCGCCCACGAACGCGATCTTCCGTCGCTGTGCTGCTTCCGCGACCAGTCTGACTTTGTCTTCCTTACGCTTGGTCAGGAGGACTACGTCGTTGAATAGGTGCGCGTGCATCTTGACCTGCTTTCCTTTTGCATCCTGTACGACCACATCAAGCGATCGGACATGTGCCCGGCCTAGCAAGTAATTGTGATCAGTTTTTGAGCGACTCGCTAAATCGAGCCCGAGATGCGCACCTGGCTGGCTCGAGATGTCTTTCATCTTCAACTGAATGCCAATGACTTCGAGAATGTGCAGCCGAGTCCTGTCCAAATCCTGCACCACCTTTGTGCTGTCTATGAGCTGCTTGTAT
>NZ_JAFKFW010000009.1 GCF_017308015.1 Allobosea sp.
GATGCCGCGTCCTGGATCGCCGTGCGGACGACCTTGGTCGGGTCGATGATGCCGGCCTTGACCAGATCGCCATACTCGCCAGTTTGGGCGTCGTAGCCCCAGGCGTAATCGGGAGACTCCAACAGCTTGCCGACCACGACCGCGCCGTCATCGCCGGCATTCTCGACGATCTGGCGGGCGGGCGCGGTGATCGCCTTGCGGACGATCTCGATGCCGGTACGCTGATCGTCATTGCCGGGCACGAGCCCTTCGAGCGCCTTGACTGCGCGCAGCAGGGCGACGCCACCGCCCGGCAGGATGCCTTCCTCGACCGCTGCGCGGGTGGCGTTCAGGGCATCGTCGACGCGGTCCTTCTTCTCCTTCACCTCGACCTCCGTCGCCCCGCCGACGCGGATCACCGCGACACCGCCAGCGAGCTTGGCCAAACGCTCCTGCAGCTTCTCGCGGTCGTAATCCGAGGTGGTTTCCTCGATCTGCGCCTTGATCTGCGCGACCCGGGCGTCGATCTCGGCCTTCGCGCCAGCGCCATCGACGATGGTGGTGTTCTCCTTCTCGATCCGGACCTTCTTGGCGCGGCCGAGCATGTCGAGCGTGACGGTTTCCAGCTTGATGCCGAGATCCTCGCTGATCGCGGTGCCCCCGGTCAGGATCGCGATGTCTTCCAGCATGGCCTTGCGGCGATCGCCGAAGCCTGGAGCCTTGACGGCGGCGATCTTGAGGCCGCCCCGGAGCTTGTTGACGACGAGCGTGGCGAGAGCCTCGCCCTCGACATCTTCCGCTACGATCAACAGCGGCTTGCCGGTCTGCACCACCGCTTCCAAAAGCGGCAGCATCGTCTGGAGACCCGAGAGCTTCTTTTCATGGATCAGGATGTAAGGGTCTTCCAGCTCGGCGACCATCTTCTCCGAGTTGGTCACGAAATAGGGGGAAAGGTATCCGCGATCGAACTGCATGCCTTCGACGACGTCGAGCTCGGTCTCGGCGGTCTTGGCTTCCTCGACGGTGATGACACCCTCGTTGCCGACCTTCTTCATCGCCTCGGCGATCATCTCGCCGATCGTGCGGTCGCCATTAGCGGAGATGGTGCCGACCTGGGCGACCTCCTCCGAGCCGGTGATGGTCTTGGAATGCTCGCCGAGCGACTTGGTCACCGCCTCGACGGCAAGGTCGATGCCGCGCTTCAGATCCATCGGATTGATGCCGGCCGCGACCGCCTTGGCACCTTCGCGGACGATCGCCTGGGCGAGCACGGTCGCGGTCGTGGTGCCGTCGCCGGCGGCGTCGTTCTGCTTCGACGCCACCTCGCGGACCATCTGGGCGCCCATGTTCTCGAACTTGTCGGAAAGCTCGATCTCCTTGGCGACGGTGACGCCATCCTTGGTGATGCGCGGGGCGCCGAACGACTTCTCGATCACGACGTTGCGGCCCTTGGGGCCCAGCGTAACCTTCACGGCATTCGCCAGGGTGTCGACGCCGCGCAGCATCCGCTCGCGCGCGTCCTGCGAAAACTTCACGTCCTTCGCAGCCATGATTCCTCACTCCTTCAGACTTGAGGTTTCAGGTTGATGATGGGGATGAGGCCCCGTCAGGCGGCCTTCTTGAGGGCGGCAGTCGTCTCGACGACGCCCATGATGTCGGACTCCTTCATGATCAGAAGGTCCTGGCCATCGATCTTGACCTCGGTGCCGCTCCATTTGCCGAAGAGCACGCGGTCGCCGACCTTGACGTCGGGCGGCACGAGCTTGCCGGTCTCGTCGCGCGCGCCAGCGCCGACGGCGACGACCTCGCCCTCCTGCGGCTTTTCCTGGGCGGTGTCGGGAATGATGATCCCGCCCTTTGTCTTCTCCTCGGCGTCGATGCGCTTCACGACGACGCGGTCATGCAGTGGCCGAAACTTCATGAGTTCCTCCAGTTTCCATGTCCCTTACATGTCAAGGCGGGCCGGCCCTGTTCAGGTCTTGCGGCGAGGTTCCGCGCGCCCTGAGGCGCCGTGCCCGCGCGATGATTTGGGTTACCCGATTTTTGCTTTCAAGAGGTCGGCAGCACTTTTTTTGATAGAGTGCTAACGGGCTGAAAAGGCACCACAAACGCAACCTTTTAGCTTGCCAGGGCGTTGAGAATCCGCTGCCATCGGCGCAGTGAAACCAGGGAGCTGAAAGGAATGGCTTCGACAGACTTCGCCCGCCAGATCGCTGGCTACGGATTGACTACCGCGGGGATCCTCTACCGCCTGCCCGACCATCCTTCGATCCTGCAGGAATACATCTGGCAGGATTACGACCTCGCCCCGCGCTTCCCCGAGCTCAACAAGTTCCTCGCCTTCTGGCAGGCCAAGCTCGACGGCAAGTTGTTCCGCATCACCGTGGCTCACAAGGACCTGATCGGGCCGGCCGACCTTAGTGCGGTCAGTGGCGAGTTCCGGCTCCATTGAGGTCGATGCTTCGGAGGGCTTGATCCGAGAAGCACCCATCCTAAAATCATGGCAGCCGCCGACAGCGTGCCCGACGCGGCGATCAACCAAACCGGACCCATGTTGCTTCGAGGAGGATATGGCTATGGCAACGTTGGCAATGACTCCCAACCGAGGGAGGGCTGCATGACGACATCAGACGACTTCGAGAGGCCGGTCGTGATCTTGACCGGGCTCGGGCACCCGGCGGCGATCGCGTCTGCCATGGAGGCCTACATGTTCCTGGCCGACTGGCCGGTGAGCAGGCGCGATCCGGTCCACGGCTTCGCGCTGAAGGCCTGCCTGGCGGCGCTCCGCGGCGAGATTGAACCGGAGACGGCGCGCGGTCTTTTCGCGTCCTGGGCGGAAAAGCACGATCTTCTCGCCCCCGACGTTGCCGCATTCGCGAGCAACCGCAGGCAAGGCTCACGCGGCCACGCCTGATCAAGAACCCGGTGCCCTCAAGAGGCACCGGGCCATTTTGAGGCAAAGCCTCGCTCACAGGAACTCAACATTCGTGTGGCGGACTATACCTGCTACTTCGCCAAGCTGCCACACTCCGGTTCTACGAGGCAAAACTGCCTATTGCTGTGCCCTCCGAAGCAACTGTGTGTCGTAGCCCGATGGCGGCGAGATGTGCCAGGATGTCCGTTACGCCATTACCTATAGCCTTTTGTCCGCCGTTTCTATATTCGGCGCGATGCTCTCCCAGCGCATATCGCCGACGTAGCGCCATGCCATGCGACCCTGTTCGTCGAGCGCGAAGAGGTGGAGCCAGCGATTGTCAAACAGGGCGCGGACTTGCGGATGACGTTCCAAGATTGCGCCAATCGCCTCGCGCGGCGCCTCGATCAGTAAGGACAAGCGCAGCGGCTCGTGCATCAGCTGCTCGCCGTCGTGGACCGACTGCCAGGGCAGGCCGGCGCGCAGCAGCCCGCCATTGCCCTCGACGACGCCGATGCCGCCGGTGACGTTGTGTAGGAGCTTGTTCCCCGCGCCGAAGAGGTCGGGTGCGACTGTCGAGCCGTAATACTGCAGGCTGATCCAGCTGGCGACGACAACCGGCGCGGTCAGGATTAGTTCGAGCACGCCGAAGTCACCGTCTATCCGCCAGTCGTAGTCGTGCAGGAAGGCGCGGCCCGCAAGGTCGCGCCCGGCGCTGCGCGTGCGGGGTGCGGCGATGAATGCTTGACAGCCGGCGAGCGCCCATTCGGGCTGCAGCTCAGCCCAGTCCCGGGCGCGGTGCGAGATGTCCGCCGCGCGTTCAGCACGAGGCAGCCGCAGCGCCCGCTCCCCACGCGCAAGCGCGCCTGCGGACACCAGCCAGCGCCTCGCCTGGTCGAGATCCGCTGCATGGGATGCCGAGGGATGATCGGCATCGTAGAGCTTTACCGCATCGGTCGTGGTGTCGTGCAGCGCGCCCAGGAATAGCGTGTCTTGGGGAATGGCGATGCCGCGTGTAGCAAGGCCGGCGCGTACCTCGCGATCATTTAGCAGGGTGGCAAGCAGCCGCGCATTGACTTCGCCAGAATAGCCACCGCAGGCGCCACAATGGAGCGCACTTGCATGCGGGTTATTGACGACATTTGCACCGTGCCCCGCGATCAGAACGAGCCGCGCGAAGCCGTCGGTCAGCGACATCGCCTTCAGCACGCTCGCAGCCATGGTCAGTCGCGTCTCGAGGTCGAGCGCCTCGGTCGGGCGCGGCGCGGGGTCGTTGGGCGCGTGCTGGCAAACCAGACCGAGGCCGTCGCGCAGCAGCTTGCCGATATAAACCGGTCCCGTCGCCTCGACGAAGGCGAAGGATGAGATCGCGGCCAGCTTGAAGCGGCCCCAGGCGCGACTAGCGCGGGCCGTAATCCGCGCGGCCAAGTCGCTCCGCTCGACCTCAGGTGTCGGCTCGCCCGAACAGGTGAACACACCGGGCGTCAGCAGCACCGGCAAACGCGCCTCGACCACATTCGAGGCGAAGCGGCGATGCCCGATACCGAGCCCGAAGAAGCCTGCGAAGCCGATCGTCCGGATTCCTGGATCGAGGCTTTCCAGGGCTCGCCTGAATACCTCCGAGCGCACGTCGATGCAGAAGGCCATCTGCAGAACGGGGCGGTCGATCGATTCCGCTGTCGGTGAATTGCTGGCGAAGAGCGCCTGGAGCCGCCTTTGAGCGCCGCGCTCAGCCGCCTCCTGCAGGATTGCATTGATGCCATCGTCCAGTGTGGCGATGACCGGCTTGGCATGGGCTGCCACGACGCCTTGCCATTGGGACTGAATAGTTGGCTCATGACGCAACAGCGCGGCCTCCCAGGCGAGCCGGATCGCGAGCAGGTCGGTGACGCTCGGGTCGGTCGCTCCTGCAAGCTCGGCCTGCCAGAGCCGGTAGCGTGCGACCTGCGCCCAGCCGCCGAGGCTCGTCAGAAGCCGGTGGAAATAACTCTCCAGCGCAGCCTCGGGCAGGCAAAGGCGGGCGACGCTCTCGAAGAGTGCGGCCTCGGCGGTCTCGGGCATATCGGCCACGGTCTGGGCAAAGCCAGCGAGGCCGGCGATCTCCGGCGTCAAATCGTGAGTGGCCACGGCCCGCCAGGCCTGATAGGCCCCGCGTGACGGCAGGCCCCAGAGCGCCTGACCCTGATCGAAATAGCCCGCGGCCCAGTGGCTGATGCGGTCGCTCACGAAGCTTGGCCAATCAAGCAGCGACGCATCGCGTGCGAGCTCCGCAACCGTCGGAATTGCGTCGGATGGATTTGTTGGCTTGCGAGCCGCATCGACGAATTCGGCGAACGTTTCGGGCTTTAGCGTGGCAGAGGCCGCATCGTAGGCTCCCTCAAGATCTGCACCGTTGATCTTGCCATTTTGAAGTCGTTCCGCGTACCAGGCCCGCGGCATGGTGATCGCGACGCCGGCCGTACGCCTCAGCCGTGCCGATGCCGTCGCTAGCGGCTCGCCGGTCTGTCCGATGAACGGATTGACCGCAACGCTCGAAGCGAGCGGCCAAAGCGGGGGAATAGCACGCGCAGCGCGGTCGGCTGCCGCCAGTATAGCCTCTGCGGAAAGGTCGATTGCATAAGTCGGGGTCATCAGCATCGGTCTGCCTCCTGTTATATGTGCTCACGACGCCTTGCGGACGGACCAGCCGCCGAGCAGCCGATCCAATGTTGCGTTGACATAAAGGCCGTTGGAGAGATGGACGCGCAGACAAGCGGCGGCGGGATGCGAGGCCCAAAGTGGGAATAGCGCCTGCGCCGCCGCAACCAGCCCGAAGCTCAGCACCGCGAGCACCATCAGCGTCCATTCGAGGCGACCCGGGGCCGGCGGCGCCGGCAGCACACCATCTGTCAACCATTCGGACGTGGTTTGAAGGGCGAAGTAGCCGACCGCAGCGGCGCAGGCGTAGAGTGAAGTCTTGCGTGTCAGTTCACGCGGCGCCGAGTCGGCGAGGCCCTGCGCAAGCAGATATGCGACGCCGAAGATGAGGATGGCGCCGAGCGCAAACGCCTGCGGCGACTTGTGGTCGAACCCGAAGGCAAAGCCGAACCCCGCGCCGATGGCGCCATAAATCGCGAGCGCGATCAGGAAGGCGCGGCCGACGGCTGATCCATCGGGGACCGCAACCGGCCCTGGCCGACAACTGGCAGCAACCTGCTCGACGGCGCCGCCTGACGCCAGGAACGCGTGGGCCTTGTAGAGGGAGTGGGCGACGATATGGAGCAGCGCTAGCGGGAATAACGCTAGCCCGCATTGCAACATCATGAAGCCCATCTGAGCGACGGTAGACCAGGCCAGCGAGGTTTTGACTGCCGGCTGTGTGAGCATGACCAGCGCGCCGAACAGCGCCGTGAAGCCCCCCAACATGGCCAGGACTGCGAGCACGCCCGGTGCCGATAGCATTACGTCGGCGAAGCGGATCAGCAGAAAGCCGCCGCCATTGATCACCCCGGCATGCAGCAGCGCTGAAACCGGTGTCGGCGCCTCCATAACTTCGGTGAGCCAGCCATGCGTCGGGAACTGCGCTGACTTCAGCAGGGCGGCGAGCGCGAGCAGACCCGCCGCAAAGAGGATATGCCAGGAAGAGTCGGCGGTGCGGGCGAGCCGGTTGATGGTTGCGATATCACTCGTACCGAACCTCATCCAAATGAGGGTCATAGCGAAAAGCAGTGCAAGAGCACCGATCTTCGAGAACATCCCCTTCTTGCGCGCCGCGCGCTGGGCCGCCACTCGGTCGGGGTAGAAGAGCAGTAGATGATGCAGGGCGACGCTGGTCGTGATCCAGGCTGCCGCCAACTGAACCAGATTACCGGCCTGGACCAGCAGCAGCACGGCAGCGAGCGCAACGCAGAGCAAGCCCGTAAATGCACCTTGCCGCATCTCACCGTCGAGGTAGGTGCGAGCATACCGCACAACGATCCAGCCGACGAAGGCGACCAGCAGAAGCATGGTCGCGCTGACCGCATCGAGCCGGACCGAGAGGCCGACGCCGGTGAAACCGATCAGCCCGCTATCTCCAGGGCCGCATATGATCAGTAGGACGAGGGCACCGATGGCAATTAGCAACGCACCAAATGCGGAGGCTTCCGCGACGGCGGGGACGAAGGGTGGCCGCCTTCCTGGCCGGGCGAAAGCCAAGACGGCGGCGAACAGCAGCGGCAGAGGCGCTGCAAGCGGGAGCAGGTAATAGGACAAGGCATCCCCATGAACGATAGGTCAGGATGCCTCCCGATACCAACGGCATGGGCCGTAGAAAAATGCATTGTATATGCAGACTCGTTCGCTATTATCGAACGATATGGGGAATCTCAACTACAACCACCTGCGCTACTTCTGGGCGGTCGCTCATGACGGCAACCTGACGCGTACAGCGGAGCGGTTGAATCTCACCCAGTCGGCCCTGTCAGTGCAGATCCGTAAACTTGAGCAGCGCCTCGGCCATACGCTGTTCGAACGGCGGGGGCGACAGCTGCATCTGACCGAGGCCGGACGAATAGTCCTCGACCACGCCGACGCAATCTTCGCTACTGGGGAAGAGCTCCTCGGCACACTACGCGAGGCGGGCGCGGCGCGGCAGGCGCTGCGAGTTGGTTCGCTCGCTACCCTGTCGCGCAACTTCCAGATGGAGTTTCTGCGTCCCGTTCTCGGCCGCACCGACATCGACCTGATCCTTCGCTCAGGGAGCGTCGCCGAGTTGCTGCGCGCGCTCGAAGCGCTCAACCTTGACGTGGTGCTGATCAACCAGGCACCCGCAAGCGACGCAGTCACCCCGCTGGTCGCACACCGTCTCGCCGCTCATGCGGTCAGCCTGGTGGGTACCCCCGATCGTTTGCGCGGCAGCGCGAGTTTGGCCGATCGGCTGAGGGCACATCCTGTGATCCTGCCCACCTTGGACAACAGCGTGCGTACAGGGTTCGACGCCCTCGTGGACAGTCTCGGCGTCAGGCCACAGATCGTCGCTGAAGTCGAGGACATGGCGATGATGCGCCTGCTCGCGCGCGAGGATGTTGGGCTGGCGGTCCTCCCGCCGATTGTGGTGAAAGACGAGATTGTGAGCGGCGTGCTGGTCGAAGGTGACCCTCTGCCCGGTATCGCCGAGACATTCTACGCCGTCACTATGGCGCGACGGTTTCCCAATCCACTTGTGCGCCGGCTGGTCCAGCCGACGCTCTCTCTGGAGCCAGCGTGACCGAGGCACCTGACAATGGTGCCGCGCCCGATCTCGACATGCGAAGCGAGATCACCTGACATCAGCCACGACCTTGAGATCGACCCACGTCTTAGGGATCGCGCGTTTCTGTTCTGCAAGGCGATTGAAAATGATATTTCAGTTTGCAGGTAAATACGTCTGCTGCATCAAATAGATCTTCATGGGCCCATTCATTCCGCGATCCGATATCGGAAGTAAATATTACTTCTAAAGATTCGAGATTTTCCGACGATATCGGATATAAATCCGACTTAGAGCGCGCAATAATGAGATTATTTTGATAAATATCAGTTTTTATAGAAATAAATTCCAATTGAGACGGATCAATAACGTAACCCGTTTCTTCAAATAATTCTCGTAAACCAGCTTCTTGCCAGGTTTCGCCTCGCATCTGATATCCCCCGGGCAGTCCAAGCAGTCCATAGCCAGGCTCCGTCGCGCGCCGAACAAGCAAGATCTGACCTGCGGCGTTACATGCCAGTATGAAAACCGTTGTCGGAGCGTTGTCATAAATGCGCCTGCCGTCAATAATGGCGATAGGTCGATCACCCATGGTATTATCCGATGTCGCGTACTGGAGCAGTTATACAGCCAATACTCAAAAGCGATTGCTTTGCAGTTTTTGCCTTAAACGGAGGATGCAATTCGAGCATATTCAATATTTGCACGTCACCAAGCTACGGGTTGGCCACGCCAGTCGTAAAAGCCTCCGGTGGCGTCTGCTTCTAGTTGCTCGACCACCGAGAGAAGATGTCGCGCGGCCGTAGCGGGAGGGTGAACCTCCAGCCCGTGGGCGGTGAAGGGTTCGGATAGCTTCGTGGCGACTGTACCGGGATGCAAGGCAATGCACAGCGCTTCAGGAGATCGACGAGCCAATTCAACAGCCGCAGTCCGAACGAGTTGATTGAGCGCGGCTTTAGATGCCCGATAGGAATACCAGCCCCCCAGTTGATTATCAGCGATGCTTCCAACTCGGGCAGACAGCGTCGCGAAGACAGCTTTGCCAGACCGCGGCAGCAGCGGGAGTATATGCTTCATAATAAGCGCCGGTCCGATCGAATTGAGTGCAAAGGAACGCGCTAGATTGACCGAATTAATTTCCCGCCAGGTCTTCTCGGGTCGTTGACGATCATCGTGCAGAAACCCGGTCGCATCTACCACGAGACGAAGTTCGCCTTGATCGCCGGCAAACTTAGCAGCCCGTTCGATGGTGGCTTCGTCGAGAAGGTCTATCGATGGCGAACTGCTGCGGCTGAGCGCAATCACACGCTCAAATCGATCTGCAGAGCTGATTGCATCAAGCAATGCCCCGCCGATCCCGCCGCCACCACCGAAGACGACTGCTATCCCGCCGTTAGGAAAGGACGCGAGCTCATAATCGGCCGCAGCTGTCGCAGGACGTGAATGATGATCGGTCATATTTGCGAGGCCAAAAGTAACGCGGGCACTGGAACGGCAGCGAAATCGAAGCGTTTGATGTCCGCCGATCCTGTAACGAGATGGTCACGCAGGAGAGATCCCGCTTAGAGCTTTCATGTCGATGAAATGACCGGCACGGTCGCGCTTGGAAGCGAGATAGCGGACATTGTGGACGTTCGGGCGTCCCAGAACCCGTTGGCTTGCCGCGACTTCAATGCCCGCGGCCTCGATCGCCCCGATCTTCTGCGGGTTGTTGGTCAGGGCCACGATACGTGAGACGCCAAGCTGCTTCAGCATGGTCGCCGCAAAGTCGAAATGGCGCTGATCCAGGTCAAAGCCCAGAACTTCATCAGCGTCGTAAGTATCCCACCCTTTGCTCTGCAGCCGGTAGGCGCGCATCTTGTTAGAAATGCCATTTCCGCGTCCTTCCTGGTCCAGATAGAGCAAGATGCCGCCGCGATTCTCGGCCATCCACCGTACCGTCTCACGCAACTGGTCGCCGCAATCGCATTTGAGCGAGCCGAAAAGATCGCCGGTGAGACAAGCCGAATGCAGCCGCACGGGCACGGCCGAGTCCAGGTCCGGCTTGCCGACGACGATCGCGACCTGGTCACGCAGACCCTCGCCGCCTCGGAAGACAACGAACTCGGTCTCCGGCGCGCCTTCGAGCGGCACCGGGGCACGGCCGGCAATCTTGAGAGAAGCTGCCTGTTCGGCACGATAGCCGTTGATCGCGGCGAGCGCGACCTCGACCAGCGGCTCGCCGGCGATGTCCGCTTCGGTTACCGACACGACAATTACGGCGGGCAGGACGAGCGATAGACGGGCGAGCTCCAGCGCTGCCTCGTCTTGGGCAGAAGCCGGCGCGATTGGCGCATTTATCCGTGCATCGATCTTCAGGGCCAGCGTCTCGATCCGATCCAGATCGATGGCGGGCAGGACAAAAACGCCGCTCTCGCCGCGCCCCTTGGCGCCAAGGCGGCGCAGGCGCGCCGCGCTAAGCACGAGGTGGCCAGCCCCGCGAGCCAACACGTCAAGCCCTCGCAGCAGCGCCTCGTCGGCAAGCTCCGCAGGGAGCGTCAGCACGAGCCGGTTGTTGTCCCGCAATAGCACCGGGCGGCCGGAGCGAAACTCAGCTATCGCTCGATCAACATTCAGGCTGCCTCGGCTGCCCAGGGAAATAATCTCCTGATCGCATCCTATCATATTACATTCCCTCATCTGGAGAATTCTGGAGAAGGTCTATTAATTCTATTCTTAAGCAGTCTTCTTCGAAGAATGGCGCGTTTGGATTGCGGCTTTCTCCGATTATCCGATTGCAAACGGCTTCCTGCGTAAGTTTGAACTCAATACGAGCCCTGAAGGCAGTCGGTTCACTTTTTGAGCGCCGATGCGAAATAGGGCCTAACAGGGTGATGAAATAGGCCCGTGCGGCGCGGTTTCGCTCCTATCACGGGCCGTCTTCGAAGCCGTTTCGGCGGTCGTCTCGGAGCGTCTGGCCGCGCCTCGCCCTCGTTTCAGGCCGCCAGGAGCTTGGGGAGCCTGACGAGGTTGTAGGCGGCGGCAGCGAACGTGAAGGCGAAGCGCACTTTGGCGAGCCCTCGGACCTTCGTTTTCCTCTGCCCGGCCGAGCCTTTGATCCAACCGAACACCTCTTCGATCCGCTTCCTCACCCGGATGCTCGTGGCGTATCCGGGGTGCCGCGTCGTTCTGACGTCGATTGCCGATCGTCGGCCCGCGGTGTTCTGGGCGATGTGCGGCGTCGCGCCGAGTTCCCGGAGATCCTCGACGAAGTCGCGCGTGTCGAAGCCGCGATCCGCGTCGACCGTGATCCGACGCTTGCCCGAGGGCGATGTGACGCCCTTGATCATCTCGACCGCCGCCATCCGCTCGGCGTGCTCCGACACACGGGTGGTTTCGGCGTCGACGACGAGACCGTTGCGGTTCTCCATCAGGACGTGGCCCATATAGCAGAGGACCGCGCCGGTGCCGGGGCTCTTGCGATAGAGCATCGCGTCGGGATCGGTGGTCGAGGCATGCGTCGCGTTCGAGCGCTTCTCGCCGTGAAAGTCGACTTCGCCATTGCGGACGGCATTCCGGTCACTGGTCGAGCCGCCGCTCGGCGGTGGATCCTGCCCATCGCCGCCGTCCTTCGGGCGGAAGCTCTTCATCGATGCCCAGGCCTCGATCAGGGTGCCGTCAACCGAGAAGTGCTCGGTCGAGAGGAGCCGCTTCACGCGAGGCTGATCGAGGATGGCGGCGAGCACTGCGACGGCGACGTCACCATCGAGCAGACGGTCGCGGTTCTTCGAGAAGGTCGAGGCATCCCAGACCCGGTCGTCGATGCCGAGCCCGACGAACCAGCGGAACGACAGATCGAAGTCGAGCCGCTCGACCAGAAGCCGCTCCGAGCGGATGGCGTAGAACAGTTGCAGCAGCATGGCCCGGAGCAGTTGCTCGGGCGGGATCGAGGGACGGCCAATCCGCGCATAGAGCCCGGCGAAGTCGGCATCGAGCGTGGCGAGCGCCTCGTTCACAATCGCGCGGATCGCTCGCAGCGGATGCTTCGGCGGAATCCGGCTCTCCAGGTCGACGTAGCTGAACAGCGATCCCGCTCTCTCGTCCGTTCCGCGCATCGAACCTCTCCGTCCGCTCCGGAAGGACGGAATCACGCCAACACGCCGTTGGGAAGTGCCTTTTTCAGTAGCCTGCTAACGCTCGACCACGATGAGGGACGATCAATCTGAAGATCGCGGCATACCTGGCTCATCAGGAGTTTGCAGGACGGCTCGCTGCAACGAACGATACCTGGGCGTCGGTGCGTTTGGCCCTACCGCTGTTCGGAGGCGGCGCAAAGCGTCGAGGATACCAGCTCCTCGACGGTCCGAATATCGAATTCCGAGGAGATCTAAAGTGACTCCCAGAACGTATGACACGCAACATTTCCTACATTGCATCAGGGGATAAAACCTATCATGGCTACCGATAGGGTGGGTCTCAATCGGCCTCTCGGCGGGATCAACGCCTCGCTGCGATCCATGCCCGACGATCAGGGCTCGTTCGGACGTTTTGGAGGGCGCTTCGTCGCCGAGACGCTGATGCCGCTCGTCCTCGAGCTGGAGCAGGCCTATAACGAAGCCAAGGCCGATCCCGCCTATCACGCCGAGATGACCAACGGCCTGAAGTATTATGTCGGCAGGCCGTCGGCGCTCTACTTCGCCGAACGCCTGACCGAGCACCTCGGCGGGGCAAGGATCTACTTGAAACGCGACGAGTTAAACCACACCGGCTCCCACAAGGTGAACAACGTGCTCGGCCAGATTTTGCTGGCGCGGCGCATGGGCAAGAAGCGCATCATCGCCGAGACCGGCGCCGGCCAGCACGGCGTCGCGACCGCGACGCTCTGCGCCCGCTACGGGCTGGAATGCATCGTCTATATGGGCGCGGTCGACGTCGCCCGGCAGGCGCCGAACGTCTTCCGCATGCAGATGCTCGGCGCCACGGTCGTGCCGGTCGAGTCCGGTACGAAGACGCTCAAGGACGCGATGAACGAGGCGCTGCGCGACTGGGTGACCAATGTCGCGACGACCTTCTACTGCATCGGCACGGTCGCGGGCCCCCATCCCTATCCGGCGATGGTGCGCGATTTCCAGTCGATCATCGGCAAGGAGACCCGGGAGCAGATGCAGGAGGCGGAAGGCCGCCTGCCGGATTCGCTCGTCGCCTGCATCGGCGGCGGCTCGAACGCGATGGGGCTGTTCCACCCCTTCCTCGACGACGCCTCGGTCGAGATCTACGGCGTTGAGGCGGCGGGTCACGGCATCCTGAGTGGCCTGCACGCGGCATCCATAGCCGGCGGGCGCCCCGGCGTACTGCACGGCAACCGCACCTTCCTGCTGATGGACGATGACGGGCAGATCAAGGACGCCCATTCGATCTCGGCCGGGCTCGACTATCCCGGCATCGGCCCGGAGCATTCCTGGCTGCACGATGTCGGTCGCGTGAAGTATCTTTCGGCGACCGACGAAGAGGCGCTGGAAGCTTTCCAGCTGATCTCGCGGCTGGAAGGCATTATCCCGGCGCTGGAGCCGGCGCACGCCATCGCCAGAGCTTGCGAAATTGCGCCGACGAAAAACGCTTCCCACCTCATGGTCGTCAACCTTTGCGGCCGAGGCGACAAGGACATTCCCCAGATTTCAGATATGCTTTCGGATAGAATCTGATATCTGGACAAATAATTTGCAAAAATTATGTAGTTTCAGACAATATTGCATTGAAGCTGATCGAAATTTTGCGCCGAATAATTAACGTGAACTACAACTCGAATTCAAGCAACCGGCCATTTAATTATAATCGAACAGGTTACTGCGAAATTTTTGAGGTCTATTTTCATTGATCTGCTCTAGAAAATCACGAGCGTCTCGCCGCACGGCAGCAATTTTAACCGGCTCCATGTGGTCGAGAGTCCGGTAAGCCATTTTCATGCGCGGGTTTCGTGAAAGTGCACTGCGGTTTTGGATCAGAAAGTTCCAGTAAAGAAAATTGAAAGGGCAGGCACCCCTACCAGTCTTAATTTTGGGATCATAGACGCATCTTTGACAATAATTCGACATCCGATTGATGTATGCGCCTGAGGCGGCATACGGCTTGGAACTCAGTAGCCCGCCATCGGCGAACGTGACCATTCCGTGGACGTTTGGAAGCTCAACCCACTCAAATGCATCGGCATAGAATGCGAGGTACCATTCCTCGATCTCGGCTGGATTTACTCCTGCCAGAAGCGCGAAATTTCCAGTGACCATCAGTCTTTGAATATGATGGGCATATGCGCTGCGCTTGGTATCCTCGATCGCACACTTCAGGCAATGCATGTCTGTTTCGCCCGACCAGTAAAACCAGGGAAGCTGTCTCGTTGCGGATAGGGCATTCCTGCTCTTGTATCCTGGCATTTCCAGCCAGTAGATGCCTCGAACATATTCACGCCAGCCCAGTATCTGACGGATGAACCCCTCTGCAGCGTTGAGCGGCACGCTACCGCTTCGGAACGCGGCTTCAGCAGCGATACAAACTTCCCATGGTTTGAGGAGGCCGATATTGAGATACGGCGATAGGACTGCGTGAAACAGAAACGGCTCGTCTGCGGCCATCGCATCTTGATAGTCTCCGAACAACGGCAAATAGAATTCTATAAAGTGCGCTAGGGCAACCAGCGCATCTTCTCTGGAAACCGCCCAATTAAATGCATCAATATTACCGAAATTATCTGGATAACACCGGTTGGTTAGCATTATGACCTCAGCGGTGATCTCATCGATATCAAAGCAAATGCGCTTTGGAGGTTGGATCGATGCCGGCAGCGGCTTCCGATTGGATGTGTCAAGGTTCCCGGTGCCGCCAGCGGGATAATCACCATCCATGAGTAGACCGGTTCGCCGACGCATCTCCCGATAGAAATATTCCATACGGTAATCCTTGCGGCCGTCCGCCCAAGCCCGGAAGTCCGCGATCGAGCATAGGAAGCGATCGTCGGCACGAATCTCGATAGGTCGGTCGAACCTCCCGCCCCAGTCATCCATCATGCGTCGGACCCGCCACTCGCCGGGCTCGGTAATCACAATTCGATCTGGATTATGGCGCTCTATGGCGCGGTCCAGCTCCGCCGAGAAGGAACCGGTATTGCCCGCGTCCCCAAGCGCGACGTAGTCGACTTCGATGCCGGCGCTCCGAAGCTCATTCGCGAAGTGCCGCATCGCTGAAAGAATGAAAGCAATCTTTTGCTTATGGTGTGGCACGTAGGTCGTCTCTTCAACGACCTCAACCATCAAACGATGTCGGTATCGCGATCGATTCCTGTGAGCGAGCTGATATTAGGGCTAAGCTGATCGCCCAGGATAAAAATCAGTTTTCTCATCTCTGAAGCGGCTTTCCTTTTGTGTCTCGGCAGCGCTTCGAGCAATATGTGACCTGCTCCCAGTTGCGCGCCCATTTTCTGCGCCAGCTGAATTGTCGGCGGCAAACCGGGCACTTCTTACTTGGAAGGTCGATTTTTCGGCGCATTCGAGCCCTGCGTTTTGTCCTTTGGCATGGCAGGTCCGTATGGGTTGTTGCCTCAGCCTGCTGAATTCGTGGGGATGAACTTTGCTCGTTTGCCTCAGCCCAGCGCTTCAAACGCGTCGAGCGCGCGGCGACGAGCAAAATCGTGGTCGACGATGCGCGTGGGATACCCTTCGACTGCGGATGATGCCTGCCACGGGCGATGAACATCTTGTGGAGGCAGACCCGATAATTCTGGTAGCCAAGCTTTCGCGTAATGCCCACCGCAATCGAATTTTTCCCCCTGAAGAGTGGGGTTGAAGATGCGGAAGTAGGGCGCCGCGTCTGCGCCCGATCCGGCAACCCATTGCCAGCTCGCCGCATTGTTGGCCTGGTCGGCGTCGACCAGAGTATCCCAAAACCAAGCCTCACCCTGGCGCCAGTCGATGAGGAGATGCTTGACCAAGAACGATGCGACCACCATGCGAACCCGGTTGTGCATCCACCCCGTGGTCCACAGCTGACGCATGCCAGCATCGACCAGAGGATAACCGGTATTCCCAACTTGCCACGCTCGCAGCGAAACGGGATCCTCTCGCCACGGCATCCGGTCGAACTTCGACTGGAGGTTTCGGGCGGCTAAGGTCGGATTATGATACAGTAAATAATATGAGAATTCTCGCCAGCCCAGCTCGGACTGGAATTTCTCCAGGTTCCGGTAAGATTTTACGTCGCTTTCAGAATTCTTTGATTCAGCTGCATGCCATATCTGCCGAGGCGAAATATTTCCGAAGCGCAAGTAGGGGGAAAGGCGAGATGTCGTTGGCCTATCGGGAAAGTCCCTGCACTCGGCATATGTATCGAAATGGTTATCTAGAAAATGCCTGAGCTGCGTTTGGGCACCGGTCTCGCCAGGTTGCCAATTGGAACGGAGGCCGCCTGACCAATCGGGTCCCCGAGGCGCAAGGCGGAGCTCGGACAGAGCGACAGCCCCAGGCGGATTGTCACCAAAGTCACCCAAATCCTGCAGTGCTGCTGGAGCCGGTTGCGGCTGTGCAGGGTCGCCCGCTTGATAAGCTGCGCGCCAAAATGCGGAAAACGTTCGAAAAGGCTCGCCGGATTGGGTTTTGATCGCTGCCGGGTCGTATAGCAAAGAGCCGTTAAAGGTGAGAGCATCGATGCGACGCTGCTCAAGCGACAATTGTACGGCCGAATCCACCCTTCGTTCGGCTTCGCCGTATCGATCATTCCAGTAAACGATGGCCGCTTGGCTAATGTTAGCGAGGCGTGGGATCAATTCGGACGCACGACCCCGATAGATTGAAAGACGCGTGCCGCGCTGACGCAGGTCCTTGTCCAGATTCTCCAGCGCGCCATGGAGCCACCATTTTGCTGCCGCTCCGAGAGGACGCAGGCCGTCAGATTCTTCGTCGTACACAAAAACGCAGCGGATTCTCCGGCCGCTTTGTGCCGCGGCAGATAAAGCGGGATTGTCGCATAGCCGCAGATCATCGCGAAACCAGACGATCACCGGAGCTTCCGCCGGATGCAAATTCGCGAAAGATGCCATCAGCATTTGCCTTAGAGTTGAAGCTAAGTTCCCATAACCGGACGCGTTGACGTCTTTAGAAATACGACGACGTCGTCGAGGACCGGCGCTTGCCACTGCAGAATCCGGGACAGAGAAGTGGCCGTACCAGCATGGCCGAGCCCCTGGTAGACCTTCAGAGAGACCGATCGCGCGCCCGCCTCTCGGAGCGCCAGCGCAAGCCGCTCGCTGTTGTGCGGAAGGACCGTCGTGTCCTCCGATCCCGTGGCCAGAAAGACCGGCGGTGCGTCGCGCCTGGCAAAGTTGATCGGCTGCGTCCGGGCGGGGTCGCGCGCATTACCGAACGCCTCCTTCGTCACGTCGATATCGAATGGGAGAAAGTCGTAAGGGCCGGACAGACCGACCATCGACCGGATATCGCCGCCACGCATGCCCACGGAGGCGAGATAGCGTTGGTCCAGCGTCAGCATCATCGCGTTGTAGGCGCCCGCCGAATGTCCCATCAGGTGGATCGCCTCCGGGGCGCCGCCGAAGCGCGCGATGTTGTCACGCACGAAACGTAGTGCCTGCGCGCCGTCCTCGATGAAGGTGGGAAAGCGGACCTCCGGGATCAGGCGATAATCAGCGATCACGGTGACGAAGCCGCGAGCGGACAGCGCGTCTCCCACGAAGGAATAGGTGTCCTTGGCGCCATTGGCCCAGGACCCGCCATAAATGAAGAAGACCACCGGCTTCGGCGCGCTCCCGCCGCCGGAAGGCACGTAGATATCCATGCGTTGCCGCGGATGCGGGCCATAGGCTACATCACGTGCCCCGTTGGTCAGGCGTCCCGGTCGCAGGGCGGCGCATGCTGACAGGCCGAGCCCAGCCAGCAGGGGCGCGATCGTACGTCGGACAATCCGGGTCGTAATGGTCGGTTCGGTGCAAAGAAGCATGCAAGCCTATACGCTGCCCTCATCAGAATGGATTTCCTGGCCTATCGTTCTCGATCGCCGGCGGCTCTGAACCAAGAGCGCGAAAGCGACGTATCTCTTCGCAGAACCTCTGGAGGTCACGATGAGCTTCGTTGCCGGTTATCTCGCTTTTCTTGTCGCTTTCGGCATTTGTGACGCCATCTGGCTGAGCACCATGGCGGCCAAACTCTATCGCCCTGCGCTCGGTGACCTTCTTCTGGAACAGGTACGCTATTGGCCGGCGGCACTGTTTTATTTCGGCTTCCCGCTCGGCGTAGTCCATTTTGCGCTGATGCCCGCGCTGCGTGACGGAAGCGCGGGCGCCGCCTTGCTCAATGGCGCACTTATCGGCCTGCTGGCCTATGCAACCTACGACCTGACCAACTACGCCACGCTGCGGCCCTGGACGCTGACGATCACGCTCGTCGACCTCGTCTATGGCACCGTCGTCGTCGGCCTGTGCACATGGGTCGCTTTCGTCATCGTCCGCCGCCTTGCCGGCTGGGGCTGGGTCTAGTCTCCAGCCCGGCCAAGCCGTCAAACTGCGCGCAGCCTGTAGTGATGGACGCCCCAGGCATCGCCCTGAGCATGGCCGAACAGTCCGCTCGTCGCCAGGAAGAACAGCCGCCAGCGCCGGCGCCAGATCGGCGCATCCGCGCCATAGGTTTCGCGCAGGATCGGATCGATCGTCGCGAGATTGCGATCGAAATTCGCCAGCCAGTCCTCGGCTGTGGCGCGGTAATGCTCGCCGCTCCAGCGCCATTCGTCCTCGACCGTGAAGAGATCGGGGAATTGGTGCGCCAGCGTCGCGCTCGGCATCAGGCCGCCGGTGAAGAAATGCTGCGCGATCCAGTCGCTGGTATCGGCCACATCAAATCGATAGCAGCCCTGCCGGTGGGCAAAGACGTGGATGAAGAGCCGGCCGTCCGGCTTCAGCCAGCCACGTACCCGCCCGAGCAGTTCGCGCCAATTCGCCATATGCTCGAACATCTCGACCGAAACGACGCGATCAAAAGTCTGAGGCGAAGAAAAGTTATTGATGTCTGCCGTAATAACTCTCAAATTTAAGACGCTACGGCGCCGTGCTTCCTGTTCGATAAAATTCCGCTGCGAATTTGAGTTGGATACGGCTGTGATTTGAGCCTTGGGATAGCGTTCCGCTAACCACAGCGACAGGGAACCCCAACCACAACCAAGCTCCAGAATTCGTTGTCCGTCCAAAATATCCGCATGCTCTGCGGTCAATTTCAGAGCGTTCTGCTCAGCCACCGTGAGCGTGTCGTGGCGACTGTTGTAATAGCAGCATGAGTATTTTAGCCGCAAACCGAGAATCTGAACAAAGAATGTATCAGGCAGTTCATAATGCTGTTTATTGGCCGCGTCAGTATGGACGGCAATAGGAAGGGCAGCCATTTCACGTGCGAAGGACTCAGTATTTGCCGGATCAACCTTAAGCGAACGATCTGTAGCCCGCACCAGGGACGCAATAACAGCACGGCTTACAAAGTCGGGAACCGGAAGCCGTTCTCCCCAAGCCGAAAGCTTCTGCATGATCGTCATGACGTCGCTCCTTTCGGCGGCAGCGGGATCAGGGCGCTGGTTCGATGCTGGTAGGCGCGATAGGCCGCGCCGTGCTTGGCGAGCATGTGCTCTTCCAGGGGCGGTATGCCGGAAATGCGGGTCAGCAGCAGCGTGATGCAGGCCGGGGCCAGCAAGGCGAGCCAGCCCCAGGGGTAGCCGGTCGCGAGCGCGATCACTGGATACGAACACCAGAGCAGGCACTCGAAGAAGTAGTTGGGGTGCCGTGACCAGCGCCACAGGCCATGGTCGCAGACGCCGCCCGCTCCCGAGCGCGCGAAGGCCCGCAATTGCCCGTCGGCAATGGCGCCTCCTGCAAGGCCGGCGGCAAACACGGCGACACCGGCCAAATCCCGCCAGCTCAGCGAAGGCGCGGGACTATGTGCCGCGAGGATGATCCCCAGCCCCAGGGGAATGCTGACCAGCGCCTGCATCTGCAGCAGCCGGGCCAGTTGCTGCGGTGCGGCGTTGCCCCAGTCCCGCTTCAGCTTCGCATAGCGGGGATCTTCGGTGATGCCGGCGGTGCGTCGCGCGATGTGCAGGCCGAGCCGAAGCGCCCAGGCCAATGCGAGCCCGGCCACGACGAGGCGTCGTGGCATCGGCCCCGCCCCGAAGGGCAGCAAGGCGCCGGCAACCCCCGTCAGCCCCAATCCGAGAGTCCAGACCACGTCGATCCAGCCGGAATTGCCGGTGCGACGCTCGACCAGCGTCGCCAAGGCCATGAAGGCCGACATGGCTACGGCCACGAAGACAAGAGCCGCTGCGAAGGATGCGATCGTCAAAACCGCACCAGCGGTTGCAGCAGGCGGCCGAGCCATCCCTGCAACTGCACACTACCGGTCATTGCGACGATGCAGGTGCAGCCCTCGACGGGATCGACCCGCGGTGTGTGGTCATGCTCGGCATCGGCCTCGTCGAAATCGCCGGCCGCGTAGCGCCCGTATTCGTGCTCATAGGCGCCGGCGAGGATCGTAGTCCATTCGAACCCGGTATGCTTGTGGTGCGGCAGAGAGATTCCGGGCCCGGCGCGCAGCATGAAGACGCGCGCATCCGCTCCGGGAACCTCGACGCGTCGCATGGCGATGCGGATGCCGATTGGGCGCCAGGGGCCGAGCCCATAGGGGCGCAGCACCTTCGGCATCCCCTCGGACATCGGGGCGGCCTCAACCGACGCTCCCTCGGGTCGTGCTGCAGTGGCCACAGGGCTTGGGCCGGAAGCCATTGCGACGGGCTCGGCCGCATCCAGCAGCGCGCCTTGCACCGCGCGAAGCTCGCGGAGGCGGCCGCGGCTCTCCTGGTCCGCCTCGATATGACAGGCGACGACGACCGCGAGGCCTTCGTCGAGCTGGCCCACTGCGAAGGCGGCAAGCGTCTCGTCGGACGGGCGATGCAAAATGCTCATCGCAGATCCTCCAGCCGGGCACGCAAATGCGACAATGCCAGGCGCAGGCGGGATTTTACCGTGCCCAGCGGGATCGCGAGGCGATCGGCAACGTCCTGGTGGCTGAACTCCTCCAGGAAGGCGAGTTCGACCACGCGGTACTGGTCGGGCGAAAGATGGGTCATCGCGGCACGCACGCGCGCATCGCGTTCCGCGCCGGATAGCGTCTCATCAGGTTGTTCGGGGGCTTCGTCATCCAGAATCTCGTAAACTTGCGACAGCCGCGACCGGGTCTCGCGTCGGGCAATGTCGATGCGCAGGTTGCGCGCGATCGTTGCGATCCAGGTCGAGGCGCTGGCCTTCGCCGGATCGAACAGGGCGGCCTTCCGCCAGACGGCCAGGAGCGTTTCCTGCGCGACCTCCTCGGCCAGCTCGGCCGGGGCGCCGCCGCGCATCAGCAATCCTTTCACGCGTGGCGCGAAATGGTCGAACAGCTTGGCAAAAGCCGCCCTGTCACCGGAGTGCGCGATGGCAGCAATCAAACTATTGGGATCGAACAAGACGACGAACCAATCTCCTCGCGCAACAGGTCCCGCTTTGCGCTTGCCGTCTGCGGTCAGGGCGAGTGCGGAAACCATAGCTTAAATACGTGGACGCTTCCGCCGCGGATCACTCCGAACGGCGGTTATTCGGATACCTTCCAACTCACGTCGCGACAGATCAGTTTGCCGAGAATGCAGCCACGCGTGTTGAGTGCATTGGCCTTCGCAGTGATCGTCAGTGAATAACTCCACCCTCGCTTGGGATCGTACGCACTGCCGGAGAATGAACCGTCGGGCTGGCGGGCGAGCGTCATAACGAGCTTGTCGCCGGGCGCCTCTCCCTTGCTTGTATCGCCGATCCAGATGTTGGTGGCGCAGATCTTGTCGCCGCAGGGCGCGATCCGCACGCGGGCATTTCCGTCGTCGCGCAACCATGTTCCGTCGAGATCATTGGCGACAGCGCTGTGGGCGGAAAAAGCGACGAGCGCGAGGACAAGCGGAAGGCGCGTCATGATGAAGTCCTTTCGGCGAATGCGTTTCCTCTACGCTCCGGGTGCGCCGTCGGTTTCATCGGCGCGCGAATGTGTGTCCGGACGCCCGACGAACAGCCATCCGATCAGGGCGGTCAGGGATGCAGCGCTCAGAAAATTCAGGCGCTGCAAGGCTGCGTACTCGTCAGGCTCGTAGAGATGTATCGGCGCGCCCAGGATGGCGGCCGGCAGCAGATAGGCGGCGAAGGCCAGTGCCGCGAAGCCGAGCGCGAATGGGCGCTCCGTGCGGCGAAACAGCATCAGCGCCAGCATAAGGCAAGGAAACAGGAAGACCTCGACCCCCGAGCCCGGGCCAAAGGCGGCCCGGCAGAGCAACGTGTTGCCGATGCCGGCGACAAGAAGCAGCGATCGCCCGAGCACGGCACTGCGCCGCATGACGGCCGGCACCGCCGCGAAGAAGGGCGTCGACAGGAAGGTGAGATAGGACGGCGTGACGACGGGCGAGACCGCCCAATAAAGATAGAGCGGGTAGAAGGGCTGGTTCGAGACGATCACCAGCGCGACGGTATTGGCGATCGCGGCCTGCGGATCGGGATGCGCCGCGTAGGCGCTGATCGCCGCAGCGACCCGCTTCATTCGGCTCATTGGCATCGTCGCCCTCACTGAAAGTTCCGGCCCTTCCTGGTTTACGCAGGAAGCGTAGCGGCGGGTCACTCGGCCGGCTCATTTTTGCTGGCGCGGCCGCAAATCCAGTCCGGCCCCAGCCGCGTATACCCGTCATGAGTGATAAAGCAGCGACGATGGAACGGGCACAGGGCAAGGCGATGCGGATCGCCGTGATCGGTGCCGGCATATCCGGTCTCTCGGCGGCATGGCTGCTGGGGCAGGCACATGACGTCGTGCTGTTCGAGGCCGCGCCTCGCCTTGGCGGCCACGCCAACACGGTTCGCGTTGCGGGGGCCGGCGGCGAGACGGCGGTCGATACCGGCTTCATCGTCTACAACGAGGCGACCTATCCGAACTTCATCGCGCTGATGGAGCATTTGCGCGTCGCCACCCAGCCGACCGAAATGTCCTTCGCCGTATCGCTCGATGGCGGGCGGCTTGAATATAGCGGCACCAGCGTCGCAGGGCTGTTCGCCCAGCGCAGCAATCTCGTGCGCCCGCGCTTCTGGGCCATGCTGCAGGACATCACCCGCTTCTACCGGAATGCATCGAGGGATGTGCTGGCGGGGCACGCTGCTGATTTCTCGCTCGGCCACTATCTCGCCGCCGGAGGCTATGGCGCCGCTTTCCGGGACGATCATCTCCTGCCGATGGCGGCCGCGATCTGGTCGGCTCCCTGTTCGGAGATCCTGTCCTATCCGGCCGCCGCCTTCCTGCGCTTCCATCACAATCACGGACTGCTCCAGCTCACCGATCGGCCCGTCTGGCGCACCGTCACAGGCGGCAGCAGCGTCTATGTCGAGCGACTCCGCGCTGCCTTTTCGGGTGAAGTAAGGGTCGGGGGGCCGGTGCGTCAGGTTCGACGTGGGGCAAACGATGTCGTTCTGGCCGGCGACGGCTGGGCAGAAACCTTCGACCAGGTCGTCTTCGCAGGCCATGCCGACCAGACGCTCGCCATACTCGCCGATCCCGGCCCGGCGGAAGCCGAGGCGCTGGGCGCCTTCCGCTACAGTCGCAACCGCGCCGTCCTGCATGGCGACGAAGCGTTGATGCCCAAGCGCCGCCGGGCCTGGGCGAGCTGGAACCATATCGGTCAGCGCGCGCAGCCGGATTCCGCCTGCGCGGTGACATACTGGATGAACCGGCTCCAGGGCCTGCCGGAGGCTCAGCCCTTCTTCGTCACGCTGAATCCGCCGGATACGCTGCGCGACGAAGCCATCTTCCACGAGGAGATTTACGAACACCCGCTGTTCGATGCCGCAGCTCTCGACGCGCAGGAACGGCTCTGGTCCTTGCAGGGCATGCGTCGAAGCTGGTTCTGCGGCGCCTATTTCGGATCGGGCTTCCATGAGGATGGCTTGCAGGCGGGGCTTGCCGTCGCCGAGGCCCTCGGCGGCGTCCGCCGGCCCTGGAACGTCCGCAACGAATCCGGTCGCATTCCGATCCTGCCGCGGCTGGAGCAGGCCGCATGACCCTGCAATCCGCCCTCTATGTCGGCCGTGTCAGGCACCATCGGTTCCGGCCCCGGCCCCATGCGCTGTGCTATCGCGTGTTCTGGATGTTGCTCGATCTCGACGAGATTTGTGGGCTGCCGGCGAAGCTCCGCTTCTTCTCCCGCAACCGCTTCAATCTCTACGCCTTTCGCGACGCGGATTACGGGGATCGCAGCGGGCGGCCTTTGCGGCACCAGATCGAGGAAATCCTAGAGGAAGCTGGGATCGCACATGACAGCGGCCCGATCCGGCTGCTGACCATGCCGCGCATCCTCGGCTACGCGTTCAATCCGCTCAGCACCTATTTCTGCTACCGCCGCGACGGCCGTCTCTGCGCGACCGTCTACGAGGTGCACAACACCTTCGGCGAAATCCATAGCTATGTCGCGCCTGCCGATATCTCGGAAGGCGCGCTGAGGCAGGAGGCCGACAAGGTCTTCCACGTCTCGCCGTTCATGAACCTCGACATGCGCTACGCCTTCACGGTCACCGCGCCGGGAGAGCGCGTCTCCGTCGCCATCGAGGGCAGCGACGCCGATGGGCGCCTGATCACCGCTGTGTTGAGCGGCAAGCGCACGGACCTGAGCGACGCGACCCTGTTGCGGCTGCTCGCAACCCATCCGGTGCTCACGCTGAAGGTCACCGCGGCCATCCATTGGCACGCCCTGCGCCTGCTGGCGAAGCGGATTTCCTGGCGGCCCCATCCGGCGGCGCCCGAGCACTCCTTCAGTCTTGGCAGAGCCGTGACAGCCCATGCGAAAGGACCGATGAAGCCATGAGCCGTCCCGACGCGGAACAGCATTTCAGCATGCCCGAAGAGGCGCTCGCCTTGCCAGGTGGTATCGGCCTGTCGCGCTGGTTCCTTCGCCGCCTGCTCTCCCGGATCGCCATCGGCCACCTGACGATCTTCACGCCGGATGGCGAACGGCTCTGCAGCGCGCCCGGTCTGCCGGGGCCGCAGGCGACGATGATTTTGAACAACTGGCGCTCCATGCGCCGCCTCTTGCTCGACGGCGATATCGGCCTGGCCGAGGCCTATCGCGACGAAGACCTTCACACGCCAGATCTCACGGCCTTGATCGAGCTCGGTGCGCGCAATAATGCGACACTGCGCAAGCTGATTTCGGGCGCCTGGCCGGCACGACTGCTCAACCGCCTGCGACATGTCCTCAACGCCAATACGCGTCGCGGCAGCCGCCGCAACATCACAGCGCATTACGATCTCGGCAATGACTTCTACGGCCGCTGGCTCGACTCGAGCATGATGTATTCCTCGGCGCTCTACGAGACGCCGGCCGAGACGCTCGAGGCCGCCCAGCAGCGCCGGCTCGATCGGATCATCGCCATGCTCGACCTCTCGGGCGGCGAGCACGTCTTGGAAATCGGTTGCGGCTGGGGTGCGCTGGCGGAGCGGCTGGCTCGCGAGGGCTGCCGCGTGACCGCCATCACCCTGTCGCCGTCGCAGCTAGAAGCCGCGCGAAAGCGCATTGCCGGCGCGGGCATGTCCGAGCGCGTCACCATCGAGCTCAGAGACTATCGCGACATCGCCGGGCAGTTCGACCGCATCGTTTCGATCGAGATGATCGAGGCGGTCGGCCGCGCTTACTGGCCGTCCTACTTCGACACTCTTAACCGCTCATTGAAGCCGGGCGGTCGCGTCGTCCTGCAGGCGATCACGATCGACGATGCGCTGTTCGAGAGCTATCAGAACGGCACCGATTTCATCCAGCGCTACATCTTCCCCGGCGGCAGCCTGCCGTCGGTCCCGGTGCTGAAAAACAGTGCCGAGGCTGCAGCTCTCGCCGTCGTCGAGCAGCTCGACTTCGGGGGCAGCTACGCCCTGACCCTCAAGGAGTGGCGCCGGCGCTTTCTGGAAAGTTGGGCCGAGATCGCACCTTTGGGGTTCGACGAGCCGTTTCGCCGGCTCTGGGAGTTCTATCTATGCTATTGCGAGGCTGGCTTCCGCGCCCGGACGATCGACGTCAACCTGATCGCCATGCAAGGCCGCTGACGGGCGCGGCCTGTCCCGCCGCACCCATCCGTGCCAGCCGTCTAGAGGCGCCGCGTGGTCAGTCCCTTCGCGACGATCGTGCCGGTCGGGCGACCCGTGGGAGAACCGGTGGCAGGTTCCACCGTGATCTCGAAGAGCTGGTCAGCCCCAAGCGGCAGCTTGTCCAATCGCCGGGGCACGGCGCGAGCCCGATCAATGACGCCGACAGAACGCGGCCCGGCTGCGCGGTCCCATAATGTCCGGATTTCCAGCGCACGTCCCTGCGGCACGCCGATATCCTGAAGCGGCAGCAACTCGACACGCCCATCGGCGAAGGTGTTCACGACGGCGGCTGCGACATGCTCTACGCGCTTGGCGTCGACGGTACGATCAATACGATCGACAAGGCGGGCAAGGCGACGATGAAGTCGAAGATGGACACCATGCTGTCAGCCGGCGCCATGGCCACGGTCGATTTCAATCCGGCTGCCGACCGGCTGCGGGTGATCGGCTCCGACGGCACGAACCTTCGCGTCAATGTCGATGACGGCAAGACCACGGTCGACGGCAAGCTGAAATTCGCCGAGACCGACATGCACAAGGGCGAGCCCCCCATGATCGTGGCCGGCGCCTATACCAACTCGGTCAAGGGCACGAAGGAGACAGCCCTTTACGATATCGACGGCAAGATCGGCGTCCTGATTAAGCAGGCGCCGCCCACTGACGGCGTCCTCGGCGCGGTCGGCAAGCTCGGAATCACTCCGAAGGCGATCGCGTTCGACATCGAAGCGGCGGCTGTGCACGGCGGTGAGAAAACCATCCAGTGGAGCGCCGGCATTTGTGCCGGCGCGGGCGGCGTAAAAGTCGGCCACTGGATAGGCTGCCCCCTTTCGGGGTTGGCGGGGATGTTCGCTGTGGAGATTTACGCGGCGGTTCGCGATTTCGTTTTCAACCAGGAGAAGAGCCGGCGGGAAGCGGCTCGCGTGTTTGGGCTGAGCCGCGAGACGGTTGCGAAGATGTGCCGGTTCTCGCTGCCGCCGGGCTATACGCGCACGAAGCCGGTCGAGAAGCCGAAGCTGGGTCCGCTTCTGCCGGTGATCGATGCGATCCTTGATGGGGACCGGGCGTCACCGGTGAAGCAGCGTCATACGGCGAAGCTGATCTTCGAGCGGCTTCGGGACGAGCACGGCTTTGCCGGCGGCTACACGGTGGTGAAGGACCATGTGCGGCTCTGCCGGGCGCGGGGCCGGGAGACCTTTGTTCCGCTGGCGCATCCGCCCGGGCACGCGCAGGTGGACTTTGGCGAGGCGCTCGCGGTGATTGGCGGGGTGCGTCAGAAGGTACACTTCTTCTGCCTGGACCTGCCGCAGTCGGACGCCTGCTTCGTGAAGGCCTATCCACGCGAGACGACGGAAGCGTTCCTGGACGGTCACGTCTCGGCGTTCGGCTTCTTCGGCGGCGTGCCGCAGTCGATCCTCTACGACAATACGCGCATCGCGGTGGCGAAGATCTGCGGCGACGGCCGGCGCGAGCGGACGCGGGCCTTCACCGAGCTGGTGAGCCATTATCTGTTCCGGGATCGGTTCGGCCGCCCGGGCAAGGGCAATGACAAGGGCAAGGTCGAGGGGCTGGTGAAGTATGCCTGCTCGAACTTCCTGACGCCGATCCCGGTGGCGGCGAGCTTCGCCGAGCTGAACGTGATGCTGGCAGAGCGCTGCCGCCGGCGGCAGGACGAGCGGGCTGGTCGGCATGCGCAGACGATCGGCGAACGGCTTGTGGCCGATCTTGAGGCCCTGCGCTCCTTGCCGGCAGTGCCGCTGGAGCCGTGCGAGAAGCGTGGTGCGCGTGTCTCGTTGACGGCACTGGTCCGTTATCGCTCCAACGACTACTCGTTGCCGACGGCCTATGGCTTCCAGGACGTGGTGGTAAAGGGCTTCGTCGAGGAGGTTGTGATCCTGTGCCGGGGCGAGGAGATCGCCCGGCATGCGCGCAGCTACGGGATGGGCGTGTTCGTCGCCGATCCGCTGCATTACCTGGCGCTGATCGAGGAGAAGCCGAACGCTCTCGACCAGGCAGCGGCGTTGCAAGGCTGGGATCTGCCCGAGAGCTTCCAGCATCTGCGCCACCTGCTGGAGGCCCGGATGGGCAATCGCGGCAAGCGCGAGTTCATCCAGGTATTGCGGCTGATGGAGGCTCTGCCGCGCGAGGTCGTGAGCTTCGCCGTCGGCGAGGCGATCCGGCTTGGTGCGATCGGCTTCGATGCGGTGAAGCTGATCGCGCTGGCGCGCCTGGAGCGGCGCCCGGCCCGCCTCAACCTGGCGGCCTATCCGCATCTGCCGAAGACTATGGTGAAGACGACCTCGGCCGCCGACTATGCGGTGCTTCTGCCGGGAGCGGCGGCATGACCGGCGTGAAGGAGACAATGCCGGCCGGTACGATGGCGGCGGCCCCGCAGGTTCTGCTGGCTCATCATCTCAAGCAGTTGAAGCTGCCGACGGTCCTGCGCGAATATGACAAGGTCGCGCGGGAATGCGCCCGCGACGGCGTCGATCATCCCCGCTACCTGCTGCGGCTGGTCGAACTCGAACTGATTGACCGGGAACGGCGCATGGTCGAGCGGCGGATCCGGGCGGCGCGGTTCCCGGCGGTAAAGAGCTTCGACACCTTCGACTTCACGGCGATCCCGAGCCTGAACAAGATGCTCGTGCTGGAGCTGGCGCGCTGCGGCTACATCCTGCGCCGGGAGAACATCATCGCGCTGGGCAACAGTGGCACGGGCAAAACCCATGTCGCTCTCGCGCTCGGGCTGGCCGCGTGCCAGAAGGGCTTCTCCGTCGCCTTCACCACGGCGGCCTCCCTGGTCAGCCAGCTCCTCGAGGCCCGCGACGAGAAGCGCCTGCTCCGGCTCCAGCGCGAGTTGCAGGCGGTCAAGCTGCTGATCGTCGACGAGCTCGGCTATGTGCCGCTCTCGCCGACCGGCGCCGAGCTCCTGTTCAAGGTCTTCTCGCAGCGCTATGAGCGCGGCTCGACCATCGTCACCTCGAACCTGCCCTTCGAGGACTGGACGTCCGTCCTGGGATCGGAGCGTCTGACCGGCGCGCTGCTCGACCGGCTGACCCACCACGTCAGCATCCTGGCGATGAACGGCGACAGCTACCGCCTCAGGCAATCCGCTGGTCGCCGGCGCGCCACCGCCGCGGCGGAGCAAAACCAGGCCACCATCGATGAAGCCGATCCCGAAACCGGCGAGATCATCGCCTGAGCAATCCCGGCTGCGCGATATGGCAAGGGCCCCGATCGAGGCCCTTGCCATATCCGCCGCTCCCCGATGCCAGTGGCCTGCTTTTACTCCGCCACGCTGGCCTGGAATCCGACCGCCGTTGACATCGAGGCCGTCACGTCCGAATTCGACTCTAACATCGCCCATCACCTCGGTAGGACCGACGAAGAGGCACTCGGCGGCGAGGCGGACCCGCCTACGCGGCCGCCGGATGAAAAGACCGCCGAGCTCATGGCGGCGATCGATATGTATGATGCCAAGGCGCTCGCTGCCTGGGCGGTGAAATACGAGACCGATCCCGCGAAACGTGCGGTCGCCCTTGAACAGCTCTGTGGCCCGCTCGTCGATGACGAGATCGCCCGCAAGCAACTGCTCGTCGATGACAACTCCCGCAAGCTGACGCTCGAAGCGATGGGCCATGTCGCCGACGCGTTCGGCGACATGGCGAACCGTCGCCTGACCGGCATGGACTACGCCGATCCATTCGCTGCGGGGCTGCCGGCGTGGGATGCGCCGAAGCCCTCCAAGCCTCGCCCTGACGTTGCGCCGCGCGGCGTCCTGACGGTCGAACAGCTGTTCGACAAATGGAAGGAAGCGCATGCCAAGACACGCGCCGCCGCGACCGTGCGCCGCTATGGCTTCTCCATCAACGCTCTCATTGCCTTCTAGGGCAAGAAGGACGTCAGGCTGCTAAGCCACGCCGACGTCTGGGACTGGGCCCGAGAGCGCCAGAAGACCGTCCCGGCGCATACGATCAACAAGAACGATCTCGTCGCCGTATCGTCTCTCCTGAGCTGGGCCACGACCCATCTCGCCGGACGCCTCCTGGCATCAAATCCAGCCGAGAAGGTCAAGCTTCCGGAGGAGAAAGAGACCGTCACGCGTGAGAAGCGGTTCCGCGACGGTGAGATCGCCGCGATCCTCCTCGCGTCACGCCGCGCGCGCGTCAATCCCAAGATGCCGCGGGCCTCGGCGTCACGGCGCTGGGCAGCCTGGATCTGCGCTTACGCCGGCTGCCGGATCCAGGAGATCTTCTGGGTGACGAAGGACGACATCTACTGCGAGGGCGACGTCTGGCTGATCAATTTTCCGGTCACTAAAGTCGATATCGCGCGCCGCGTACCGCTACACCCCGCTCTCATCGAGGAAGGGCTTCTCGAGTTCCATGCGCAAGCCCCGACTGGCTACCTCTTCTGCGGAGACGTTGCCCAGAAGTCGGGCGCAACGCGCACCCAGCAGGAGCAGCGCGCCAGCGAACTCTCGGAATGGATCCGGGAGCAGGTGACGCTCGATGCAAGCCTCAGCCCCAACCATGGCTGGCGCCATACCTTCGTTTCACGGGCCGACGCCGCCGGGATCAGCAAGCGGGCCAGCAATGCGATCACGGGGCACAACACGAAGAAGGACGCCAGCGACGGCTATTACGCGCCCACGCCTCAAGAGCTGAGGCAGGTGATTGAGCGCTATCCGCGCTACGATCTCGATCTGCAGGTGGAAGCGCTTACGCCATCAGAAGCCGAGGCAGCCCGTGGCGAGAACGCGACAGACTGCCCTTCCGAGGGTTCGGATGCTTCGTGATCGCGCGCCTCCGAGATCGCACGGAGGTCGGTGATCAGGGCTAGGTTATGTTTTGGCCGGGAAGCTGCAAGCTCGCCCCGAACCCCTGTCCCCTCGACTTCCAGCTGGCGCTGACCCGCCCCTTCCGCTTCAGGACATGGTCGTGGATGATGTGCTCCACGATCCGCAGCAGGCGTTCGGCATCACGGCCCTTGGGTCGGAAGAAGTAGAATTCCTGCGCTTCGCTCGCCCGCTTGGTTTCACCGAATCCAAAGGCCGTGGCGCGCATGAGCGCGAGGGGCGCTATGCCGAGCAGGGCGCAATGCGCCTGGCCGGGCTCGCTCCGCAGCCAGGGATTGAGCGCGGCGTTGTGCATGCGGGCGTGCAGGCGCTTGTCGAACTCACGCACCGACAGGTCGTGCGGCAGGCGCACAGCGAGCGACCGCTCGGCCAGGACGACGGGCGAACCCGGCATCGGAGCGCTCGGCGGCAGGATGTGCTGGAGCATCCAGTTGTCATAGCCAAGGTCGCTGCAGAGGTGACCGTCCGGGCTGGCGGTCAGCGCGCCGTACCGGTCGGCGTTGAGTTCGCGCAACCGGTCGCGCAGATTGACCTGCGCCGTGACCGAGACCTTGTGGACCGCCATCTTCAGGCGTCGCGCGAGCCCGAGCAGACCCGTCGCGGTCGGCATCCGATTGTCCTCGCCGCAGCCTGCGCAGTAGACGAAGACCAGCTTCTCCGGCTTATAGGCCGTCAGGAAGCGTTCCTCGACGAAGGCGTCCTCGGGCAGCTTGAAGACCGCCTTGCCGCCGATGCGGGGCCACTGGGTGGGGTACCATTCGGTGACCGCGCCGGCGCTGCCTGGCGGCAGGAGCCTGCTGCCAATCGCGCGCCTGGCCGGGTTCGTCACGCTCATGCTGTGATCAATTGTGGTCATCTTCTGCTTTCTCCGTGCTGGGTTTCGCAGGGGCATTCCCGTTCTCACCCTCGCTTCACCTCCTTTCTCCCTTCGAGACCGGATAGATGAATCCTATCGGCTTCCTCGCGCCCGCCTTCCCGGCGAGCAGGACCTGCTCGGCCCCGCGGATGTCCTCGGCAACGAGGTGCCGGCGCCCTTCCTCACAGGCGAATCCCATGGCGATGTCCCAGAGACGCGACAGGGTGCGCGGGTTGTGACCGGCGGTAGAGGTGAACAGGGCCGTTTCCGGCTCGGTAAAACTCTGGCCGACGCGCAGATTCGCCTCGTGGAAGATGCTCTTCTGGATGGCGAGCATCTCGCCGTCCTTCAGCGCGACCTGGAACACGATCAGGCGGTCGACGATGCTGTCGGGCAGCGGGTCCAGGCTGTTGGCGGTAGCGAACCAGAAAATGTGGTCGGCGCGAATTGGCAGATCGACGAACTCGTCGACGAAGCAGGCGGCGTTCTCGCGTTCGAGGAGCGAGTGCAGGACATTCGTCGGGGTCTCGTTCGGGTTGATCGGCGAGGCCTTCTCGATCTCGTCGATGACGATGAGCGGGCAGGCATGGCTGCCCTCGATCAGGAGTTTGGCGACCTTGCCCGGCCCCGACGACCGCCAGACCGGGGTCAGCCCGGTGAAGGCGGAGCCGCGATCCGTCATCAGGTTCATGGCGATGACCTCCGACGGCACGCCGAGCGCCTCCGCGAGCTTGCGGGCGTAGAAGGTCTTGCCCGTCCCCGGGGCTCCGACCACCACAGCGGGATCGAGCCGCAGCGGCGTGCCGGTGGTTGCGCCGAGCCTGGCCGCCCTGACGACCCAGGCCGTCACCTCCGCGAACTGCGGGCAGATCGCATCGAGGCCGACGATCCCCGCGATCATCGCCTCGTCGGGGATGACGAGCTTGCGCCAGGGACCGTGCTCGTCGGATTGCATCCGGTTCCAGAGCTTGATCTGGCGCGCTTGGGCGGCGTCTTCGTCGTTATTGACCTCAACGGGATCACCGACAAAACCGTCGCCATGGCCGAGCCGGCGCGCCAGCCGGTCGGCATCGTAGATTTCGATAGCGGGGCCGGCGGGCTCGGAAGTAGCCGCATCAGGCGAGGCCGGTTCGTCGGTCGGCGATGCTGGCGTTCCGCTCTCGGGCCGTTGCCGGCGCAAATGGCTGAGCAGGACTCGATTCTCGTGATCGCTCCGGGACTGGACGAACTCGGTGTCGGCGTCGTTGGAGGTGACGCTGTTCATGACCGCCTCACAGCTCGACGCCGCCGAGGACGGTCACGAAGGGTGGCCCCTGGCGAGCGATGCGGCGCCCGACGCCAAGTGCGATCTCAACGAGCGCGCGCATCGAATCGGGATCGGCGGTACGCTCGGATATGAGCCGCTCTAATTCCATCTTCGCGACGAGATCGCCAGAGCTGCGCGCTGGCCATAGCCCGATGCTGCAGAGCCGAGCATAGGCGAGGATTAGAGCACCGCGGCGGGCGGCGTACCAGGACGGCCCGGGCTCCTCGGGCTCGGACCAGGCGTCGATCGCAGCGAAAAGGCACCGTGCGTCGCTCAGCAGTGCCGGGAGATCCGGAGGCGCGTTGAACCAGGCCTCCAGCGCATGCGCGTCTTCGAGGTGATAAACGCCGGGACCGGTTTCGTTCTCGTCTCGCTCCGGCAAGACCTCCCCACGGAAGCGTCGTGCAGCCATCTCCATGCCGACCGGAATGCGCGCGCCGATCACCAGCCGCATGCCGCCCGACCGAACGGTCGCCCGCAGCGCGCGATTCATCAGCGCCGGATCGTGACGGCCGTCGCCATCGGCGCGGTATTGTCGGGCGCGCTCCTTCGCCAGCATGGCTTGCGCGAAGTCGTCATCGGGAGAGCCCGGCGGCACGAGCAGCATCGCAATCTCCCCGGCATGCGAAAGGATTGCGAGCGCATTACCGGTGTCGACGCGGGCCTCGAGGGCGGAGGGATCGGCCTCGGCGAGCGCGAGGAAGCGCTCGTACTGCTGCGCATGAACCAGTGCCCGCCCGCGCAGGTCGAGGAGCGGCGGGAGCAGCCCGAGCAGCGCGGCATGGCGCTCCTGATCATCGGGTCTGTCGGGAAGCAGCGTCTCGAGCCGGGCGAGCTCGTCGAGAATGGGACGCGACCTCGTCTTTGCGAGCGTCAGATCGCGCAGGGTGCTGGCGGTATCCGTCATGGTCGTACCTTTTGTCCTGGGGGCGGACTGCCCGCGCCTCCAGCTCCCCGTCCTCGCCATGACGAAAGGCGCGCCGGCGAGGACGCGCCTTCCAGAATGGCCGAGCTGATTCCCGCAGCGCGGGTGTCAGTCGCGCTCGTCGACGTTCAGGAACCGCAAGCTCTGGCCGGAGACCGTCTCGCCCTGGCCCAAGGCGATTTCCCAGAGGGCGCTGAGCCGGTCCGGATCGCCGTCGCGGGCGCGGACGAGATCGCGCGCGGCGATCTTGGCCGCGACATCCCCCTCGGTCCGCGCCGGCCACAGCGCGACGCGCAGCAGACGGGCATAGGCCAGGATCAGCCCGCCTTCGATCGCATCGCCGGTCATGGGGTCCGGCTCGGCAATGCTGCGCAGCCCGTCGATCAGCGCCAACACCTCCCTGGCACCGCCCAGCAAGCCGGCGAGATCCGGCGCTGCGTCGAAGTAAGCCTTGAGGCTTTCAGCCTGCTCCAGCGAATGCGTGCTCGGAGCGCCGGGCGCGGCCACCTCCGGCTTCGGCTGCAACGCCCCGACCCGGCGCGCCATCGTCTCGATCATCTCGCTGATCGCCTCAGCGCCTGCCGGCAGGGCCAGGTGGACCGGCCGGCGCGGAAGCTCGCCGACAGCGCGGCGCGCCAGCGCGATCTCTTCGCCATCGCCGTTCCGGCGCGCATGACGCAGCAGGTTGCGACCGAACTGCTCGCGCGCCCAAGCGTCGTCCTCGGAGCGGGCCGGCAGCAGGAGCAGCGCCAGGTTCGACGCATTGGTCAGGATCGTCAGCGCATTGGCGACGTCGATCCAGATCTCGACCTGATCCTTCTCGCGCGCGAGCAGCCCGATCAGCCGGCGAACCTGTTCGGTATGGGCCTGGCCGCGGCCGCGCAGCGCCAGCAGGCTCGGCAACTGATGGCGGAAGATGGCGAGGCTTTCCAGCTCGCTCGGCGCCTCGGGGACGAGGCGTTCCAGGGCGGCGAGGTCGTCGACGATTTGGTACACGGTCGGGTCGACGGCGATGGTGCTGAGCAGCTCGTCGCGATGGGCGGTGATCTTCATGGTGTTTCCTTTGAGTCCATAGGGGTGACGGTGTCGTTCCGTCGAAATCCTCCTTTCTCTCGCTGATTTAGGCCGCTCCGCGGGCCTGAGACTCGAAAGGGCAGTACCGGTGAAGGCACTGCCCTGCTTACTGGCGGATGACCGGAGCGACTATCGGGCGCTTCGGCCCTACTCGGTCGCGAACAGCGCAGCGATCGGTATACGGAGGGCCGGCGCGATGAGGCTCACCTCGTCGAGGTGAATCTGAGCGGATGCCGCCTCGACCGCAGCAAGCCGCTTCGCCGCGATACCGGTCCGGCGCGCGAGATCGTCGATCGACAGGCTGCGTTCTTCCCGCAGACGTCGAAGGTTGCGCGCGAGGAGCTGCGCGGCCGATAGAGGTTCAGATGGGTTCATGTGGGTCCCTTTCCTTCTGGATCGGGAGAGCCCCTTGGTGTCCAAGGCCGAGGCGTCGCCGCGCCCCTCACCATGACAAAGGCAGCGCCGCGGAGGCGCTGCCCTGTTGTTGTTGCTATTACCCGTCGCTTAGACGAGCTCGCTCCAGTCGAAGACGAGCCTGTCGCGGGCGTCGACCGGCAGCGACCTGACCCAGGCGGCATCGGCGGAGACATGCCGGATCGCCCCCTGCATGTGGACGGGATCGCCAACCTCACCCCGCAGGTTGATCAGCGCGACGACCTCTCTCTTGAGCGCCAGCGCCGCCCGGTTGTGCACCGGCCAGATCATCGCCTGCGCCGCTGCGAGATAGCCGGCGATGCGCGCGCCCTCGGTCGCGACCATCAGCTCGCCGGCGTTCTGCGGTCCGCGGCTCGCCAGCGCAACCAGCCTGTCGCAGGTGTCGAACATCTTGCGCGCGCGGGCGAGTAGATGATCGAGGTCGGGCGCGGCCTTCGCGAAGCCGACCCAGCCCGCGACCTGATTGTGGGCGAAGGTCGGCGGACCGCCGCGGAGCGGCAGGCCGGCGACGAGGTCCCAGCGCTCGAGCGGCCAGGTCGCCAGCCCGCGGCTGTCGCCCTGCGGCACGGCGGGCGCCGGCGGCAACATCAGCTCGGGCACAGCGAAGGCCGCGCGCTTCCAGCGCAGGCGACGTGCATGCGCCGCCTCCATCGACGCGACGTAGTCCTTCTCATGGCGGTGGTGCAGAGCGCCGGTGCGCTCGGCGAGCGCAAGCTTCGCTTCCGCCTGGTCGAGATCGTCGGCCGGCCAGATCGCGGTCAATGCGACGAAGCTCAGGCTCATGATCTGCAGACCGGCGCAGGCGAAGTCGGTGTGGGTGTCGCCTAGTTCCTTCGTGAGGCTGAGCCTGAACTCCTCGTTGGACAGCGCCTTGGCGTTGCGCGCAGCCGCCTTCAGGTCGATCGGCTGACGCCTGAACGCCACGAGCTCGTCGAGGCTGGGATCCTCTCCGCCGGCGATGTCCATCGCCAGCGCGATCGGATCGCGTAGCATCTTGCCGTCCCTATCATCCACCGGGCCGCCGCCGTGCGGGGCGAGCGAGCGACCGCCCTGGTCATTTTTCGTCATGTCGAACTCTTTTCTCGTGGGTTACGACCATCTGGCCGCGCGTCCCCTCCGCTCCCGGAATCGAAAAAGGCGCCCCGTGCGGGACGCCTCCATCAGGTCATGAGTCTGCGATCGGCTGTCAGACGATCGGAATCCACTCGGGATCGAGCTCGAGCGTCGCCCCGAGCCTGAACCCCTTCGCGATCCAGTTCGCCTGAGAGACGACATGGCGGATCGCCGCCTGCAGGTGCAGCGGATCGGGCCGCGAGGCCCGCTCGTTGACGAGCGCGACCAGCCTGAGCTTCGCCTCGGCATCGGCGGAGTAGCGCATCGCCGGCCAGATCGCGGCGCGCGCCGCTGCAAGATAGGCGAGGATACGAGCGCCCTCGGCCGCACGGCGCAGGAGCCGGGGATCCTTGGCGGTCGTGTCGGCGAGCACCATCAGCCGGTCGGCTGTCGCGATCATCCGGGCGAAGCGGTCGACCAGATCGGAAAGCGTCGGATAGGTATCGACGAACGCGGCCCAGCGGGCAATCTGCGTGCTGTCGAGGATGGCGTCGCCGCCCGCGAGCGGCACGGTATCAACTAGGTCGAAGCGCGAGAGAGGCCAGGTCGCGAGGCCACGCTCGGACATCGCGGGCGCAGCCGGCTCAGGCGGCACGATACGCTCGCCGACCGCAAAGGCGGCCCGATGCAGCCTGATGCGGCTGGCATCCTCGACGGAGAGCATCGGCGCGATCCGATAGTCGGTATCATCGCCATGCATCCGGGTCTCCCGGGCCAGCGCCTGCTTGGCGTCGGCGTCCGCGACCGTGTCGGTCGGCCAGACCGCCACCATGGCGGTGCAGCTGAGCCCGACGATCTTCAGCCCGACCCGCGCCATCCGGATCTCATGGGTCTGCTCGCGGCTATAGGGCAGCCGGTCTGCCTCGTCGTCGCAGCGTTTTGCTTCGCGGGCGAAGATCGCGAGATCCGGCGCGCTGCCGCGGAATGCGAGCAACTCCCCAAGCGAGGGATCGTCGCCGAGCGCGTCGGTCATGCTGGCGAGAGGATCGCGGATCGGCCCGGTCCGTCGCCCCTCATCCGCATCGTTCCGATGCGGCGCGATGCTCCTGTCCTGATTGTCCTTCGTCATGATGGTCTCATTCTCGTGGGTCACAGCCCCAGCGGCTGCGCTTCCCCTCCGCTCCCCCGGAATCGAAAAAGGCGCCGTCACCGGCGCCTTCCTCGTCATCGACAGGGTCTGTGCCTCTCAGGCCGCGAGCGCGAAGAACCGGCCGCGCTCGTCGAGCCAGCGCTCGATCGCATCGAGATGCCCATGGCGTCCGACATCGTCCGCCGGCAGCGTTTGGCGCAGGATCGCGATCTCGGCCAACGCTTTCGGTAGCGTGAGCCACGGGACATCGGCCTCGATCAGAAGCCGCTCGCGCAGCCAGCCCTGGCCCTTCTGCCAGGCGATCGCAGACAGCGATTGCGGCGCCTCCAGCAGCATCAGCCGGTTGGCGAAGGCTTTCAGCCGCGCGTCATGAAAGCCCGCCGCGATCGCGGGGCGATCCGGCCAGGGCGAAGCATGCCAGCGAGCGCAAGACCGGGCATCCTCATGCGAGAGGAAGCCCCCCGCATAGAGCGTCGCCTCGTGATGGGGCGAGGGCTCGCGATCGGCGAAGCGGCCCGCCATCGCGACGGCAAGGTTCGCCCGGAAGCCGGCATCATCGCGGATGCGGGCGGCGCGCTCGTGGTAGAGCGCAAGATCGCGATGGTCCTCGTCCAAGGCGTGGCAGCCCTGCTCGTAGGCCAACAGGATCGGCTGGGCGTTGGTCTTGACCGCCCGGATCGGTCGGACACCACGCTGCGAGAACAGCGCGACGATCTCGTCGACGGCTAAGTCGAGATACGCCGCCGGATCGACCGTGAGGTCGGCCACCGCCCAGGAGGTTGCGACAGTCGGGTTCGCCGTGACGCCGACCACCGGCGTCAGTCGCGCGGACCCGCCGAGCAGCAGCACCTCGCCGCTCGCCATCATCCGGTGCGGCACGCCCTTGTCGGCGAGGCCGAGCAGCGTCGCGACGGCGGTCGGGGCGACGTCCCGCAGATGCCGCAGCAAGGCGAGCGTCGCCTTGGTGTCGGCCATGGCGTCATGCGCCTCGTCTTCCGAGAGCGCGATGCCGTTGGCGCGGCAGATTTCGCCGAGCCTGAAGATGGGCTTGGCTGCCGCGCCGAGCGGGACGGTGATGGCATCGGGCTCCAGCATCGCCACGGCCCGCACCATGGTCAGCAGGTCGGCGCGGCGATGGCCGTTCAGCGAGGTCGCATAGGCCGGCATGAGATGGGTGAAGAAGGCGTGCCGCAGCACCTCCTCGTCGAACCGAAGCGTGTTGTAGCCGATGATCGTCGCGGGCGCCCAGACCTCCAGCGCCCTGGCGATGATGCCGAGCATCTCGGTCGAGGACAGCGGGGCCTGCTCCAACTGTTCAGGTCGGATGCCGCTCGTCAGAAGGGCGGCAGGCGCCGGAACCACATGCGCCGGCAGCCGGCAGCGCAGCGAGAGCTCACCGAGCGGCCGAAGATCGGCATCGGTCTGAATCAGCGCCGCTTGCAGCGGCAGGTTCCATTGTGGTTCGAGGCCGCTTGTCTCGAGGTCGTAGATCACGAAGGACACGGGTTCAGGTCCTCAGTGCCGGCTCGGCGAGCGGCCGGGCTCGACCGCTACCTTCGTCAGGTTGATGCCGAGTTCGCGGGCATCCTGCTGCATCGCCGCCTCGACCATCCAGGAGGTGCGCGTCCGGCGGATCTCGTGCTCGTCGAAAGCCATGGCCTCGTACACCATGATCTTGGTCTCGAAGTGCTCCGTCGCCCGCGCCGGCGCCTCGGCCAGCAGGAAGGCGAACAGGCGGGCGGCCGCCCGCGCCCCTTCCGCCAATTGCAGGGCGGTCAGGCCGTCCTGCTCCGGATACGCCCGCTCAGCCTGCTGCTCCAGCAGCAGCGCATGCGCCATCGCCTCCTCCCAGAGCCAGTAGAACCGCTCCGGCCGATCCGTGGTCAGCCGGTAGCTGCGCCGATAGCGCGCCAGGTGCTCGGCGCTCGGCCGCGCCTCGTCCCGGGCGGTCGCGCCGCCCTCGTTCATCCTCGTCATTCCCATATCCGTTCGGGCTCGTTTCAACCCGGAACGGCTCTGTCGGCCTCAGTTCTCGGGGGTTCCCGGGATCGGGTTCCGGTTACTCCTCCTTGCATGAATGTATGATCTCGCTTCGGGCTCGAACGCAAAAATCTGGCCCGTAGCCGACATCTGGAAGGTCTGCTTCCGGGCCGCGTGATGAAGCGGGCGGGCTGCCAGAGATGGCCCGAAGCGGCCCTGGGAACCTCCGCTTCGGGATATGCTGACATCCCCGGCTCAGGCACCGTTCTTGATTAGCTCACGTGATGGTACGCTGGATCTGATTGGTGCCTTCGTAGATCTGCGTGATCTTGGCATCGCGATAGAGGCGCTCGACCTCGAAGCCGCGGATATAGCCGGAACCACCGAAGACCTGCACGGCATTGGCCGTCTGCGCCACCGCCATGTCGCTGGACTCGAGGAGGCGGAGGTTGCAGGTCTGCCGTGGTCGATCAGCAGCGCGGCGCGCTCGACAAGGGCGCGGGCGGCGGCGATGTCCTTGGCCATGTCGGCCAGCATCCATTGGAGCCCCTGATTGTCGAGGATCGGCTTGCCGAACTGGCGCCGTTCGCGGGCGTAACCCAGTGCTGCCTCCAACCCTGCCTGTGCGATGCCGACAGCCAGCGAGGCGATGCCGATGCGGCCCTTCTCCAGCACGCTCATCATGATGTGGAAGCCGCGCCCCTTCGGACCGAGCAGCGCCTCGCGCGGAACCGCGACGCCGTCGAAATTGAGCGCGCCGACCTGGCTCGCGCGCTGGCTCATCTTGTGCTCCTTCGGCCCGCGCGAGACGCCCGGTGCATGGAGATCGCCCAGGAAGATGCTCATGCCGCGATGGCCGGCGGCGGGATCGGTCGAGGCCAACACGAAGCCGAGATCGGCGACCGGTGCGTTATGAATCCCGAGCTTGCCGCCATCGATGACATAGCCCTCGGCCGTTTCGCGCGCCGTGGTGCGAACGTTGGAGAGATCGGAGCCGGCCTCCGCCTCGGTTAGGCAATAGGCGATGCGCGTCTTGGCCGAGAGGATGTTGGGCAGGCGCTCAAGCTGCTCCGGCGTGCCGTAGCGGGTAGCGTCCCGATCAACACGACCAGCCCGCACTGGTCGGCGACCGAGGAATAGCCGCGCGAGAGTTCCTCCATGACGATCGCGTAGGCGTGGGTATCGAGCCCCGCGCCGCCATGCTCCTCCGGCACGGTGATGCCGAACAGACCGAGCTCACCCATCTGGCGATAGATCTCGGCGGGGAAGGTCTCGTCGCGGTCGAGATCGGCTGCGGCGGGCCTGACGACATCCTCGGCGAAGCGCCGGGCGGTCTCGCGAATCTGGTCGTAGATTTCGGCGTCGAGCAGCGGGGCGTGCATGGTTTGCATCCTCCAATGTGATGTGGACGGTTGGCGCTACGAGCCGCGAACCCTCGCCGTCATTTCAGGGCGCCGCAAAGCGGCGAGCCCGGAATCCAGAGCCGATGCCGTTCACAAAAGAGGGCTCCGGCCGTCCCATTCCATGCCCGCACGGCACCGGTTCTGGATTCCGGGCTCAGGCCTGCGGCCTGGCGAAGACCAAGCACCACGCCTTGAACGAGGGCGAGCGCCTGAGCCGCTCCGCAGAGGGTGTAGCGGTCATCCACGTCACGGCGGATGACGAAACCGGCGAGGTCAGTGAGCTCGCGGTGCTGGCGCGGCACGGTGCGATCCCGGAGGAATTCGAGGAGCAGATCAGGGCGCTATGAAACGCAACCCGCGGCGCGCCTACGACGAGAACGGGCGCGAAATCCAGCCCGCGACAGTGGGCTCTCAACGCGCGAGGGGCTTCACCAGAGCGGAAATCTGGTGCAATCCTTGCACGCGCTTCGTCGAGGTCAGCCTCCACGGTCTACCTGACGAGCTGCCGATCCCCGACATCTGTCTGCGCTATCGGTGCTCGAAATGCGGCGGCAAAAGCCTGACATCGCGCGGCAGCATCAGGGAGCATTACGAAAAGCTGGACGAGCAGAGGAAGGCGCGATCCTGAGCGTTTCCCGCGACGCCCGAATCTGGCAGATCGCCCGCATGCCATACCCGCCCGACAACCCTCCGCACGTCTTCTCTGTCCTCGCCGGCCGCGAGGTTTCGACATGGTCGGAGGAGTGGAAGCACGAATGCGAGGTCCGGTACCTGGCCGGGTTGCCGCTGGCGCAGCGGAACGACGCGCTGGACGGCAGCTCGGGCAGCATGAAATTCAAGCGCGGAGAGGCTGCCGTCGCCTACCTGCGCGCCGAGATCGAGCGCTATGGGATGCTCAAAGGCAAACCTTCACCCGAACGAAGTTCGCGCCGGCAGGTTTGCGGCGTATGAGCCTCGTGATCCGAAACGACGTCGAGTTGCTGGCTGCGGTTGATCGAGCGCAGGAGCTTCTGGGCTGCGTCGAGGGGAGCGCCGAGCAGCGCGAGCTGGAAGAAATCGCCGAGGCGGTCGAGCAATACACGCAGATTACGCTCGCGCAGCGGCATGCCGCCAACGACCACACCAGAAGCTAGCCCAGTCGATAGATTGAGGATTCGTCCGCTTCCTCGCGCAGGCCCTTATAGGAGGCGTGTCGAAGCTTGCTGTCATCGGTCCAGCCGCGCAGCGCGATCTCCGCGACCAGCTCCGGCCGGATCCATCGATAGCCGCGCTTGCGGACAGGCATCGCCAGCGCCGGCTTGTCTACGATCAGCTTGTCCATCTGCTTGCGCAGCGCGGCGCCGCTAGCTTGGGTAAAGCCGGTGCCGACGCCACCGACGTAGACGAGATCATCCCCCTTCTGGGCCGCGAGCAATAGCCGGCCGATGCCGCCGAGCGCGATCGTCGAGGGCTCGTAGCCGACGATGGCGAAGCTCTCGGACTGGATGCATTTGATCTTGAGCCAGTCGCCGCTCCGTCCGGATCGGTATGGGGCATCGCGACGCTTCGCGATGACACCTTCAAGCCCGAGTTCGCATGCCTTCCGCAGCAGCCGATCACCCTCTGCTTCGATCTCCTCGCTGAAGCGGATCGAGCCATGCGGGGTTCGGCCGATCAGCTGCTCCAGCATCTGGCGGCGCTCTTCCAGCTCCAGAATGCGCAGATCCTGGCCGTCGAGATAGAGCAGGTCGAAAGTATATAGCGATGCCTCGGCAGCGAAGCGCTTACCACCGCGCCCGCCCAGCGCCTTCTGCAGCGCGCCGAAGTCGGAGGCGCCGCGCTCGTCGAGCACCACCGCCTCACCGTCGAGAATCGCGCTGTCCACTCCGAGCTCCAGCGCATCATGCGCGATCGTCGGGAAACGCGCTGTCCAATCGTGGCCGCCGCGCGTGATGATCCTGACGCGCTTGCCGGCGATGTGGATGGCGAGGCGATAGCCGTCCCATTTCACCTCGTACGCCCATTCGTAGCCCACCGGCGCCTTGCTCTGCAGCTGCGCCAGGCAAGGCTCGACCCGTTCTGGCATGGGATCGGCGAATAGGTCCCGGCCGCCCTTGGGGCGCTGCGTCGCCGAGCTCTTGACCAGATCGGCCTCCGGCCCAGCTCTGAGAACCCGACGCGCACACATTGAACGCAACTCCACAACGCAACGAGTTACGAACCGGGGCTGCCCCGAATCGTTCCCCGGAACCCGGAGTACCTCGAGGACGATAAGAAGGTCACGGCAAACGACCCGGACAAAGGCCCTGCACCGGCGAAGGCTCCCGCCTTCAGCTTCGGAACGCCCGAGATCGGAAGCACGCTCAAAGAGCGCATGGCGTTCTGGGACCTTGCGGAGCAGCACGCGATGGGCGAGGTCCATACCATACAGCACCGCCTGATCGTTGAGCTTCCGCACGAGTGCTCGGCGGAGGACCGCCTCGCCATCATGCGGAACTTTACGAAGAAGTACGCCGATGACGGCGTGCCGTATTGGTGCGTCCTCCACGCGCCGGTCAAGGGAAAGAACGACGACCGAAACTTCCACGCGCACATCGTCCTCCACGGAAGGCCCGCGAAGCAAATCGACTTCGCGGCCGACGGGATCGACGACGGGAACGGAAAGCCGACCGCGAAGGTCTGGGACTTCGCGGCCGTCACGCAGCAGCGGGACGCGTTCCGCAAGACGCGGGACCGCCACCTGCACAGGTAGGACATCCCGGAAGACTAACGGAACAAGTTCGTCGCCAACGAGCGCAAGCGCTTCGCGCAGATCGTCAACGCCAGGATGACGTCGTCAGGCGTGCCGATCCGCTACGACCACCGCAGCTACAAGGCGATGGGCCTCGAGGTCGAGGCGATGAGCTCCGTGAAGAACCTCATCCTGAAGCAGTCCGAAAAGTGCGAGCGCCTCGTCCTCGACGCCGGTCAGACCCAGCGGATCGTCGCCCGCGAGATCGAGCGCCTCGCAAGGCAGCGCGCGGACGGGTTCGGGGAGATCGAGAAGGTCAAGAAGGCGATCCGCAGGAGCGCCTACCGGCTCACGGAACTCGATCGCGAGGCGCGCAGGCTCGGGCGCCGCGCCGGCCTCGCAAGGAACGCCTCCATGGCCGTCCGCAGGGCCTACGCCAACGCGGCCCTGCGCTACGCGCTCGCCAAGGAGGCGCACCTGAAGGCCGAAGTGGCGCTGCGCTTCGAGGACGAGAACCTCAGGCGCCACGTCGAGGCGACGCGGCCCGAGCCCATCACCCCGCTCCGCGCCAAGATCGAGGAGCGCCTGCAGCAGGCCCGGAGGGACGACGAGGCCGCGGCGGCGAAGCAGGCCGAGCGCCTGGCCAAGGCGGGAGCGGACCCGCAGCGGGCGGCTCCGCGCCGCCGGACGGAGTTCATCGTCCAGGGCATCGAGAAGGAACTCGACGCCCTGGCCGATCCCGAGATCCTCGGGATGCTCAACCGCGAGGCGAAGATCGAGCTGGCCCGGGTCGAAAGGGAGCATGCCAAGGCCCTCTCAAAGAGCGAGATCATGGTCGAAAAGGCGCTCCGCGCCTGGAAGTCCGTAGGCGCCGCCACGCCTGCCGAGGTCCCCATGCCGGCCTATACCGAGGCCGCGGCCAGGCCGCCGATCCGGAACCCGGCGCTCGAGAAGGAGGCGCCGGAGAAGCCGAAGAGCCACCTCAGGCACTACGCCCTGTCCGCGCACGACATGATCAACAGCATGTTCAACACGCCGCACGCAAGGGCCGCCCTCGACATGGCCAACCGCCTCAGCGACCACATCAAGGAGGCGGGCAAGCTCAAGATCAAGGGAAAGGACACCGCCCAGATCCTCCGTGAGGAAGTCAAGGCCATGGCAGACGCCTTCGCCAAGGGGCCCGCGGAGGGGCAGATCCTCCTCGCGATCGGACCGCAGGACCGGACGCCCCTGAGAGAGCTGGCTGATGCCTACGCCTCGCTGCGCGCCAAGGGCAGGCCCCAGCCCGCGAAGGATCGGGACGAGTCGCACGCGGAACGCCCCGCACCCGCCGCCCCGGACGCCGGGGAGGCCAGCGCCCCGTCCGCCGCGCCCAAGCCGCAGCCGGAGGCCCGGCCGGAGCCGCCCCCGGCCAATGCGGGCGACCAGCCTCCGCCCGAGGAGGATCCGAAGGAGGCGAGGAGGCGCAAGCGCCGCGAGCGCGACAGGGAGCGCCGCCGCGCGATCGTCGCCAACCGCAACCGCGACTTTGATCGATCTTGATACGCGTTATGGATGAATCGTGACCGCCTGTCCCAGGGTAAAGTATGGAGCCTCGTGATGGCCGGCTTCGCTATAGTAGCACATGAAGCCGCGGTAGAGCTCTTCGCACATCCAGATCCGCGCGATCCTGCCGACGATCTCGGATCGCATCCGCCCGTATCTGGCGCCGCATCTCCATCATCTGGTCGGGATTGAGCCAGTAGGCCTTGATCGGGGTCTTGGCTCCATTCGATGGAGAACACTCCATCTACTAGATGGAGTGTTCCATAGGCTTGTAATTCAAGCGAATTTTCCTCGATGGTGAGGTGGACGTTGTACCCGATCCGATCGATGTTCGTTGCGTTTAAACGATCGAGGAAATGCACCGTGCCGTCGATCATGGTCGCGGTCATGCCGAGATGCTCGAAGGTCTCCTGATCTTTCAGGATGATCTTCGGTTCCCTGCGCACCTTGGCTGCTCTGCGGGCAGCACCATTGCCGGTCGGCTTGAGTCCGGTGGTCGGCGTTCCACCTGAGTCCTCGGTTCGGCGCCATGCGCGAATCAGTGTCTCAAGCTATATTCTGCCTGCCGCTGCGGCCTCGGGCGAATCGGCCTAGACGTCTTCAGGAACCTTTCGTCAGCCTCCCAAGGGGGCCGGAAAGACGCGAGACCACGCCCTGCGCCTCCGCTGCGCGCCCCGCGGCGACGTTCGCCTCGATCAGGCTCCGGATCTCCCTCAGCTCGCCGTGGAGGCCCTTCATGGCCTCGCCGTTCGGCAGGGATCGGCAGAGCAGCGCGATCTCCGCGATCTCCTGGACCAGCGGGTGCACGGCCTGGGCCGCGGCCTGCTCGATCGTCAGGATCGCGAATGGGTCGGACTGCGGGAGAGCGACTGGCTCGGTCCTGAGCGGCGGCGGCAGATGCCTCTTGGCGCCTAGCCGCCTTGCGCGTGCGTCCAGCGCCGTCGCGATCATCAGGCCCGATCCGTCGAGGACGGTCTCGGAGAGGCGGCCCGTCGCGACGTGCCAATAGAGCAGGTCGAGGCGGTAGTGGATGTCGGTGAGCCCGCCCGGGTCGAGGACCGTGGCGATGGCCTTGGCCTGCTCGTGGTTCATAAGGAAGACCGAGGTCAGCTTGTACTCGTGGCCGAGGTGCTGGTAGGCCTCGATCTGGTACCACGGATCGGGACCCATCAGGCGCAGGCGCGACTGCAGCTCGCGCACCCGCGGACGAACCTTGTTCGTGCACTGGCCGCCGATCGCGTGACCGAGGTCGACGTCGAAGACGCGCACCTGGTCCTCGGTCACCGTGATCGTCAGTTCCAGCGTCGTTTCGATCCGCGTGAATCGGTTGTCCTTCCGCACGGACTCGATGAAGCCGCCCAGGATCGCCGCCGGCGGACCGGCCGTCAAGAACCGGCTGTGCTCGATCGAGTAGTGCCCGGGCCACTGCCGGCCGGAGGTCGGCGTCTTGGCGCCGTAGGCCGCTCCAGGGCCCTGCGCGGCCTCTTCTGCCGCGACGAGCCTGCCGTCCTCCCAGGCCTTGAAGACGGCCAGGACCTGGCGGGCGAGCTCCTTGCCCGCGGGCGTGCGCGACTGGATGATGATCCAGCGCACCTGCTCCTGGTTGAGGTAGTAGACGGTGCCGTCCTTGGTCCGGCCCTTGCCGCGGCCGCCCTGGGGGATTGGCGAGATTACTAATCTCACCAATCCGTAGAATTCGAGCTCGGCGAGGTTCCGCTTGATGAGTGTGCGGATCTGGTTCGTGTGTTTCCAGCCGATGCGCTCGCCGATGTCTTTGTCGACCATGCAGGGCTCGCCGTCGAAGACGTAGAGGCGGTACCCGTCATGGGTGAACAGTGCCGGCTCGGCGGTGGTCACGGAGGTCGAATGGCTGTCGGCCATGATGGCCTCCTTTTACGCGCATCAACGGCGGAACGGCGTTGATGCTGCCCGAATCCGGGCGTTTCGGCGAATCCTGTCAGGATCGCGGAGACCCGGTTCGGCTAAGCTCTCGACCTTCTGCCACCGCCCTGTCAGGGTGGTGCGGCCCAACGGGACGCGCGGAATGAGGTCTCCCAGACCGTTTCGAGAGCCTTGATCGGCGGCCGCGCAGCGCCCCGATCCGCCGTCTGCAAGACCCCTCGGAGAGCACGGGGAAGACAAGCGGGAGCGAGGCTTCCTGCGAAGTTGCCGCGGTGCCGGAGGCAGTGCTGCAACTTTGTATGTCGTGCCCTCATTCCCCTCCTCTGACAGGCTATGAGCGTTGTAGCTCTCTGCCCTTCTAGCCTGTTATGTAAGTCCTTGAAAATGCTCGTTGTAGAGCCCTCAACCTGCCCTTTTCAGGACGTACTGGAGGGTCTCTTCCCCAAGGCCCGTTGTAGGGCCTTCCCTGGCCTCGAACCCGTTTTGAAATGGGCCTTTTAGCGGAAACGCCCATTTATCAAGACGGCATGGATCGCTTCGAGGTGGCGGTTGTACGCCATAAATGGTTGATTTCGCAGAAACGACCATTTATACACCTAAAATGGCCGTTTCCGCATTTTGTTCTATTCGCAGGACGAATGGTTCTTTTTACGAATCGGCCTGCTTATGCGGAAACGGCCATTTGCGCTTTTGCGCCTTTTGCGACGGGACGAGCTGATCCGATGAAGAACGTGACCGCGATCGAGTGGATCAGGAAGGCCCGGCGGATCGCCCTCCGGTTTGCCGGGAGGGTGGCCTCGTCCGACTACAAGCAGGACGACCTTGACTTGGCAAGGGTGCTCTTCGGCACCTCGAAGTTCGACGATCCCGTCGTCGGGAGCGGGCTCGTGTCGGATCCGAGGCTCGGCCTCGACGATCTCTCGGACGACTTCGCCCTACTGGTCGAAGCAGTGCTCGCGCAGCATGCGACCCCGGAGCGCCTTGCCGCGATGCGCCAGGTGATCAAGTCGCGTCTCGCCGCCGAGCGCGGCAAGGGCCTGCCCGAGGGTTGGGATCCGGACCGGATCGACCCCGAGAAGCTGAAGGCCCGTTCTTACCCGAAGCGTGAGGCCGGCGTCGTCTCGGAGGTCTCCAGGAAGACGCTTGCGTACCAAGACGAGCGGGACGCCGGCCTTGCGTCGGTGCACCTCCTGCAGCGGGCCCTCTACGTCGGGTTCTGCCGCGTGCTGCTGAAGCTGGCCGACGATCAGAACCACATGGTTCCCGGCCGTCTCTGCGGGCACGCCGAGGTCAAGTTCGGCGACGGGAAGGCGGCCGAGGCCGACGCGCTGATCGCTAAGTGGCTCCGGGGCGGAAGGCACCGGAAGGACGACGTCTTAGACGACGAGGACTGATTGCGGGCCGCCCTGGCCGGGCGCCTTGCGTCGCCCTCCGGCGGGGCGGTGCCGTCCTTATGGGCTTTTCCCCATGATGGCATCTGGCGCACGGCGCTGGGCGGACGGCCTATGATGCGTCCCTGTCGGCGTCATGGACGACGCCCTGTTGGCGAGCCTTTGGCCTGACCGAGCCTTGCGAGGTGGGCGAGCCGGGGGCGGAGCTCCTCCGTTCCGACTGACGCGGAACAGTCGTCGCTGTCTTCTTGCGTCGGTATCCCTATGGGGAGGGCGCGAGGAGAGGATGGCTCCGGGTCGGATTGGACGGGCGAACGGCGTTCGCGCGTCTCATTCTGCGATTTCCGACCCCTTCTTGCGCGACCCGAGCGACAGCGTCGGCTTCGCCTCGTTGGCGTTCGCCTTGTGCTCGGCGATATTTGTCGTCGTATAGACGACCCTTTGGAATTCGGCCTCGCTCGTAGGGAGGACCCGCGGTCATCCGCGTTCGTGGTTCCAGTTCTCGAGGGCCGTCTCGGAGATCGACTGGAAAAGTTTCTTGCGCCGATCGTACTCCTCGTCGGTCTCGTCCTCTTCGCGGATGACCTCGTCATCAAGCGCATCGACGAGGTCCTGCCGCGTCGTGCCTGGCGGATGGTAGACCCGCAGGCGCGGGAACTCGCGCTCGAGCCGTTCCTGGACGGCGAGCGTGAGATAGTCCGCGACGCTCATCCCGAGGGCCTCGGCGTTCTCGGAGACCTTGTCGGCCTGCTCGGCCGACAGCCTGACGGCGAGGACGCGCCCGGCGGGCGCCTTTTGATCGGACATGTCTTCTTCCTTTTCCGCGGGGTTCCCGCATCCTCTTCCATCGGCCTGTCGGCCCGCAACTGCGGTTGGCTAATTCGGCCGCGACTTTCGCTTCCAGGGCCTATTTTTGCCTGTGGGATCCCTCCAAAATGGCTTGACAGACCGATTCGCGGAAGCGTGAGCGCCGCGCCTGGCACCCGGAAGGAAAGCATCGTGACCGACTCCACTGACGACAAGGGCGTACCGGCCAAGGCCTTGCCGACCGTCTTCCACCATGAAGGGAGGCGTCTGTTCCTGATCGACGGCGAGCCGAGGGTCGTAGACGTCGATCTCGCGGTTGATTTGGGCCGCGATGGGGTTCGCTTCATCAGGAGCTTGATCAAGCGCCACGCGGTTGCCCTGGAAAAGAAGGCTAAGCTCCTGTGTTTCCGTGAGAAAGGTGAATTGAGCTATGGTAGCTCAATTCAGGGCGAGATGCTTCCGCTCCTCCGTCGGGAGGGTCTGATCGCGCCGACCGGCGTCAAGCCGACGATCGCTTTCCTCAACAAGAGGCAGGCGCGCTGGATCGTCGCCAAGTCGGATACCGATGCGGCTGACGATCTGCTTGAGCGGTTGTTCGACCTCTATGACGCCTGGGAGGAAGGCACCCTCGAGCCGGCCCGTCCGGCCGTGGAGCCGCCGTCCTCCGGCTCCGCTCGCACCGGCCCGGTCCCGGCGCACATCGCGCCGCACCGGATGACGGGCCATATCGAGTTCTGCCATTTCGAGGGCATCCTCTTCTCCTTCAGCGAACGCGGCTCGATGCACGTCTGGGGCGGCTCCGTCGCCGAGGCGCTGGGCCTGGACGCCGCCGCGTTCGGGGCGGAGCTGGCGAAGTGGCCGCAGCTCCCGTTCCTCGGCGAGATGCCCTCGCTCGAGGGCCGTCCCGGCCTCTGGCTGACGCGGGCCCACTTGTCTTTCCTCCTCAGCCGCCCCGGCCTGGCGACGGACGCCGCCTGGCGCATCGCCGGCGTCATGACGGCGCAGTCCGACGACAGGGCTTGGGTCAGCAACGGCGAGCTCTACCTGCACTACCCCGCCGCCGCGCTCGGTCCGCCGGAGGCGCGCCGGCACGCCCGCGCGGGCGCGCATGTGCCGTGGGTCACCGCCCCGTGCAACTTCCTCCGCGACGGTCGCGGGCTCCTGCGCATCCGGCATGACTCGCTGGCGCGCCTCTGGAATCGCGATCCGGTTATCCTGGCCGACGAGATCCTGCGCCGGCGCGACGCCATCCGGGACGGCGTGGCGAAGGTCATGGAGCGCCACGAGGTCGATGCCGAGGGCCGCTCGGCGGCCGGCCTCTACCTGACGCTCCCGCATGCGGCGCGGCTCGCGCGGCTCCTCTGCCTCGACGAGGGCGTCGCGCGGGACGCCTTCGCGCGCTGGGAGGAATTCGACGCGAATCTGATGGAGGCCCTCGCGGCCGACCAGCGCGCATTCGCGGCATCGCTGCCCTCGGCCGCCGTGGCGTCGTCGCTCGGCGCCCTGCGGCAGGAGGTCGCGCGGATCGGGGAGATGATCGGGGGCGCGCTCTCCGCGCCCGTCTCCCGGGACGGCGCGCTGCGGCGGCTCGTCCGCCAGGTCTGGGGCTAGGACCGGCCCTCTTTTGCGAAATCCGGCATACTCGAATCCCCATGTCCCGCGATCCGGGTGCGGAGGCCCGTCAGGGCCGGGAGCTCGTCCGTTTCGACTGACGCGAAACAGTCCTCGCTGCTTTTCCAGGGTCGGTCTCCCTATGGGGAGGGCGCGAGGAGAGGATGATTCTGGGTCGCTTTGCCCGGACGAACGGCGTTCGCGCGTCTAGTCGGCGATGCCCGTTCCCTTGGTCTTTTGCGTTGCGTCCGATGTTACGGACTCGGAGGCGGCGTTGGCTTTGGTCTTTGCTATCGCCGCGGTAATGCTGCCGTACTTGTCTTTAAGCTCGTCGAGGATCGCCTGTCCTCTCGACCCCTTCCTCCCGCGAGCGCGTTCCCTGTCGGGGGCGATGCGTTCTTCCAGGCCGGCTCGGAATGTCTCGATCTCGGTAATCTGGATGGCTAGGTTCTTTTGCCGGTATCGCTCGTCGATCCTTGGATCGTCGGCGAATGCGCGCAAGATCCCAAGTGGGTCGACTGGCGTCTCCAGATGCGCCCGCCGCCCGAACTCGTCTCGCCGCAGATACGTGAAGAGGCCCTGGAAACAGGCGGCGGTCTCTCGGTGGGCTCCGTCGTTGATTGCGTGGTCGATGTAGGCGATCATGACGTGATGGGCGGCGCGGGCTTGGTCGAGAGCCGTCGCGTCTTGGCGGCGCGTCGCCGGATGCATGATGTTGGCGATCCTGCTTTTGAGGCAGAGTACCGGATGCATCACCGGGATCATGACCTCTCCGACACGCCCCTCGCTTTCGGCGGGGAACTTCAGCTCCGAGACGCCCTTGGCGAATTCCCGGTTCTTGATTCCGAGGATCTTGTTGAGGAAGTCTATGCTGACGCTTCTGCCGCCGATCTCGATCTCGACGACTGCGGTGCTTGGCGTGTTCATCGCGTCTTGGCTGGGGCGCCGTACATTCCCGCCGAGCGCGTCCGCCAGCATCCGCGCTACGCCAGCCTCGCCGAAGTAGTCGACGTCGATGCTTGTGAAGATCTGCTCTTCCCGTTGGCGCGGGATCTTGTCCCGGTAGAACCACGCCCATAGGTTCGTGGCCTGGCCCCCGACGACGAATGCTCCGTCGTCGGCTTGCACGTGCGATACGATAGACAACACTTCCCACGCCCTTAGGGGCCTTGGGTCTCGCCTCACGGGACGCGGAACGGGACGCGCCGCCGCGAGATGCTCATCTTCGTGGGATCAAGGGACGAGAAGAAGTTGTTCCGGCGTGCGATCTCGGCGCGCGCCGAGGGGTCGCGCGCGATGCGCGCATCGTCCTCGGCCCTGGCGCGGGCCTTCTCTTTCCGTCGCTCTTCGACGTCGAAGTATTCGATGTCGGAACTCATGGGGTGCTCCTTTGCGCCGAATCTACTCCTTCTGGCCTCTCCGATCAACGCAAGGCCAGATTGCACGCACATTGTCGATCGCGGCCCAGCTTTCGAACATCGTTTCGTTCGGCAAGGTCTATCAGGCCGATGCCGCAGATGGGACTGCGTCGGTCATCGAGACCTCGGAATCGGGCGACGTGTGCGAATTGCGGTTGCCGACCGCAATTCGCGATCAGCTTTATGCCTTGCTCGAAGCCGAGCGTATGGGCCGACGCTAGCGCTCGATGATCTTCACCGGCTTGGGCATGAAGCTGAAATCTTCAGCGTTCGTGCGGCTGAACGGCGCCTGTCGCGGAAACTCCTTGAGCAGGAGGCCGGTTTCCGCGGCCGCGACGCGACGGGCGTCCTGGTAGGCCATCTCGAAGAGTTCGTCGCGCTGCGGCTTGAGGCCGGGGTTGTCCTCGATGAGGCGCGCGATCTGGTTGCGCGCGTTTGCGATCGAGGCGTTCCAGCTCTTTGTGTGCATTTTGGGCTGGTACGCGGCCTTCAGCAGATGAAGGGTGAGGATCTCATAGTGCGAGCGCAGGGCGCTCCGTTCCGAACGGCCCAAGGTCTCCAGCTCCTCGGCGATGTTGGCGATGTCGATGTCGCCGAGCTTCCCTTCGCGGAGGAGCTTGGCCTGGGCCATAGCCCAGGAATAGAAGTCGGCCTCGTAGCCGGTGTCGGCTTCGGCCTTCTTGAGTGCGACGCTCATGGGGGTTCCCTCCCGTCTTCCGCAATCACCTTACCATTTTCGGGCCTTCGGTGGAATCAGGCCATCGCCTTCGGGGAAGAGCGTATTGCCTTCGATCGCGTCGAGCTCCACGGACCGTGGGCGCGCCTAGACGGCCATGCCCTTTCCGCTCCCTCTCGTTAGGCCTGGGCCGTGAACGGCACCGTCCCGCGCTCGGTGGCCTCGAGGGGCCTGAGGGACTCGAGTGCCTCGTTCGTCGGGAAGACGGCCTTGCCGGTTCGAGGATTGAAGTAGAGGCGGCCCGGCTTGGCTTTCCAGCCCCGCTCCGTGATGGCGTCGATGGCGGCCTGGACGCGGTCCGCGAACGCGAACTTGAGGGCGCCTGCCCCTGGCAAACCCGAGCCGGCGGCGAGGCGCAGGGCCTCGATGTCTTCGGCCGGATGGCCCATGGCGATCTTCCGGGCCCGCTCGAGGAGGTCGATTGGGGACGCACCGGGCGCCTTCGCCGGCGCTGCGATGGCGGCGATGGCGAGGGGCATGTAGCGCCCGTCGATGAGGAAGAGGTCCACCATGTCGCGCGCCTCGCGTCGCGAGGCTCCCGCGACCAGCTTCTGGATGGCGAGGTCGGCATTGTGCAGGGCCCACCCGAATGTCGGATGGGGTTGGATCTTGAAGAAGCGGGCCCGGTCGGCCTCGCTCCATTCGAGCTGGGTCTGCTCTCGTCCGTCGGTGATGGTCGCCTCGACGGCGAAGCCGTAGTGGTCGGTGCGGTTCAATACCTCGAGGCCGGCCCCTCGCAGGGCGCCGATGTCGGCATCTGCGATGACGGGCACCTCGGCGTCCTCGACGTGGATGTCGATGTCGCGCGACCGGAACGATTGCGGAGAGCGCCGCGACTTCAGGATCTGCGCGATCCGCTTTTCCAACTCGTCCGCAGGCACGATCAGCGTTCCAGCAGTGATAGGATGCGCTGGCCGTCTCGATAGGCCTGGATCCCCTTGCTGGCCAGCATGAGGTGGCGCCCGATCCAGCGGGCCCGTTCGGAGGTCAGGGGGCGCTCTTCGAGCAGGCGATCCAAGTCGACATTGTCGAACGCCTGGGCTTGGTGAAGCCTTGCAATTCGCCGGATTTCGGCGTCGGCCGGATCAGTGATCGGGTACCGGGCTTCTGCCGCAGCGGCCATGGGCGCGCCTTTCTCCGGGGTTCCTGATTGTACTACTATATCCTGCCGCCTCCTGGCGAGCACGGAACGGGAACGCCGGTTCGCGCGAATCAGCGCGATCTGGTATTTCCGGGCCATGGCGAGGAAACCGAAGCCTTCGATACCCAGGCCGGATATCAAGGTCGACCGCGACAGCTGGTTCGGCCGCGCGCGCCTGCTCGCTCTGAAGAACATGCTCGGCCTTGGTCTGACGCCGGACGAGGAGGCCTTCCTCGGGCCGTTGCCCCGCGTCGCCGTTTTCACCCCCGAGGAGGTCATCGCCCTCCTCGGCGACGGGGAGCGCGGCATCCCCCGGATGCTCCCCGTCGACATCGCGCTTGGGAAGCTCGGCATGCCGATCACCAGGGCAAACCCGGACGGCACGTTCGAGCGCCTCGAGGGGGACTTCTGCAAGGCGTGGCTCGCCCGGCGCAATTCGGACCGGGCGATCGCGACGCATGTCGCGAAGACGTACGCGGAGGTCCCGAGGGGCTGGTACCTCGACCGCGAGCGGTTGGAGATGTCCGACGCGGATGCGGCGGGCGACGATCTCTCGGCGCTGGGTCCCGGCGGGGCGCAGGCCCTCGCCGACATCGCGTGGTTCTTCCGGTTCGACCTCGTGCCGCGCGAGCTGCGGATCGCCGGCTACCAGATGTGGCAGCGCCGGCGCCTGGCCGGCATCCGGCCGTTCACCACGGACGGGCTCGTCTTCGGCTTCTGGGACGACGTGATGTCGGCCTATGACGTGGGGGCGCTGTCCTTCCGCGGGTACGACGCGGCCCACCTCGCCGTCGTCGTGGCGCTCGCGCGGGACCTCTGCCTCGCGATGGTCGCGGCCGAGGTCTCCGGCGCCGGGGCCTGGGACATGGGGGAGGAGGACCTGCACTGCGCCATGATCCACGCCAGCGTGGTGAACGGGGTCCGCTACGACGACCCGCGCGGGATGGGCGATCCCGACCTGCGCAGCGTGGGCGGCGGCCTCGCCGAGCTCTACCGCAGGCTTGAGGCCAAGCCGGGCGCCGTCTGGTCGCGGGCATCCGTGAGGGAGCGACCCGAGGGGACGATCGCGGGGGACGGCGGCTTCCGGTTCGTGGGGGACCTCTCCGTCGTCCCGCCGGAATGGCCGGTGCCTGGGAGCTACGTCCCGGGCGGGCCCGTCCCGGAGGACGAGGTGGGCTGGGTCTCGCGGTTCGCCTCGGCCTGAGTGGCGACCGCCCCATGTGACGGCCTCCCTGGTGCCGGTCCCCAGTGGCCGGCATCTTTGCGTTTGGGAGGCTGCCTGCATGGGCCGTCCCCTCTGGGGCGGAGACCGTGGCGAGCTTCTGGTATGGGGAGGCGGTGACCGCCGGACCTTGCGAGCCTCGGGCCTCGGAGCTCATCCGGCGTGGGTCTCCCTATGGGGGGAGCGCGAGGAGAGGATGGCTCCCGGTCGAATGGCCTTGGCGAACGCCGTTCGCCCATGGGATTGGCCTTGTCTCGGGACTCCCGGGAATAGGGCCTGTCTTTGAGTTTGGGGGATTGCCCCTTATTCCCGGAGGCGACCGTTCACGTCCAGGTTTCCTTGGCCTGCCTGAGCAGGGCGTTGGCGATCTTGGGCCTCCCGATCCATTTGAGGTGGTCGGCCGTCTCGGTGACCAGCGCGATCGCCTCGGCCCTCCGGTGGGAGAGGTTGAGGGCGCGTATCGTGGCCGGTCCGCCTTGGCGGTTGAACCTCACCTCCTCCTGGAAGTGGCGGTGTCCGGGCGACAGGGCGCCGCGCATGCCGGCGGCGTAGGCGACGAGCGCGCGCCTCGTCACGTCCGTGATCGGGACGTTCTCGTCCTGGACGGTCGTGACGACGACCTGCCGGGTGATGGGGGCGATGCCGACCAGCATGTCGAGGGACCGATTCGGCAGGCACTTCCTGACGATCGGGTCGCTCAGCATGATGCGCGACGCGTGATGGCCCTCGATGACGCAGCTCGGCCAATCTCGGGGATCGGGCTCCTGCTCGTATCCGGTCGCAATCATCTCCCGCCTTGCGTTCCGGCGCGCCTTGCGGCGAGCCACTCCGGGAACCGGACCGGCGGGATCCATGGGATCTGCCGCCCCGCCCGGGTGAAGCCCGGATAGACGTCGACGCTGTCGTAGCTGTCGAGCCGCGGATTGGAGTTGAACGCCTCGACCGCCTCGCCGGCGTAGGCGTTCCACGCCAGGCGCTCGGCGTCCGTCGCCTGGTAGTAGGCGATCTTGTCGCCATCCTCGTAGATGCGCCGGGGCGGCGCCTTGCCCGCGGCGAGCGTCTCGAGCTGCGCGTCGGTCCAGTCGCCCGGATCGGGGACGTCGACCGGGACGGGCGGGACTCCCGGGTCCGGCGCACTCGGCGCCGTGCCGACCAGGCCCTGCGGCGCTGGCTTGGTTCCGGTCATCCTGCGGATGGCCGTCCGGATTGCCACCATGATGCTCTTGGGCACGTCAGCCTCTCCTCGCCTGCGCCTCGACCTGGCGGGCGAGGGCCTTCCAGCCGTAGCGCCGCAGGTGCGCGGCCGCTCTGCCGGCCGCCTCCCTCGGCTTCCTGCCGGGGTCCGCCGCCTCCGCGGCGCGCAGGGTCGCCGAGGCCTGGGCCGCGGGTACCGTGGCGACGATGTTCCGGATCTGGTGGAGCGCATTCCCCGGCTTCCGGGTGCGGGCGCACGATGCGATCGCCTTGGCGGTGAGCGGCGTGACGGGGACCGCGTCTCCGCCTGCGATCCTGACGGTGGCCGTCATCTCCAGGATGTCGGCCTCGATCACGAGCGTCTCTCCCGGGACGATCCCCCGCGATAGCGGGTCGGCCTCCAGCAGCGCGGCGGCCGCCGCGTTCACGTTGTCGGTGTCAAACATCTTGTTCATGACGCCGGCGATGATGGTGTACATCTTCCCCTCCCTCCTCCGGTCCGGGATCCGGTGGGTCCACCCCGCAATCCGATATCGCCAAGGCCCCTTTCCCGCATTCGGGTGCGCAGGCCCGACAGGGCCGGGAGCTCCTCCGTTCCGTCGTACGTCGGAACAGTCGTCGCTGGTCTCTGATGTCGGGCTCCCCCAAGGGGAGGGCGCGAGGAGGAGGCAGGAGATCCCGCCTGGTTGCCCGAACGGCGCTCGGGCTTTGGCGATCCTACGGGATGGCCTCTCGCTCGAGCTCCCCCGCCTCCTGGTCGAGTCCGGCCGACTTGAGGAACGCGGCGACGGACGCGGCGTCGGCCGGGAGGCGCCCCTTGAGGCCGTTCCTGAATATCGCCCGCGCCGAGGCGCTCGCGGGGAGGTCCAGCGTCTGGTGCCGCTCCTTCGTGGACTGGGAGGCGAGCGCGAGCGCGATCGCGGCGCGCGCCAGCGGCCGGCCGGTGGTGGCGTCCCTCGCCTGGCGTCCCTCGCCCGCGAGGACGATTTGCCCGCAGAACACCCGCGGTCCGTAGCTGTGGTCGAGGTCCGCCGCCCCGATCGGGTCGAGGCCTACGATGAGTCTCCCTCCCGCGATGGCGGGATCGGATGCCGCGATCCTGAGGATCGCCTCCGCGAGCGCCCGTGCCCGCCGCTCCGGCATGTCGGGGCGCCCTGGGTCCGCGACCCGGCGCATCGCGTCGAGGGCGGTCCACTCGAGGTTGAGGAGTTCGTCGGCGCCGCCTTCCGCGCTGGTGCCCTCGGGCGCCTCCGCGGCCCAAGTCCAGGGTTGCCCCTCCCGCCCGGTCCGGATCAGCCATGCCGCCCTGACGAGCCTGTCGAGGATGGCCCTGGCCTGGGCCGCCGATTCGGCGGGGCCGAGCCATCCGGCCACCTCCTGCCCGGCGTCGTCCCTCAGGGTCGCGCGCCAGGTGCGCCTTGCCTCCGTCACGTCCCGGTCCCCCGGCCGTCCTCGTGCGCCGGCGCCGCGATGCGCGCGCCATGGGCGAGGCCCATGAGGATGCCGGCGTCGCGCTCGAGCGTCCTGACCACGGCGACCTTGCGGGCGTCGTCGGGATCGGGATCGCCGCCCTGGGCGGTGCGGGCTATGGCCTCGCCCTCGAGGCGCCCGGCCTCGGATCCGGCCGCGAGCGCGATCGCGGACAGCGTCGCGATGGCGTCCCCGAGCAGGTCGGGCTTCACGTAGAGGTCGTCGGCCCGCTCTGAGTAGGCGATCCGGTCCCGGATCGCGGCCGCGATCATGGGGTCGGAGCTGCCGAAGGCGGCCGTCCTCGCGGCCCGCCCGGCCTCGGCCGAGAGGGCCATGCGTTTGATCTCGGCGCGCGCCGGGTGCCCCTCGAGCAGATGGGACTGGAAGAGCGCCACGACGGCGGCCTGGGCCGGGATCCGGACGGTTCCGGTGAGGCTCATGCGGCCGTCCTCGCTCCAGCGTCCGATAGGACGGCGTAGTGCCGCAGGCCGTTGACCTTGAGCGTCTGGCCCAGCGCGTGGCGGCCGCTCGCCGCGTAGGCCGCCGCGATCCGCGGCAGGTCGGCCTTGCAGTGGGCGATCTTGTCCTTGAAGGTCCTGCGCTCGGCGCGCGATTCCGCGAGGCGGCGCAGGCCGCGCTCGTCCTTCGGGTCGCGCTCGAGGGCCTTGCGGGCCCGCGCGCTGTCCTCGGTGGCGGCCCTGAGGCCCCGGCGGTAGCTGGCGAGCGTCTCGCCGATCAGGTCGCCGCCGTCGGCGACGAAGAGCGCGTGGTTCGGGAACGCGGCCGCGAGGCGGTCGAGCACGTGCTCGGTGAGGTTGCGCGGCAGCTTGAACATCCAGCGGTTGCCGGTCCGGGACTTGGCCTGGACCTGCTGCAGCAGCAGGCGCCGGCCCGCCATCAGGGAGAAGCCGACCGTCAGGACGTGCTCCCCCTTGTAATGGACGAGGAACGCCAGGGCGCCGTCGAGAAAGGTCCGGCTGTGCTCGGAGTAGCCGCGCTCGTTGTAGCCGGTCGAGTGGTCGAAGGTCGCCTCGAAGGCCGGATGGCCGATCTCGAACGAGCGGATGCCCTCGTAGGCGTCGACGGTCTCGTTCCAGCCGCCGCGGCCGCAGCCCCAGCGCCACATGCTGCTGCCGACCTTCTGGATCAGGCGCAGCGTGGGGTCGGCCTTGAAGGCCTCCTCGACGGAGTGGTCCATCATGAACTTGCACTGGTGCTTGACCTTGCAGAGCTCGTCTAGCGAGGTCCGGGCCTCGAACACCCGCATGGGGATCGAGGACGACAGCTCCAGGACGTCTGCGCCGGCCTTGAGCCCGCGGTCGTCGCGCAGCCAGGCGCAGACCCTCTCGCCGAGCCGCTCCGCCAGGTCGAAGGACCGGGCGGGCTCCTGGTCGAGGTGCTCGGGGACCTTCGCGAAGGTGCCCGCGGCGTAGGTCGTCAGCTGCATTCCGGTGAGCGTCATGGCAGGCTCCGTCTCGATGGGGTCTTCTTCCCCATCTGCTCGCAGATGGATCTCCCCCGAGATCCCGCCCCGAACGGGGCGGGCACGGGATTGCCCTTTCGGGCCGTCTGTTGCTTCCCGTTGCCGTGGGAGCGCCGTCCCGTCGCCGTCCCGCGTTCCTGGGCCTCCCAGTGCCGTGAGAGGTCCTTCCCGGTTCCTTCCCGGCGCCGTCCCGCTCCCCTCAGGGTGCGGCGCACTCCCTCAAGAGGTCCGATGCCTCGGCCATCAGGCCCATTTTCTCCAGGAGCGCCGCCAGGATGCGGGCGTCTTGCTCTCGCGTTGAGAGGATCTCGATCCGCCTCGCGGCGCGCCCCGTCGCGCTCTTTCCAAGACTGACTGTCACGATCCGGCGCTGGTGCGCGGATCCGGCCAGCGAGAGGGCGACTGCCGCTGCCGCGAGCGCGGGCGGGAGAGCGATCCGCTCCGTCTGTCCGCCGGTCCCCTCGGCAATGGCTCCGCCCCTGTGCGGGGCCCTTGCCCCTCCGACCATGATGGGCGCGGTCTCGACCTCGGTCAGGACCGCAGCCGGCGCGCAGGGCACCGCGAGGCGGGCGAGCGCCCGGGCAGCGGTGACGACGTCGTCGGCCGACGGCTTGCCCTGGATGGTCCCGGGAAAGCCGGGGAAGGCCCGAATCAGCTCGAGTTTCTCGGTTTCCGATGTTCCGGGCCGCGCCGGGCCGATCTCGAATGGCGGCCTCTTGGCGGCCCCGCCCGTCCGGACCCGCCAGGCGATCTTCAACAAGGCCTTGGCCCTTCCCTCCGCCTCCGCAGGTCCCCGGCCAGGATCCTGCGGGCGGCGACGGCGGGCTCCTCCCCGAAGAGGCGGTCGATGGCCCTCCAGGCCAGGGTCGCGAGGGTCATTTCGCCTCTCCGTTCTCTGCACGGAATGCCATGGCGACGTCGGCCAGGTCGAATGCCTCGAGGAACTCGCATGCGGTCGCGAGGTTCTGTGGCAGGGCCGCGATCAGGGGAGCCACTAGGGCTGCCCGCCCGCTCGCGGTCCCCTGCCACAGCAGGAGCTCCTCTCCGGAGCCGGAAAGGACGATGGCGCGGTGTGGGATCACGCTTTGCATTCTCATTTGGCCAAATGAGAGTTGTGGTCGCCGGCGCGTAGCGCCCGCGCCAGGTCCGCCATGGCCTCGGCGTGCGGAGCGAGGCGGTGCTTGGCAGGTGGTCATGGATCGCCCTGACCGTGGCGCTCTCGGGGAGATCGACAGTCGCCCTCAGGAAGCGCCCGCAGCTGTCGCAGGAGCACGACAGCGCCATGAGCGCCCGTCTTAGGAACCTGCCCATGGCGAGGGGCTCCGTCTTTCCGGAGTTCGGCGGATTGTGGCTCGCCCGCCCGTAGAGGGCGAACTGGCTGACCGCGATTGCGGCTGGCAGCTGCCTGTTCGGGAAGCGGCAGGGCCGCCCGCCGGTGACCCATGGCGCCAGGTCGCCGCGCCGCGAAGTCCAGCCGCTTTCGCAAGCGCCGCCAGAGCTCCCCAGACCTTACGCGTCAGGCTTCGACGAGAACGGGCACACCGTTGCGGTCGAAGCGGCGGATGGCGAGATCGCACGAGAAGCTGAACGCGAACCGGAGCGCCATACGAGCTTTAGCCGAGACGTCGAGCGCAGCCTCGGTCTGATTGGTGTCATCCTCACCGGCGAAGAGAGCTTCGCGCACGCACGCGACATCGCGGTGGAAGCCGAAGTAGTCCGAGAGCGGGAAGCGATCGCCGCCGCGATCGGGATCCCAGGTCCGGATCGCGGCGAGCGAACCGACACCGCTGCCGTCGACCATGGCGGCGAGGCCGACGCGCCCGGCCTGCTCCGGCCCCACTTCGAGCGTGAACTCGATGGGGCCGTTCGCCATGTCGGTCGGGTCTTCCGGATAGAGCCGGCTTGCGGCGAACCGGACCTTCCGGCGAGTCTCGTGGCTGTCATCGGCGAGCAGCGCCGCGGCGAGGTCGGCGCCGATCAGCAGGTATGCGAGACGGCAGGCCTCGCGATCGGCTCGGGGGAGCCGGCCGCGATCGGCCGCAGTCAGCTCAGAGAGAACGCCGAGCCGGGTGAGTGCCCGTGCGACGTAGCTGTCGGCGACGGCAGCGCCTTGCAGGCTGTTTGCGGCCAGGGCCTGGGCAGCGGCGCCGAGAGGAGCCTCCGCCAGCATGGCGCTGAGCGCGTCGGTGAGGCGCGATGCGGACGGCGTGGCAACGTAACCGAAGATTGTCTTCATCTGAGGGTCTTCCTTTCCTGGGGGTGTTCTTCCCTTGGTCCCAAAGGAGCTCTTCCTCAGTCTTCCCTTCGGTTTCGGTTCTCGCGCGCATCTACCGGCAGGGCTTGACCGTGACGTGGCTTGCCCTGTTCTGTGCCGGTGTCGCCGCGTCGCCGACGCCACGAGGCGTGGCGAAAAAATTTCACGCTCCGCCGCGTTGGTTTGCAATGGTGGATAGTAATATGCACCGCCCCCCCGACCGTTCCGGTGCACGCTGCAACACGTCGGCAACCATGACCGCAACTAGGTATCGGCGGCTCGGCGGAAAGCGTGCCCTCGCTCAAATTTTAGCGACGCCGTTCGGCGAAATCCCTACGAGGATGTGCTCGGTTGCGCCGGAGCGGGGGGCTTCGACATGGCCGTTTCTGACAACAAGGCGTTCTCGCCGGCGTATTACTATCAGGATGCGGAACTTGTGGCGGTGCCACGGCTGGCCGAGGGGCAATGGTACGCGCCCGACGAGCGGATGCGCGTGCCCGACGGCGTCCGCGTCGATGAGGGAGACCTGGACGCGGTGATGCACAGGCGCCTGCCCTGGACAGGAGAGGTCTGGGTCACGGCGGGCAAGCCAGGAACTGGCAAGCCTTCCGCCAGGGACATCGTCTTTTCGGTTCCGAAGACCGTCAGCCTGCTCTGGGCCCTGGGGAATGCCGATACGCAGGCGCGCATCGAGCTGGCGCAGGATCGTGCCGTCAAACAAGCGATGGACCTGTTCTTCCGCCACGTCGTCGTCGAACGTTTCGGCAATTCGAAAAAGGAGCAGATCCGCCCGGCGGTCTCTTTTTGTGCGCTGTTCATGCATGGCACCGCGCGCAACGTCAAAGGCGAAGGCCGCGGGCATCCGGACCCAAACCTACACACACACGCGATCGTTCCCGACATCGTCCGCTCGCAGGATGGCCAGCTCAAGCTCCTTTATGATCGCAAGCTACGCTATTGGAAGCTCGCCCTGTCGGCTTGGCACTTTTCGGCATTGGCCTACGAGCTGCGCGACGCCGGGTTCGACATCGAGCGGGTCGAGAACGATGGCCGTTTCCGGGTCGCCGGCGTTCCCGGCGAGGCCACGCGCCGGTTCAGCAAGCGCACAGCCGCAGCCCGGGACTTCATGAACCGGGGCACGGCGCGGCTTCGCTCCGGCTTGACCGAGAGATTCGCGCTGTCGCTGACCCGGGGAGCGTGCGAAGCGAAGCAGCTCGGCGAGCTACGCCAGGCCTGGAGGGACGAGGCCCAGGCGGCCGGGATCGACCTGTCCGAAGTCGAGGCCAAGATCCTGGGTAAGAACGCGAGGCCCCGAAACGCGACGCCGCAGCGGCGCGAGAAAACGGTTGTCCGGGCGATCGCGCGCGCGACCGAGCATGAGGCCGTCTTCGGCCACCAGCGGATCGCCCAGGTCCTCGCGTCGCAGTTCGTAGTCGACGGCGTCCACGACAGGCCGGATATCGACCTGCTGGACCATGTCACGGAAGCTTCCTCACAGTTGCAGCGGGTCACCACCCTGCTCAGGTACGGCCTTCCACAGTGGACGACCGTGTCGATGCTGGCACTGGAAGCCGAGGGCTTCGAGCTGGCCCTGACCCTTTCGCAAACGCCCTTTGCCTCCGCGCCTGCGATCACGGCCATGATCGAGGAAGCGCCCGGACCGCTCGCCGATGAACAGATCAAGGCCGCGAAGACGGCCTGCTCGAGCGCCCGCCTCGTCCTCATCCACGGCGCGCCGGGAACGGGGAAGACGACCTTGCTGAAGCCCGTCGTCGCCGCCTATCGCGAGGCGGGCTTCAAGGTGATCGCGACCGCGGAGGCCTGGCGGGTCTGCGGGGCGCTAGGATGCGATTGCGGCGTGCCGTTCGCGGCGCTAGCGGCGATCCTGGGGCGGGGAGAGCTCGACATCGACGACCGGACGGTCGTGCTAGTCGATGAAGTCGCGCTGATCGGCACCGAACGCATGGTGCAACTGCTGCGCTTTGCCAAGGAGCGCGGCGTCAAGCTCATCATGGCCGGGGATCCCGACCAGTTGCGCCCGATCGCGGCGGGTTCCGGCTACAAGCTCGTTCAGAAGGCAGCCGCGCAGGCAACACTGAAGACGACCCATCGACAGGTGGGTTGGTACAGGGACGTCATGGCTCACCTGGTGGAGGACAATGTCGCGGCCGCCTTCACGGAACTTCTCAGTCAGGGACGACTCGCTCACGCCGCCACGCCGGCGGAGGCGGTCGACCAGGCCGTAGCGTGGTTGAACAAGCGCTACGACGGGGGCGGCGGAGGTCGCGCTGTGGCGATCGTCAAGACCAACGACGAGATCTACGAGATCAGCCGCCGATTCCGTAGGGAGCTCGTCGCAGCCGGCCAACTGACGGGCATCAGTCATCAGGTCGCGACGGTCAGCCCAAATGGCATCCGGCGCACGATCGCCTTATGTGTCGGCGACCATGTCCGCTTCCTGCGCCGCTCGCGCATCCATCCGGCGATCGTCAACGGCACGGTCGCGCGGATTGCCGAGATCAACGTCCTGGAAGATGGAGATTTCGCGATACGGGTGACCATCCCTCTCAAGGTCCAGGGCACGGAGAAGGTCCGCGAGCTGCGGGTGAGGCTCTCGGAATGGCACGACGACAACGGCAACGCCCATATCGTCCATGCCTATGTAAGTACGTTGTTCGGTTTACAGGGCGCGACTGTCGACCGGGCGCTCCTGCTTCTGGACTGGCAAGGACTCGACCAGCGCGACCTCTATGTCGGGCTAACCCGCGCTCGGGAAGAGACGACGCTCGTGCTGCGCGCGGACCGCCGGCGGCCCTGGTACAGCGCGAAGGGAATGGCCGAGATCCCCTTCACGGAACAGCTTACGAGGCGCTACATGAACGCAATATCGCGCTCGCCTGGTAAAGCTCTGGCGAGCGACAACGCGCTGCTCGCCAAAGAACCGGATGGCTCGACGCGCATAACGGAGAAAACAGCCACAGCTTGATATCGGTCGCTTTCGAAGGCTGTTGATCTGCGGGCACGCCGCCGAAGCAGCCCGGTACCCGTCCGGTGCTAGGCGAATTGAAAGCGCGCAACGGGGCGCCTTTCCGCTCATCCGCGAGGAAGGGGTTGTTACACCGCGGCAGCTTCTCGCCTTCGAACATCCGGAACAGCTTCCCTTCCTCGACAATCTTGCGGTCGGTGAGATAGCAGAGGCCGATTCTGATCGCCCGAGGAAAGCGTGGCGATCGCCGATCGCGCGCCCATCATCTCACAGAATTTCGACGCGGGATTCGGCAGCGCGTCCGCGGCTGCGGGCGCTAACATCGCGAAGACGATTGCGCGGATCGCTCGCGGCGGTCTCATGACATCGGCTCCGGCTTCAGTTCCAACATCTGTGTCCGATTCCGCTCCGAGAGCTGACCCTATTGGGGATCAGAGCGCCTGTAGGTCTTCCAGCGGCGCCTTGAACACTGCGAGCACTCTCGGCGTCGCGAACGTCTTCGGCGACGCCAAGATGACCACCGCGCTCCTCGACCGGCTCATCCATCACTGCGACATCGTCGAGACCGGCAACGAGAGCTGGCGCTTCAAGAACAGATGGGGTGATTGGGGTCTCAACCTGAGGGTGGCTGCTCCGTTCGGGATGTTGGAACGTGGTCCGTGTTGAGCGGCCCCCAGCATCGGGAAGGAGCAGCCATGGACTACTATGCCGGACTGGACGTGTCGCTGGAAGAGACCGCCATCTGCGTTGTCGACGGAACGGGTCGGATCGTGAAGGAGGCGCGAGCGGCGAGTGAGCCTCCCGCTCTGGCCGCGGCCTTGAACCAGCTCGACCTGCCGCTGGAGCGCATCGGGCTTTAAGCGTGCTCGCTGACGGCCTGGCTTCACGACAGGCTGTGCGCTGCGGGGTTGGCTGCGATTGCATCGAGACACGCCAGGCCAATGCTACGATGAAGACCATGCCCAACAAGACCGACCGCAACGACGCCCGCGCTCTGGCGCAGATCATGCGGACGGGCTGGTTCCGGCAGGTGCACGTCAAGAGCCGTCAGTGCCGGTTGTGGCGTTCGCTCCTGGTGGCGCGTCGCACGGTTCTCAACGAGATGCGCTCGATCGAGAACGTGGTGCGAGCGATCCTGCGCGAGGCCGGTCTCAAGCTCGGTACGCCGGGACGGGCAGCCTTCGCCGACCGGGTACACAAACTGGCAGGTGACGATACCCTGGTGATGCCGCTTGTCGAACCGCTCCTGTCGGTGCTGGCCGCCATGCTGACGGCCCTCGCCAGGCTGACGAAGCAGGTCATGGATCTCGTCAAGAAAGAGACGGTCTGTCGGCGCCTGATGAGCGTGCCGGGCGTGGGACCTATCACCGCGCTCGCCTTCCGGGCGACGATCGACCGGCCTGATCGGTTCAGGCGGTCGCGGGATGTCGGCGCCCATCTTGGCCTGACACCGGCGCGCTACCAGTCGGGCGAGACCGGCATCCAGATCAGCCGCTGCGGCGACGAACTCGCCCGTACCGCGCTCTACGAGGCGGCGCACACCTTGCCGGTGCGGAGCCAGAAATGGTCGAGCCTGCGTGCCTGGGGAATGAAGGTCGCGAGGGCTCGCGGCATGGCCCGCGCCCGCGTCGCGGTTGCCCGCAAGCTCGCCGTTATCCTCCACCGGATGTGGAGCGACAGTGCCGAGTTCCGTTGGGGGCAAGGACCCCGCTAATGGCGCCACGGCCACAGCATGACGCCGCCGTGCCGAAACGGGAGGACCAAATACGACGCATGATCCCGAAAGGGTGAACCGGATCGTTCCCGTGGGGACGATGGGCCAGGCGATCTCGTTGAGAGTCCAGAACCTGCGGGCGCAAACCTGCAAGGTCGTGAAACAGATTGAGACGCCGCGCCCTCCTGATCCCATCATGCGGCGGCCGGCCTTCAACGAGGCTCGCGCCGACCGCCAAGAGAAGCGTGTGATCCACGGGGCGACACGAACCGGAAAGCCCAGAATGAGCAGCTTGACCTCAACAACCCCAATCAGAGAAGGCTCTGAGTTCCCCGCACACCACCGATCCCGAGCCGGCGCGGCTGCGCAATCCAGACCAGCTCCGCCGCGCCGCCTCCTCGCCGCCAAGCATACTCAAGGGGTCAACATTGGACGCCGATCTGGAGTGCGCCCTTGCGGGTAGACAGGATCAGGCTGCGGATTTGACCATGAGCCGGGCGTGTTGATCCTCGAACTGCTGCGGGCTGAGATAGCCGATTGCGGAGTGCAGTCGGCTGGCGTTGTAGACCTGATCGATGAAGCGTGGAAGGTCGGCAGCGACGTCCTCGAAGGTTTCATAGGCCATCGGATAGACGGCTTCGACCTTGAGCGTCTTCATGAAGCTCTCGGCCTTGGCGTTATCGTAAGGATTGCCGCGGCGCCCCATCGATCCGACGAGACCATGGTCGGCACGCGTCTGCCGGTAGAGCCCGGCGGCATATTGCGACCCGCGGTCTGTGTGATGCACGCAACCGGGTGGCGGTCTTCGGCTTTCGATGGCCGAGCGCAGAGCGGCCAGCGTCAGCCTGACATCGATTGAGCGGCCGATGGCATAACCGACAACCCTGCGCGACCAGGCGTCGAGGATGACGGCGACGTAGACGAAGCCTGCGGTGATCGCGACGTAGGTGATGTCGGCCACCCAGAGTTGGTTCGGGCCGTCCGGGACCATGTTCTTCGCCAGGTTCGGGAAGATCGGCAGTTCGTGATCGCTATCGGTGGTGGCGACATAGCGCCGCCGACGACGCGGCTGAAGACCATGCTCGCGCATCAGGCGTCGGATTTTCTTGTGATTGACGACAAAGCCGCGGTGCCGCAGCGCTGCCTGCATCCGACGGTAGCCATAGGCCTCGAAACGATCGGAGATCGCCGCCATCGTCTCGACGAGCGCTGTGTCGTCGATGCTGGTGGCCGGCTTGTCGTAATAGGTCGAGCGCGCGATCCCCATCAGCCGACATCCTTCTGCGACGGAGATGCCGCGGGGCCGGTGATGACGGATGTAGTCGCGCTTCTCGGCCGCGGTCCGTGCTTTAGAGCCCCCTTTAGGAACTCGATCTCCAGAGTCTGTCTGCCAACGAGCCGCTCCAGCGCGGCGATGCGCGCCTCATAGGTTTCAATCGTATCGGCGGCCGCCGCCTCGTCGTCGAAGGCGCCGGCTTCGAACTTCTGGATCCAGATGCGGATCAGGTTGCGCGATAGATCGTGTCGCCGAGCGAGGCTGTGGAGCGTCTCGCCCGCCAGGTAATCCTGGGCCACCTGGCGCTTGAACTCGACGCGGTGAGAACGATGTCGAACCATGGCTTTCATCCTTCGAAAGCCCGGCTCTCCGGTCAATTACTCACCGTCACGCTGTCCGCCTCAAGGGGCGCACTCCAATCGGGGGGCAACTTTGCGGACGATGACGTAATTGCTGTCGTTGCGCCTTTCGGCAAAGCATCAGCGACGGCCCCGGCCGAGGAGGATCGGAAGGAGCTCATCGTGAAACATTATGTCGGACTGGATGTGTCGCAAAAGGAGAACAGCGTCTGCGTTGTCGATGATGCTGGGAAGATTGTGTTCCAGGGCAAAGCCAAGTCCGACCCCGGAGCCCTGGCAGAGTTGCTTCGCAAACGCGCGCCGCATGCTGAGAGGATCGGATTCGAGACGGGTGCCATGTCGAGCTGGCTATGGCACGAACTCCAGCGAGTAGGTCTGCCTGTCGTTTGTATCGATGCCCGCCGCGCGAAAGCGGCATTATCTGTTCGCATGAACAAGAGTGACGAGAACGATGCCCGGGGTCTGGCCGAACTGGTTCGTGTCGGCTGGTATCGGGAGGTCAAGGTCAAGAGCGGCGCGACCAGGCCATCCGCTCCGTGCTTGTTGCTCGATCGAGGTTGGTTGCCATCCGCCGCGATCTCGAAAACCAGGTTCGATCGATGCTCAAGGAATATGGGCTGCAGTTCCGCCGATCGATAGGAGCTCAGTTCCGGCGGTTTGTTCGAGAGCTGCTCAGCGGTGGACACCGGCTTACGTCGGTTGTGGAGGCGCTGCTGGCCGTTCACGAGCAAGTCTGCGAGGAACAGGACAAGCTGGACCAGCAGGTTCGGTCTCTCGCTCGGGAGGACGTAACGACCCGGCGGCTGATGTCAGTCCCGGGTGTCGGGGTCATCACCGCTCTTACGTTCCGCCACACGATCGATGACCCCTCGCGCTTCCACTCCGCCAATGATGTCGGCGCCTATCTCGGCCTGACACCCCGACGAAAGCAATCCGGGGAAACCGACGTCAACCTACGCCGATGGCGCGGCGCAAGCGAAGCGAGACGGGCGAGGCTGGCGCGCCATCTTATGGCGGCCAGTGAGTCGCCACCGAGAACTGCGAAAGGCTGCGGCGGTCGATGTCATTTTGCCGTGGACTTTCTCAGCATAGAATTACATCACCTCACCGCCACCCCGCTAGGCATTGGACCGATACGGGGTCCATGTCCTCCATGAAGAGATACAGCGCTGTCCCGAGCTGCCGGAGGGCCGCCTCAACATGAAGATATGCAGTAGCTCGTTCATCTTCGCATGGCTCCCAAAATCGATCGCGCAGGCGACGGTTCGCGAATCCCCGCCGCGCTCGGAGTAATTGCAGCGGAAGCGCACGGCGACCCACGGATATTCGATGAGCGGTGTCCCAGGCCCCGGCGGGGGCTTGATCGTCATGCCCCGGTGAGAGCGCTTATGTCCGCTGGGATGTTGCCGTATCGAGCAAGAATCACGCGCGGATGGCCTGATTACCGCCCCCGGTCGCTCAGGTCATCACGAGAGGCGTCAGCCGCCAATCGACCGCTTATTACCCGAAAGTCAATTGCCGGTTGCCAACCTCTGGCACCACGGTCCGATTGTTGAGGGTAACTGAGCGAAGACAAGTGGGAATGAAGAATGCAGATAAGCACGCAGCAGGAATACACCGAAGCGGCCACGAAAATACATCGCCTGGCTGATGCCCAGGAAGGCACCCCGGAGGCTGCCGAAATGGCGAAATTGGTCGCTGCAGTTCGAAATTGGTCGCTGCAGTTCAAGAGTGGGAGGATGATCATGCTTCGCCGCTAGCGCAGGGAAATGCTTCCGCCCCAGGGTATTTCCATATTGCTCAACGGGCGGGGCAGCCCGGAGGAGAGGGTCAACGGCGGCCCGGGCCGAATCCGCGATCTCCGAATTCCACGGGTCCACACGCTCCCTTCGACCAGGCTAACCCGTCGGGGCTGGCGGCGGAAAAGCACCGATCCCGCGATTAATGGGTGACCTGGGAGAAAACGAGCTTTGGCGGCGCACGGCCTGGTACACGGTCCGCTCGGTGAAAACTGCATCCACCTCTGCGTCGACATGCAGCGACTTTTCGGCCCTGGTTATCCCTGGGCCATTCCGTGGCTGGAACGTATTCTCCCATCAATAGAGCAAATAACGCGGCTGCACACGGAACGAACTTTGTTCACTCGGTTCATTCCCGCCCAACGGCCGGGCGAAGGGGCCGGCGCATGGTCTAGATACTATGAACGGTGGGCGGACGTAACGCTTGAGAAGGTTAGTCCCGAAGCCGTTCGCCCTCACCCGGTGCTTGAGCGCTTCGTTCCGCCCGCGATGGTCCTAGACAAGCGCGTTTATTTCCCTTGGGCCGAGGGCGCGCTGGATCGGTGGGTGTCCGACAAGCACGTAAACACCGTCATCATATCCGGCGGGGAAAACTGATGTTTGCGTATTGGCAACTGTGTTGGGAGCCGTCGATCGGGGCCTTCGCGTGATCCTCGTTACCGACGCGCTTTGCAGCTCAGCCGATGCGACCCATGAAGCCCTAATGGAACTGTGCAGAAACCGCTTCAGCGAGCAGATCGAAGCCACTAACACGGCGGGAATGCTGACTAACTGGCGATAAGCCGTCAGTTGGAAAGCGGATCTGCAATCGGTCGACCCGGCTGATGGCGCAGCATCGATGCAATTGTCGCCCGGTACTCCGACCAGGAAGCTAGCCTTCGCGAGCAGCCCCCGCAGCAGACATCGCTATTGGGTCCGAGATTGTTGGGAATACGGACGCTCGCCGCTCCGCAAGCGTCACATACAAAGCCTTCCTGACGCATGCTGAATCTCCTTGTTTCCGGTGGAGCGAAAACGCCTTCGACACAGCTCTGGTTCCGTCGTGTCCCTGGAACAATGAGGACCGGCGCAAATTTGTCTGGGAAAGCGATAGGAGCCAACTATGACCTCGAACGACAAGCACCGCTTAGACGCTGCACCTGCTGATGCCTTGCGTGATTTAGTGCCGGATCCCATCGAAGCGGGCCATGGAACCGAACCGTCAGATAACAGGCGCGTGTCTGATCGTACCAACGTCCATGATGCGGGAAGCGATGCGAACGATACCACGGACGGATTAACTGAATCGGAGGAAGCCGTCCGCCAAGCGGCCGAGGATATTCCGACAGGCGCCGATCCTGCGGGATCGATCGATAGTATACCGGTCTTTGACAGAGCCGGTCTGCCACCGAAGATATGACCGCGGTCTGATCAAGCGAACAATATCCGAGCTCTGCCGATGGATCGTTTCAAACTCGGCGCCGTCGCGACCGACGGCCGTGCCCGTCGCCAGGAGCAGCCGGATAAATCCAGATGCTTCGAGTTACTGCTGGGGCGCAAGCCAGGCTAGATCATCCAGCAGCGTGCCATCCCCGCTGTCGCGTTCCACAGAATCGATTTTGACGATCGATCGGCTGTCGCCATCGATCTGGAAGAACGATAGCTCTTGTTTCGCCCTGATCGATTACGAGAACCGACAATCGGCCCGTCCAGCAGGCGCCCGTGTCCATGGATATCCGATTCTCTGTGACCACCGGCAGCGGAGGATTCATGACCGAGTCGCCGTGGACGATGACCCGAGGCAGCTTGCCGTGATGGTTTGAGAAACGGCTCGCGGATCCACATCAGGTCCTCAGGCGATTGCGCCTTTAGGACAATGCCCGGCTGAATGCCCGCGTGCACGAAGAGAAGCGCGCCCTCCTCGACCATGAAAGTGGAGCGGCGAAGAAGGTCGAGATGGCCAGGATGCTGGCTCAGGATGAATCGACGTGCATCGTCGATATCGAGGTCGCAGTAGGAATCTACGGTTTCCCTGCCACCATCATGGAACCAAGTGCGGAGCTGGCGCCGGTCATTTTCCAGGAATCGGAGAAACCAGTCGTCATGATTTCCACGCAAGAAAACCGAAGCAGGATAGTCCGTTAGGGCACGGCCGACAATTTCGAGACATCCCTTTGCATCTCGACCACGGTCGACAAGATCGCCGAGGAAGATAATCCGCGGCGTGCCGCCGCTGCGAGCCCCATCTTCCTCGCAGAATGTGATGACTGTCTGAAGGAGGTCAGAGCGACCGTGGACATCGCCTATGGCGTAGGTGAGAAGCATGCATACCCACCCTTTTCGCAATCCAAGGTGTCGAGCCCGCCGGCCGTCTCGTGACGAATGTTGCAGAGGGATGGCGTCGCTCACGGTCGCGTCGACGAACAGCATGCATCTTCGGATCACTCAGAGACGAAAACGGCATGATCGAACAATCATAGGCACTGCCGACGGCACGACATAGCGAATTACAGCGCGGCTCAAGCAGCAGGATCGATCGTTTCGGCCACCGCCTCCTTCTTTGGGCGCCGCAGGAGCGTCCTGATCAGGATGAAGGCGGAGAGGACGAAACAAATGCTGTTGGTGATGATCAAAGGCCATTCGCCCAAGCCGAGGCCGTAGGTGGTCCAGAGCGCAAAACCGGTCACTGTGAGACTGTAGGTCAGCGGAGAGATCGCCTTCGTATCGCGCGTCCTGACGATCCGCCACGCCTGAGGCACGAAGCTGATTGTGGAGCACAGTGCGGCCAAAGTGCCCGCGACAGCGATCCAGTTCATTACAGGAATCTATTTCGACAAACGACGGACGTTCGCCCGCACCTTGCGCCGATAGCCGCGGGCGATGCCGACGGGACCCGTGCCCGTCGCCGCCTTTATGGCAGCCGTCTGAGCAGCCGCGACCTTCTCCTTCACCATCAACTGGGCCTCGCGCTCGCCGGCTGTGCCGCCGGCGGCAATCTTCATGCTTCTGAGCCAGATGGCCTGTTGCGACTCGAAGGCTAGCATCGACATTTCAAGGAAGAGTTTAAGCATCTGGCGCCTTTCGGCCTGCGGAGGTCTGTCGCTTTGCGTTCGGTCGCGTGCGCCGAGACGCTGGCTTTCCGCGTGAGGGTGCCGGCCTAGCGCGGCGTTTCGGGGTAACGTCCCTTGCCGCCATGGCCTGCGCTTCCAGGTTTAGGCGATAAAGCCCGTAGCCGATCGCTCCCGCAACGATGACCGATGTCGGGAGCCGGGTCGCGAGCAGGGTCAGGGGAACCGCGAACCGTTCGGGGATTTCACCCTGTTGGACATTCCGTGCGATCCATGCGCCGGCCAGACTGGAGAATGCCGCCCGGATCATTTCTGCTCCTCGGCACCGCCCGGTGTAATCGGCACCTGCTCAGCCACCGGATCGCTCGCGGGAAAGGTATCCTTGAGCGCTCTTTCGAGCTTTTGATCGGGGGTCAGCTCGCGCTCTTCTTTGCGTTGGATCTTCTGTTCCTGCCGGAGGCTTTCGACCGCCGGGTTTTGTTCGTTCGCCATGCAATCCTCCTTCGGCCTTCCCGCGAGGCTGAGATTGAACGCCCGGGGCTGGGCGCTCGTTCCCGGCGCCGAGTTCGCTGGCTGCTAAAATCTTGCGGGAACCGAAGTGGCGCTTATCTCGTTGTCAGCGCGGCATCCTCGGATGCCTGCCTGCTCTCCAGTTGGATGCGTCGTCGCGGATGTACCGGCCGCAACCGACGGGAGGGCAAAGCCAGTTTCCCGGCGATTGCCGGAACCGCGTAGTCCTGACAGAAGTCAGAGGCCCGTCGCTTCCCAAGCGGCGGGCTTATCATGTTATCAAGCTGGCGGAGACGCCCCTTGGCGCAGCGGTGAGTCGAGCAGAGTTCACGAAGTATCGTTTTCGACGCGCGAGTCCTCGTTCAATCCCGACCGAACGGAACGGCCCCCGACTGCGATAGCTTGCTGTCGAGCCGAGAAACTTTGCCTGGGATCGCCTTTCCTGAGGGTGCTGGCTTGGTGTTCTGACCCGCCAGCGTCCAATAGCCTTCGATCAGTGCGGCCGCGGCGGAATCGATGTCGGCATCGCTACTCCCGCGACCGAGCGAAAGCCTGACGGCGCCGAGCGCCCTGTCGGGCGAGATGCCGAGCGCGAGGATGACTGCCGAGGGTTTCGAGCTTCCGGCGTGGCAGGCTGAACCGGTGGATGCCGCGATCGCGGGCGTCGCCTCGAGCAGGTCGTTGCCGACCGTTCCGGGAAAGAGCACGCTCAGCGTATTCGGCAGGGTATGTGACCCACCCAGGCGCTTCAGCTCCGGCACGCCCCCGGCAAGCGCTTGCCACAGCCGCTCCTTCAATGCGGCAATCCGTGTCGCATCCCCCGCCAACCGTTCGCAGGCCATCCGGCAGGCTTGTCCGAGCCCGACGATATAGGGGACGTTCTCGGTCCCCGGTCGGCGACCGCCCTCCTGCCCTGCCCCGTCGAGAACGCTCGGGATGGCGTGTCCGCTTCGCAGGTAGAGAGCGCCGATCCCCTTGGGCGCGTAGAGCTTATGTCCGGCGAGCGTCAGCGCATCGATGCCCCAGGCGGCCACGTTGGGCGTGGTGGAACGGCGAGGATAAGGCCTGGCAGGTCCCGTTCCGATCGATCGAGGAGCTTCGTAAGAGATGGCCGGCGATCGAAGCTGACGCCGAACGCAGCGAGCCGGAAGCTCGAAGGCAACGGCGCGAGGCCGCGAAATCACAGCCCGAATATGAAGAGGTAAAGGCGACTGTGGCCGAACGCCGGCGCCGGCGGTATCCCGTGCCCGCGAGCGAATTCCCCCGGCCGACCGAGTACTGATGTCGCATGAACGACCATTAGTCGTCCTTGAGATGCCCGGCGAACTCGTTCCCGCGGACACCGCCCGGCAGCACTATTCGTGGTGCTCAGGACAGCCGGATGACCTGGGCTGGGCTTTGTGGCGGCGTCCAACTCACGAAGAACTGGTCAGGACCTGGGCTGGACGACGCCCTACCCCGCCGGACGCCCTTCTCCGCGAATGGTGGCAACCCACCCTCGAGGAACTGCGTTCCGCGCGGCGATCGGCGAAATCCCTGGAGCGTGCTCAGGAAACGCGTCGCATGCCCCGCTCATCCCCAAGCTGAAGCCGTATGCCTGACGCCGTTGGTGGGACGACCGCAACCCGCTGTCGCAGTCACTCGAAAGCTATGCCGATCGAGGTCTCATTCCGCCAAACAACCTGTGCTGGCCTGTCCGTGCCGATTGCGAGAGCGGTAATCAGAACCCTTCCGTCCGGCTCGAAGCCACGCGGGAGCCGCAAGCGCGCACCACCAGGTGAGATTTCGCGGATCATGCAGCTCCACGCCTGCGCGGCCCCTGGCAGGCGCAGCTTCGCCGCCTGAACCAGGTGGGACCTTTCTTCGCGACGGGGCTGGAGCGCTTGCATCACAAACGACACGTAGCTCACGTCAGCTTGCGGAAGAGCTCATTTCACAGCTCAAAGTTTATGGATGGTTGGCGAGATGCTAAATCAGATCGGGTCACCGCTGGCCTTCTTATGAAACCAGTCGTCGCATCGCCGCGGTCATGGCGTGGCGGCTATAGGGCTTGGAAAAGAAAAGCCCCCGCTCCGGCATCTCCTCGGTAGGAACCGTGCGATGGCCAGAGACGATAATGATCTCGATCGGGGGCCAACGACCGCGAACATACTGGGCAAGCTTCAAGCCATCCATGGAACCCGGCATATCGATATCGGTGAGAACGATCCGGATGTCGGCTCGCGATGCCAGAATCTCGATCGCCTGGTCAGCATTCGACGCCTCGAGAGCCTCAAATCCTGCCTCCTCGACCATGTCGACCGCATCCATCAGCAGAAGCGGCTCGTCTTCGACGATCAGGATGGTCTGTCGGACGTGCGGGCTCTCGTTGACCATTCCGCTCTCATCACTTCGGGCCCGTTGGTAGCAGAAAACCTGGAATCCGGGCCCATCTGGTCGCAACGGAAGACGATCTTCCGGGTTCCTCACTGAGAGAGACGATTTGCCGTGAACGCCGTTCCGGACGTGTCGAGTTCGCGAGGAGCGCGCCCATAACCGGGGCATTCAAAGACAGGGTCCCTTGGCCGATGCGGTGCTATTACTCGCGGCAGGTCGGCCCTCCTTACTCCGGCTTCGTCTCAGACGCATTGCGCCCGCAACGGGCGTGCTAAGAGATCACCCGGCCATATAGTGGACCACGATCCAAGCAAGCCCAGCCAAAATAAGGCCCCCTACGAGCACCGCCAGCACCGGGCGGCCCAGAAATCCCTGACGACCTTCAACCGGCGTCTCCACCGCCGGGTCGGTGGTCGTATGCGGATCTGGGTGCATTGGTGCGACAACCCCGCCGCCCGAGCCTTCCGTCTGCCTATCGGCTCGGGCGTTGGCCTCGCGAATATCCCGGTCCTGGCTGTTGGTCATGGAGCTGCTCCAATTGATCTATGCTGCTAGGGAGACTGCGCCGAGATCCAGAAGTTCCTCCGTCGTCCATACCTTGCCGAGAAACTGACCTTGGCTCATGCTGGCCGTCCACTTTGGAGACGAATATGGCTAGCGGCACTGTGAAATGGTTCAACGAGACCAAGGGTTATGGCTTTATCACCCCGGATGGCGGCGGAAACGACGTTTTTGTTCACATCAGTGCGGTGGAACGAGCCGGTCTACGAGGCCTGAACGAGGGCCAGAAGGTCTCTTACGAACTCGTTGCCGACAAGAGGTCTGGCAAGCAGTCTGCGGATAACCTGAAAACGGGATAACGGTCGACGAGTTTGGCCATGTGCGCACGCGTCCGCCGCCATTGAGTGGCGGGCGCTTTCTTTTGCAAATGTCAGACCGCCGCTCGCTGATCAAGACTATCGAACGAGACGATGCGATTTCGCCCGAGACCTTCGGCCGCATAGAGCGCCTTATCGGCACGAGCATGCAAACTGAGGGCGACGTCATCGCCTTCGGCCTGAGAGACGCCTGCCGAGAACATGCAGTTGAAATCCGGGCGGCCAGGAAGGGGGTACGATCGTCGAACCCTTGTGAGAAAGCACAACCCGCAGCCGTCTGACGGCGATCGAAACTCGCGCTCTCCCAAAGCCGGAGCGCGTTAATGCGGCGTTTCCCATATCGGTTGCATTTTATCGAAAGCTGGAAACTGCGCGTCCACCTCGGACATTTCTCTCCGACAAACGGAGGTATGACCCGATGCGGTATCTCGTCTCGCTCGACTTCTGGCTCTGGATCGGCGTCTGGATGAGCGTGAGCCTCATGGCCGTCGCGATGCGGCCGCTCGATTGGATGAGCTGACCGCGGCTCGAAATCTCGTGGTCCAGCCGACTTCGACCACACGGCTCAATCTCGCCTTGGAGATGATCCAGCAGGAAAGAAGTGAGGAGCTCAGAAGGCCTTGGGCGAAGGCAACGACGCTGTGAAGACGTTCGACAAGCCTTGGAACAGGCCGATCTCGGGAAGCCTGCTTTCGCTTGTTGATTGACGATCCCCGACGGCACGTCGCCGGGGACCTCTGCGCTCAGTCGAGCAAATCAGCCGGGACCTTGCCGCCGTTCTCGGAGAGCTTCTTGATGACTGCCTTGTGCAGCCAGACATTCATCGTCGCCGAGTCGTTGGTATCACCCGTGTAACCGAGTTCTTGCGCCAGTTCCTTGCGGGCGGTCAGGCTGCTGTCGATCTTGAGTGCCTTGAGCAGGTCGACAATGGACGTCTTCCAGTTCAGCTGCTGGCCGCTGTCCTTGACCGCCTTGTCGAGGATCGGCGCGACGTCGACCTGCTGCGAGGCCGCCGATCCAGGCGCAGTGCCGATGTTTGCCGTGGTCTGACCGACGGTCGTCCCTCCCGGCGACGAGGCCGGTGCGGTGGAAGTGCCGGACGATGGGACAACCGCACCGGGTGCGGGAGCAGACGTTGAAGTGGCGACCGTATCGGCCTTGGCCTCGCCGAAGATGGCCTTCTTGATGCTGTCGAAAATTCCCATGATCAGGCTGCCTTCTTCGTCGCGGCGGTGTTGGCGGCGCCGCCGAGCTGCGTCAATGTCTTGTCGGTCTTGGTCTCCTCGGCGAGCGTCGCGTCGAGCAGCGTGACCGCATCCTTGTGGCCGAGCTGCTGAGCCCACGCTTTGAGGGTGCCGTAGCGGGCCATCTCATAGTGCTCGACGGCCTGTGCCGAGGCCACCAAGCCTGCGTCGATCGCCGGGCTGTCGCCGTAATCCTCAATGACCGCCTTGCCTTCCTCGATGATGCCCAGGATGGCGTCGCAGGTCTTGCCGCGCGGGGCCTTGCCGATGAGCTCGAACACCTCGCCGAGGCGCTCGACGTGACCTTCGGTCTCCTCGCGATGGGTCTCGAAAGCCTTCTTGAGTTCGGGCGACTTGGCCGCCTTCGCCATCTTCGGCAGCGCCTTCAGTATCTGCTTCTCCGCGTAATAGACGTCCTTGAGCATGTCATGGAACAGGTCGTCGAGCGGCTTCGGTTCGGTCGCCATCTAATCCTCCAGCGATTTGGGTGGTCGATGGCTGCTGAACGAACCCTGAGAGCCCATGTTCCATTCCGCTCCGCTGGAACTTTTGGAGGCAATCTGCCGTTGGATTGTGCATCGCGGCATCGGCCGCACGCCCACGGGAGACCATCATGAAGAAGCTGCTCATTGCCACCTTGATCGCCTCCGCGACATCCTTTGGCGCGATCGCACAGACGTCGACGACGTCGCCGATGCCCGCCCCAAAGGCTGACGCCGACAAGAATGCCCCGCTGCCGGGCGCCAACAGCTTCACCGAGGGCCAGGCCAAGAGCCGCCTCGAGGCCAACGGCTATTCAAACGTTGGAGCCTTGAAGAAGGACGACAACGGCGTTTGGAAGGGCACCGCGACCCACTCGGGGGCGCAGGTCAACGTCTCGGTCGATTATCGCGGCAATATCACCCGCAACTGATCCGTGCCTCTCGCACCGCAAAAACTGGAGAACGACATGACCCGTACGCTGACCCGTTCCTACGATAGCCACGCCACCGCCCGCTCGGTCGTGGACCAACTCGAGGCCGCCGGCGTTTCCAGCAGCGCCATCAGCATTGTCGGCAGCGACGGCAAGACCGACGAGACCAACGCCGCCGAAGGTGCCGGAATCGGCGCCGGCGTCGGCGGCGCAGCCGGCCTGCTGACCGGCCTTGGCATCATGGCGATCCCCGGCGTCGGCCCGGTTGTTGCCGCAGGCTGGCTTGCCGCCACAGCCGCAGGTGCCGTCGCCGGTGCCGCCGCCGGTGGTCTGGTCGGCTCATTCGTGAAGGAAGGCCACGATGAGGACGAGGCGAACTACTACGCCGAGACGGTTCGCCGCGGCGGATCGGTCGTATCCGTCCGCACCGAACCCGAGCACGAGGCCACCGTTCAAGCTATCCTTGACGGCGCTACTCCGATCGACCGTGCGACCCGCGAGGCCGACTATCGAGCCGGCGGCTGGTCGCGCTTCGACGAAAATGCCGATCCTTACGTTCGGGATGCCACCGCGTCCGGCCGAGTGCCGCCTGCCGTGATCTGACGGCACGCGCATATTGAACAACGGCCTCGGGCGACCGGGGCCGTTTTCTGTTGGGCGGTGAGAGAAGCGCGAGAGCTTCTTTGCATGTTTCGCGGCGGCTTGATTGATCGATCAGGCAGAGGCTCTGAGAGTGATCGAGAGGCAGGTCATCACGCGACGATCTCTACCTCGGTCGGCAAAAGCGCGCTTTACCAAGAAGCGCAGCAGACGGAGCATGGGAGCGTCAGAGCAAGCGTGCCTGTGCAGGTTCGCGGTCGACTTCGTTCTGGCCATTTCGCCGCTCAAGTTCGGTCTTAGCACTGAACCGAAGATCGACATCACGACTGGCGGCAAGTTCGGAGAGCTCCGGCGCGCTGAGCTGATCCCATGTCTTCCCTCGATCAGGGCCAGTCGGTACGCGGGGCAACAAGCCGGGCTCTATGCTCCACGCAAGCAATTGGTCGATCGAAGCTTCATTCAACATGTCGCGGAGATGGTGCGCAGTCACGTACGCATCGGGCATCGCGCGATGAGCGGGCAAGCCAATCTCGTGCACGAGGCCCGCCGGCTTCCGCTGATACCGAAGCATCTGATTTGAGAACCGGGGCAGCTCCGGCCAGAGGCGCAAGGCGCATTTCCAGGTGCAGATCCATTGAGCACCCGCGCTCAGCCGCGGTCGGCAGTATCGCTGTTCGAACGCCGCTCGGTGCGCCGCCAAAGCCAATACTCCGCGCTCCGGCTTCAGGATAGACGGCGCTATATCCTTCCAGTACGGCGCGCCAGCAACGTCCTCATCCCGAATATGGTGCACTGCCATCGTATCGGCGGAGATGGCGCGGCCGGGATTGACGAGAAGCGCGCCGCGTTCCTCGGTGACTCCCCAGCGTCCATCGGCTCCTAGCGAGACGTCCTGCCAACCGATTTCACAGACATCATGGGGGCCGTCCCCGGCCGTCTCAAGGTCGATGACCCGAACGCGATTACTGAGCATGGATTGTAGATCAGCATTTCCGCTGGTCCATACAAGGCAGGAGCCTTTCGATCCCACCGGCAGCCGGATCACCGAAAATCCCTCGTCTTCACCTTGATCGTGTCGATGTGCAGGTCCGGGATGTAGATGTCGCGCGTCCGCATTCCTTTCGGCGGTAGATCGCGCGGGTCCGGAGTTGGCGAGCCATGGTGAAACTCATCGCCGCGTCCGTGAGGAAGCGGGAATGGCTGATCCCGTTTGCCGACGCCGGCAAGATTGACAGATAGGTCCGTGAGCCTCTGTGCCACCAGGTGCACGACCTCTCCCTCGCGCTGAATGCGCCCACGCACCGCGATCATCCCGGCCGACAGGATCGTTCGGCGAAAGCGCTCGAACACCTTCGGCCAGACCACGAGGTTGGCGATCCCGCTCTCGTCCTCGAGGGTAATGAACATGACACCCTTGGCCGAGCCCGGCCGCTGCCTTACCAGCACGATGCCGGCGGCTTCGAGCCAGCGTCCGTCGCGCGCGTCCATTGCGGCCTGACAGGTGACGATGCCCCTGCGCTGAAGATCCTGCCGTAGGAATGAGACCGGATGATCGCGAAGCGACAGCCCGACATGGCGATAGTCCTCGACCACATCTCCTCCGGTCGCCATCGGCCGGAGTGCGATGACAGGCTCAGGCGTTTCATCGGCTTTCCGATCCGCCGCAGCCGCGGCGAACAGGGGCAGCGGTTCGTCGCGCAGGACGCGGATCGCCCAGAGCGCCTCTCTCCGCGCCAACCCAAGGCTGGGCCGAAACCCATCGGCTTCGGCGATCTGCGCCAACGCCGCCAAGGGCACCCGAGCCCGGCGCCAGAGTTCCTCGATCGACTCGAACGGAAGGCGGGCTCGGGCCGTGGCGATCGCGGCAGCGTGAGCATTGGACAACCCCTTGACCATCCGGAGGCCCAGGCGAACGGCAAACCGCCTCTCGTCTCCGGTCTGCTCCAGCGTGCAGTCCCAGCGGGAGGCGTTTGCGCACACAGGCCGAACCTCGACGCCGTGATCTCGGGCGTCGCGCACGATCTGTGCAGGAGCATAGAAGCCCATGGGCTGGCTGTTCAGCAGCGCGGCGCAGAACACGTCCGGATGCCAGCATTTCAGCCAGGCGGAGGCGTAGGCGATCAGAGCGAAGGAGGCCGCGTGGCTCTCAGGGAAGCCGTAGGAGCCAAAGCCTTCGAGCTGTCGGAAGGTCTGCTCGGCGAACTCGGCCTCGTAACCGTTGGCGACCATGCCGGCGACGAGCTTCTCCTTGAACTTGGACACGCCGCCCGTGAACTTGAAGGTCGCCATGCTCTTGCGCAGCATGTCTGCCTCGCCGGGCGTGAAGCCGGCGCATTCGATCGCGACCCGCATCGCCTGCTCCTGGAAGAGCGGCACGCCGAGCGTCTTGCCCAGAACCTTCTCCAGCTCGGGCTTGGGATAGTGGACCGGCTCGCGGCCCTCGCGTCGGCGCAGATAGGGATGGACCATGTCGCCCTGGATCGGGCCTGGCCGGACGATTGCGACCTGCACGACGAGATCATAGTACGTCCGCGGCTTCAGCCGGGGCAGCATCGACATCTGCGCGCGGCTCTCGATCTGGAAAGTCCCGATCGTGTCGGCCTTGCGGATCATCGCGTAGGTCCGTGGGTCCTCGGCCGGAATCGAGGCCAGGTCGAGCGCGATACCCTTGTGATCCGCGAGCATGTCCAGGCCGCGCTTCATGCAGGTCAGCATGCCCAGCGCGAGAACGTCGACCTTCATGAACTTCAGTGCGTCGATGTCGTCCTTGTCCCATTCGATGACCTGACGATCGGCCATTGCCGCTGGCTCAATCGGGACAAGGTCGTCGAGGCGGTCATGGGTCAGGACAAACCCGCCAGGATGCTGTGAGAGGTGTCGCGGAGTGCCCTGAAGCTGGCGGGCGAGATCGAGCGCCAGGCGCAGCCGTCTGTCAGCCAGGTTGAGGTTGAGCTCCTCGATGTGTCGCTTCTCGACGCCCTCCTCGGACCAGGCCCAAACCTGCGACGACAGCGTCCCGATCAGATCCTCGGGCAGGCCCAGCGCCTTGCCAACATCGCGCAAGGCACCTTTGGTTCGGTAGCGAATGACGGTCGAGCACAGGGCTGCGTGATCACGGCCATAGGTGTCGAACACCCACTGCATGACGATCTCGCGGCGCTCATGCTCGAAGTCGACATCGATGTCTGGCGGCTCTCGACGCTCCTCCGAAACGAAGCGCTCGAACAGCAGGTCGTTGCGACCCGGGTCGATCGAGGTGATGCCAAGGACGAAGCAGACGGCCGAGTTGGCCGCCGAGCCGCGCCCCTGGCAGAGGATATCCCGCGAGCGGGCGAAGCGAACGATCGAATTCACCGTCAGGAAGTATGGGGCGTAGCCGAGCCTCTCGATCAGTGTCAGCTCGTGATTCAGGCTTGCCCGGACGCTTTCGGAGAGCCCCTCGGGATAGCGTTGCTCGGCGCCCTCCCAAGTCAACTTTGCAAGAGTCTCCTGCGGTGTCAGCGTGGGATCGTCGCGCTCCTCCGGGTACTGATAGGCGAGCTCGTCAAGCGAGAACCGGCATCGATCGGCGATCTGCAGGGTCCGGGCCAAGGCCTCGGGATAGCGGGTGAAGAGCCGATGCATTTCCTCCGGCGGCTTTAGGTAGCGGTCGGCATGGCGCTCGCGCCGATCGCCGAGGGCGTCGATCGTGACGTTGTGGCGGATGCAGGTGACGACGTCCTGCAGGATCCGCCGCGCCGGCTCGTGGAACAGCACATCGTTGGTCACAATCGTGGGGACTTGCATCCGCGTCGCCAGGTTCGACAGCTCATGAAGGCGAAGCTGGTCGTTCGGTCGGCGCCGCAGCGACAGTGCGAGATAGGCGCGGTCACCAAAGACTTCGCGAAGTCGACGCAGGCGAAAGGCACAGTCCTCGTCGGCGAAGTCCGGCACGAGCACCGCGACCAGGCCATCGCAATGCGCAACGACGTCCGACCATTCGAGATGGCATCGCGCCTTGCCGCCTCGCTTTTTGCCGATGGAGAGCAGCCGGCACAGGCGGGAATAAGCCGGCCTATCTGTCGGATAGACCAGCAGCGACATGCCGTCAGCGAGATCGAGGCGGCAGCCAACGATCAGCCTGACGCCGGTTGTCTTCGCCGCCTCGTGCGCCCGGACGATGCCGGCCAGCGAGTTGCGGTCGACGAGAGCGAGCGCCTCGATGCCGAGCAGCGCCGCCTGCGCGAACAGCTCATCGGCCGAGGAGGCGCCGCGCAGGAAGCTGAAATGGCTGGTGACCTGAAGCTCAGCATACCGGGCGCTCATCCGAAAACGCCATGCAGGAACCAGCGATGCGACCCCGTGGCGACGTCTTCGCCGTCGCCCGCGCGATAGAGCCAGTAGCGCTCGCCGGCATCGTCCTCGACCCGGAAGTAGTCGCGCACGGCGACCATCTCCGCCTCGCGCTTCCACCACTCACCGAACACACGCTCTGGGCCATCTGCGCGCCGGACCCGGCGGCGGATGCCGCGCCAGCTGAACCAGGCCGGTGGATGGTCCGGCAGCAGCGCCATGGTCTCGACCGGTTCCGGTCTGGGTAGCAGCCTCGCCGGGCGGGGCCAGTGACCTGGCCAGACCGCTCCGGTCTCCTCAGTCAATGCCGCGACACGGCGCACAGAACGCTCGGGTACATCGCTGGCAACCGGAGCCATGCGATAGACCGCCCGCTCACCAACACGATTGGCGAGGATGTCGATGAGGCCGGACACGTCCGCGCTGGTTTCCTCCACCAGTGAGCTGACCGCCTGCTTTCGTTCGAGGGGCTCAGCTAATGTCGCTGCCAGCGTCATGATCTCGATGCCGAGGCCAGGCTCGATCGCCTCGATCTTCTCGCAGAGGAGCCGGGTCAGTCGTTTCACGTCACAAACAGGCTTGGCGAGCCCAACGCGGACTGTCTGAAGTCCGCGGTCGACGCGATGGCAGATGAGATCCAGGCGCCGAGCGCCAAGACCGCGCGCCTCGAGGCGATCGCAGAGCTGGACGACCAATTTGCCGATGTAGCGAGCGATTGTCTCCGGCGCGCCGATCGGCTCGGCGAAGGCGCGGCGAACTTCGATGAGATCAGGCGGGCGGATAGCGATGATGGGCTCGGCCACCTCTCCGAGTGCCTGGGCCAATCGGCGGGCGATTTCCGGCCCAAAGCGCAGCGTGAGCGGCGAGCGCGGCTGGGCAATTATGTCGCCGGCTGTCTCGAAGCCCAGAACGCGCAGATCATTCGATATCTTGGCGGGCAACCGCAAGCATTCCAGCGGCAACGGCATTAGCGGCTGCGCCTGATGCCCAGCCATCGTAACGACAGTCGACTGAGATACGTATCGGGCGAGTGCATGGGCGGCGCCCCAGCTATCGGCAATTGCGGCCCGGGCCTCGACGCCGGACATCGCCAGGCGCCCGACGATGGCATCGAGCATGTCGCCCTCACCGCCATGGAGATGGTCGGCACCGGTCGTGTCGATGACGATGCCATGGGGCGGATCTGGCGCAACGATCGGGGCGACGCGCTGGTGCAGCCAGATCGCCAGCCGCTCAAGCTCTAGTGCGTCGGCGGCTGTGTCCGCTTCCTCGACCAGCAAGCCAGGCACGAGCGCTTGCGCCTTCGTAGCCGGCAAGCCGACGCGAAGCCCGGCGGCCTGCGCAGCGGCGTTCGCCGCCTGCACTAACCTCCTGCTTCCGTCGCGAGCGATGAGGACGAGCGGGACCTCAGGCGGAGGCGCCGCGTCGCCAGCCATCCGCCGGAACCGATCGATCGACCAGTTCGGGAGGAAGACCGAGACGACCCGTGTCATCGCATGCCTCCAACTCGAAATCCGCACTTTCGCCCGCCCGGGCCCTGATCAGTTCAACAAGCCAGCGTGACCGCCCTACCCCCGGCACCGGCAAGGCCGTCGATGGAAGAACCGAGACACGCCATCGGGTCATCGCCGCTGTAGGCTGGCCGAAGTCAGCGGCGTCGACCTCGCGCCGCCATCGCCGTAGCGCGATGCCGATCGAGCCAGTTCCTTCAGCTGCCAGTTGAAGGCGCCGAGAGGCGGTCATGGAGAGGCGGGCTACCTCGCCGACGACGGAGCCCAGCCCGCCATGGCGCAGGCCCTCTTCCATGCAGGCGAGCACCGTCTTGTCATCGCCGGCCTCGACATAGATCACGCGGTCAGGGAACAACCCCGCCTGCGCCATCGCCGGCGCGAACAGATCGGCTCGGGTGAGGCACCAGAGCACCTTGCCGCGACTCCTCGCGGCAACCCCGGCGCTGAACAATGCCGCCGCTGCACCGTCAATCGCGCCGTTGCCGCCGCCCGCGACCTCATGCAGTGCTCCTAGCGCGAGGCCTCCACCAGGCAAGCGTGAGTCGACCGTCGCGATACCGAACGGCAGCACTGTCCGACCGCGGGCGCCTCGGCCCTCGATCCGCTCGATCTGGTCGCGGAGCGACTGAAATAACGGCTGTGGCCGCAACGGACTTTACCTGCTAGAACGACACTTGATGTTCCTCTTATGTTCTCAGCGAGAGGCTGAGAGTCAAGCTCGGTGTTTGGCGGGAACACAGCAACGCGACGGGAGGTTGCCGAGAAGCAGCCTCTGCATCCGAGCAGGAGAACCAAATGTCCGAGGATCCAACCGAAATCGTCCAGCAGTCATACGAGGTGGTCGCTTGGCGAGGGCTGGCGCTAGCCCTTCTGGCGCAGATCCTGGTTCCAGCGCCGGAGAACGAGGAGGAGTGCTCCCAGTTCCTTCACACCGTGCTGGCAGATATTCTCGATCAGACAGTCAACAGCGAGGCAATGCCAGCCGAACTCGAGCTAGGCGCGTTGCGGGCCGAACTGGAAGGTGTGAACGAGCGCCTTCGCGAGGAACTCGCTGAAGCGCGGCTCGATCGGAAAAAGCTCCGAAATGAATGGCTGAAATCGGGAGCCAGCTGATCGCCCACCGAGTATCGGCCACCTTCAGGACGCCCACGCACTAGGGAGCAACCGTACGTGCCGCACGACAAGGAGCGTAGAAGCTGGGAACACGCGATCGATCCGTGCAATTAGTCCCAGACCCGCAAACCTGAACAGAGCATTATGTGAAGCGCACCTCAACGCAGCTCGCTGAGTGGCCTCTTCCATCAACGGCCACCCTTGGATCGTCGATCCGCGCCAAGGGAATCGAGCGGGAAATCAAGCGGCGGCTTCCTTGGTCGACGCGGAAGCACCTGACGGTCGAAACTGGCAAAGCGATCCTTCACATGCCGGACGCCGAAACTGCTGAGTTTGACGCTCTATCTGCGATCGTAGCGGATATGTTGGCCGAAATTGCCGAATTACCCATCCTCCCCAGCGAGGCTGAGGATATTCTCTCCATCTCATCTCGCGAGCGCCACAAGTGGCTCGACGACGGCCGGCTCCAGAGCGCGGGGACAAAGACAGTTAAGCTACGTGGCCGGGCCAAGGCGGTCACTTTCCACGTGTTCACCCCGCGTTTCATTGAACATGTCCTCGACAGCGGCCTGCCCGAAATCTGGCGGGAAGAGGATATCGCGACGACAGCGGAGAACCGGCGGCGAGCAGCTGGAAAAGCGGCTTTGACGCGCGCGGGAAAGCGCTCAGCCAAACCTCGTGAGGCAGCGCCCGGCCCGGACGAACAGGAAACTGGCCTCGATGGCTGGGACGAGTTTGAGGCTGAAGGTCTGCTTCGGTGAGGTATGCCGTCCGAACGGGCGGGAGAATCGGCTGAACCTGTCGACATGGCAACACGCTGTCTGTTCAAAGCCTCCATGGGGCAGGATCGCAGTCTCTTTCACGGAGCGCCCCGGAGCCATGTCCAACCGAGGTCGGCCGGAACGGTTAGTGATGAGGAGCGTTTTCCTAGCGAGGAAAGCACATGGCAGAAAATGAAACGAAGCAGCGTCCGGACCTGGGGGGCGCAATCCTGGATGGAGCGCCGCTGTTTGGGTCTGGGGACACAAGGGTCGGCACCATCGTCCAAATCCACGGTGCCGGGCCATCCATGCAAGTGATCGTTAGCATGGGAGGCATTCTTGGAATCGGCGAGACGGTTGTCGTCGTCACTCACGAGCACATTAAATTTACTCGGGCCGACGATGGCTCTTTGCGAGCGACAACCACGCTTTCAGTGGGCGAGCTCAAAACGATGACCCCGCATTCCCCCGAATGAGCGTTCACTCATCCAACCGTTTTGCTGCCTTCATAAGGTTGCGAAGCTGCTCGAAAAGCGCAGGCCCTGAATGCTGCTGCAGTGAAAATCCTTCCGCAGAATGGGCGCGCTGCAACTGCTTCAGCGTCTCAAATTTTCCCGATCGTGCCAGCTCAAAAGCTCGCTCCAAAGTCGTCTTCATCGATCGATAAGAGCACCTCAGTCATCGTAGCGCGTTAGCATTTGACGGGTCGGCTCGATCAGGAAGTAGCCCTCGTCCTCAGAATGTACGGGCGTTCCTGTCTTCCAAGGTGTAGCAGATCAGGCTTGTGCCGGGCGCCTCCCCCCAAACATGACGGTGTAGGGGTTGCCATTTTCGTCGCTGCATCGCTTCGATATTGGCTAGGCATCGCTGCGTTGCCTGTTCTCCTCAGCGAAGCTGAGGATATTCTAGCCATCTCTCTCGCGAGCGCCACAAATTGCTCGACGACGGTCGCCTTCAGAGTGCGGGAACCAAAACGATCAAGCTGCATGGCCGCGCCAAGGCCGTCACATTCCACGTATTCGAGCCTCGCTTCATTGAGCATGTCCTTGACAGCGGCATGACAGAGATCTGGCGGGAAGAGGATATCGGCGCGGCAGCGGAGAACAGGCGGCGTGCCGCGGGAAAGGCGGCGCAGACCCGCGCGAGCGAACGGTCTGGCAAAGCGCGGAAGGCCGCTCGGAGGACAGGAACCTCGTCCTCGCCTTGAGGCGCGGCTGCGTGGGCGAACGAACTCCAGCCCATCGAGATTGCGGCGAGAAGAAGAAGCGATTTCATGCGGAGACCTCGAAGGCGGGACAGATCACAACCGGCCGCCTCAGTCAGAGTTCCCCTCGCCCGTCAGCAGCATCCGCCGCGGCTCGAAAATTCGTCTGCGGGCTCTGGGAACCAGCGTTTTCCCGCCGCGTTCATGCGCTCAAAGCGGAGGCAAAAATGTTGCGTCTTTCGTTTCTTTCGGCGCTGTTCTCCATAGTCGGCATCACCTCGGTCCTGGCATCCCCCGCGATGCGCGCTCCTTGGGTCGGCGATCTGGCGTGGCTTATCATCGCGGCGACTTGCGTCGTCGCCGTTATGGCTTCCGAGAGTGAGAGCGCGTAACCCACCTGGTGCAACGCTCGACAACCACGCCGCCGACGAACCCCAGCGCTACGCCCGAGGGCCAATGCGCGAGCATGCCCACCCGGGCTGACGCCAAACCCAAAGCAGCTGACCACAGAGAAGCGGGATAGGCCACGCGGTCAGCGAAGAAGGCCGCCATCGCACCGGCATGCATCGCATGGCCCGAAGGCATCGCGTCAAGCGCTCGGCCGGTCTTCAATCGCCCGGATCCAATCACCCGGTCAGGCCGTATCTGGTCGACGATCTGCTTGATGCCGTGATGCAAGGTCGTCGTGGCCGCAATAGTCGACAGAAAGCGAACAGCATGACTGCGGGCAGCGCTTTGGCCCGGCGTCGTCAGAAGCCAAAGTGCACCCCCTCCCAGCAGCACGCGCGCATCGGCTACCCACCCGAATGAGAACGCGACACGCGCACCCGGCGAAGGCAGACGGGCGGCTCGCGTGACTGCGCGATCAATCTCAGACACTGGCAGTGCAATGCGCCGCACCTGGCGACTCAGCTCTTTTTCGTACGCGGCTTGCGAATGGGCGTTTCAGGGTCGGCACCGGCTTGCTGCTCGCTTACAGCGTGCAGCCCGTGCCTCTGCATGGCCCACGCAGCTTTTGCTGCGGCCCAGTGTTCTCGGTCTCGCCCGTCTGGCTGCCCCTCCTTCAACCAAATTTGGTAGGCCAGTCTGCGGATTTCTGCGTGGTCAGCGTCGTGGTTCATCGGTGTCGTCTCCGGGGGCTTCGCGGCGGAAAACGCCCTCGGTCGACCTGCAGTTCCGCCTGCGTTGCCCACTTGCCGACCAGTTGCGAATGCAGCGCGCCCAGGTGCTCCCCAGATCTTCCTTACCGCGCTTCACCTCGCGCGTCCCTGACGGCCATCTGCCGGGACTGCCTAATCCCGCTCGCGGGGCGCCCGTCGTTTCGCGCCCGGCGGCCTTGTCGAGCGACGGTGGCGGACGGCGACCCTTTCGCTAGGCTCTAAGCAGACCGGAACTGGAGCGGAACGGCGACAGTTGACCTGTTTCAGGGGATCGAACGATTCCCGGAGCATTCGGCCGCCGCCAGGACACCAGTGAGGACCATCGAATTGGCCGAGGAAGAAGCCCCAAAACTGCCCAGAGACCTTCATTGGGCGGCCCGCGATTTTCCCCTCTGCGTGGCGTGCTGAAATTGCTCGTCGAGGCAGACGGTTCCCGTGTGGGCTGAGCCACCTGCGAGCGGCCACCATTTTGGTCGCGGCTCTGTCGGTCTTTGCATTCCTCGGATACCAGCCGACCTTTTTCCACTGCAAGCTCGTGGTCGTCGACGACGCCTGGGCCTCGGTGGGCTCGACAGCGATGTCTTGGCCCATTTCCCGCATGGAGGGCTAGGCTATCAGAATCGGATCAACGAGGCGCTTCGGAAGGGGATGCCGGCCCCGGCAGACGAAGGGCTTAGGCCCGAGGATCTCAACTCGTCGAATGACGGTTGATCGCGGCTCCCCGATCTTGGAGCGCTTCGAGGCAACGTGAGGCGGCGGCGCCACAGCCGGCAAATTTTACGGCGCGAATATGGTTAGCGATTTCCTAATAATCCGCCCCCGATAACCTGTAGCGGGGGAATCGCTGGGAACGCTGCCATGTGCCGTGCGCTGACTTGCCTTGCCTTCGCCCTGTGTCTTCTGATTGGCGCTCCTTGGGAAGCGAGCGCGGCTGACCTCGCCAACCCTCTCGCATATGCCCCGCCCGTCGTAGCCCGTTCTCTAATCTCCGAAATTCGCGGAGGAGTGTTCGCCCATGCCGTTGGGACTCGCGAGGATGGATCAGTCGACATCAACGGCGAGATCCTGTTCTCGAAGCCGCTAATGCCGGCCGACCCGCTCATGGCTTTTCTTGTGCCGCGGCTCCACCTTGGCACCACGATCAACACCGCCGGCGATACGAGCCAGTTTTACGCCGGTTTCACCTGGACCTACGACCTCACGTCCAAGGTCTTCGTCGAGGCCAGCATTGGTGCGGCCTTCCACACCGGGGAGACCGGGCGCTTCCGTGTGCCAGATCGACTGAGCCTCGGCTGCTCGCCTTTGATCCGAGGGACTGGCTCGGTCGGCTACCGCTTCAACGAAAATTGGTCGATCATGGCGACCGTCGAGCACATCTCGAACGCCAATCTCTGTCATGCCAACCAAGGCATGACGAATTACGGCGTCCGCGTCGGCTATACCTTCTAGACCGGGTTCGTAACCATTCGTCGCTAGGCTTCGTATCACAGCGCCAAGGCGCAGGGAGATGGCAATGGTTATGGCGTCGAGCGTAGCCGCACCCATCTTCGGAGCCATGCTCTGCATCACCGCAGGACCAGTGAGCGCTCAGCAGGCGCCACTCCCCGCGGGAGCTCAAGCCTGCAAGTTTCACGCATTCATCGTCGATGGCGAAGGCAAGACAAATGTGCGATCGGCGCCGTCCGCTCGGGCGGCCGTTGTCGGCACGTTGCCGGCTGCAAGCAAGCGCCTGCAAAGCCCGAACGAGGGCGCGCAGGTCGACGTCATCGCGACCAGGGACGGCTTCTTCCTGATCGAGAATGCCAACGTCGATGACATCGAGACCGCCGACGAGAAGCGGAAGCTGGGGAAATGGCATCGAGGCCGAGGCTGGGTGCATGGGTCGCGGCTCGACTTCCACATTCAATCTGGCGACGGCCTGCGAGACACTCCCTCAGCAGAAGCCCGAGTCTCAGTTCCCTTCCCGGGCGGAGATGGCGAACCAGGCATTCATGTCGCCGTCATTCACGCTTGCCGAGGGAAGAACGTCGATGTGACTATAAACGCCCTCGAAGGGAAGCCGCTCGGGAGGGGCTGGATTGTACCCGGTGCCGCGTCCGGCAGCTCTCCGCCCATCACTATCTGCTCGGCGCAGTTGACCACTTGCAGCTGATCTAGCCACACGCGGCGAGTTGAAAGGGATCCGAGCTGCGCTCTCACACGTAATGCTCGTGAGGCGCCGCGAGAAAGGCCGCCCGGCGCCAGGGAGGCCACTATGAAATCTGTGCTGCTCGTTGCCGTCGCCACCGTTTCGCTCGCCGGTTGCGCTGGTCCCTCGTTCACTGAGACGCAGAAGGCGCCAGAGCCGCGCAAGCGGATCGATGTTCAGCGCTTCTATACGGGGACTTGGCACGAGATCGCGCGGCGCCCCATGACGATCACGGATGGCTGCGTCGCCGGCGCTACGGAATACTGGCCGATCGGGACCGGCGGCATCCAGGTTCTTGACTCCTGTCGGATGCGTAGCCCGGGCGGCGAGCTGAAATCAGTCGGCGGGCCCGGCACGATCCTCGATCCCGGCATCAACGCCAAGCTTCGGGTCGACTACAAGCTCTACGGCTTTGTGTGCAGCGCGAATACTGGGTGCTGGACCGGGCGAACGACTACAGCTGGTTCATATCGGCCGACCCGACTCTGCGCGATCTGTATATCTTCACGCGCGATCCGCGGATTAGTCCGGCGCAGCGCAACCAGTTGGTCGCGCGGGCGATTGCGCTGGGATATGACGTTAGTAAGCTCGAATTTCCCGAGCAACCGCGGAACTAGTTGAAAAGGGGCAACCGGAAGTGCGGAGTCGGGCGAATTCGCGGCGACGCGGCCGTAGCCTACAAGCCGGGAATACCTTTTACGCCGCGCCCTGTCGCACCACTACAGCAGCCAGCGGCGCGAAGCGACCCAGGCGATCGCAGCTATCGCCATCATCCCCGCAGCAACGACGAGCGGGTCTTCCATCGGATCATTCCTGCGGATCGGTGATGTAAAAGCCGAAAGCCGATGCACAGGCCAGAACGACGCTAATCTCAAGCAATCCCATTGTTGCCTCCTACCTGACGATGGAGAAGCAACAAGCTGAGGGTTGCCATTGTTCCGCCATGAGTATGACCACGTCGCGGCTGGCTGTCAGGGCTGCCAATAGCGTTCCAAGCAACGCTCGATCAGCTCCTGCTCGTCATGCTGGCACCAGCGACGCGATAATGAAGGTGAGCCGGGCATGCTCGCGTTCCAGATCGGGATCATCGAGCAATGGCTTCAGAAGCCGCCAAGTGGCTTCGAGCGCACCCTGTGCGCGGGAGAGGTCAGCGGGTTCCTTGAACGAGAACAGCGGCATCGTGACCCCATGCATTACCGTTCGCGAGCCCTAGCGAAAGGCGCCTGACGAACCGTTGACGCAAGACCAAGTTCCTTCGCGAAGACAAAACCCGCCGGGATCTCCGACGGGTTTGTGGGCCTCCAGCCCTTTGCTCTGCCGCGAGGACGAGCACTACCGAATTTCGCGCCAGCCGTAGATCGGGAGCTGCCGGTACGTCCGCGGCTCGCTTTCCGATCGGGGCAGAAGAAGCGAGCCGGCCGGCTGGGGGAAGTTACGCCGGCTCGCTTCTGGTGGTCATCTTGGCATAGGGTCCACCGCTGTCGTCGATGGATGCAACGACGATCGCGGCTTACAAACCAGCTTGTGCGTCTTGAGTTCCGCCGCGTGGCAAATAGTTCGCCACCCAATGCGCCGGGCTGGCTTGGAGACAGGCTGAGACGAAGCACCTGCGCTATTGGCGCAGAGGAACGATGCCAAAGCGGCCGGCCACGGCACCGATGATGAGGAGCTTCAGCTATTACGCGGCAGGAAAACATCCCGGTCGGTAGACCGAATTCACCATCATGTGCAGGAGGCGGGAGACGTCGGCTTCGAAACTGCGGTTCTTAGTGGTGGCGGCGGTCGTTGGTACGGTCCAGGGAGGTTCCCGCGATGAGTGACGCGAATTTAGGTTCTGTGCCCGGGCGGCGAAAGTGGCATCCGAGCCAGACGCGGGCGACTGAGGGAGCGTCGGCGTGGAATTGCCCCCACCCCGAACCGGCGCCCCCCATCGAGCAGAGAACCAACGCAGCAGAGGAGCGTTACAAGCCGGGATGCGCCGCGACGCGCAAATTGCAGAGGTTTGATATGATCAGATTGATCTTGGCTGGCGCCGCTGGGTGGATGCTCGCGACACGCCCCGAATTCCGTGAACGGGTATTCGGCGTAGCGAGGGATATCTTCCAGCGACTAACCGCCCGCTGAGTGGCCAACTATCGTGCCCTTTAACCCCTCATCCTCGCTCACGAAGCTTCTGAATGCACAGGTGAGATCGGGGCAGGTTGTTTGGCTTGGTGTCCGCCCCGGCCGCCGAGAACCCATGCTGGCGATCGAGAGCGTAGATCTCCATGTCGAACGAGGGCTTGTCGGCGATCGTTACACTCGCCCGGCCGGCAGCCGCCAAGTTACTTTGATCCAGGCTGAGCACTTGGCAGCTATCGCCAGTCATTTGGGCCGCGATCAGATTCTGCCCGCAGATTTGCGGCGCAATATCGTTACCCGGGGTATCAACCTGTTTGCTCTCAAAGAGAAGTGCTTCAGGCTGGGCTCCGCCATTTTGGAGACGACGGGAGAGTGTCATCCGTGTTCTCGAATGGAAGAGATACTCGGCGTGGGCGGTTACAATGCTGTTCGGGGTCTCGGCGGTATCACAGCGCGGATCATCCAAGGTGGAAGAGCCGATGTCGGCGACGACCTCGTCGCTCTGCCCTCGGACACATAGGCAGCTTTCCACGCCGACGTGTTGCGGCCGATCACGCCTCAGGCGATTGTCGACATCAGGAACGTGGATCGACAGTGTCGGCCACCGCCTCCTTCTTAGCTCGGGCAGCAGCGTCATCATGAGGATGAAGGCTGACAGCACGAAGCATATGCTGTTCGTGACGATCAACGGCCACTCGCGATGACCGAGTACTTGTTGTTGTCGAAGCGCACGAGGCAGGTCTTCGATACCGAGGCTGGCAGTGAGTGGAAGCCATCGAACCGCCCCGCGTAAGGCACCAGGCTCGGGCGCTCGGCTTCGAACATCTCCCAGATCGTGCGGTCACGCTGTTCGGGATGGCGGTGGGCCTTGGCGTAGCGAAGCACCTGGTCCAGCAGCCAGGCGTTCAACTCGTCGTAGTTCTTGACCCGCAGGCGCGGGGCGAAGAAGCGCTCGCGCACGAGCCCGACCTGGTTCTCGACCTGCCCCTTCTCCCAGCCCGAGGCCGGCGTGCAGGCGACAGGGTCGACCAGGTAATGGCTGCACATCTGCTGGAAGCGGCGGTTATAGGCCCGCTCCTTGCCGACGAAGATCGTCTCCATCGCAGTCTTCATGTTGTCGTAGATGCCGCGCGTGCAGGCGCCCTTGAAGAAGGCGAAGGCCCGGTCATGGGCGTCGAAGACCATCTCCTGGCTCTCGCGTGGATAGGCCCGCACGAACAGCATGCGCGAGTGACAAAGCCGGACATGCGCCACCTTCACCTGGGTCGTGGCGCCATTGATGACGACGATCTCGTGGCTCCAGTCGAACTGGTAGGCCTCGCCGGGCGCGAAGCTCAAAGGCACATAGGCGTCGGCTGTAACGGCGGATTGCTCGCGGCGCCAGCCTCGCGCATAGCGACGAACGGCATCGTATCCGCCCTCGTAGCCGAGATCCCGCAGCTCTTCGAAAAGACGGATCAGCGTCAGGCGCTCGCGGGCAGGCTTGCCGTCGTTCACCATCAGCAGCCGATCCAGCTCAGGGCGCCAGGGCCCTATCTTCGGCTGCGGCTGAACCTTCCGCTCATACTCGAACGACGTCGCGCCAGAGCGCAGCACCTTGCGCACCGTGTTCCGAGAGACGTGCAGCTCGCGGGCGATCTCCTTGATCGTCTTCCCCCGGATCGAAAACTCGCGCCGGATCCGCGCAATCGTATCCACGCTCTTCATCCCCCGCCCGCCCATCCGAAACCAGGACGGGCAGTCTCACCGAAGCCGGCTCAAGGGGGTCAAAGTTGGACGCCGATCCCCCGCTTCACAGGGTCAAACTTGCACGCCGAAACACACGAAGATCGCCGCTCGTAGCCTTGTCGGAACCAAACCCGCGCTTATCTCGTTGTCCGCGCGGTGCCATCGGGGCACCGGCTGCTCTCCAGTCGGATGCGTCGCCGCGGATGTACCGGCCGCAGCCGACAGGAGCGCAAAGTCAGTTTCCCGGCGATTGCCGGAACCGCCTAGTCCTGACAAAAGTCAGAGGCCCGCCGTTCTCCGAGCGGCGGGCTTTTATTTCCCCTACACAGCCCAAATGCGATGCTGAACAGTAGAACCGATGGCGAACTGCGGGAAAGGCGGCATTGACGCGCGCTGGAAAGCATCCGGCTAAGCCGCGCAAGGCCGCCCCACCGGATGAAGAAGCGACCGGCTTGGAACGGTGGGAGGAGTTCGAGGCTGAAGGCTTGCTTCGGTGCGCCCGCCCAACCGCCACGAGTTACTCAGCTATCGCCTTGAGCGCCTTATCCATGCTGAACAGTACCAATGCCCCGGTTGGCGTCAAAACCGCGTAGGCTTTGACGGCTTGGGCGTAGTTTCCGCCCGGACGCTGTTTCTCATCCATGACTATCGTTACCTCGGCGGCGGCCTCAGCGGTGTGCCCAACCGCCAGACAGTACCTCTGGTAGATGTCGATGACGTCTGACCGTTCGGGCTCGGCTAGCAGAGATTTGAGCGGAGTGCGCTCCCTCAGCCCGCTGAAATAGGCCTTTGCCGACGTTACTGGCTTAAACTCACGCCCGCTCAGCAATATTACGCGCTTCGCCATTCGTATATCAATCCGAGGCGGGGCGCCGACAGCTGCACGAGATATCGCCAAGTCCGTGCCGATTGGACCTCAATGCCATGAAGTCGCATCGTCGTGAGCTCGGTCCCATTCCATGATCGCTTGGACCAAGCTTGCGAGCTCGGCGGCCTCGGGGGAGCCTTCAGGAAAATCTGCAAGCTGCCGCGCGCGCTCGGTCGCGACTTCATAATCATCCAGATTCTCGATACGAGCCGCGTCTTTCGTTCGGGGGAGCGCTGTTGGAAGCGGCGTTGTCACATGTTCGAACGGCATCGTTGATCTCCTTTCGCTGCTGATCCAACAGAGCTACGACACTCGCTGTTCCCGTGCGGCTCCACCCCGATCGCTATGCGCGATAGTTCATGATCGTGCCCTGCCAGCGAAAGTCGGACGGCGAATAGATTTGAGGAGGGTAGCGATGCCTGCGGAGGCGACCGTATTTGCCAGATCCTATTTTCACGGCACCAAGGCGGACCTGAGGCCTGGCGATCTGGTTGCCGTCGGGTATCAATCCAACTTCAAAGCTGGTCAGCTTTCCTGGGTTTATTTTGCAGGCACGCTAGATGCCGCGATCTGGGGTGCTGAGTTGGCGGCCGGTAACGGTCGGGAACGAATCTATGTGGTGGAACCAGGCGGACCGATTGAGGACGACCCAAACCTCACAGACAAGAAGTTTCCCGGCAACCCGACGCTGTCCTATCGATCTCGGCATCCACTGCGCATCATTGCAGAGGTCACGAACTGGAACGGGCACACGCCCCAACAACTGCGTGACATGAAAGATGGACTCGCCCGACTTTCCGCAGAAGGGGCCAGCATCCTCGACTGAGCTTGCTGCCGCGTCGGCGTCAGATAATCGCTTGTGCTACGGGTGATACCGTACGCATTCCGGGGGGGCGGTTAGCGGCAGGATGCCCCCGCGCGTGCCGGACGATGGCCGACAAGGTGGGACGTTAAATGGCTGGCGCGCTCATCTGCTGGAGCGCTGCCAGCTCTGCTTTGTTCGTTCCCCTGATTCCGCAAAATGGCTCGGGTCAGAGTTTCAAGGCAATCCAACCATGGTTGCAATTGCTAGAGCCCCCCTTTCGTTGCAGCTCCATCGCCCAGGGCTTTGGGAGAGGATGGGCTACTCGGTCCGCGCTCATTGCATGGGCTGGTCATCCAAATAGCGGATTGCGATTGTGGCTAAGCACTCCATATCCAGTGAACGGTTCGCTGGCCGCTCCGGCCCCCTCCCGTCGGTGTCTGATCGCATCCGTTCCCCTCGAGGCTTTTGGCGTATTGCCTAGGCTTCTCCTTGGCCGGCTCCCTCTGGGAAGCCGGCCTTTTTTCTGAATCGATTCCTGCCGCTCTGATCTCTGTGTGAACTCTTGCCGAGGCCGTTCGTTAAGTCGGCGTCCGCTGCTGGGATGGGAGATGCAGAGTGATCAAACCGAGCATCCTGAGACGTTGGGCGTCTAGAATCCGCACCAAGGATCGTGCCGCCTACGTCGAGTATGTCCGCTCGACCGGCGGAGATGACTACAGTAGCACTCCGGGCAACTTGGGCTTCCAGATGCTGCTTCGGGATGTGCCGGATGGAACCACTGAGATCGAGACTCTGAGCTGGTGGGCCTCCGTCGAGGCCATCATCGCATTCGCCGGCGAGGACTATAAGAAGGCCCGCTACTACCCCGAGGACGATCGCTTTCTGCTCACGAAGCCCGAGTTCGTGACGCATTTCGAAGTGATGGTCGACGCCCGCCATGACAGATAGGTCCGCCTATCCCACAACACCCGACGGCCGTTACTTTCTCGTCGGGGGCAGGCTCTGGCGCGCGACCAATCCGGCACTTCCAGAAGAGCAACGTCATCAGCTTGTCGCTGAACTCATGGATGCTCGGCGAGCTGTCAAAGATGCAAAGCGCGGACGCGGCGAACTGGATGTCGCCCGTGCTCGTGTCGATTCCGCCAAGGTGAAGCTGGGTGAGCGAGGTCCTGCATGGTGGACCGATGGCGCACCGGACCTCAATCGCCACCTCGTCAAAAACACCGGTTATGCCGAGTGGGCTTTGCGGTTGAAGACGGCGGAAAGGCAAGCGTAGCGTGAAGCGATCCGCAGCAAAGACCTTCGATCCTGACCATACAGGAGCTTCAGCGCCAGACCTCCGACCAGGGAGTGCACGACCAACGTAACCTCCCGAGGCCGCTAGACCGCCGACGATCTTTCGTTCCCGGCTTTGCGATAGGAACTCCGCGCCATTGCTAAGGTATCGAACAGGAGCGGCAACCGTTTGGCAAAATTACAAGATCGTCGATCAGCCACGGAAAGAGGCCATCAAGACCATCTGAAAGCCCTCGCTGCGCGGTCAATCGAAGAAGTGTTTCGCTACCCACGCCTCTTCGCTCATCGGGCGCGGCAGATCGAAAGGCTCGCGCTCGTCATCTTCCGGGAGATAACCGAGAACGACATAACGCACTCCGCCGTGACCATTTTTGACACGCTCTAGCGCCATGAGGCGGCGTTTCAGTTCAGGGCTCAAAGCGCGCCATCCTGGTCAAGTTAACTCAGCGTGCGATGCCCTTCCGGGTCATTGGTAGCCAACCACTGGCGCCAGCCTGGGTTATGCTCTTCCTCCAGCTTGGCATTGCACGCCCTGATGGCCGCCATCAGCTCGGCATCTGTCGTGCGCTCGATCTGCTTTTCTATGTTCCGGTCGGCGTGATGCTTTGCCTCCATTCTGGCCAGCCGTCGCTGCAGTTATCCCCTCACTCTGCAAGCGCCTGCTCGCCAAGCCGAACGATAACGCAGACGATGTGGAACGCGTCGGGGTCGAAAGCCTCAATCGCTGCCAGCCGTTCCGGCCGCTTAGCAGGAGCGCAGTTCACAACGTGACGCAGAATCCGCCGTAGGCATAGCTTGGCACCCGCTGCTCGCTCCAATTTCGCCACTCGCTCGCTCAGTCTTTATGGTGCTCCCAAGATTGCTGGCTGATAGCCGGCGGGCCAATTGATGCGGATGATGGATTCGCGTGCTGAGATGCGACCTCCAGCGAAGGCACGGAGGCATGCGGCTTCATTCTCCTCGGCTGTCGCGTAGAGGATCAAGCAGCGCAAAGGAACACGCGCGCGCAGCGCGGCCTCCAAGCGATTATCAAGCGCGTTCGCGAGATCGAAGCCTCGGCGAGGGCACCAGCATGAGCCCGATCAGGATCAAACACCGCCAGGACAGGGCCAAGCCCGCCCGCCGCACCTACAGCGTCAACCCGGTCACCCTCCCGACCTATTCGTTCTATCGCCACCTGCCGGTTGTTTGCGTAGATGGGGAACCGGTCATTGGCTGCCGCGTCATCCCGCTGGATCCGCGCCGATGAGCTTGACCGATCGGCCGACGGCCGATCTGTTCGGCCCGCTGGGCATACTGGACCACGATGACGGCCCATTCGGAGATGGCATTGCCCTGTCCGGGGTCGAGCGTCACGAGGTTCTTTCCATCCTCCTCAACGACGCCCAGCGCCTTACCGACCACGCCCTGTCTATCGACAGCATGCGCCGCCGGCTGGGGGCCCTCGGGAATTGCTAATCGGGGTGGCCAATGCGCTCGACGGAGACCCCGACCTTGAAATGGCGCCCGATCAGGAGGCCGCAGTGCGAGGACGAGGGAAGTCCCCACGACAATGGCTTGGCGGGTGCCGATCGCGCTGCCGAGCAAGGGTTCCTCTGCGGCGGCGTTTCTGCGAGGACGATTCCAAGAAGGTGACCGACATCACCGATGCCATTGCCGGCGGCGACCGCGCGACGATGCGCTAGGGCTTCGAACACTGGTCGATCCGAGAGAGGATTCGGTTGAACCGTTGTCACCCGGCTTGCTGGTCCTCGCGCTCAACCGGCTTTGGGTCGCCTTGGCTGAAGGCAGGGCGATGATGCCGGATGAGACGTGCGTTGCGCTCGATCTGTCGCCGGGCGGGGTGTGCTCCAAAGGCGCAACGCAAGCGAGACGCGACGGAGCGCGCTTAGCTCACCATATGATGACAAATTGAGAAGGCTTCAAAGCCTCCCGAGGAATCTGCATTCGCAAGCCTCGCCACATGCTTGGGAACTGATATCGAGGCGATACGTTTCATATATCTTCCTCGCCCGACAGAATGGTGAGCGTGACGCCAGGGTCGCCCTCGTCACGAATTTGGCTGCGTTAGCCTCCAAGGTAGCCGGAGTATTACCATGCCTCACCGCTACAAAATTGGCGACCGTGTCGGCTTGGCCTTTGGCTTTCATGATCAAGACGCCATAGGCCTCTACGAGGTGACAGCTTTACTGCCGACGCGCCCGGACGGGGAGCCGCAATATCGCGTCAAAGGTAGTGACGATCGAGAGCGCGTCATCGGAGAGAAACAAATCGGAGCTCCGAAGAAGTCAGAGCCTGAGACGCGCACTCACAGGCCGCATAATCCAATCACAAGGGAACTGGATCGGCTCCGGGAGGCGACACCTCCGGAGAACCGACCACTATCGCGCGGCGATTTGCCAACTGACAAGTTGTATGGGGCCCCCGTCTATGACGCATCGAACAAAAAAATCGGGGCGGTCGTTCAAATTCATGGTGTCCGTGAGACACTCGAGGTCATAATCGATATAGGCGGGTTTCTCGGAATCGGTGCCCGTTCAATCGCCCTTCGTTCCGATGAAATCAGCTTCAGCAGGGCTGATGATGGGTCCATTCGCGCGGTCACCAGGCTGGATGAGATCCAGTTGAAAGAACGGGCGACGCATATGGAGACCTGAGACTTCTGGAGTTAGCCTGCGTCTCAGCTTGTTTTCAAAAAGAGGCCCGATCGGATTGCGAGTTCACCGATCGGGCCGGCCCGTTTGAGCGACGAGAAGGCGGAGCCAAGCCTCGGGGCTTAGATGGACTCTAATACAAAAATTGTTCCAGAGAATTTCATGAACCTTTTCAACGTTATATACTGAAGGGTAGTACGTGATTTGAGGAGCTTGGAACCGATGAGTTCGTGGCCGAGTTGGAAGCCCATCGCACAACCTGTGCGCAACCGGAGGAACCAACATGAAACGGACGATTCTTGGAATGGTCGCGGCGTCTGCGCTGGTCGCCAGTTCCGCTGCTTTCGCTCAGAGCACCACCATCACCATCAGCCAGCCCGAGCGGACCAAGATCAAGGAATATGTGGTCAAGGAGAAGATGAAGCCCGTCATGCTCAAGGAGAAGGTCACGGTTGGCGCGACCCTCCCGGCCGACGTCCAAATCCATACTGCTCCCGCAGATTGGGGCACGAGCGTCAGCAAGTACAGCTACGTCTACACTGACAACCACGTCGTGCTGGTGGAGCCTTCCAGCCGGAAGATTGTTCAGATCATTGAATGATAGAGACGATCAGAGCCGGGAGTCCGTCCGGCTCTGATTCACGACCGGGCGAACACTATCTATTCAGCCGCAGCGCTTACCGCCGCCAGATCGCCGCTGCTACCGCCGCCTCGGGCTTTCTCCTCGACAAATTTCAGCCGTACAGCCGCGGTGTTCGGCAGTTGTCGCTCCTCAAGCCAAGCGAAGAACTCAGCAGTTCGGATCGTCACGATTTGCAGCGCCCGTCCGCGCGCGAGCCAGGTGGTCATCACTTCCACGGCGTTGGCATGCCAGTCCTCATAATTGCTCGGCATGTCATCTTTATCGTGGGCGAGTTCCCATATGCGCTGAAATTCCGCGCGCTCGTACCACGGCAGAACTGCCGTGTACGTCTCGATGGTCGGTTTCACTGTCTTGGCCGATCGTTCGCGTGCGACGCGAAAAGTGAGGGCTTGCGTCAGCAGATGGCTGACTTCGAAATCAGAGTGAATGCGCTCCAGCCCCGCACGTCAATCCGCCGCTTACTTATAAACCACCGTTTGAGCCTGCGAATCTGTCTTGAGGGGGCGGGCCGTATTTCAACGCGCTCGCCGTCGAGCAAGCAGAAATGCCGAGAGCGAGGAACGCAACCAGCTTCGGAGCGGTTTCAGCCTATCGTCGGCGCGCGCGGCATTTGCGTCGACTGTGCCAGCTGAACGATAATGCTCCTCTGCCTCGGCTGTCAGCTGAACCTGGCTTCCGACCCGCCGCGCCATCCGCTGGGCAGCCTCCACGACATCCGTAATATCGGTTGAGCGAGCGTACTCGGCGCCCGTCACATCCCGGAAGCACCACTCCGTATCGATGCGGCACACCGTCAAGATTTGAACCATTGTCGTTCCTGAGCGAGACGGCTTTGAACGCCATAAGGAAGCCGAGGTTACCGCGCAGTTATGAATGCAGGAAGCAGGCCGTCGATGGCAGAAACGACTCTCGCTTCCTCATCTGCAGTGGCAGGCAGTTGTGAGAGGCGTAGCTTCCAGTTGTCAAATACCCATTTCTTGAGCTTCGTATCATCCGCCAAACTCAATTCGTTCGGTGATATCGTCGGGGCGGCGGCTTTTTCGTTGAGATGTCTTGCGCAAGAAGCTCGCTTAACTCTTTCCGCTGCGTCATAACCCTACCGGATGAGAAGACGCGCTCTCCTCCCTCATCGCGCCTCTGGGGAGCTACCGCTTGTAGTCGGGGGACAGGCCCTCGTTGGGCTTCTTGCCCTCCGCCTCGGTCTCTTTCCCGTATTCGAGGTTCTGCTGGGAATTTGCGCCGCCCTGAGCCTCTGGGCGGCTTGCGTCAGGCTTTCGCTCTCGTTGTGTTTCCGGCGAGTCCGGCTTGGCGCCGAATCCTTCCCGCGTTGGCGGATGGATGGATTGAGCGACCACGCTTCCAACCATGAGCATTGAGGCCGCGATTGCCAGGGCAAGGTGTTTCATCTGCTGCTCCGTTGATCTGGAGCAAACGCAGGCCCTGGAGGTGGGGTTCCTCCGGCCTGAATCTGGTGGAGGTAGCATCTATTCCGAGCCCGTGCCGCTGGAGACGTCGTCGCTGGTTTTCTGCCTGCTCCGGCTAGCGGCCGTCGTTACGGCGAGCGATTGTTCGTAGAGCTTCACCGCGGCGTTGGTCGCCTCGAGCTCGCGCTGCTCTTCGTCACCCTTGTCGACGCCGGCGAGATAGATCGCGCGGTCCAGGGACGCGTTCAATTCGTCTTCATTGCGGATCACGAAACGGGCCAGATCGCGCGGAAGGTGCTTGGCGACGGTGAGGGTGTCCTGGCCGATGCCCTGACTTGGGCCGGCACCTTCCATGGCATCGGCGCGCGATTGTTGCGCGACTATGCCGAACAGCTAGGCCTCGATCCCGTTTTCACGATCCATGATCGCGAGGACTCGGCCGACCAGATGAACTTGGTTCGGCATGATCTCGGCTTCTCCAAGATAGAGGCGCGGTTTCCGACGAAAGGCACTTGCCTTGCGATCTGTTCGCGCTGCGTGAACGCCGAGCTGCCGATCGAAGAGGTTTTTCGTCTGTCCCACCCATGGTGTGCCGCCTGGGCGGCCGAGCTGAAAGAGCTCTTTGCGGCCTACGTCGAGGCCCAAGCAGAGCCAGAACGTCCTCGATTACGACGACCTGCTGTTCTGCTGGACGCAGGCCGTGACCGATCCCGATATTGCCGCGGACATTGGCGGTCGTTTCGACCACGTCATGGTCGACGAGTACCAGGACACCAACCGTCTCCAGTCCCGGATCTTGCTTGCCCTCAAGCCTGATGGCCGCGGTCTGACGGTCGTGGGGGACGATGCCCAATCGATCTATTCGTTCCGCGCAGCCACGGTTCGAAATATCCTCGATTTTCCCGACAGCGTTCGTGCCGCCGGCCGAAATCATCACACTCGATCAGAACTACCGCTCGACGCGCCTTTCTCTCTGCGGCGGACGCCGTGATCGACCTTGCAGCCGAGCGCTGAACAGCTGGCGGGCGGACTGCTGTATCACACACGCCAAGGCGACGCGGCATCCAGAATTCGGGATCGAACCGTCTGGGACGTCTATCAGGATGAGAAGCTCTCCCTGAGGCAGTTGCCAACCGTCGCCTTCGACGGCTTCCATGCGCTGCCGGCAGCGGTCTCCAAGACCCTGCTCGTGCGCTTCGACTACAATAAATACTCGGTCGAGGCTCGCGCGGAGGACCGGCCGGTGGAGATATGCGCCTATGCCGGTCGGATCGTCATCCGGCAGGAGCGCGAGATTGTGGGCGGACACCTGCGCCGCTTCGGGCGCAACAGCATCGTCTACGATCCCTGGCACTATGTTCCTGTGCTGCAACGAAAGCCCGGCGCGTTAAGGAACGGCGCCGCCTTCACGCAGACGGTGCTGCCACCCGCCGATGCCCGCGTTGCCTGACGCCTGCCGCTTCGCGTGGGACACGATATGCCATTGAGCGCTTCAACCCCCTGACAGACGATGATCCGAAGGAGCTCGAGGCCCATTTGGATACTCGGCCTATGGCTTCAACGCCGCCTGGCGCCGTTCGGTCGCCAACGAGATCTACTTCTTCTGGCCCAAGACCGACGACGTCGATCGCCTGATCCAAATCATCGAGGTCATCATCCACCGCCGTTTCACGCGGTCCGATGAGCACCAATGTGAACTGGCTGTCTCGCGGCCAAGGCCTTAAGAAAGAAAAGCCCGTCTGATCCGCGTAGGCGCTCAGATTCTGGCCGATACAAAACTATCGGCGCTGCCGCGGAGCAGCCGCAGAGACTATGGCACGGAGATGCTTCTCGATCTTCGGGCCATAGTCCAGCGCCTGGACTGCAGAGTTGAGCGTTGGCAGATCGAAGCCCGATCCATAGCCGCTGGTCGTGTCGGAAACATCGTGGCCGAGCACCTCCTGCATGACTGCGTAGAGCGGCTTGGCCTGGTTGCGGAACTGATCGGTGACGCGATGACGAAAGCTGTGAAAGGTCTTGTTTTCTTCCACGGGTACAAACTTTCGCGCGTAGCGTCCCCACCACTTGCTGAACCCGTGCGTGATCTTCCCGCGATAGGGAGTCAACAAGGGAAAGAGCCGAACCGCCCCGACCTTCCGTTGCGCAGCAACGTAAGTCAACAACCCAAGCTCGATCAGACGCTGGTGGACAGGGACCTTGCGCCGGGATGACTTGGTCTTCCGATGCGTCTCCTGGCCAGGCGTGTCGTCGATCGTCTCCATGTCGAAGTAGTGGATTCCGTCTTGGCTGCGGATATCGGCTGTCCTCAGCTGGCCGATCTCTTCCAATCGGGCTCCGCTGTACATCGAGATCAATGGCAGCCACTTCTGTGCCTCACCTCCGCCCGCTGAATATCGCTTCCCTTTCGCAAAGACGGCCGAAAGCAAGAGCTTCTCTAAATCTCGATCGGCATAGGGCTGACGCTCAATGATCTCGCCTTCCTTGAGCTTGAATTTTGTCCCAGCGCAGGGGTTAGATGGGATTTCATCGTGATTCAGCGCGACAGCGAGGATCGCGGAAATCGCACCAATTGCTTTGTCGTTGATCGTGCTCCGCGACAAGAGCTTCGCCCGTTTCTTCGCCGCCCATTCCTGGATGGCTTCGACATTGGCCTCCCGGAGGTCGGCCGGCACATTCCGCGGGAAGAGGCTCAACCCGTCGCGATAGGCAAGAACGTGCTTCTTCGTGATAGAGCGGGTCGACAGATTTCCGTTGATGGCGATGAAACGCTCGACATAGACGCCATATTCCTCTGCCGTCTTGTCGGCGGGCTTCTGCTGAACTTTCCAAGCCTTGTAGGCATCCCGCAACTTCGAACCTTCGTCTGGGTCGGGAAGCTTCAGAGGCGCGATCGGAACCGGTGTCTGGACGGGCTTGCCATCCAGTCGCGCGAGCACGTCCTGATGGGCTTCCATGCCTGACCTTAAGAGGGCAAGGACAAGCCGTCGGCGATCCGGATGCACGCGCGGGATGGTGACGCCGTTTTCGGCGAGAACGGCGTCGATCTCGTTCTCTCCGACAGCATCGTCGAGCATCTGCCTGATCGCGCGAGCGCTGGCCTCCGAATGCCCATCGGCGGTCAGCGAGGCGAGCCTCGGAACAAGAGACGAGCTGTCGTAGTCGAAGGCCTTCATGTCCTCCAAGCCGCGCGTTAGCGCTCCGAGTTCGCGCTCATGCGCTTCTCGCCGCGCCGCCCGGATGGCGCCCGGATCGGACTTCGACCAGCCAGCCTCCTCCAAGACGATCTCCGTCTGGTCGGCGAGCGTGTCGTCCCTCAACACCTCGTCATCATCGCGGCTCAGAATCTGCTGGTAGTACCGCTTCGCCATCGTCTCGATATCCGACGGGGACAGGCCAGTCACCGCGCGGGGCGTTTCGGGACGCTTCGATCGGACCTGCCGAAGGCGCGCGACCTCGATGATATCCTCGACTTGCGGATGAATGTCGAACCAGCGCTTGCGCGCGAGGGCGATGTCACGCGTGCCCAGCGCGATCTTGATCGTGGCGCGTCCGCCAACCGCACGTCGCTCGCCCGTCCATGGCAACGCGACCTCTCCCGCTGCAGCAGCCCGAAGCGCAGGCGGGATGTTGCGGAAATAGGTGAAACCGCCTTCGGCGCGTTCGACGAGGAATGGATTTCCGTTGGCGTTGATGCGGCCCATCCGGCACCTCCAGAGCGCCGGATTCTAACCAGGATTCTTACCAGAATTCCTACCAGCCGTCGCAACGAGGCCAAACCTCGCATAAAAACGCTGAAAATTCAAGGATTTCCGGCAAAAATGGCGCTCCCTAGGGGACTCGAACCCCTGTTTTCGCCGTGAGAGGGCGACGTCCTAGACCGCTAGACGAAGGGAGCAGCGCGGGCCGAGGGCGCCTATGTAGTCGGACAACCGCGCAGCCGCAACAGCTTTTTGCACTCCTCCCACATAAAGATGTCCGAGAGGCTCAAAAACCTCGGAAAGGCCGCCCAGTACCTTGATAAGCGCATGAAATCTCCCTTCTGGCGGATGTCCATGAGCGCTGGGGGCCCTGTCCCCCGCTTGCGGCACACGGCCTCGCTCGGAAAACAATCCCATCGCAACCATCTCCAGGTTGCCCTTCACGTTGCGAAGACCGATGCTCGCGCAATTCCGGCCGGCACGAGTTCGGCCGCTTGGGGGATCGGGCAGCGGCACACCATGGCGGAGTGGCGGATCGACATCCCGGAGGGCGAGGCCGCAACCGGATCCGGATGCGCCTCGCCTGCCGCCGGCACCACCGCGATCTCCCGATCGGCCGCGGCGCTCCTCCGAGAAGCCGCGACACGCACACGCCACTCCTTCCGAACCGGCCTGCGCGGATTGATCGGCATCGTCTATCCGCCAACCTGCATCGCCTGTCAGGCCGCAACCGGCGATGCACAGGCTCTGTGCCCGGCTTGCTGGCGTGGCATCGGCTTCATCGAGCGCCCCTATTGCGAAAGGCTGGGCACGCCCTTCCCCGTGGATCTCGGCGCCGGCCTGCTCTCGCCGGCCGCGATCGCCGATCCACCGGTCTTCGCCCGCGCGCGCGCCGTCTGCCGCTTCGATGGCACGGCGCGCGAACTCGTCCATCGCCTGAAATATGGCGACCGTGTCGAGCTGTCGCTGACGCTCGGCCGGATGATGGCGCAGGCCGGACGCGAACTCGCCGCCGATGCCGACCTTGTCCTGCCCGTGCCGCTGCATCGGACCCGCCTCTGGCGCCGGCGTTTCAACCAGGCCGCCGCCCTGGCGCGGGTCGTTTCCCGCGAAACCGGCCTGCCGCTCGCGACGACGCTCCTGACGCGGATCAGGCGCACCCGCCAGCAGGTCGGGCTGACGCGCACCCAGCGCGCCGATAATTTGCAAGGCGCCTTTCATGTGTCGACGGCGATGCGCGGACTGGTCGAGGGCCGGCGCATCCTGCTGGTCGACGACGTGCTGACCACGGGCGCAACGGTCAACGCCGCCTCGCGCGCCCTGCTCCGGGCCGGCGCCAGCGCCGTCGACGTGCTGACCTTCGCGCGGGTCGTGACGGATGGCCGGGAAGTCACTACATGAGGGGCATCGCAACCTAGAGACGCCTCCTCATGCCGCCGGTCACGATCTACACCACCTCCTGGTGCCCTTACTGCAAGGCCGCCAAGGCCCTGCTGACGCGCAAGGGCGCGGCCTTCACCGAGATCGATGTCGACGGCAAGCCGGAGTTGCGCCAGACCATGACCGCCCGCGCCGGCGGACGCACCTCGGTGCCGCAGATCTTCATCGGCGAGCAGCATGTCGGCGGCTCGGACGACATCCACGCGCTCGACGCCCGCGGCGAACTCGACAAGCTCCTCGCCGCATGACGCTCTCGGCAGACCCGATTGCTTTGGCGGCTCCATGCCACCATCTATGACGACATGATCCGCTACGCCCTCATCTGCGACAACGCCCACCAATTCGAGAGCTGGTTCGCCTCCTCGGCCGGCTTCGAGGATCAGGTCAAGCGCGGCTTCGTCACCTGTCCTGTCTGCAACAGTGCAAAGGTCGAGCGCGCGATCATGGCACCCAATGTCGCCCGCAGCGATCTCGGCCCGAAGGCGCCGCAGCCGGCGCCGGAAGCGTCCGCCCCCGCGGCAGCGGCGCCTGCACCGGTCGCGCTGATGAGCGAGAAGGAGAAGGCGTTCCGCGAGATGGTGACCGCACTGCACCGCCATGTCAGCGAGAATGCCGAGCATGTCGGTAAACGCTTCGCGGACGAGGCGCTGAAGATCCATCACGGCGAGGCTGAAGAGCGCGCGATCTATGGTGAGGCGACGCCGGACGATGCGCAGATGCTGCACGAGGAGGGCGTCGATTTCCTGCCGCTGCCGCGCCTGCCGGGCTCCGGGAACTGACACGCGCCCTCGCCGGTTCTGATCACGAAACCGCGCTTGCATCGACTTTTGCCGGTGCCGACATGACGGTCTTGATAGCTTTTGCGAGGTCGCCCGGACGAAAATTTTCGGCGCGGCGTCTTAGCCTTTTCCGTTTTGGAACAAGGCGCTATCAGCCCGGCATCTCCCTCAGGGAGGCGCAGATAAGTCGCCTATGCGCCCTGCCCTCTTCCGTCCCGGATTAACTTTCTGTTAAGGAATTCGCGGTTCCTTGCCGGCAATCCCGGTTTGCCGCCTTCGGCGATCATGGGTCCGGAACTCTGGAGGTTGCCGCATGAAGCGGACCGCGATCGCTGCGCATGGTCTTTTCTCCGGTGAGAAATCCCGGCATGGCAGCAAGGCGATCCCGCTACTGATTGCGCTGGCAGCCCCGGCGCTCGGCGCCTGCAGCCTGTCTCCGGTCGAGACGGCCGCGACCTCCGCCGCCGCCGCTCCCGCCGTGAAGGAGCCCGCCAAGGCCCGCCGGCACGCGGTCGCGCTGGCCAAGGCCGATCCGCGCGAGAAGGAATGCCTCGTCCGCGCGATGTATTTTGAATCGAATCGCTCGAGCGAATCGGGCTTGCTCGGCGTCGGCACGGTCGTGATGAACCGGGTCGAATCGGCGAAATATCCCGAGACGATCTGCGGCGTCGTCGGCGCTCCCCGCCAGTTCGCCGCCGGCGTGCTGACCCGTCCGATGACGGACAACGTCTTGCCGAAGGTCGAAGCCATCGCGGAGGACATCCTCAATGGCCGCCGCAACGACGCGGTCGGCGCGGCCAAGCATTTCCACATGGCCGGCCTGCGCTTCGGCTACAAGAACATGCATTACGTAACAGTAGCCGGCGGCAACGCCTTCTACGTGAAGGGCGAGCGTCCGGAGCGCCGCCGCATCGAGGAGCCGGCGATCCAGCTCGCCTCGGCTTCCACCACCATCCCGCTCACGACGGCGTCCTCGTCGGCAACAACGGCGACCTCCTTCGCCTCGGCCCCGCTCGCCTTCGCGCCCGAGGCGCCTGCGCCGAAATTACCCGCGCTCGAGAGCCCGATCGCCACGCTGATCAAGAACGCGCCGCTGCCGCCCGGCCGCCCGCTCGATCTCGACCTGCCGAAGGCTTCCGCCCGCGCCTTCGTGGCGCCGCCCAGGGACGACCGCCGCGTGGCGCTGCTGTCGACGGCGGATATCCGCGGCAGCCTCTCCTCGCGTTCGCGCTGAGGGCCTCCGAGGCCACGGAATCAGTCAACGCGCTTCGTCCCAAGATGCAGCCTGAGCGGGGGGCCAGCCCAAAAGGACCTTCGTCAGCCTAACGTCGCACGGGACATCGCAGAAGCTCTGGCGTTATCTTCGCCGCAGTGCAACATTCAGATTGCTCTGCAATACGGGGAAGCGCCATGACCGCGACGGAACGAGGCGGCCGGGAAACGGCCCAGCGCGACAAGCCATGGATATTCCGCACCTATGCGGGCCATTCCGACGCGGCGGAATCCAACAAGCTCTACCGGACCAATCTCGCCAAGGGCCAGACCGGGCTCTCCGTCGCCTTCGATCTGCCGACCCAGACCGGCTACGATCCCGATCATGTCCTGGCGCGCGGCGAGGTCGGCAAGGTCGGCGTGCCGATCTCCCATCTCGGCGACATGCGGGCGCTGTTCGACCAGATCCCGCTGGCGCAGATGAACACCTCGATGACGATCAATGCGACGGCAGCCTGGCTGCTCTCGCTCTACATCGCCGTCGCCGACGAGCAGGGCGCCGATCGCAAGCTTCTGCAGGGCACGACCCAGAACGACCTCGTCAAGGAATACCTGTCGCGCGGCACCTATGTCTTCCCGCCGCGCCCCTCGATGCAGCTCACCACCGACATCGTCGTGTTCACGGCCAGAGAATTGCCGAAATGGAACCCGACCAATGTCTGCTCCTATCATCTTCAGGAGGCCGGGGCCTCGCCGGTGCAGGAACTCTCCTTCGCGCTGGCGACGGCGATCGCCCTGCTCGATTCGATCCGCGTCCGGCCGGAAGTCTCCGCCGAGGAGTTCCCCGGCACGGTCGGCCGCATCTCCTTCTTCGTGAATGCCGGAATGCGCTTCGTCACCGAGCTCTGCAAGATGCGGGCTTTCGTCGAGCTCTGGGACGAGATCACGCTCGGTCGCTATGGCATCGCCGACGAGGCGATGCGGCGCTTCCGCTACGGCGTGCAGGTCAATTCGCTGGGGCTGACCGAGCCGCAACCGGAGAACAATGTCTACCGCATCCTGATCGAGATGCTGGCGGTGACGCTGTCGAAGAAGGCGCGCGCACGCGCCGTGCAGCTCCCCGCCTGGAACGAGGCACTGGGTCTCCCCCGTCCCTTTGACCAGCAATGGTCGCTGCGCATGCAGCAGGTGCTGGCCTATGAGACCGACCTGCTCGAATTCGGCGACATTTTCGACGGCTCGACCGTGGTTGATGCCAAGGTGGCGGCGCTCAAGGCCGCCGCGCTGGAGGAGCTCGCGAAGATCGACGACATGGGCGGCGCACTCGCCGCCGTCGAGAGCGGCTACATGAAGCAGGCGCTGGTCGAGAACGGCGCACGCCGCATCGAGGCGATCGAGCGCGGCGAGCAGGTCGTCGTCGGCGTCAACAAGTTCACCAACAGCGAGCCCTCCCCGCTTTCGGCGGGCGACGGCGCCGTCGTCACGGTGCCGGATTCAGTCGAGATCGAGGCCATCGCCCGGCTGAAGGCCTGGCGCTCGGCCCGCGACGCGAAGGCGGTAGAGGCGGCGCTCGCCGCGCTCGCCATCAGCGCACGCGAGAATCGCAACGTCATGCCGGCCTCTATCGCCTGCGCCAAGGCCGGCGTCACCACCGGCGAATGGGCGCAGACTCTGCGCGAGATTTTTGGCGAGTACCGCGCGCCGACCGGTGTCGACACGGCGAAGCTGGGTGACGCGACCGGCCTCGCCACGGCGAAGGCGGCGGTCGAGAAGGCCACAGAGCGCCTCGGCCGCGCTCCCCGGTTCCTCGTCGGCAAGCCCGGCCTTGACGGGCACTCCAACGGTGCCGAGCAGATCGCCGTGCGCGCCCGCGATGCCGGGATGAGCGTCAGCTATGGCGGCATCCGCCAGACGCCGGAAGAGATCGTCAGGGAGGCCCGCGAGCAGCAGGCCGACATCGTCGGCCTCTCGATCCTCTCCGGCTCGCATCTGCCGCTGGTGCGCGACGTCACCGCCCGCCTGCGTGTCGCCGGCATGGACGTGCCGGTCGTGGTCGGCGGCATCATCCCGCCCGACGACGAGAATGCGCTGCGCAACATGGGCGTGGCACGGGTCTATACGCCCAAGGATTTCGCGCTGGACGGAATCATCGCCGATGTCGCTGGGCTGGCGGCGAAAAGCAGCTAACCGCGGTCATCCCGCACGCGCTGCGGCGAATGACGTTGCTGCGCAGACGCGGGATGGCGTCCTTAGACCATCCCCACGCTCTTGAGCTGCTGATACGCCTTCAGGATCTCCTGAAGCGTGCCCTCACGCGAGCGATCACCGCCATTTGCATCCGGATGGAAACGCTTCACCAATTCCTTGTAGCGCGCCTTGATCGCAACGGAATCGGCAGTTTCGTCGAGGCCGAGCGCGTCCAGCGCCTTGCGCGCCACGATGCCAACGCGTGATTCCGGTTGGGCCGCCTGCTGCTTGTTGCGCGCGCCGAAGAGATTGAAGGCATCGTGCATGTCGGCGCCGGCTTCGCCATTGGCCTTGCGTCCACGCTGCGCCATCCGCGCCGCCTTGGAATTGACACCGAGCTTCCAGGTCGGCCGGTGGCCGATCTCCTCCTGCTTCTGATAGGCGGCCAGCGCCTCGTCATCCATGCCGGCGAAATAATTGTAGGTCGCGTTATAGGCCTTCACATGATCCATGCAGAACAGGAAGAACTGACCCTCGCGGCCACGGCCCTTGGGTGCCCGGAACTCGCCACCGCGCACGCAACCCGAATGATCGCAGCGCGGCGCATCGCTTTCCAGCGGGGCTTCCGCCTCGGAAGCCCCGATTCTGATGCTGTCGAAAAGGCGTGAGTTGATGTTCATCGTCGACGGGTTATGAGACGCAGAGAGTGGGCCGGCAAGTGCGATGCGATGCACCGCCGAACCGACAGAACAATCATGGCAACGGTGGCGCGATCATGACCTCGATCAGTGAAAGAATCACGCAAAAGCTGACCGCGGCCTTTGCGCCACAGGCGCTGAGGGTCATCGATGAATCGCACCAGCATCAGGGTCATGGCGGCTGGCGCGAAGGCGGCGAGACTCACTTCAGGGTCGATATCGTGTCGGAAGCCTTCCTCGGCAAGTCCCGGCTCGAACGCCACCGCCTCGTCAACGCTGCGCTGGCGCAGGAACTGGCAGACCGGGTGCATGCCCTGACGATCGCTGCAAAGGCGCCCGGAGAGGGCTGAACTATGGCGGCGCGGAAGCGGCGGCCTTCGGCTCTCCCGGTGCTGCGACGTAGATGGCCAGCGCCACGGCGAGCGTGACCCCCATGAAGGCAAACAGCCAGCCGAAGGTCGCCTGCGCGCCGTAGCCATGCCCGTCGAGAGCGTTCACCAAGCGGCCCGATAGCCATTGCATCACGCCCGCCCCGCCCATGAAGACGAAATTCATGAAGGTGACGCCGCGGCCGATCTCCTGCGGCGTCATGAAAACGCGCGCATGCGCCATCACCACGGCATAGGTGACGCCGAACAGGCCGATGACGATAAGCAGGCCGACCGCAAGGCGGGACGATGCTTCCCCCCACAGAGCCAGTGCGAAGCAGGCGAGAACGACGGCCACGGCACAGGCGATGACCGTAGGTTTGGCGCCGATCCGCCGGTAAAGCGGCAGCACCAGCAGAGCCCCCACCGCGATGATGCCTCCCATGGCCATCGCCGCATAGCTCGTCGCCGCAAGATCGAAGCCGTGCACCCTCTGGAGATAGGGCGCGATCCACAAGCCGCGAATCGAGATCGTCACGCCGTAGCTGACGAAGGTGAAGGGGAAGATCAGCCAGAGCGGCCGCTTCACCACGATCTGCTTGATCCCGCCCAGCAGCGAGACATGCTGTTGTGGCGCGTCGGGCAGCGGCGGCGGGTCTTTCAGCAGCAGCAGCACCAGCAAGGCGATGAACGCCACGATCCCGGACAGGCCGAACACGGTCGCGCGCCAGCCATAGGCTGCGAGGAAATAGGCGAGCGGCGCACCGCTCAACGGATCTCCGATCGACCCGAACCCGATCAGGAAGGACGACATCGTCGCGAAATGCCGGGGCGAATAGAGCCGCGCGGCTAGATAGAAGCCGGACATCAGGATCGGTGCGCAACCGATGCCGATCAGCGCGAGCGCCGTCAGGGCGGATAGATAGCCGCGCGACAGGCCGAAGATCATCGTCCCGGCGAAGGCGACCAGCAGGAAACCGGCCAGCGTCCGTCGCGGCCCGATCCGGTCGAGCGCATAGCCGACCGGGAATTGCGAGAGCGCGAATGCGATCAGCCAGGCTGCCTGCAGGCTGCCGAGCTGGCCCTGGTCGAGGCCGAGATCCCGCGTCAGGTCACCCGAGATCACCGCCAGGAAGGCGCGGAAGAACTGGCTCAGGATATAGGCCAGCAGCAGGACGACGAAGCTCGTCACGAAGCGTCGCTTTCGCTGAGATCATCGCGCGGCCTGTCGGACGCGATATCGATGATCTATCACATTGTCATCGCATCGGATCTGTCCGAAAAGCGGCTTTCGCTTCTCGGTCCGGCGCTATAGCGGCCTGCGCTTCGGCAAGACCCAGTTCGCAAGACAGGATCCTGGACGTTATCCGCCCTGGAAGCCCGCCTCACTTGATCCGTTCGAGCACGGAAACGTAGTTGGCGACCGCCGCTCCGCCCATGTTGAAGATGCCGCCGAGGCGTGGGCTGTCGAGCTGCATGCCTTCCGGCGCCTCGCCGGTGAGCTGCATGGCCGAGAGCACATGCATGGATACGCCGGTGGCACCGATCGGATGGCCCTTGGCCTTGAGGCCGCCGGAGACGTTGACCGGCAGCTTGCCGTCCTTCTGGGTCCAGCCTTCCTTGATCGCACGGGCGCCGTCGCCTTCCTTGGTCAGGCCCATCGCCTCGTATTCGATCAGCTCGGCGATGGTGAAACAGTCATGTGTCTCGACGAAGGAGAGATCGTCGAGCGTCACGTTCGCCTTGGCCAGGGCCTTCTTCCAGGCGAGCGCGCCGCCCTCGAACTTCAGGATGTCGCGCTTCGACATCGGCAGGAAATCCTGGACATGGGCCATGCCACGGAAGCCGACGGCGCGGCGCATCCTGAGCGCGGTCTCCTCGTCGGCCAGCACCAGCGCGGCGGCGCCGTCCGAGACCAGCGAGCAATCGGTGCGCTTCAGCGGCCCGGCGACATAGGGGTTCTTCTCGCTCTCCTCGCGGCAGAAGGCGTAGCCCAGATCCTTGCGCATCTGCGCATAGGGGTTCGCGACGCCGTTCTTGTGGTTCTTCGCCGCGATCATCGCGAGCGCGTCGGACTGGTCGCCATGGCGCTGGAAATAGCCGGCCGCGATCTTGCCGAAGACGCCAGCGAAACCGCCCTGCACCTCACCATCCTCAGGCAGGTAGGAAGCCTTCAGCAGGTTCTTGCCGATCTCGGGGCCAGGCGTCTTGGTCATCTGTTCGACGCCGACGACGAGCACGACCTTGGCGTCGCCCGCACGGATCGCCCGCACGCCCTGATGCACCGCCGCCGTGCCGGTCGCACAGGCGTTCTCGACGCGGGTCGTCGGCTTGAAGCGCAGCGCGGGATCGGCCTGTAGCACCAGCGATGCCGTGAAATCCTGCGCCGAGAAGCCGGCATTGTAGTGGCCGAGCACGATCTCGTCGACCTCGGCGGCGGTGATGCCGGCATCGACCAGGGCGTCGGTCGCCGCCCGCACGATCAGGCTTTCGACGGTCTCGGCATCCTGCTTGCCGAACGGTGTATGGGCCCAGCCGACGATCGCAGCGCTCATGGCGAAATCTCCCTTACTGTGCAGCTACACGTTATCTTGGCAGCCTCGCGCCGCCGGGCAAGCCGGTATCCGCGCATGGTGGCCGTGCATGGATCGGCTCGCGACGCCTTTATCCTCAGAACTAGCCGGCCCCCTGCCTCATCGCAACGCCAGTGAGAGCAGCAGCCCGACCCCGCCGACGATCATCGCCATACCCAGCATTTCGCGCCGGCTCGTGCCCTCCGCGAAGAGTTTCCGCGAGGCGATCTGCGCCAATGGCACCTCGATCAACGCGAGCGTCCGGACATTGGCCGCAGTGGTCAGCGAAAAGCCGATGAACCAGAACTGCGAGGCGGCAGCGCCAAGGAAACCGGCCGAGAGCGAGCGGCGCCAGCTCTTCAGGCTGAGGATCAGCGCCTGCCGGTCGGCAACGAGCATGTAGACCACCAGCAACAGGGTCTGGAGCCCGAGACCGAGCACGAGGATCGTGGAGGCGCGGATCAGGAACTCGCCCTCCGGCAGGGCCTGGATGCCGCCGCGGAAGCCGATCGCCGAAAGCGCGAAGAAGGCGCCGGAGACGATGCCGAGCACGGCCGGCCGCAAGCCCGCACGGGTCAATTTTTCGCCGGGCTTCCACGACACCACGATCACGCCTGCCGTTGCGATCGCGATCGCCAGGAACTTCATCGGCGTCAGCGCGTCGCCGAGCAGCAGCGCGCCGAACAGCGCAACCTGCACCGGCTCGGTCTTGGTATAGGCGGTGGTGACCGCGAAAGAGCGCTCGCGCATCGCCGCCAGCATCAGGGCGGTCGCGGCGATCTGCGTCAGCGCGCCCCAGAGCGTATAGCCGAGAGAAACCATGCCGATTGCAGGCGGTAGGCGCTGCAGGCCGAGGCAGGCGAGCGCCAGGAACAGCATCGCGAAGGGCAGGCCGAACAGAAAACGCACCTGCGTTGCGCCGACGACGCCGATGATGTCGGTGAGCGAGCGCTGCGCCAGGTTGCGCGCGGTCTGCAGAAGCGAGGCGGCGATGGTCGCCGGAATCCAGAGAAGGCCGAACACGCGACAAAGCCTCGGAAAAGCGAAGGAACCCGACGCTTGTGGACCGGCCGCCGCAGCTAGGCAAATCGCTCCGCAAGGGGTAGGTATGCATTCACGGGCGGGCGATTGTGGCGGCCGTCTCGAAATTGCCGCATGCGTCGCGTTGAACCCTGCGCCATCGCTATCGGCAAGATGCTATCCGCCCGCTTCGAGCAAGACAGGTTCAGACCCGCCCGATGATCGCTACCCGCCTCGCAGCCGCCCTTGTCCTCGGTACCGCCTTGATCGGACCGGCCTATGCCGGCACCAGCCTCGTGGTCGATGCCTCCAGCGGCGCCGTCCTGTCGAGCGAGAACGCGAACCAGGCCTGGCGCCCGGCCTCCACGACCAAGATGATGACGATCTATCTCGCGCTGAAGGCAGTGCGGGAAGGGCGCCTTGGGCTGGAAACCGCGATCCCCGTCTCGAAGCTTGCCGCCAGCCAGCCGCGCGTGAAGGTCTATGCCCGGCCGGGTTCGGAGATCACGCTCGACAACGCACTGCGCATCATGATGGTGAAATCGGCCAACGACATCGCCTATGTCGTGGCCGAGGGTGTCGGCGGCGACGTCCCGACTTTTGTCGCCATGATGAATGCGGAGGCGCAGCGCCTCGGCATGCGCGACACCCGTTTCGTCAATCCCAATGGCTGGGACCATCCCGACCAGCAGACCAGTGCCCGCGACCTCGCCGTGCTCGCTATGGCGCTGATGCATGATTTCTCGCAGTATTCCGACTACTGGGGCACCTCGGCCGTGCAGCTCGGCAAGCAGGTGATGCACAACACCAACGGGCTGGTCGGCCGCTATTCCGGCATCGGTGGCATGAAGACTGGCTTCACCTGTGCGTCCGGATTCAACGTGGTCGCAACTGCGAGCCGCGGCGGCCGCACGCTCATCGCCGTCGTTCTGGGCTCGACCTCGGGCACCGACCGCACTGTCAAGGCGGCCCAGCTCCTCGACGAGGGCTTCGCCGCTTTGGGCGGCACTGGCTACGGCGTCGCTTCAATGCCGCCGAGCGGCACCCGCGCGCCCAATATCTGCGACGAAGTCCGCAACCGCGGCGGCGGCGTCGCTCTCGCCGATGATGCCGACATCTCCGGCCCGATCGCCGCCGGGGCTTCCGCAGGCGACGCCAACTCGCCCGATGGCGGCCGCTTCGCCATCTTCAATACCCAGTCGGCCCCGCAATCCTCCGGTTCGGTCGCGACCCGTTCGCCGCGCGGACGCGTCGTGCTCGGCCCTCGCGCCGAGACTGTCCCGGTGCAGGTGTCCTTCGGCCGCAGCGCCGGCTCGGCTTCTGCCCCGCTCGCGGCCAACGCGACGGCGCAGCCGAGCTCGCGCGTCGCCCGCAGCACTCCCACCATCGAGCCGGAAGCGCCCGTGGCCGCCGGCCTCGTCGTGCCCCCGACCCGTCGGACCGCGTCCAGCAATGGCGCGATCCCCCGCGGCACCACCGCCTTCGCGCCGGCAACTGCGCCGATCCAACCGTCGACAGACGCCTTTGGTGACGGCCCGCTGCGCCTGCAGGGCTCCGTGCAGCCCGGTGCGGCCAATGCGGCAAGCTTGCGCCCCGGAGCAGCTGCCGGCATCAAGCCGGCTACGCGCAACGCCGGCCCCGAGAAGGCGCAGGCGGCCAAGACGCGACCGGCGAAGGCCCAGCCTCTCAAGACTCCGCCGGCTCGCACCCAGCCGGCCAAGCCCAGGCCCTCACAGGCTGCCGTGAAGCCGCCTGCGGCCAAGCCGGCTGCCGGCGCCAAGGCCAAGCCCGCCAACGGCGCCTGAGGCCGGATTGGACCTGAGGCGCCTTGACCGGGGTCGAACGAAAGAACGCCAGGGCCTTCTCCTGGCGCTTGCCTCGGCCGCTGCTTTCGGCACCAATATCGTCAGCGCCCAGATCGCCGGCCAGGCCGGCCTGAGCGGGCCGCTCCTCGTCTTCTACCGCGTCCTGCTGATGCTGGCCCTCGCCGGTGGCGTGGCTCTCGCCTGGCGCGCCTCGCTCGCCCTGAAGCGCGACGAGCGGCTGCCTGTCCTGGTTTTCGGCCTTGCGACGGCGCTGGTCGGGATCGGCTATCTCTCCTCGGTGGCCTTCGTCCCCGTCTCGGTCGCGGCCGTCGTGTTCTACACCTTCCCGATCCTGATCGTGCTGGCCGAACCGGTGCTGACCGCAGCTCCCTTCCGCGTCGACAGGCTCGCGGTCGCGCTCGCCGCCTTTCTCGGTATCGCCCTCGTGGTGGGACCCGATCTGCACGGTCTCGATCCGCGCGGTCTGGCGCTCGCGATGCTCGCGAGCATCAGCGCGGCCGCGCAGTTCTTTGCCGCCGCGCGCTGTGCGGACACGCCGACCTTGCCCAAGCTGTTCTGGTCGCATGTCGTCATCCTGCCGGTAACAGCGCTGGTGCTGCTCGCCACCGGCGGCTTTCTGCCACCGCAAACCTTCCTGCTCGCGCCCATCGCCGTCGCCATCACCTATGGTGGGTATGTCGTCGGCTTCCTCTTCCAGATTCTGGCGCTCGCCCGCGTCGCGCCCGGCCCAGCCGGCCTCGCCTTCTGCGCCGAGCCCGTCTTCGCCGTGATCATCGCCGCCTTCGTCCTCGCCGAGCGACTGGGCGCGCTGCAATATGCCGGTTGTGCCCTTGTCATCGCCGCAATCGCCATTAATGTAATATTAGAACAAACGAGGCGGAGCACCGTGCCTGCCTAGATCATCCCGCGCCGTTCAGGCACGGAAAAGGTGGTCGACCCCTTTGATAGGCCATCGGCGGGATCCGATGCCCTAGAGGCTCTGCGAACATGTCCGGCGACCCTGCCCGCCCCCTCCCCGTTCCGCTGACCCTGCTCACCGGCTTCCTCGGCGCCGGCAAGACCACCTTGCTGAATCGCCTGCTCAAGGACCCGTCGCTGGCCGGCACACTCGTACTCGTCAACGAGTTCGGAGAAATCGGCCTCGACCACCTGATGATCGAAGGCGTCGAGGAGAACATGATTCTCCTCGAATCCGGCTGCCTGTGCTGCACCATCCGCGACGATCTCATCGTCACGCTGGAGGATCTGCTGCGCCGCCGCGACAACGACCGCATCACGCCCTTTTCGCGCCTGGTCATCGAGACGACCGGCCTTGCCGATCCCGCCCCGATCCTCAACGTCCTGATCAACCACCCCTATCTCGCCATGCGCTTCCGACTCGACGGGGTCGTGACACTGGTCGATGCGGTCAACGGGATGGCGACGCTCGATTCCCATGAGGAGGCCCGCCGCCAGGTCGTTGCCGCCGACCGGCTCGTGCTGACCAAGGCCGAGCTCGCCACGCCCGAAACCGCCGCCGCCCTGCGGCAACGGCTCGATAGCCTCAATCCGGGAATTGCCATCCTGCAGCCGGACGCTCCTGCCGCCGACCTGATCGGCGCCGGCCTCTACGATCTCGCGAAGCAACCGCACGCACTGCGCCACTGGCTGGCCGAGGACGCGCTGCCCTGCCACGGTGACCACGACCACCACCATGGTCACGATCATCACCATGCCCATGACCAGAACCCGCATGACGTCAACCGCCACGACGCCTCGATCCGCGCCTTCGTCCTCGCCGCCGAACAGCCGATCGCCCGCACCACCTTCGACCTGTTCTGGACGCTGCTGCGCTCCATCCACGGCCCACGCCTGCTACGATTGAAGGGGCTGGTGGACATTGCCGGAGAGCCCGGCCGGCCACTGCTCGTTCACGCCGTCCAGCAGATCCTGCACCCCCCCATCCAGCTCGATAGCTGGCCGGATGCCGACCACCGCTCCCGCCTCGTCCTGATCGTCAAGGATATCGAGGAGGACACCGTACGCAAGCTCTGGTCGGCTTTCCTCGGGCAGATGTCCGCACAACCGCAGACCGCCTGAACCTCGGCCCGTTTCTTGAACCCGGCCCTGCGAGCTGGCAGGCGCGCCCGCGCGCCTGGCCATTCCGGTACAGCCATGTGCCGGAGCGATCCAGAAAGGTACGGGCAGATGAGCACGATGACGGCTCTGGCGACGACCGACGGCATTGCAGCCATGGCTCGGCCACCCCTGCCGCTCCCTCGTCCGGATGCAGCGATCTACAGCGAGCTTCGCCCGCTGGGCGCCTGCGATTCCATCCGCCCGGAATGGGCCGATCTCGCAAGCCGCGCGCTTGAGACCAATCCCTGTCTCGAGCCGGGCTTCGCGCTGGCTGCCGCGCAACACCTCGTCTCGTTCCACGATACCGAACTGATGCTGCTCTGGCAGGGCGACCCGGGCTCGGAAAGGCGGCGCCTCGTCGGGCTGGTTCCCTGCCGAACGAGACGCCGGCTCTTCGCCTTCGATACGCTGGAAGGTTTCGCCGATCCGCGCTTGCTGAACGGTACGCCGCTGCTGGACCGCACCTTCGCTGCCCCCGCGCTTGCCGCCTTCCTGCGCGGTTGGCACAGGCATAGCCATCCCTACGAAGCGTTTTCCCTGTCTGGAATCGATCCGGCCGGCGCATTCGCCACGACCCTTGCCCGCGTCGCCGACAGCCATGGCGTCGCGCTCGACTGGAAACCTCTCGTCGGGCGCCGGCTCGAACTGCCTCCCACCGCTCGCATCGCCACCTCCGACGAAACCCTGCGAGACAAGGGCCGCCTGGTCCTCGCCGAGGCCATGAACCAGGCCGACCGGCGCGACGCCGTCGAGATACTGCTCGCAATCGAGGCGTCCGGCGCGCGCGGCCGGGCAGGCAAGGCGACATTGCAGGACACTCGCGAGGTTGGCTTCCTGCGCAGCATGAGCCGCGATCTCGGAAGGCAGAGGCTCTGCCGCATCGCAGTTCTGGTGTTGGACGAGCGGCCGATCGCTGCCGCGCTCACGCTCGGCAAGGGCGCGACCTGCTGGCTCTATCACGGCGTCGGCGACGAGGCCTTCGCCGCGCTGGAGCCCTTGCCGATGTTGCTCGCCATGATGCGCAAGCAGCAACCCTCCCGGCAGATCCTGCTGCCCGGCGGTCTGCCCTTGTTCGGCGCTCGCAACGAGGCCTTCGGCACGATCAGCCTGACCCGGCGCCGGGCGCGAGGAACGCGCCGGCCGGCCGACCTTGCCGCCCGCATGCGCGAGAAGCTCGCGCACTCGCTGTTCAGGCTTCGGCCCGCAGCAGCCGACGGATGATCTTGCCGGTCGTCGTCAACGGCAGCTCGTCGCGAAAGGCGATCTCGCGCGGATATTCATGGGCGGACAGCCGGGACCGCACGAAGCCCTGCAGCTCCGAAACGAGCGCCTTCGAACCGTAGTGCCCGGGCTTCAGCACGACGAAGGCCTTGACGATCTCGGTGCGGAGGGGATCGGGCTTGCCGACGACCGCTGCCAGCGACACCGCCGGGTGGCGCAGCAGGCAATCCTCGATCTCGCCCGGCCCGATGCGATAACCCGAGGAGGTGATGACGTCATCGTCGCGGCCGATGAAACGGACATAACCGTCCTCGTCCGCGACGCCTTCATCGCCCGTCGTCATCCAGTCGCCGACGAATTTGGCTGCCGTCGCCTGCGGGTTACGCCAGTATTCCAGGAACATCACCGGGTCGGGCCGGCGCACGGCGATCTGCCCTTCCTCGCCGGCCGCGCAGACCGCGCCACCCGGCCGGATGATCGCGACCTCATGGCCCGGCACCGCCTTGCCGATCGCGCCGGGACGGCTGACGCCGATCGCAGCACACGACGCCAGCACCAGATTGCATTCGGTCTGTCCATAGGCCTCGTTGATGGTCAGCCCAAGCGCCTCGCGTCCCCATTCCAGCGTCTCGGCACCGAGCGCCTCGCCCGCAGCAGCGACCGCCCGCAGGTTGAGCTTCCAGCGCCCCTGCGGGCTGCCGGCGCCGCGCATCATCCGGAGCGCCGTCGGCGGCACGAAGGCGTTGCGGATGCCGAGATCCTGGATCAGCCGATAGGCTTCCTCCGACTCGAACCGCGTCACCGGCCGCGCCACCACCGCGACGCCGAAATGCAGCGCCGGCAACAGCATGTTGAGCAGGCCACCGGCCCAGGCCCAATCGGCCGGCGTCCAGGCCAGATCACCCGGCCGCGGCAAGAACTCGTGCGGCATCTGCACGCCCGGCAGATGGCCGGGCAGGACACGGTGGCCATGCAGCGCGCCCTTCGGATTGCCGGTCGTGCCCGAGGTGTAGATCATCAGCGCCGGATCGTCCGGCGTGGTCTCCACCGGACTGAAATCCGCGCTCCCCTCCGCCAGCAATGCATCCCAGCCCTCCGCCGCGCCGTCGGCGCCATCGATGGAGATACGCAGCGCGAGCTCCGGCAGCGGCTGATCGATCTGGGCGAGCTTTCCCAGTCCGCCGGCATTGCTCACCACGGCCTTCGCGCCGGAATCGATCAGGCGATAAGCCAGCGCATCCACGCCGAAGAGGGCAGCCAGGGGCACAGCGATGGCGCCGAGCTTGTAGGCCGCAAGATGCGCCGTCAGGACCGCCCGCCCCTGTGGCAGCAGGATGGCGATGCGGTCGCCGCGGCCGACGCCACGTGCCTGCAAGGCATTGGCCAATCGATTGGAGTGCTCGCGCAGCCAGCCGAAGCTGACTGGCGTCACCTGCCAGTCCGTGGAGACCTCTATGATCGCCGGGCGCTCAGGCTCGACCGCGGCCCAACGGTCGCAGACATCGACGGCGATGTTGTAGCGTTCCGGGATGGACCAGCGGAACCGCTCGCGCATCGCGGTGTAATCAGGCAGGTCTGGCAGGATCAAAATAACTGTCCGGTGGGAGGCGCGGCACGATAGGCAGGCCGCCTCCCCCTGTCACGCGTGTCTTGCGTATCCTCTCTCAGCGTAAGGATGCGCTCAGAACATGCGTTCGCCTGCCGGCGGCAGATAGGCATCCGTAAAAGCATCGCCCGCCCGCACCTTGTCGCGGAAGCTCCCCGCCAGAGCGAGCTGATCCAGCGCCTGCACCCAGCGCGCGCGGTCGACCCCACCCAGACCATGCGCGCGTACATAGGGCGTCAGGATGTTGCGTTCGATGACGGCGGCGAGCTTGTCGCGCTCCACCTCGATCTGAGCGCTCTCGTTGCGGCGCAGAACACCTTGCGCGGCGACACCCGGATTGACGACGGTATCGCGGATACCACGCATGACGGCGCGCACGAGCCCCCGCACCGCTTCGGGCTTGGCGTCAGCGAACTTTCCGGAGACGACCACCACGCTGCCATAGAGCACGATGCCGTGATCGGCCATTTCCATCAGCACGATATCATCGGCCGGTACGCCGCGCGCTCTCAGCGAGACGGCGGTGGGAGGGCCGAACGCGAAGAGGGCATCGATCTCCCCTGAGGCGAGCATCGGCTCACGAACCGGCAGGCCAATGGTCTCGATCCGGATCTTGCCGTCGTCGATCTTGTTGAAGCTCTTGAAGATGGGCCATTGCGCGAAACTGGCATCGATGCTCGCCGTGCCGAGCTTGCGGCCTTCCAGGCTCGTTGGCGCGGTCGTGATCCCCCGGCTCTTGCGGCCGACCAAGGCATAGCCCGGCCGGTCATGGACGATCATCACCGCCTTGAGATCGGCGCTCGGATTCTCGTCGCGGAAGCGAATGAGCGCATTGAGATCACCAAAGCCGGCATCCTGCTCACCGGCTGCCAGGCGCTGCAACATGGCGCGTGTGCCATTCCCGGGCTCGATCACGGCATCGAGCCCTTCGGTGCCGAAATAGCCCTTGTCCTGCGCCACCAGAAACGGCGCGGTCAGCGCATCGAACCGCCGATCCAGCGCGAAGCGGACGGGGGTGTTACCCTCGGCCTGAGCCGCCGCGCCCCCGGCGAGGCAGGCAACCGCGGCTCCTGCCGCCAATTGTCCGAACCCGCGCCGGGATGGCACCGAGAGACGAGAGGGCGAAACGATCGGCATGTCTAGCCTCCGGCGCCTTGCTGGCTTCAGCACGGGATGATCGTGCGTCCAGTCTTCCTGACATCATAAGATGTTGAAATGCCGTCAACACGATGGAAGTTCCGTTACGTTTTCGGGCCAGCGCCGGTCCTGCCCCCTTCCGATGGAAGCCCACACCAATTTTGCAGCGGATGGGTCTCAATCCCTCCTGCAAACGAAGGAGGGCCGAAAAGCCTCTCTTCCTGCCGCTTCGCTTGCCGAAGGAAGAAGGCTCAGGCGGCACGATAGCGCGCCAGCCAATGCGCATAGGGCGCCGGCAGCGTCGCCCAGGCCGGGTTCTCGACGCCGAGCGCCTGCGCTGCGGCATAGGGCCAATGCGGATCGGCCAGCAACGGCCGGCCCAGCGTCACCAGATCGACCTTGCCTTCACGGACCAATGCGTCGGCTTGCTCGGGCCTGCTGATGTACCAGCTCGTCGAGGCCGGCAGGCCGGTCTCACGGCGCACCCGCTCGACGACGGGCGCGAGAAAAGCCGGTCCCCACGGAATCTTCGCTTCGTTGGTCGAGAAGCCGACGCTGACGTCGATGAAGTCGAGCCCCTCGTCCTTCAGGCGCCTCACCAGTTCGATCGCCTCGCCGAGCGTCTCCTCGTCGCGCCCGTCATACTCGATCACGCCGAGGCGGGCAGAGAGCGGCCGGTTTTCGGGCCAGACCTTGCGGACGGCAGCCAGCGTCTCGATCAGGAAGCGACTGCGGTTCTCGAAGCTGCCGCCATAGGCGTCGTCGCGCTTGTTGGCATGCGGCGAGAGGAAGTTCTGCGCGAGATAGCCATGGGCGAAATGCAGCTTCAGCCACTCGATGCCAATATCGCGGGCGCGCTCCGCCGCCGCGGCGAAATCGCCGCGTACACGCGCGATATCAGCGGGGGTCATCGCACGCGGCATACGCCCGAGCCCACCGCCATGCGCCACGGCGGAGGGCGCGATCGTCTCCCAGCCCCGCTCGTCATTGGCCGGGATATGATCGTCGCCTTCCCAAGGCAGGTTGGCGCTGGCCTTGCGTCCGGCATGGCCGATCTGGATGCCCGTGACCGCGCCGGCCTTATGCATCTCTGCGACGATCGGCGCCAGCGCTTGCGCCTGTTCGTCATTCCAGAGCCCGAGGCAACCCGGCGTGATCCGCCCTTCCGGCGAGACGCCGGTCGCCTCGATCACCACGAGCCCGGTGCCCCCGCGCGCGATCCCCGCGAGATGTGCCCGGTGCCATTCGTTGGCAACGCCGTTCTGCGCCATGTACTGGCACATCGGCGAGGCGACGATACGATTGCGAAGGGTGACGTCCTTCAGACTGAAGGGTTCGAACAGGCCAGGCATGATGCGGCTCCGCGCAGGTGGATTCCTATTGTTCGATAGTTCGATATTTTTCGAATTTTGGCAAGTTCAAAACCCTGTGATAGGTTGCCAGCCATGCGTCATGCCCGTCTGCCCGCCTCCGAACACATCGCGCTCGAGGACGTCTTCCACGCGCTGAGCGACCCGTTCCGGCTCGGAGTCGTCCGCCGGCTTGCCGTCGAGGGCGAGCAGAGCTGTCAGGCGCTGGAGGGCGACCGGCCGAAATCCAGCGTCTCGCATCATTTTCGCGTGCTGCGCGAGGCTGGATTGATCCGCACCCGCAACGAGGGCGTGACGCGGATGAATGCACTGCGCCGCGACGACATCGAGCAGCGCTTTCCCGGCCTGCTCGACTGCGTGATGTCCAGAGCGAACGATTGATCGTCTGGCGGTTCCGCTTGGCGCAGCATCGCCCTATGCTCGCGCCATGAGCCTTCCTTACCGCCCCAATGTCGGCATCGCCCTGTTCAATGCGCAGGGCCTGGTCTTCGCCGGCCGCTCGCATAGTGCCGGCCCCGAGATCGTCCTGCCCGGCCTCGAATGGCAGATGCCGCAAGGCGGCATAGACCCGAACGAGGACATCGTCGCTGCCGCCCGTCGCGAGCTGGAGGAGGAAACCGGCGTCACGCAGGCCGATCTTCTGGCCGTGACCGATAACTGGTGGAGCTACGATTTCCCGGCCTATGACGGTCCCTGGCACAAGCTCGCCGCCTTCCGCGGCCAGCGCCAGCGCTGGGTCGCCTTCCGCTTCACCGGCAGCGAAGAGGCCATGAATATCGGCAAGCCCAATGGCGACGAGCCACCGGAATTCAGCGAATGGCGCTGGCGCCCCCTCGCCGAAATGCCGGAACTGGTCGTCCCGTTCAAGCGGCCGGTCTACGAGAAGGTAGCCCAGGCCTTTGTCGCTTTCGCGACACCCTGACGACCAAGCTCCGGAAACGAAAAGGGCCGCTCGCGCGGCCCTTTCGCGTTCCGAAACTGATGGCGGATCAGGCTGCCTTGCGCTGCTCGAAGACGTGCTTGAACTCGCGCAACTGTACCAGCGTCTCCTGCAGGCGCTTCTTGTCCTCGTCCGAATGCGAGCCGGCGAGACGGGTCTCGGCCGTCAGGATCTCGGCATCGAGCACGGCGGTGTCGACGTCCTCGATGAAGCGGCCCTGCTCGGCCAGAATCGTCGTCGACGTCTGGTTGACCTCGACGAGGCCGCCATTGACGAAGAATTCCTTGCCGTTCTGATCCGTCGTCTGGACGAAGACGATGCCGGCCTTGAGCGTCGCGACGAACGGCGCATGGCCCGCGAGCACGGTCACCTCGCCCTCGACCGAGGGGATGATAACGCTGACGACATCGCCCGAGAACAGGATGCGCTCCGGCGAGACGAGTTCAAACTTGAAGGTGGCCATCGCCTGTCTTTTCCTCCGACGTCACCCCGATCGCCGGACAGCGTCGGGGGCCATGCCAGATTTCTTAACAATCCATGCCGGGCATGGTTCCGGGCGGCCGGAGCCGCCCGAAAGGAAGGATGCGCGAAACTTACGCGGCCTCGGCGGCCAGGCGCTGGGCCTTCTCGACAGCTTCTTCGATCGAGCCGACCATGTAGAAAGCCGCCTCAGGCAGGTGATCGTACTTGCCCTCGACCAGGCCCTTGAAGCCCTTGATCGTGTCTTCGAGCGAGACGAGCTTGCCGGGCGAGCCGGTGAAGACTTCCGCGACATGGAACGGCTGCGACAGGAAGCGCTCGATCTTGCGGGCGCGGGCGACCGTCATCTTGTCGTCTTCCGAGAGCTCGTCCATGCCCAGGATCGCGATGATGTCCTGCAGCGCCTTGTAGCGCTGAAGCACCTGCTGAACCTGACGGGCGACGGCGTAATGCTCCTCGCCGACGATGTCGGCCGAGAGCATGCGCGAGGTCGAGTCGAGCGGGTCCACCGCCGGGTAGATGCCCTTTTCCGCGATCGAGCGCGAAAGCACGGTCGTGGCGTCAAGGTGAGCGAACGAGGTCGCCGGCGCCGGGTCGGTCAGGTCGTCCGCCGGCACGTAGATCGCCTGCACCGAGGTGATCGAGCCCTTGGTCGTGGTGGTGATGCGCTCCTGCAGATTGCCCATGTCGGTGGCGAGCGTCGGCTGATAGCCCACCGCCGAAGGAATGCGGCCGAGCAGCGCCGAGACTTCCGAGCCCGCCTGCGTGAAGCGGAAAATATTATCCACGAAGAACAGCACGTCCTGGCCCTGGTCGCGGAAGTTTTCGGCGACGGTCAGGCCCGAGAGGGCGACGCGCATGCGGGCGCCCGGGGGCTCGTTCATCTGGCCGTACACGAGGGCGCATTTGGAGCCGGCGGTCGAGCCGTTGTTCTCCTTCGGGTCCTTGTTGACGTTCGACTCGATCATCTCGTGATAGAGGTCGTTGCCTTCACGAGTGCGCTCGCCGACGCCCGCGAACACCGAGTAGCCGCCATGGGCCTTCGCGACGTTGTTGATCAGCTCCATGATCAGCACGGTCTTGCCCACGCCGGCGCCGCCGAACAGGCCGATCTTGCCGCCCTTGGCGTAGGGAGCCAGCAGGTCGACGACCTTGATGCCGGTGACGAGGATCTGAGCCTCGGTCGACTGCTCCGAGTAGGCCGGGGCCGGCTGGTGGATGCCGCGGGTGGCGGTGGTCAGGATCGGGCCCGCTTCGTCGACCGGCTCGCCGATGACGTTCATGATACGGCCGAGGCACTCCTCGCCGACCGGCACCGCGATCGGGGCGCCGGTATCGGTCACGGACTGGCCGCGAACCAGACCTTCGGTCGAGTCCATCGCGATGGTGCGGACGGTGTTCTCGCCGAGATGCTGGGCGACCTCGAGGACGAGGCGGTTGCCGAGGTTGTCGGTTTCGAGCGCGTTCAGGATCTCCGGCAGAGCGCCGTCGAACTGCACGTCGACGACGGCGCCGATGACCTGAGCAACGCGGCCGGTGCCGGTGTTGGCGGGCTTTTCGGCGGTCTTCTTGGTGGTCTTGGTAGCGGCTTTGGCCATGGTGGAACCTCGGGACTAGCGCATTCGGATGTAGCGGCTGCCGGCGGCTCGCGCCACCGGCGAAGATTAGGCGGTTAGAGCGCTTCCGCGCCGGAAATGATCTCGATCAGTTCCTTCGTGATCATCGCCTGACGCGAGCGGTTGTAGAGCTGCGTCTGCTTCTTGATCATCTCGCCGGCGTTGCGCGTGGCGGAATCCATCGCCGACATGCGCGCGCCCTGCTCGGAAGCAGCATTCTCGAGCAGCCCACGCAGAATCTGGACGGTCAGGTTGCGCGGCAGCAGCGCTTCCAGGATCTCGCCTTCGTCCGGCTCGTAATCGTAGACGGCATCGCTCTGCTTCGTCCCTTCCGGGATTTCGGCCGGAATGATGCGCTGCGCCGTCGGGATCTGGGCGATCACCGAGCGGAACTTCGAGAAGAACAGCGTCGCGACGTCGAACTCGCCATTGCCGAAGCGGGTGAGCACGTTCTGAGCGACGGTCTCGGCATTGACGAAACCAACCTGCTTGAACTCGCGCAGGTCGATGAACTCGATGATCTCAGACGCGAACTGGCGGCGCAGGATATCGTAGCCCTTCTTGCCGACGCAGATGATCTTGACCGTCTTGCCCTCGGCTTTCAGCGCATTGGCCTTGTCGCGGGCGAGGCGCGCGATCGAGGAGTTGAAGGCGCCGCACAGGCCGCGCTCGGCGGTCAGCACCAGCAGCAGATGCACCTTGTCCGAGCCCGTGCCCGCAATCAGGCGCGGCGCGCTCGAACCGGACACGCCGGAAGCGAGGTTCGCCAGCACCGTCTCCATGCGCTCGGCATAGGGGCGCGCGGCCTCGGCGGCCGACTGCGCCCGGCGCAGCTTCGCGGCCGCGACCATCTGCATGGCCTTGGTGATCTTCTGCGTCGCCTTCACCGAGGCGATGCGGTTGCGTAGGTCCTTAAGGGACGGCATCCGATCTTGATCCCCTACTCGTCAGCCGCGACGGACGCGGCAACGAAGCAATCCAGAGAAGCAGCGCGGCTGAGCGTTGGGCTCGGCCGCGCCGGCAATGACGATCAGGCGAAGGACTTCGCGAAGCCCGCGACGATGTCCTTGAGCTTGGCGGCGTTGGCGTCCGACAGGTCCTTCGACGAGCCGATCTCGTTGAGCATGTCCGCATGCTTGCCGCGCACCAGCGAGAGCAGACCTTCCTCGAAGGCCCGAACCTTGGTGACCGGCAGCGCGTCGAGATAGCCGTTCACGCCGGCATAGATCACGACGACCTGCTCTTCCATCTTCAGCGGCGAGAACTGCGGCTGCTTCAGGAGCTCGGTCAGGCGGGCGCCGCGGTTGAGCAGACGCTGCGTGACCGCGTCGAGGTCCGAACCGAACTGGGCGAATGCGGCCATCTCGCGATACTGGGCGAGCTCGCCCTTGATCTTGCCCGCGACCTTCTTGGTGGCCTTCGTCTGCGCCGAGGAGCCGACGCGCGACACCGAGAGGCCGACGTTCACGGCCGGGCGGATGCCCTGGTAGAACAGGTCAGTCTCCAGGAAGATCTGACCGTCGGTGATCGAAATCACGTTGGTCGGGATGTAGGCTGACACGTCGTTCGCCTGCGTCTCGATGACCGGCAGCGCCGTCAGCGAGCCAAGGCCGGCGGCCTCACCCATCTTCGCCGCGCGCTCGAGCAGGCGGGAGTGGAGATAGAACACGTCGCCCGGATACGCTTCGCGGCCCGGCGGGCGGCGCAGCAGCAGCGACATCTGACGGTAGGCGACAGCCTGCTTGGAGAGGTCGTCATAGATGATGACGGCATGCATGCCGTTGTCGCGGAAGAACTCGCCCATGGCGCAGCCGGCGAAGGGCGCCAGGAACTGCATCGGGGCGGCGTCCGAGGCGGTGGCCGCGACGACGATCGAGTACTCGAGAGCGCCGCGCTCTTCCAGGACCTTCACGAACTGGGCAACGGTCGAGCGCTTCTGGCCGACGGCGACGTAGACGCAGTAGAGCTTCTGGCTCTCGGGAGCGTCGGCGCCGTTCAGCGACTTCTGGTTCAGGATGGTGTCGAGCGCCACGGCGGTCTTGCCGGTCTGGCGGTCGCCGATGATGAGCTCGCGCTGGCCGCGGCCGATCGGGATCAGGGCGTCGATCGCCTTGAGGCCGGTCGCCATCGGCTCGTGCACCGACTTGCGCGGGATGATGCCGGGCGCCTTGACGTCGACGCGGGCGCGCTTGGCAGCCTTGATCGGGCCCTTGCCGTCGATCGGATTGCCGAGGGCGTCGACGACGCGGCCGAGCAGCTCCTTGCCGACGGGGACGTCGACGATGGCGCCGGTGCGCTTGACGGTCTGGCCTTCCTTGATGTCGCGGTCGGAACCGAAGATCACGACGCCGACATTGTCGCTCTCGAGGTTCAGCGCCATGCCGCGCACACCGGTCTCGAACTCGACCATCTCACCGGCCTGAACCTTGTCGAGGCCGTAGACGCGGGCGATGCCGTCACCGACGGAGAGAACCTGACCGACTTCGGTGACCGAAGCTTCCGAGCCGAAGTTCGAAATCTGGGCCTTCAGGATGGCGGAGATTTCAGCGGGGCGGATGTCCATCAGCCGACCTCTTTCATGGCAAGACGAATTGAATTGAGTTTGGTTTTCAGCGAGGCATCGACCATGCGGGAGCCCATCTTGACGATGAGCCCGCCGATCAGGGTCGGGTCAATCTTGATCGAAACGTCGACATCCTTGCCGGCGACGCCCTTCAGCGCCGCGCGGATCTCGTCGACGCGCTTGACCGTGGGCTCCTCGGCCACCGTCACCTCGGCGGAGACGATGCCCTTGGCCTCGGCGACCAGACGCTTGTAGCCGGCGATCATGCCCGGCAGCGCGAAGAGACGGCGCTTGCTGGCGACGAGGCCGATGAAATTGGCGGCGATGCCGGTGATGCCGGCCTTCTCGAGCACAGCCTTGATCGCCGCGACCTGCTCCTCGGCCGTAAAGGCCGGGCTCTCGATCAGGCGCGTCAGGTCCGCGCTCTCGGCGAGCAGACCGTTGAAGGCATCCAGAGCGGTCGCGACGGCGTCGATCGCACCCGCTTCCTCAGCCAGCTCGAACAGAGCGGTGGCATAGCGCTGAGCTACGCCCGACACCAATGTCCCCTGCGATCCGCCTTCAGCCACGCTTTCCGTCTCTCGTTTCAAGGAACCACACCGGCGACCTTCGGAACGAAGGTGGAGTGCATGGTCCCGGCGCTGCGAGTATCATAGGCGCAAAGTCGGCAAGACGACTTCGCGACCGAAATGTGGCGGTGCACTAGCATGCGGTTCCGGGCCGCGCAATCGCTGATTGGCCTTCATAAGCGGCGACTTTGCCGCGCCTTTCAGCTCTTCAAAGGAAGCTTTGCGGATCGACGTCGACCGCGACCCGGACAGAACCCTTGGGCCGGGGCGCCCGTTTCAGCCAGCCGCGCAGGTAATCCTGCAGGTTGATTTCGCGCGCCGTCTTGACGATCAGACGCATGCGATGGCGCCCGCGCAACACCGCCAGAGGCGCTTCCGCCGGCCCCAGCACCACGATTCCGTCATTTGCCTCGGCGCAGCGCGCCAAAGCCCGCGCATGGCTTTCGGCCTCGGCCTGGCTGTTGGCCGAGACGATCAGCGCCGCCAGCCGCCCGAACGGCGGCAGGCCGGCCGCCTCCCGCGAGGCCTCCTCTGCGGCATAAAACCGCTCCGGGTCGCCCGAGACCAGGGCTTTGAGCACGGGATGCTCGGGGTCATGCGTCTGAAGCAGGGCGCGGCCTGGCTTTTCGCCCCGCCCCGCGCGACCCGTGACCTGACGCAGCGCCTGGAAGGTCCGTTCGGCCGCCCGCGGATCACCGGATGTCAGGCCGAGATCGGCGTCGATCACGCCGACCAGCGTCATACCCGGGAAATTATGGCCCTTCGCGACGAGCTGGGTGCCGATGACGATGTCGAATTCGCCTTCGGCCACGGCCATCAGCTCCGTCTTCAGCCTTTCCGTGCCGCCTGGAAAATCGCTGGAGAGCACGATCGAACGCGCCTGTGGAAAAAGCGTCGCGACCTCCTCGGCGAGACGCTCCACCCCCGGCCCGCAGGCGACGAGGCTCTCCGGCTTGTGGCAGGCCGGGCACTCATGCGGCCGGCGCTCGACATGGCCGCAGTGGTGGCAAACCAGCGCCCGCCGGAAGCGATGGTCGACCAGCCACGCCGAACAGTTCGGGCATTGGAAGCGATGCCCGCAATCGCGACAGAGCGTCAGCGGGGCATAGCCGCGCCGGTTGAGGAAGAGCAGCGACTGTTCCTTCGCCTCCAGATTGGCCTCGACCGCCTTGATCAGCGCGCCTGAGAGCCAGCGTCCTCGCTCCGGCTTGTCGCGGCGCAGGTCGACGAGGCCGAGAACAGGCAATTCGCGCCCACCGAAGCGTTCGGGCAGCTTGAGATGCGTGTAGCGTCCGCGCTCGGCATTGACGCGGGACTCCAGCGAGGGCGTCGCCGACGCCAGCACGACCGGCGCATTCTCGATTCGGCCCCGCACCACCGCCATGTCCCGGGCATGATAGGAAACGCCGTCCTCCTGCTTGTAGGCGCTCTCATGCTCCTCATCGACGACGATCAGGCCGAGATCGCTATAGGGCAGGAACAGGGCCGAGCGCGCACCTGCCACGACCCTGGCCTCGCCTGATGCGATCGCCGCCTGCAGGCGCTCGCGCTTGCGGCCGGTCACGGCCGAATGCCACAGGCCTGGCCTGACGCCGAAACGCGCTTCGAACCGGTCGATGAATTGGGCGGTCAGCGCGATCTCCGGCATCAGGATCAGGCTCTGGCGTCCGAGCCTGATCGCCTCCGCCACCGCCTCGAAATAGACTTCGGTCTTGCCGGAGCCGGTGACGCCCTCGAGCAGCGAGACACCGAAGGCCTTCGCCTGCACCGACTTGACCAGCGCCCGAGCGACCTCGCCCTGCCCGTCCGAGAGTTCCGGCACGGCATGGTCGGGATCAGGCCGGGCCGCGATTGCCTCACGCGGCAGAGGCTCGACGATGAAGGTGCCGGCATCGACGAGGGAATCGATCACCGCCGCGCTGACCGAGGCCGCTTCTGCCAGCGCCGATTTGCCGATCAGCAATCCGCCCTCGGCAGCCGCGATCGCCCGCGCCCGCGCCGGGGTCATCCGTGCGGGAGGCGGACCGGCGAGCCTGACCCCGAGCTTCGGCCGCTCGGGCGTGTCGTCCGGTTGCCGGCGCAGCGCCAGCGCCAGCACGGAGCCCTTGGGCGCCAGCGTGTACCAGGCCACCCAGTCGACGAGCTTACGCAAGGCTGGATCGAGCGGCGGCATGTCGTATTTGCCGGTGACCTTCTTGAGATTGCCGCCGCGCCCGCTGCCGACATCCCAGACAACGCCGACGGTCTCGCGCGGGCCGAGCGGCACCTGCACGACATCGCCGGGCTTGAGCACGAGCCCGGCCGGCACGGCATAGCTATAGGCCTGGTCGAGCCCGAGCGGGATCAGCACGTCGACCGTGCCGCCTTCGATCATGTCCGCCGTCTCATCCATCGCGCCAGTGTCTAGCATCGATTCGGCTGGTGTTAAGGCAGGAGCGTCATGCTGCCGCGATGAGCGATTTCGACTCCTTCCGGCGCGACTGGCTTTCGCATCTCGCGGCCGAGCGGCGCCTCTCGCCGAAGACACTGGAGGCCTATTCCCGCGACCTCGGCCAGTTCCATGCTTTCCTGACGGGACATCTCGGCGGCGCCCCCACCCTTTCCGACATCGCCGCGCTGAAGCCCGTCGACCTGCGTGCCTTCCTCGGACAGCGTCGGCGCGACGGCGTCGGCAACCGCACCCTGATGCGCCAGCTCGCGGCGCTCCGCTCTTTTGCCCGTTTCGGGGAGCGCCGGGGCACGCTCACGGCCGCCGCCTTCGCCGCAACGCGCGGACCAAGGCTCGGCAAGTCGCTGCCGCGCCCGCTCGAACCCAGCGCTGCCCGCGCTGTCACCCAGGCCGATACCCGCGCCGGCGAGGAGCGCGAGCAATGGATACTTGCCCGCGATGCCGCGGTGCTCGGCCTGCTCTACGGTAGCGGGTTGCGCATTTCGGAGGCGCTCTCGCTCGCCCGCACTCAGGCGCCGCTTCAGGCGGGCGATACGCTGACCGTCATCGGCAAGGGCAGCAAGACGCGGATGGTGCCGGTTCTGCCCGTAGTGATCACGGCGATCGCCGAATACCTCAAGCTCTGCCCCTGGCGCCTGCCGCCGGAAGGGCCGCTTTTCGTCGGTGCCAAGGGCGGGCCGCTCTCGCCGCGCATCATCCAGCTTGCGGTCGAGGGCTTGCGCGGGGCGCTCGGCCTGCCCTCCTCGGCGACACCGCATGCCCTCCGCCATTCCTTCGCGACGCATCTGCTCGGACGCGGCGGCGACCTGCGTGCGATACAGGAACTGCTTGGCCATGCCTCGCTCTCGACGACGCAGATCTACACCCGCATCGATTCGGCCCGCCTGATGGCGGCCTATGACGCCGCCCATCCGCGCGCCGGACGCTGATGTCCTCTTGCTGCCCCAACGGAAAGCCTTAAACAGCGCCGCCACCATGGCCCTGCGAGGTGATTCGTGTCAGGCTCCGTCGAAACATCCCAGGGCAGCAACAAGCGCGTCGCACTGCTGATCGCGCTGCTCGCGCTAACCCTCGCCTTCTCCGAGATCGGCGGCAAGAATGCCGAGCAGGAAGCCGTCGCCAAGAATATCGAGGCCTCCAATCTCTGGGCCTTCTTCCAGGCCAAGACGATCCGCGGCACGACAGTCCGCACCGCGGCCGAAGCGATGGAGACCGAGCTGGCCGGCGTCACCGAGGAAGCCGCCCGGCAGCGCTTGGCCAAGCGCATCGAGAGCTGGAAGCAGACCGTCATGCGCTACGATTCCGAGCCCGAGACCAACGAGGGTCGCAAGGAGCTCGCCGCCCGCGCAAAGACGGCCGAAGCCCAGCGCGACATCGCCGCCGCCCGCGACGACAAGTTCGATATCGCCTCGGGCCTGATCCAGATCGCCATCGTGATCTCGTCAGCCGCGATCATCACCGGCGTCGGCCTGCTCGCCGTCACCGGCGGGCTGCTCGGCCTCGCCGGCATCGCGCTGATGGCGCTCGCCCAGTTCGCGCCGACCGCCTTGTTCTGAAGGCTCTACCGGCTGCGACGCAGGCGCGGGTCAACCGCGTCGCGCAGGCCATCGCCGAGCAGGTTGAAGCCCAGTACGGTCAGCGCGATCGCGACCCCCGGAAAGATCGCAAGCCAGGGCTGCGCCGCCATGAAGGTCTGGGCCTCGTTGAGCATCCGCCCCCAGGACGGGTTCGGCGGCTGCGTGCCCAGCCCGAGATAGGACAGTCCGGCCTCGGCCAGCACCGCGAGCGCGAACTGGATCGTAGCCTGCACCACCAGGATGCCGGCAATGTTGGGCAGGACATGGCGCAAGACGATCTGCCGGTTGCTCAAGCCCGCCGCCCGCGCCGCCTGGATGAAATCCTGCGCCCAGATCTGCAAAGCTGCCCCACGCGAAAGACGCGCGAAATAAGGCAGGTTCAGAACGGCAATCGCGACGATCGCGTTGAGCATGCCCGGCCCCGCGATCGCGGTCATCATGATCGCGGTCAGCACGGCCGGGAAGGCATGGGTGAAATCGGCCGTGCGCATGATCGCATGATCAAGGATGCCGTCGCGCCGCACCGACGCGGCGAGCCCCAGCACCGTCCCGGCGATCATGCCGATGCCGACCGCGCCCAGCCCCACAGCGAGCGAATTGCGTGCGCCGACCATGATCATCGAGAAGACGTCGCGGCCGAACTGGTCGGTGCCGAACCAGTTCGTAGCTGAAGGCCCCTTGAGCCGGTTCAGGATCATCATCTGCGTCGGCTGGTAGGGCGTCCAGGCATAGGAGAGGAGCGCGGCGACGATAACGAGCGCCGCCAGCACCGCCCCGATCACGAAGGATGGCGCGAGCCACCAGTGCCGCTTGCCGCCCGGCGCCTTGTCCTCGACCGCGCTCATGACTGCCTCAAGCGTGGGTCGATCAGCCCGTAGAGCAGTTCGACCGCGAAATTGATCAGGATCGCCAAGCCCGCGAAGAGCATGACGAGGTCCTTGACCACGATCAGGTCGTGCTGGGCGATGGCCTGGAACACCAGCCGCCCCAATCCCGGCAGGGCGAAGACGTTCTCGATGATGATGGCGCCTGCGATCAGCACCGAGAATTGAAGGCCGAGGATCGTGACCACCGGGATCAGCGCGTTGCGCAGGGCGTGCCGGCGCATCGTCGTGCCTTCGCTCAGCCCCTTGGCGCGGGCGGTACGGACGAAATCCTCCTGCAGTGTGTCGAGCATCGAGGAGCGCGTCACTCGCGCGATGATCGCGGCCTGCGGCAGCGCGAGCGCCAATGCCGGCATCAGGAGGGCTTTCAGCGACACGCCTATTCCCGCTTGCCAGCCCGGAAAGCCACCGGCCGGCAGCCAGCCGAGCCCGACCGCGAAGACGAGCACGAGCAGGAGGCCGAACCAGAAATTCGGGATGGCGAGCCCGGCCTGCGCGAAGGCCATCACGCCGGCATCGGCCAGCCGGCCATGGCGCGAGGCGGCGAGCATGCCAAGCGGGATGCCGATCGCCATCGCCAAGGCGATCGCCATCAGCGCGAGCGGCAAGGTCACCGCCATGCGCTCGGCGATGAGCTGCAGCACCGGCACGCGATAGGTATAGCTCTGGCCGAGATCGCCGGAGACGAGCCCGCCAAGCCAGATGAAGAAGCGCAGCACCGCCGGCTTGTCGAGCCCCATCTCCGCCCTGAGCGCGGCGAGCGCCTCCGGCGCCGCATTGAGGCCGAGCGTCACCGCCGCCGGATCGCCCGGCAGGATTTCGAGCACGACGAAGATCACCAGCGCCGCGGCGAGCAGCGTCAGCGCCAGCGCGGCGAGCCGACGCAGGATATAGCCGATCATGATGGCCTGCCGGTCGCCGGCGGCGTCACCGCCAGCGCAGCTCCGCCAGCGGCGTCACCGGCAGCGGCCAGTCGGTCCACATGCCCTCCAGCGCGGCGTTCGCCACCGTGATCTTCGGCAGGATGAACAGGAAGCCGTTGACCGCGTCCTGAGCCAGCTTGCGCTGTGCCTGCTTGTAGAGCTCGTTGCGCTCGGCTTCCGGCAGGGTCACCGCGATCTTGGCGATCAACTCCTTGAAGGCGGGATCCTTGTACTGGAAGTAGTAGCCGTCGCGGGCGTAGATATCGATGTCGAGCGGCTCGGTATGAGCGATGATGCTGAGATCGTAATCCTTGTTGCGGAACACACGCTCCAGCCATTGCGGGAATTCCAGCGGCTCGATCGCCGCGTTGATGCCGACCTGCGAGAGCAGCGCGGCCACGATTTCGCCGGAGCGGCGGGCATAGGAGGGCGGCGGCAGCTTCAGCGTGCAGTTGAAACCGTTCGGGAAGCCGGCCTCTTTGAGCAGCGCCTTGGCCTTGGCGGGGTCATAAGGATAGGTCGCGGTCAGATCGACATAGGCCGGGTGCAGCGGCGAGAAATGGCTGCCGATCAGGTTGACGTCGAAGCCGTAGACACCGAGAGCGATGGCCTTGCGGTCGAGCGCGTGGGCAATGGCCTGCCGGACCTTCAGATTATCGAAGGGCGGCTTGGCGTTGTTGGTGGCGAGCACCGTCTCGCCTTCGGTGCCGCCGATCGTGACCTTGAGCTTGGCATCGGCCTTGAGCTGCGGCACGGCCTCCGGCGCCGAGAGATTGGTATGGGCATCGACATCGCCGGCCCGGAGCGCCGCGACCTGCGCCTGCGGATCGGATATGAAGCGGAAGACCGCCTTGGCCAGCGCCGGCTTCTCTCCCCAATAGCTGTCGTTACGGGCGAGTTCGAGCCGGTCGCCACGGTTCCAGCGCACGAACTTGAACGGGCCGGTGCCGACCGGATTGGTCTTGTTGTTGGCGGCCGTGGCCGGCGCCACGATCACCGCATCGCCCCAGGCGAGGCCGAAGAGGAAATTCGCAGTCGGCTGCTTGAGCTTGATCACCACGGTCGCCGGGTCCGGCGTCGTGATCTCGGCGATCGGCGTGAAGAGCTGGCGCTGGGCATTGGTCGAATCCGGCGCGACCGCGCGCTCGAACGAGAACTTCACCTGCTCCGCGGTGAAAGGGGTGTCGTCGTGGAATTTGGCGCCCTGCCGCAGCTTGAAGCGATAGGTGATATTGTCATCGGCAATCTGCCAGCTCTCAGCGAGGCAGGGCTGAAGCTTGCCGGTCCGGTCGATCTTGACCAGGCCCTCGAAGATGTTCTGCAACGTCACCTCACGGATCGCCTGCGCGGCGCCGGACGTCGGGTCCAGTGTCGGCGGCTCCAGCGTCTGGGCGATGGTGACGCTGTCCTTCGCCTGGGCCAGCGCGACGAAGGGAAGCTGCGCTGCCAGCGCCGCCAGTCCCGCCCCCGCCAAAAGTTCACGCCGCGTCGTCATGTCCATCGCTCCGGTGCCGTTGCGGCGCGAAGATGACGCGGGAAACCCGGCGAACGCAAGCCCGCTTCCAACGCAATCCCCGTCGGGCATGAAACGGCATCTGGCGCACTAGTATACCAGGCGATTGACCCCTGCCGCAGCCGGCTTTAGAGATCGGGACGACCGATGGAGATGCCCATGCTGCTGCACGACGATCGCCTCTTTCCCGCCGATCCGGTGACGCGCGGCATCGCGCGCCGGCTCTTCGCCACGGTCCGCAACCTGCCGATCATCTCGCCGCACGGCCATACCGATCCGCGCTGGTATGCCGAGGACAATGCCTTTCCCGATCCGGCCACCCTTTTCGTCAAGCCGGATCACTACATCTTCCGCATGCTCTATTCGCAGGGCGTGCGCCTCGAAGAGCTCGGCATCAACAGAAAGGACGGCGGCGAGGTCGAGACCGATCCGCGCAGAATCTGGAGGCTCTTCGCCGATCACTGGCATCTCTTCCGGGGCACGCCGACGCGGCTCTGGTTCGAACACGCGACCTCGACCGTCTTCGGCATCAACGAGCGCCTGACGCCGGAGAACGCCGACAAGATCTACGACAGGATCGCTGCGAAGCTGGAAGAACCGGAATTGCGCCCACGCGCCCTGTTCGAGCGCTTCAACATCGAAGCCATCAGTACGACCGAGGGCGCGCTCGACGATCTGCGCTGGCACGACATGGTCCGCGAGTCCGGCTGGGGCGGCAAGGTCGTCACCGCCTATCGGCCCGACAGCGTCGTCGACCCGGAGTTCGAGGGCTTCGCCAGCAATCTCGAAAAATTCGGCGAACTGACCGGTGAGGATATCGGCTCCTGGACCGGCTATCTCGCCGCCCATCGCAAGCGGCGTGCCTATTTCAAGGAGCGTGGCGCCACCTCCTCCGATCATGGCCATGCCACGGCCCGCACCGCCAATCTCTCGGATGCGGAGGCCGAGAAGCTCTACGCCAAGATCCTGAAGGGCAAGGTTTCGGCCAAGGATGCCGATCTCTTCCGCGGCCAGATGCTGACTGAGATGGCGAAGATGAGCCTCGATGACGGGCTCGTCCTCCAGATCCATCCGGGCTCCCACCGCAACCACAACCCCAGCCTGTTCGAGCATTTCGGCCGCGACATGGGCGCCGACATCCCGACCCAGACGAGTTACGTTGAGGCGCTGAAGCCGCTGCTCGACGCCGTCGGCAACGAGCGCAACCTCACCGTCATCGCCTTCACCCTCGACGAGACCGTCTATTCGCGCGAGCTCGCCCCGCTCGCAGGCCATTATCCGGCGCTCAGGCTCGGGCCGGGCTGGTGGTTCCTCGATGCGCCCGAGGCGATGCTGCGCTTCCGAGAACTCACGACCGAGACCGCCGGATTCTACAACACCGTCGGCTTCAACGACGACACCCGCGCCTATCTCTCGATCCCGGCCCGCCACGATGTCGCCCGCCGCGTCGACTGCGCCTATCTCGCCAAGCTCGTCGCCGAGCACCGGCTGGAAGAGGACGAGGCGGCCGAAGTCGCCTATGACCTCGCCTATCGCCTCGCCAAGGAGGCCTACAAGCTGTGACCCGCCTCTCCGTTTCCAGCCTCACCAGCCTGCCGGCCTCGGTCCGCCGCCCGGCCTATGACCGCGCGGCGCTCAAGCCCGGTATCGTCCATCTCGGCCTCGGCGCCTTCGCCCGCGGCCATCTCGCCGAATATACCGAGGACGCGCTGGAGAAGCGTTTCAGTGCCTGGGGCATTGTCGGCGCCAGCCTCCAGCGCCCCGACCAGCGCGACCGGCTGAAGCCGCAGGACGGGCTCTATACCCTGCTCAAGCTCGCCCCGACCGGGCCGGAGTTGCGCGTCATCGGCTCGGTGCTCGACGTCCTCGTCGCGCCCGAAAACCCCTCGGCACTCATCGCGCGGCTGGCAGCACCCGAGACCCGCATCGTCTCGCTCACCGTCACCGAGAAAGGCTATTGCCACGACCCGGCAACCGGCCGCCTCAAGGCCGATCATCCCGATATCGTCCACGACCTCGCCAACCCGAAGGCGCCGCGCTCTGCCGTCGGCATCCTCGTCGCCGGGTTGAAGGCGCGCCGCGATGCCGGGCTCGGGCCGTTCACCGCGCTCTGCTGCGACAACCTGCCCTCCAACGGCCATGTCCTGCGCGGTCTCGTCCGCGATTTCGCAGCGCTGACCGATGACAAGCTGGCCGCCTGGATCGAGGCCAACGGCGCCTTCCCGGCGACCATGGTCGACCGCATCGTGCCGGCGACGACCGAGGCCGATATCGCCGAAGTCACCCGGCTGACCGGGCTGGAGGACGCCGCCCCCGTCATCGGCGAGCCATTCCGGCAATGGGCGATCGAGGATGTCTTCGCCAACGGACGCCCGGACTGGCACGAAGTCGGTGCCCAGATGGTCTCCGAGGTCGCGCCCTTCGAATTCATGAAGCTGCGCATGCTGAACGGCGCACATTCCTCGCTGGCCTATCTCGGCTATCTCGCCGGCCATGAGACAGTGGCGGAAGCCAGCGGCGATCCCGTCCTGGCCCGCTTCCTTGGCGGTCTCTGGTCCGAGATCATCCCGACCGTGCCGGCGCCGCAGGGCGTCGTGCTGGCGGATTACGCGAAGGCCCTGCTCGTCCGCTTCCAGAACCCCGCTATCCGCCACCGCACCTGGCAGATCGCCATGGACGGCTCGCAGAAGCTGCCCCAACGCCTGCTCGGCACTATTCGCGAGCGGCTGAAGGCCGGCGGCGGAATCGACCATCTCGCGCTCGGCGTCGCCGCCTGGATGCGCTACGTCACCGGCACCGACGAGAAGGGCGGCGCCATCGACGTCCGCGATCCACTGGCCGCCGAACTCAAGCGCCGCACGGAAGCCGCCGGAGGGGATGCCGCGGTGCTGGTCCGGGCGCTCACCGGCATCGAGGCGATATTTGGAAGCGACCTGCCAGTCGACAGCCGGTTCACAAAGCCGGTGACCGCTCACCTCGCCTCGCTCCTCGACAAGGGCGCGAAGGCGGCGGCGGCCAGTCTCGGGTGAGTTTGCACCGTCATGCTCGGGGCAATGCCGAGCATGACGGCTAGGCCTTGATCCGCGCCGGTATCCGAAGCCACATAGGCGCGATGCTTCGCGCGCTCGTCCTCGCCTTCTCCCTCCTCACCACCGCCACGGCCCTGGCACAGGAGCCGCCGCGCATCGCCATTCCCAATCTCTGGGACCCGCGCATCCGGCTCGACCGGCCGGAGCCCGGCCCGCCGCGCGTCGTGCGCTTCCTCGCCGATGACGATTACCCGCCCTTCCATTTCGCCGCGCCGGACGGTGCACTGACGGGCTTCTCCGTCGAACTCTCCCGTGCCGTCTGCGACAAGCTGGCCTGGACCTGCACAATCCAGCCGCGACGCTTCGATACGCTGGCCGACTCGCTGGCCGAGGGCCGAGGTGACGTGCTGGCCGCTGCGATGAACCTGACTCCGGCCCTGCGCGAGCGCTTTGCGGCCAGCCATCTCTATTTTCGGGCCCCGGCGCGGTTCATCACCACACGTGGCAACGCCCGCGCAGCGCTCGACGGAACCGCTCTGCAGGGGCGACGCGTCGCGGTCGTCTCCGGCACGGCCCATCAGGCCTTCCTCGACCAGCTCATGCCTTTCGTGCAGCGCCGCGAGAGCGCCAATCTCAACGCGGCGATCGCAGCGCTCCGCAGCGGCGAGGCGGAGTATGTCTTCGGCGACGGCGTCTCTCTGTCGCTGGCGCTCGCCGGCAGCGGCGGCGAGTTCGCCTTCTCGGGCGGGCCCTATCTCGAAAGCCGCTATTTCGGCGAAGGTGTCGCCTTCCTGCTGCGCAAGGACGACCCCGCCCTGAAGCGCGCCATCGACTACGCGCTGCAGGGTCTCTGGGACGACGGGACTTACGCCCGCCTCTATCTGCGCTTCTTCCCGGTCAGCCCGTACTGAGGCACGGAATCCCGCCGTCGTTCCAGGCCTTTGCGCAGCAATGAGCTCGGAATGACGATGAGATAATGGCCTTACGGCGCGTTGCTGGCCAGTGCCTGCTTCGCCACGGCGGCGAGCCAACCGGACGCCGCTGGCAGGATCGCGTCGTTGAAATCGTATCGGTCGTTGTGCAAGGCACCGCCGTCGACCACAGGGCCATTGCCCATCCAGATATAGCAGCCTGGGCGCTTCTCGAGGAAATAGGCGAAATCCTCGCCCGTCGTGCTCGCCTTCATGTCGCGCCGGACGGGCAGCCCCGCGGCCTCTCCGGCAGCGGCAGCCATGTCCTCTTCCGCTGCCGTGTTGATCGTGGCGACGCCATAGTTGTATTCGACGGCCGCCGTCATCTCGAAGGTCGCCGCGATGTTCTCGGCAATCCCCTTGAGCCGGGTCAGCAAACGCTCGCGCACCGCCGGCACGAAGGTACGGAACGTACCCTCGATGAAGACATTGGTCGGAATCTGGTTGGAGGCAAGGCCGCCATGCACCTGGCCGATCGAAACCACGGCCGATTCCATCGGGTCAACATTGCGCGAGACGATCGTCTGCAACGCCACGATGAGATGGCCCATCTCCACGCTCGGGTCATGGCTCTGCTCGGGCAGGGCCGCATGGCCGGCCTTGCCGGTCAGCGTGATCTTGAAGCGTCCTGCCTCGGACATCACTGGCCCGCGGTGCACGGCGACGGTACCAGCCTCAAGCCCCGGCCAGTTATGCAGCGCGAAGACGCGCTCCATCGGGAAACGCTCCAGAACGCCGTCGGCGAGCATGGCGAGCGCGCCGCCCGTCCCCTCCTCCGCCGGCTGGAAGACGAACTGCACCGTGCCGCTCCAGCCCTCGTCGGCCTTGAGCAAGGCCGCCGCGCCGAGCAGCGAAGTGGTGTGCCCGTCATGGCCGCAGGCATGCATCACATTCGGTGTCTTCGACTTGTAGGGAACGTCGTTGACCTCCTGGATCGGCAGCGCGTCCATGTCGGCGCGCAGGCCCACCGTGCGCTCGGACGAGCCGCGCGTCAGCGTCGCGACCACGCCATGGCCGCCGACATTCGCGACGAAGGGCACGCCGAGCTCGGTCAGCTTCTCCTGCACGAAGGCGCTGGTCATCTTCTCGTGGCGCCCGAGTTCGGGATGGGCGTGAAGATGTCGTCGCCAGGCGGTCAGCTTGTCGAGCAGGTCGCGGTCCAAGGCGGCATCCTTTCAAGACGTAGTCAAACTGGAAAAAGGCGAGTGCGACCCTATACCGCCACAGCAGACCGGCAAGGCGCTTTGCGCGAGGGCCGCACCCTCGTTTGCCGCATTTCAAGCGCTCTCGCGCATTGACGGCGACCTTCGCAATCTGCGAAAGCCCGCAAACGACAGTTCGCAGATTGCGAACTCGCAGCCCGCCAGACGTGGAGAGGATACCCGCCCAAATGCCCGCCTTCGACGCAGCCCTCGTTGACGCCGCCCAGCGTTCGGCCGCCTGGCCGTTCGAGGAGGCGCGCAAGCTCGTGGCCCGCATCGAGAAATCCGGCAAGAAATCGGTGATCTTCGAAACCGGCTACGGCCCCTCGGGTCTGCCGCATATCGGCACCTTCGGCGAGGTCGCGCGCACCTCGATGGTCCGCCACGCCTTCCAGGTGCTGACCGGCAACACGATCCCGACCCGGCTCGTCGCCTTCTCCGACGACATGGACGGCTTGCGCAAGGTGCCGGACAACGTGCCGAACAAGGAGCTGCTCGCTGCCAATCTCGGCAAGCCGCTGACCGAGGTGCCTGACCCGTTCGGCACGCATGATTCGTTCGGCCGGCACAACAATGCGCGGCTCTGCGCCTTCCTCGACAGCTTCGGCTTCGACTACGAGTTCAAGTCCTCGACCGACTCGTACCGCGCCGGCGAGTTCGACGCGACGCTGCTCAAGATGCTCGCCCGCTACGACGCCATGATGAAGATCATGCTGCCGACGCTGCGCGAGGAGCGGGCCGCGACCTATTCGCCCTTCTTGCCGATCCATCCGAGGACGCGCGTCGTCATGCAGGTGCCGATCGACGAGGTCGATGTCGAGGCCGGCACCATCGCCTGGACCGATCCGCAGACGAAGGAGCGCTTCGTATCCCCGGTCACTGGCGGCCATGTGAAGCTCCAGTGGAAGCCGGACTGGGCGATGCGCTGGGTCGCGCTCGGCGTCGATTACGAGATGGCCGGCAAGGACCTGATCGACTCCGTCAAGGTCTCCTCGCAGATCGCCCGCGCGCTCGACGGCACCCCGCCGGAGGGCTTCAACTACGAGCTCTTCCTGGACGAGCAGGGCCAGAAAATCTCGAAGTCGAAGGGCAACGGCCTGACGATCGAGGAATGGCTGACCTATGGCCCGCCGGAGAGCCTCGCGCTCTACATGTTCCAGCGCCCGCGCGAGGCCAAGAAGCTGCATTTCGACGTGATCCCGCGCGCGGTCGACGAGTATCTCCAGTTCCTCGGCGGTTACGAGAAGCAGGATTGGAAGAACCGGCTCGGCAATCCGGTCTGGCACATCCATGCCGGCAACCCGCCTTCGCCGGAGGTTATCGCCTCGGGCGAGGGCGATAACGCGGTTCGCACGCAGGTCACCTTCGGCCTGCTGATGAACCTCGTCGCCGTCGCGAATTCCGAGGACAAGGCTGTGCTCTGGGGCTTCCTCCAGCGCTATGCGCCGGGCATGTCGCCGGAAACCCATCCGCGCCTCGATGCGCTGGTCGGCTATGCGATCGCCTATTTCCGCGACTTCGTGAAGCCGGCGAAAAGCTATCGCCCAGCCGACGAGGTCGAGCGCGACGCCTTCACCAAGCTCGACGCTGCCTTGGCCGCTCTGCCGGCCGATCCGACGCCCGAGATGGTGCAGGACACCGCTCTGGACGTGGCCCGCGCCATCCCGCGTTACCAGAACCTCACAGCCAAGAACGCGACGCCGGAGCGACCGGGCGTGTCCGGCGACTGGTGGAAGGCGATCTATCAGGTGATGTTCGGCGAGGATCAGGGCCCGCGCTTCGGCTCCTTCGCCGCGATCTATGGCCTGCCCAACACCCGCGCCCTGATCGCCAAGGCGCTGGCCGGCGATCTCGTGCGCGAACACGCCACTTTTCTTGCCGCGCGCAAAGCCGGCTGACGCGCTGACGGAGCCTGCCATGACCATTCCCGACGACGCGCTCGCGGCGCTGACGGAGGTGGTCGGCTCCGGCGGCCTGCGCAGCGGCGAGGCCATCCCCGCCCGCAACCGCAAGGACGCTTCGAAGACGACAGAGGGCCTCCCGGCCCTCCTCGTCATGCCCAGGACGACCGAGGAGGTCGCCGGGGTGCTCGCGATCTGCTCGCGGCACGCGCTCCCCGTCGTCGTCCAGGGCGGCATGACGGGCCTGGCCGGCGGCGCCGCACCGCAGGCCGGCGAGATCGCCCTCTCGCTGGAAAAGATGAACGGCGTCGAGGAAATCGACCCGGTGGCGCGGACGATGACCGTGCTGGCCGGCACGCCGCTCGCGATCGTGCAGGAGAAAGCCGCGGCTGCCGGCTTCCTCTATGGCGTCGATCTCGGCGCGCGCGGGACCTGCACCATCGGCGGCAATGTCGCCACCAATGCCGGCGGCGTGCAGGTGCTGCGCTACGGCATGACCCGCCGCAACGTGCTCGGGCTCGAAGCCGTGATGGCCGACGGCCGCATCGTCAGCCACCTCGCGAAGGTGGTGAAGAACAATGCCGGCTATGACTGGACGCAGCTCTTCATCGGCAGCGAGGGCACGCTCGGCGTCGTCACCCGCGTGCTGCTGGCGCTGCAGCCGGCGGTGGCCGGCACGCAGACCGCGCTCTGCGCCGCCGGCAGCGTCGCCAAGGCGCTCGCGGTGCTCAACCGCCTCGAAGCCCGGCTCGGCGGCGGCCTGCTCGCCTTCGAGGCGATGTGGCCGGAATACATGAAGGCGGCCACCGAACAGGGCGGCTTGCCCATTCCCTTTGCCGGCGAGCCTGAAGTCACGCTCGTCGTCGAGGCAGCGATGGGTCCGGGCAGCACGGGCGAGGAGACTTTCGCGGAGGCGCTTGCCGAGATGGCGGAGGAAGGCCTGCTGGACGATGCGCTGATCGCGCAGTCCGGCCGTGACCGGCAGCGCTTCTGGGCCTATCGCGAGGCCAACTACGAGTTTTACCGCGACCTGCCACCCGGCATCCATTTCGACGTCAGTATTCCCCTGGGAGTCATGGAGGATGCCGTCTCACTGCTGCGCCAGCGGGTGAAGGTTCGCAGCAGCACGGCCTTTGCGATCGTCTACGGCCATCTGGCCGACAGCAACCTGCATCTCTCGATTCTCGACGAGACCGGCGATCTCTCGGGCTTTGCCGAGATCGTCTACGAATTGGTCCGCGAGAAGCAGGGCAGCATCTCGGCCGAACACGGTGTCGGCGTGCTGAAGCGGGCCTATCTCGGCATGAGTCGCTCGGATGCCGAATTGGCGCTGATGACGACGCTGAAGCGAACGCTCGACCCGGGCAACATCCTGAACCGCGGGCGCATCCTGCCGGCCTGACAGGTGGCGCTCGGCTATGGCGCCGGGACGGCGCCTCTGCCAGACTCGGAACCGTGACGGATCATGGAGGCGCGGGACATGGTCGACGAGATGACGCCTGACCAGGCGATCGAGCGGGCCATCCGCTCGCGCCGCGCCATCCGAGCCTTCCTGCCCGCCCCGGTAGAACCCGCACTCCTCCGCCGGCTGATCGACCTCGCCGCGCAGGCGCCTTCCGGCACCAATATGCAGCCCTGGAAACTCCGGGTGATCGGGCCGCAGACGCGGGCTCGCCTCGAAGGCGCGCTTCTCGCCGCGCTCGAAACCGGCGGGCGCCCGGGCGTTGAGGAATACCGCTATTATCCCGCGCAGTTCCGCGAGCCCTATCTGGCGCGGCGCCGCAAGGTCGGATGGGACCTTTACAGCCTGCTCGGCGTGGTGAGGGGCGATACCGAAGGCATGAAGCGCCAGACTGCCGCGAACCTGCGCTTCTTCGATGCCCCTGTCGCGCTGATGCTGACCATCGATCGCGATCTGGAGATCGGCTCCTGGCTCGATCTCGGCATGTTCATCCAGACCCTGCTGATCGCGGCGCAAGGCCATGGCCTCGATTCCTGCCCGCAGGCGATCTTCGCGCAGTTTCACCCAATCGTGCGGCACGAGCTTGCGATCCCCCAGGATGAGGTCGTGGTCTGCGGCATCGCCATCGGCAAGGCCGATCCTGACGCGCCCGCCAACCGCCTGGCGCCCGAGCGCGAGCCGGTCGAGAGCTTCACGAGCTGGCTGGATTAAGGTGGGTCAGACGCGGGCCTACGCCGCCGCGTCCCTCCCGAACAGCTTCACCACCGGCCCGACCAGCCAGTGCATCGCGATAACGGTGAGGCCGCCGACGATCACCCCGAACATGGCCGCCAGAACTGCCCCCGCCAGCCATTCGCCAGCGCCCGCCAGAACCGAGGGTAGCGCTCGCCCTGCGGCAGCCGCGAGATCATGCAACCCATGGCCGAGACTGCTGAAGCCGTATTCTTCCAACCCATGGATGATGATGCCGCCGCCGACCCAGAGCATCGCCACCGTGCCGACCACGCCGAGCAGGTTCAGGAGATGCGGCATGGCGACGACAAGACCACGCCCCAATGGCTGCGTCAGCCGGGACAGCGCGCGGTCGAACCCACCCGCCTCCGCCGGTTCCGGCCGGCGCAATCCAAGCAGGCTCGCCACCGGTCGCTGGTTGGCGGCGAGCGCCATCCCGACATCGTCCGCCTTCACGATCAGCGCGACGACGCCATAGACCGCCACGGTGATACCGATGCCGACGATGGCGAGGACCGCTGCCTTCATCCAGAAGGACTGGTCCGACACCCCGGCGAGCGTGATCGCCATGATCTCAGCCGAGAGGATGAAATCCGTCTTGATCGCGCCGGCGATCTTCTGCCGTTCGAGCGCGGCCGGATCGCCGGCAGCCTCGTCGGCCTTGCCCTCGCCATGGGCGCGATGCGGCAGCACCAGCTCAAGCAGCTTCTCGGCGCCCTCGAAGCAGAGGAAGACGCCGCCCGCCATCAGGAGCGGCGTGATCGCCCAGGGCGCGAACAACGCCAGCACAAGCGCGCCCGGCAGCAGGATGAGCAACTTGTTGCGCAGCGAACCCAGCGCGATCCGCCAGATGATCGGCAATTCGCGCGCCGCCGCGAAGCCGACGGCATAGCGCGGCGTCACCGCCGTATCGTCGATGACGACGCCCGCAGCCTTGGCTCCTGCCTTGCCGGCCTGTGCAACGACATCATCGACGGAGGATGCCGCGATCTTGGCGATGCCGGCGATGTCATCCAACAGCGCAAACAGCCCCGAAGCCAAACGGCTCTCCTCGAAACATGATCGTATCAGGGGAGGATAGAGCGCTTTTCGCTCATCACAATGACAGCGCGCCGCGTCACGCCCTCAGGTCGGCGAAACCCTTGCCTTCGGCTGCGAGGCGCATGAGCAGTGGCGCCGGCTCCAGCGCCTTGTCGCCGATCTCGGCGGCCTGCGCCTCCAGCCGCTTCACGATGACGTCAAGCCCGACGCTGTCGGCCCAGAACATCGGTCCGCCGCGCCAGGCCGGCCAGTTATAGCCGTTGATCCAGACGATATCGATGTCGCCCGGCCGCGCCGCGATGCCCGCTTCCAGGATGCGAGCGCCCTCGTTCACCATCGGGTCGAGCAGGCGGGCGAGGATCTCCTCCTGCGTGAAAGAGCGCCGCGTCACGCCCTGCTCCGCCGAGATGCGCGCGATCAGCGCCTCGACCTCGGGGCAGCGCTGCCCGGCGCGCGCGCCCTGCGGGTAAATATAGTAGCCGCGCCCTGTCTTCTGGCCGAACCAGCCGGCCTCGCAGATCGCATCCGCCACGGCGGCCTTCAGCCCCCGCGCCTTGCGCGAGCGCCAGCCGATATCGTTGCCGGCGAGATCGGCCATGGCGAAGGGCCCCATCTTGAAACCGAAGCCAACCAGTGCGGCGTCGACCTCATGCGGCAGGGCGCCTGCGACGAGCAAACGTTCGGCGGCACGGGTGCGCTGCTCCAGCATGCGGTTGCCGACGAAGCCGAAACCGTTGCCGACCACGACCGGCACCTTGCCGAGCCTGCGGCCAAGCGCAACGGCTGTCGCAATCGCATCATCGGCCGAGCCTTTCGGCCGCACGATCTCCAGGAGCTTCATGACATTGGCCGGGCTGAAGAAATGCATGCCGATCACGTCCTGCGGGCGCTTCGTCGCGGCCGCGATCGTGGGTACGTCGAGATAGGAGGTGTTGCTGGCGAGGATCGCGCCGGGCTTCGCCACCTTGTCTAGCTCGCCGAAGATCTGCTGCTTGACGCCCATCTCCTCGAAGGCCGCCTCGACCACGATATCGGCTCCCGCCGCAGCCGCGAGGCCGACGGCCGGCTTGATCAGAGCCATGCGAGCAGCCTTCGCTTCCGGCGTCAGCGAGCCCCGCGAAACCGAAATGTCGTAGATCGCGCCGATGCGGTTGACGCCATTGTCGAGCGCAGCCTTGGCGGTCTCGATCAAGGTTACCGGGATGCCGGCATTGGCGAAGCACATCGCGATCCCGCCGCCCATCGTGCCGGCACCGATCACGGCGGCGCTGGCGATCTCTCGCGGCTTCACCTCCGGCCCGATGCCCGGAACCTTCGCGACCTCGCGCTCGGCAAAGAAGACATGGCGCAGCGCCTTGGAGCGCTCATCGACGAGCAGCGACAGGAAGAGCTTGCGCTCGACGGCCGCTCCTTCGGCGAAAGGCAGCGCGAAGCTCGCGCGTACGGCCTCGACCAACGCCGGGACGTTCGGCATGCCCTCGGCCTTCTTCAGGGCATCCTTGGCCAGGGCCTCGAAAGCCTCGCGATCAAGCTCGGTCAATTCGCCCGTTGCCTGGCTCGTGACCGGGCGGCGCCCCTCGGCCGCCAGCGCTTCGGCAAGATGAACCGCGGCTGCAACGGCATCGCTGGAGACGATCTCGTCAAGCAAACCGTATTCGAGTGCCTTGCCGGCCGAGATCGGTTCGCCCGAGAGCATCATCGGGAAGGCTTTGGCCGCCCCGATCAGACGAGGCAGGCGCTGCGTGCCGCCGGCACCGGGAATGATCCCGAGCTTGATCTCGGGCAGGCCGAGCCTGGCCGCAGGCAGCGCGACGCGTCCATGGCAGGCGAGCGCGACCTCGAGCCCGCCACCGAGCGCCACGCCCTGAATTGCCGCCACGACCGGCTTTGCCGAGCCCTCGATCGCGTCGAGCACATCCGGCAGGCTGGGCGGGGCCGGAGGCTTGCCGAATTCGCTGATATCCGCACCGGCGATGAAAGCCTTGCCGACGGAGGCGATCACGATCGCAACAACCGAGGCATCCGCATTCGCCTGCTTGATCGCGGCTGCGAGACCTTCGCGGACGGCGGCGCCCAATGCATTGACCGGCGGGTTGTCGATCGTGGCGATCGCGACCTTGCCACGAACCTCAAGCTGAACCTTCGTCATCGACATCTCCGCAATCCCTGTCTTGCGCCCGACTCGCAAGCCGAGGCAGCGAAGGCGTCTGGGCGGGCAAGGGAGAATCCGGACCGCGCGATGTCAAGCGCCGGGCGACGACGAAAGGTGCATCCGGCCTCGCTTGACCCCCGGCGAAGGCCCATGCGATCCCGGCACCACAATCAGGAGCGGACCGATGAGCGAAGTGCTGAGCGAAACCGTCGCGGCCGGCGTGGTGCAAATCACCATGAACCGCCCGGAACGCAAGAACGCACTCGACCGGGCGAGCTATGCCGGGTTGATCGCTGCAATCGCCGCCGCCGAGGCCGATGCCTCGGTGCGCGCCATCCTGCTGACCGGCGCCGGCGGCACCTTCACCAGCGGCAACGACATCAAGGATTTCGCCATGGCCGCAGCGGCCGGAGAAGGCCCGCGCGTCGCCATCGATTTCCTCGAGACGATCTCGACCGCGAAGAAGCCGATCGTCGCTGCAGTCGAGGGCTTCGCGGTCGGCATAGGCACGACGATGCTGCTGCATTGCGACCTCGCCTTCGCCGCCCGCTCCGCCACCTTCCGCCTGCCGTTCGTCACCCTCGGCCTCTGCCCCGAAGGCGGGTCGAGCTACCTGCTGCCGCTGGTCGCGGGCTCGAAGAAAGCCGCCGAACTCCTGATGCTGGGCGAGGCCTTCACTGCCGAGACGGCGGCCGGGGCCGGCCTCGTCAACGCCGTCACTGAGGATGGCACGGCGCTGGAGGCTGGCCTCGCCAAGGCCAAGGCGCTGGCGGCGCTGCCACCGGAATCGCTGGCTCTGACCAAGATGCTGCTGAAGCGCGGCTCGGCCCACGCCGTGGCCGAAACCATCGCGGCCGAGGCGCGCCATTTCGGCGAGCGCCTGAAGTCGCCGGAGGCGATGGCCGCCTTCATGGCCTTCCTGAAGAAGTGAGCCGTGGCGGCCCTCAGGCCGCCACCACCCTGCCCCGCCCCCTCAGCCGGTCACGTGTCCAGGAGAAGACCGGCCAGAGCAGCGCTGCGAAGGTCATCGCCGCCAGCACCGACGAGACCGGCCGGTCGAAGAAGGGCAGGACCGATCCGTCGGACTTGATCAGCGAGGTCACGAAGTTCTGCTCCACCATCGTGCCCATGACGATGCCGAGCACCATCGCCGCGACCGGATAGCCGTTCTTCTCCATCACGAAGCCGAACACGCCGAAGAAGGCGACGCACCAGACCGCGAACAGGTTGTTGCCGGCCGTGGCGAAGGCGCCGACCGCGCAGAAGATCATGATCACCGGCATCACCGCCGAACGCGGCGCACCGACGACCTTGCTCGCCAGCCGGATCATGATGATGCCGAAGGGGATCATGATGATGTTGCCGAGGATGAAGATGATGTAGAGCGCGTACATGCTCTCCGCCTGGCTGGTGAACAGCGTCGGCCCGGGGTTCAGCCCCTTCATGTAGAGCACGCCGATGGCGATCGCGGTGATGGTGTCGCCGGGAATGCCGAAGAGCAGCGCCGGCACCCAGCCCGAGGCGAGCGAGGCGTTGTTGGAGGCGCCGGCCTCGATCAGCCCTTCCGGATGGCCAGTGCCGAACTTCTCCGGCGTCTTCGAGAAGCGCTTGGCCATGGCGTAGCTGACCCAGGCCGCCATGTCGGCACCCGCGCCCGGCAGCACGCCGATGATAATGCCGACGATGTTCCCGCGCGTCTGCTGCTTCGGATATTCCTTGGTGAGCTTCCACTGCCCCTTCAGGATCGAGCCCAGCTTGCGGTTCTCGATCTTCGGCGGATCGCGCTCGGTCAGCGAGCGCATCACCTCGGCCAGTGCGAAGACGCCGACCAGCGCCGGAATGACCTCGATGCCACCCAGCAGATCGGTCGAGCCGAAGGTGAAGCGCGGCACGCCGCCGGGATTGTCGATGCCGACGCAGGTGATCAGCAGGCCGAGCAGCATCGCCGCGATCGCCTTGATCGGCGAGGAGCGCGCCACCAGGGTCGAGCACATCAGGCCGAGCATGGCGAGCCAGAAATTCTCGTAGGTCGAGAAGGACAACGCCATTTCGGCCAGCAGCGGCGCGATCAGCATCAGCGAGAGCGTGCCGGCGATGCCGCCCAGCGCCGAGAACCACAGGCAGATGCCGAGCGCCGTCTCCGCCTGGCCCTTGCGCGTCATCGCATAGGCTTCGTCGGTATAGGCGGCCGAGGCTGGCGTGCCGGGGATGCGCAGCAGGCAGCCCGGAATGTCGCCGGAGAAGATCGCCATGGCGGAGGCCGTGATGATCGTCGCGATCGCCGCAATCGGCGAGAGGTAGAAGGTGACCGGGACGAGCAGCGCCGTCGCCATCGTCGCGGAAAGGCCGGGCAGCGCCCCCACGGTCAATCCGTAGAAGGCCGACGCGACCACGGCGATCATCACGTCGAATTGGAAAACCAGCCCGAAGGCCTTGATGACGGTGTCCATCGTCAGGCCTCGCTCACCACGGGAAGGGCAGGATGCCGCCGGGCAAAGGCACGCGCAGCAGCTTCAGGAAGATCAGGTTGATCACGAAGGGCGCGATGATCGCGAGCGGCACCGCAAGCTTCGGCTTCGCGCCGAAAGCGAGACTGCAGAGCAGCACCATGACCGCCGCCGTCGGCAGGAAGCCGAGCGTTTCCGAGGCAAGCGCATAGAAGGCGAGCAGGGCCGGCGGCAACAGAGCCAGCCAGTTGCGCCAGGCCGCCATCGGCTCGAGTTCCTCGGGCCGGGCATGGCTCACGACATCGGCCTCGGCGACCTCCTCGAAATGGCGGCCGATCCCGAAGACGATCAGGCTGCCGCAGATGACGAGCCCCGCACCGACGACCATCGGAAAGGCTGACGGACCGACCTGCTGGCCGGGCACCGGGGGCAGTTTCGATCCATAGAAGAAGGCGACGGCTCCAAGCGCGGCAATCGCTGAGCCGGAAATGCGGTCGGATAGTTGCAAGAGGCAACCTCCCCTGGTCGATCAGGTCACGGTGAGACGAAAACGCCGGGAGCTTTCTGCTCCCGGCGCTGAACGTTTCCAGCCATTCAGCCCTTGGCGAGGCCCGCTGCCTTCATCGCCGAGGCCATGGAGGCGTCGCTCGCGGCCATGAAGTCGGCGAAGCCTTTCCCGTCGGCGAACTTCATGCCGAAGCCGCGGGAGTTCATGAAGTCCTGGTAGTCCTTCGAGTCGAAGGCCTTCTTCAGCGCCGCCGTCAGCTTCGCGGCGATCTCGGGCGGCAGGCCCTTCGGCGCGCCGATACCGCGCCAGGCACCGATCGAGTAGTTGATGCCCAGCGTCTCGTTGAGCGTCGGCACGTCCTTGAACTGGGGATTGCGGGCGCTCGCCATGATCGCCAGCGATTTGGCCTTGCCCGCATCGATCATCGCACGGGCCTCCGGCACCGAACAGGTCACGATTTCGATGCCACCGGCCGCCAGATCCTGCATGCCGGGCGCAGCACCGTTCGACGGCACCCAGGCGACGTGATCGGGCTTCAGCCCCATGGCGACGAGCCAGCCGATCAGGGCGAGATGCCAGATGCCGCCCTGGCCGGTGCCGGACGCCTTGAGCTTGCCGGGAGGCGCCGCCTTGATTGCATCGGCCAGCGCCTTGATGTCCTTATAGGGGCCGGAGGTCGAGACCTGCACGCCCGGAGGGTCCTCGTTCATCAGCGCGAGCGAGGTGTAGCTCGTCGATTTCAGGTCGGTCAGGCCCTGATGGTGCATCATGGCGATCTCGACCGTCAGCATGCCGATATTGTAGCCGTCCGGCGCCGCCGTCGCGATGGCCGAATGGCCGACCACGCCGGAACCGCCGGTGCGGTTCACCACGTTGACCGGCTGTCCGAGATCCTTCTCCAGAAGCTGCGCGACGATGCGCGCCGTCGCGTCCGTGCCACCGCCGGCCCCCCACGGGCAAATCATGGTGATCGGCCGCGAGGGATAATTCGCCTGCGCGATGGCCGGCGCCGCGATCAGGCTCGCGGCGCCGGCAGCAGCCGCGCCCTTGAGCACAGTTCGCCTGTCGATGAAATCGGTCATTCCCCAGTTCCTCCGCTAAATCGATTTAATGATCGGGCGCTCCTCGTCGGTAACGGGGCTCCCTTGATATGACGGATATTATCAGAACCGATCGCGCAGCCAGTGACAACCACTCATTTTGGCGGGTATGTCAGTCATCCAGATCAGCCTGCCTCGTCATGGCGAGCGCAGCAAAGCAATTCAGGGGACGGGGCGAAAGATCTCACCCCGTCCCCTGGATTGCTTCGTCTCTTCGCTCCTCGCAATGACGGCTTGGCTACAGCCCGCAGACGATGGGCTGGACCGCGCCGGAGACGCGCTCCACCACCGCGCCGGTGCTGAGTTCCGAACCGGCCGCAGCCGCCGGCAGCGAGGCGCCCGCCTTGCCGAGCATCCCCTGGATCGCAGCACCATCGGCGAAGGCGTAGCTGCGCTGCGGCGCGACGCCGGCGATCAGTATCTTGTCGGAAGGATTATCTGTGACGATCCCGACGAGCCGCCCCTGCCGGTCGAAGGCCGGAGCGCCCGCCTGACCCGGCTGGAGCGGCGCGATGAGAGCCGGCTTGCCGCCGGTATGCGTGCTCTGTCCGGGCAGCGCTACGGCAGCCCGTTTGCCGGCATCGTTGCCGAAGGCGATCAGCACCAGTGCCTCGGACGCACCCGCTACCTCGCCGCGCAGGCTGGGAGCCTTCACGGCGCCAGCGCCATCCAGATCGAGCAACACGAGCCCGCTCGCATCATCCTTCAGGCGCAGTTTTGCGTTGCGATTGCCGACGCGCAGGCTGCGGCAGCCATCGACCGCTGCCGTCGCGCTGAGCGCCGCCCGCTCGTCGAGCGCGAGCGCCACACCATAGCGCTCGTTGCTGCGGGTTGCAGGTGCGAGCAGCGATGACAATCCGGGCGGCGGGCTCGCAGCCTGCCCGGCGACCGCCGAGGGCTGGGCCGGAACCGCCCCCGTCGGGAAGGGCTCGAAGCTCGCAGCGATCGCGATGACCAGCTTGTCTACGCTCGGCGCCAACGCCTTGTCGTAGCCGATCGAGAAGCCGCGCAATCCCTGAGGCCCGGCCGAAAGTCGGCGATAAAAACGCCCGCCAGGCGTTTCGCCGGTGACCACGAAGAAATCCGGCCGCAGCAGTTTGTAGGTAATCTTGCGCGGGCTGTTCGGGTTGATGGCGATCGCCTTCTCGAACAGCACCGCGAGATCATCGCCCGGAGGCGAGGCGGACGTATCGAGCGTGATCTTCTGGTCGGCGCTCTGCCAGCGGCTGCCGCCGGACGGCGTCACGTCGCGCTTCGGCAGCAGCTTCATCGGGATACCGATCTGCACACCGGTCTTGTCGTCGGCCAGGACCTTGAACCCGGTCGCATCGCGCGCCGCCTGCGCCGCTCTCGCGAGTGCTGCCCGCTCCGCCGGAGCAAGCAGGCCGTCGGCCGCACCGCGCCCGCCCTTGAACGCATTGATCGCGCGGAAGGTCAGCGGTCCATAGGAGCCGGAGACTGCACCGTTGAACTGCCCGGCCCAGATCAGATCGCTCTGGATCGCCTTGCGCTCGGCCTCGGGCAGAGCCTCGAAGCCTGCCTGCGCCGCCGCCATCAGCGGGTTCGGAGCCTGTGCCTGCGCGAAACCAAGCGGCGTCGACAGCAGCGCAAGCGTCAGCGCCAAACGACGGAGCAGCGTGATTTGCGAGGGGCGGAGAGGAAAGCACGGCATGGATCTCGTCCTTGAGAGCGGGCGAAGCGGCTGCATTGAGCGTCAGAACGCGCCACGCCGCAACCATGGCGGATGCATCCCGTAACGGCACCCCTTGCCCTTGTACGACCTGCATTCGCATGACTTGAACGCGCGCGGTACGGTGATAGCCTGCCGGCCCCGTCTCACGCCGTCATCGGCCTGAAGCCATGTCCGCCGATCCTGGCCGGGCCGACCGACGAAGAGGACCGACGATGACCCTGCTTTCCCGTCTCGCGCTCGCCCTCTCGCTCACGCTGGCGGCTGCCCCCGCCTTCGCCCAGAAGGCCTATGTCCGCAACGACCTGCTCGCCGATGGGCAGCGGCTGGAAGAGCGCCTGAAGCGCGAGGTCGCAACCGGCAATCGCTCGGCGGCGGATGCCATTCGTGCCGGCGAGACCGCGCTCGGACGCGGCGATGCCCGCTCCGCCCTGCCCCAGGCCAATGCCGCGATCGTCGCCGATTCCAGCAATGCCGCCGGCTGGCGCCTGATGGCGCGTGCCGCCAATGCGATTGAACCGCGCGACTATCGCGAGCGCTGGGAATTGCGCGAGCGCGCGGTCGCCGCCGCCTATCTCGCCTATCAGCGCTCGACCAACCGCAATGACGAGGCGGCCTCGCTCGGCGTGCTCGCCCGCACCTTCGAGAAGAACGAATTGTGGCGCCCGGCGCTGACCACCTACCGGCTCAGCCTCGACCTCGCCGCCAATGCCGCCTTGCAGAGTTCCTATGAGAGCCTGCGCGAAAAACGCGGCTTCCGCCTGATTTCCAACAAGACCGATTCCGACGCCGCTTCGCCGCGCGCCTGTTTCGAGTTCTCGGAAGCGCTCGCCCGCGGCCGCGTCGATTTCGCTCCCTATGTCGCGATTTCAGGCGGCAAGGGCGATTTCGCCGTCAGCGCCGAGGACCGACAGATCTGCGTCGACGGCCTCAAGCATGGCGAGCGCTATGCCATCGTCATCCGCCAGGGCGTGCCTTCGGCCATCCCCGACGAGAGCCTGCTGAAATCAGCCGATTACGAGATCTATGTCCGCGACCGCACGCCCTCCGTGCGCTTCACCGGCAAGAACTACGTGCTGCCGCGCACCGGCCAGCAGGGCATTCCGGTCGTCTCGGTCAATTCCGGCAAGCTCGATCTCGAGGTCATGCGGATCGGCGACCGCAACCTGATCAACTCCGTCCATTCCGAGGACTTCCTCAGCCAGATCGGCTCCTATTCCGCCCGGCAGATTTCCAGCGACAAGGGCCAGACCGTCTGGACCGGCACGATGGACGTGAAGTCCGAGCTGAACCAGGACGTGATCACCGCCTTCCCCGTCACGGAAGCGGTCGGCAGCCTGAAGCCCGGCGTCTACGTGATGTTCGCCAAGCCCTCGGGCGGGCCCGCCGCGGCAGCGCCCAGCGACGACGGCGAGTCCTATGACGACGGCTCGACGCGCGCGACGCAGTGGTTCGTCGTCTCCGATCTCGGCCTGACCTCCTTCACCGGCCCGGACGGCGTGCATGTGCTCGCCCGCTCGCTGGCCGACGCCAAACCGATCGCCAATGCGGAACTGCGCCTGATCGCGCGCAACAACGAGGTGCTCGGCACCGCCAAGACCGACGGCAACGGCTATGCCCGCTTCGATGCCGGATTGGGCAAGGGCCAGGGCGGCAATGCGCCCGGGCTCGTCACCGCTTCGCTCGCCGAGGATTACGGCTTCCTCGACCTCAAGCAGACTGCCTTCGACCTCTCCGATCGCGGCGTGAAGGGCCGCGTCGCCCCCGCTGGGCTCGACGCCTATCTCTACACCGAGCGTGGCGTCTATCGCTCCGGCGAAACCGTCTATCTGACGTCGCTCCTGCGCGATGCCAAGGGCGCGGCCGTTACCGGCCTGCCACTGACCATCGTGGTCAAGCGCCCTGACGGCGTCGAGTATCGCCGCCGGCAGGTCGAGGACCAGGGCGCGGGCGGCCGCGCCCATTCGATCCAGCTCGTCTCCGGTTCCGCGACCGGCACCTGGCGGGTCCTCGCCTATTCCGACCCGAAGGGCCAGGCGATCGGCGAGACCTCCTTCCTCGTCGAGGACTACGTCCCCGAACGGCTGGAGCTGACGCTGACGCCCAAGGCATCGCTGCTCCAGGCCGGCCAGCCGGCCGAGCTCGACGTCAACGCGCGCTATCTCTACGGCGCCCCGGGCTCCGAGCTCGACGTCACCGGCTCGATGACCATCCGCGCGGCCGATGCCAGCGCCATCCCCGGCTTCAAGGACTATCAGGTCGGCCTCACCGACGAGGCTTTCGAGCCGGTCCAGAGCGAATTCGAGGAGAGCACCACGACCGACGCCGCCGGCAAGGCGACGATCTCCAACCCGGTCCAGCAGGCGGACACCAATCGTCCGCTCGAGGTCGAGATGACCGTGCGCGTCGGCGAGCCCGGCGGGCGCGCCATCGCCCGCTCCGTCACATTGCCGGTCGTGCCCAAGGGCGCCGCCATTGGCGTGAAGAAACTGTTCCGCGACGGCGATCTCGGCAACGGCCAGACGGCAACTTTCGAAGTGATCATGGCGACCGGCGACGGCAAGCGCCTTGCCCGGCCCGGCGTGAAATGGGTGCTATCGAAGGTGCGCCGCAACTACCAGTGGTTCTTCCAGGACGGCCGCTGGAACTATGAGGGCGTGAAGACCACCCGCCGCGTCGCCGATGGCGAGATCGCAGTGGCCGAAGCTGCCGGCGGGAAGATCGCGGCCCCCGTCGAATGGGGCAATTACCGGCTCGACGTGACCTCCGACGGCAACGAAGCGGCCGAGACCTCGGTCTCCTTCAGCGTCGGCTACGAAAGCGACAAGACGGCCGATACGCCTGATGTGCTCGACGTCGCGCTCGACAAGGCGTCCTATGCCGATGGCGAGAGCCTGCAGGTCCGCCTGTCGCCGCGCTTCGCCGGCAAGGCGACGCTCGCCGTCATCACCGACAAGGTCGCGGATATCCGCACCATCGACATCGCCGAGGGCGGCACCAGCGCCAGCATTCCGGTCAAGGCGGAATGGGGCGCCAGCGCCTATCTCGTCGTGCTTGCGCATCGTCCCATGGATGCCGCCGCCAAGCGCCTGCCCGGCCGCGCCATCGGCCTCTCCTGGTTCCAGATCGGCAAAGAGACGCGCACGCTGGCGCTCGATCTCGGCGCGCCCAAGCTGGTGCGCCCGCTCACGACGCTGTCGCTCCCGGTCAAGGTCACCGGGATGAAGGCAGGCGAAGAGGCCTATGTCACGCTGGCCGCCGTCGATATCGGCATCCTCAACCTCACCCGCTACGAGAGCCCGGACCCAAGCAAGTTCTTCTTCGGTCAGCGCCAGCTCGGCCATGACCTGCGCGATCTCTATGGGCTTCTGATCGACGGCATGCAGGGTACGCGCGGTGCGATCCGCACGGGCGGCGACGCCGCGCCCCAGATGGACGGCGAGAAGCCGACGCAGGAGCCGCTCGCCCGCTATTCCGGCGTGGTCAAGGTCGCGAACGACGGCACGGCGAAGATCGATTTCGACCTGCCCGCCTTCAATGGCTCGGTCCGCGTCATGGGTGTCGCCTGGTCCGCCGGCCGCACCGGCCAGGCCAGCGCCGACGTGATCGTGCGCGATCAGATCGTCGCGCAGGCGACGCTGCCGCGCTTCCTCGCCATCGGCGACCAGTCGCGCTTCCATCTCCAGGTCGACAATGTCGAGGGTCCCGCCGGCGCCTATACCGTCGATCTCGACGTGAAGGGCCCGGTCCTGGTCGCGGCCGACGCCACCCGCCGCACCATGCAGATCGGCGCCGGCGCCAAGACGCAGATGACGATCCCCGTCACTGCCGCCGGCCTCGGCCGCGCCGAGTTCGACGTGCGCGTCTCCGGCCCGAACGGCATCGGCACGGTGCAGAACCTCGCCGTGCGCGTGCAGCCTTCGGCCGCGACGATCGCGCGCCGTATCGTCCGTGCCATCCCCGGCAATGGCGGGGCGATCACCGTCTCCTCCGACTTGCTGGCCGATCTCGTGCCGAATTCCGGCCAGGTCTCGGTGACGGTCTCGCCCTTCGGCTCGCTCGACGTACCCGCCCTGCTCAAAGCGCTCGATCGCTATCCCTATGGCTGCACCGAACAGACTGTCTCGCGCGCCTTGCCGCTGCTCGCGGTCAACCAGCTCGCCTCGCTGGAGCAGCTCGCGCTCGACGACAAGGCCGACGAGCGCGTCGTCAACGCGATCGAACGCGTGCTGGCCCGTCAGGGCGGCAACGGCTCCTTCGGCCTCTGGGGCGTCGGAGGCGACGATCTCTGGCTCGATGCCTTCGTCACGGACTTCCTGACACGGGCCCGCGAGAGGCAGTTCGCCGTGCCGCAGATCGCCTTCAATATCGCGCTCGACCGCCTGCGCAATCAGGTCGTCAACACCGGCGAGATCAACAAGGAGGAGGCGGCCGGCATCGCCTATGCGCTCTATGTGCTCGCCCGTAACGGCCGGCCGGTGATGGGCGACCTGCGCTATCTCGCCGACAACAAGCTCGGCGATTTCGCGACGCCGCTCGCCCGCGCCCAGATCGGCGCCGCGCTCTCGGCACTGGGCGATCGCGGCCGCGGCCGCGCCGCCTTCGGCAGCGCACTGGGCCTGCTCCAGCAGACGAGCGACGACGGCCTCTCGCGGCCCGACTACGGCTCCCGCCTGCGCGACGGCGCCGGTGTGCTCGCCCTGATCGCCGAGTCCAATGGCGAACGCGCCGATATCAGCCGTGCCGTCTCGATCGTCGACACCACGCGCAACAGCGCCCGCTACAATTACACCTCGACTCAGGAACAGATGTGGATGGTGCTGGCGGCGCAGGCCATGGCGAAGGATGCCGAGGGCATGACGCTGACGGTTGACGGCACGGCCCGCAAGGGCGCTCTCTACCGCACGATTCCCGCCGAGGCACTCGAGGCGAAATCCCTGACTATCACCAATCCCGGTGCCGGCAATGCTCAGGCGGTCATCACCGTCGCGGGCATCCCAACCGCGCCGGAGCCGGCGCTGAACCAGGGCTTCGGGCTGGAGCGCGTCATCTACACGATGAAGGGCGAGAAGGCCGATCCGGCGCGCCTGCGCCAGAACGAGCGCTATGTCGTGGCGCTGACGGTAACGGAAGCCGCGCCGCGCTATGGCCGCCTGCTGCTGGTCGATCCGGTTCCGGCCGGTCTCGAGATCGAAAATGCCAACCTGACGGAAGGTGCCTCGGTCGCAGGGCTCGACTGGCTCAAACAGGAGGTCTACCCGGTCCATACCGAGTCGCGCGACGACCGCTACGTCGCGGCCTTCGAGCGCCAAGGCTCCAAGAACGACAAGCTCTCCTACACCGTCGCCTATATCGCGCGAGCGGTCTCGCCCGGCCGCTATGTCTCGCCCGCCGCCGTGATCGAGGACATGTACCGGCCGGATCGTTTCGGCCGCACCGGCTTCGGCGCGGTGGAGATCTCCTCGGCGCGGTGATGGGCGAGGGCAGGCAAACAGGGCCGTCATTCTCGGGCGCAGCGCAGCGCGGACCCGAGAATCCCGATCGGGAGATGCTCGGGTCAAGCCCGAGCATGACGGCGCGCCCTGGCCGCTTTCGCAAGCTGAAGATCGTGGCAGCTGCCGTGGGCATCTCGGCAATCACCGCCAGCGTCGGCCTCGTACTCTATGCCCGCTCCCTGCCGCCGCTCGATCTCTCCGCCGCGACCGATCGCTCGACCGTCGTGCTCGACCGCGAAGGCAAGCTGTTGCGCCCCTTCCTCACGGCTGACGGACGCTGGAAGCTCCCCGTCACGAGCGACGATGTCGATCCGCGCTATCTCGCCATGCTCAAGGCCTTCGAGGACAAGCGCTTCGACGGCCATCACGGCATTGACGCGCTGGGCATGCTGCGCGCCGCCGGGCAGATGCTCAGGAACGGCCGCATCGTCTCCGGCGGCTCGACCCTGACCATGCAGGTCGCGCGCCTGCTCGAACCGCGCGAGGAGCGCACGCTTGCCGCCAAACTCCGTCAGGTCGTGCGCGCCATCGAACTAGAGCGCCGCTTCGACAAGGCCCGTATCCTCGAGCTCTACCTCACGCTCGCCCCGTTCGGCGGCAATCTCGAAGGCGTGCGCGCTGCAAGCTTCGCCTGGTTCGGCAAGGAGCCGAAAAGGCTCTCCACCGCCGAGGCCGCGCTGCTCGTCGCCCTCCCGCAATCGCCCGAGATGCGCCGGCCGGACCGCTTCGTCGAAGCCGCCCGCAAGGCGCGCGGGCGCGTGCTGGAACGGGTCGAGCAGGCGGGTCTCGCCACACGTGACGAGGTCGCCGCCGCCCGCAACGAGCCGATCCCGATGGCACGCCGCCCCTTCCCGAACCTGAGCCCGCATATAGCCGAGCAGGCCGTGGCGGAGGCCCCGGCCGAGCGCGTCCAGAAGCTATCGCTCGATGCGCGCCTGCAGGCAGCGCTCGAAGGGCTCGCCCGCGAGCGCAGCCTCGGCCTCGCGCCCCAGGTCTCGATCGCGATCCTCGCCGTCGACAACGAGACCGGCGAGATCCGCGCCTCCGTCGGCGGCGTCGACTATTTCGCGGCGGAACGCGCCGGCGCGCTCGACCTGACGCGGGCGCTGCGCTCGCCGGGCTCGGCGCTGAAACCCTTCATCTACGCGCTGGCCTTCGACAACGGCATCGCCCACCCCGAGACGATGCTGGAGGACCGGCCAGCGCGCTACGGCATTTATATCCCCGAGAATTTCGACATGACCTTTCAGGGCATGGTCAGCGCGCGCAGGGCGCTCCAGCTCTCGCTCAACGTGCCTGCCGTCGAGCTGCTCTCGTCGCTTGGCCCCCAGCGCTTCCTCTCGCGTCTGCGCGATGCCGGCGTCGCCATTGCCATGCCGAAGGACAGCGGCGCGCCCGGCCTTGCCGTTGGCCTCGGCGGTCTCGGCATCACCTTGCAGGACCTGACGCGCGCCTATGTCGGCCTCGCCCGCGGCGGCGAGATGCTGCCGCTGCGCTTCCGTCAGCAGGTAGGGCAGACGGGCCCTGCTCCGCGCCTCGTCGACCCCGTCGCAGCCTGGTATGTCGCCGACACCTTGCTCGGCGCACCGCCGCCGCTCAATGCCGTGCCCGGCCGCATCGCCTACAAGACCGGCACCTCCTACGGCTATCGCGACGCCTGGGCCGTCGGCTTCGATCGCAAGCATACGATCGGCGTCTGGGTCGGACGCGCCGATAACGGTGCGGTGCCCGGCCTCGTCGGACGCACTGTCGCAGCCCCCATCCTGTTCGACGCCTTCGCCCGGCTCGGCATCGATCCGCGCCCCTTCCCGCAGCCAGCGGACGCGATCGTCGCCAGCACGGGCCATCTGCCGCCGCCGCTCCGGCATCTCCGGCAGGACGTCCCCAAGACCGTGACCGCAATGACGACGCCTGCGCTCAAGCTCGCCTTCCCGCCGGACGGTGCCCGCATCGACCTTTCCGCCGCTGCGCTCGATGGCAATGCCCGGCTCAACCTCAAGGCCGCCGGCGGCTCGCCGCCCTATACCTGGCTGGTCGACGGCACGCCGGTGACCGAGCCGCAACGCCGCCGCGAGACGCAATGGCAGCCGCCCGGCAAGGGCTTCATGCGGATCTCGGTAATCGACGCAACCGGGGCGAGCGAAAGCGTCTCGGTCCGGCTGCAGTAGCGTCCCGCGCTGTCATCCCGGGTTCTGCGCCACAGCACTGCGTGCCGCAGCGTGTCCGGGATGACGCCTACTCCGCCGGCGCCGGGTGGGCTCCGTGCGCGCCATGGGCCTCGTCATGCGGAGCATGGCGCGAGCCATGGACCTTGCGAGCGAGGTAGCTATAGGCAACCGGCACCACATAGAGCGTCAGAAGGGTGCCGAAGGTCATACCGCCGACGATGACCCAGCCGATCTGCGAGCGGCTCTCCGCACCGGCGCCCTTGGCAATGGCAAGCGGCACGGCGCCGAGCACCATCGCGCCCGTCGTCATCAGGATCGGCCGCAGGCGCAGCTCCGCCGCCTCGACGAGGGCGTCGAGCATCTCGCGGCCCTCTTCCCGCAACTGATTGGTGAACTCCAGGATCAGGATGCCGTGCTTGGTGATCAGGCCGACCAGCGTGATCAGACCGATCTGGCTGTACACGTTCATCGTCCCGCCCGTGAAGTAGAGCGCCGCCAGGGCGCCGGTCAGCGAGAGCGGCACCGAGACCATGATCACGACAGGGTCGACGAAGCTCTCGAACTGCGCTGCCAGTACGAGATAGATGAACCCGAGCGCCAGCAGGAAGACGATGAAGATGCTGGCGCCGGACTGCTTGAACTCGCGGCTCTGGCCGGAATAGTCGACCTGCACGGTATTGGGCAGCACGCGCGCCGCTCCCTCCTCCAGTACCTTGAGCGCATCGCCGAGCGAATAGCCCGGGGCGGGGATCGCGGTGACCGTCGCCGAGCGTAGCTGGTTGAAGCGCACGAGTTCCTTCGGCGCAACGGTCTCCTCGACCTTGACCAGGCTGGAAAGCTGCACCACGGTGCCGCCGCGTCCCATCAGGTAGATCGATTGCAGCGCCTGGGGCGTGTTGCGCTCGGCACCCTCCACCTGCAGCATGACGTCATACTGCTTGCTGTTCATGTTGAAGCGGGTGACCTGCCTGCCGCCGAGCAGCGTCTCCATGGTGCGGCCGATGATATCGACATTGACGCCGAGGTCGGCAGCGCGTTGCCGGTCGATCGAGACCTTGATCTGTGGCTTGTCGAGGATGATGTTGGTCTCGACATTGGTCAGAACCGGCGAA
>NZ_JAFKFW010000045.1 GCF_017308015.1 Allobosea sp.
CTCTGCGTGATGAGCTGCGACAAGGCCAATGGCGGCGGTTTGACCCTGATCGAGATCGCGCCGGGCGTCACCCTCGACGAGATCAAGGCCAAGACGGCTGCTCCCTTCACCGTCGCCCCAAGCCTCGCAAAGGCCGCGTGAGCGGACTTCTGCGCGCAAGGCCGGCGACGACCCCAGCGATGCTGGCCGCGTTCTCGGACGCGGCCACATTGCGCCATGCCCTCGCCTTCGAGGCGGAGCTGGCGCGCGCCGAGGCGGCTGAGGGCTTGATCGGCGCCGAGGCGGCCGAAGCCATCGCCTCGCTCTGCGCGTCAATCGTGATCGACCTCGCCGAACTGGCGGAAGAAGCCGCGCTCGCCGGCACGCTGGCGATTCCGCTGGTGGCGCGCTTGCGGGCCGCCTTGACCGGCGAAGCCGCAAAAGCCCTGCACAAGGGCGCGACCAGCCAGGATGTAGCCGACACCATCCTGACCTGCCAGGTCCGCACAGCCCGCAGCCTGCTCGGCGCCGACCTGAGCCGCATCACGACGGCACTTGCCGCGCTGGCACAACGCCATGCCGCAACCCCGGCCATCGGACGCACTCTGCTGCAGGACGCGCTTCCGATCGGCTTCGGCCTGCGCATCGCGCAGTGGCAGGCCGGTATCGCGGAAGCCGCAATCCGCTTCCACCATGAAGTCGAAACGGGCGCCGTCCTGCAATTCGGCGGCGCGGCCGGCACTCGCGCCGGCCTTGGAGGCAAGGCAGCAGCCGTCTCCGCCCGTCTTGCTGCAGCGCTCGGCCTGCCCGATGCGCCGCCCTGGCACGCCCGCCGCGGCGGCACCGCCGGCATCGCAACGGCGCTCGCCATCGCCATCGGCGCGCTCGGCAAGATGGCGCGCGACGTTTCGCTTCTCGCCCAGAACGGTATCGCCGAGGCCCGCGAACCCGCGATCCCCGGCCGGGGCGGCTCCTCGGCCATGGCCCATAAGCGCAACCCCACCGGCTGCCAGGTCGCGCTGTCCGCCAGCCTGCGCGCCCCCGGCCTCGTCGACGGCATCCTCGCTGGGCTCCCGGCCGAGCAGGAACGCGGCCTCGGCGGCTGGCAGGCTGAAGGCCCGGCGCTGGCCGATCTCTTCCTGCTCGCGGCCGGCGCGGCTGACGCCATGGCGACGGTCGCGGAAGGACTGGAGATCGACGAAGCCGCCATCGCCCGCAATCTCACGGCGGCCGGCATGGGCAACGATATCGGCGAAAGCGCGGCCCTTGTCGCCGCACTGCTCGCTCAGGACGACTAAGGAACGCACGATGCCTTTCGCGACGAGCAGCGGCGCCCGCATCTACTGGAGGCTGGAGGGCAGCGAGGACAAGCCGGCGCTCGTCCTGCTGAACTCGATCGGCACCGACATGTCGCTCTGGGACGCGGCGATGCCGGCCCTGCTCGCCTCCTTCCGGACCTTGCGGATCGACACGCGCGGCCACGGCGCTTCCGATGCGCCGGAAGGGGACTACACCTTGCCCCTGCTCGCCGACGACGTGACCGCCGCCATGGCAGCGGCCAGCATCGAGCGTGCAGCCATTGCCGGCGTCTCGCTTGGGGGCATGGTCGCCATGGAGCTGGCGCTTCGTCATCCCGAACAGGTTTCGGCGATCTCTGTGATCTGCACCTCCGCGACGATGGACAAGGACGTCTGGCGGGATCGCATCGCGCAGGTCCGTGCCGGTGGTATGGCGGCGATCGCGGATGCCGCCATACAGCGTTTCCTCTCACCAGCCTTCGCCACCGGCCAGCCTGCGACAGTCGCGAGCCTCAAGCGCAACCTCGTTGCCCAGGCGGCGCAGGGCTATGCCGGGGCCGGTGCCGCGATCCGTGACATGGAGCTGATCGGACGGATCGGTACCATCGCCTGCCCCGTCCTCGTCGTAACCGGCGAGCGGGACGTCTCGACCCCCCTCGCCGGGCATGGCGAGAGCCTGCTGGCCGCCATGCCGGACGCGAATCACGCGCATCTCGACTGTGCCCATCTCGCCCCTGTCGAAGCCCCGGCCGCCCTGGCCGGAACGCTGCGGGCCTTCCTCGCACCGGGGGGCGACACGGCCGACGCGGCGGAGACCCTGTTCGAAGCGGGGTTGAAGAACCGCCGCCGCGTCCTTGGCGACGCCTGGGTCGACCGCTCGCTCGCCAACCGCACGCCCTTCAATGCCGAGTTCCAGGCGATGATCACGCGGATCGCCTGGCAGGAGATCTGGAGCCGGCCCGGCCTCGACGATCGCACACGCCGCCTGCTCGTGCTGGCGATCACCGCGAGCCTCGGCCGCTGGGAGGAATTCCGCCTGCATGTCCGCGCCGGGCTGACCCGCGGGGGCTTCACGCAGGACGATCTCAAGGAGGTGCTGATGCAGACGGCGATTTATGCTGGCGTCCCTGCCGGCAACACCGCCTTCGCCGAAGCCGCCTCCGTGATGAAGGAAATCGAGGCGGCCAGCTAAGCCAAGTCAAGCCTTCGCCCGGTAATCCGAGGGCGACACGCCCGTCCGCTTGGAGAAGAAGCGCGAGAAATAGGCGGGGTCGGAAAAGCCCAGCCGGAACGAAATCTGCGAGATCGACATCGCGGTATAGACGAGGTCTCGCCGCGCCTCGATCATCAAGCGGTCCTGGATGACCCGCGCGGCCGATCGACCCAACAGCTCGCGGCAAGAGCGTGACAGATGCGGCACCGAGACTCCGAGCTCCCGCGCATGATCATCGAGCGAATCGTGATGCTGGAACCGCGCCTCGACCCGTTCGACGAAGCGGCGGACGAGCCCCGCGCGCGGGTCCTTCGCCGGCTCGCCCTGCACCTTGGCGCCACGCATGGCCCGCACAAACCAGGCGGCGATGAGATCGGCATAGGCTGCAAGCGAGAATTCGCGCGCTGGCAGGTTCGCGGCAAATTCGCGCATCGCAAGCTGCATCAACCCGTCGAGCGCCGTCACCTCCGCGCCTGCCGCAGCCATCGATAGCACCGCCGGGGCTCCCAGCAACGCGCGCGCCTCCGGCTCGCTGTCGAACAGGCGCTTCAACGAGGTTGCCGCCGCGCTGGCGACGAAGCCGTCCGTGTCGTCGAGGAACGCGAATTCATGGATGGTCGAGGGCGGCAGCAGCAGCGCCGCCCCCGGCGCGAGGCGATGATCGCGCCCGTCAACGCGCGTCCGCCCTCCGCCTTGCGTGACCAGGAAGAACTGGAACAGGTCGTGATGCATGTGCGGCTGGATCGTCCAGCCATGCAACGAGCTGCGCGCCACGATCGGTTCGATATGGAGCGCATCTGGAAAGCGCTCCGTCAGGCGCTCGCCATAGAGCCAATAGGCGGGAACGATGGTTGCGGACATGCCGGTCTTGGGATCGATTTGTCCAAGACACTGCGCGTTTCTTCCATTCCGTCAATCGCCTTTCAGGGTTTAGCCTCCTGGTGCGGATCGAACGGTGCAAGCCGTCGCTTCGCGGGAGGCAAGAACAATGCGGACGCAGGTTGCCATCATCGGCGCCGGACCCGCGGGATTGCTGCTCGGGCAGCTCCTGTCGCGCACCGGCATCGACAACGTCATCATCGAGCGGCGCAGCGCCGATTACGTGCTCTCGCGCATCCGTGCCGGCGTGCTCGAACAGGGCATGGTCGATCTCTTGCGCGAGGCCGGCGTTGGCGAGCGGCTCGATCACGAGGGCCTGGTTCATGACGGATTCTCACTCGCCTTCCAGGGCGCGCTCCACCGCCTCGATCTGAAAGACCTGAGCGGCGGCAAGACCGTCACCGTCTACGGCCAGACCGAAGTCACGCGCGACCTGATCGAGGCTCGCCAGGCGCTCGGCCGCCCCACGATCTACGAAGCGGGGGACGTGGCCCTCCACGATTTCGACGGCGCCACGCCGCGCGTGACTTTCCGGGCGAACGGGCAGGAGCAGGAACTGCATTGCGATTTCATTGCAGGCTGCGACGGCTATCACGGTGTCTCGCGCGCCTCCGTCCCGGCGGGATCGCTGCAGACCTTCGAACGCGTCTATCCCTTCGGCTGGCTCGGCCTGCTGGTCGACAAGCCGCCGGCCGCGCATGAACTGGTCTATGCCAATCACGAACGCGGCTTCGCTCTGTGCTCGATGCGCTCGGCCGAGCGCAGCCGCTATTATGTCCAGGTCCCGCTGGAGGAGAAAGCCGAGAACTGGTCCGACGACGCCTTCTTCGACGAGTTGCGCCGCCGCCTGCCGACAGAGATCGCCGATGCCGTGCAGGCCGGCCCCTCGCTGGAGAAGAGCATCGCGCCTTTGCGTTCTTTCGTCGCCGAACCGATGCGCTTCGGCCGGATTTTCCTGGCGGGAGACGCCGCCCATATCGTGCCACCGACCGGCGCCAAGGGCCTCAACCTCGCCGCGAGCGACATCCGCTATCTCTTCGATGCCTTCCGCGACCACTATCGCGACGGCTCGCATGCCGGGCTCGACGGCTATTCGCCCCGCGCGCTCGCCCGCGTCTGGAAGGCCGAGCGCTTCTCCTGGTGGATGACCAACCTGCTGCACCGCTTTCCGGAACGCGATGGCTTCGACCAGCGCATCCAGCAGGCCGAGTTCGACTATCTCGTCCATTCGCGCACGGCGGCCACCGCCGTCGCGGAGAACTATGTCGGCCTGCCTTATTGAGGGCATTGCCCTCGCGGCAGAAAATTGCGTTGGTGACAAGAAGAGGTACGGCGCCATGGCGGCGACCGGCCCGAGCAGCTAGAGCTTCGACCCACGCACGCCATTTGCGGGATCGCAGGCAGGATCGGGAGGAGATGGAATGACCAAGGGTTTCCTGAACAGATTGCTGCCGGCCAGCGCGCTGGCTCTCGCCGGCGCACTCGCGCTCAGTGCCTCCGCCTGGGCGGACACGATCAAGGTCGGCATCATCGGGCCATTCTCCGGCCCCTTCGCCCTGCAGGGCAAGAATTTCCAGGCCGGTGCCGAGGCCTGGCTGGCGCAGAACGGCAAGAGCGTCGCCGGCCACGATATCGAACTGGTCTATCGCGACCTGCCGACCGCCAATCCGCAGCAGGCCCGCGCGCTGGCGCAGGAGCTCATCGTCCGCGACAAGGTGCAGTATCTCGGCGGCGTCTATTTCACGCCGGACGCGATGGCGATCACCCCGCTGCTGAAGCAGGGCAATGTCCCGCTGGTGATCTTCAATGCCGCGACCTCGGCGATCATGACCTCTTCGCCGCTGGTGGTGCGCACCTCCTTCACCCTGTCGCAGACCACGACGCCGCTCGGCAAGGCGGCGGTGGAGCGCGGCGTCAAGAAATTCGTCTCGATCGTCAGCGATTACGGCCCGGGCGTCGATGCCGAAGGCGCCTTCAAGAAGGCGATCGAGGCGGCCGGCGGTGAGGTCAAGGAAGCGATCCGCATTCCCCTCAACACCACCGAGTTCAGCCCGATCATGCAGCGCATCCGCGATGCCGGGGCCGAGGGCGTCTTCGCCTTCCTGCCGTCCGGCCCGCCGACGCTCGGCTTCGTCAAGGCCTTCAGCGATACCGGCCTGAAGAAGGCGGGCGTCAAGCTCTTCGCACCGGGTGACCTGACCCAGGAATCGGACCTGCCGGCTTTGGGCGAGTCGGCCGCCGGCCTGATCACCTCGTTCCACTATGCGGTCTCGCATGATTCCGAGATCAACAAGCGCTTCGTCGCCGCCGCCGAAAAGGCCATCGGCGCGCCCGACCTCGTCTCCTTCCCGGCGGTCGGCGCCTATGACGGCATGTTCGTGATCTCCAAGATGATCGCGGCCACCGCCGGCAAGCAGGACGCGGAAAAGGCCGTCGAGGCGGTGAAAGGCCTCGGCTGGGAGAGCCCGCGCGGCCCGGTCAAGATCGATCCGGAGACCCGCCATATCACCCAGACGATCTATCTGCGCGAAGTCGCGAAGGATGCGCAGGGCCGCTGGATCAACAAGGAGATCGCCAGCGTACCGGAGCAGAAGGATTCCGGCCTGACGAAGTAACCGCCTTAAGCCTGAAACGCGGCGGGAGCCAAGCTCCCGCCTTCCGCTCCCGTTCGACGAGGCCCGCAGCATGCAGACCGCGCTGAGCATTGCCGTGGATGCGCTGGCCTATGGCATGGCGCTGTTCATCATCTGCATCGGCCTCTCGCTGACCATGGGCCTGATGCGGGTGGTGAACCTCGCCCACGGCGCCTTCGCCATGATCGGCGGCTACATCGCTTCCTACGCCGCGCGCGATCTCGGCCTCGGCTACGGCTTCGGGATCATCCTCGCGATGATCGGCACGATGATCATCGCAGTACCACTGGAACGCCTGCTCTATCGCCGCATCTATGACCGCAGCGAACTCTCGCAGGTTCTGATGACGATTGGCATCACCTTCTGCGTCATCGGCATCACCAACTATTTCTTCGGCCCGACCCTGAAGACGATTCCCTTGCCGGCCGAACTCGCCCGTTCGGTCGATCTCGGTTTCCGCAGCATCGCCGGCCACCGGCTTTTCGTCATCGTAAGCGGCCTCGTCGTCGCCGGCGGCCTGTGGTTCCTGATCGAGCGCACCGGCTTCGGCATTCATCTGCGCGCCGCCGTCGAGAACGCGCCGATGGCGCGCACGCTCGGCATCCGCACCGAGATCATCTATGCGGCGAGCTTCGCGCTGGCGATCGGGCTTGCGGCCTTCGGCGGCGTGGTCGGTGCCGAGTTCCTGCCGATCGAGCCGTATTACGCGCTGCGCTACATGGTGACCTTCCTCGTCGTCGTCTCGGTCGGCGGCGCGGGTTCGATTCCCGGCGCGCTGGCGGCCTGTCTGCTGCTCGGCGCCATCGATGTCACCGCACGCTATCTCGTTCCGGATTTCGGCAATTTCTTCTTCTATCTCGCGGTGATCCTGGTGGTCTGTGCCTTCCCGCGCGGCCTGATGGGGCGGGCGCAATAGCATGGCAACTGCGACGCCCATGCCCGTCATCCCGTCCGCGAGCCGCACGCTCGGCCGCGACTTCCTCGGCCTCGCCCTGATCGCGCTCGTCGGCCTCGCCGGCTACTGGCTCTTTCCCGACAACCTCGCCTTCCTCACCCGCGTGATCTCGGTCGCGCTGCTCGTCCTCTCGCTCGACCTGATCGTCGGCTATTGCGGCATTGCCTCGCTCGGTCAGGGCGCGCTCTATGGCGCCGGCGCCTATGCCGCCGGCATTGCCTGCGTGCATGGCATCACCGACCCCGGGCTGCTCATCCTGATCGGGGCTGCGGCCGGCGCAGTGATGGGGCTCCTGATGGGTGCGATCATGCTGCGCGCCCATGGCCTGCCGCAGCTCGTGCTCTCGATCGCGATCGTCCAGCTCCTGCACGAGGCCGCCAACAAGGCCTCCTCGATCACCGGTGGCAGCGACGGCCTCTCCGGCATGAGCCCCGCTCCGCTCTTCGGCCTCTTCGAATTCGATCTCTGGGGTCGCAGCGCCTATCTCTTCGGCCTCGGGTTGCTCCTCATCGTTTTCGCCGTGCTGCGCTTCGTCACGCGTTCGCCCTTCGGCATGGTCTGCCGCGGCCTCAAGGAGGACCCGCTCAGGATCAGCGCGCTCGGCATCTACGCCTTCCCGGTCCTGCTCAAGATGTTCGTCATCTCCGGCGCGGTTGCCGGCATGGGCGGTGCGCTCGCCGCCATTGCGACTCAGGTCGTCGGCCTCGACAGCGTGAGCTTCGAGATCTCCGCCAATGCGCTGGTCATGCTGGTGCTCGGCGGCATCGGCCATCTCTATGGCGCGCTGATCGGCACGGTGATCTTCATGGCGCTCGAGCATATCGTCGCCGCGATCAACCCCTTCCACTGGATGACGCTGGTCGGCGCCGTGCTGATCGCCATCGTGCTCTTCGCACCGCGCGGTCTCTCCGGCACGTTGGACGAACTCGCCCGCCTGCTGACGCGCGAGCGCTGGAGGGCCGGCCGGTGAGCGCGGTCTTCGCGGTCTCGCATCTCTCCAAGGAATTCGGCGGGCTCAAGGTCAGCCGCGACATCTCGCTGGCGATGAACGAGGGCGATCGCCTCGCCCTGATCGGCCCGAACGGCGCCGGCAAGACCACCTTCGTCAATCTCGTCACCGGCCGCATCCCGCCGAGCGCGGGCAGCGTCCATCTCGCTGGCGAGGACATCACGAGCTTGGGCGCGGTCAAGCGCGTCAGGCGTGGTCTCGTCCGCACCTTCCAGGTCACGCGCCTCTTCCCCGACATGACGCCGGAAGAGCATGTCGTCATGACCATCCTGCAGCGGCTGGGTAAGGCGACGCGTATCCTCGCCCGTTTCCACGGTGATTCCGCAGCGCGTGACGAAGCCGCCGAGATCCTCGCCACGCTCGGCCTGACCGAAGTCGCCCACCGCAAGGTCGCGACGATCGCCTATGGCCAGCAGCGCCTGCTGGAGATCGCTATCGCGCTGGCGCAGCGCCCAAAAGTGCTGCTGCTCGACGAGCCCGCGGCCGGCGTGCCCTCCAGCGATACGCCACGCATCGAGGAGGCTCTGGCAAGGCTGCCGGCCTCGCTCGCGGTGCTGATGATAGAGCACGACATGGACCTCGTCTTCCGCTTCGCCAAGAGGGTCATCGTGCTGGCGGCAGGCGAGCTCATCTTCCAGGGCCTGCCGGCCGAAGTCGCGAGAGACCCCAAGGTCCGCGAAGCCTATCTCGGGAGCTACGCCCATGCCGGCAGCTGAGCTCGACATCCGCAACCTGAGTGCCGGCTATGGCCAGACCCATGTGCTGGAGGATGTCTCCTTCATGGTGCCGGCCGGCGGGCGCCTTTCCATCCTCGGCCGCAACGGCATGGGCAAGACCACGCTGATGGCAAGCCTGATGGGTCTGACCCGCCACTATGCCGGCAGCATCAGCCTCGCAGGCCAGAACGTAACCGCGCTCGGGACGGCCGCCCGCTCCCATGCCGGCATCGGCCTTGTCCCGCAAACCCGCGAGATATTCAAAGGGCTGACGGTGGAAGAAAACCTCTTCGCCGGGCTGAAAGGCCGACCCCGCTCGGCGATCGAAGAAGCCTATGTGCTTTTCCCACGCCTCAGGGAGCGCCGGCGCAATCTGGGCTCGCAGCTCTCTGGCGGAGAACAGCAGATGCTGGCGACGGCGCGCAGCATCCTTGGCCAGCCTTCCGTTCTGCTGCTCGACGAGCCATTGGAGGGCCTGGCGCCGGTCATCTGCGACATGCTGATGGAGGCGTTCGGTCGGCTCGCCGCGAGCGGCGCGATGACCATCCTCTTCGTCGAGCAGCGGCTGGAAAGCGCGCTCGCCTTCGCCGATGACGTCATCATCCTCGAACGCGGTCGGATCGTCTGGTCCGGCAAGCCCGACGCGCTGCGCGCCGATGCCGAGGTGCTCGAACGCTATATCGGCGTCGGCGGGCTGCACTGAGCCGCCGACGCCAGTCCGACGTCACACCACCAGATCGAGCGGCGGTACCGGCTCTCCACGCGAGACATGCTGCATGTTCGCGAACATGCGCTTCACCACCGGCGCGAAATTGTCGGACGCCATGGCGGCGAGATGCGGCGTGGTCACAAGATTGTCGAGGGTGAGGAGCGGGCTGTCGGCCGGCAGCGGCTCAATCTCGTAGACATCCATCGCCGCACCGGCGATCTCCTTTGCCCGCAAAGCCGTGACGAGATCGGCTTCGTTGACGACGCCGCCGCGCGCGCAATTGATCAGCACCGCCGTCTTCTTCATCTTCCTGAGCGCCGCAAGGTCGATCAGATCCTTGGTTTCCGGCGTCAGCGGGCAATGCAGCGAGACAACGTCGGCCTGGGTCAGGATCTCGTCGATCGAGGCATGCTTCACGCCGAGCGCCGCTTCGTCGGCGGCATCGAGAGGCGTGCGCTTGCTGTACAGGATCGTGCAGCCAAAACCTTTCAGCAGCTTGGCAAAATTCTTGCCGATCGCCCCGAGGCCAACAATGCCGACCGTCTTGCCGGAAAGCGTGTAGGTGTCGGACGGCAACTGTCCCGTGCGCCAATGGCCCTTCTTCAGTTCGGCATTGCCATAGGCGATCAGGCGGAGCGTCGAGATCGTCAGGCCGAGTGCGAATTCGGAGACGGCGACCGCGTTAGAGCCCGTCGTGCGTGCAACCTTGATGCCGAGCTCTCTGGCCGTCTCGATATCGATATTGTCGTAGCCGACGCCCCATTTATGCAGAAGCTTCAGCTTCTTCGCGGCCCGCAGCACGTCGCCGGAGACGCCGACCTGGCCGGAGATCGCGTAATCGGCATCAGCGATGATCTCCTTCATGTGATCGTCGCCGCGGGCGGTGCCATGGGTCAGCACGAAGCCATCGGGCAGGAACGCACGCAGGCGGTCGGCCCGCTCGGGCGTAGTCATGTCGAGGAGGCAGATGGTCTCGGGCATGGGATGGTCCAGTCGCAGGATCGGAGAAGATATCGGGTCAGATGGAGAAGCGAGCACCGGCACGGGCAAGACCGCCGGAGATGGCGACAGGCGTCCCGTCGGCGCGCCAGCAGGCGGCGCCGGTCAAGGTGCCGTCCGGATTGAAGGCGATGGCATTCATGCCGCCGGCGACGCGGGGCGAGCGCACCACCTTGTGGCCGCGCGCGATCAGCGCCTGCGCCACGGCCTCGGGGATCGCTTCCTCGAGTTCGAGCACGCCACCTTCCGTCCAGACGCGCGGCGCCTCGACGGCCTCCTGCAGGCTCATGCGGTGATCGATCAGGTTGACGATCGCCTGCAAGGCCGAGGGGAAGATGCGCAAGGCACCGGGCAGGCCGAGCGCGAATGCGAGGCGGCCGTCCTTCACCGCCATCATCGGCGCCATCGAGGTGAAGACCCGCTTGCCCGGCGCGATCGAGAGCGCCCGGCCGGGATGCGGATCGAAGTTGTACATGTAGTTGTTGGCGATCATGCCGGTGCCGGGGATCTGCACACAGGCGCCGAACAAGCCGTTGATCGTCTGCGTCGCGCTGACGACATTGCCCATCGCATCCGCGACGGTGACATGGGTGGTATCGGCGGATTCGCCGCCGGAAAGCCCTGCCGTCCAGCTCTTCGCCTGTCCCATCTCGATGAGAGCACGGCGTTCATTGGCATAGGCCTTGTCGATCAGCTTCTCGACCGGGACCTTGACGAAAGCCGGGTCGGCGGTCGCCACGGCGCGGTCGGCGAAGGCTATCTTCAGGGCCTCGGCGAGCAGATGCACGGCGTCCGTCGAGCCGAAGCCGAGTGAACCGATATCGTAGCCTTCGAGAATGTTGAGCATCTGCGTGATATGCACGCCCGATGACGAGGGCGGCGGCGGCCCGATGATCTCGTAACCACGATAGGAGCCCCGAATCGGTTCGCGCAGTTCGATCTTGTAGTTCGCGAGGTCGGCCTGATCGATCAGCCCGCCATTGTTGGCCATGTAATCGGTCAGCGCCCGCCCGAGCTTCCCGCCATAAAGCGCCTCGGGCCCCTCCGCCGCAATCAGCTTGAGGCTCGCGGCATAGTCGGACTGGACGAGCCGCATGCCCGGCTGGAGCGGCTTCCCACCCGGCAGCAGCATTGCCGTAAGGCCGGGATCGCGGGCGAGGTCGGCCGCATTGTCGGTAATGCAGTTCGAGAGATAGGGCGTGACGACGAAGCCGCGCTCGGCCAGCCCGATTGCCGGCTGGAGAACGTCTGCCAGCGTCAGCGTGCCAAAGCGGGCGAGCGCCTCGCACCAGCCCTTGAGCGCGCCGGGAACCGCGACCGCCTTGGCCCCGACCACGTTCTCGCGACCGCGCGTGTCGCGCTGCTTGCCGATCTCATCGGACAGGCATTCGTACATGTCGGGCGTCGCCTGGCCCGGCGCGGTCGAGAGATTGTCGATCACGACATGGCTCCCGTCGGCGAGCCTGATATGGCTCAGCCCCCCGCCGAGGATGCCGACCATCATCGGCTCGGCCACCGTCAACGCGAAGAGCGAGGCGACGGCCGCGTCGATAGCATTGCCGCCGGCGAGCAGGATCTGCGCGCCGGCCGCCGAAGCGAGCGGATGGTTGGTGACGACCATGCCGCGCGAGCCGCTCGCCGGCTTCTTCTCGCAGGTGAAATCGGCAACGCGCGGAACGGAGACGGGAGCGTTCATGGCGGGCCTCGTCAGCCCTTCGCCGCGGCGATGGCGTCGAGCACCATCTTGGTCGCGCCGGAGATGTCGCCGAGCTTCTCGCCTGCCTTCACACGCGCCTGGCTACGCTCGCCGCGCTCCTGCCGGGCGATGGCTGCGTCCGCGATCGCCTCGGCCTCGGCGCGCGGCAGGACCAGCACGCCGGATTCGTCGGCGAGGATGACGTCGCCGGCCTTGACCGGGACATTGCCGCAGGAGATCGGCAGGTTCAGCGTGCCGCCGAGATTGTAGAGCCGCGTGGTGATCGGTGACATGCCGCGGCACCACATCGGGAAGTCGGAATCCTCGATCTCGGTGAGGTCGGTGCACGGCCCATCGACGATGCCACCAACCGCGCCGGCTGCCTTCGCCGCGACGGTGACGCCGCCACCCCAGCAGGCATGCTTGTCGTCGCCGAGACGATCGACGACGAGGATGTCGCCGGGGCGCAGCAGGCCGAGCGTGTGGTGCAGCAGGGTCGAATCCTGGCCGGGGATCGCCAGCGTCACCGCCGCCGCGGCAATGCGCTTCCCGCGCAACAGCGGCTGGATGCGGCGGTCCATGAAGCCCCAATGCTGGGAATGGCCGATGGTCGCGGTCTCGACTTTCTGGAGCTTCTCGACCAGCGCCGCCGGGAGTTGCTCGGGCATCGCTTCAATACGGTAATCGGGCATGAATTCCTCCTACTTTCCAACGGCACGGGCGACGCCGACCAGACGTTCGACCACGAGAACGACGGCGAGCGTCGCGACGATGAGCACCACGGACAGGGCCGCGATGAGCGGATCGGTGCGTCCCTCGACATAGCGCACCATCTCGACCGGCAGGGTCGACGCACGCGGACCCGCGATGAAAAGTGAAATCACCGTCTCGTCGAAGGAGAGCAGGAAGGACAGGCAGGCGCAGGCGATCAGGCCGGGCGTCGCCAGGGGCAGCGTCACCCGGCGCACCACGCGCCAGGGCGTGGCGCCGAGCGTCGCGGCGGCGGCCTCGATGTCATCCGGCAGGTTCGCGAGCGCTGTCGTCATCATCCGGATCACGAAGGGTACGGTCACCGTCATATGGCCCAGCACCAGGCCGGGCAGCGTCGCGGTCAGCTTCAACGGCGAGAAGAACAGCAGCAGCGCGAGACCTGTGATCAGCGTCGGCAGGAGAAGCGGCGCCAGGAAGAAGCCGGTCAGTGCATCCTTGCCGGCGAAGCGGCCCTTCGCCAGAGCGAGCGCCGCCGGGACGCCGATCGCCAGCGACAGCAGCGTCACCACCGCCGCGATCCGCACGCTGAGCCAGAGCGCCGCCAGCAGAGGCCCGTTGCTGGCGAGCTGATTGAACCAGCGCAGCGAGTAGCCCGATGGCGGGAACAGAATGAAATTATCCGCCGAGAAGGCCAGCATGACGACGACGACGATCGGCGCCAGGATCAGCACATAGACCAGCGCCGCGAAGCTGGAGAGAACGCGTCCTGCACCGGTCATCGCTGCAGCCTCCGTGCCGCGAGGTTGGAGACTACGAGCAGCGTGAGCAGCAGGACGAGCGTATAGATCGCCAGCACGGCAGCGACCGGCCAGTTCGTATTCGTCGTCGCCTGCTCGAAGATCTCGGTCGCCAGCACGAAGACGCGCCCGCCGCCGAGCAGCTTGGGCGTGATATAGGCCGACATCGAGAGCACGAAGCCGAGCCCCGCCGCCAGCGCGATCGCCGGCAGGCTGAGTGGCAGGGTGACGCGCCGGAACGTGCGGAACGGCGAGGCGCCGAGCGAGCGGGCGGCCTCCTCCAGCGTGCGGTCGAGCCGGCCGAAGCCGGCGAGCAGCGCCAGAATCATATAGGGCATGATGCTTTCGGCGAGGCCGATGGTGACGCCGGTCCAGTTGAAGACGAGCTTCAGCGGCGTCGAGATCAGGCCGAGTGATTGTAGCGTCGTGTTCACCAGCCCGCGGTCACCGAGGATCGCGAGCCAACCGAAGACGCGCACCACGCCCGAGACCAGCATTGGCATGATCGCGACGACCGCGAGCAATCCACGGAAACGGGAATCGGTCCGGAACAGGAAGAGTGAGACGGGATAGGCCATGCAGAGCGCGATCAGCGTCGACATCGCCGAGAGCCAGAGCGAATTCAGCGTCAGTTCGATGGTGAAGCTGTCGTGCAGCGTGGCGCGCCAGGTTGCCAGCGACCAGGCTTCGACCATCGCTCCGGTCGGGCCGACCTCGTTGAAGGCATTCCGGAACAGCCCGAGCGACGGCCATACATAGATGATGAGCAGGAACAGCGTTGCCGGGATCAGCAGCAACGGCAGGCGGCGCGAGGCTGTCATGGTGCCTCGCGCTGGAAAACGCGGTTTTCGGTCCGCGGCCAGACGACCGCGACCTCGGTGCCTTCGACCGGGGCAGCGGTGCCCGAGGGCATCTCGACGGTGAGCTGGCCACCCGCGCCCTCCACAAGCACCTCGACATGGTCGCCGACGAAGACGCTGCGCAGCACGCGGCCGGTCAGCCGCGCCGTGTCGGCGCCTGCCGGCTCGGACAGCGGCATGATCCGCATGCGCTGCGGCCTGACGAAGAGATCGGCATTGTCAGCCGCGTCCACCGGCACGGTCTGTCCCCAGACGCTTGCCCGACCCTGCGCGTCGCGGGCGAGCGGCAACACGTTGGCGCGCCCGACGAACTCGGCCACGAAGCGCGTCGCCGGCCGGTTGTAGATATCCTCGGCGCTGCCGATCTGGGCGATGCGGCCGCGATGCATCACTGCGATCCGGTCGCACATGGTCAGCGCCTCGACCTGATCATGCGTCACGAAAAGCGTGGTGATGCCGAGCGAGCGCTGGATCGAGCGAATCTCGTGGCGCATCGCATCGCGCAGCTTGGCATCGAGATTGGAGAGGGATTCGTCGAGCAGCAGCACCGAGGGCTGGATCACCAGCGCACGGGCCAGCGCGACGCGCTGCTGCTGGCCGCCCGAGAGCTCCTTAGGGCGGCGCTCGCCAAGTCCGCCGAGCCGGACCAGCGCCAGCCCTTCCTCGATGCGCCTGGCGATCTCGGCGCGGGAAACCCCACGCTCTTCCAGGCCGAAGGCGATGTTGCGGCCGACCGAAAGATGCGGAAACAGCGCATAGGACTGGAAGACATAGCCCATGTTGCGCTTATGGGCCGGCAGCTTGGTAATTTCGCTGCCGTCGAGCGTCATCGTGCCGCGGTTCGGCTCGATCAGTCCCGCCAGCATGCGCAAGGTCGTCGTCTTCCCGCAGCCGGAGGGGCCGAGCAGGGCGACGGATTCGCCCTGCTCCACCGACAGCGAGACGTCGTCGACCGCGACCGAGTTGCCGTAGCGCTTCTGCAGCCCGGCGAGTTCGAGATAGCTCATCGCCTGCCGCTCAACGTGCCGCCGCGATGACCTCGCGCCGCCAGCGGTTGTTCCACTGGTCGCGCACCTTCAGGACCTCGGTCCAGTCGACCGGGATCATGCGCGCACGGTTCTCCGGCGAGGCAGCGGTGCGCGCCAGAGCCTTGGCGTCGATGTCGGCCTTGGCGTTGGTCGGGGCGTAGAACATCCGTTCGGTGAAAGCCTTCTGTGCTCCCTGCGACAGGGCATGCGCGACGAAGGCCGCGGCTGCCGCGCGATTCTTCGAGCCGGCCGTCAGGTTGATGGTATTGACCTGGAAGACCGAGCCTTCGGGCGGCAGGAGGGCATTGATTTTGCCGCCGGTCTGGTCGGAATAGAGCTGGGCACGGGCGTTCCAGCCGGTCGCGACCTTTGCCACGCCGTTCAGGATCAGCGAATAGCCGTCGGGGTTGGGGTCGAAGGTGCTCACGCCCGGCGCCAGCTCCTTCAGCTTCTTCATCGCGGCGTCGATCGATTTGCGGTAGTCGCCGCCTTCCATCTTTTCGGTCATGGCCGTTAGCGCCAGGCCCTGGATGTTCGGCGGCGCAGCGAGCGCGATCTGGCCCTTCAGATCCGGTCGCCAGAGGTCGGCGAGCTTGGCGATCTGGGGCTTCAGCGCCGCGTCCTGCACGATGACGAGATGATCGAAGGTCACGGCAGGGCCGAATTCCCCGCCGGCCGCACGCGCCTCCGGCAAGAGCTCGTTCAGCACCGGGAACTCCGAGGGGCTCAGCTTCTCGAACAGCCCTTCGAGATTGCCGATGCTCGAAGTGGTAACGTCCATGATCACCACGTCGGTCTGGGGATCGGCTTTCTGAGCCCGGACGCTGCCGACCATCTGGGCCGAGGTGCCGCCGGGCACATAGTTCACCTTGACCCCTGGGTGGGCCTGCAGGAACGGCTCGACCACCGCCTTGGTATAGTTGTCCTGGAAGATGCCGGTATACGACATCAGCGTGATCTGCCCCGAGAGCGCCTGAGCCCGGAGAACGGCCGGCATCGCGATGGTCGCGAGGCCGGACTGGATGACGAGGCGGCGTGTGAGCATGGGAAACCTCCTGCAATGTCGCCGCCTCGGGGCGGCAGGCCTGAGCGCCATGCGCCGGTCAGGCGCGAAATGGCGGTTCATCTCGTTGTCTCGGCGTCGGATGTCCGCTCCGACGCCCCAGGGTCGATCGGCTCAGGCCGGAACCTTGGACGCGAAATGGGCGATGAAGCGGGCGCAGACATCGCTCAGCTTCTCCGCCAGCTTGGCGCCGGTTTCGGGCGAGCAGAGCGTCGGATCGCCCTTGCCGACGCCGTCATGATAGACCTCGTCGTATTCGTGCGGCACCCCCACCTCGGCACCGTCGAAGCTCGCGGTGCCCAAGCCAGTGAAGGGCAGGTCGAGGATCGGATCGCGCTTCATCGGCTTGCCCGCCGGAACGAGGTCTTTCCGCATCAGTTCGGGAAAGAGATGCAAACCGAGGCTGGTCAACGGGTCGGCGCCGTGGCCGGAGACCTTCGCCGATTTTTCGGCGCCGACGATGCCCGGCAGCATGCCGTAGGCGATGCGCCAGAGATAGAGGCTCGGCAGCACGATGCGCTCGCGCTGATAGAGTTCGCGCGCGACCTCCGCGATCGGGCCGACATTGCCGCCATGGCCGTTGATGACGATGATCCGGGTCAGGCCGTTGCGGTGCAGCGAATCGACCATCTCGGCGATCACCGCCGTCAGCGTCCCCTGCGAGATGGCGATGCCGCCGATCATCGGGCCGAACCAGTCCGCGCCGCCATACGGAAGCACCGGAGCGACCAGCGTCCGCGTGCCCGCCTTGCTCGCCTGCAACGCTGCGAGCTCGGCGATCTTCTCGGCCAGCAGATAGTCGCCCATCGGAGCATGCGGACCCTGGTCCTCGTGGCTGCCCATCGGCAGCAGGATCACGGGATTGGATTTCAGCAGCTCGCGCGCCTCGCCGCCCGTGATGGTGCCCATATGGACGAGAGGGTCGGTCTTGGTAGCCATCGCTTGGTCCTTCCTTGGAAACGTCTTGGTTTTTCAGCGTTCGCTGGTGCGCGGATCGAGCAGGTCGCGCAGCGCGTCGCAGAGCAGGTTCATGGCGAGGATGGTGAGTGTCAGCACGGCGCAGGGCCAGAGCAGCAGGAGCGGCGCCTGCTCCATGGTCGAGCGCGCGCCGCGGATGCGGCACGACGCCGAGCCCGAGGAAGGACAGGCCGCTCTCGATCACCACGGCGGCGGCGACCGCGAGCGAGAACTGCACGAGCAGAGGCCCGGCGATATTGGGCAGCACGGTGCGGAACAGCAGATGCGACTGCGTTGCGCCGAGCGCCCGCGTCGCCTCGACATAGTCGCGCCCCTTCACCGCCAGCACCTCCGCATAGGTCACCCGCGCGAAGCCCGGCAGGTAGAGCACCGACAGCACGAGAATGAGCGTCGCCGCTCCCGGCCCGAGCAGCGTCACCACCAGCAGCGCCAGCAGCACCGGCGGGAAGCACATGATGATCTCGACGCTGCGCACCGTCAGGAAGGCGCCCCAGCTTCGAGCCCAGCCGCCGATCAGCCCGAGCGTGATGCCGACCAGCCCGGCGCACAGCGCCGAGACGAAGGCGACGGAGAGGCTCGTCCGCGCGCCCCAGACCAGCCGCGAGAGCACGTCACGGCCGAATTCGTCGCGCCCGAGCCAGGAGCCCGCCATCGACCCGGCCAGGCGGTGCGCCACATCCTGCCGCACCGGATCGGGCAGCGGCAGCAGCGGCGCTGCGATGGCGGTGAGCAGGATCGCCGCGACCACCCCACCGGGCACGACAAGCCGTGTGAAGCCGCGCCGCCTCATGCGTGCTGCACCCGCGGGTCGATCGCCGCATGCAGCAGCTCGACGAGGAGGTTGATCAGCAGGAACAGCACCGAGATCGTCAGGATGATGCCGACCACCATCGGATAGTCGCGCCCCTCGACGGCCCGCAGCAGCGGCGTCGACAGGCCCGGCCAGTTGAAGACGTATTCGACCAGCACGGTACCGCCGAGCAAGGTTCCCATCTGGAGACCCAGCACGGTGACGACCGGGTTCAGCGCATTGCGCAGCACATGGACGACGAGAACCCGCCGCGGCGACAATCCCTTGGCCCGTGCGGTACGGACATAATCATGCGCGAGCGCATCCAGCGTCGCCGCCCGCGTCATCCGGAACAGGACGGCCGCCAGGCCTTTGGCGATCGCGACCGCCGGCAGCGTCAGGAGCTTGAGATGCTGGCCTGGATCCTGCGCGAACGGAACGAAGCCGCCGGCCGGCATCAACCGGAGCGTCTGGGCCAGCAGCAGCACCAGAAGCGTACCGACGACGAAAACCGGCACCGCCAGCAGCAGCGCGGTGATCCAGGAAGCGACGCGGTCGAACGCGCCGCCGCGATGAACCGCGGCATAGACGCCCGCGGGCACGCCGACCACGAGCGCGATCAGCGTTCCCGCCAGGATCAGTTCCAGCGTCCGCGGCAGCCGCAGCCCGATCTCCTGGATGACCGGATAGTCGTCGATCAGGGACGCGCCGAGGTCGCCACGTGCCAGCCCGCCGAGGAAATGGCCGTACTGGACCAGGAGAGGCCGGTCCAGCCCGAGCTTCTCGCGCAATTCCTGCACGGTCGCAGGATC
>NZ_JAFKFW010000046.1 GCF_017308015.1 Allobosea sp.
TTGAAGTCCGCGAACTTGTAGGGGCCGGTACCGACGGGCTTCAGGTTGGCCGGAGCCTCGCGCGACTTCGCGCCCTTGTACTCGCCGAAATGGTGCTTCGGGATGATCATGCCGGCGACACCGACGAAAGGATCGGCCCAGAACGGCGTGGCCTCCTGGAAGATCACCTTGACGGTGTGAGCGTCGACCTTTTCGACCTTGATGTCCTTGTAGGCGCCGGTGGTGTAGGCGGCCGTCGCCGGATCGGCGGCGTATTCCCAGGTGAAGACGACGTCGTCGGCCGTCAGCGGCTTGCCGTCATGCCATTTCACGCCTTGCTTGATCTTCCAGGTGACGACCTTGCCGTCCGCGGACAGGCCGCCATTGGCCTTGGTCGGGACTTCGGCCGCGAGCTGCGGGATCAGGTTGCCATCCTTGTCCCAGCCGGCGAGCGGCTCGTAGAAGATGCGGGACGCGATCTGGTCCTTGGTGCCGGAGGCGAAATGCGGGTTGAGCAGGGTCGGGGCCTGCCAGAGCAGCATCTTCAGCGGGCCGCCGCCGCCGGCCTTGGTCGGCTTGTAGGGCAGCGTGGCGTTTGCCAGCGCAACGTCGTTCCAGATCAGGATCTGGGTCGCGATCGGCGCGGCGATGCCGACCGCCGCCATTTTCTGCATGAAGGAGCGACGCGAGAGCGTGCCTTCCTTCACATCCGCGACCAGGCCACGGATTTCCTTGTCGTCCATAAAAATGCCTCCACCTTCAAAACAAAATTCATCCCCGGCGCCTTCGCGCCGTGTTCTCGTTGATGGTCCAGCAAGCCATGTGCCAACGAACGCGTCAACTGTGCAGCGCAGGGCAGATGCGCGTTTGCCGCGAGGTGACGTTTCCAGAACGTCATCATTGCATGAATGCGTTAAATTAAACGAATCCGGCACAATATTATGCCGAATACCTCGCGAAGACGACAGTTTTCTTTCTGACCTGAATCGCCCGGTCCTCCGGCCGTGGATAAGCCCCGCCCCGGGCCGGCCGCTGGGCCTCCTTGTCGCGGTGCCCGGGCCGGCGAATGCGCGGTGTCGCGGGACCGTCGGCATCCCCAGGGTATTGTCGAATGGGGTGGCTGCGTCGCCTTGACTCGCTCGTGCCAGGAATGGAATGTTTGTTCCAACTAACGGGAGGTTTAAAAAAATCCTGCCGTTTCGCTGCGGGAGGCGGGTCGTTGTCGCAAGCCGGTTCGTTCAGCCGTGATCTTCACGGCAAGGTTGCTGTCGTCACCGGTGGCAGCCAGGGGTTGGGCGAGGCCATCGCCCGCGAGTTCGCCGGGCGCGGTGCCCGCGGGCTGCTGCTGACCGGGCGCAACGCCGGTCGCGGCGAGGCCGTGGCGGAAAGCTTGCGGAAGACGGGCTGCGATGCCCGTTTCCATCAGGTCGATCTCGCCGATCTCGATGCCGTTCGGCAGGTCGTGCCGGCGGCCGAACGGGCCTTCGGGCATCTCGACATTCTCGTGAATGCCGCCGGCGATACCGATCGCGGCACCATCTTCGACACATCGCCCGCGCTTTACGAGCGCATCATGGCGGTGAACCTGCGGGCGCCCTTCTTCCTGATCCAGGATGCCGCTGCCCTGATGCGCCGGCAGGATATTCCTGGCGCCGTCGTCAACATCCAGTCCATGTCGGCCCATGGCGGCCAGCCCTTCCTCTCCGCCTACAGTGTTTCGAAGGCGGCTTTGGCCGCGCTGACGAAGAACGCGGCCTATGGGCTGCTCGAGCACCGCATCCGCGTCAACGGCCTCAATATCGGCTGGATGGCGACGCCGGGCGAGGATGCGATCATGAAGCTGCGCCATGACGCCAAGGACGATTGGCTGGAGGAGGCCAACGCCTCCCGTCCCTTCGGCCGCCTGATCGATCCGCGCGAGGTCGCCAAGGCCGTCGCCTATCTGGCCTCGGCAGAGTCGGGGTTGATGACGGGCTCCAACATCGATTTCGACCAGACCATTCTGGGCGCGCACGACTAGCCGGCGGCCCTTGTGCAGGCGAGCATCCTTCTGAAAGACGCGACGACGGAAATGACGAAGACCATGAAGATCGGATTGCTGGGCGCCGGCCGCATCGGGCGCATTCACGGGCTGAACGTCGCCGCGCGCGGTGACGCCGCATTGGTCGCTGTCACCGACGCGATGCCGGAGGCCGCCGCCTCGCTCGCCGCGGCTGCCGGCGCCAAGGCGACGACGACCGAGGCGATCCTTGCCGACGCCGCGATCGACGCCGTGCTGATCTGCACGCCGACCGATACCCATGCCGACCTGATCGAGCAGGCGGTTTCCGCCGGCAAGGCCGCGTTCTGCGAGAAGCCGGTCGATCTCGACGCGGCCCGCATCCGCCGCTGCCTCGCCACGGTCGAGAAGTCCGGCAAGCCGCTGATGATCGGCTTCAACCGCCGCTTCGACCCGAATTTCGCCGCGCTGGAGAAGCGTTTGCGCGCGGGCGAGGCCGGCGCGATCGAGATCGTCACGGTGATCTCGCGCGATCCCGCGCCGCCGCCGGTCGACTATGTGAAGCGTTCCGGCGGGCTCTTCCGTGACATGATGATCCATGATTTCGACATGGCGCGCTTCCTCCTGGCCGAGGAGCCGGTCGAGGTCTTCGCGCTCGGCTCCGCGCTGGTCGACAAGGCGATCGGCGAGGCCGGCGACGTCGATACCGCCGCGGTGATCATGAAGACGGCTTCGGGCAGGATCGCCCAGATCTCGAATTCCCGCCGCGCCACCTATGGCTACGACCAGCGCATCGAGGTTCACGGCTCGAAGGGTATGCTGCGCGCCGGCAATATCCATGAGACGACTGTCGAGATCGCGACCGGGCAGGGCTTCCGCGCCGATCCCGTGCAGAACTTCTTCCTTGAGCGCTATGCCGCAGCCTATCGCGCCGAGCTCGACGCCTTCATCGCCGCCTGCAATGGCAAGGCCGCGGCGTCGCCGACCGGCCTCGACGGCCTGAAGGCGCAGATCCTGGCCGATGCCGCGACCGAATCCGCACAAACCGGCAAGCCCGTCCGCGTCGATCTGGGAGCCAAGTGATGACTCCGGCTGAACGCGACCTGCGTTATTACGCGGCTCTCGGTCTCGCGGCCGAGGCGAGCCATCTGGCGCTGGGCTATTTCAACAGGCGCGAGTCGCTCGGCATCACCATGAAGGGCGCGCAGGACTGGCTGACCGTCGCCGACGGCAAGGTCGAGGATTTCCTGCGCCGCAGGCTTTCGGAACTCTTCCCCAATGACACGGTGATCGGCGAGGAGGGCGGTGGAGAGGCCTCCGATGCGGTCTGGATTCTCGATCCGATCGACGGTACCGCGAACTTCGCCCATGGCGACCGCAACTGGTGCATCTCGATCGGCTTCCTCGCGAATCGCAAGCCGGAGATCGGCGTCGTGGCCGCTCCGGCTCTGGGCGAGGTCTATGCCTCCAGGCGCGGCGCCGGCGCGACGCTGAACGGCGACCCGATCAGGGTCTCTGGCGCGACGGATATCGCGCGCGCCTCTGTCGAGCTGGGCTGGTCGACCCGCATGCCGGCCGCGAGCTATCTCAAGGTGATCGAGCGAGGCTACGCGGCAGGCGCCGCGATGAAGCGGGGCGGCTCGGGCACGCTTGGCCTCTGCCATGTCGCCAACGGCTCGAGCGATGGCTATGCCGAGCTTCATATCAATGCCTGGGACGTTGCTGCCGGCATCGTGATCGCCGGCGAGGCGGGCGCCTCGATCAACGACTTCTTCGCCGGCGAGGGGATCGCGAAAGGCAACCCGATCCTGTGCTGCACGCCCGCGCTGGCGGCGCCGCTCCGGGAGATCACCGGAATCCTTTAGCCAGCACGATAGTCGATTGATCTTTCGCAAAAATTCATCTCAGCTTCGTCTCAAGCGACAAGAAACGAAAGATCCGAACAGGGAGGTTCACATGCACACGAAATCCTGGCTCAAGGCGGGGCTTTTCGCCGCGCTCGCCACGGCGGCCTTCGCCGCAACCCCGGCCCGTGCTCAGGGCTCGCTCGTCATGTATTGCGGTGTCCAGGAGGAATGGTGCCGCGCCATGTCGACGGCCTTCGAGAAGGAGACCGGCATCAAGGTCGCGATGACCCGCAAGTCGGCGGGCGAGATCTATGCCCAGCTCAAGGCCGAATCCTCCAATCCGCGCGGCGATATCTGGTGGGGCGGTACGGGCGATCCGCATCTCCAGGCGGCGGAGGAGGGGCTCACACAGGAATATGAGTCGCCCAAGAACAAGGAATTGCACCCCTGGGCGCTCGACCAGTGGAAGGCTGCCAAGCAGCGCTCGGTCGGCATCTATGCCGGCGCGCTCGGCTTCGGTTTCAACACCGAGCAGATCAAGGCCAAGGGAATTCCCGAGCCGAAATGCTGGGCCGACCTGCTCAATGCCAAGCTGAAGGACGACGTCCAGGTCGCCGATCCCAACTCCTCGGGCACGGCCTACAATCTGCTGGCGACGGTCATCCAGCTCATGGGCGAGGACAAGGGCTTCGAATATCTCAAGGCCCTGCACAAGAACATCAGCCAGTACACCAAGTCTGGTGCGGCCCCGGCCAAGGCCGCGAGCCTCGGCGAGACCGCCGTCGGCATCGTCTTCATCCATGACGCGGTGGTCTTCGCCGTGCAGGGCGACCCGATCAAGCCGGTCGCGCCCTGCGAGGGCACGGGCTACGAGATCGGCTCGATGTCGATCGTCAAGGGCGCGCGCAATCTCGACAACGCCAAGAAGTTCTATGACTGGGCGTTGACTCCGGCCGCGCAGGCGCTGGCCGCTCCGGCGAAGTCCTATCAGGTGCCGTCGAACAAGGCCTCGCCGGTGCCGGCGCAGTCGCCGAAGATGGATCAGATGAAGCTGATCAACTACGACTTCGTGAAATACGGCTCCTCGGCCGAGCGCACCCGCCTGCTCGCCAAGTGGGACAAGGAAGTCAAGGCGCTGCCGAAATAAGGTCGCGTCCCTTCGGCGTGTTTCCGGACGGTCTCGGAAACACGCCGTCATCCCGGGCTTGACCCGGGCTTCATGCCCGAACCTCCGCCGGATTCGCTCCGGCATCGATCCCGGATCTCCGCTTCGCCGCGGCCGGGATGACGTTGGCGGTTCGGGTGCAGGACAAGGGCTGGGCCGTGAAAGCCGGGGCAACCGGTTCGGGCCGGCGGGATATGTGAAGGGCAGGGCAACCATGGCGCCGGCAACGAGACTCGTGCTGCTGATCGGCTGGCTCGGCTATGCGCTGATGCCTTGGTATCTCGTCGAGGGCATGAGCCTGACGAACTGGGCCTGGCTCGCCGAATATCCGTTCGGCAAGGCCGGCAGCGCGCTGGCACTCGCCCTCTCCGGCCAGGCGCCGTGGCTCCTGCCCGTCGGTGCCGCGCTGGCGGTCGCGACCCTGTTCTGGGCCAGCGCCGACCGCCAGCGCACGGCGACCGTGTTGCTCTGGGCCGGCCTGCTCGGCATGGTCCTGTTCTTCGCGCAGGCTTTCTCCATCGTCCTGAAGGACCAGGGCATCTCCTGGCTTGCCGCTCTGCTTGGCGGCGCCGGCGCTTCCCAGCGCGGCATCGGCGGCGGTGCCTTCCTGACGCTTTTGTCGCTCCTCTTCCTGCTCTGCCACGGTCTTGCCTATCGCGGCGTCTGCCGCGGCGACCTCTTCACGGTCTCGACGATCGGCTTGGTCGTCCTGCTGATCGGCATCTTCATCTTCTTCCCGGTCGCGATCATCCTGAAGAGCGCGTTGGTCGACCAGAACGGCGCCTTCGCGCCGGCGGCCTTCGTCGAGCGCTTTCTCGATTCCTCGATCTGGGGACTTGGCTGCCTCAGCGCCAACGTCAATTGCGGGGTCGCCTGGAACACGCTGATCCTCGCCGTTCTCTGCGGCGTGATCACCACCTTGCTCGGCCTCGCCTGCGCCCTGCTGATCCTGCGCACCGGCATGCCCGGCAAGCGGGTCATGCGTGCCCTGACCGTGCTGCCGATCATCACCCCGCCCTTCGTCATCGGCCTGGCGCTGATCCTGCTCTTCGGCCGCGCCGGCGCCGTCTCGACCGTGCTTTACGAGTGGTTCGACATCCCGCGCTCGCGCTGGCTCTATGGCTTGCCGGGTGTCTTGCTGGCGCAGGTTCTGGCTTTCGCGCCGGTCGCCTTCCTCGTCCTGATTGGCGTTGTGCAAGGCATCAGCCCGAGCCTCGAAGAGGCCTCGCAGACGCTGGGCGCCAAGCGCTGGCAGACTTTCCGCACCGTGACCTGGCCGCTGCTGAAGCCCGGCATCGCCAATTCCTTCCTGCTGGGCTTCGTCGAGAGCATGGCCGATTTCGGCAATCCGCTCGTGCTGGGCGGCAATTTCGAGGTGCTCTCGACCAAGATCTTCTTCGCGGTGGTCGGCGCCTCCTATAATCAGGGGCAGGCGGCGGTGCTCGCCATCGTGCTTCTCGCCTTCACGCTCGGCGCCTTCTGGGTGCAGCAGCGCTGGCTCGGCGACAAATCCTACACGACGGTCACCGGCAAGGGCGATGCCGGCCTGCCGACGCCGCTGCCGCGCCGCATCACCTGGCTCTCGGCTGCCGTGATCGTGCCCTGGGTGGCGCTGACCGTGGTGATCTATATCGTGATTCTGGTCGGCGGGTTCGTCCGCAACATGGGTCGCGACTACACCCCGACGCTCCAGCATTATCTCACCGGTTTCTCGATCGACTTCAGCAACGGCATCTATTTCCAGGGCTCGGCCTGGCCGTCCTTCTTCACCACCGTGAAGGTCGCGGCGATCTCGGCGCCGCTGACCGCGGTGATCGGCCTGCTCACCGCCTATCTGCTGACGCGCCAGCGCTTCCGCGGCCGGGCCGGCCTGGAATTCGCGACGATGCTCTCCTTCGCCATTCCCGGCACGGTGCTCGGCGTCGCCTATATCCTCGCCTTCAACGTCCCGCCGGTCGAGATCACCGGCACCGGCCTGATCCTCGTCATCGCCTTCGTCTTCCGCAACATGCCGGTCGGCGTGCGCTCCGGCATCGCCGGCCTGTCGCAGATCGACAAGAGCCTGGACGAGGCCTCGACCACGCTGCGCGCCCGCAGCTTCACCACGCTCTGGCGCGTGGTGCTGCCGCTCCTCAAGCCCGCACTCGTCTCGGCGCTGGTCTACAGCTTCGTGCGCTCGATGACGGCGGTCAGCGCCGTGATCTTCCTGGTCTCTGCCGAATACAACCTGTCCACCGCCTATATCGTCGGGCGCGTCGAAGCCGGCGAGTTCGGCCTCGCCATCGCCTATTCCTCGGTGCTGATCGTGTTCATGGCGCTCGGCATCATGCTCATCCAGTTCACCGTCGGCGAGCGCAAGCTCGGCCGCCGCGCCCGCGCCGCCACCGTGACGGCGCCGGCGCCCGCTCCCGCGATCGGATAAGGATTCACAGACAGATGGCCAAGGCCGGACCCGCTTCCGTCGAATTCCGCAACGTTTCCATGCGCTATGGCGCGGTGACGGCGGTCGACGACATCAACTTCACCATCGAGGCCGGCAAGCTCGTGACCCTGCTCGGCCCCTCCGGCTGCGGCAAGACCACGACCTTGCGCATGATCGCGGGCCTCGAGATCGCCAGCGAGGGCCAGATCCTGATCGGGGGCAAGGACGTCACCAAGCTCTCGGCCGCCGACCGCGACGTCTCGATGGTGTTCCAGTCCTACGCGCTCTTTCCGCATATGAGCGTTCTCGACAATGCCGCCTATGGCCCGACGGTGAAGGGCATCGGCAAGGACGAGGCCCGGCAGATGGCGCTGGAGAAGCTGGCGCTGGTCGGCCTGAAAGGCTTCGACAGCCGCTATCCGTCCGAGCTCTCGGGCGGCCAGCAGCAGCGCGTCGCGGTCGCCCGCGCGCTCGTGCTGGAGCCGCAGGTACTGCTTTTCGACGAGCCGCTCTCCAATCTCGACGCGAAACTCCGCCGCCGCGTCCGCGAGGAAATCCGGGAGCTGCAGCAGGACCTCAACCTGACAGTGGCCTATGTCACGCATGATCAGGAGGAGGCGCTGGCCGTCTCCGACCGCATCATCGTGATGTCGAATGCCCGGATCGCGCAGGAGGGCGCGCCGCGCGATCTCTACGAGCAGCCTGCCAATGCCTTCGTTGCCGACTTCATCGGAGACGCCAATCTGGTCGATGTCACCGTGAAGGCGGTGGCGGATGGTCGCGCCGATGTCGCGATCGGCTCGGCGACGGTCAGCCTGCCGGCGCGCGGTCTGGGTGTCGGCCCGGCCAAGGTCGCGATCCGCCCGGAGGCGTTGCTGCTGGGCGAGCCGGGTCAGGGCGGTTCGCTGCCCGGTACGGTCCGCAAATGCGCCTATCTCGGCAATCACCTCGACATCATGGTCGAGACCGAGGTCGGGGAGCTCTTTGCCGTGCAATATGGTGGGCGCGAGATGCTGGCCCCCGGCAACCCGGTCTCGGTTTCCTTCGCGAGCAAGGGCGTGACGCTCATTCCGCCGGCTTGATCGGCGCAGGAACCCGTTCTTCCCCTTTCACGGGATCGCAAACCGGGAACGCTGCCCAATTATCAGCACTTTCACTGTGTATTTCTGTTGAGTTGGCTAATCAAAAATTGATAGATTTGGCCTAGGATAAGCACCTGAATCGGGGAAAGATCGCACGAAAATGGCCATGGGCGAGAGCGCAACCAACATCCTGATTCATCTTGTCGGCGGCGTTGCGCTGCTGATCTGGGCGGTCAGGCTGGTGCGAACGGGCGCGATGCGCGCCTTCGGCTCCCAGCTCCGGCAGGCCCTGCAGAGTTTCACGCGCAATCGCTTCGCCGCCTTCGGCAGCGGCGTTGCCGTGACGATGGTGCTGCAGAGCTCGACGGCGACGACGCTGCTCGTCTCCTCCTTCGCCGGTCAGGCCCTGATCGTGCCGGCCATGGCGCTCGCCGTGCTGCTCGGCGCCAATCTCGGCACGGCGCTCGCCGCCTTCGTCATTTCGATGGATCTCGGCTGGCTCTGGGGTCTCTGCGTCGCCGTCGGCGTGGCCATGTATCTCTCCAGCGAGGCGATGGAACGACCGCGCAATATCGGGCGCGTGCTGGTCGGCATCGGCTTGATCCTGCTCTCGCTGATCGAACTCAACGCGGCGGCGGCCCCGCTGGCGCAGTCGCCGACCTTCCGTGTCGTGCTCGCCGCGATGGGTTCGGAGCCGTTGCTCGGCATCCTCGCGGCCATCGCGGCGACATGGCTCGTGCATTCCAGCATCGCGATCATCCTGCTGGTCGCGACTTTCGCGGCGTCGGGCCTGTTTCCGCCGGCGACGGCGCTCACGCTGGTCATCGGCGCCAATCTCGGCAATGCCGTGATCCCGGTGCTCGATCAGCTCGGCGCCCCCGCCGCCCAGCGTCGCGCCGCCGTCGGCAACCTGCTGACGCGCCTGATCCTCGCGCTCGCCGTGCTGCCCTTCGTCGGCCCGCTTTCGGCCTGGCTCATCGGCTTCTCCTCGTCCGAAGCCCGGTTGGCCATCGAGTTCCACGTCGTGCTGAACGTCGTCGGAGCCCTGGTCTTCCTGCCCTTCGTCGGGCCGATCTCGGCGCTGGTCGAGCGCATCATGCCCGGCAAGGAGGACAAGACCCAGGCGGTGACGCCGCGCTATCTCGATCCCAATGCGCTGGACAGCCCGACCGAGGCGCTCGCCGGCGCGATGCGTGAGGCGCTGCGGCTCGGCGACCGCGTCGAGGGCATGCTGCGCGATACCATGACGCTTTTGGAGAAGGACGAGCTCAAGCTCTCGCGTGCCATCGCCGAGGCCGATGACGGCGTCGACACGATCCATGAGTCGATCAAGCTCTATCTGGTCAAGGTCTCGCGGAACGAACTCTCCGAGGAGGAGAGCCGGCGCCTGTTCGAGATCATCACGCTGATTACCAATCTCGAGCATATCGGCGACATCATCGACAAGAACCTGCGCGAGCTCGCCGAGAAGAAGATCCGCAAGCGCTTCGCCTTCTCGCCGGAGGGGCTGGCCGAGATCCGCGACTTCCACCATCGGGTCGCCTCGGCTCTGGCGCTGGCGCTCAACGTCTTCGCGACGCGCGATCTCGTGCTTGCCCGCCAGCTTTTCGCCGACAAGGCGGCGATGCGCGACGCGGAGCGGCGCGCCACCGACAGTCATTTCCAGCGCCTGCGTTCCGGCCGGCCGGAATCGATCGAGACCAGCGCGATCCATCTCGACATCATCCGCGACCTGAAGCGCATCCACGGCCATGTCGTCTCGATCGCCTATCCGATCCTCGAGAGCGCCAATGAATTGCGCGAAAGCCGCCTGCGCGAGACGAAGGCCGCCGCCGCGCAGCGCGAGATGCCGACCGTGCTCGTTCCTGCCCCGCATTCGGGCGGGTGAGGGCGGTCCTCAGCGCGGGGCCGCCAGGATGATCGCGGCCCCGGCGAGGCAGATGGCGCCGCCGGTCAGGTCCCAGCGATCGGGCCGAATGCCTTCGACGGCCCACAGCCAGCCGAGCGAGGCGGCGATATAGACCCCGCCATAGGCCGCGAAGGCGCGCCCCGCCGCCGCACTCTCGACCAGCGTCAGCAGCCAGGCGAAGAGCCCGAGCGAAACCAGCCCCGGCAGCAGCCACCAGACCGGCTTGCCGAGCCTGAGCCAGCCCCAGAACGCGAAGCAGCCGGCGATCTCGAAGAGCGCGGCGCCGATATAGGCGGCAACGGTCGGCATGGCGGGCGGCTGGGTCTCAGGGCTTTCCGGTCCGGGGCCGCCAGTCTAAAGCCATGCTGCGCAAGACGGAAAGAGATGATCATCCCGGACAAGCGGCGAAGCCGCGCGGACCCGGAAACCATGCCCGAACCTCCCTCGGAAAGGTTTCGGAATGGATCCCGGGTTTCCCTTTTGTCGCCGGGATGATCGATGAGGGATAAGGAACCCATGTCCGATATCGCCATCATCGGTGCCGGCCCCGCCGGCCTGATCGCCGCCGAGCGGCTGGCTGGCGCCGGGCATCGCGTCGTGGTCTACGAACGCATGACCTCGCCGGCCCGCAAGTTCCTGCTGGCAGGCCGGGGCGGCCTGAACCTCACCCATTCCGAGCCGTTCCACGCTCTCCTCGGCCGCTATCGTGAGGCGAGCGACTGGCTGGAGCCGGCCCTGTGCGCCTTCCCGCCCCAGGCACTTCGCGATTGGGCCGATGGGCTCGGCGCAGAGACCTTCGTCGGTTCGAGCGGCCGCGTCTTCCCACGGATGATGAAGGCTTCGCCGCTGTTGCGAGCCTGGCTAACCCGGCTCGATGGCCTCGGCGTGAAGCTCTCCGCCGGCCGGCTTTGGACCGGCTGGGATGCGGACGGTGCCCTGACATTCCGTCTCGCCACAGGCGAAACCGAGACGACCCATCATGACGCGACGCTGCTGGCGCTCGGCGGCGCGAGCTGGCCGCGGCTCGGCTCCGACGGCGGCTGGGTGCCGTTGCTCGCCGCCCGCGATGTGGCGATCTCGCCCCTGCGGCCGGCCAATGGCGGCTTCACGGTCGCCTGGTCGCTCGTGATGAAGCAGCGCTTCGCCGGCCAGCCGCTGAAGCGCATCGTCATGCGCTGCGCGGGCGAGGAGGCCGCTGGCGAGGCAATGATCGACGTCGAGGGCATCGAGGGCGGAGCGATCTACGCTCTGTCGGCGCCGATCCGCGAGGCGATCGGGCGTGATGGTGCGGCCTTGATCAGCATCGACCTCCGTCCCGATCTCGCGGCCCCGGAGCTGGCGGCCCGCCTCGCGAAGCGCCGCAAGGGCGAGACGCTGAGCAACCATCTGCGCAAGGCGGCGGGCCTCGCCCCTGTCGCTATCGCCCTGCTGCGGGAGGCGGCCGGCGCGGCTCTTCCGGACGAGCCTGAGGCGCTGGCCGGGCTGATCAAGGCGGCGCCGCTGCGACTGGACGCTCCCATGCCGATCGGGCGCGCCATCTCGACGGCCGGGGGCATCAGGCACGACGAGGTCGATGCGGGCTTCATGCTCAAGCGCCTGCCGGGAATCTTCGCCGCCGGCGAGATGCTCGACTGGGAAGCGCCGACCGGCGGATACCTGCTGCAGGCGAGTTTCGCGACGGGCGTGGCCGCCGCGGCCGGCATGGAAGCCTGGCTTGCGGTGCGTTGACCGAGATAGCGGCCGGAGCGCGCACGGGGGTCGGGCCGGAGCAGGTGCAAACATGGCAGAAGCTTGCGTGATGCCGTTCATCCCGTGCCGCTCAGCCGTCGCGCAAAGCGGTGCCCGCCATCCGCGGTCGAAATCTCCCCGACCCGGGCCAGCGAGATCAGGATATCGCGTATGGCCCGCTCGGCCCTGAGGCCTTGGCGAAAGCGTGCCGCGATCGTTGCTGCATCGATGGGTGCCGCGGTGCCAGCGAGCGCCGCGAGCACGGCCGCGACCCGTTCGACCGGCTCTCCCGGAAAGGCCGGCTTGCCGGCCGCGGGCGCAACCGGCATCGGCAGCGCTGCCTCGATCTGCTCGCCGGCCCGCTGGGGCGCACCGGAACGCGGGCGCTGGTAGTCCGGCCTGAGCCAGCGGAACAGGCCCTGGGCCTCCTCCTGCGCACGCTGCCGGTTCAGTGCGACGAGGCGCGCCAGAATCTCGTGCTCGCCAAGATCGGTCGGCCAGCCATAGGCGGCGGTCACGGCTGCATCGATTGCGTCGTGGTATTCGGAAAGGATCATGACGAGCCCGCGGTCGCGGATGTCGGCCTCCGCTGGCGTCGGCGCGGCATTGGCGCGAAGCGTCTCCCGCACGTTGTAGAGCTTGGTCAGGGTCAGGTCGGGATGCGCCGCCAGCACCTGCTTGCGCAATGCATCGAGCGCCTCTGCCGGGCGACGGATCGCCTCCTTCTGGTGCTCGGTCGCATCGGGGAAGGGAAACGGATCGAAGCAGCGGGATTTCGAGTAGCGGGGCCGGTCTTCGAGCGTAGCGCCTTGTGCCAGGCACCATGTGACATGGATGTGCGACGACAGGATGCCGAGATGAAAGGCGTCGGACAGTCCGACCGCGACGAGCATGTTGTCCGGCAGGATCGCGGCGTCGAGGAATTGGAAGATGCGGTGCTTGGCGGTCTCGACCGTGGCGATGTAGCGCTGGAGCGGCTTGAGAACGGGACGAAGCTCGCGACGGGGTTCGCCGAATATCCACCATTGCTGGCGGTAGCTGTCGCGCCGGTTGGCATCGCGACCGATGGGCTTGCCTTTGGCGTCGGTCGTCTCCTTCACCGTTCGCTTGAGATGCTGATAGATTTCAGGGAACCGTTCTCGAACGTCTTCGGCGGTGAGCCCGAACAGATCGATCACCGCGACTCCACGCGGCCGAGCCGTCAGGTCCCGGCCGTTCCGGTAATCTCGGATATGGTTTTCGAGTCCCTGCCGGAAGCCGAGGCCGAGAGCCCGTACCTCGGCAGGCGTCACGATGAAGCCCGGGCCGTGCAGCTTTACGCCGGGAGAGCACAGCCCGTCATTGCTTCGCAGGGAGACCGCCCGGGTCGTGTCCACGCCGATCGTCAGGTCGGAATTGATCCGCCCCTCGCTCACGCCGAGTTCGATCTGCGGCTGGTCGGTATCGAGCCCGGCTTCGGACAGCACCGTGCAGAGCTTGCCCTCGTGATGCCCCGCCCGCGCGACCGTCATGGCGATGCGGACTGCGGCGCTGTCCCGTCCGGCCTTCGTCCAGGGATGATCGGGAATCGCCATGACGATCGAAAGCGGGCGCTTGCCGGCCAGATGTCTTTCGACCGTGCGGCGCTGGAAGATCTGCGTGATCGAATTGGTGGTGACGAAGCCGAAGCGACGCAGGCGTGTGTCCGGCCTGGTCAGCAACTCGGCGGCATGGTCCCACCAGTACATCACGAGGTCGGCGCTCTCGTTCATCCACGGATGCGCCGACCAGAGCGCTTCCGCATAGCTGTTTCCCAGCCTCGCGCGCAGGTCCTTGCCGCCGATGAACGGTGGGTTGCCGACGATGAAGGCGGCTTCCGGCCAGTTCGGCCGGCGCGGGTCGGGCAGGGTTTCGCGGCCGTCGCGCCACTCGGGCAGCGGCCAGCCATCCCAGCTCAGCACCGCATCCTGCTTGTGGATATGATCGAGCTTTTCGAGGATCGGTTCGCGCGGGGCATGGGGGCGTGTGCGGACATGCCATTGCAGATGGCCGATCCAGAGCACGAGATCGGCGATGGCCACGGCTCTGCGGTTGGTCTCCAGGCCCAGGAACTGGTGCGGCCCGACCTGATGGGCGGCGAAGCCGGAGAGTTCCTCGTTGCGGCCGAGTTCGCCGGCGGCATCGAGCACCTCGCCTTCCAGTTTCTTCATGAGCTCCTGCGAGACATGCAGGAAATTCCCGGTCCCGCACGCCGGATCGAGAATCCGGGTGGTGCATAGCGTCTGGTGGAAGCCCTCGACCAGCGCGAGTGCCTTCCGGGCATCGCCGCCGTCGCGGGCCTGCTGTGCCGCGCCGAGAACCGCGCGCCAGTCCTCGCGCAGCGGCCCGATCACCGTCTCGACCACGAGCCGCTCGACATAGGCGCGCGGCGTATAATGCGCGCCGAGCCGGGCCCGCTCCTGCGGATCGAGCGCCTGTTCCAGCAAGGTGCCGAAGATCGCGGGTTCGACCTCCTTCCAGTCATGCTCGGCCGCGGCCAGCAATTCGCCGATCTCTTCGCGGGCGAGCGGGAAGACCCGGGCATCCTCGTAGAGCTTGCCGTTGAAGCGCTTCATCCGCTCGCGCACGGAGGTGGAATAGGCGCCCTTGTCCATCGCCTGCCAGAGTTCCGAGACCAGCGGCAGGAAGGAATCCGGCGCGTCGCGGCATTCGCGCAGCAGCGTCTTGAAGGCGTCCTTCCGGATCAGCCCGATATCTTCGGCGAACATCGTGAACAGGCAGCGCATCAGGAAAAGCGCGACCTCCTCGGGGTCGTGCTCGCGCTCCAGCGCCTTGGAGACTGCGGCCAGCCGCGCGGCGATGGCTCGGGTGACACGCGCCGCATGGCGTGCCGGATCGAGCGAAAACGGCTCGGCCCAGATCGCCGCGAGGCGTTTCCGCAAGGCGGGGTCGCGCAGGTCGTCGAGATGGACGCGGTAGCCCTGCCGGTCCGGGAACTGGACGTAGTTCTTACCCTGCCCGGTGAAATCGGCATAGAATTCGAAGCAATGCCCGACATCGCAGGTGATCAGGAAGGGCGGCCAGCCATGGTTCGCCGGCAGCGCCTTGGCATAGTCCTCCGCCTGGCGCCTCGCATTGAGCATCAGCACGTCCCAGGCGCGATCGGCCCCGCGCCGGCCGCGCGGGCCGGCCGGTTCCGCGAAGGGCAGCGCGCCCTGCGCCGGCAGCACCTCCTTGATCTGTCCCTTGAGACGGCTCTGCTTGGCTTCGAGGACGAAGGCGCCCTTGCGGTAGAGATCGATGCGCCCGGTGCTGTGTCCACCCTGCCCATCCGGAAAGCGCACGGGATATTCGAAGCGATAGGTCACGGCGTCGGAATCGCTGGTCGGCGGTTGCGGCGGCTCGACGCCGATCAGCCGGCAGAATTCGCTGAGGAACTGCGCATAGGCGGCCCGCTCCGCGCCTTCCGACAGGCGCCAGCGGGCGATGAAGGTCTCGACCTCCGCCGCCTCGGTCTCGGACCCGCCCCCCGACATGGTCCGTCTCCTTAGGTTGAATTTAAATCACTATGCAATCTAAGATTGCATATCCTGTTCCTGTCAACTCCTGTCACCAATCATGCCGGCAGGGCGCGACGCCCCCTCGCATCGTCGCGCGTTCCGCCCCATATTGCGGCCATGCCGAAAAGCTCCGACACCACCGCGACCAAGCCGAAAGCGGCGAAGAAGCCCGCTTCGGCCCGCACGCCGAATTCCAAGGCGACCAAGCCCGAGCTGAAGCCGCTCGAAGGCTATCTCGCCGATCTGCTGAACCCCGCGATCAACCGCGGCACGGCGGTACCCGGCGGCGCCTCCGGCTTCAGCGACAGGCCGCAGGCCGGCTACGAGGCGAAGACGGATTACGCGCTGGAACGGCCGGGCGGCGAGGAGAGGCCCAAGCGCAAGCTCTCCAAGAAGGCGGACTCGGCCTTCATCGGCGCCGAGGGCGCGGCCGCCGCGACGGCGAGCTCGCTGCAGCACCTGCTGGAGACCGGCAGCCCCTTCATCCAGCCCGGCAAGCCCTGGACGCCGCACCGGCCGGAGCGCCCCGAGAAATCGGAAGGCGGCATCGCCTTCACGATGAAGTCGGACTTCTCCCCCTCGGGCGACCAGCCGACCGCGATCGCCGATCTCGTCGACGGCATCCGCCGGCAGGAGCGCGACCAGGTGCTGCTCGGCGTCACCGGCTCGGGCAAGACCTTCACCATGGCGAAGGTGATCGAGGAGACGCAGCGCCCGGCGCTGATCCTCGCGCCGAACAAGACGCTGGCGGCCCAGCTTTACGGGGAATTCAAAAGCTTCTTCCCCGACAACGCGGTCGAGTACTTCGTCTCCTATTACGACTATTACCAGCCGGAGGCCTATGTCCCGCGCTCGGACACCTATATCGAGAAGGAATCCTCGATCAACGAGCAGATCGACCGCATGCGCCATTCGGCGACGCGCTCCCTGCTCGAGCGCGACGACGTGATCATCGTCGCCTCGGTCTCCTGCATCTACGGTATCGGCTCGGTCGAGACCTATACGGCGATGACCTTCTCGATCAAGCTCGGCGAGCGCATCGAGCAGCGCCAGCTCATCGCCGATCTCGTCGCGCTCCAGTACAAGCGCACCCAGCACGATTTCGCCCGCGGCACCTTCCGGGTGCGCGGCGACGTGATCGAGCTCTACCCGGCCCACTATGAGGACCGGGCCTGGCGCATCGGCCTGTTCGGCGACGAGGTCGAGAGCATCAGCGAGTTCGATCCGCTGACCGGCCAGAAGACCGGCGAGCTCGAATTCATCAAGGTCTACGGCAATTCGCACTACACCACGCCGCGCCCGACGCTGACCCAGGCCGTGAAGTCGATCAAGGAAGAGCTCAAGGCCCGCCTCGACGAGCTCAACCGCATGGGCCGCTTCCTGGAGGCGCAAAGGCTCGACCAGCGCTGCACCTTCGACATCGAGATGATCGAGGCCACCGGCTCCTGCAACGGCATCGAGAACTA
>NZ_JAFKFW010000048.1 GCF_017308015.1 Allobosea sp.
TCTTTCTGTCTTCAATTTTCAAACAGCGTCGCTTCACCAAATTCAGACAGGAAACCGTCCGGCGAACCGGCCTCAGCCCCAGCGTCCTTAGGAAGCGCAGAAGAGGCGCCGCTCAGCGGCGGCGCCGTCTCGATGGCCGGTTTATAGGCCAGGCCCGGATTGGAAGTCAACACGCTCGATGAAGTTTTTTTGACGGATCGCATTTCTTTTTCCCAGTCCCCTCAAAACCCCGTCTAAAGGCCCGTTTTTGGGAGCTTTCGGCGGGAATGACTTCCCGTCCGATATAGCTCCCGCCCCCGTTTGCCGGGCTGAAGCTGCCGCAGTGCAAAATTTTTTGTCGGCGAAGATCGTCGGAGGCACCGCGCTCCGGGTCTTTGGCCTTTCGACCCGGCTTTCGAACGACAACGGACCGGAACGACCGGACCCTTATCCGGACCCATATATGGCACACGCGCGCTCGCGTATGGTGCCGGCAGGCGCGGCCCCGCCCTTTCCCAAAACAGCCGCATTCTCCCAGCACAGGAGATCGTCCATGGCTGAACGGATTGATTCCGGCTTCCGGCACGGGCATGGTCCTGACGCGCTTTCGTCAGGATGCGTTCAAGGCGCCTTTCGCCACGGCGAGAGGCGCCGTCGAGATTTCGTGACAGCACGCAAGAAGTAACCGCCACGACATGAACGCCCATCCCGAGTTCGCACAGCCGGCCGAGCCGCTCGCCCCCGAGGCGGCGGCTCTTCTGGTCGATCTCGGAATCGAGCCGCCAATCCAGCCCGGCGACTCCCGCCAGCAGCCGCTGGACCGCCGCGGCGTTTCGCTGCGCTGGCTCTTCGCCTGCGCGCTGGTTGGTTCCTGCGGCGCAGCCCTGCTCGGCGCGGCAATCCTGGTGGCGATGCGGGGCGACACCAGCTACCCCGAGCAGCCCGAGACGGTAGCAATCCGCGCCTCCTCGGCCACTGGCGACGGCGGCGGCGCGCGCAAGGGCGACAAGCTCGTCGCCGACCAGCCGGTCATGTCGGCGCGCCATACCCTGCGAGCGCCGATGTCGCAGCGCACCGGCAACCGGGAGGTCATCCGCGTCCGGCCCTTCGTGCGGCTTGCCTCCAATCTGTCGCTGACCACGGGCGTCTATGCCTCCAATATTCCGCCTTTCAATCCGTTGCGCCTGTTCGCCGAGGGCGGACAGCCCGAGGAGCGCTATGCGGAGCCGGCCCAGGACATGCCGGATGCCGACGTCACTATCGTCAAGCGCGATCTCGCCGACCTGACTCTGCCCTCCGGCAAGCCGCAACTCAGCGATGCCGAGGTGATCTCGCAGGTTGAGGAGGAGCGCGCCAACATGGCCAATTCCGGCCGCCAGCGCGCCCTGCCCATTCCGCCGCAATTGATGCTGAGCCGCACGTTGACCGGCACGGCGACACCCGGAACCGACATTCTCGCCTATGCGCCCGCGACCGACACCCGCTTCTCCGGTCTCGAAGTCCGCGTCGTACCCGAGAACGTCACCAACGCCCCGAAAACGCCGATCCCGGCCTCGCGCGAGCCTCTCGTCGAGGACAAGCTGCTGATGGCCAAGCGCGGCGAGAATTTCGAGCAGGTCATGCGCGGCGCCGGCGTCAGCCCCGAGCAGGTCCGCACGATGATCGCCGCCTTCGGGGGCAAGGTCCGGACGTCGGCACTGCCAGACGGCCAGATCCTGCAGGTCCTCTATGCGCCCGGCCCCCGTCCGGGCGACCCCCGGCAGATCATGCGCGTCTCACTACTCAGCAACGGTCAGCCCGACGGCACGATCGCGATGAGCGACAAGGGCACCTTCGTGCCGGTCGATCTGCCGCGCCCGGATGCTCCAGGTCCGCAAAAGCCGCAGCGGCGCAATACCGAGGACGACGATGACGAGGGCTCCGGCGGCGCCCGTCTCTACGAGAGTCTCTACGAGACCGGCGCACGCCACGATCTGCCGCGGCCGCTGGTCGACGAACTCGTCCGCATCTTCTCCTACGATCTCGATTTCCAGCAGCGCGTCCATGGTGGCGACAATCTGGAGGTGATTTTCACCGAAGAAGACGAGAGCGAGCGTGCCGAAATTCTGTCCGCTACCCTGACGGTCAATGGCGAAGCCCGCCGCGTCTTTCGCTACCAGGCCCCGGATGACGGGCTGATCGAGTACTTTGACGACGAAGGCAAATCGTTGAAGAAATTCCTGCTGCGCAAGCCGATCGCCGATGGCGAACTGCGCTCCGGCTTCGGCATGCGCTACCACCCGATCATGCGCTATTCGAAGATGCATACCGGCGTCGACTGGTCGAACCGGATCGGCACGCCGATCCTCGCCGCCGGCAACGGGACCGTTCTGGAAGCCGGCTGGTCGTCCGGCTACGGCAAGCACACCGTGATCGAGCATGCCAACGGCTACGTCACCACTTATTCGCACCAGTCGAATTTCGCCGCCGGCATCGTGAAGGGCGCCAAGGTGCGGCAGGGCCAGGTCATCGGCTATCTCGGCTCGACCGGCCTCTCCACCGGCCCCCACCTGCATTACGAGGTCAAGGTCAACGGCAACTTCGTCAATCCCATGAAGATCCGCGTGCCGCGCGGGCGCGAGCTGCAGGGCCCGACGCTGGCCGAGTTCAAACGCCAGCGCGACGAAATCCGCGGCCTGATCGAGAAAGCCGGCGGCACGCTCGCTCAATTGCGCTGATCGCATGGCGGCAAGGCGTTGCGGCACTTGCCGCGCGCCGGGTGCTTGACAGCTTGCCCGCAAGCGGACACCGCGGAAACCGGCATTCCTCTTTCGCGCGAGTTCCGGAGCAATGGTCGCTTCCCTCCTCGTCGTCCTGCCCGTCTTCGGGCTGATCGGCCTCGGCTATCTCGCTCGCTGGACCAGGCTCCTGCGCGAAACCACGGGCGAAGGCCTGTCCGATTTCGTCTTCGTCCTCGCCGTGCCCTGCCTGCTGTTCCGCACGCTCGCCAAGGCCGACATTCCGGAGACCCAGCCCTGGGGCTACTGGATCGCCTATTTCGCCGGGCTCGCCGTGGTCTGGGTCGTGGCCATGGTCCTCGCTTCCAGGTTCTTTGCGCGAAAGGGGCCGGAACTGGTCGTCTCCGGCTTTGCCGCCGCCCAGTCGAACACAGTCTTCGTCGGCGTCCCGATGATCCTCAAGGCTTATGGCGATGCCGGAGCCGTCCCGCTCGGCCTGCTTCTCGCCATCCACCTGCCGGTCACGATGACGGTTGCGACCTTGCTGGCCGAGGGACGTTCGGCCTCGATCCCACTCCTGATCAAGCGCCTCTTCACCCATCCGATCATCATCGGCATCATCCTCGGCTCCGCGGTACGGCCGGTCATCCACTTCATTCCGACGCCGGTCTGGACGCTGGTCGACCTGCTAGCGGGGGCCGCCGTACCCTGCGCGCTCATCAGCCTGGGGATCGCCATGCGGCGCTACGGGCTCGAATCCGGACTTGCCCTGCCCACCGTGCTGAGCGGGCTGAAGCTCGGCCTGCATCCTCTGCTGGTCTACTGGCTGGCGACGCGGGTCTTCGAGATGCCTGTCCACTGGTCCGGCGTAGCCGTGCTGTTCGCCGCCTGTCCCTGCGGGATCAACGCCTATCTCTTCGCCGAGCGCTACCGGCAGGGCGTGGCCGATGCATCGAGCGCGATCACGCTCTCGACCCTGTTTTCCCTGTTCACCACAGCCGCATGGCTGACCTTCCTGGGCGTCGGCTGAACGTCTCAGGCGAAACCGAGTTGCCGGCGGATCTCGGCTGGAGTGATGCCGTCCGCCCGGAAGGCCGCGAGGCTTCGCGAAGCCCGGCTCTTGGCGAGCTTCTGCCCGTCATCGCCAAGCAGCAGACGATGGAAATGGTACAGCGGCGTCGGCAATTCGAGCAGGTTCTGCAACAGGACATGGACATCCGTTGCCACTTCCAGATCGCGGCCGCGCACGACATGGGTCACGCCCTGCCGCGCATCGTCGACGATAACGGCGAGATGATAGCTCGTCGGCACGTCCTTGCGGGCGAGCACGAGATCGCCCCAGCGTTCCGGCTCAACCCGAACGACGTGTCCGATATCCTCCGCACCGAAGACCTCGTAGCGCAATGACCGCCCGGCGGCGGCGATCGCCGCTGCCATGTCGAGCCGTAGCACATGCGGCTCGCCGGCCGCGATGCGCCGGGCCGCCTCGTCGGGATCGAGCCTCTTGCAGAGGCCGGGATAGAGCGGTGCGCCATCGGGATCGGTCGGCCAGGCCCGCCCTGTCTCGGCCTCGCATGCAGCGACCGCGGTGCGGATCTCCTGCCGCGAGCAGAAACAGGGATAGATCAGCCCGCGCCGACGCAGGTTCATCAGAGCTTCCGCATAATCGTCGAAATGCCTGGACTGCTGGCGGAAACCCGGCTCGAACCGAATGCCGAGCCACTCCAGATCCGTCTCGATTCCTGCGATGAATTCCGGCCGGCAGCGCGTCAGGTCGATATCCTCGATCCGCAGCAGCAGGCGCCCGCCGAAACGGCTCGCCAAGGCCTCGTTGGTCAGGGCCGATAGCGCATGGCCGAGATGGAGGCGCCCGTTCGGGCTCGGCGCGAAACGGAAAACGGGTGGAGCGGGCGGCATCGATCCTGTCTAGGCATTGCGCGCGACCGCGCCAAGCGGCTTCCTGCTTGCTGACGGAAACCGTCGCCTCTGCCATCGATAACCGGGCCATGATCCAGAGAATCACATCCAATGCCGATCTCGAGGAAGGGATGGCCGCGCTGGTCGCCCTCCATCCGGGCTGGCAGCCGATCGTCGCCCGCACCGGCCTGCCGCCGCTCAGGCTGCGCGAGGGTGGCTTTCCCGGCCTCGCCGCGATCATCGTCTCGCAGCAATTGTCGGTCGCCAGCGCACGCGCCGTCTGGAACCGCTTCGCCGGCGTCTTCGTGCCGCTGACGCCCGAGCGTGTCCTGGCGGCGACCGACGACGACATGCGCCTGTCCGGCCTGTCGCGGCCGAAGCAACGCACCTTGCTCGCACTTGCCAACGCCCTCGTCGAGCGCCGCTTCGCCTTCGATGCACTCGAACACGCCTCGCCCGAAGAGGTCCACGCGCAAATGACCGCGATCTCGGGTATCGGCCCCTGGACGGCCGATGTCTATCTGCTGTTCTGCCTCGGCCATCGCGACGGCTTCGCCGCCGGCGACCTCGCCATCCAGGAAGCGGCCCGCCACGCCTTTGGCCTGGCGGCCCGCCCGAAGCCGGCCGAACTCCAGGCCATGGCGGAAGCCTGGCGGCCCTGGCGCGGCGTCGCCGCCCGGCTGCTCTGGGCGGATTACGCCCTCCTGAAGCGCCGAGAGGGCATCAACGCCTGAATCCGCGGCTTTTTTGAAGACCCGTGTCGGGCCTGGGGTGGCAGCGTATTCCCCGCGAGAAACAGGAGCCGAGCGGGGTCCGGTATCAGCTTCGCGTGATCTTCAGCGCCGCCTGCGCAGCAGCGCGCAGCATCCCCGTATCGCTCATCACCGTGACCATGCGCGCGCCCATGGCGAGGCCCTGCTTCGCGCGCTCGGCCGTCGCGGCATAGAGCGCGACCGGCTTATTGGCCGCCGAAGCCCGCGCGACGACGTGCTTGAGCGCTTCATCGACCTCGCGCGCGGTGGCATCGACCTTCGCCCCGCCGGAAAGTGCGATCGACAGATCGGACGGCCCCACGAACAGCGCGTCGATCCCGTCCAGCGCCAGAATGTCGTCGACGATTGCCATCGCCTCGCGCGTTTCGATCATCGCAAAGGTCATCGAGAAGCTGTTGGCGGCCTTGAGATAGCCGTTCTGGTCGAGGCCGGAGGCGCTTAAGCCCCCATAGCTGCCCCAGCTTCGCTCGCCCATCGGCGGATACTTGGCATAGGCCGCGAAACGGCGCGCGTCCTCCATCGTGTTGATCATCGGCGCGATGACGCCTGAGACGCCGCTGTCGAACAGCTTCGAGACGTTCTGGAATTCGCCGACCGGAATGCGCGCGATGGCCGGCTTGCCCGCGGCATTGATCAGCGGGATCGCGCGGATGACCTCAGCCAACGTGATCGGCCCGTGCTGCATGTCGAGCGTGATCGCGTCGAAATCCTCCTGCGCGAGTGTCGCCGAAACGGACGGATCGGGCAGGCCGCACCAGGCTGAAACGATGCTGTCGCCCTTCGCGAAGCGATCGGCGAGGGAAGACAGGACAGTGGACTTGGCCATGGTGCTCATCCGATTCGAGCCGCGCTTCGGACAGCACGGCAACTGACGCAGGTTGCCTCGCGCCGGACCGGAAAAGCAAACGGGCGCCCATGCGCCCGTTTCAGAGACGTCCTGCGCCAGCCGGGATGCACCCGGTGGGACCCTCTCAGCGTCCGGCCTGAATATCGTCGGCCGCCTTGATCAGCAGCTCGGTCATGACGGTGCGGATCTCGGTATCGGCGACGGTCACGCCGGCGAGCGCAAAGTCGTTCTTGACCTTGCGCACCACATCCTCGTCACCGGCTTCCTCGAAATCGGCCACGACGACCGACTTGGCATAAGCCTCGGCATCGGCACCGCTCTTGCCGAGCTTCTCGGCAGCCCAGAGCCCGAGCAGCTTGTTGCGCCGGGCCGTCGCCTTGAAGCGCAGCTCCTCGTCATGGGCGAACTTGTTCTCGTAGGCGTCCTTGCGCTGGTCGAAGGTCGTCATGCGGCGTCCATATCCTCGTGTGGGGAGCTCCTTCCAACCATATAGGCTGCCGGCAGGGCGAGGGCCAGCCTCCATCGCGCGCCCTTCAGCAGTCTTTAAGCCTGCAAAGGCCTCGAAATGCCGATTTGTTGCGTTTGCGGCGCAGACACTCCATATAGCAGGCGCGAGGGCGCCTCCGGCGCTCCCGCATGCAACCGGCTTCGTTGCCGCCGCTGGATTCGTAGCTCACGAGCCCCGCTGGCCGACGGCGCCGGACGAGAACAGAACAGGGGCCAGTTCCCGCCGCGACCCCATCGCGTCCAGAAAAGGGCCGACCTTTGGATTTCCTCAAGCCACGGTACATACCCATGAATCGCCGCCGTCGCATTTACGAAGGCAAGGCGAAGGTCCTCTATGAAGGACCCGAGCCCGGTACGCTGATCCAGCATTTCAAGGATGACGCGACCGCCTTCAATGCCAAGAAGCATGAAGTGATCGATGGCAAGGGCGTGCTCAATAACCGCATCTCCGAGCACATCTTCTCGAATCTCAACGATATCGGCGTGCCCACGCATTTCATCCGCCGGCTGAACATGCGCGAGCAGCTCATCCGTGAGGTCGAGATCATCCCGCTCGAGATCGTCGTGCGCAATATCGCCGCCGGCTCGCTGGCGACGCGGCTGGGCATCGAGGAAGGCACGCAGTTGCCGCGCTCGATCATCGAGTTCTATTACAAGAACGATGCTCTCAGCGACCCGATGGTCTCGGAAGAGCATATCACCGCCTTCGGCTGGGCGACGCCGCAGGAGATCGACGACATCATGGCGCTCGCCATCCGCGTCAACGATTTCCTTTCGGGCCTCTTCCTGGGCGCCGGCATCCGGCTCGTCGACTTCAAGATGGAGACGGGCCGGCTCTGGGAAGGCGAGATGATGCGCATCGTCGTCGCCGACGAGATCAGCCCGGATTCCTGCCGGCTCTGGGACATCAGGTCGAAGGACAAGATGGACAAGGACCGCTTCCGCCGCGACATGGGCGGTCTGATCGAGGCTTACTCCGAAGTCGCCCGCCGCCTCGGCATTCTCGGCGAGAACGAGAACCCCGGCCCGACCGGCCCGCGCCTTGTGCAGTGAGCGCCATCGCGACGCCATTATCGCCGACAAGACGGGAGCGCATGCGCTCCCGTTTTCATGTCCGGGCCCTGCTTCTGGCCGGCAGCCTCCTGCTCGGCGCCTGCTCGTATCATTTCGGGCCGGGCATCGCCGATCTGCCGGCCTCGCAGGGCTGGCAGCCCCTGCCGATCGGCTCCTGGGTACTGAATGACGGGCTGGAAGCCCGCTCGATGGTGTTCTGCCCGCGCGAAAGCTGCACGCGTCAGGGCTTCGCCGCCGTCATCGCGCTCGCCGGCCAGCAGGCCCGCGATATGGAAACCGCGCTGTCGGAAAGCCCGGCCAGTCTCGGGCAGGCTTTCGCCCGACTGGCTGCAGCAAAGGCAGCCGAGCGTCGCAAGGCCCAGCGCAAGCAGAAAAAGAAACCGGATGCGAAACCGGAAGCCCGCAGCGCGACCGACATCGCCCGCATCGATTCGACCGAGGCCAAGGGCGTGCTCGTCACGATCCGGTCTCTCGACACAGCAGGCCGCGAGGCGGTCACCGCGATCCTTTATGGCCGCGAGGCCGACAGTCTCGTCCTGGCGGTCGCCGTGAGCCAGACTGCCGAGACCGCCCGCCGCGATGCACTGGCCGCCTGGCGCAGCCGTTGATTCACGTGAAACGATGGGAAACGGTTGAGCCCGGGTTGATTCACCGTTAAGGCACCCCGTAACAATCCGCGTCCGGAGAAACCCATGAAAGCCCGCGTCACCGTCACCCTGAAGAACGGCGTGCTCGATCCTCAGGGCAAGGCGATCGAAGGCGCGCTGAAGTCGCTCGACATCGCCGGCGTGGAGTCGGTGCGCCAGGGCAAGGTCTTCGACATCGAGCTCTCGGGCTCGGACAAGGCCGCCGCCGAGGCTGCCCTCAGGACCGCCTGCGAAAAACTCCTCGCCAACACCGTGATCGAGAACTACCGCGTCGAGATCGGAGCCTGAGCGATGAAAGCCGCCGTCATCACCTTCCCCGGCTCTAACCGTGACGGCGACGTCGCCAAGGCGTTGAAGCAGGCTGGCGCCGAGGTCACCCATATCTGGCATGCCGATAGTGAGCTGCCGGCCGGGACCGATCTCGTGGTGCTGCCGGGCGGCTTCTCCTATGGCGACTATCTGCGCACCGGCGCCATTGCCGGCCGCGCCCATGTCATGGACGCCGCCCGCGCGCATGCCGCCCGGGGCGGCTATGTGCTGGGGATCTGCAACGGCTTTCAGATCGCCTGCGAGGCTGGCCTCCTGCCCGGCATCCTCGTGCGCAACGCCCATCTGAAATTCGTCTGCAAGCGCCAGCACCTCAAGGTCGAGCGCAACGACACGCCCTATACGAGCGCCTATGCCAAGGGCCAGGTGATCGATGTCTGCATCGCCCATGGCGAGGGCAACTACATCGCCGATGCCGAGACGCTCGCCCGCCTCGAAGGCGAAGGCCTCGTCGCCTTCCGCTATGCGGATGCCGAGGGCAACGTCACGGCCGCGGCGAACCCGAACGGCTCACTCAACAACATCGCCGGCATCTATTCGCCCGGTCTCAACGTGCTCGGCCTGATGCCGCATCCGGAAAACCTGATCGATTCGCTGGTCGGGGGCACCGACGGGCGCGGCCTGTTCCAGAGCCTCGTCGGCTCGAAGCGCGCGGCCTGAAAGAGCGTCATTCTCGGGTCAAGCCCGAGAATCGAATGGCGAGAAACCAATTCTCCGGGAGATGCCCGGGCCAAGCCCGGGCATGGCGGCAGCTCAGCGCGCCTTCAGCGCCCGCTGCAACAGCCTGCTCGCTCCCGCCTGATCGAGCGGGCCGACATGCTTGTCGAGGATATGTCCGTCCGGCCCGATGACGAAGGTCTCCGGCACGCCATAGACACCCCATTCGATCGCCCCGCGCCCGGCCCGGTCGACCCCGACCGCCGAGTAGGGATTGCCAAGCGCGCCGAGGAAGCGCCGGGCATTCTCGGCCTCGTCCTTGTAGTTCATCCCGACCAGTTTGACCTTGCCCTGCTTCACCGCGTCGGTCTCGCCGAGCCCCATCAGCACGGGGTGCTCGACCCGGCAGGGCGCACACCAGCTCGCCCAGACATTGACCAGCGTCGCCTGCCCGTTCGCGAGATCGGCATTGCCGAAGGCGGGCACGGGCTTGCCCTCCTTCTGAAGCCCTTCCAGCGGAACCAGCGTGATGGCCGGAGCGACGCGGCCGATCAGCGCGGAGGGAACCTTGCTCTTGTCGCCGCTGAACAGCCCGACGCCGAAGACGATCGCAAGCAGGCCGAAAATGATCAGCGGCGCAAGGAAAACCAGCGGCGAACGCCGCCGGACGGCAGTTTCGACCCGGCTCATGCCGCCCCCCGGCCCGACCGGCGGCCGGCGCCGCGGCGCTCCAGTGCATCAAGCGCCCGCTTCTGTGCGGCGTGATCGCGCAGGATCGCGAATGTCAGTCCGATGAGAACGATTGCCGAGGCACAGTAGGATGCCAGGATGAAACCGGCATGCGGCCCGATTGCATCGAAAAGGCCGCTCATGCCGGTGCTCCTTGCCTCGCCAGCCTGTCGAGCCGCTCCGCTTCGAGGATCGTCAGCGTCCTGACCCGCCGGCGCATGATCTCGGCGCGCATCGCCACCATGTGCAGCGACAATGCCATCAGAGTGAAGCCGATAGCCAGGATCAGGAGCGGCCATAGCATCGCAGGGTGGATCGTCGGCCCGCCCATGCGCAGCACCGAGGCCGGCTGGTGCAGCGTGTTCCACCAGTCGACCGAGAACTTGATGATCGGCACGTTGACGAAGCCGACAAGCGTCAGGATGGCGACGGCCCGCGCCGCCCGCGAAGGATCATCGAGTACCCGCCAGAGCGCGATGATGCCGAGATAGATCAGCAGCAGCACGAGCATGGATGTCAGCCGCGCATCCCAGACCCAATAAGTGCCCCACATCGGCTTGCCCCAGAGCGCGCCGGTCACCAGGCAGATCAGCGCGAAGCAGGCGCCGATCGGCGCCGCGGCCTTCTGCGCCACATCGGCCAGGGGGTGACGCCAGACCAGCGTGCCGAGCGCCGAAAGCGCCATCATCGAATAGAACATCATGGCGAGCCAGGCGGCCGGCACATGGATGAACATGATGCGGATGGTCTCGCCCTGCTGGTAGTCGGCGGGCGCCTTGAACCAGGCGAGATACAGGCCCGCTGCGAGCAGCAGCGTTGCGATGGCGGCAAGCCACGGCAACAGCGCCGCCGAAAAGCGCATGAAGCGCGTCGGATTGGCGAGGTCGATCAGGCTGGCCATGATGCCGACGATGTCAGTTGCGGGAGCAGGAGCGCCATGGCGCATGCTTTAGCAATCTCGACGGGTTCCAAGCAATGCATGGCAGCGGGATGCGACAATCGCGCTTCGGCTAGGCTTCCTCATCGGAGGAGGCATCTGCCCCGCCCTTGTCGACGATGCCGAACTGCTTGGAACGAACGCCTTCGCCGGCCAGGTCGAAGCCTTCAGCCGTCAGCCCACGCCGAAGCAACTCGCGCACGGCCGCTGCACGGCTCGGCATGCGCTTGGCGAAACGCCAGTCCTCCAGGGCGCGCAGTTCGTCCTGACTGAGCATGATCTGGAGGCGTTCGCCCCGCTCGTCCGCCGACATTTTTGTGCAACCGCATCAAAATGAGTAAGCGACGATAACAGTGCCAGCGACTGTGATGCAAGTGACCGCTCCAATGCTGCCAAAGGAGAGGCTTCCTGCATTTTGTTATCCTGCTAAGCTATTGAATTCATGTTATTTTTATAAGAAGAAACTTGCTTGAGGCGACAGCTTGCACTAGCTTCGGCGTCAGGAGGATCGACGATGTTGATCAAGCTGTCGAAAGATATGCAGCGTGCCGTCGAGACGAAGGTGCGCAGCAAGATCGACGAGGTGCCCGTTCTCGACGTCAATGCCACCGCGGAGGAAATCCGCCTCGTCTTCGCCGAGCGTAACGTTGCGCATGAGGATATCGCGGCGTCCGTCGCCAAGTTCGCGGCGCAATGCGGCTACCCCATCGAATTCGTCGCGCTGGCGCCCCAACGCGACTGAGCCGCCTACTCGGCTGACCTCAGCGCTGCCGCCGCAGCCACGGTGCCGACGACGATCGCGCCCAGCGAGATCGCACACAGGATCAGGAACGGCGTCAGAAAGGGCACGGTGCCGCCCACGGCCGCATTGGCGGCGGAAACACCGAAGATCAGAACAGGCACCGTGAGCGGCGCGACCAGCACGGGGACGATCAGCCCACCGCGCCTGAGACCCGCCGCCAGCGCGGCTACGCCCGCCCCGATGAAGCTCAGTGCCGGCGTGCCGACCAAAAGCGTCGCGACCAGCGGCAGCACACCTTCGCCCGGCAACGCCACCAACAGTCCCAGCAGCGGCGAGACCAGCGCCAGCGGCAAACCCGTCGTCAGCCAATGCGCCAGCGCCTTGGCCAGAACAGCCAGCTCCATCGGCAAGGCGGAAGAGCGGATCAGATCGAGTGAACCGTCCTCCTCGTCGCCCTGGAACAGCCGATCGAGCCCGATCAGCACCGACAGCAGCGCGCCGAGCCAGAGGATCGCCGGTCCGATCCGCGAAAGCAGGTTGAGGTCGGGCCCGAGTGCGAAGGGCACGATGACGACGAGCGTCAGGAAGAAGACGAGCGCCAGTTCACCGCCGCCGCCGGCACGGCCCGCAACGGCAAGGTCTCGCTTCAGGATTGCCAGAAAAGCGCGCTTCATGGCCCGATCCTGACTTCGCGCGCACCATCGAGCCCCAGCGGCCCATGGGTCGCGGCCAGGACCGCGCCGCCCCCGGCAAGGTGATCGCGCATGAGTCCGGCGACCATAGCCTGCGAAGCCGTGTCGAGCGCCGAAAGCGGTTCATCGAGCAGCCAATAGGGACGGCGCGACACGAGCAGCCGCGCCAGGGCGACCCGCCGCCTCTGTCCTGCCGATAGGTAGCCCGCCGGCAATTCCGCAGCATGGCCAAGCCCGACGACGGCCAGAGCCTCGTCCGGGCTTGCTGCGGCGCACCCCAGCACATCCTGCGCGAAAGCGAGATTTTCACGCGCCGTCAGCGCCGTCTTGAGCCCGTCACGATGTCCGACCAGATGCGAGAGCTCGGAGAGCTCGGCCTCGTCCTCGTTCCCTTCCAGCCGAATTCGGCCGCCATCCGGCCTGAGTCGCCCGCATAGCATGGCGATCAGGCTCGATTTGCCGGCGCCGTTGCGACCGGTCAGCGCGATCGCCTCGCCGGGGCGCAGCACAAAGCTCAAGCCTTCGAAGATCAGCCGGCCGCCGCGGCGACACGCGAGGCCTTCGGCGTGAAGACTGGTCGGGGGGAAGGAAGCGGGTCTCAAGCCAGCGCTGCCGCAGATGCGTTCGAGCTCATTTCGTTCATCTAGCGCGCTTCTTGGAATTGCTCTATAGAACCCGCGGCTACGCCGCACGCCGATCCGGCGCGGGGCTCGGGCACTCCCGAGGCGGCGCGCGCGTGATGCGCATTAGGCCTTCGAACGGCACAGTCCGCAAGGGCGCGCCGATCGCGACCGCAACCCCTTGATCAGGATCAAGCCCGAATGGCCTCGCTCGATTCATTCAAAGCCCGCAAGACACTCACTGCCGGCGGCAAGACCTACACCTATTACTCTCTCCCCGATGCCGAGAAGAACGGCCTGCCCGGCATCTCGAAGCTGCCCTTCTCGATGAAGGTGCTCCTCGAGAACCTCTTGCAGTTCGAGGACGGCCGCTCCGTCACCAAGGCCGATATCGAGGCCTTCGTCGCCTGGCTCGACGACAAGGGCACGGCCGGCAAGGAGATCGGCTTCCGCCCGGCCCGCGTGCTGATGCAGGACTTCACCGGCGTCCCGGCCGTCGTCGACCTCGCCGCGATGCGCGACGGCGTCAAGGCGCTCGGCGGCGACCCGCAGAAGATCAACCCGCTCGTGCCCGTCGATCTCGTCATCGACCACTCGGTCATTGTCGACGAGTTCGGCACGCCCAAGGCGCTCGCCCAGAACGTCGAGCTCGAATACGAGCGCAATGCCGAGCGCTACAAGTTCCTGAAATGGGGCCAGGGCGCCTTCGACAATTTCCGCGTCGTCCCGCCCGGCACCGGCATCTGCCACCAGGTCAACCTTGAATACCTCGCCCAGACCGTCTGGACCCGCAAGGAGACCATCGACGGCGTCGAGGTCGAGGTCGCCTATCCCGACACGGTCGTCGGCACCGACTCGCACACCACCATGGTCAACGGCCTCGCCGTGCTCGGCTGGGGCGTCGGCGGCATCGAGGCCGAGGCCGCGATGCTCGGCCAGCCGCAATCGATGCTGCTGCCGGAAGTGATCGGCTTCAAGCTGACCGGCTCGCTCAAGGAAGGCATCACCGCGACCGACCTCGTGCTCACCGTCACGCAGATGCTGCGCAAGAAGGGCGTCGTCGGCAAGTTCGTCGAGTTCTTCGGCCCTGGCCTCTACAACCTGACGCTGGCCGACCGCGCCACCATCGCCAATATGGGCCCGGAATACGGCGCGACCTGCGGCTTCTTCCCGGTCGATGCCGAGACGCTGGACTACCTCACCACCACTGGCCGCAAGGCGGACCGCATCGCGCTGGTCGAGACCTACAGCAAGGCGCAGGGCCTCTTCGCCACCCGCGAGACGCCCGATCCGGTCTTTACCGACACGCTCGAGCTCGATCTCTCCTCGGTCAAGCCCTCGATGGCTGGCCCGAAGCGCCCGGAAGGCCGCGTCGATCTCTCCGGCGTCAAGGCCGGCTTCGCCGCCGCCATGGACACCGACTACAAGAAGGGCGCCGAGATTTCGCGCCGCGTGCAGGTCGAGGGCGAGGATTTCGATCTCGGCCATGGTGACGTCGTCATCGCCGCGATCACCTCCTGCACCAACACCTCGAACCCCTCGGTGCTGATGGCGGCGGGCCTGCTCGCCCGCAACGCGGTCGCCAAGGGCCTCAAGGTCAAGCCCTGGGTGAAGACCTCGCTGGCCCCCGGCTCGCAGGTCGTCGCCGAGTATCTCGCCAAGTCCGGCCTGCAGGCCGATCTCGACACGCTCGGCTTCAACCTGGTCGGTTTCGGCTGCACCACCTGCATCGGCAATTCCGGCCCGCTGCCGGCGCCGATCTCCAAGACGATCAACGAGAAGGGCCTGATCGCGGGCGCCGTCATCTCCGGCAACCGCAATTTCGAAGGCCGCGTCTCGCCGGACGTGCAGGCGAACTATCTCGCGTCGCCGCCGCTGGTCGTCGCCTATGCGCTCGCGGGCTCCGTCCAGATGGACCTGACCACGCAGCCGCTCGGCCAGGGCTCGGACGGCAAGGACGTCTATCTCAAGGATATCTGGCCCTCCAACAAGGAGATTCAGAGCTTCATCCGTGAGAACGTCACCCGCGCGATGTTCGAGGATAAGTACGCCGACGTCTTCAAGGGCGACGCGCACTGGCAGGCGGTCGACGCCCCCAAGAGCGAGACCTATGCCTGGGACGATGCATCGACCTATGTGCAGAACCCGCCCTATTTCCAGGGCATGGGCAAGAAGCCGGCCGCGATCAGCGACATCAAGGGTGCGCGCATCCTCGGCCTGTTCGGCGACAAGATCACAACCGACCACATCTCCCCGGCCGGTTCGATCAAGGCGGCGTCTCCGGCCGGCTCCTATCTCACCGAGCACGGCGTGGCGGTGGCCGATTTCAACCAGTACGGTACGCGCCGCGGTAACCATGAAGTGATGATGCGGGGCACTTTCGCCAATATCCGCATCCGCAACCACATGCTCGGCCCGAACGGCCGCGAGGGTGGCTACACGATCCACTATCCCAGCAAGGAAGAGCTGCCGATCTACGACGCGGCGATGAAGTACCAGGCGGAGAAGGTGCCGCTGGTGATCTTCGCCGGCGTCGAATACGGCAACGGCTCCTCGCGCGACTGGGCCGCGAAGGGCACGAACCTTCTCGGCGTCAAGGCGGTCATCGCCCAGAGCTTCGAGCGTATCCACCGCTCGAACCTGGTCGGCA
>NZ_JAFKFW010000010.1 GCF_017308015.1 Allobosea sp.
TGCTTCTCGTCACCGTCATCGCCCAGCGCCAGATCGTCGCCGGCTTGTCCGCCGGAGGCCTCAAGGACGGCTAGCGAAAGCCTAGAGAGCCGTCCGAAGGGCGGTTCTGTCTTCAAGCCAACATGTCAGTCACGACTCAGCTCCGAAAGTCCTGTCCATGGCCATCGAAAAGACCCGCTTCGGCCTCTCCTGCGCGATCACCACCCCGATGCGGGAGGGTGGAAGCGTCGACCTGCCGCGCCTCGTCCACCACGCCCAGCATGTGCTGGCGGAGGGCTGCGATTCCGTCACGCTGTTCGGCACGACGGGCGAGGGCGCGGCGCTGGGGCTGCCGGCGCGTACCGCGATGATGGGAGCGCTGATCGGGGCGGGCGTCGATCCCGCCACGCAGATCTATGCCGGCATCGCGGCCGCCTCGATGCATGAGGCGGTGGAGCAGGCGCGCATCGCGCTCGATGCCGGGGCAAAGGGGTTGCTGGTCGCGCCGCCCTTCTACTTCAAGGGCGTCAGCGACGAGGGGCTCTATGTCTGGTTTTCGCAGTTTTTCGAGAAGCTCGGCGCCTCGGCCCGCAATGTCGTCGTCTACCATATCCCCTCGGTGACGGCCGTCGAAATCAGCGTCGGGCTGGTGCAGCGATTGAAGACCGCGTTCCCGGGTCTCGTCATTGGCGTCAAGGATTCCTCGGGCAGCTACGCCAATACCGAGGCGCTGCTGAAGGCGCATGGCGAGCTCGCCATCCTCGTCGGCGACGAGCGCCAGCTCGCCAAGGCGGTGCGCAACGGCGCGCAAGGCACGATCTGCGGTCTCGCCAATCTCGTGCCGGGCCTGCTGCGCCCCATGGTCTATGAGGGCAAGGACAGCCCGGTCGTGAACGCGCTGGTCGACGAGATCTGCTCGCATCCGGTGCTGGCGGCGGTGAAAGCGCTGGTCGGGCACATTCACGGCGATGCCGGCTATGGCGCGATGCGGCCGCCGCTGGAAGCCCTGGACGCGGCCACCCGCAAGCGGCTCTTTGCGATCTTCGATTCGATCAAGCAGGCCAAGGCTGCCTGAGAGGAATGCCGGAAGGAGGGATCGTGAGCGAGCCGGAGCAGGAACCGCGCGAGGGCGAACCGCTGAAGCTGAGGGAGCGCGCCTATGCCTCCTTCACCGAACGACTGCTGGCGCGCGAGATCAAGCCCGGGCAGTTCGTGACCCAGCGCGAACTTGTGGCGATGACCGGCTTTCCGCTCGGCGCCATCCGCGAACTGATTCCGCGACTGGAGGCGGAGGGGTTGATCAAGACCGTGCCGCAGCGCGGCATGCAGGTCGCCCATGTCGATCTCAACCTGATCCGCAACGCCTTCCAGTTCCGGCTCTTCCTGGAGAAGGAGGCGACGGCGCTCTACACGCGGAACGCGACGGACGACGAGATCGCCGAGCAGCGTGCCCGCCACGAGGCGATCATCGCGCGGGCCGAGGCCGGGGGCGACGAGCGCCTGATCGAGGATGCCGAGGATACCGACCGCCTGATGCACGAGGCGATCATCGACCATCTCGACAACGACATCGTCAGCCAGGCGTTTCGCGTGACCTGGCTGAAGATCAGGCTGATCCGGCAATACGAGACGCGCATCCAGAACCACATCCTGGTGCCGGTGATGCAGGACCACCTCAAGATCATCGCCGCGATCGAGAGCCGCGACCCGGAGCGCGCCGCGGACGAAATGAGCATTCATATCGGGAACGCCCGCGCGCGGGCGATGCAGTACTGACGATTGCGATCGTCACGGGCAGCGGAAGGGGCGTGCTGACCAGCCCGGGAGTTTGGAAACGCCGCCTTCGCGGCTTCATTCTCAGCCAGAGCCAATGAACGCCGTCTGCTTGGCGACCTGGCCGCCGATCGACGTGACGGGTGTGGTGATCGGGGCGCTACCCGCCTTCGGGCTCGCCGCCATCATCGAGATAGCGGCTCACCGGTATGACGATCTCCCCGTCCAGCGTGCCGATCGCCGCCTCGTCCCTGTCCTTGTAGGGAATCGCGCGCAGGACATGGCGGATGGCGTTGAGCCGGGCGCGGAGCTTGTCGTTGCTGCGCACGATGTACCAGGGTGCGTCCTCGGCGGAGGTGCGCGCCAGCATCTCGTCGAAGGCGCGCGAGTAATCGTCGAAGCGCGGAATCGCTTCGAAATCGATCGGCGAGAGTTTCCAGCGCTTGAGGGGATCGTGCCAGCGGGCGTGCAGGCGAGTCATCTGCATCTCGCGCCCGATGGTCAGAAAGAGCTTGATCAGGCGGATGCCGTCGCGGGCGAGCATACCCTCGAAGGCAGGCGCCTCATGCAGGAAATGCTCGGTCTGCTCGGGGGTGCAGAAGCCCATGACGCGCTCGACGCCGGCGCGGTTGTACCAGGAGCGATCGAAGAACACGATCTCGCCGGCAGCCGGCATCTCCGCTGCGTAGCGCTGCAGATACCACTGGCCCTTCTCGGTGTCGGATGGCTTCGACAGGGCGACGATGCGGGCCTGGCGCGGATTGAGATGCTGGGTGAAGCGGGCGATCGTGCCGCCCTTGCCGGCGCCGTCGCGACCTTCGAAAACGATGACGATGCGTTCGCCATGCTTTGCGGTCCAACGCGCCAGCTTCTGCAGTTCGATCTGCAGCGGCTCCATCTCGCGGTTGTAGCGCTTCCGCTTCATCCGCTTGCCATAGGGGTAGTTCCCGCTGTGATAGGCGGCGTCGATGATCGCTTCCGGCAGGCTGTCGGCCTCGATGTCGAAGCCTTTCGGCTTGCCGGATTTGGTGCGGGCTTTGGTCGGCTTGGCGTGATCTTCCGACTGCACGACAATTGTTTCCTTCACGTTCGCACCCGAGGATTTCTTCGTCATCGGCAGGTTCCCTTTCGCGGGCAGCCTAGCCGGCTAGAGCATTTTCGCAATTCTCAGAATCACGGACATGCCCTAGCTCTCTGTTTTGTCGCATTTTCTTCATGCGAACCGGTGTCCGCTCCGCTCGAACATGCTCCGGGCCACGGAAGGGAATTGACGCCCGCCGCGCTTCCGCTCAGGAAGAGGCCCGTCGGCATCCGCCGTCTGTCTCCGGGCTTTCCATGGTCTATCTTGCCCCTTCCAACGCCGCGCTCGTGCGGGATGTGATCGAGGCGATCGGTGCGCCCGCGGTACTGCTCGACGGGCAGGGGGTGGCGCAGGCGCTGAGCCCGGCCATGCACGCGCTGATTCCGGGACTGGCGGCCGGCAAGCTCCTGGCGCTGGTGCTGCGCGATCCCGATCTCAACGATGCGATCGAGCAGGTGGCGATCGAGGGCGGCGCCAAGACGATTGAACTCGTCGAGCGCGTGCCGGTCGAGCGAACCTTCCGCATCCATATCGCCGCGCTCCGCGACAGCGGCCTGCGCCACGCGACGCTGCTGACCTTCCAGGACCTGAGCGAGCAGCGCGTGATCGAGCGCATGCGCGTCGATTTCGTCGCCAATGCCAGCCATGAACTGCGCACGCCTTTGGCCTCGCTGCTCGGCTTCGTCGAGACCCTGCAGGGTCCGGCACGGAATGACGAGCGCGCGCGCGAGCGCTTCCTCGGCATCATGCGCGAGCAGGGCCTGCGGATGGCACGGCTGGTCGACGACCTGCTCTCGCTGTCGCGGATCGAACAGCGCGCCCATGTCGCGCCGGATACGCCGGTCGATCTCGCCGGCATCGCCCGTGAAATCGTGGATTCGCTGACGCTGATGGCCCGCGAACGTAACGTCACGCTGGCGCTGAAGACGCCGCGCGAGGCGCTGCGGGTACCGGGCGACCGCGACGAATTGCTGCGGCTGATGGAGAATCTCGTCGAGAACGCGATCAAATACGGCAAGCCGGGAGGCGAGGTCGCGATCACCGTCGATGCCGGCGAGAGCGAGGCGAGCTTCAGCGTACGTGACGACGGGCCGGGTATCGCGCCGGAGCATCTGCCGCGCCTCACCGAGCGCTTCTACCGGATCGACACGGCGGCGAGCCGGGAGACCGGGGGCACGGGGCTGGGGCTGGCCATCGTCAAGCATATCGTGCTGCGCCATCGCGGACGGCTCACGATCGAGAGCAAGACGGGCGAGGGCGCGACCTTCAGGGCGATCCTGCCGCGTTTCGAGGCAGGGCGGGCCGCCGGCTAGTCCGGGCACGCAGGACATTCGTGACAGCTTTCATGACGAACTGTCATTTGGCTGTCATACAGAAGGTGTTCTGACAGGGCCGCTGCATATAGCGACCAGATGAGGACATCTCACATGCGCAAGATTCTCGTTCTCGCGGCTGTTGCCGCCGGGATCGCCGGTTCCGCCCAGGCTGCCGACATCACCGGTGCCGGCGCGACCTTCCCTTTCCCGATCTATGCAAAGTGGGCCGAAGCCTACAAGAAGGAGACGGGTACCGGCCTGAACTACCAGTCGATCGGCTCGGGTGGCGGCATCCGCCAGATCAAGGCCAAGACCGTCGCCTTCGGCGCCACCGACGCCCCGCTGAAGGGCGAGGACCTGACCAAGGACGGCCTGATCCAGTTCCCGACCGTGATGGGCGGCGTCGTGCCGGCCGTGAACATCGCCGGCGTCGAGCCGGGCAAGCTCAAGCTCTCGGGCGAGATCATCGCCCAGATCTACATGGGCGACATCAAGAAGTGGAACGATCCGAAGATCGTCGCGCTCAATGCCGGCGTCACCCTGCCTGACGCCAACATCAACCCGGTCTACCGTTCTGACGGCTCGGGCACGACCTTCGTGTTCACCGATTATCTCTCCAAGGTCTCGGCCGACTGGAAGTCGAAGCTCGGCACCAATACCGCCGTGCAGTGGCCGGTCGGCATCGGCGGCAAGGGCAATGAGGGCGTCTCCGCCTCGGTCAAGCAGGTCGCCAATTCGATCGGCTATGTCGAGTACGCCTATGCCAAGCAGAACAAGCTCTCGCACGCCCTGGTGAAGAACGCCGACGGCAATTTCCCGGCGCCGGAAGAGAAGGCCTTCCAGGCCGCCGCCGCCAACGCCAACTGGCAGGAGCAGCCCGGCTTCGGCATCTCGCTCAACAACCAGAAGGGCGCGGACGCCTGGCCGATCACCTCGGCGACCTTCATCCTGGTCCATGCCAAGCCGGAGAAGCCGGAAGAGGTGCAGGCCGCGCTGAAGTTCTTCGACTGGGCCTACAAGAGCGGCGACAAGCTGGCGAGCGACCTCGACTATGTCGCTCTGCCGTCGAACGTGAAGGACCAGGTCCGCAACGCCTGGAAGGGCGTGACCGACAATTCCGGCAAGCCGATCTTCTGATCGCAGCCGCCGACAAGGACGAGGCGGGTTTCTACCCGCCTCGTCGCATTCTTCGAGCCCTCATCCCGAGGAGCGCTTTTCGGGAGCTCTTCGGGATGAGGGCTGAGGTTGACGGGCCGGGCGACCGGCAGCAGACAGCCTCTGCCACGCCACCGGAGCCTTCGCGGATGACCGCAGCAACCGACATGACGAGCATTCCCGGCGCGAAGCCGATCGCGCGGAAGACGCCGAAGGCGACCTTCGATCTCGTTTTCCGAAATGCCAGCTTCGCTGCCGCGTTGCTGGTGCTGGTGCTGCTCGCCGCGATCATGGCCTCGATGGTCATCGGCGGCTGGCCGGCCTTCCGCGAATTCGGGCTCGGCTTCATCACCTCCAGCGTCTGGGACACCCAGAACGAGCAATACGGCGCCTGGCCGGCGATCGTCGGCACGCTCTCGACCGCTTTGATCGCGCTGGTGATCGGCGTCCCGCTCTCGCTGGGCATCGCGGTCTACCTGACCCAGCTTGCGCCGGCCTGGTTCAAGAAGCCGGTCGCGACCGCGATCGAGCTGCTCGCCGCCGTGCCGTCGATCATCTACGGCATGTGGGGCCTGTTCGTCTTCGTACCGCTGTTCGCCGCCTATGTGCAGATCCCGCTCTCGAACATCGTCGAGGGCATGCCGATCGTCGGCACGGTGCTCTACTCCCGCTCGCCCTCCGGGCTGGGCATCTTCACCGCCGGCATCATCCTCGCCTTCATGATCGTGCCGTTCATCGCCTCGATCACCCGCGACATGCTGGAGCAGATTCCTTCGGTGCTGCGCGAGAGCGCCTATGGGATCGGCGCGACGACCTGGGAGGTCGTCCGCCATGTACTGGTGCCGCAGGCCGGTGTCTCGATCATCGGTGCGATCATGCTGGGTCTCGGCCGTGCGCTCGGCGAGACGATGGCCGTGACCTTCGTCGTCGGCAATGCCAACCGGCTTTCGGCCTCGATCCTCGACCCCGGCTCGACCATCGCCTCGCGCATCGCCAACGAATTCAACGAGGCGCTGGGCCTCCAGCTCAACGCGCTGATCGCGCTGGGCTGCATCCTGTTCTTCGTCACCTTCGTCGTCCTCGTCATCGCGCGGCTACTGGTCGCCCGCGTCAAGCGCTACTGAGGCTGCCTCCATGACCATGACGACCACGCCCCGCGAACTCCCGCATGCCCCCTGGGGGCGCGTGCGCCAGTCGCGCCGCACTGCCGACCGGATGATGAAGATCACTGCCGCCGGCTTCACCTTCATCGCCATCTTCGTGCTGTTCTGGATCCTCGGCATGCTCGTGGTGAAGGGCATCGGCGGCCTTTCGCTCGCGACCTTCACCGCGGTCACGCCCGGCCCCGGCACGGAAGGCGGCGGCCTCGCCAACGCCATCGTCGGCTCCTTCGTGCTGACCTTCCTCGGCATCGCCATTGCCACGCCGATCGGCGTGCTGGCCGGAACCTGGCTCGCGGAATATGGCCGCGGCTCCAAGCTCGCGAACATCATCCGCTTCATCAACGACATCCTGCTCTCGGCACCGTCGATTCTGATCGGCCTGTTCGTCTATGTCATCCTGGTCGAGCCGTTCCGCGGCTATTCCGGCTGGGCGGGCGGTGTCGCGCTCGGCATCATCGCGATCCCGGTCATCGTGCGCACCACCGAGGACATGCTGAACCTCGTGCCCGGCCCGCTGCGCGAGGCGGGAGCGGCGCTCGGTGCCCCGCCCTCCGTCGTGATCACCTCGGTCACCTGGCGCGCGGCCAAGGCCGGCATGGTGACCGGCATCCTCCTGGCGCTCGCCCGTATCGCCGGCGAGACCGCGCCGCTGCTCTTCACCGCGCTGAACAACAATTTCTGGTTCTCGCCCTCGCTCGTCGGCGGCGTCTCGAACCTGCCCGTGACGATCTACCAGTTCGCTTCCGCGCCTTACGAGAACTGGCAGCAGCTCGCCTGGGCCGGTTCGCTCATCATCACCGTCTCGATCCTCGTGCTCTCGCTCGTTGCCCGGCGCATCGTCGCCGGCGGCAAGTAGGGCTTGAAACCAACCCGGTCGCGACCGACCTTGAGGACTTAATGTCGATGCTTTCGACCCTTGATCTCTCCCCCCAGTCGCTCGATGCCGAGGCGCCCGTCCGGATCGCGGTGAAGAACCTCGATTTCTACTACGGCGAGCACAAGGCGCTGAAGAACATCAATCTCGACTTCCGTGACCGGCACGTCACGGCGCTGATCGGCCCGTCCGGCTGCGGCAAGTCGACCCTGCTGCGCATCTTCAACCGCATCTACTCGCTCTATCCGGAGCAGCGCGCGGAAGGGCAGATCATGCTCGACGGCCGCAACATCATCTCCAACGACGTCGATGTGAACGAATTGCGCTCGCGCGTCGGCATGGTCTTCCAGAAGCCGACGCCCTTCCCGATGTCGATCTACGACAATGTCGCCTTCGGCATCCGCCTCTATGAGAAGCCGCCGAAGTCGGAGCTCGACGACCGCGTCGAAGGCGCGCTGCGCCGCGCCGCGCTCTGGGATGAGGTCAAGGACAAGCTGAAGAGCTCCGGCATGGGCCTCTCCGGCGGCCAGCAGCAGCGCCTGTGCATCGCGCGCACCATCGCGCAGAAGCCGGAAGTGATCCTGTTCGACGAGCCGACCTCGGCGCTCGACCCGATCTCGACCGGCAAGATCGAGGACCTGCTGGAGCAGCTCAAGAGCGACTTCACCATCGCCATCGTCACGCACAACATGCAGCAGGCGGCGCGCATCTCGCAGTACACGGCGTTCATGTATCTCGGTGAGGTCATCGAATTCGCGCCGACCAACACGATTTTCATGAACCCTGCCAAGAAGCAGACCCAGGACTACGTCACCGGCCGTTTCGGCTGAGCGGCGACGGGGCAGAGGAATACGCCATGACCGAACATATCGTCCGCTCCTATGACGCCGATCTCGAAGGCATCCGCCGCAGCCTCGCCGAAATGGGCGGCATGGCTGAGCGCATGCTGGGTGATTCCACGGTGGCCCTCGTTCGCCGCGACACTGCGCTCGCCCAGAAGATCATCTCGGCCGACCAGCGTCTCGACAATCTCCAGCGCGAGGTCGAGGAAAAGGCCGTGCTCACCATCGCGCGGCGCCAGCCGCTGGCGCAGGACCTGCGCGAGCTGATCTCGGCGATCCGCCTCGCCTCCGACATCGAGCGCGTCGGCGATCTCGCCAAGAACATCGCCAAGCGCGCCGTCGCCATCGCCGGGCAGTTCCAGCCGCCGCATCGTGCGGTGGTCGGCCTCGAGCATATCAGCCGCCTGGTGCAGGCGCAGCTCAAGGACGTGCTCGACGCCTATGCCGCGACCAACGAGCAGAAGGCGCTCGAGGTCTGGAAGCGCGACGACGAGATCGACGCGCTCTACACCTCGCTGTTCCGCGAACTCCTGACCTATATGATGGAAGACCCGCGCAATATCACCTTCTGCACGCATCTCCTGTTCTGCGCCAAGAACATCGAGCGCATCGGCGACCACACCACCAATATCGCCGAGACCATCCATTACCTCGTCACCGGTGATTCCCTCGACGTGAACCGCCCCAAGCTCGACACGACCAATATCGAGGTCGAAGCGGTGACGGGAAATTGAACGAATACGAAGTGCCGTAGCCTCTCCGTCATGGTCGGGCTTGTCCCGACCATCCACGTCCTCGCCCCGGCAAGTGCCGCCCGAGACATGGATGCCCGCCACAAGGGCGAGCATGACGGTGAGCTCGAAAGACGGACGGAAAAGAAGCATGGCCGCACGTATCCTGATCGTCGAGGACGAGGAGCCGCTCACCCTGCTGCTGCGCTACAACCTCGAAGCGGAGGGTTTCGAGGTCGACAGCGTCGCGCGCGGGGACGATGCGGAGCTGCATCTGCGCGATCACACGCCCGATCTCGTCCTGCTCGACTGGATGCTGCCGGGCCTCTCCGGCATCGAACTCTGCCGCCGCCTGCGCTCGCGGCGCGACACCGAGCGCGTGCCGATCATCATGCTGACGGCGCGCGGCGAGGAGACCGAGCGCGTGCGCGGGCTCGCTACCGGTGCCGACGACTATGTCGTGAAGCCGTTCTCGCTGCCTGAACTGATCGCGCGCATCCAGGCGCTTCTTCGCAGGGCGAAGCCAGGTCACGTCGCGGGACTGCTCGCGGCCGGCGATCTCGAGCTCGATCGCACGACGCGCCGTGTTCGCCGCGCGGGCAGCGAACTGCATCTCGGGCCGACCGAATTTCGCCTGCTCGAGTTCCTGATGCAGGCGCCGGGCCGGGTCTATTCGCGCGCCCAGCTTCTCGACGCGGTCTGGGGCCGCGACGTCTATATCGACGAGCGCACTGTCGACGTCCATGTCGGACGGCTGCGGAAGGCGATCACGCCGGGTGACGCCAAGGACCCGCTGCGGACGGTGCGTGGCGCCGGATACGCCTTCGACGAGACGTTTGCGCGCAGCGGGAGCGCGTAAGCCTCAGGCGTCCGGTCCGCCCTCGATGTCACCCACCCAGCTCAGCGCCTTCTCGTAGTCCTCGGGCTTGAAGGCGCGGACCTTGACGAAGGGGATCGCGGGGTCGAGCAGATCGACGAAGCCGGCGAGCCAGCCCTTGTCGGTGACTACAGCCTCCTTCGGGAAGCGCCGGAGCTCCCAGAGCTTGCCGAGGCTGTAGCGCGCGTCCTTCCAGGCGGCGGCGAGCGTCATGTCGGTGAAATCGGTCATGTCGGCGAGGATGCCGAGCTTCTCGTGGCGAGCGAGCCGGGCTTCGATATCGGCCATGATCACGTCGAGATCCTCGCCCGTGAGCGTCTGCGACAGACGATAGGCGGCGACATGGTCAGGGGCAGGCAGAATGGTCAACATGGCTCGTCCTCCTCTTCAGACAACGCGCGGGCGCGGGCGAGGTTTCGCCGGGCTGGCTTTGCGGCGGATCGGAGGATATGGCCTCGAATGCCCCTCCTCACGAACGGGAAGGGCAGGTGAAAGGACGGGGCGTGAGCGCGGCGCAGACCAAGACGTTGGAAGGCGCGACTGTCACCATCGCCCATCTCGGCAAGCGCTTCGGTGTGTCGACGGCGCTGGACGATGTATCGCTCGCGATCGCGTCCGGCGCGGTCCAGTGCATCATCGGGCCGCCGGGCGCTGGCAAGTCGACCCTGCTGCGCTGTATCGCGCAGAGCGAGACGATCGACCAGGGCACGATCCATATCGACGGCGAGTTGATCGAACCGGGGCGGGGAGGTCGACACCTCGCCATCGGCATGGTCCCGCAGCGTCCTGAGCTGTTCGACCATATGACCGCCCTCCAGCATGTCATCGAGGGGCCGCTCGCCTCGCTGAAGCTGTCGCGCCGGGAAGCCGTCGCGGAGGCGATGGCGACGCTGGAACGGGTCGGGCTGGCCGAGAGGCGCGATTCCTATCCGAGCGAGCTTTCGGGCGGGCAACGGCAGCGCCTTGCCATCGCACGGGAGCTGGCGGCGGGCCCGCGTCTCCTCCTGTTGGACGAACCGACGGCGGGTCTCGAGACGGAGGCTGCAGGCGAGGTGCTTGCCGTGATGCGCAGCCTCTCCGCATCGGGCCCGACCATGATCGTGGCGACGCATGAATTCGGCTTCATCCGGGAGGTCGGCGACGATGTCGCCTTCATGGACAAGGGCGAGATCGCCGAGCGGGGGCCGCCGCAGAGCATCCTCGTTGCGCCGGGACAGGCGCGTATACGCGACTTCCTCGCAGCCCACCCGGCCTGACGACGCTCGCCTGAAACGCCAGGGCGGGCTTGCGATGAGGACGGGGCTGCCGTAACCGGGTCGGGTCTTCTCCGGATCGCCAGCGCCCGCCGTCATGTCAGCCTCGATCACCGACCGTTATGCCGCCCTGGTCGAGGCGGGCGCCATCGAGCGCGATCCCGCGCAGGTCGCGGTGGTGAGGAAGCTTCAGGCGCTGACCGAGACGCTCGCCGCCCGCCGGCTCGCCCGCAAGGGCAGTGCGCTCGGCTGGCTCTTCGGCAAGAAGCCGGACACGGCCGCGGCGCCGAAGGGGCTCTATGTCTGGGGTTCGGTCGGCCGCGGCAAGACCATGCTGATGGACATGTTCTTCGAGGCCGCGCCGGTGAAGCGCAAGCGCCGCGTGCATTTCCACGAGTTCCTGGCCGATGTCCACAGCCGGATCAACGCCTATCGCCAGAAGATCAAGAGCGGCGAAGTCAAGGATGCCGACCCGATCGCGCCGGTTGCGGCGGATCTCGCGGACGAGGCCTATCTGCTCTGCTTCGACGAGTTCACGGTCACCGATATCGCGGACGCAATGATCCTCGGACGGCTTTTCACGGCGCTGTTCGCGGCCGGCGTCGTCGTGGTCGCGACTTCGAATGTCGAGCCGTCGCGGCTCTATGAGGGGGGGCTCAACCGGGCGCTGTTCCTCCCCTTCATCGCGTTGCTGCAGACCAGGGTCGAGGTACTCAAGCTCGATGCGCGTACCGATTTCCGGCTGGAGAAGCTCGGTGGTGCGCCGGTCTATCATGTGCCTGCGGACGAGAAGGCGAGGGCTGCGCTCGATGCCGCCTTCAAGGCGCTGTCGGGCAGGGCGCATGGGCAGCGCACCGTGCTCGATGTCCAGGGCCATGATCTTGTCCTGCCGGAGGCGGCCGGCAGCGTGGCGCGGGCGGGTTTTGCCGATCTTTGCGCCCAGGCTTACGGCGCCTCGGACTATATCGCGCTGGCGCAGCGCTTCCATACGCTGGTGCTCGACGACATCCCGGTCCTCGATTTCGACCGGCGCAACGAAGCCAAGCGCTTCATCATCCTGATCGACACGCTCTATGAGCATCATGTGAAGCTCGTCGCCTCGGCGGCCGCCGAGCCGCATGAGCTCTATCGTGCGAACAAGGGGCGCGAGGCCTTCGAGTTCGACCGCACGGTCTCGCGACTGATCGAGATGCGCTCCGAAGAGTATCTCGCGATGCCGCATGGCCGGCCGGATTCGGCGGCGAGCGGGGATACGACCGGGCTCGTGGAGACCTGACCATGCCGCAACGCGAGCCGAGCGAGACCCGCATCCTCACGGTCGCCGGCGAGCACCTGCGCAAGTTCGGGCTGAAGCGCTTCACCGTCGTCGCCGTGGCGGAAGAGGCAGGCATGACCCATGCCAATGTCTATCGCTACTTCCCTTCCAAGGGCGCGCTGATCGATGCCGTCGTCGACGTCTGGCTGAAGGCGACGGAGCGACGACTCGCCGATGTCGCCGATGGCCCAGACCCCGCCGACGACAAGCTGGAACGGCTGATCCTAGCGCTCGCCAAGGCCAATCGCGATCTCCTGACCGAGGAGCCGCATCTCTTCGCCGCCTTGTCGCTGGCGGTTGCCAAGCGGCACGCGATCAGCCGGCGCAACCGCACCCGCGTGCGCGCCCTGTTCGAGCGCGTGGTCGATGAGGGCATCGCGACCGGCGTGTTCGAGCCGCGCGACCGGGACCGGGCGATCGCCTTCGTCATCGACGCCACCAACCGCTTCATCCACCCGGCCTCGCTGGCGCTGGAAGCGGACGTGCCGCAGGCCTCGGTCGATACCCGGCTCTCGACCCTGATCCGCGTGATCCTGCGGGTGCTCGGCAGCGGGATCGTGTGAATAATCCGGTTACCAATTACAGTATTTGTAAATTGTAATTGCCGGATTTCGTTGCTCATCGAGCCTGATGTGACTGTGTGCTTCTTCTAAGCTATTGAAAAATATAAGCCGCCCTCACGCGATGACGCGCGAGGTGCCCGATGCCCGAGAAAAGCCGCTTTTGCGGCGAGGGTTGCGGCAAAAGGCCGGTTTGGGCCAAAGGAACGCACGGTTTGGCCGGGTTCCCGGCCTGTCGCAGCGCCAAGGCATTTTGAATGTCGAAACCGGACGTGACCGGATCGATGGTAGCGCCAGAAACAAAAGGACTAGGCAATGGCCCGTAAGAAGATCGCCCTCATCGGCTCCGGCCAGATCGGCGGCACCCTCGCCCACCTCGCCGGCCTCAAGGAGCTGGGCGACGTCGTCCTGTTCGACATCGCCGAGGGCATTCCGCAGGGCAAGGGCCTGGACATCGCCGAGTCCGCGCCGGTCGACGGCTTCGACGCCGGCTACAAGGGCACGAACTCCTATGAGGACATCAAGGGCGCCGACGTGATCATCGTCACCGCCGGCGTGCCGCGCAAGCCCGGCATGAGCCGCGACGACCTGATCGGCATCAACCTCAAGGTGATGAAGGCTGTCGGCGAAGGCATCAAGCAATACGCTCCCAAGGCCTTCGTGATCTGCATCACCAATCCGCTCGACGCGATGGTCTGGGCGCTCCAGAAGTTCTCGGGCGTGAAGCCCAACATGATCTGCGGCATGGCCGGCGTGCTCGATAGCGCCCGCTTCCGCCACTTCCTCGCCGAGGAGTTCCAGGTTTCGGTCAAGGACGTCTCGGCCTTCGTGCTCGGCGGCCATGGCGACGACATGGTGCCGCTGGTCCGCTACTCGGGCGTCGCCGGCATCCCGCTGCCGGACCTCGTCAAAATGAAGTGGACCACGCAGGAGAAGCTGGATGCCATCGTCGAGCGTACCCGCAAGGGCGGCGGCGAGATCGTCAACCTGCTCAAGACCGGCTCGGCCTTCTATGCTCCGGCGGCTTCGGCGATCGCGATGGCCGAGAGCTATCTCAAGGACCAGAAGCGCGTTCTGCCGGCGGCGGCTGCGCTGAAGGGCCAGTACGGCGTCCGGGACATGTTCGTCGGCGTTCCCGTCGTGATCGGCGCCAAGGGTGTCGAACGCGTCGTCAAGATCCGCCTCAACGGGGCCGAGAAGGAGATGCTGTCGAAGTCGGTGGCATCGGTCCAGAACCTGATCGACGCCTGCAAGACCGTCGATCCGTCACTCGCCTGATCCAAGCTCAGGGGCGGCGGTGCGGATTCGCGCTGCCGCCCTTTCGTCAATTTTCGGTCGCTGTCAGGGAAACCGAGCACATGAACATCCACGAATACCAGGGCAAAGCCATCCTCAAGGAATTCGGCGCGCCCGTTTCGGCCGGTTTCCCGGCGCTGACGGTTGCGGAGGCGGTCGAGGCCGCCAAGAAGCTGCCGGGGCCGCTCTACGTCGTGAAGTCGCAGATCCATGCCGGCGGGCGCGGCAAGGGCAAGTTCAAGGAACTGGGCCCCGACGCCAAGGGCGGTGTTCGCCTCGCCAAGTCGGTTGCGGAAGTGGAGGCCCACGCCAAGGAGATGCTCGGCAACACGCTGGTCACGATCCAGACCGGCGAGACCGGCAAGCAGGTCAACCGCCTCTATATCGAGGATGGCTCGGACATCGAGAAGGAGTTCTACCTCTCGGCGCTGGTCGACCGCGAGACCTCGCGCATCGCCTTCGTCATCTCGACCGAGGGCGGCATGGATATCGAGGCCGTCGCCCATGACACGCCCGAGAAGATCGAGACCTTCTCGGTCGACCCGGCGACCGGCATCATGCCGCACCACGGCCGCGCCATGGCGCGCATCCTCGGACTGAAGGGTGACCTCGCCAAGCAGGCCGGCACCGTGCTCGGCCAGATCTACAACGCGTTCGTGGCCAAGGACATGGACATGCTGGAGATCAACCCGCTGATCGTGACCACCCAGGGCCAGCTCAAGTGCCTGGACGCCAAGGTCTCGTTCGACTCGAACTCGCTCTATCGTCACCCCGATGTGGTCGCGCTCCGCGACACAACGGAAGAGGACGAGAAGGAGATCGAGGCCTCGAAGTACGACCTCGCCTATATCGCGCTCGACGGCACGATCGGCTGCATGGTCAACGGCGCCGGCCTCGCGATGGCGACGCTCGACATCATCCAGCTCTACGGCGAAAGCCCGGCGAACTTCCTCGACGTCGGCGGCGGCGCTTCCGAAGAGAAGGTGACGGCGGCGTTCAAGATCATCACCGCCGATCCGAAGGTGAAGGGCATCCTCGTCAACATCTTCGGCGGCATCATGAAGTGCGACGTCATCGCGCGCGGCGTGATCGCCGCGGTGAAGGCTGTCGGCCTTCAGGTTCCGCTGGTCGTGCGCCTCGAAGGCACCAATGTCGAGGAAGGCAAGCAGATCATCCGCGAGTCCGGCCTCAACGTCATCCCCGCCGACGACCTCGACGACGCCGCGCAGAAGATCGTCGCTGCGGTCAAGAAGGCCTGAGGAGCAGACATGTCCATCCTGATCGACAAGAACACCAAGGTCATCACCCAGGGCTTCACCGGCAAGAACGGGACCTTCCACTCCGAGCAGGCGATTGCCTACGGCACGCAGATGGTCGGTGGCACCTCGCCGGGGAAGGGCGGTTCGCTGCATCTCGGCCTGCCTGTCTTCGACACGGTCGCCGAGGCCAAGCAGAAGACCGGCGCAACCGCCTCGGTCGTCTACGTGCCGCCTCCGGGCGCCGCGGACGCGATCTGCGAGGCGATCGACGCCGAGATCCCGCTCATCATCTGCATCACCGAGGGCATCCCGGTGCTCGACATGGTCCGCGTGAAGCGCTCGCTCTCGGGCTCGAAATCGCGCCTGATCGGCCCGAACTGCCCCGGCGTCGTCACCGCCGGCCAGTCGAAGATCGGCATCATGCCGGCGAACATCTTCAAGCCGGGCTCGGTCGGCATCGTCTCGCGTTCGGGCACGCTGACCTATGAGGCGGTGTTCCAGACCACCCGCGAGGGCCTCGGCCAGACCACGGCCGTCGGCATCGGCGGCGATCCGGTCAAGGGCACCGAGTTCATCGACATGCTCGAGATGTTCCTGGCCGACGACAAGACCGAGTCGATCGTCATGATCGGCGAGATCGGCGGTTCGGCCGAAGAGGACGCGGCGCAGTTCATCAAGGACGAGGCCAGGCGTGGCCGCAAGAAGCCGATGGTCGGCTTCATCGCCGGCCGCACGGCTCCTCCCGGCCGCCGCATGGGCCATGCCGGCGCGATCATCTCGGGCGGCAAGGGCGGCGCCGAGGACAAGATCGCGGCGATGGAAGCCGCCGGCATCCGGGTCTCGCCCTCGCCGGCGCGCCTTGGAAAGACCTTGGTCGAAGTGTTGAAGGGCTGAGGCGTTTTGGCGCGTCGTGACCGGGCTTGAGCCCGCCATGACGCGCCGCCAAATCCAGCGTGATGTCCAGGCGGAGCCCGGGCATCACGGAACCTGAAAGATGTCCGGGCAAGGGTTCGGACATGACTCAAGCGGCGAAGGAAAGCAGGAGCACCATGGCTCGCCAGGATATCAACGAGGCTCTCGCGCAGACCGGCTTCCTCTATGGCGGCAATGCGGCCTATATCGAGGATCTCTATGCCCGGTATGAAGCCGACCCGAAGTCGGTCGACGAGCAGTGGCAGGGCTTCTTCGGCGCGCTGAAGGACGACAAGGAAGCCGTCCTGCAGAACGCCAAGGGTGCGTCCTGGAAGAAGCCGAACTGGCCGGTCGCCGCCAGCGGCGAGCTGGTTTCGGCGCTGGACGGAAACTGGGCCGTCGTCGAGAAGGTGATCTCCGACAAGCTGGGCGCCAAGGCGAAGGCCGCCGGCACGGCGCTCTCCGCGGCGGACGTGCAGCAGGCAACCCGTGATTCCGTGCGCGCGATCATGCTGATCCGCGCCTATCGCATGCGTGGCCATCTCCATGCCAAGCTCGATCCGCTGGGCATCGAGAGCCGCACCGATCATGAGGAATTGTCGCCGGCCGCCTTCGGCTTCACCGAAGCCGACCTCGACCGCAAGATCTTCATCGACAACGTGCTCGGCATGGAGTTCGCCACCATCCGCGAGATGGTCGCGATCCTGCAGCGGACCTATTGCGGCACGGTCGGCATCGAGTTCATGCATATCTCCGACCCCGAGCAGAAGGCCTGGCTGCAGGAGCGCATCGAGGGGCCGGACAAGGAGATCGCCTTCACCAAGGAAGGCAAGAAGGCGATCCTGAACAAGCTCGTCGAGGCCGAGGGCTTCGAGAAGTTCCTCGATCTCAAGTTCACCGGCACGAAGCGCTTCGGCCTCGATGGCGGCGAGGCGCTGGTCCCGGCGCTGGAGCAGATCATCAAGCGCGGCGGCGCGCTCGGCGTGCGCGACATCGTCTTCGGCATGGCCCATCGCGGCCGCCTCAACGTGCTGACCCAGGTTCTGGGCAAGCCGCATCGTGCGCTGTTCCACGAATTCAAGGGCGGTTCGTTCCACCCTGACGACGTCGAGGGCTCGGGCGACGTGAAGTACCATCTCGGTGCCTCCAGCGATCGCGAGTTCGACGGCAACAATGTCCATATCTCGCTGACCGCCAACCCGTCGCATCTGGAGATCGTCGACCCCGTCGTGCTCGGCAAGGTGCGCGCCAAGCAGGACCAGTTCGGCGATATCGTCGAGCGCTCGAAGGTGCTCCCGCTGCTGATTCACGGTGACGCGGCTTTCGCCGGCCAGGGCGTCGTGGCGGAATGCCTCGGCCTGTCCGGGCTGAAGGGCCACCGCACCGGCGGCTCGCTGCATTTCATCATCAACAACCAGATCGGCTTCACCACCTATCCGCGTTATTCGCGCTCCTCGCCCTATCCGTCCGACGTGGCGAAGATGGTCGAGGCTCCGGTCTTCCATGTGAACGGCGACGATCCGGAGGCGGTCGTCTTCGCCGCCAAGGTCGCGATCGAGTTCCGGCAGAAGTTCCACAAGCCGGTCGTGATCGACATGTTCTGCTATCGCCGCTTCGGCCATAACGAGGGCGACGAGCCGGGCTTCACCCAGCCGCTGATGTACCGCAAGATCCGCGGCCACAAGTCGACGCTGGAGCTCTATGGCGAGAAGCTGGCGGCCGAGGGCGTGATCGAGGCCGGCGAGCTCGACGCCATGCGCGCCGCCTGGAAGGCCAGGCTGGAGGTCGAGTTCGACGCCGGCCAGTCCTTCAAGCCGAACAAGGCCGACTGGCTCGACGGCCGCTGGGCCGGCATGAAGGCGATCCGCGCCGACGAGGACGATCCGCGCCGCGGCGCCACCGGCGTGCCGGCGGCGACGCTGAAGGAGATCACCGAGAAGATCACGGCGGTTCCGGCCGGTTTCAACGTCCACAAGACGATCCAGCGCTTCCTCGACAACCGCAAGAAGGCGGTCGAGGCCGGTGAGGGCATCGACTGGGCGACCGCCGAAGCACTCGCCTTCGGCTCGCTGCTGCTCGACGGCCACCCCGTGCGCCTTTCCGGCCAGGATTGCGAGCGCGGCACCTTCTCACAGCGCCATTCGGTGCTGATCGACCAGGAGACGGAGGCCCGCCACACCTCGCTGAACCATATCCGCGAGGGCCAGTCCCGCTACGAGGTCATCAATTCGATGCTCTCGGAAGAGGCGGTGCTCGGCTTCGAATACGGCTACACCCTGTCGGAGCCTAACGCGCTGACGATGTGGGAAGCGCAGTTCGGCGACTTCGCCAACGGTGCGCAGGTCGTGTTCGACCAGTTCATCTCGTCGGGCGAGCGCAAGTGGCTGCGCATGTCGGGCCTCGTCTGCCTGCTGCCGCACGGCTATGAGGGCCAGGGTCCGGAGCACTCCTCCGCCCGCCTGGAGCGCTTCCTGCAGATGTGCGCGGAAGACAACATGCAGGTGGCGAACTGCTCGACGCCGGCGAGCTATTTCCACATCCTGCGCCGCCAGCTGAAGCGCGACTTCCGCAAGCCGCTGATCCTGATGACGCCGAAGTCGCTGCTGCGCCACAAGCGCTGCATCTCCGACCTCAGCGAGCTGGCCGAGGGCTCGACCTTCCACCGCGTGCTGGCCGACGATGCCGAGCGCGGCAAGTCGACCACCAAGCTGGTCAAGGACTCGAAGATTCGCCGCGTCGTGCTCTGCTCGGGCAAGGTCTATTTCGACCTGCTGGAGGAGCGCGAGAAGCGCGGCATCGACGATGTCTACCTGATGCGCGTCGAGCAGCTCTATCCGTTCCCGCTGAAGACGCTGGCGCAGGAGCTGGCGCGCTTCAAGGGCGCTGACGTGGTCTGGTGCCAGGAGGAGCCGAAGAACATGGGTTCCTGGACCTTTGTCGAGCCCTATCTGGAATGGGTGCTGGGCCATGCCGGCTCGAAGTCTAAGCGTCCGCGCTATGTCGGCCGCCCGGCTTCGGCCGCGACCGCGACCGGCCTGATGTCCAAGCATCTCGCCCAGCTCAACGCCTTCCTCGACGAGGCCTTTGCCGCTTAGACTTGGTGTCGTCCCGGACAAGCCGCGTGAGCGGCACCGGTCCGGGATCCATGCCTGAACCGTTCCGGAATGGGTCCCGGGTCTGCGCTTCGCTTGAGCCCGGGACGACCTCCACAAGATTCGAATAAGAAGAGGCCTGACATGGCGACCGAAATCCGCGTACCCACCCTCGGCGAATCCGTTTCCGAGGCCACCATCGGCAAGTGGTTCAAGAAGCCGGGCGAGGCGGTGAAGGCCGACGAGCCCCTGGTCGAGCTCGAGACCGACAAGGTGACGCTGGAAGTGAACGCGCCGGCCGCCGGCGTCCTCGGCGAGATCGTCGCCAAGGAAGGCGAGACCGTCGGCGTCAGCGCGCTGCTCGGCACGATCGCTGAAGGCGGCGCTGCTGCCGCTCCCGCGCCTAAGGCCGAGGCGAAGCCCGTTGCGGCTGCTCCGGCAGCGGAGGCTCCCAAGGCCGCCGCGACCAAGGCCGCCGATTCCGGCCCGGCCGTCTCGCGCCTCGCCGCCGAGAGCGGCGTCGACCCGTCCAAGGTCGCTGCCTCGGGCAAGGATGGCCGCGTGACCAAGGGCGACATGCTCGCCGCGATCGCGACCGGCGGCGCTGCGGCTCCGGCCGCCGCGCCGGCTCCGGTTGCCGTCCGCGCGCCTTCGGCGCCGGATGACGGCGCCCGCGAAGAGCGCGTCAAGATGACCAAGCTGCGCCAGACGATTGCGCGCCGCCTCAAGGAAGCCCAGTCCAACGCGGCGATGCTGACGACCTTCAACGAGGTCGACATGTCCGGCGTGATGGCGCTGCGCAACCAGTACAAGGACGTGTTCGAGAAGAAGCACGGCGTGAAGCTCGGCTTCATGGGCTTCTTCGTGAAGGCCTGCGTGCAGGCGCTGAAGGAGATCCCCGCGGTCAATGCCGAGATCGACGGCACCGACATCATCTACAAGAACTACTACCATATCGGCGTTGCCGTCGGCACCGAGAAGGGCCTGGTGGTTCCGGTCGTACGCGATGCGGACGAACTCTCCATCGCCGGCGTCGAGAAGAAGATCGGCGAGTTCGGCCGCAAGGCCCGCGACGGCAAGCTCTCGATCGAGGAGATGCAGGGCGGCACCTTCACCATCTCGAACGGCGGCGTCTACGGTTCGCTGATGTCGACCCCGATCCTGAACGCGCCGCAGTCCGCGATCCTGGGCATGCACAAGATCCAGGAGCGTCCGGTCGTCGTGAACGGCAAGATCGAGATCCGTCCCATGATGTATCTCGCGGTCAGCTACGACCACCGTATCATCGACGGCAAGGAGGCCGTGACCTTCCTCGTCCGCATCAAGGAAGGCCTGGAGGATCCGGCGCGCCTCGTGCTCGATCTTTGAGCGCGCGGGACGGGACGTGTCGGGCGTTGCGATCGTCACCGGCGGCAGCCGGGGAATCGGCCGGGCGACCGCGATCCTGCTCGCGGAGCGCGGCTACGATCTCGTCGTCAACTACCAGTCCAATGCCGAAGCTGCGGCCGAGACAGTCGCGGCCGTCAACGGCAAAGGCCGGCAGGCGGTCGCGATCAAGGGCGATGTCGGCGATGAAGCCGATGTCGCCGCGATCTTCGCGGCGGCCGACCAGCTCGGGCGACTCACGGCACTGGTCAACAATGCCGGCGTCATCGATGCCCCGCAGCGCCTCGACGAGATGGACCTCGCTCGTCTTGACCGGATGTTCCGGATCAACCTGACCGGCAGCTTCCTCTGCGCCCGCGAAGCGGTGAAGCGGATGTCGACCCGCCATGGCGGGCAGGGTGGCGGCATCGTCAATCTGTCCTCCGCCGCAGCGATTCTGGCCGGCGCCGGGCAATATCTCGACTATGCCGCAACAAAGGCCGGCATCGACATCTTCACCCTTGGCCTCGCCCGCGAGGTTGCGGCTGAGGGTATCCGGGTCAATGCCGTCAGGCCCGGCATCATCGATACGGAGATCCATGCCAGCGGCGGCATGCCTGACCGGGTTGCGCTGCTGCGCGACCAGCTTCCGATGAAGCGCGAGGGCACGGCGCGCGAGGTGGCGCAGGCGATCGCCTGGCTGCTCTCGGACGAGGCCTCCTACACCAACGGAACCGTCTTGAACGTGACCGGCGGGCGCTGAGGCGCCGCCGCATTCGAACACAGGAAAGGAAGTCACCATGGCTGCGGCCTACGATCTCGTCGTCATCGGAACCGGCCCCGGCGGCTATGTCTGCGCCATCCGCGCCGCCCAGCTCGGCCTCAAGGTCGCTGTGGTCGAGAAGCGCAAGACCCATGGCGGCACCTGCCTGAACGTCGGCTGCATCCCTTCCAAGGCGCTGCTGCACGCTTCCGAGATGTTCGAGGAGGCCGGCCACACCTTCGAGAAGCTGGGCATCGTCGTCGGCAAGCCGAAGCTCGACCTCAAGGCGATGATGGCCCACAAGCAGGAGACGATCGACGCCAATGTCACCGGCGTCGGCTTCCTGCTGAAGAAGAACAAGATCGACGCCTTCCACGGCACGGCCTCGATCCCCGCTGCCGGCAAGGTCGTCGTCACTGCCGAGGACGGCAAGACGCAGGAAATCGAGACCAAGAACATCGTCATCGCGACGGGTTCGGAATCGGCGCCGCTGCCGGGCGTGACCATCGACGAGAAGACCGTCGTGACCTCGACCGGTGCGCTCGAGATCGGCGCTGTGCCGAAGGAGCTCGTCGTGGTCGGCGCCGGCGTGATCGGCCTCGAGATCGGCTCGGTCTGGGCGCGCCTCGGCGCCAAGGTCACCGTCGTCGAATATCTCGACCGCATCCTGCCCGGCATGGACGGCGAAGTCGCCAAGCAGTTCCAGCGCATCCTGCAGAAGCAGGGCTTCACCTTCCAGCTCGGCTCCAAGGTCACCAAGGTCGAAACGGGCAAGAAGGGGGGCGCGACCGTCACCGTCGAACCCGCCGCCGGGGGCACGGCGACAACGCTCAATGCCGATATCGTGCTGGTCGCGATCGGCCGGCGTCCGAACACCGAGGGCCTCGGTCTCGACAAGGCGGGCGTCGCCACCGAGAAGGGCCGCGTCGTCATCGACGATCATTTCAAGACCAATGTCGCCGGCATCTACGCGATCGGCGACGTGGTGCGCGGGCCGATGCTGGCGCACAAGGCCGAGGATGAGGGCGTCGCCGTCGCGGAGATCATCGCCGGCAAGCACGGCCATGTAAACTACGACGCCATTCCCGGCATCGTCTACACGGCGCCGGAAGTCGCGGCGATCGGCAAGACCGAGGAAGAGCTGAAGGCTGCCGGCGTCGCCTACAAGATCGGCAAGTTCCCGTTCACGGCGAACGGCCGCGCGCGCGCCATGCGCCACACGGACGGTTTCGTGAAGGTGCTGGCCGATGCGGCGACCGACCGCGTGCTCGGTTGCCACATCATCGGCCCGCATGCCGGCGACCTGATCGCGGAAGTGACCGTTCTGATGGAGTTCGGCGGCTCGGCCGAGGACCTCGCCCGTACCTGCCACGCGCACCCGACGCTGGCCGAGGCCGTGAAGGAAGCGGCCCTCGCGGTCGACAAGCGCCCGATTCACATGTGATCGGGTTGCCGGGCCGTGCCTCTGGCGCGGCCCTGCTGCAAGAGCGAGGTTTCGAAGGAGCTGCACGCTTGCAGCTCCTTTTTCGTTCGAGGGCCAACTGAGGAAAAACCGGGCCACCTCTGGCGGCGCCGGCTGCTGGGTTCACCCCCGCCGGGCGTGGAAAGCCGTCAGCGTGTTCTTGAGCAGGCAGGCGATGGTCATCGGGCCGACGCCGCCAGGAACCGGGGTGATCGCGCCCGCGACCTTCACGGCTTCCGCGAAATCGACGTCGCCGGTGAGCTTGCCGTCGGGCAGGCGGTTGATGCCGACATCGATCACGGTCGCGCCGGGCTTGATCCAGTCGCCCTTGACCATGCGCGGCCGGCCGACCGCCGCGATGACGATATCGGCGCGCTTTACCACGGCGGCCAGGTCGCGCGTGCGCGAATGGGCGATGGTGACGGTGCAATCGGCCTGAAGCAGGAGCTGGGCGACCGGGCGGCCGACCAGTTCGGAGCGGCCGATCACGACGGCGTCGAGCCCGGAGAGAGAGGGCAGCGCCTGTTTCAGCAGGAGCATGGAGCCGAGCGGCGTGCAGGGCACGAGGCCGTTCTTGCCGCCGGCGAGCAGACCGGCATTGATCGGGTGCAGGCCGTCGACATCCTTGGCCGGGTCGATGGCGTCGATGATCCGGCCGGTGTCGATATGCTTCGGCAGCGGGAGCTGGACGAGGATGCCGTCGACGTTGTCATCCGCGTTGAGCTCGGCGAGCTTGGCGAGGAGCTGCGCTTGCGTCGTGTCGGCCGGCAGCCGGTGGGCGACCGAGTTCATGCCGACCTCGACCGCGAGCTTCTCCTTCGAGGCGACATAGACCTTGCTGGCCGGGTCCTCGCCGACGAGGACGACATGGAGGCCGGGCACGATCCCGCGCGCGGCCTTGATCGCCGCGACCTCGCGGCCGATCTCGGCCCTGAGCGCGGCCGCGGTGGCCTTGCCGTCGATGATGCGGGCTTCGCCGGTCATGGTCCGACCTCATGCTTGCTGATGATGCCGCCCTCATGCGCGATCCGGCCGGCATGAACAAGCCCGAATGCAAGGCTTTTCCGGCTGCGACGTCATCGGCGGGGGAGGAGAGGCCGGCGCGGCTTGCGGCTGTTCCATCGGCCCGGTATCTCCGAACCGGAGCTTGAGAGGCAGGAGAGGCGAGACAACGTGACGACCGGTTTCGCCCGCCTGCCCGACGCACCCGCTTTCCGCCTGACCGACCTGCGCGTTCCCCTCTGCCTGCTCGAGGGCGATGATATGCCGGCCGATGGCAATGGGCTGGCGCGCGTCGATCTCGCGATTGCGGATGGTCGCATCACCGCGATAGAGCCTGCCGGCGCGGCCTCCGCCGGGGCGGTGCCTGCCGCCAGTCTCGATGGCGGTATCGCTTTGCCACGACTGGTCGACTGTCACACCCATCTCGACAAGGGCCATATCTGGCCGCGCAGCCCCAACCCGGATGGGACTTTTCCGGGGGCGTTGAACACCGTCGGCGCCGATCGCGAGGCGAACTGGTCGGCACAGGACGTGCGGGCGCGCATGGATTTCTCGCTACGGACTGCCTTCGCGCATGGCACGGCCGCGATGCGGACGCATCTCGATTCGCTGGGCGAGCAGATCGGCATCTCCTGGCCGGTCTATGCGGAGCTGCGAGCAGAATGGATCGGGCGCATCGCGCTCCAGGCCTCGCCGCTCTTCGGCGCGACGGAGGCGCTCGATCCCGCGCATATGCAGGCGGTGATCGCCGCCGTGAAGGCCCATGGCGACAGGCTGCTCGGCTGCGTCACCTATATGATCCCGGAGCTCGACCAAGCGCTCGACATCCTGTTCCGGGCGGCGATCGAGAACGGCTTCGATCTCGATTTCCATGTCGACGAGACCAATGATCCGGCTGCCCGATCGCTGGAGTACATTGCCGACGCGGCTCTGCGCCACCGCTTCGAGGGCAAGATCCTGTGCGGACACTGCTGTTCGCTCGCCCTTCAGGCGCCGGAAGACGAGGCGCGGATCATCGCCAAGGTGCGTGAAGCCGGCATCGCGGTGGTCTCGCTGCCGCTGTGCAACATGTATCTGCAGGACCGCCAGACCGGCCGCACCCCACGCTGGCGTGGCGTCACGGCGCTGCATGAACTCAAGGCCGCCGGCGTGCCGGTGATGATCGCCTCCGACAATACGCGTGACCCGTTCTACGCCTATGGCGATCTCGATCTCGTCGAGGTGCTCCGCGAGGGCACGCGCATCCTCCAGCTCGATCATTCCGGCCCGGACTGGGCCAAGGCGGTGGCGCGCACGCCGGCCGAGGTGCTGGGCGTCGATGGCGGCGTCATCGCGGCCGGTGCGCCGGCCGATCTCATCCTGACGCGGGCGCGCGACTGGACCGAACTCTTCTCCCGGCCGCAGGCCGATCGCACCGTGCTGGTTTCCGGCAAGGCGATCGACCGGACGCTGCCGGACTACCGCGAACTCGACCATCTGATGGGCAGAGCATCATGACCGCACGCTACGACATCGCCACGCTGAAGACTCGCCTCGGAGGCATCCGCACCGAAGAAAACCCGGCGCTGGTGAAGCAGAAGAGCCGCGATTTCTTCTGGTACTCGCCGATCCTGAAACGTCAGCTCGACCATGTCGTCGCCGATATCGTGGTCTCTCCGACGAGCGAGGCCGAGGTGATGCAGGTGCTCGCCGCCTGCCACGAACTCGGCATTCCCGTGACGCCGCGCGGCACCGGCACCGGCAATTACGGGCAGGCGATGCCGCTCTCCGGCGGTGTGCTGCTCGATCTCTCCGGCTTCAACAAGGTCAAGGAGATCGCCGCCGGCCGCTATGTCGCCGAGCCCGGCGCGATCATGGCCCGCATCGACGACGAGACGCGCACGCATTCGCGGCAGGAACTGCGCCTGCACCCGTCCACCTACCAGACGGCCTCGATCGGCGGCTTCATCGCCGGCGGTTCGGGCGGCGTCGGCTCGATCAAATGGGGCGGCCTGCGCGACTGGGGCAACATCATCCGCCTGAAGGTCGCGACGATGGAGGCAAGCCCGCGCATCCTCGAATTCTCCGGCGAGGACCTGCACAAGGTCGCCCATGCCTATGGCACGAACGGCATCATCACCGAAGTCGAGATGCCGCTCGGGCCGGCTTACAACTGGGCCGATGTCATCGTCGGCTTCGAGGACCTGCGAGCTGCCACCGAGTTCGCCAATGCGGTCGGCGAGCAGGACGGGCTTGCGCTGAAGAACCTCTGCGTTGTCGCGGCGCCCGCGCCGCACGACTATTTCCTGCGTCACCGCAGGTTCCTGCCGCGCGACAGCCATCTCGTCATCGTCATGGCGGCCGATTTCGCGGTCGATGCGCTTTGCGCCTATGCGCAGCGCTTCAAGGGCGCGGAGCTGCTGCTGCGCTCCGACAAGCTCTCGCCGGAGGATGCCAAGGGCCTGCCGCCGGCCTATGAACTCGGCTGGAACCACACGACGCTGCGGGCACTGCGCGTCGATCCGACGATCACCTATCTGCAGGTGCTCTATCCCTATCCGAACCAGGTCGAGCTGGTCGACAGGATCCATGCCCGCTTCGGCGACGAGGTGATCTGCCATCTCGAATTCGTGCGCTTCGACGGCAAGATCACCTGCTTCGGCCTGCCGCTGGTGCGCTTCACCTCCGAGGAACGGCTGGAGGAGATCATGGCGATCCATGAGGAGATGGGCGCCCCGATCTTCAATCCGCATCGCTACACGCTGGAGGAGGGCGGCATGAAGCAGACCGACGAGGCGCAGCTCGCCTTCAAGCGCGAGGCCGATCCACGGGGCCTGCTCAATCCCGGCAAGATGATCGCCTGGGAAGACCCGTCCTACGACTACCGCTCGGGCAAGACCTTCCTGTTCCGCAGTCTGACCGAGGCCGGGGTCGGCTAAGGATCATGCGCGTCCTCGTCCTCTATGCCCATCCTGTGCCCGAGAGCTTCGGGGCCGCCATCCACGAGACGGTGGTCGCAAGCCTGAAGGCGGCGGGGCACGAGGTCGACGATTGCGATCTCTATGCCGAGCAGTTCGACCCGGTGCTGAGCCGGGGGGAGCGGCGCGGCTACCACGACACGGCCAGCAACACATTGCCGGTTGCCGGTTATGTCGAGCGCGTGAAGCGGGCCGAGGCGCTGGTGCTGTGCTTCCCGGTCTGGAATTTCGGCTATCCCGCGATCCTCAAGGGCTTCCTCGATCGCGTCTTCCTGCCCGGCGTCTCGTTCAGGATGGTCGATGGCAAGGCACAGCCGGCTCTGCACAATATTCGCCGGCTCGTGGCAGTGACCAGCTATGGTGGCTCGCGCTGGCGCGCCTTCCTGATGGGCGACCCGCCGCGCAAGGCGGTCTGCCGGGCGCTGCGGGCGGTCTGCCATCCGCTGGCGCGCACGACCTATCTCGCGCATCATGAAATGAATCTCTCGACTCCGGCCAGCCGGGCGGCATTCCTGAAAAAAGTCGCGGCGAAACTCGCGCTCTCTTAGCTCTGACATCCGATTGTCATCCGTCTGTCATGTTCGCGCGCGAATACGCAGCCGGCGAAGCGTCTGCTTACCTGTCCAAGGATCGGCCCGAAGGATCGACCCATGACCAAGGCAATCGAGAAGAGTGTCGGCCGTGCCCTGCTCGTCACCGCGCGGCTGCACCGTTCGCGGATGGGCGAGAGGCTGAACGGGCTGGGCCTGTTTCCGGGGCAGGAGCAGGCGCTGAAGGCGCTGCAGCCGGCCCCGATGACGATGGGGGAACTCGCGGCCCTGCTGCGCGTCAAGCCGCCGACCGTGTCGAAGACGATCGGGCGCCTCTCGCTGCAGGGGCTGGTCACCCGCGAAGGCGGCAACCGCGACGGCCGGCTCGTGCAGGTCGCGTTGACCGAGGCCGGGCAGAGCACCGCAGCCGAGCTCGACGCGGTCTGGAACGAGGTCGAAGAAGAGCTTCTCGACAAGCTCGACGGCAAGGAGCGCAAGCAGTTGCGCAAGCTCCTGCGCAAGGCGGCCAAGGGCCTGTCCAAGGCCGGCGCCGAGCATGACGATCCCGATACCGATCTCGACGAGGCCGATAGCGACGCCTGATTTCTGCATGGACCGCATGCTTCGGCGTGCTGGCGATGAGGCTTAAATCGGTTCAATCTGCCTTCGTCATTCCTTCAGAGCATGGCGAGGCCCGTGTCTTCCCCTTCAGAGGCGCCTTCCGAGACGGGCCGTGCGCGCATGGTTGCGATCGGCCTGATGTGCGCGGCCGTTCTGCTGTTCTCTCTGCTCGATACCAGCGCGAAATGGCTGGGCCAGTCGATGAACCCGCTGCAGGTGGTGTTCGCGCGCTATGCCGGCAGCATGATCCTGGTGCTGGCGGTGATCAATCCGTGGACCCGGCCCGGCGTGCTGCGGACCAAACGGCCGTGGCTGCAATGGGGCCGCTCGTTCCTGCTGCTCGGCTCGACCGCGCTCAACTTCGTCGCGCTGCGCTATCTCCAGCTCGCCGAAACGATCTCGATCATGTTCGCGACGCCGCTCCTGGTGGCGCTGGCATCGGGGCCGCTGCTCGGGGAATGGCCGGGGCCGCGCCGGCTCGCTGCGATCGGCGTGGGCTTCATCGGCGTGCTGGTGGTGACGCGGCCGGGAATCGGGGGCATGCATCCGGCGGCGCTGCTGATCGTGCTGGGCTGCCTGTGCTACACCTTCTACTCATTGTCGACCCGGATGCTCTCCGGCCATGATTCGTCGGAAACGACGATGATCTATTCGGGCGCGGCGGGGACGCTGGCGACCATCCCGCTGCTGCCCTGGGTCTGGGAAACGCCGCAGACGCTCCTGCCCTGGCTCCTGATGTTCGCGGTCGGCGCGTTCGGGGGCTTCGGCCACTGGCTCCTGATCCTGGCGCATCGGCTGGCGCCCGCGACCGTGCTGGCACCCTTCATCTATTCCCAGATCATCTGGATGCTGCTGCTCGGCTGGCTGGTCTTCGACCAGCTGCCGGACCGCTGGACCTTCGTCGGCGCCGGCATCGTGATCTCGTCCGGGCTCTACCTGCTTTATCGCGAGCGGGTGCGGCATGTGCCGAAGGAGGCGGCCTCGGCACGACTGGATTGAGGCTGCAGAAGGCGCGTCATATGCGGGCTTGACCCGAGCAGCGCTAGAAGGAAATGCGCGGGGAACGCTCTCCTGTAGGAAGAGGCAGGGTGAGGGGTAGGCCGCTTACCGAATTTTCCACGAGGTGGTCGCTGCGCAGCGGTGAGGCCTCGCCTCGCTGGTTCAGGGGCCTACACCTCACCCTTGCCCCTCCGTTGATCCCGGGCTTGCCCGAGATCAGCGCTTGAAATGTCTAAGTCTGCAGCAGCCGACGTCGATACAGGATAGGGGTTTCCTGTGGTTCTAGTGTTCCTCTGGTCATGAGATGCTCCGGTCAAGCCCGAGCATGACGCCTTCCTTGGAAGGCGTCTGCGCCCGGTCAGACCGTGACCTGCGTGCCGACCTCGACGACGCGGCCGGTCGGAATCTGGAAGAAGTCCGTGGCGTCGGTCGCGCTCTTGGTCAGGCCGATGAAGAGGTTGTCCTGCCAGATCGGCATGCCCGATTGCGGCGAAGGCTTGATCGAGCGGCGGGACAGGAAGAACGAGGTCGACATGATGTCGAACTTGAAGCCCTGCTTGCGCAGCGTGGCCAGGCCCTTCGGCACGTTCGGGCTCTCCATGTAGCCGTACACCATCTCGACCCGCCAGAAATCGTCGGTGATGCGGGCAAGGCGCACGCGCTCCTCCTCCGCGACGCGCGGTGTATCGGCCGAGCGCACGGTCAGCACGACGTTGCGCTCGTGCAGCACCTTGTTGTGCTTGAGGTTATGCAGAAGCGAGGCCGGCGCGGTTTCGGGGTCGCTGGTCAGGAAGACCGCCATGCCCTTCACGCGGGCCGGCGGGCTCTTCGAGAGCATGGTGACGAGTTCGAGCAGCGGCACGTCGGTCTTGCGGGTCTTGTCGAAGAGGATCTTGGTGCCGCGCATCCAGGTCCACATCACCAGGGTCAGACCCATGGCGAGGAGCACCGGCACATAGCCGCCATGGAACAGCTTCAGCATGTTGGCGGAGAAGAAGGAGACGTCGACCAGGAAGAAGGGAAGGATGAGTGCGGCAGTTGCCGGCAGGCTCCAGCCCCAGTGACGGCGGATGACGATGGCGGCGAGTGTGGACGAGACCACCATCGTGCCGAAGACCGAGATGCCATAGGCATGCGACAGGCTGGACGACGTCCGGAACGACCAGACCAGGATCAGCACGACGACGAGCAGCAGCAGGTTGACGCGCGGCACGTAGATCTGGCCGGAGGTCTGCTCGGACGTGTGGCGGATCTCCATGCGCGGCAGGAGGCCGAGCTGGATCGCCTGCCGGGTCAGCGAGAAGGCGCCCGTGATCACTGACTGGCTGGCGATGATGGTCGCGACCGTCGCCATGATCACGAAGGGCAAAAGCAGCCCCTGCGGCGCGAGCCGGTAGAACGGATTGTCGATGGCGCTGGGGTCGGAGAGGATCAGCGCGCCCTGGCCGAGATAGTTGAGCCACAGCGCCGGGAAGACGACATAGAGCCAGGCGCCGCGGATCGGGCCGCGGCCGAAATGGCCCATATCGGCGTAGAGCGCCTCGGCACCCGTCACCGCCAGACAGACCGAGCCGAGCACGGCCAGCGCGACGCCGGCGTGATCGCGGAAGAAGAGCAGCGCGTAGTACGGATTGATCGAGCGGAAGACACTGAGATCGTCGGCGATATGGTAGATGCCGAGCCCGGCCAGCGTCAGGAACCAGACCAGCATGACCGGGCCGAAGAAGGTCGCGACGCGATGCGTGCCGTGGCTCTGCATCACGAAAAGACCGATCAGGATCACCGAGGCGATCCAGAGGATGTATTCGTCGAGCGCCGGCGTGATCAGCTTCACGCCCTCGATGGCGGAGAGCACCGAGATTGCCGGGGTGATGACGGTGTCGCCGTAGAAGAGGCCGGCGCCGATCATGCCGAGCAGCAGGGCGACATGGCTGCGGGCGCGGCCGAGGCTGCGCTGCGCCAGCGCGACGAGGGTGAGGATGCCGCCTTCGCCGTTGTTGTCGGCGCGCATCAGCAGCACGACATATTTCAAGGTCACCACGATGACGAGTGACCAGAGGATCAGCGAGAGCACGCCGATGACGACCGTGGGAGCGATGACCGCGCCCTGTTCGCCGCCGGTCGCGGCCAGCAGGGTCTCGCGCAGCGCATAGAGCGGGCTGGTGCCGATATCGCCGTAGACGACGCCGAGCGCGCCCAGCGCCAGCGCAGCGAAGCCCTGCTTGCCATGCCCGGGGCCATCGTTCTGGCCGTGCCCGGCATCGAGGCCGAAGCGTGAATCCTCCGGCCGGACGGTCGCAGGATTCGGGTTCTCATGCCCCATCAGGGATCTCCGCACATGCTGCGGTGCAGCGAAAGGCCGGGGCCTCTAGCACGTTGCGGGCGGCGCGCAAAGGCGTGATCAGCCGGTGACGCCGAGGCCGGCGCCGAAGCGCCGCTCGACATAGCTGGCGACCATGGTCTTGAACTCGGCTGCGATGCCGGCGCCGCGCAGGGTGGCGACCTTCTTGCCGTCGACGAAGACCGGAGCCGTCGGCGCCTCGCCGGTGCCGGGCAGCGAGATGCCGATATCGGCATGCTTGGACTCGCCCGGGCCGTTGACGATGCAGCCCATCACCGCGACGTTGAGGTTCTCGACGCCCGGATAGCGCGTCTTCCATTCCGGCATGGAACTCGAAATCCAGTTCTGGATATCCTGGGCCAGTTCCTGGAAAACGGTCGAGGTGGTGCGCCCGCAGCCGGGGCAGGCGGCCACCAGCGGCACGAAGGCACGGAACCCCATGGTCTGGAGCAATTCCTGCGCCGTCCTGACCTCGAGCGTGCGGTCGCCGCCCGGCTCGGGCGTCAGTGAATAACGGATGGTGTCGCCGATGCCTTCCTGCAGGAGGATGCCAAGCGCGGCCGAGGAGGCGACGATGCCCTTCGAGCCCATGCCGGCCTCGGTCAGACCGAGATGGATGGCGTAGTTCGCCCGGCTCGCCAGCATGCGGTAGACCGTGATCAGGTCCTGCACGCCGGAGACCTTGGCGGAAAGGATGATGTATTCGCGGGCGAGGCCGAGCTCCTCGGCGCGCTCGGCCGAGAGCAGGGCCGATTGCACCATCGCTTCGCGCATGATGGCGCGGGCATCGAGCGGGCGGACGGCACGCGCGTTCTCGTCCATCAGCGCCGTCAACAGTTCCTGGTCGAGCGAGCCCCAGTTGGCGCCGATGCGTACCGGCTTCCTGTATTTGGCAGCGAGCTCGATGATCTGCCCGAACTGCTTGTCCTTCTTGTCCTTGAAGCCGACATTGCCGGGATTGATCCGGTATTTCGCCAGTGCCTCGGCGCAGGCCGGATGATCGGCGAGCAGCTTGTGGCCGATATAATGGAAGTCGCCGACCAGCGGCACGTCGACGCCGATGCGGTCGAGCCTTTCCCTGATCTTGGGGACCGCTGCCGCCGCCTCGTCGCGGTCGACGGTGATGCGGACGAGTTCCGAGCCCTGGCGGGCGAGCGCCGCGACCTGCGCTACGGTCGCCGCGATATCCGCGGTGTCGGTGTTGGTCATCGACTGCACGACGATCGGCGCGCCGCCGCCGACGGTGACATGGCCGACCTTGACGGGGACGGTGAGCTGACGGGCGAGCGGCCCGGCGCGTTCCGGCGTCAGATAGGAAAAGGCGCGCTCGTTCATGCGGGCTGCTCTATCACGAACCGGCATTCCGGCAATGCTCGCACCGTCCGACGATCTCGACCATCTGGTGCGAGGGTGAGAATTGCCGGTTTTCGGCGATGGCCGCCACCGCTTTCTTCATCGCGGGCGAGGAATCCTCGTCGACCCCGCCACAGGATTCGCAGATCAGGAAGGCGACGACCTCGTTCGCGCCATGTCCGTGCAGGCAGGCGACATAGGCGTTCTTCGACGAGAGCCGGTGCACGAAACCCTGATCCACCAGGAAATCAAGCGCGCGGTAGATCGAGATCGGAGCCAGGCGCCGCCCGCCGGCCGGCGAGATGCGGTCGGCGAGATCATAGGCGCCGATCGGCCGGTGGTCGGCATGGAGCGCCTCCAGCGCCTGCCGCCGGATCGGCGTCAGGCGCAGGCCCCGTTCGCGGCAGATCCGTTCGGCCCGGGCGAGGGCTTCCGCCGCGTGGCGGCGGTGATCCTCGGCATGGCGGCAAGGGCCTTCGCCATGGGCGTGCGACACATGGTCATGGTCGCCGTGATGATGCGCGTTCGGCTGCATTTTCGTCATGTTGCGTTGCAAAGACTCATCGGGCAACCTGCGACGATATCCTGTCGGCGTATGCCTGTTCGACCCCGAACCTAAGCATTTTCTCCCCGATTGTCAGGAGCCTTGACGCTCATGTTCCTCAAAGACCGTACCGCTGCGATCACCGGCTCGACCTCCGGTATCGGACTGGCCTATGCCCGCGCGCTGGCGGCCGAGGGCGCCAACCTCGTCATCAACGGCATCATGGCCCCGGCCGATGCCGAGAAGCTGCGCACCGATCTGGAGCAGGAATTCGGCATCAAAGTGGTGTTTTCGGGGGCGGACATGACCAAGCCGGCCGAGATCGCCGGTTTCATCGCCGAGGGCGAGAAGGTCTTCGGCGCCATCGATATCCTGATCAACAACGCCGGCATCCAGTTCGTCTCGCCGATCGACGAGTTTCCGATCGAAAAATGGGACCAGATCATCGCGATCAACCTGTCCTCGGCCTTCCATACGATCCGCGCCGCCCTGCCGAAGATGAAGGAGAAGGGCTGGGGCCGCATCATCAACACGGCCTCGGCGCATGCGCTGGTCGCCTCGCCCTTCAAGTCGGCCTATGTCGCGGCCAAGCACGGCATCGCCGGCCTGACCAAGACGGTGGCGCTGGAAGTCGCGACCCAGGGCATCACCGTCAACGCCATCGCCCCCGGCTATGTCTGGACGCCGCTGGTCGAGAAGCAGATTCCGGACACGATGAAGGTGCGCGGGCTCACCAAGGAGCAGGTCATCAACGACGTGATGCTCGCCGGGCAGCCGACCAAGGAATTCGTCACGGTCGAGCAGGTGGCGGCGCTGGCGGTGTTCCTGTGTACGGATTCGGCCAAGTCGATCACCGGGACGACGTTGCCGATCGATGGCGGCTGGACCGCTGCGTGAGCGGTCGCCCCTCCCGCAAGGCCGAGCCTGTCAAGAGGCTCGCCGGCCCGAAGGCGGAGAAGACGGTCTCGCTGGCGCTGCAGGGCGGAGGCGCGCATGGCGCCTTCACCTGGGGCGTGCTCGACGCCGTCCTGGAAGACGGGCGCCTTGGTATCGAGGCGCTGACCGGCACCAGCGCGGGGGCGATGAATGCCGTCGTGCTGGCCGAAGGCTGGATCGATGGCGGCATCGACGGCGCGCGCGCCAAGCTCGAGGCGTTCTGGCGGGCGATCAGCGTCGACGGCAAATATGGTGGCTCGGAGCGTTCCCTGCTCGACACCATGCTGGGCGCCTGGGGCAACACCAACGGCACGCCGCCGGGCATGCTCTTCTTCGAGATGTTCTCGAAGGTGGCGAGCCCCTATGACGTCAACCCGCTGAACATCAACCCGCTGCGCGGCGTCGTCGCCGATCTCATCGATTTCGAGAAGGTCAGGGCCTGCGACGCGGTGAAGCTGTTCATCGCGGCGACGAATGTCCGCACCGGCAAGATCACGGTGTTCGACGGCAAGGACCTGACCCCGGACCATGTGATGGCCTCGGCCTGCCTGCCGATGGTGTTCCAGGCTGTCGAGATCGGTGGAGAAGCCTATTGGGATGGCGGTTACATGGGGAACCCGGCCCTGTTCCCGCTGTTCTACCAGGCGCATTGCGACGATATCCTGCTCGTCCAGATCAACCCGATCCAGCGGCGTGAGCTGCCGACCAAGGCGCGCGAGATCCAGGACCGGCTGAACGAGATCACCTTCAACGCCTCGCTTCTGCGCGAACTCAGGGCGATCGACTTCGTCAACCGGCTGATCGATGCCGGCAAGCTGCCTCGCGAGGAATACAAGCGCGTCCTGATGCACCGCATCGACGGTGGGCCGCCTTTGGCCGAGCTGACGTCCTCGTCGCGGATGAACGCGGAATGGTCCTTCCTGCTCAAGCTGCGCGACATGGGCCGCACCGCCGGCAAACGCTGGCTGAAGCGCAATTACGAGGCGATCGGCAAGGCCGGTACGCTTGATCTTCGCGAAGCGATCGGCTGAGCGGGGCGCCGCCGGTATCCTTCACGTTACGGCGTCGCAGTTGTTCCGGCAGTGCCTCTTGCTGGGGCCGAGACGTAGTGCCATTCAGCAGGCTCGCAGATTTTCCAAGAAGACGGGGGATTTCATGAGCAAGCTGATCGTCACCGCCGGGCCGTTCAAGTTCGACGCGAGGTTCGAGCTCGAAGCTGCGCCGAAGACCTGCGCCGCCTTCAGGAAGCAGATGCCGTTCATCAGCAAGATGGTGCATGTGCGCTGGAGCGGCGAGGGCGTCTGGATGCCGCTCGGCGATCTCGATTTCGGCGTCGGCTACGAGAACAACACCGCCTATCCGGCGCCGGGCCACATCATCCTGTATCCGGGCGGCGTCAGCGAGACCGAGATCCTGCTCGCTTATGGCGGCGTGCAGTTCGCCAGCAAGGCCGGCGTGCTCTCCGGCAACCACTTCATTACCCTGACCTCGGGGCTGGAGAACCTCTACACGCTCGGGCGCAAGACGCTCTACGAAGGCGTGCAGGACGTCCGCTTCGACCTCATCGACTGAGCGCGCTCGGCGATCGGATACGGAACAAGGGCAGGGCGCGGTGCGTCCCGCCCTTTTTCATGTCATGGCTGGCGGAGTTTCGACCGTTCCGGGGAAGGGCTTCAGGCCTTCGGCTTCTCCAGCAGGATCTGGCCCTGCTTCTCGACACCAATCTTGAGCTTCTCTGCGAAGATCGCGAGCATCCAGGGCAGCGTTACCTCGACGCGGATCAGCCTGTCCTCGACCTCGACGCGGCCATGGACCGTGTGGCCGAGCGCGCCGACGCCGAAATGCAGTGCGTCGCCCTCCCAGCGCTCCTCGACCAACTGCATCCGCACCATGCCGAGCCGGTCGCGGATCTTGTCGACGCCGCCACGCAGCCGCGCCAACGCGGTGTCCCGGCCGAGATCATGCGAGATGGTAATGGAAACGGGTTTGCCCATGACAGCTCATCGGAAGGGGAGGGAGCACTCTACATGGCAGTGGCGGCGGCATTTTTCCAGCGTTGCCGGGCAGGGCGACCTCGCGGGAGATATCTGCTAACCGAGACGGTGCGCGACCAAATTCCAGAAGGGCTGTCACGTTGCTGGAGCGAGCGAAGCGCTGGGCGCGCCTGCTGAAGCGCGATGTGATGGCGCTGTGGATCGCCGCCCGCGACAGCCGGACACCCTGGCATGCGAAACTGGTCGCCGGTCTGGTCGCAGCCTATGCCCTCAGTCCGATCGACCTCATCCCGGATTTCATCCCGATTCTCGGCTATCTCGATGACCTGATCATCGTGCCGATCGGCATCCTCCTCGTGGTCAAGCTCATTCCTGAGCCGTTGATGGCCGAGTACAGGGCGATGGCGGCAGAACAGGCCAGACAGACGAGTTATGGCGGTATGATCGCGATCCTGGCGATCTGGATCGCAATTGCAGCCGCGCTGCTCTGGTCTGCATGGCCTGGAGGAACGCGCTGAGCCGTCAGCCCCGGACATGGAAAAGCCCGCCGAACAGGCGGGCCTGATGATCCGTCGCTTTCGCCGGATGCCCGGCTTTCGTCCGCCTCAGTCGCGGTCGTTCAGGCGCTTCTGGCCGGTCTGGGTGACCCGCCAGATGGTGCCGTCCGACTCGACGAGACCACGATCCTGCAGGGCATGCAGCATCGTTTCGTCGAAGATGAAGTGGCGGGTTTCCTCCTCGATGCTCTCCAGCGCGATCCACTCGGGATCGGAGAGAACGAACGGGTGAGCGATCTGGAGGTGCTGAACATGCATGCGCGTCTCCTTCTCGTTGATGGCCCCTGTTCTTCGGTAGGTCGCATTCAATCATGACGTCGTCATGGCCGAACAGGTGAAGAAATGTGACCCAGTTGTTTTGTCGCGGGCTGGAACCCGGCCGCGCCGGCTTCGTTCTCTGGCCATGCCCCTTTCAGAAACGGAGAGACAGCCATGGCGATCAGCAACAGCTTCCCGCCCGACGTTCCGAAGGCCGCCGAGGAGGCCGGCGAAACCGTGAGCGCAAGCGTGAGCAGCCTGCGCGACAAGGCGGCGGAGTTCGCGGGCAAGGCCAGCGAGACCGTCAAGGATGGTTACGGCCGGGCCAAGGAGGCCTGGGATGAGGCGGAGCCCCTCGAAGCCGCCCGCAGCAGCGGACAGGCGGTGGTGCAGACCGTCGAGCGTCATCCGCTCGCGGCGCTGGGGCTCGGCGTGCTCGGCATCGGCTTGGTCGCCTGGGCAACGTTGCGCAGTCAGCCCTCATCCGGCTGGGAGCGCTACCAGCCCGACTACGGCCGCTGGCGCGGCTGGCTGCAGGATTACGGTTCCGAGGCCGCGGATGCCGGAAACCGCGCTCTGAAGTCGGGAGCAGGCTGGCTGCGCTCGCATCGCGATGTGGCGGATGATTATGCCGACCGCGCCGGCGACTATGCGGCGATCGCCCGCGACTATGCCGACAGGGGCGGACGCATGCTGGCGAAGCGCGCCGAGCGGGAGCCGATGGCCGTCGTGGTCGGGCTGGGACTCGCGGCCTATTTGATCGGCTCGCTGCTGTCCTCGGCGTCGGCCAGCGAGCGCCCGGCCGCGCCGGCCCGCAAGCGCGCGACCCGGCGATGATGCGCTTTGCAGGTCAGGCCGCAGGCGTTTGACCGGTTACTCCATGAAAAAGCCCTGCGGCGCGGAGCGCTGCAGGGCTCGATCTTAGCAGGGGCCTTCCGAGACGTGGCCCCGCAATCTTACCACCAGTAGCGGCGCGGGCCGTAGTAGCCGCCATAGTAGTGGCGGCTGGCGCCGGCAGCGATGGCGCCACCAACGACACCGGCGGCAACGCCGGCAGCGACGGCCGAGCCGGCTTCGTTCGAGGCGCGACGGTTCTCGACATAATTCGCCGAACGGCACTGCTGGTAAGCACGGGTGCCGGGGCGGAAGCCCTGGGACTCACAGGTCACTTCGGCGTCGGCCATCGACTCCTGCGCGGTCTGACAACCGGCGAGAAGAGCGGCCATGGCGCCAACGATCAGAATGCTACGCATATTTTATCCCTTTTCAGCCTCCCATTGGCCTGAACGGACTTAAGGGCAGCAGCGTCGGCAGGTCAAGAATGATGCAGGCTTTGCGTTAAAGTTCGCAGGGTCAAATTGCGACAATTTCGCGGTAAATGTGACGAACTCGCCAGGTTGCCAGATGCGGCCGGCGCGGCATGGCGGTTTAATGCGGGCTCGGGCTTGCATTTGTGCCGAAGCGGCGGAACATGCGGACAGACCCGATCAGCCCAGTCCGGACGTGACGATGCCCCGCTTTTCCATCCTCCTGCCGGCCCTGCTGCTCGGCGCCTGCACCTATCACACGTCGCGCAGCAGCATCGTCGTCGTGACCGATGCGAAGGGCGTTGTGGAGAACTGCGCAAGCCTCGGCGAAATCGATGGGCAGGACGGCTCGCAGGCGATCATGCCGCTCGACAAGACGCGCGATTCGGTGGTCGCGCGCCTGAAGATCGCAGCGGCGGAGAAGGGCGGGACGCATGTCCACGCCACCGCAGCCGACATCAAGTGGAAGGGGCCGGACACCAAGGGCACCGTCTACAAGTGCAAGCCGTGAGGCGCGGCTAGCCGGTTTCCTCAGGCCTTCAACAGCCATTCATGCTCCGCGGCGTTGTGGAATTTCCACGTCCGCTTCGGGCCAGCCATGACGTTGAGATAATAGAGATCGTAGCCGTGGCAGGTGGCGCAGGGGTGATAACCCTTCGGCACCAACACGACATCGCCATCCTCGATCGCCATCGCCTCGTCCAGGCTACGGTCGTCAGTATAGACGCGCTGGAAGCCGAAGCCCTGTGGCGGGTTGAGGCGGTGGTAATAGGTCTCTTCGAGATGGGATTCGCGCGGCAGGTCGTCCCGGTCGTGCTTGTGCGGAGGATAGCTCGACGTATTGCCGGCGGGCGTGATGACCTCGACGACGAGCAGTGAATCGGCCGGCTCGTTCTCGGGCAGGATATTGGTGACGTGGCGGGTGTTGGAGCCCTTGCCGCGGATTTCCTGGCCGAGATCGTTCGGGCTGATGACGCGGACGGGCAGGCCACCCTTGAGGCCGGGCGCCGTGCAGACCGCGAGTTCGAGATCGGTGGTGGCGGTGACCGACCAGTCCGATCCTTCCGGGAGATAGACCGACCAGGGCTTGCCCTCGAAGGGGCTCATACGCTGGCCAAGTTCGCCGAGCGCCTCGCCGCCGGCCGTCACCTTGCCCTTGCCGGTGACGAAGACGAGGCAGGTTTCGCGGGTCCCGGTCTGCGCCGAGACGGTCTCGCCTGGCTTCAGGCGATGGAGGTCGAAGCCGACATGGGTCCAGCCGGCGCTTTCCGGCGTGACATGGGTGACGCGGCCCTGCGTGCCGGCGGGGCGGACCTTGAGATGGGACATCGACGGTTTCCTATCCGTTGCGCTCGTCATGCTCGGGTCCGGGCTACGCTACGCCCGAGAATGACGGCTGTATTCAAGCCAGACCGGCTTCCTCGACGAAGCGGCGGAGATTGGCGTGGCCGAGCTTCGCATAGGTCGCGGGCTCCGCCTTCTTCGGGTCCTGCTCGGCCTCGACGACGATCCAGCCGGAATAGCCCTGCAGCTCGCGCAGCACGCGGACATAGTCGATCAGGCCGTCGCCCGGCACGGTGTAGACGCCGGCGAGCACGGATTCGAGGAAGGACCAGTCCTCGCGGTTCGAGCGCCACATCACGGCCTCGCGGATGTCCTTGCAATGGACATGGTGGATGCGCGCCTTCCAGTGGCGGGCGATGCGGGCCGGGTCGCCGCCGCCCCAGGTGGCATGGCCGGTATCGAGCAACAGGCCGACCGCCGGGCTGGTGACGCCCATGAACCGGTCGATCTCGGCCTCGGTCTGCACCACCGTGCCCATATGATGATGATAGACGAGCTGGAGCCCGTATTCGGCCTTCAGGGCTTCGGCGAAATTGGTGTAGCGCGCGCCGAAATCGTCCCAGCGGTTCTTCGGCAGGACCGGGCGGGCCGAGAGCGGTCTGGTGATGTCGGAATGGATCGCGTTCGAGGTCTCGGCCGCGATCAGGACCGAGCAGCCCATGTCGCGGAGCAGCGTCGCATGGGCCTTCACGGCGATCATCTCGGCTGCGACGTCGCGGACGAGCAGTTCGGTCGAGTACCAGCCCGAGACCAGCGCGTGGCCGTGCGCGTCGAGGATCGGCTTCAGCGTGCCGGCCTCGCGCGGGAACTTGTTGCCGAGCTCCATGCCGGTGAAGCCGGCGGTGCGGGCTTCGGCCAGGCAGGTTTCGAGCGGGATGTCGCCGCCGATCTCCAGCATGTCGTCATTCGACCAGCCGATGGGGTTCGCGCCGATGCGGATCATGTGTCGGGTCTTTCTCGCCTATGGGAACGGCTTAGTTGCCGATGGTCTGACGCTTGCGTCGTTCGTCGTAATTCGCGCGCGCCGTGCGAACCTCAACGCGCTCGCTGACCTCGGGCACCGCGACATCCCACCAGGCGCCGCCTGCGCCGGTCGAGATCAGCGGGTCGGTGTCGATGACGATGACGGTGGTGCGGGTGTTGGCCTTCGCCTCAGCCAGCGCTGTTTCCAGTTCCGAAATCGAGGCTGCCTTTACGGCGATCGCGCCCATGCTGGCGGCATGCTGGACGAAGTCGATCTCCGGCAGCGTTTCGTGCCGGCTGTCCTTGAGCAGGTTGTTGAAGCTCTGGCCGCCGGTGGCGTTCTGGAGGCGGTTGATGCAGCCGAAGCCGCGATTGTCGAGCAGGACGATGGTGAGCTTCAGGCCGAGCATCACCGAGGTCGCGATCTCGGAATTGAGCATCAGATAGGAGCCGTCGCCGACCATGACGACGACCTCCTTGTCGGGCCGGGCCATCTTGGCGCCGAGCCCCCCGGCGATCTCGTAGCCCATGCAGGAGAAGCCGTATTCGGCATGGTAGGAGCCGGGCGCGCCGGCCTGCCAGAGCTTGTGCAACTCGCCGGGCAGTCCGCCCGCGGCGTGGAGCAGGACGATGTCGGAGCCGAGCGTGCGCTGGACTGCGCCGATGACCTGCGCGTCCGAAGGCAAGACCGCGTTGCTGGCGGCGGTGGCCTTTCCTGCCTCCTTCTGCCAGTCGGCCTTGCCGGCTTTGGCATTGCTGGTCCAGCTTTCCGGCGCCTTCCAGCCGTCGATGGCTTCGGCTAGTTCGGTCAGGCCCTCGCGGGCGTCGGCGACGAGGGGCAGGGCCCGATGCTTGCCGGCGTCGAAGGCCTGGACGTTGAGGCCGATGATCGTCTTCTCGGAGGCGCCGAACAGAGCCCAGGAGCCGGTGGTGAAATCCTGCAGGCGCGTGCCCACCGCGAGAACGAGGTCCGCCTCTGCCGCGAGGCGGTTGGCGGCTCCCGTGCCGGTGACGCCGACGGCGGCCATGTTGAGGGCATCGTCATCGGGCAGGGCGGATTTGCCGCCTTGCGTCTCGCAGACGGGGATGCCGGTCGCGGCCGAGAAGCGGGCGAGTTCGTTGCTGGCGCCGGAATAGAGCACGCCACCGCCGGCGACGATCAGCGGCTTCTTTGCAGCCTTCAATGCTTCGGTCGCGGCCTTCAGCTCGTCGCGATCGGCACGAGGGCGGCGCGGTATCCAGAGGCGCTCTGCAAAGAAGCTCTCGGGATAGTCATAGGCCTCGGCCTGCACGTCCTGGCAGAGCGCGAGCGTAACCGGGCCGCATTCGGCCGGATCGGTCAGCACCTGCATGGCGCGGGTCAGCGCCGGGATGATCTGCTCGGGCCGGGTGATGCGGTCGAAATAGCGCGAGACAGGCTTAAAGCAGTCATTGGCCGAGACGGTGCCGTCGCCGAAAGCCTCGACCTGCTGGAGGACCGGGTCAGGGATGCGGTTGGCGAAGACGTCGCCCGGCAGCAGCAGCACCGGCAGGCGGTTGACATGGGCGAGCGCCGCGGCGGTGACGAGATTGGTAGCGCCAGGGCCGATCGAGGTCGTCGCGGCCATGAAGCGGCGGCGCATATTGGCCTTGGCATAGGCGATGGCGGCATGGGCCATCGCCTGCTCGTTATGGGCGCGGAAGGTCGGCAGGCGCTCGCGCTCGTGCCAGAGCGCCTCGCCGAGCCCTGCGACATTGCCATGGCCGAAGATCGCCCAGACGCCGCCGAAAATCGGCAGGCGCTCTCCGTCGATCTCGGTCATCTGGCGGCTAAGGAAGCGCGTCAGCGCCTGCGCCATGGTGAGGCGGATCGTGCGGGTCATGATGGTCTCCAGGCCGGAAAACTATGCTGCCTTCCGGCCGCGCGTGGCAAGCCAGAGTCCGGTCAGCGCTTCGAAACGCCCCGCCATGTCGGCAATCGCGGCTTCGTCGTCGAGCTTGCCGGCAAGCCAGCCCTCGGCCGCGTTCATGAAGATGGTGCGGCCAACGGCGAAGCCCTTGACGATCGGCGTGCTGGCTGTCGCAGCGAAGCCGGCCTCCAGCTCCTCGGCGGGGGCATCGAGACCGAGCAGCAGCACGCCGCGGCACCAGGGATCATGCCTGGCGATGGTCTTCTCGATCGCGGCCCAGGCGGCTGACGAGGATTGCGGCTCCAGCTTCCACCAGTCGGGCTTGATGCCGAGCGCGTAGATCTCTTCGAGCGCACGCGAAATCGTGTCGGGGCCGAGCGGGCCATTCTTGCTGGCGATGATCTCGATCAGCAATTCGCGGCCGACCTTGCGCGCAGCCTCGAACAGACCGCGCAGCTTCTCCTGCTGCTCGCGCTTCAATTCCGCCGGGTCGTCGGGGTGGTAGAAGCAGAGCGCCTTGATGCAATGATCGACCGGCCATTCCGGCAGGAGCGAGCCGATATCCTGGCTGGTCTCGAAACGCAGCGGGCGCGAGCCCGGCAGTTCGACCGGGCGGCCGAGCCAGGCGAAGGGGTGGCGGGCGAATTCGAACATCGCCTCGCGACCATGCTTCTCGTCGAGCAGCATGCCATAACCCGGGCGACCATCGGCGACGCGGCCGGCAGCCTTGACCGCCAGCACCTTGAAGTCGCGGATGCGGGCGGGGTCGGCGCCGAGTTTCGCGGCGAGGTCTTCGAGCTGCGAGCGATGGTCGCAGGCGAGCGCCATCAGCGAGGGAATGTCGCGGCGGCGCGTCGTCGCCCAGTGGATGTGGTTGATGTCGGCGTCCTTGCGCAGGGCGCGGTGCGGGCTGCCGTTCCTGAGGAAGTACTGCAATTCCTCGAAGGTCGGGCTTTCCGGCGAGCAGAGCAGGCGCGAGACGGCGAAGGCGCCGCAGGCATTGGCCCAGGTCGCGGCCGTGGCGAGGCTTTCGCCACCGAGCCAGCCGCGCAGGAAGCCGGACATGAAGGCGTCGCCGGCGCCGAGCACGTTGTAGACCTCGATCGGGAAACCCTTGCCGACGATGCCATCCTCGAGGTCGTCGGGGATCGCGCCCTCATAGACGATGCAGCCCATCGGGCCGCGCTTCAGCACGATGGTCGCCGGCGTGAGCGAACGGATCGTCTTCAGTGCGGGCAGGAGTTCGCTCTCGCCGGAGGCGATCAGCACCTCTTCCTCGGTGCCGATGATGAGGTCGCAGCCGGGCAGGACCGTCTTCATCCGCTCGGAGACGGCCTGCGAGGCGATATAGCGGTTGTCGCCGGCGTCATGTCCGGCAAGGCCCCAGAGATTCGGGCGATAGTCGATGTCGAGCACGACCTTGCCGCCATTGCCGCGCATCAGCTTCATCGCCTTGCGCTGGGCGGCCTCCGGGCCGGGACGCGCGAAATGCGTGCCGGTGACGACGACTGCGCGAGCCTTCGCGATGAAGGCGGGATCAATGTCGCTCTCCTCCAGCGCCATGTCGGCGCAGTTCTCGCGGTAGAACAGCAGCGGGAAGGATTTGTCGCTCTCGACCGAAAGAATGGCGAGTGCTGTGAGGCGTTCCGGATCGGTCTTGAGGCCGTCGAGATTCACGCCCTCGCGCGCAAGCTGCTCGCGCAGGAAACGGCCGAACTGCTCGTTGCCGACGCGGGTGAGCAGGGCCGAGCGCAGGCCGAGCCGCGCCGTGCCGATGGCGATATTGGCCGGGCAGCCGCCGACCGATTTGGCGAAGGAGGTGACATCCTCCAGCCGCGATCCGATCTGCTGGCCATAGAGATCGACCGAGGCGCGGCCTATGGTGATGACGTCGAGCGCCTGCGCCGATCCGCCGAGCGGTCCCGCCATGTCTTCCTCCCGGCAGCGATGGTCATCGAAGCCGGACGGCTCCAGATGCCGGAATGAAATAATAATTCCAGTATTTCGTCAATGCGGAATGTCTGTTCCTGAAATTTTAGATGGCTCCGCCACGCCTGCCCTTGCCGCGTCCGGTCCGGCGCGCTTCGCCGATTCCGACCGCGAGCGCCATCGATAGGGCCATGGTCGAGGCCAGCGTGCGGAATCCGCCGAAATCCGCCTCGGCGACCTCGAACCAGAGCTTCGCGAAGCTCGCGAGAGGCGAGAAGGCGCTGTCGGTGATGGCGACGAGCGGCACGCCGCGTTCGGAGAGGCCGCGCGCATCCTCGATGGTGGCGGGCGCGTAGGGCGAGAAGCTGATAACGATCACCGCATCCTTCGGCGTGGCGAAGGAGATCATCTCCGGATCGAGCCCGGCGGCGGATTCGATCATCTGGTTGCGCACTTCGAGTTTGCCGAGCGCATAGGCAAGGTAGCTTGCGACCGGATAGGAGCGGCGCCGGGCGAGGATATAGATCGTCTCGGCGCGGGCGAGCACGTCGATCGCGCGGTCGAGCGTCGCTTCGTCGATGGTGCGGCTCATCACGTCGAGCGATTTGCGCGAGGCGGTCAGGAAGCCGTCGAGGATGCGGTGATTGCCGGCTGCCGCGCCGTTGCCGACGCGCAGCGTGTTGAGGCGCTCCTCATAGCTGGAGTTGCGCTCGCGCAGCCGCGCACGGAAGACGCCTTGCAGGCTGGTGAAGCCGTCAAAGCCGAGATGCTGGGCGAAGCGGATCAATGTGGAGGGCTGGACGCCGGCGGAGACCGCGATGCTGGCGGCGGTGCCGAAGGCGATCTCGTCCGGGTTGTCGAGGGCATAGGCCGCGATCTGGGCGATCCGCTTGGGCAGGCTCTCACGCTGGGCGAGGATCGATGCGCGCAATTCGTCGAAATCGCGCGGCAGCTCCGCAACGGCGGTTTCGCTCATCCTGGGTTCCCGTTGCCGTCCCTGTTGTCGACAGTTCTGGCAGCGAAGCCGAAATGGAGCAAGCGTTCCAGAGGAGGAATGAACGCTCGACGTCGGCTCAGCCCGGCAGGCCGGCGGTGCAGCTCTGACCGCCATCGACCGGCAGGCAGACCCCCGTGATGAACTTCGCCTCGTCGGAGGCGAGAAACACGGAGGCGTTGGCGATGTCCCAGGCGGTGCCCATCTTGCCCATCGGCACCTGCGCGTCGCGGGCGGCGACCATCTCCGCGACCGAGGTATATTGCGAGGAGATCTGCTTGTAGATCAGCGGCGTGTCGATCAGGCCGGGCATGATGCAGTTCGCCCGGATGCCCTGCTTTGCGTACTGCATCGCGAGCGCGATCGTCGCCTGGTTCACCGCCGCCTTCGTCGCGTAATAGGCAAAGTACGGATAGCCGGTCCAGCGGATGGCGGCGAGCGAGGAGATGTTGACGATGGCGCCGCCGCCACCCTTCAGCATTTCGGGAATCACGGCCTTGGCGCAGCGATAGACCGAGCCGAGATTGAGCTGGAGCGAGGCCTCGAACTGCTCCTCCGACAATTCGACCGGGCCGCCCATATGGGTGACGCCGACATTGTTGTGGAGGATGTCGATGCGGCCGAAATGCTTCGCCACCGCGGCGACGCAGGCCTCGACCGAGGCGAGATCGGTGACGTTGGCGGCGAGCGCCAGCGCCTTGCCGCCTTCGCCGGCGATGATCGCAGCGGTTTCCTCGGCGGCGTCGCGGTTGAGGTCGATGCAAGCGACGCCGGCGCCCTCACGGGCGTAGGCGACGGCCGCGGCCTTGCCATTGCCCCAGCCGGGGCCGGAGGAGCCGGCGCCGAAGACGATGGCGATCTTGCCCTTCAGCCGATCGGCCATGCGGAGTTCTTTCTTCGCGATAGGGATAGACATTCGCGGGATCCCCTCTCCTGTAAGGAGAGGGGATCCCGCGCTTTTATAGTCGCGTCCGGTGTCCGAGTAGATCAGCTCAGCGAGCTGCCGACGGCCTTCTCCAGGATGCCCCAGGCTTCGTCGCCATACTTCTTCTTCCATTCGGCGTAGAAGCCGGCCTTGCGCAGCGCGTCGCGGAAAGCGTCGGCCTTGGTCTCGTTGACGACCATGCCCTTCGATTGCAGTTCGCCCTGCAGGCCGGCATTGAGCTTGGCGACGTCCGCGCGCTCGAGCAGCGCGGCGGCGTCGATGTTCCTGGCGACGATGGCGCGCAGGTCTTCGGGCAGCTTCTCCCAGGCGCGGCGGTTGGCCAGGAACCAGAAGCCGTCCCACATGTGATTGGTCAGCGAGAGATATTTCTGCACCTCGAAGAGCTTGGCCGTCGCGATGATGGCGAGCGGGTTCTCCTGACCGTCGACGATCTTGGTCTGGAGCGCGGTGTAGACCTCGGCGAAGTTGATCGAGGCGGGGGCCGACTGGAAGGCGGTGAACATCGAGGTCCAGAGGGGCGAGACCGGCACGCGGATCTTGAAGCCCTTCAGGTCATCCGGTGAGTTGACCGGGCCCTTGGACGAGGTGATCTGGCGGAAGCCGTTGTCCCAGATCTTGTCCATGACGACGAGATTGGCCTTGTTGATCTGGCCGCGGACATAGGCGCCGAGCTCGCCGTCCATCGCCTTCCAGACGGCATCGTAGTTCGGGAACGCGAAGCCGATGCCGGACAGCGAGGCGTTGGCGACCAGCGTCGACAGGATCAGCGGCGAAAGCGTGAAGAACTCGACACCGCCCGAGCGGACCTGGCTCAGCATGTCGGTATCGGAGCCGAGCTGGTTGTTCGGGAAGATCTGGATGTCGACGCGGCCCTTGGTCTCTTCCTTGATCTTGGCCACCGCCTCGTTGGCGCGCGCGTTCATCGGGTGCGCGACCGGCAGGTTGTTGGCGTATTTGTAAGTGAACTCGGCGGCCTGGGCATTGGCGCGGCCGATATGGAAGGTGCCGATGGCGGAGGCGGCGGCTGTCGCCCGGAGCAGCGTGCGGCGCGAGATGGTCATGGGCGTTTCTCCTCTGGGATTGTCTGGTTTCTTGTTGTGAGCTTCACAGCACCCAGGTCGAGAGCCCGGGTACGAGGGCGATGACGACGAGACCGACCAGCAGGGCGACGAGATAGGGCCAGATCGCGCCCATCGCCTCGTCCGGCGAGACGTTGCCGATCTTGCAGGCAATGTAGAAGCCGATGCCGATCGGTGGCGTCATCAGGCCGATATTCATCGCGGTGACCACGACCATCGAATAATGCACGTCGTTGATGCCGAGATTCTTGGCGATCGGGAACATCAATGGTGCCATCAGCACGATCGCCGGCAGGCCCTCGAGGATGCAGCCGAGGATCATGAAGACGACGATTGTCACCGCCATGAAGGTCAGCCAGCCGCCCGGGAGGTTCGCCATGAAGCTGGCGAGGTCTCGGGCGAAACCGGTCTGGGTCAGTGCCCAGGCCATGGCGAGCGCGGTGCCGAGGATCATCAGGATCGCGCCGGAAAGCGCCGCTGTCTCGACCAGCATCTGGTAGAACTTGCCGAGGCGGATGCCGCCATAGAGCAAGATGCCGATGATCAGCGCGTAGAGCACCGCGATGGTCGAGACCTCGGTCGCGGTGGCGACGCCGCCGCCGACGGCCGCGCGGATGATGAAGGGCAGGACGAGCGCGGGAGCTGCGATCAGCGCCGCCTTGCCGATGACGGAGAAGGGCGCCCGGCGTACGCCTTTCATGTCCTCGGCCATCGCCTTCCAGCGGGCGAGGCCCGCGAGCGCGACCAGCAGCACGCCGGCGATGACGAAGCCGGCATTGAACAGCCCCGCGATCGAGACGCCGGCGACGGAGCCGAGCACGATCAGCACGATCGAGGGCGGTACGGTGTCGGCCATCGCCGCGCCGGTCGAAAGCAGTGCGATGAGGTCCTTGGGCTTGTAGCCGCGCCGCTTCATCTCGGGGAACAGGGCCGGCGCGACCGTGGCCATGTCCGAAACCTTCGAGCCCGAGATGCCCGACACCAGGAAGAGCGAGCCGAGCAGCACATAGGACATGCCGGCACGGACATGGCCGAGCATGGAGGCGAGGAAATCGACGATCGCCTTGCCCATGCCGGTGGCGTCGAGAATGCAGCCGAGCAGGACGAAGATCGGCACCGAGAGCAGGATGATGCTCGACATGCCCTCGTCCATGCGCCCGATCATCACGACCGTGGGGACGCTGGTCGAGAACGTCAGGAAGCAGAGCGTGCCTAACCCGAAGCAGAAGGCGATCGGCACGCCAGCGACGAGGCAGAGCGCGACGACGCCGATCAGGAAGATGAGGATGTTGAGATAGCCGAGCTTCTTGAAGGTCGGCGTGCCCAGCCAGAACAGCAGGCCGAGCCCCGCGACCAGCAGGGCAGTCAGTACGAGATCGCGCGGGCGGGCGGTCTTCACCGCGTAGCGCAGCGCCAGCAGCAGCATCAGGATGACGCCGGTGGCGATGGCCGAGACGCGCCAGCTATTGGGGATGTTGAGCGCCGCCGAGGTGACGTAGCTTTCCTCGATCGCATAATCGATCGCCGGATAGACCATGGCGGCGAGGAACGCCGCAGCGGCCAGCAGCGCGAAGGTCTCGACGAAGCCGCGCAGCCGCTCCGGCATCATGTTGACGAAGAGCGTCAGCCGCAGATGCTCGTTGCGGTCGATGGCGATGGCCGAGCCGAGCATGGCGAGCCAGATGAAGGAGATCGAGGCGACCTCGTCGACCCAGACAAAGGGCAGCGAGAAGACGTAGCGCGAGGTCACGCCGAGCAGCAGCACGCAGACGATGAAGGCGACGAGCGCGGCGGCGACGAACTCGACCGGGCGCATGATCGCCGAGCCCGGGCGGGCGTCCTCGTTCTCGCTCAGGTTTTCCGGCAAGGTCAGCGTATCGACGACATCGACCATGCGGCGGCCTCAGGCGCCAATCGCCGGGCGCAATCCGCCCGCTACGCAGAATGCCTCGGTGGCCATCGTTCCGTTCCTCCCTCCGCGCCGATCTTGTGATGCCGTCGGCGTCGATTGTGGTCCACACTGTGAATAGCCGGGCAGTGGGACGGACGGCAGATTACACGAGGGAAGCGGCATTGCAATCCGCAAAGCGCCCATCTACGGTTGGAAGATAAGAATAAGGTCCATACTATGGATCAATTGGAGGAGCGTTTGCCGCAGAATTCCGTGCCGCAAGCCGGCTTGTCCGGCTCCCAGAGCGTCGATCGCGCTCTGGGACTGCTTTCGCTGATCGGGCGGGAGCCGGCCGACGGCCTGCCGCTTGGCGAGATCGTCTCCGGCAGCGGCCTCAACAAACCGACGGCCCGGCGCTTGCTGCTGGCATTGATGCGGGCGGGACTGGTCGAGCAGGAACCGCAGACGCGGCGCTATTGCCTCGGCGAGCAGGCTTTCGTGCTCGGCGTGCTGGCGGCGCGGCGCCATGGCCTGCTCGAGATCGCGATGGACGGCCTGAGGCGGCTTTCGGCCGAGACGCAGGACACGAGCTTCCTGACCGTTCGGCGGGAGAATTACGCGATCTGTCTGCATCGGGAGGAGGGGACCTATCCGGTGCGCACCCATGCTCTGCAGGCCGGCGACCAGCATCCGCTCGGTGTCGGTGCCGGCTCGCTCGCGATGCTGGCGGCGCTGCCGGACGACGATGTGGACCGGGTCATCGCGGCCAATGAAGCCGTGTTGATGGCACGCTATCCCGGCTTCGCGCCGGAGGCTCTGCGCGCCGATATCGCAGCGACGCGCGCGCGGGGGGGCTCGCTCAATCCCGGACGGCTCGTCGCCAGTTCGTGGGGTGTCGGCCGGGCCTTCCGCTACCCTGACGGGCGTATCGCTGGCGCCCTCTCGATCGCCGCGATCGATAGCCGGATGCTGCCGCCCCGGCAGGCGGAGCTGTCGCTCCTGCTGGCGCGCGAGGCCGAGCGGCTGGAAGCGCTTCTCAAGCAGATGTTCGTATCCAAGCGGGGCTCGCGGCCGACCATCTCGACTGCCTTGCGACCCATCGAGACAGGGAGAGCCGCACGATGAACTCAACAACCGGCGCTCCGACCGGGGGCGTCGTGCCGATGACGCGGCGCGTGATGAACCTCGCCCATATCGCGACGCAGAACGCGCGGCGCCTGCCCGCGCAGCCCGCCTTCATCTGGGGTGAGACGGTGCTGGACTGGGCCGAGATCGACGCACAGGTTTCGGCGCTCGCGGCGGGATTGCGCGCTCGCGGCATCGGCAAGGGCGATCGCGTGCTCGTCCATTCCAAGAACTGCGACGCGATGTTCGTGTCGATGTTCGCGACCTTCCGGCTCGGCGCCGTCTGGGTGCCGACGAATTTCCGTCTGCTGCCGGACGAGGTTGCTTATCTCGCGACCGCCTCTGGCGCCAAGGCCTTCCTCTGCCATGGCGATTTCCCCGAGCACGCGGCGGCCGTCGCGGCTGCGAGCCCGGCGCCGGAATTCATCTGGCGGATCGGCGAGGGGACGTTCGGCGCGGACGAGGTCGGTGCCGTGATTGCGAGCCATCGCGGCGAGAGGGTCGAGAACGCGGCGGTCGAGCATGACGATCCCTGCTGGTTCTTCTTCACCTCCGGCACGACCGGGCGTTCCAAGGCGGCCGTGCTGACCCATGGCCAGATGGGCTTCGTCATCACCAACCATCTGTGCGACCTCGTGCCCGGCTCGACCGAGAAGGATGCCTCGCTGGTCGTGGCGCCGCTCTCGCATGGCGCGGGCGTGCATCAGCTCATGATCTCGGCGCGCGGGGCGACCTCGATCCTGCTGCCGACCGAGCGTTTCGACATCGACGAGGCCTACCGACTGATCGCGAAGCACCGCGTCAGCAACATCTTCACCGTGCCGACGATCCTGAAGATGCTGGTCGAGCACCCCGCCGCCGACCAGCACGATCACTCCAGCCTGCGCTACATCATCTATGCGGGCGCGCCGATGTATCGCGAGGACCAGAAGGCGGCGCTGAAAAAACTCGGCAAGGTCATCGTGCAGTATTTCGGGCTGGGCGAGGTCACCGGCAACATCACGGTGCTGCCGCCCGCCCTGCACGAGGCCGAGGACGGGCCCAACGCCCGTATCGGCACCTGCGGCTTCGAGCGCACGGGTATGCAGGTCCAGATTCAGGGCGAGGACGGGAAAGAGGTCGAGCCGGGCGTGCAGGGCGAGATCTGCGTGATCGGGCCGGCCGTCTTCGCGGGCTATTACGACAACCCGGAAGCCAATGCGAAATCCTTCCGAAACGGCTGGTTCCGCACCGGCGATCTCGGCCATATGGACGAACAGGGCTTCGTCTACATCACCGGCCGCGCTTCGGACATGTACATTTCCGGTGGCTCGAACATCTATCCGCGCGAGATCGAGGAGAAGATCCTGACCCATCCGGCGATCGCGGAGGTTGCGGTGCTCGGGGTGCCCGATCCGGTCTGGGGCGAGATCGGCATCGCCGTTTGCGTCAACCGGCCGGGCCAGAACGCGACGGAAGCCGAGATCGCCGATTTCCTCGGGCCGAGGATCGCCCGCTACAAGATGCCGAAGCGCTTCCTGTTCTGGGAGGCCCTGCCGAAATCGGGCTATGGCAAGGTGCCGAAGCGTCTCGTCAAGGACGAGCTGGAGAAGCGCGGCGAGCTCGATTTCCTGAAGGGGAAGTCGTCGTGAGGCGGATCGAGCAGCCCGGCACGGGCACGCCCGAGCGCATCCAGTGGGTGGAATGCGGTGGGCGCGCGTTTTCGCTGACGCTGCCGGCCGGCGTGCCGCTCCTGGAGGCGGTGAGGAGCGGCTTCGCGGCCGAGGGGTTCGCCTCGGGCGTGGTGAAGCTCGACGGGCTGAAGCTTGCGCCTTTCGCGTATGTGATGCCGGCCCTGTCGAAGACACCGGAACATGCGGCCTTCTACAGCGATACGTATCGGCCTGACGGCGGGGCGCGGATCGAAGTCGGCGCGATGACCTTCGGCCAGCGCGACGGGGCGCCGTTCTTCCATGCCCATGCGCTCTGGATGGAGGGCGATGGCAAGCGCAGCGGCGGGCATATCCTGCCCGACGAGACGACCGCGGCCGAGTCGATCACGCTGCAGGCGATCGGGCTCGACGGGGCGGTTTTCACTGCCGAGCCGGATAGCGAGACGCATTTCAAGCTGTTCGGGCCGGTGGCGGCTGCGCCCGGTAGCGCCGGGGTAGGGCGCTTCTTCGCACTGCGCGTGAAGCCGAATGTCGATTTCTGCGGAGCGCTGGAAGCGTTCTGCGCCGAACGCGGGATTCGCGAGGCGGCGATCCATGGCGGCGTCGGATCGACCATCGGCGCGCGGTTCACGGATGGCAGCGTGATCGAGAATTTCGCGACGGAGGTTGCGATCACGGAAGGGCGGATCGCCCGCGGTGATGGCGGCTTCGAAGCGGCGATCGATGTCGCGCTGGTCGACTATAGCGGTGCGCTGGCTAGCGGGCGGTTGAAGCGCGGCGACAATCCCGTTCTGATGACCTTCGAACTGGTGCTGGAGGCGCGCTGACGCCGTGAAGCGTCAACCACCTTGCTGCTTTGCGATTTCCCGATTGCGCAGGTCCTTGCGCATGATCTTGCCGGTCGCGGTCAACGGCAGCTCCGTCACGAACTCGACCTCGCGCGGATATTGATAGGCCGCCAGCCGGTCGCGCACGAAGGCCTGGATCTCGGTGGCCAGTTCCGCCGTCGGTACCACATCGGGCTTCGGCAGCACGAAGGCCTTCACGATCTCGGTGCGGACGGGATCGGGCACGCCGACCACCGCGACCATCAGCACGGCGGGATGACGGATGATGCAATCCTCGATATCGCCGGGGCCGATGCGATAGGAGCCGGACGAGATGATGTCGTCGTCGCGGCCCTGGAACCAGAAATAGCCGTCATCGTCGCGTGCACCGCTATCGCCGGTGACGAGCCAGTCGCCGATGAACTTCGCGGCCGTCGCCTCGGGCTGGTTCCAGTATTCCAGCATCATCACCGGATCGGGGCGCGCCACCGCGATCAGCCCCTGCTCGCCATCAGGCAGTTCGCGCCCTTCCGGTGAGATCACCGCGACACGGTGACCGGGCACCACACGGCCCATCGAGCCGGGCTTCACGGGATAGAGGCTTGCACAGTTGGAGACGAGCAGGTTCGCTTCGGTCTGGCCGTAGAACTCGTTGACCGGGAAACCGAAGGTCTCGCGGCTCCAGTCGAGCATGTCGGCGCCGAGCGTTTCGCCGCCCGTACCGATCGAGCGCATGGCGTAGCCGAAGCGCTGGGGATTTTTGACCTGCCGCATCAGCTTCAGCGCGGTCGGCGGCAGGAAGGCATTGCGCACCTTGTGGCGCGCCATCAGCGCGAAGGCGGCCTCGGGATCGAACTTGCGGGCGCGGGTCGCCAGGACCGGCACGCCGCAATAGAGGCTGGGCAGGAGCACGTCGAGCAGCCCGCCGATCCAGGCCCAGTCCGCCGGGGTCCAGAACAGGTCATGCGCCTGCGGGAAGAATTCCTGCGGCATCTGAACGCCCGGCAGATGGCCGAGCAGGACGCGATGGGCATGCAGCGCACCTTTCGGCTTACCTGTCGTGCCGGAGGTGTAGATGATCACGGCGGGATCGTCGGCGCGCGTATCGGCGGGCGTGAAGCGATCGGAGGCTTTCGCCATCTCCGCCTCGAAATCGAGATGGCCGGCGCCGCCGACGACGAAGATCTTGCGCAGGTTCGGCAGGGCGTCGCGGATCGCCTCGACCTTGCCGATATTTTCGGCGTCGGTGACGAGCACGCTGGCGCCGCTATGGCCGAGGCGGTGCTCCAGGGCCTCCGGCCCGAACAGGATGAAGAGCGGCAGCGCGATGGCGCCGAGCTTGTAGGCGCCGAGATGGGCGATCGCGGTCTGCGGCGATTGCGGCAGGAGGATGCCGACGCGTTCGCCCGGCCCGATGCCGTGAGCGCTGAGCAGATTGGCGAAGCGGTTCGAGGCGCGGGACAGCTCGTCGAAGGAGAGCGTTGCGAGTTTTCCGCCGTCCTCCTCGAAGATCAGGGCCGGTTTGCCGGTGCCGTCGGCATGGGCATCCGAGCAGGCGGTGCCGATGTTGAAGCGCTCCGGAATGCGCCAGGCGAAGGCGTCCAGCGTCTCGCGATAGGTTGCGCGGCGTTCGAGCATGATCGGCTCCGATCTTCGCATGCGTTTGCGCCGATCCTGCCCAGCCGACCTGTGGGCTGACAAGCCCGAGCGACACAGCTTACGGTTTGCGCAAAATTGCGGGACGGAAGGAAATGCCGGTGACCAAGCCGATCTGGGTCGAGGCCGCCATCAACGGCCCCTGGGGCAAGGAGCGCCAGCCGGGCATTCCGATCAGCATTCCCGATATCGTTGCCGACGGCATCGCTGCCGTCGAGGCGGGCGCGGCCATCGTGCATCTGCATGTCTACGACATGGCCACCGGCCGCCAGCGGGACGACTGGCAGCTTTATGCGCAGGCGATCGAAGGCATCCGGGCCAAGGTCGACGCCATCGTCTATCCGACGATCCCGATCCTCGGCTCGGGCTATGCCGACGACATGATCGGCTCCGGTCGCTACACCCATCTCGAGGAGCTGGCGAAGCGCGGCCTGGCCGAATGGGGCGTGCTCGATCCCGGTTCCTGCAACTGGACGACCTTCGCGGGTATCCCCGAAGGCGAGGCCGGCTTCATCTACCAGAACCCCGGCGAGCATATCCGCGAGGGGATGGAGGTGGCGCAGCGCCACAAGGTCCATCCGAGCTATGCGATCTACGAGCCCGGCTTCACCCGACTCGGCGCGGCCTTGGCCAAGGCCTATCCGGGCATGCCGATGCCGATCTACCGTTTGATGTTCTCCGACGCTTTCGCCTGGGGCTTTCCGCCGCGCGAATGGGCGCTGGAGGCGCATCTTAGGCTGCTGGCCGAGGATGCGCCGGAGGCACCGGTGATGATCGCCGGGCTCGGCGTCGATCTCCGCGACCTCATCGGCCCGGCCGTGGCGCGGGGCGTCCATGTCCGCGGCGGGCTGGAGGATGCGCCGTTCGGCTGCGAGAAGACGAATCGTGAATTGATCGCGGACACCGTCCGACTGGTCGAGGCTGCGGGCGGAAGACCCGCGAGCGCGGCCGAGGTGCGGGACTGGTTGTCGCGACAGGCCAAGGGAGAGGCATAGTGAGCTTGCGCGATAAATTGCTCGAACGGTTCCTGCGCTATGTCGCGATCGAGAGCCAGAGCGACATGAAGGCGACGAGCCTGCCGAGCACGCCGGGCCAGCAGGTTCTGGCGGAACTGCTCGCCGGCGAGCTGCGCGCGCTCGGGCTGGAGAACGTCGTCATCGACGACCACGCCACGGTGACGGCGCTGAAGCGCGGCACGAAGCCCGGTGCGCCGCGCATCGGCTTCATCGCTCATGTCGATACCGTCGATGTCGGCCTGTCGCCGGTGATCAAGCCGCAGGTGCTGCGCTTCGAGGGCGAGGATCTCTGCCTCAATGCGGAGAAGGACATCTGGCTGCGCGTCGCCGAGCATCCCGAGATCGCCCCCTACAAGGGCAGCGAGATCGTCTTCAGCGACGGCACCAGCGTCCTCGGCGCCGACAACAAGGCGGCGGTCGCGATCGTAATGACGCTGCTGGCGGAGCTTCGTCCCGAGGATGAGCATGGCGACATCCTCGTCGCTTTCGTGCCGGACGAGGAGATCGGCTTGCGCGGTGCCAAGGCGCTCGACCTCGCCCGGTTCCCCTGCGATTTCGCCTACACGATCGATAGCTGCGAGATCGGCGAGGTCGTCTGGGAGAATTTCAACGCCGCCATGGCCGAGATCGTCTTCACCGGCGTAACCGCCCATCCGATGTCGGCGAAGGGCGTGCTGGTGAACCCGATCCTGATGGCGCAGGATTACATGGCCGCCTTTGACCGGGCGCAGACGCCGGAGAATACGGCTGGCCGCGAGGGCTATACCTGGTTCGTCGAGATCGTCGCCAACTCGGCCGAGGCGGTGCTGCGGGCCAATATCCGCGATTTCGACAGGGCGTCCTTCGAAGCCCGCAAGCGCCGGATCGGCGAGGTCGCGACGGAGATCGCCAAGCGCTATCCGACCGGGCGCGTCACTTCGGACGTGAGCGATGTCTACGGCAACATCGCCGACAGCCTGGGGGATGATCGGCGCTCGGTCGAGCTGCTGATGGCGGCGCTGTCCGAACTGCAGATCGCGCCGAAGCGGATTCCGATGCGGGGCGGTACGGACGGGGCGGCGCTCTCGGCGCGCGGGCTGCCGACGCCGAATTTCTTCACCGGCGCGCATAATTTCCACTCGCGCTTCGAGTTCCTGCCGCTGTCGGCCTTCGAGACCTCCTATGAGGTCGCGCGGCATATCTGCCTGCTGGCGGGACAGGGCGCCTAGCACGGCTTGTCGCATTGGCGATGGCGTAGTCCGCGCCTACATGAGGTGGGCAGGAACAGCGAAAGCACTATCCGCATGTCCGAACGCGACGCCGAAGCCAACCGATTCTCCGCCCGCGCGGCACGCTATGCCCGCGTCGGCGCCAATGTCGGTGGGGTCGCGGCGCGGATCGCGGGTGCAAGGCTCTTCGGCGTCGAGGGGCGCGACGCCACCAATGCCGAGGCCCTGGCCAAGGCGCTGGGCGGGCTGAAGGGCCCGATCATGAAGGTGGCGCAGCTCGTCGCCACCATTCCCGATGTCGTGCCGCCGGAATACGCCGCCGAGTTGCAGAAGCTGCAGTCGCAGGCGCCGCCGATGGGTGCGGCCTTCGTCAAGCGCCGGATGATGGTCGAGCTCGGCGCAAACTGGCGCGAGCGCTTCGGCGAGTTCGACCTGAAGCCGGCGGCGGCGGCCTCATTGGGGCAGGTCCATCGCGCCACGGCGCTGGATGGCGCGGCGCTCGCCTGCAAGCTGCAATATCCCGACATGGAATCGGCCGTCGAAGCCGATATCGCGCAGCTCGAGGTGCTGTTCTCACTGCATCGGCGCATGGGCGCGGTGATCGACACCACCGAGATCGCCAAGGAGATCGGTGCCCGCGTCCGCGAGGAGCTCGACTATCGCCGCGAAGCGAAGCATGCGGCGCTCTATCAGGCGATCCTGTCGGATACGCCGGAGGTGCGCGTGCCGGCTCTGGAGCCGGCACTGTCGACACGGCGGCTCCTGACGATGCATTGGCTCGACGGCAGCCCGATCCTCTCGCACAAGCAGGACGGGCAGGCAGTGCGCGACCGGATCTCGACCGCGATGTTCAAGGCGTGGTGGCGCCCGTTCAGCCATCACGGCGTCATCCATGGCGATCCGCATCTCGGGAACTACACGGTGTTCTCGGAAGGCGGCGAGCCACAGGGCATCAACCTGCTCGACTATGGCTGCATCCGCATCTTCCCGGAGAGCTTCGTCGGCGGCGTCGTCGATCTCTACAAAGGCCTGCGCGACGGCGACGCGGCACGCGTCGTGCATGCCTATGAGACCTGGGGCTTCAAGGACCTGACCAAGGACCTCGTCGACACCCTGAACATCTGGGCGCGATTCATCTACGGGCCGCTGCTGGAAGACCGGGTGAGGCGCATCGCCGAGGATGTCAGCCCGGCCGAGTACGGCCGCAAGCAGGCTTTCCAGGTGCATCAGGCGCTGAAGGCGCGCGGGCCGGTGACCGTGCCGCGCGAGTTCGTCTTCATGGACCGCGCCGCGATCGGGCTCGGTGGCGTCTTCCTCCATCTCGACGCCGAACTGAACTTCCACCGGCTGTTCGAGGTGGAGATCGAAGGGTTTTCGGTGGAGCATGTCGCCAGGCGGCAGGCTGAGGCGCTGGCGAAAGCTGGACTTTCCATAGCGTGACGGGCCGACAGTACCGCAGGCGGACGATCGGCGTCATATTTCCTGCCTCAGCCGGTCACTTTTCGCCGTCGTCCCAGTAGTTGCAGCGGTCGGGATCGCCGACGAGCGCTTCCACGCCCGCGCGGAGCCTGCGGTCGGGATCGACGTAGATCCCGATACCCAGCCATTTGATTCCGTCGTTCAACTTCGCATCGTTGGAAGGATCTGTCGGCCACTGCGCTATCACCTGATAGCGTGCGCCCTCCTCCTCGATCCGCGAGACGATGGCATCCCAGTCGCGCAGCCGCAGCCTCGCACTACCGGGCTCTTCGATTCTGTTGCGGTAACGTCCATGGATTTCCTCGAAATGATTGGTCACGGACAGGAGGATTGGCTTCAGTAGCTTCGCCGACTGCTCGGCAGGGAACGGATCCGAGAAGGCCATGAGATAGCAGACCTTTCCCATTTTCACGGCGCGGCGTCCCATATAGTACTTCAGGGGTGGCAGCGGCTCGCTGACCCGTACGAAGCGGACATGGTCGCGTATCGACGGGGTCCAATGGGACATCAACGCGCGGTTCCGGCGCCGATCCGGCATCGTCAGGGACAGGTTCGGATCGCCCAGAAGAATCCCGAAAACCGTTTCCTCCGCCTGTGCCGGCAGCGCGCAGGCGGCTAGGCCGCAGGCCATCACCAGTATGCGAATGATGCCTGTCATCGGCGAGCCCTCCCTGTCGGACGCCAGGTCAAAGCCGCAGGTCGTTGTTCCAGCCCGGTACCCTGCCGGCGCAGACCCAGTCGCTGCCGCCCCGGAGGGAGCCGGTATAGCGGTAGCCCGATCGCGCCGGCCGGACGGCGTTGTATGTGCTCCAGGCTTTGGTCCGGCCGGGCGCCAGCCCGTCGGCGCCGCAATCCTGCGTGCCGTTCCGGCGCAGATTGCAGAACTTGATGTAGATGCGCCCCGGGCAGTTGTTGGTCATCCGCGCCGTCAGCAGCCTGCCGCCCTCGAGCCAGAGAACCTCACCCCGGACGCATTGACGCGGGGGCGTGTAGCAGCCGTTGCGATCGGCGGTTTGCGCGGCGGCGCGGTCTGCAACAGTGGCTGCGCCGATAAGCGCGAATGCCGACAGGGACAGGCGAATGAAAGCGATCATGATTCTCTCGAGGTGAAGCTGGGAAAGGCCGTGGCCGATCCGGGCAGATGACCGGGCCCCTGCGCCGGGTCTTCACCCATCCGGGTTATCCGAAACATGGGGCGGCCTGCCGGGCGCACGGCGTTGCCCGTGCTTCGCGGGTGCGCTACAGGCTTAGGGAGACTGTGTCTTTTTCAGGATCGAGACCATGGCCGACCACGCCCATCACGCCGACACCCCCGCGATGGACTATCCCGAGCATGAGCGGACCTATACCGGCTTCGTGCATTTCGCCGAGGTCGCGACCGTCGCCTCGCTCGCCATCGTCGCGGCGCTCGCCGTCGGCGGCACCAAGCATGCCTGGGGCACGGCGCTGATCGGCACGCTGCTTGCGGTGATCGGCACCGGCGTCGGCATTGCCGCCCCGTCGATCTCCTGGCGCGCGCCCCTCGTCTCGCTGGTGCTGATGCTGCTCGCGCTGCTCCTGCTCTGACCGTCTCCCCATAACGCCGGAAAGGCCTGCCCCCGCCATGCGCATTGCTGTCCCAGCCGAAACGCAAGGGGCGGAAACCCGCGTCGCAGCGACGCCGGAGACCGTCCGCAAGTTCAAGGGCCTCGGTGCCGAGGTCGTGGTCGAGGCGGGGGCGGGCAAAGCCTCCGGCATCCTCGATGCGGAGTACGAGGCGGCAGGGGCGACGATCGCCAAGACGGCCAAGGAGGCGCTCAAGGGCGCTGCCATCGTGTTGAAGGTGCGCCGTCCGTCCGAGGGCGAGATCGCCGGCCTGCCGGCCGGTGCGCTCGTCGTCGCGACGATGGACCCTTACGGCAACGAACCGCAGGTCGAGGCCCTGGCCAAGGCGAATGTCGCCGCCTTCGCCATGGAGTTCATGCCGCGCATCACCCGCGCGCAGGTGATGGACGTGCTGTCCTCGCAGGCCAATCTCGCCGGCTATCGCGCCGTGATCGACGGCGCCGCCGAATACGGCAGGGCGCTGCCGATGATGATGACGGCGGCGGGAACCGTTCCGGCCGCGCGCATCTTCATCATGGGCGTCGGTGTCGCCGGGCTGCAGGCGATCGCGACCGCGCGCCGTCTCGGCGCCATCGTGACCGCGACCGACGTGCGCCCCGCCACCAAGGAGCAGGTCGAATCGCTCGGCGCCAAGTTCCTCGCCGTCGAGGACGAGGAGTTCAAGCAGGCGCAGACCGCCGGCGGCTACGCCAAGGAGATGTCCAAGGAATACCAGGCGAAGCAGGCGGAATTGACCGCCAGCCATATCGCCAAGCAGGACATCGTCATCACCACCGCGCTGATCCCGGGCCGCCCGGCGCCGAAGCTGATCTCGGCGGCGATGGTCGAGAGCATGAAGCCGGGTTCCGTGATCGTCGACCTCGCGGTCGAGCGCGGCGGCAATTGCGAGCTCGCCAAGGCGGGCGAGGTCGTGACGACCGATAACGGAGTCAAGATCGTCGGCCATCTCAACGTGCCCGGCCGTCTCGCGGCGACCTCTTCCTCGCTCTACGCCAAGAACCTCTTCGCCTTCGTCGAGACGCTGATCGACAAGGCCGAGAAGAAGCTGGCGGTGAACTGGGACGACGAACTGGTCAAGGCGACCGCCCTGACGAAGGACGGTGCCGTCATCCATCCGAATTTCGCGCCGAAGGCCTGAGCGTAAGGAATTCCGACCATGGCAACTCCCTCCACCGAGCAGGCTCTCGAACAGGCCCGCAACGCGGCGACGCTGGCCAGACAGGCGGCGGAACTCGCCGAGCGCTATGCCGACCAGGCCGCGGCCGCGGCCAGCATCGCGACCGGCGGCGTCGACCCGACGGTCTACCGCCTCGCCATCTTCGTACTCGCCGTCTTTGTCGGCTATTACGTCGTCTGGTCGGTCACACCGGCGCTGCACACGCCGCTGATGTCGGTCACCAACGCGATCTCCTCCGTCATCGTCGTCGGTGCGCTGCTGGCGGTCGGTGTCGAGGCGCTGCCCGCGCTCGGTGACGGGCCGATCTGGGCCAAGGTCTTCGGTTTCCTCGCACTGATCCTCGCCTCGGTGAATATTTTCGGGGGCTTCCTCGTCACCGAGCGGATGCTCGCGATGTACAAGAAGAAGGGCTGATCGCCATGGCCGCGAATCTCTCAGCCCTGCTCTACATCGTCTCCGGCGTTCTCTTCATCATGGCCCTGCGCGGCCTGTCGCATCCCACGACCTCGCGACAGGGCAACCGTTACGGCATGATCGGCATGGCGATCGCCATCGTCACGACCGTCGTGTTCTATCCGCCGTCGGGCTTCTCGGGCTGGCTGCTCGTGCTTCTCGGCATCGTGATCGGCGGTGGCATCGGCGCCGTGATGGCCAAGCGCGTGCAGATGACGCAGATGCCGCAGCTCGTCGCCTTCTTCCACTCGCTGGTCGGCCTCGCCGCGGTGCTGGTGGCGGCTGCCGCGCTCTATGCCCCCGAGGCCTTCAGCATCGGCCGCGTCGGCTCCATCAAGGGCGCCAGCCTGTTCGAGATGGCACTCGGCGTCGCCATCGGCGCGGTCACCTTCACCGGCTCGATCATCGCCTTTCTCAAGCTCGACGGGCGGATGAGCGGCAAGCCGATCATGCTGCCGCAGCGCCATGGCATCAATATCGGGCTCGGCATCGCGCTTGTGGTGTTGCTCGCGGTGTTCATCAAGAGCGAGAGCCATACCGTCTTCTGGCTGATCGTCGCTGTCTCGCTGGTGCTCGGCGTCCTGCTGATCATCCCCATCGGCGGCGCCGACATGCCCGTCGTCGTCTCGATGCTGAACTCCTATTCCGGCTGGGCTGCCGCCGGCATCGGCTTCACGCTCGGCAACATGGCGCTGATCATCACCGGCGCGCTGGTGGGGTCGTCGGGCGCGATCCTGTCCTACATCATGTGCAAGGCGATGAACCGGAGCTTCGTCTCGGTCATCCTCGGCGGCTTCGGCGGCGATGACGCCGCAGCCGGCGCGGGGGGCGCGGTCGAGGCGCGCCCGGTCAAGCAGGGTTCGCCGGACGATGCCGCCTACATCATGAAGAATGCCGGCAAGGTCATCATCGTGCCGGGCTACGGCATGGCGGTGGCACAGGCGCAGCACACGCTGCGCGAGATGGCCGATCTGCTCAAGAAGGAAGGCGTCGAGGTCAAATACGCCATCCATCCGGTCGCGGGCCGCATGCCCGGCCATATGAACGTGCTGCTGGCCGAGGCTAACGTGCCCTATGACGAGGTCTTCGAGCTCGAGGACATCAACTCGGAATTCGGCCAGGCCGACGTCGCCTTCGTCATCGGCGCCAACGACGTCACCAACCCGGCCGCCAAGACCGACAAGTCCTCGCCGATCTATGGCATGCCGATCCTCGACGTCGAGAAGGCCAAGACCGTGCTCTTCATCAAGCGCGGCATGGCGGCAGGCTATGCCGGTGTCGAGAACGAGCTGTTCTTCCGCCCCAATACCATGATGCTCTTCGGCGACGCCAAGAAGGTCACCGACGAAATCGTCAAGGCGATGGCTCACTGAACGGCCACCGCGCCGTCATCGGATTGCTGCAAAGGGCCGGCTTGATCGCCGGCCCTTTCGTTTTCGGAACCCGTGCCGCGCGATGAGCCCGCGTCTGCTGAAACTGCTGCTGCTGGGCCTGGCGGTCTATCTGGCGATGCTCGGCACGCTCTATATCCGCCAGCGTGAACTCGTCTTTCCACGCGATCCCGCAAGAGCCGAGATTGCATCAGCCGGTCTGGCCGCTGCCGAGGAGGCCAGCGTGACCACGGCCGATGGCGAGCGGCTGGTCGCCTGGGTCGTGCCGCCACGCGCCGGCAAGCCCGTGGTGCTCTATTTCCACGGCAATGCCGGCAATCTCGGGGCGACCGGGCGGATCGAGCGTTTCCGGGGGCTGGCCAGGGACGGCCTGGGGATCTTCGCCGTCAGCTATCGCGGCTATGGCGGCTCCACGGGCGCGCCGAGCGAGGAGGGGCTGCTGCAGGATGCGCGGGCGGCCTATGGCGCGGCTGCGGCACGTTTCGGGGCAGGCAGGCTGGTGGGGTATGGCGAGTCGCTGGGTACCGGCGTCGTGCTCAAGCTGGCAGCGGAGGTGCCGTTCCAGGCCGTGGTTCTGGAAGCGCCTTATCGCTCGGCCCTGGCGGTGGCACAGGGGCTCTATCCCTATCTGCCGCTCGCCCTGGTGATGAAGGACCAGTTCCGTTCCGACGAGGTGATCGGCCGGCTTCGGGCACCGCTGCTCGTCCTGCATGGCGAGCTCGATGAAGTCATCCCCTTCGCGCAGGGCAGGCAGCTCTATGAGCTCGCGAATGCACCCAAGCGCTTTCTGCGCTTTCCGGCAGGACGGCATTCCGACCTGCCGCGCTACGGATCGGTCGGCGAGATCACGCGCTTTCTGGCCGATGCAGCCGAAGGTGGCATCGCCGCGGCGGAGAGCCGGACGATCGGGGAGGGCGCCGCTTCGCGGCCCTGACAGGTGCTCCCGGTGCCTGGTCAGCTCCGGAAGAAGCCGCCGCCGCCGAGGCGCGAGGAGCCGGCGCGGGCCTGGGCGTTGTTCCCGTCGATCGAGAGCGCGCGCTGATAGGCTTCGGAGGCTTCCGCCTTCTTGCCCAGCTTCTCGAAGGCGAAGCCGCGACCGGCCCAGGCATCGGCATTGCGGTTGTCGACATTGAGAGCTGCGGTGAAATCTTCCTGCGCCGAATCGTATTTGCCGAGCGCATTCAGGCTCTGGCCGCGCGCGATATAGGGCGGGGCGGTGTAGGGGTTGCGGTCGATCACCGAGTCGAAATCGGTGACGGCATGCTGGTGCTGGCCTTCCTTCTGGTAGACGAGGCCGCGGGCATGGAAGGCTTCCGCCGATTCGGGGTTGAGCCGGATCGCGGTATTGAGGTCGGCCAGCGCCTGCTGGCTGTTGCCCTGCTGGCGCAGCAGGTTGGCGCGGGCGATATAGGCCGGCGCATAGTTCGGGTTGGCCGTGGTGGCGCGGTTGAAATCGGCGAGCGCCGAATCGGCACGGCCGCTCTGGCGCAGCGCGAGACCGCGATTCGTGTAGGCGGAGGCGAGGTTCGGATCGAGCTGGACCGCCTTGGTGAAATCCCCGATCGCATCCGAGAAGCGGCCGACGCGGGCATAGGCCGCTCCGCGGGTGTTGTAGGCGCCGGGATCGTTCGGATTGCGCGAGATGACGTCGCTCAGCGAGCCGATATTGACGCTGGCATCGGCGCTGTCGCGCGTGTCGAGCTCGGCAACGGCCGGCTGCGAGCCGAGATTGGAAACGGTGTCGCAACCCGCGAGCGCCATCGCCATGCCGGCTGCGGCCAACCAGTTACTGCCTCGGATCATGCTCTGCCTCATCGGTTCGGTGCTTCGCCTGCCGCGATGCCCCCGGTTCCCGGAGATAATCGACCTCTCGGCCGCCGCGGCGTGATCGCGCTCCCAGCCGACAGCGCCCGATCGGAGAAAACGCCCTAAACCCGCCAAAACTTGGTTAACGCCGCCGAAATGGCAACGCGCCCGGAGATGGCTCCAGGCGCGATTCGCTATAGGCCCTGCCATGACGATCCCACGGGGATCGCCAAGAGGATCTCAGGGGCGCTTGGGCTTCACCGGCGCGGGCAGGAGGCCTTCGCGCTGGAGCTTCTTGCGCTGGAGCTTGCGGGCGCGGCGGACGGCCTCAGCCGACTCGCGAGCGCGCTTCTCGGAAGGCTTCTCGTAATGACCACGAAGCTTCATCTCACGGAAGATGCCCTCGCGCTGCATCTTCTTCTTGAGGGCGCGGAGCGCCTGATCGACATTGTTGTCGCGAACGAGAACCTGCACGTGAAACGTCCGTCCTTAGCGGGTTGATCCAGGAATTGGAGGCCGGCGGTAAGCAAAGCCCACCGCGCGAAGATGGGTGCCGATAGCAGAATTCATTTCGGCTGTCCACGCTGCGATCCCTTGAAAATGCGGGGCCGCATGCAGTTGGGTAATGGATGTCGGACGAGCGGTCAGGTCCGCTCGTCCGTGACGCGGGTGACATGGCCCATCTTGCGGCCCGGACGGGCGTCGCGCTTGCCGTAGAGATGGAGGTGCGCGCCGGGCTCGGCCAGCAATTCGCGCCAGCGCAATGCACTCGCGCCGATCAGATTCTCCATCTCGACGCGGCCGCGCCGGGCGGTGGAGCCGAGCGGGAAGCCGCAGACGGCGCGGACATGCTGATGGAACTGTGAGGTGTCAGCGCCCTCGCTGGTCCAATGTCCGGAATTATGGACGCGCGGGGCGATCTCGTTGACGACCACGCGCTCGGCGAGGTCGCCCTCGGCCTCCAGCACGAACAGCTCCACGGCGAAGACGCCGATATAACCGAGCGCCTCGCCGATGCGGCGGGCCGCGTCGATCGCCTGCAGCGAGGCGCCTTCCGAGAGGCTGGCCGGCACGCGGGTGTAGGCCAGGATGTGGTCGCGATGCTCGTTCTCGCAGACATCGAAGGCGGCGAAGGAGCCGTCGAGCCCGCGCGCTGCGATGACCGAGACTTCGCGCACGAAGGAGACGAAGCCCTCGAGGATCGCGGGAAAGCGGCCGATCGCCTCGTGGGCCTCGGCGAGGTCGCTGCCCGGCGCGATCTTGACCTGGCCCTTGCCGTCATAGCCGAAGCGACGGGTCTTCAGGACCGAGGGGCGGCCGAGTTCGGTGGCGGCCGTTTCAAGGTCGGCCAGGGTATCGACGGCGCGGAAGGGCGCGACGGCGAGGCCGAGCCCGGAGACGAAGCGCTTCTCGCTGAGCCGGTCCTGCGTCACCGCCAGAGCGCGGGCGCCGGGATGAAGCGGCACGCGCGCGGCGAGGAAGGCCGCGGTTGCGGCCGGGACGTTTTCGAATTCGTAGGTCACGACATCGACGGCGCCGGCGAAACGGGCGAGTGCCTCCTCATCCTCGTATTCCGCGACGGTGTGGCGCGCCGCGACGTCGAAGGCGGGGCTGTCGGCCTCGGGTGCGAAGATGTGGCAACGGATGCCGAGATCGGCAGCTGCGAGGGCCATCATGCGGGCGAGCTGGCCGCCGCCGAGGATGCCAAGCATGGCGCCGGGCGCGAGGCCGGTGGGGACGGGCGGGTTCATACGTCGTCCCGGTTGGGACGCTCGGCGATGCCGGCGCTCTGGCGGGCGCGATAGGCGTCGAGGCGTTCGGCCAGGGCGGGATCGGAGAGGGCGAGCACGGCGGCGGCGAGGAGGGCGGCGTTGACGGCGCCGGCCCGGCCGATGGCGAGCGTGCCGACCGGGATGCCGGCCGGCATCTGGACGATCGAGAGCAGGCTGTCCTGTCCGGACAGCGCCTTGGATTCGACGGGGACGCCGAAGACAGGCAGCGGCGTGAGCGAGGCCGCCATGCCCGGCAGATGCGCCGCGCCACCGGCACCCGCGATGACCACCTTGAAGCCTTCGGCCTTCGCCCCCCTGGCGAAGTCGAAGAGCCGCTCCGGGGTGCGATGGGCGGAAACGATGCGGGCATCATAGGGGACGGCGAGCGCGTCGAGTGCCTCGGCGGCATGACGCATCGTCGCCCAGTCGGACTGACTGCCCATGATGATCGCGACGGGGGGGCTGCTGGCTGCCATGGAATGCGCTCGGGCTCGGCTCCGGAAGCGCGCGATCTAGACCGGTCGATGCCGCGGAAGCAAGGGCGAATCGGCGCCGGCCAGGGCAATCGCATCCGGTTTTCGAGCCCCCATCCCGAGGAGCGGGCCGCAGGTTCGCGTCCCGAACGATATTCCAGGCTGCTCGGGAGCGTCTGAAGCATCCTTCGAGACGCCGCTGCACGGCTCGTCAGGATGAGGATTCCAGGGCAAATGCGCCTGCGTCAGGCGATGATGTCCGGTGTCAGTGCATCCTCGATCTGGGAGATCCGGTCCTTGAGGTAGAGCTTGCGCTTCTTCAGGCGCTGGACCTGGACCTGATTGATCGAACCCACGCGCTCCAGCGCGTCGATGGCACTGTCGAGATCACGGTGCTCCTCGCGCAGCCGCGCGAGTTCCGAGGTGAAGGTCTCGACCTCTTCCGGGCTGAGCTCGAATCCCATGGGCATCTCATCATCGCCTTGATCGGGGGCGACTATGCGCGTGCCGCCCGGCGTCCCGCAAGTGCGGGCGAGGCGGCGCAGGCACAGGGAAGCCATCTATTCACGGCTTTCCGGAAACGGACCGGTGACGATCACAGAATCTCATGAATGCCGTGTGACGGCACAGGGAAGACGTGAAGCCGGCTCTATGCCAGATTGGGACGTCAACCGCTCATCAGGAGGATCCAGATGTCGTTGCAGACCCGTCTTGCGGAACTCGAGCGCAAGCACCGTCAACTCGAGGACGCCATCGCCCAGGCAGTGGCGAGCCCGTCTTCGAGTGACCTCAGCCTCGCGGAGCTGAAGCGGAAGAAATTGCAACTGAAGGATGAGATCGAACGCGTACGGATGACCATTCCGGAGCGAACCTTGCATTGAGCCGACGGGCCGAGTGGCCCGTCGAATGCGATGACGATGTGGATGAACCGGCCCGAAAGGGCCGGTTTTTCGTTGATGCCAGGCGCAGACAGGCTCGTCCCGTGGGGCAGTGCAGATCGCCGGGAACTTCTGCCGCGATGACCGGTTGATCGCGGCACGCATCGCGAGGGGAGGCTGCCATGGGCATCGTCTGGACCATCATCATCGGATTTGTCGCCGGCGTCATCGCCAAGTTCATCATGCCGGGTTCGAACGAGCCGGCCGGGTTCATTCTCACGACCATCCTCGGCATCATCGGCGCCTTCGTCGCGACCTGGCTCGGGCAGTCGCTGGGCTGGTATGCGCCGGGTGAAGGTGCCGGACTGATCGGAGCCATTGTCGGCGCCATCATCGTGCTCGCGGTCTGGGCCGCGATCAGTGGCCGCAGCCGCGCGGTCTGAAGACAACCTTCCTTTCCGACATGGAGCGATTGCCATGAGCGATGACAACAGCAGCAGTGGTTTCCCGTCCCTGACCGCCCTTCTCGGGCTCCTCGCCGTCGCGGGCTACCAGAACCGCGACAAGATCGCGGAATGGCTTGGCGGGCGCGGCCAGCCCGAACCGGGACAGGTCGCAGCGCCGCAGCCGGGTCAGGCCGGGTCTGCGCCGCAAGGCGATGACGGCGGGCTCCTTGGAAGTCTCGGCGGATTGCTCGGGGCCGGCGGCATCGGTGGCGTGCTGAATGGCGGGCTCGGCGAGCTCTCCGACCGGTTCAGGCAGGCCGGGCAGGGCGACAAGGTCGATTCCTGGGTGCAGCAAGGCCCGAACCGGGACGTGGCGCCCAACGATCTCGAGCAGGCGCTCGGGCCGCAGGTCATCGATGCGATCACGCGCCGGACGGGGCTGTCGCGGGAAGATTTGCTGGACCGGCTGTCGCAGGTGCTGCCGGAGGCCGTCGACCGCTTCACGCCGAACGGACGGATCGATCGCGCCGGGGCATGAGGACGCGGCCCTCCAGGTCATGGCCGGGCTTGTCCCGACCTTTCATGTCTTCCGCCGGCCGAAGGTCTTGTTGAAGACGCGGATGCTCGCCACACGGGCGAGCATGACCACTGCGGGGCGCTGCGGCCGGGCCAGCTGAACCTAAAGTGCTCGCGCCATCTCGCGCAGCCGGAATTTCTGGATCTTGCCGGTCGACGTCTTCGGTACCTCGGCGAAGACGATCGTGCGCGGGCATTTGAACGATGCGAGATGATCGCGGCACCAGGCGATGATCTCGGCCTCGGTCGCGGTCTTGCCGGGCCTCAGTTCGATGAAGGCGCAAGGGGTCTCGCCCCATTTATCGTCGGGGCGGGCGACCACGGCGGCGGCCTGCACGGCCGGGTGTTTGTAGAGCGCGTCCTCGACCTCGATGGACGAGATGTTCTCGCCGCCGGAGATGATGATGTCCTTCGAGCGGTCCTTGAGCTGGATATAGCCGTCGGGATAGCGCACGCCGAGATCGCCGGTATGGAACCAGCCGCCGGCAAATGCAGTCTCGGTCGATTTCCGATTGCCGAGATAACCCTTCATCACGACATTGCCGCGCATCATCACCTCGCCGAGCGTCTGGCCGTCGCGCGGGACGGGCTGCATCGTCTCGGGATCGAGCACGTCGAGGCCTTCGAGCGCCGGGTAGCGCACCCCCTGGCGGGCCTTCTTGGCCGCCTGCTCGGCCGGAGAGAGGGCGTTCCAGTCGTCGTTCCAGTCGTTGACGACGGAGGGCCCGTAGCACTCGGTCAGGCCATAGAGATGCGTCACCTCGAACCCGGCCTGCTTCATGCCGGCGAGCACGGCCTCGGGCGGTGGGGCCGCCGCTGTGAAGAAGGACACTTTCTGCGGGAAATCGCGGCGCTCCCCGGGCGTGGCGTTGAGCAGCGCCGACATCACGATCGGCGCACCGCAGAGATGGGTGACGCCATGGTCGGCCAGCGCGTCATACATCGCCTTGGCGCGGACCTGGCGCAGGCAGACATGGGTGCCGGCAACGATCGAGATCGTCCAGGGGAAGCACCAGCCGTTGCAGTGGAACATCGGCAGCGTCCAGAGATAGACCGGATGCCGGCCCATATTGCCGGTGATGACGTTGGAGGTCGCCAGCAGATTGGCGCCGCGATGGTGGTAGACGACGCCCTTGGGATCGCCGGTGGTGCCGGAGGTGTAGTTCAGCGCGATGGCGTCCCATTCGTCGGTGGGCATCAGCCAGTCGAAATCCGGATCGCCCGATGCGACGAAAGCCTCGTACTCGATCTGGCCCAATCGTTCGCCGGGGCCGTCATAGACGGGGTCGTCATAGTCGATGACGATGGGCTTCGTCTTGCAGAGCGCCAGCGCCTCCCTGATCGTCTTGGAGAACTCGCGGTCGGTGATCAGCACCTTCGCGCCGCCATGATCGAGCGAGAAGGCGATGATCGCCGCGTCGAGCCGCGTGTTCAGCGTGTTCAGCACGGCGCCGGCCATCGGCACACCGTAATGACATTCGAGCATGGCCGGCGTGTTCGGCAGCATCGCGGCCACCGTGTCGTTCTTGCCGATGCCGTGCTTCGTCAGCGCCGAAGCGAGGCGGCGGGAGCGGGCATAGAACGCGGCATAGGAGCGGCGCAGCGGCCCGTGGATGATCGCGGTACGGTCGGGAAAGACCGAGGCGGCCCGCTCGAGGAAGGCGAGCGGCGTCAGCGGCTGGTAGTTCGCCGGATTGCGGTCGAGATCGGTGTCATAGGCCGAACGGGTCATCGGGAGCCTTCCTCGCAAGCGCCGAAAGCCTTAGCGGCTGGCGCGCTCCCAGGTAATCCATCCCTTTTTCCGATGCGGCGCAATCGCGCGGGCGGGGCTCAGCCGAGAAGATGCAGCTCGCGCGCACCGTCATAGACGAGCTTCGTGCCCACCAGCAGCAGGAGCCAGTAGACGATGCCGTAAAAGCGCTCCGCGGGCACGCGCCGGATCAGCCAGACCCCGGCGAAGGTCGCCGCGACCGCAAAGGGGAGCAGCGCTGCGGAGGCGAGCAGGTTCTGGCCGTTGAGCTGGCCGAGCGCGAGATAGGGCACGAGCTTCACCAGATTCATCGCGGCGAAGAAAACCGCGCCCGTGCCGACGAAGACGGCGGGCTTCAGCCTCTGCGGCATGACGTAGATCTGGAAGGGCGGGCCGCCGGCATGGGCGACCATGCTGGTGAAGCCGCAGACGAAACCCCAGAGGCTGCCGCCGCTCCAGTTCGCTTGCGTGGCGACTGCAGGCTTCCTGCCGTCGCTCAGCATGCGGCGCAGGGCGAAGCCGACCGAGATCAGCCCGACCGCGAGCACGACGGCGGCGTCCGAGACCTTCGCGGCCAGAAGGTAGCCCATGAGAATGCCAAGCAGGGCGCCGGGCGCCAGCGTCGCGAGATTACGGCGGTCGAAATCGCGGCGATAGGACCAGACCGAGACGACATCCTGTGCGATGAGGAGGGGCAGCATGATCGCAGCCGCCGTCACCGGCGAGACCACCAGCGCCATCAAGGGCAGGGAAAGCAGGCCGAGCCCGGAGAAGCCGCCCTTGGCGAGGCCGGTCATGACGACGGCCGGCACCATGGCGGCGAAGAAGAGCAGGTCAAAGGGCATGTGGTACTGCGTCGCAGGGCCGGGAAATGCAGGTCGGGGTCGGCGAAAGTCTTAAGGCAGAGCGCTTGCGCCGGGCGTGGGGAAGAGCGCAGGATTCTGCGCAAAACCAGCCCCGCCATTGCCGGCTCGCCACGGGGCTTTAGGCTGAAACCCGGCGCAGAGGAACGCTTGCGATGAATGGCTCCCATGCGGCGCCCGCCCGCTCAGAAGGCTATCATGAGACCTATGCCCGCTGGCGGGCTGATCCGGATGACTACTGGCTCGACATCGCGCGGGCCATCGACTGGATCAAGCCGCCCGAGAAGGCCTTCGATCCGGCCGCCGGCATCTATGGGCGCTGGTTCCCGGATGCGACCTGCAACACCTGCTTCAACGCGCTCGACCGGCATGTGCGAGACGGCCGTGGCGAGCAGGCGGCGCTGATCTATGACAGCCCGGTCACCGCGACCAAGGCGACCTATACCTATGCTGAGATGCTGGAGGAGGTGGCGACGCTCGCCGCCGTCCTGCAGGATCTCGGCGTCGGCAAGGGTGACCGCGTCATCATCTACATGCCGATGGTGCCGGAAGCGGCCTTCGCCATGCTGGCCTGCGCCCGGATCGGCGCCGTACATTCGGTGGTGTTCGGCGGTTTCGCGGCCAAGGAACTGGCGACGCGCATCGACGATGCCGAGCCCAAGGTGATCCTGACCGCGACCTGCGGCATCGAGCCGACGCGCGTGGTCGAGTACAAGCCCTTGCTCGACGGCGCGATCGAGATGGCCCGGCACAAGCCGCAGGCCTGCGTCGTGCTGCAGCGGCCGCAGGCCGACGCCTCCATGCATGTGACCCGCGACAGGAACTGGCGCACGCTGGTTGCCGCCGCCAAGGCGGCCGGGCGCAAGGCGGAATGCGTCGAGGTCGCGGCGACCGATCCGCTCTACATTCTCTACACCTCCGGCACGACCGGCCGGCCCAAGGGCGTGGTCCGCGACAATGGCGGGCACATGGTCGTGCTCAAGGCGACGATGGACCAGCTCTTCGATGTCGGGCCGGGTGAGGTGATGTTCTGCGCTTCCGATGTCGGCTGGGTCGTCGGTCACGGCTATATCGTCTATGCGCCCTTGATTCAGGGCGCGACCAGCGTGCTCTACGAGGGCAAGCCGGTCGGCACGCCCGATCCCGGCGCCTTCTGGCGGGTGATCGCCGAGCATGGCGCCAAGGTGCTGTTCACGGCGCCGACCGCCTTCCGCGCCATCCGCAAGGAGGACCCGGAGGGCAACTATCTCGCCGGGCACGATCTCTCGCGCTTCAAGGCGCTGTTCCTCGCCGGCGAGCGGGCTGATCCCGAGACCCTGAAATGGGCGGAGGCGATGCTCAAGGTGCCCGTCATCGATCATTGGTGGCAGACCGAGAGCGGCTCGCCGATCGTCGGCGATCCGCTGGGGCTCGGGCTCCTGCCGGTGAAGCACGGTTCGCCGACGGTGCCGCTGCCGGGCTGGGACGTGCAGTGCCTGGACGAAGGCGGGCGGCCGGTCGAGGCCGGCAAGATGGGCGCGATCGTACTGAAGCTGCCTTTGCCGCCCGGCGCGCTGCCGACGCTCTGGAACGACGATGCGCGTTTCAAGGAAGCGTATCTCGCGACCTATCCGGGCTTCTACAATACCTCGGATGCCGGGTTCATCGATGCGGACGGCTATGTCTTCATCATGGGCCGCACCGACGACATCATCAATGTCGCCGGGCACCGGCTTTCGACCGGCGGCATGGAGGAGGTTCTGGCGGCGCATCCGGCGGTGGCGGAATGCGCGGTCGTCGGCATTCGCGACGCGCTCAAGGGTGAGCAGCCCTGCGGCTTCGTGGTGCTGAAGGCCGGCGCGACGGTCACGCCCGAGCAGGTCGAGAAGGAGCTGGTCGCGCTGGTGCGCGAGCGCATCGGGCCGGTGGCGGCGTTCAAGCTGGCACTGACGGTCGCCCGGTTGCCGAAGACGCGCTCCGGGAAGATCCTGCGGGCGACGATGAAGAAGATCGCCGATGGCGAGGATTACGCCGTGCCGGCGACGATCGAGGACACTGCCGTGCTCGGCGAGATCGGCACGGCGTTGAAGGGCAGGGGGATCGGGTAGCGGCCGGCTGTTCGGGAGAGGCTAGTACGCGATTGCCGCGCCGTTCCAGCTCAGCAGGCGCTCCGGCACGTCGAGGCGCATCAGGTCCTCGCCGATCAGCAAGGCGCCGGCATAGCCCGCAGCCCGGACTTCGCGGGCGAGCGCGGCGGTGTCGGCATTGGGCGGCACCAGATGGGTCAGCGCCAGCGCCTGGGCTCGGGTCCGCATGGCTAGGCCTGCCACGACAGCGGGTGTCATGTGGTAGCTCTCGACTGCCGCGACGGTCGCGGCCGAGCGAACGCCGGCGACGACGGGCATCTGGCTGGCGATGAAGACCTCGCAGATCAGGAGGTCGCATCCGAGGGCCTGCGTCTCCAGCGAAGGGGTAAGGCGGGTGTCGCCCGAAAAGACGATGCGGGCACCGCCATACGACAGGGCCAGGCCGAAAGCGGGCTCGACCGGGCGGTGATCGACGAGGAAGGCTTCGACCGAGAGACCGCCGAGGCCCGAGACCGGGCCTTCGCGCAATTCCTCGAAGACGACTTCCAACCCGGTCGCATCGGGCCGCTTCTCGAAGGCGATGCGCAGGGAGCGTTCGCGCTCGAAGGCGGCATATTGCGCGCGGAGATTGGAGAGTGCGGGCGCCGGGGCGAGGACGCGCCAGGGCCTGGCGCGACCCTGGTGCCAGGAGGAGATCACGAGCTGGTAGAAATCGACCAGATGGTCGGAATGCTCGTGCGTGACGATCAGGGCGTCGATATCGGCGCCGCGCGTGCCGGCCGCGACGAGGCGCTGGCTGACACCCGAGCCGCAATCGATCAGCAGCTTGCGGCCGGCCGCCTCGACGAGATGCGAGGGGCCGGCGCGGCGCAGGCTGACGGGCGGAGCACCGGTGCCGAGGAAGGTGAAGGCGAGGCCGTCCAAGCTCGACATCCGCAGCGTCCGTATCGAGGGGCTCTTACTCGTCGTCTTCTTCGTCGGCCGGACGCTTCATCTGCTTCAGCTTGGCGAAGACGGAATCGACGTCGATCGCGGCTTCCTCCTCGCGCTTCGGCCGGCTCATGTCGGCGAAGGGCTGGCTCTCGCTGCGCGCGGGCTCCGGAGCGATCGCCTCTTCCACCGTGAGCAGGGTCGAGCCGGCCTCGGCCAGCGCGGCCGGGCGGTCCTTGGCGGCGCGGCCGACTTCGAAATCGAGATCGATCTGCGAGCACAGGCCGAGGCTGACCGGGTCGATCGGGGTCAGCGACTGGGCGTTCCAGTGGGTGCGGTCGCGGATCTGCGCGATGGTGGACTTGGTCGTGCCGATCAGGCGGATGATCTGCGCGTCCTTGAGTTCGGGATGGTTGCGCAGCAGCCAGAGGATGGCGTTCGGACGGTCCTGGCGCTTCGAGACCGGGGTGTAGCGCGGACCCTTGGTGCGCTTGATCTCCGGTACCTTCACCTTGCGCTCGGCGAGCTTGAGATGGTGGTTCGGGTTCTTGGCGGCGCGCTCCAGCTCCTCGCGGGTGAGCTGGCCGGAGGTGATCGGGTCTAGGCCCTTGATGCCGGCGGCGACTTCACCGTCCGCGATGCCGCGCACCTCCAGCGGGTGCAGCTTGCAGAACTCGGCGATCTGCTCGAACGTCAGCGAAGTGTTCTCGACCAGCCAGACCGCGGTGGCCTTGGGCATCAGCGGGGTTTGTGACACGGGATGGTCTCCTGTTCGCCTTCGCGCCGCCGCTCGCAGGGGCTCTCAAAGGCAGGGTCGCGGACAATAGCTCTCATGCGCCGACCGGCCTCCCCGGCCGGCCATCCAAATCATCGACGATGAGCAGGATGGCGCGCCTTATAGGCGAGGGCGGGGCCAGTGTCCATGAAAAGCAGCGTGATGCACCGCTGCCGCTATTGGGATGAAGCTCTGAACAAGGGCCAGAAGAAGACCCCCCACTTTCTGGCGCTCGGGTCATTCGCGCAGTTGTAGTAGTTAGGCCCGAAATAGGGATCGTATTTTTTCCACTTGGCCCAGATGTCGATGTGCCTGTACCCGTAGGCTACGATACCCTCTACGCCGTTCAGTTTTTCATTGGCCTTATGGGCGGGGATAACCGATGGCGATCCATGCCTTCCGGTCAAGTAAACGACCATGTCGATGGTCGAGAATATATACAGGAACCCATCGCCGCCTTGCAGTGTGCGCGGAACACCACCCTTGATCATCTTGGGGTTCGAATACCTCTCCACGTCCTGAATCTGGGCGCCACCTCTGTTCATCGCGTAGCAGAGTTGGGATGCGCATGTTTCACGCCCCGCCATGAACTTTGCGAAGTCTCCGCCGACTTTTTCCCTTAGGCCTTTTCCCGGCACGTGGTTGGGCGTTAACCGCTCAAGATTGGGAAGCCGTACCATGTCGTAGACCATGAGTTCTCTCCATCTGCGAGGCTAGGGGCAGCCTGACAGATGCCTGGTCGGACGCGTCCTCGAAATGATGGAGAGACGAGCGGCCCTTCGAGAGAAAGGGCGTTTCACGATTGCCGGCGGACCGCCGGATGCCACGGTTGCGACGCAGCCCGTCAAGCCTTGGATGGCTTCTGCTTCGCCGAGAGAAGATGGTTGTTCACACCGTCAGTACGATCTTGCCGATATGGGCGCTGGATTCCATCAGACGATGGGCCTGCGCCGCCTGCACCAGCGGGAAGGTCGAGTGGATCAGTGGCTTGCAGCGCCCGGCCTCCAGCAGCGGCCAGACCTTGGCGTGCAGCTCCGCGGCGATGGCGGCCTTCTCGGGCACGGTACGCGGGCGCAAGGTCGAGCCGGTATGGATCAGGCGCTTAAATATGAGACGGCTGAAATTGACCGTGGCCTTGGGGCCGTTGAGGAAGGCGATCTGGACGATGCGGCCCTGATCGGCAGCCAGTTCGTAATTGCGGTCGATATAGTCGCCGCCGACCATGTCGAGGATCAGGTCGGTGCCGCGCCCGCCGGTCATGGCCTTGCCCGCCGTGACGAAATCCTCGGTGCGGTAGTTGATGGCGTGGTCGGCGCCGAGCTCGAGGCAGGCGGCGCATTTCTCGTCGGAGCCGGCGGTGGCGATGACGGTGGCGCCGAATGCCTTGGCGAGCTGGATCGCCGTGGTGCCGATGCCCGACGAGCCGCCATGGACGAGGAAGCTCTCCCCCTCCTGAAGGCGGCCGCGCTGGAAGACATTGGTCCAGACGGTGAAGAAGGTCTCGGGGATCGCCCCGGCCTCGGTGAGCGTCAGGCCCTTGGGGGCGGGTAGGGCATTGCTCTCGTCGACGACCGCATACTCGGCATAGCCGCCGCCGGCGACGAGGGCACAGACGGCCGCGCCCACCGGAAAGCGACTGGCGCCTTCACCCTGCGCCACCACCGTGCCGGCGAATTCGAGGCCGGGTATGTCGGAGGCGCCGGGCGGCGGATTGTAGCCGCCCTGACGCTGCAGGACGTCGGGACGATTGACGCCGGCTGCCGCGATGGCGACGAGGATCTGGCCGGGGCCGGGCTTCGGTACCGGACGTGTCTCCGGCCTGAGGACTTCCGGGCCGCCGGGTGCCGCCATGCCGATCGCCGTCATCGTCTCGGGAATGGTCGTCATGGTTTCCTCCTCGATTGGTGCGTCGCAGCGTGACTGCGTTCGAAACTTGGGTAGCGTGCCGCGCGCAGTTTGAGCAGATGCGAGGCCGCCATGTCGATATTCCCGGAGGACGATCGCCCCAAGCCGAAGAGCGTGCATGAGATCGGGCAGGATCTTTCGATGCTGTCGCTGGCCGAGATCGACGAGCGCATCGCGGCGCTCAAGGCCGAGATCGAACGCCTGATCGAGACGCGGGCGCGCAAGGATGCCTCGCGCTCGGCGGCGGATGCGTTCTTCCGCAAGCCGGCCTGAAAAAGCGTCAAAAAGAAACGCCCGTTTACCGGGCGTTAATGATTCCAAAGTATGAATCGCATCATCCAGTTTGTCTGGATGTCGAGTGGCTCCTGCCCACTCTGTTTGACGCCTCCCTGTTGACCTTCGAGCCGCCCTTGGCGGCTCTTTTTTTGTCTGCGCCGTTCCCTTGCGTCGGCCGGTCGGCTCAATCTTGTGGAGCCGCCTGCCTTGTTGTCGCCACAGCGGTTTAGCCTCGTTAAGGTTAACAGCACCTTACCGGCGCTGGAAACCATGATCGGCGCTATCCTTGCGACATCGGCGAGCATATCCGTGCCGCGTTCCAGAGGCGCACGGGTTTGTGCCGATGGGAGACACCAATGAACGACGCCCAGTTGCTCGATCCGCAGACGGAAGAGGGCGCGATTTCCTTTGCACGGGGCTTCGTGCGCTCCGAGGCCTTCATGCTGCTGTTTCGCGAGGGAATGGGACTGGTCGAGCAGACGGCCGGCTATCTCGATGGCGACGGGCGCAAGGATGCCGCCGCGCTGCCGCGTGATGCCTCGCTGACCTATGCCACCGAAAGCATGCGCCTGACGACGCGCCTGATGCAGATCGCCTCCTGGCTGCTGGTCCAGCGAGCCGTCGCCGAAGGCGAACTCACCGCCGAGCAGGCCCGCACCGAGCACAACAAGGTCAAGATGGGCGACCCGATGCCGGCCCCGGCCGCACATGTCGTGGCGCAACTGCCCGAGCGGCTGCGCGACCTGATGGCGCATTCCTTCCGCCTGCAGGAGCGCATCCGCCATCTCGAGGGCCAGATGTCCGGTGCTGCGCCTGTCCGCGCGAGCGTAAACCCCGTGTTGAACCAGCTCGCCAGTCTGGAAGCACGGCTGGGTTTCGGGCGGTAAGCGGCCTTCTCGAAAAGACAGCCGTCATGCCCGGGCGAAGCCCGGCGAAGGCCCGAGAATCTCATGGCGAGAGGGCGCTGGTTTGCGAGCTGCCCGGGTCAAGGCCCGGGCATGACGGCAAGAATGTCAAACCAGCAAGAAAGCCCAAAACGAAAAACCCGGCCGCGAGGCCGGGTTTCTTGTAGGAGATCAATGACGGCGGCGCCCGAGCGCCGCAACATCACTTCTTGCCGAGGGCGCCGATGCTGCTGAAGCGCGAGTTGAAGCGCGAGACGCGGCCGCCGCGGTCCATCAGTTGCTGGGTGCCGCCGGTCCAGGCCGGGTGGGTCTTGGGGTCGATGTCAAGGTTCAGCGTGTCGCCTTCCTTGCCGTAGGTCGAACGGGTGGCATATTCGGTGCCATCGGTCATGACGACCTTGATGGTGTGATAGTCGGGATGGATGCCAGCCTTGGCCATGACGAAATCCTCGGAGCTACAAAAACGGGCGCATCGACAAGCAGGCGAGCCTGCCCGGCCCGTCGAAAGAATTCGGATGAGCCTGTCGTGAAGTCGCGTGCACATATCGCAGCCGGCGCCCTAGCGCAAGCGCAACGCGCCTTTCGGGGCCTGCCCTGCGGCGTTGCGTCGTTTGCCAAGCTCGCCCCGATCGGCTTCACGGGGGCAGATTTGACAATGTTCCAAAGAGTGCGCGTGACGCGCGCGCGAGATGCAGGAGGCCCGGCGCGTGGCCGAAGCTGAGAAGAACGACAAGAAGGCGCGGCCCGATTTCCGCTCGCTCGCGGCCTTTTGGCCTTATGCGCGGGCGCAGAAGCGTCGGATCGCACTCGCTCTGGTGGCGCTCGTGGTCGCCTCGCTGGCGACATTGGCGCTGCCGCTGGCGGTGCGCCGCGTCATCGATGTCGGTTTCGCCGGCGGCGAGCGTCAGCTCGCCAACAGCTATTTCATCCTGCTGATCGGCGTCGTCGCCGTGCTGGCGCTGGCGAGTTCGGCGCGTTTCTATCTCGTCATGACGGTTGGCGAACGCATCGTCGCGTCGCTCCGCGCCGACGTCTTCCGCCACCTCACCCGGCTGGAGCCGGCCTTCTTCGATTCGAGCCGGGCGGGCGATCTCGTCTCGCGGTTGACCGCCGATACCACGCAGATCAAGTCGACCTTCGCCTCGACCGCCTCGATCGCACTGCGCAATGCCATCATGACGCTGGGGGCGCTCGCGATGATGGTGGCGACGAGTCCGCGGCTCTCCGCGATCGTCATCGGCGTCATTCCGCTGATCGTGATTCCGCTGGTCCTGTCCGGCCGTTCCGTCAGGCGGCGCTCGCGGGCAGCGCAAGACCGGCTCGCCGACGCCTCGGCCTTCGCGGCCGAGGCTGTCGGTGCCATCCGTACGATGCAGTCCTTCGGCGCCGCGCGCCAGACCTCGGCGCGATTCGAGGCGGCCTCCGACGACGCCTATGCCGCGTCGCGGGAGGCGACAGCCTCGCGTGCGTTGCTTTCGGGCGTCGCGATCTTCCTGGTCAGTGCCAGCGTGGTCTGCGTCCTCTGGACGGGAGCGACCGAGGTCTTCGACGGACGGATGAGCGGCGGGCGACTCTCGCAGTTCATCCTCTATGCGGTGCTGGCGGCAAGCTCGCTCGGGCAGCTCTCCGAAGTCTATGGCGATATCAGTGCTGCCGCGGGCGCTTCGAGCCGGCTCGGCGAGATCCTGGCGCTGAAGCCCGCCATCGTCGCGCCGCCGCATCCGAAATCGATGCCGGCGCCCTCGCTCGGCGAACTCGCTTTCGAAAACGTCTCCTTCAGCTATCCCGGTCGCGTCGGGCCGGCGTTGTCGGACCTCAGCTTCGCGGTCCGGCCCGGCGAGCGGATCGCGCTGGTCGGGCCTTCAGGCGCCGGCAAGAGCACGGTGCTGCAACTGGCGCTGCGCTTCTACGATCCACAGGACGGGCGCGTCGTCGTCGACGGGGTCGCGGGACCGGAGGCCGATCCGGAAACGTGGCGCGAGCGCTTCGCGCTGGTACCGCAGGAGCCGACGGTGTTCGGCGTCTCGGTGCGCGACAACATCGCCTATGGCCGCCCCGGCGCCTCGCAAGAGGAGGTCGAGGCTGCGGCGAAACTCGCGGCGGCGGACGAGTTCATTCGCGCCCTGCCTAATGGCTACGAGACCGTCGTGGGCGAGCGCGGCGTGACGCTTTCGGGCGGGCAGCGCCAGCGTCTCGTCATCGCGCGAGCGATCCTGAAGGATGCGCCGATCCTGCTGCTCGACGAAGCCACCTCGGCTCTCGATTCCGAAAGCGAGCGGGCCGTGCAGGATGCACTCGATCGCCTGATGCAGGGCCGGACCACGCTGGTGGTGGCGCATCGGCTGGCGACCATCCTCTCGGCCGACCGCATCCTCGTCATGGAAGACGGGCGCATCGTCGAGGAAGGCAGCCATGCGGAGCTCAAGGCGCAGGGCGGTCTCTATGCCCGGCTGGCGGCGCTGCAGTTCGGGCTGGAGACGGCCTGAGCCGTCTCAGCGCGGCGGCAGGGCAGCATAGTAGGCTGCGAGCGCGGCGATCTCCTGCGCTGACATCAGGCGCGCCATGTAGCGCATCTCCTTGTGCTGGCGCTTGCCCGAGCGGAACGCCATCATCTGATTGTAGAGATACCGCTCGTTCTGCCCCGCCAGATGCGGCACTTCGGTGTCGCGGGCGATGCCGTCGACGCCATGGCAGGCGGCGCATTCCTCAATCGTGGACGTTCGCGGCTCGGCCGAGGCGGGGCTGGTCGCAAGCAACGCACCGATAGCGAGCAGCGGCGCGCCCATCGAGAGCCGGGGAAGGGGCCTGCGGGGCATGCGTCAGCGTTCCGTGATCTTGAATTCGATGCGGCGGTTGCGGCGGTGCGCCTCGTCCGTGTTGGCGACGTCGAGGGGCTGGTATTCGCCGAAGCCGGTCGCCGCGACGCGGTCCGTCGGCAGGCCGCGCGAGATCAGGTACTCGACCACGGCGATGGCGCGGGCCGAGGACAGATACCAGTTCGAGGGGAACTGGGCCGACTTGATCGGACGGTTATCGGTGTGGCCGTCGACGCGCAGGATCCAGGGCAGGTCCGGCGGCATCTCGTTGCCGAGATCGAGCAGGATGGTCGCGAGCTTGTCGAGCTCGCCCTTGCCCTCGGGCTTCAGCACGGCCTGGCCGGCGTCGAAGAAGACCTCGGACTGGAAGACGAAGCGGTCGCCGACGACGCGGATGTCAGGCCGCGTGCCGAGCACCTGCCGCAGCCGCCCGAAGAAGTCCGAACGGTAGCGGGCGAGTTCCTGCACGCGCTGGGCGAGAGCGACGTTGAGGCGCGAGCCGAGCTCTGAGATGCGGGCCTGCGAATCCTTGTCCTTGGCCTCGGAGGCGGCCAACGCCTCTTCCAGCGCGGCGAGCTGGCGGCGCATCGCCTGGATCTGCTGGTTGACGAGGTCGACGGTCGCCTGGGCGCGGGCCGAAAGCTGCTTCTCGGCGTCGAGCGCCTTCTGCGATTCTGCAAGCTGGGCGTTCGCGCTGCTGCCGGCTTGCGTGTCGATGAGGCCTTGCAGGCGGGTGCGTTCGCCCTGCGTCTGGGCAAGCGTCGACTGCATGAGCTGGAGGTTCTCCTGCGCCTGCCGGTTGGAGGAGCGCTCCAGAGCGAGCAGGTCGGTCAGCTCCGAAATCTGCTTGTTCAGGCGCTCCAGCGCCGTGTCCTTGCCGGTCAGTTCCTGCGACAGGAAGAACTGGCCGAGCACGAAGACGGTGAGCAGGAAGACGATGCCGATCAGCATCGTCGAGAGCGCGTCGACGAAGCCGGGCCAGAAATTGACGTCCTCGCGGCGATGGGCGCGGGAGAGGGCCATCCGTCAGGTTCCTATGGTGCCGAGCGGGATCATGGCTCGGTGACCTGGTCGGCAGTAAGGCGGTCGATCAGGCGCTTCAGGTCCTTCTCGCGGGCGGCCTGGGCCTCGACCCAGTCGCGGATCATCTGCTGTTCGGAGCGCATGTGCTGGACGAGGCCCTGGATGCCCTCGGCGAGATTCGAGAGAGCCTGGGTCGCGGCGCGGTTGTTGGAGGCGCCGTCGGCCATGGCGGCGCTGAGCTGCTCGAAACGGTCGGCGAGCGGGTTGCCGGTTGCCAGCAGTGTAGCGGGCGCCTCGGGCGTGCCGGTGCGGCTGCCGAGCCAGCTCTCGACCTCGTTGCGGAAGCGGCGCTGGGCCTGCCCGACCTGAAGGTCGAGGAAGCCGAGGATCAGGGAGCCGGCGATGCCGAAGAGCGAGGACGAGAAGGATAGACCCATGCCGGCGAGCGGGGCGGAAAGCCCCGCCTTCAATTCGTCGAAGAGCACGCCGGCCTCGGCACCGGTGCGCAGCGACTTGATGACGGTACCCACCGAGCCGACCGTGTCGAGCAGGCCCCAGAAGGTGCCGAGCAGGCCGAGGAAGACGAGCAGGCCGCTGAGATAACGCAGTACCTCGCGTCCATCGTCCAGCCTCACGGCGATCGATTCGAGCACCGATACGGCCTGGGCCGGAGCCAGCGTACCCCGCTCCAGCGCCGGCAGGACGGAGCCCATCGGAGCGATGACCTGGCCGCGGCGGACTTCTGCCGATGCCGGATCGACGGCGAGGCTGGTCGCGGCGCGCGCCTCGCTGTAGAGCCGCCAGAGCTCGCGCAGCGCGATCAGGCAGCCGACGAAGAGGGCACCCAGGATGAGGCCGTTCAGCCCCGGATTGGTCATGAAGGCCTGGACCAGCCCGGCCTGGAGGATGTAGCCGAGGAAGCCGATCAGGGCGAGGAAGAGGACCGCGCGGACGACATAGCGCAGCGGCCTGGAGAAGCGGACCTGCGTCCGCATCGGCGCGGCCGTTGCCGGTCTGGCCGCGAAATCCTCAATCGCCATGCGTCGTCTTCCGTTCGCCTCGGAGTGCGGGAGGACTGTCGCCTCCCACGCCGCCGGGATCAAGCACGAAAGAGCAACAGTTTTGAGGCTGTGGGCCTCAGGCGGCCGCGGTCTTGAGCGCCTGGCTGAGCGCGCGCTCGCCGGCCTCGTTGCCGCAGATGATGTCCTTCGCGCTGGTCATCGGCTTGCCGTCGAGCGTGCCGAAGGTGCCGCCGGCCTCGCGGATCAGCACGGCGCCGGCCGCGAAATCCCAGGTGTTGAGGCCGCGTTCCCAATAGGCGTCCATGCGGCCGGCGGCGACATAGGCGATGTCGAGCGCGGCCGAGCCCATGCGGCGGACATTGGCGAAGCGCGGCATCACGGCGGCGAGCTCGCGCAGAAACTGGCCGTGGCCGCCCTTGCCGATATGCGGGATGCCGGTGCCGATCAGCATGTCGGCCGGCTCGTTGCGGCCGGAGACGCGCAGGCGGCGGTTGTTGACGAAGGCGCCCTTGCCCTTCTCGGCCATGAACATCTCGTCCTTGGCAGCATCATAGATCACGCCGGCGATGAACTGGTTGTCGCGCTCCAGCGCGACCGAGATATTCCAGTGCGGGATGCCGCGCAGGAAGTTGTGGGTGCCGTCGAGCGGATCGATATGCCAGCGGTTGCTCTCGTCGGTGCCGTGGACGACGCCGCTCTCCTCCATGACGAAGCCGTAGCCGGGGCGGGCTTTCTCCAGCGATTCGCGCAGGATCTCCTCGGCCTTGTGATCGGCCTTCGAGACGAAGTCGCCCGGACCCTTGGCGAGCACCTGCAGGTTCTCGACCTCGCCGAAGTCGCGCTTCAGCGAGCGGGACGCCTTCATCACGGCGTCGGTCATCACGGTCATCAGGGGGGAGCGGATCATCGGAAACCTCTTGCGCGCCACAACGGCGCGGTGAGCCAGCGGCGCAAGCCTCGCGCCCGGCAAGAATTTAGTGAGCCGTCACTTGCGCGGGTCTCAGGGCGCCGTCAAGACGGCGCTGCTGATCCGGCTGGCAGCCATGCGGGCGGCGCGGGCCTGCTGCTCGGGCTTGAGGCGCTCGAACAGGTCGTCCAGCGCGTCGTCCTTGAGGCCCTGTGATCTGGCCGCAAGGTGCCAGGCAGCCGCCTCGATCGTGTCGGGCGCGATGCCGAGCCCGAACTGATAGAGCTTGGCGAGGCGGTTCTGGGCGATCGGGTTGCCCTGCCAGGCAGCGCGCCGGAACAGGCTCGCGGCAGCGGCCTCGTCCTTCTCCACGCCGGTGCCGTTGAACAGCATGATGGCGTATTCGACCTCCCCCGGCACGTTGCCGGCCGCCGATGCCTGCTTCATCCAGCGGGCGGCGACCTCCTCGCTCGCAGGCATGCCGCGGCCCTGCTTGGCCAGAACGCCGAGCGCATACATGGCGTCGCCGACCTGGGCCTTCGCCGCGATTTCGAGGCAGGCGACGGCGCGCTTGTCGTCTTCCTGCCGGTTTGCCGCGAGCAAAGCGATGGCGAGGTTGTAGTTGGCGGCGGGGTGGCCTGCGGCTGCCGCCTTTTCCAGCAGGGCCCCGGCGCGGGCAGCGTCGCGCTTGCCGCTCTTCTCGTCCAGAAGCTGCGTCGCGAGCGCAAAGGTAGCGTTGATGTCGCCTCGTGTCTCGGCGCGCTCGTACCACTCTGTCGCGATTTTCGGATCCGGTGCGACGCCCAGCCCCTGACGATAGAGCTCGCCGACCAAGGTCATTGCCGCGGCATCGGAGCTGTCGGCCTCGATGCGTATGAGCGCTTCGGCCAGCGCGCGCCGGTAGTGGCCGGCCTGATAGGCGCCATAGGCCATATCCGGCACCGGCGCCGCCTCGGCAGGGGCTGCGAGGAGGGCGCCGGAGAGCAGGACGAGCAGCCCGGCAAACAGCTTCATTGCGCTGCTTTCCGTGCAGCACAGGCGGCCGTCGCCTGGTTGGCCTGCTCGACCAGCGCGCGGATATCCTGTCCCTCCTCGAAGGCCCAGGCGCCTAGCGCGACGAATTCCGCGCCGGTCTCGACCAGTGCCGGGATGGATTCGGCATCGGGGGCATAGGCGACGCAGGGCGTCTCGAAGATTTCGGCCCACCAGCCGGCGCGCTCGACCACGGCTGCCAGCGGAGGCAGCGAGCCGTCCGGGCGGGGTTCTCCGAACATCACGTAGTCGACGCCGGCCTCGCCGGCATCCATGGCGTCATGGCGAGCGCGCAGGCCGCCGATGCCGATGATGCGCTCGCTCTTGAGGCTGGAGCGGGCCTCGGCAACTGCAGCCGGGCCGCCGGTGAGATGAACGCCATCAGCGCCGCCGCGCGTGGCGACGAGTGCGTTATCCTCGACGACGAGCGCGACATTGTTGGCCTGGACCGGACCGGCGAGGCGCTTGACGCGCTCGATCCTGCTGCGGTCGTCGCCGGGGGCGAGGCGCAGCAGTATGGCGGCGATGTCGCCGCCGGCCATGGCCTGCATCAGACGAAAGGCCATGGCCTCCGCATCCGTGACGGGAGGGGTGACGAGCATCAGGCGAGTGGGGGGGGATTGTGTGGTCATGATCGGCTGCGCAAACGGCCCGTAGCGAAGTCCAATGTCAAGACCGCAAGCCCGGCAACCAGACTCCAGAAGGCCGAGCCGATGCCGAAGAGCGAAAGGCTGGAGGCCGCGATCGCGAAGGTGACGACGGCTGCGAAGCGCTCCTTGTCGGAGGACATGGCCTGCCCGAGCGCGCCCGTCAGCGAGCCGATCAGGCCGAGGCCGGCGACGGCGACGATCAAGGCTTTCGGCAACGCGAGCAGCAGGGCGATCAGCAGGCCGGTGGAAGCGGCGACGACGAAATAGAACAAGCCATAGAGCACGCCGGCCTTCCAGCGCTGGGCCGGATCGGGATGAGTGTCGCCGCCGGTGCAGATCGAGGCCGATATCGCGGCCATGTTCGTCATATGCGCCCCGAACGGGGCGGTCAGCAGCGAGGTCAGGCCGGTGACGAACAGCGAGGGTGCGGTCGGCGGATTGTAGCCGGAGGCGCGCAGCACGGCGAAGCCCGGCAGGTTCTGGGCGGCCATGGTGACGAGATAGAGCGGGACGCCGATGCCGAGCATGGCGGGAATATCGAAGCGCGGCGTGACGAATTCGAGGCCGCTCAGCGTCATTGCGCCGGCAGGCCAGGCGCTGAGCCCGCCGAGGAAGCTGATTACGATGCCGGTTGCGAGCGCGGCGATGACGCCGAGAAAGGGATTGATGAGCCGCGCTACGAGGAAGACGGCGAGCAGCGGCAGGACGAGGCCGGGCGAGAGCCGCATCTCGTCGAAGACCGCGACGACGAAGCGGAAGATGACACCGGCGAGCATTGCTGCCGCAACCGGCATCGGGATGCGCTCGATCAGCCTGCCGAGCGGCCGGAAGGCGGCGGTCAGCATCATCAGGACGGCCGCGACCAGGAAGGCGCCGACGGCGGAAGCCATGTCGAAGCCGGTGACGGCTGCGATCAGGGCCGCGCCCGGCGTCGACCAGGCGCAGATCATCGGCATGCGGTACCGCCAGGACAGAAAGAGGCTGGAGGCACCGGTCGCGAGGCAGAGGGCCGCGATCCAGGAGATGGTCTGGCCGGGCGTCGCGCCCAGCGCCTGCGCGGCCTGCAGGATGACGGCGACGGAAGCTGTGAAGCCGACGAAGACCGCGACCAGGGCAGAAAAGACGATCGACATGGTACGGAAAGCCGGCTGGAACGAAAGCAAGCCAGCGTTGAACCAGAAAATGCGGGACACGGAAAGGGCGGCGGGCGCAAGGCCAGTCCTACGCGCGGGGCTTGCCCGGAGATGGGCTGCGGTTGGAAGAGCCTGTCATGCGGGTGTCAATGGCCGGGTCTAGCTGCGCATTATTCCAATCCGAAGTGGTGGGGACGGCCATGCGCGACGACGAATATGAATCCACTTTCGGCGCCAGCATGCTGGAGCATGAGGACGCGGAACCGCGGAATCCTACCGAAAACCCGACCATGGGCGAGCTGATCTCGCAGCGCTTCTCGCGGCGCGGTTTGCTGAAGGGTGCGCTCGCGGTCTCGGCGATCTCGGCGACGGTCGGAACGTTGGCGCTGGAGAGCGCCGCCGAAGCGCAGGCGCAGGGTGCCAAGTCCGCCTTCTCCTTCAAGGAAGTCGAGGTCGGCGTCGATGCCGACCACCATGTCGCCGATGGCTACGAGGCGCAGGTGCTGCTGCGCTGGGGCGACCCGCTGACGGCCGATGCGCCGGCTTTCGATCCGGCCAAGCAGAGCGCCGAGGCCCAGAGCAAGCAGTTCGGCTACAATAACGACTTCGTCGGCTATGTGCCGATGACGGGCGCTGCCGACCCGTCCGCGCATGGGCTGCTCTTCGTCAATCACGAGTACACCAACCCGCATCTGATGTTTCCGGGCGTCGTCGAGATGAAGGACGGCAAGCCTGTGATGAAGAACGCGACGCCGGAACGTTTCGCGATCGAGGCGATGGCCCATGGCGCGACGGTCGCGGAAATCCGCAAGACCGGCAGCCAATGGGCGCTGGTCAAGGATTCCAAATACAATCGCCGCATCACCGTCGCGACGCAGATGGAGCTTTCGGGGCCGGTCGCCGGCCATGAACGCGTACAGACCAAGGCCGATGCCAGCGGCCGCAAGGTGCTGGGCACGCTCAACAACTGCTCGGGCGCGCTGACGCCCTGGGGGACCTTCGTCTCGGGCGAGGAGAACTTCCACGGCTATTTCTCCGGCAAGCTGCCGGAGGGCCATCGCGAGGAAGCCAACTACAAGCGCCTCGCCGTGCCGTCCTCGCCCTACGCCTGGGGCCGCTTCGAGGAGCGTTTCGATCTTGCCAAGGAGCCGAACGAGGCCAATCGCTTCGGCTGGGTGATCGAGGTCGATCCGTTCGATCCGAACTCGGTGCCGAAGAAGCGTACCGCGCTCGGTCGCTTCAAGCACGAGGGCGCCGACATGATCGTCGCCAGGGACGGGCGCGTGGCGGTCTATCTCGGCGACGACGAGCGCTTCGACTATGTCTACAAGTTCGTCACCGCCGGCCGGTTCGACCCGAACAACCGCGCCAGCAATCTCGACCTGCTCGATGCCGGCACGCTCTATGTCGCCAAGTTCGCGGCGGACGGCACGCATGAATGGCTGCCGCTGGTCTTCGGGCAGGGACCGCTCACGGCCGCCAACGGCTTCCAGAACCAGGCCGACGTGCTGATCGAGGCGCGGCGTGCCGGCGACCTGCTCGGCGCGACCAAGATGGACCGGCCGGAGGACATCACGCCGAACCCGGTGACGGGGCGTGTCTACGTGATGCTCACCAACAATACGAGCCGCAAGGACGAGCAAGTCGACGCTGCCAATCCGCGCGCCAAGAACGCCTTCGGCCATATCATCGAGATCGCCGAGGCCGATGGCGACCACACGGCAACCAAGGGGCGCTGGGAGATCTTGCTGAAATGCGGCGATCCCAGCGTCGCGGCGGTAGGCGCCAGCTTCTCGACCGATACGACGAAGAACGGCTGGTTCGGCATGCCCGATAATGCCGTGGTCGATTCCGCGGGACGGCTCTGGGTCGCGACCGACGGCAACGGCATCGACGTGACCGGGCGCACCGACGGGCTCTGGGCGGTCGATACAGAGGGTGGCGCGCGGCGGACCTCGAAACTGTTCTATCGCGTGCCGCATGGCGCGGAGATGTGCGGCCCCTGCTTCACGCCGGACGACACCACCGCCTTCGTCGCCGTGCAGCATCCCGGCGATGACGGCCCGGACTGGCCGGAATTCGGCCGCCGCTCCTATTACGAGGACCTCTCCACCCGCTGGCCGGATTTCAAACCGGACATGCCGGTGCGACCCTCCGTGGTGGCGATCACCAAGAAGGGTGGCGGCAAGATCGGGGTTTGAGGCGCCACCATTCACGAAAAAGAAGAGCCGCCGGATCGCTCCGGCGGCTCTTTTCTTCCGGATCGTGTGCGTGCCTGCTCAGGCCGCCTTCTTGGCGCCGAAGGTCGGGTCGAGCTCGCCCTTGGCATAGCGCTTGGCCATGTCGGCCAGCGTGATGACGCGCTTGATCTTCGAGGCCTGGCCGGCGGTGTTGAACTCTTCCAGGCGCTGCTTGCAGAGCTTGGTCATCGCTTCCATGGCGGGCTTCAGATACTTGCGGGGATCGAACTCGCCGGGGTTCTCCGACAGGATCTTGCGGATCTGGCCGGTCATCGCCATGCGGTTGTCGGTGTCGATGTTGATCTTGCGCACGCCGTGCTTGATGCCGCGCTGGATCTCCTCGACCGGCACGCCCCAGGTCTGGGGCATCTTGCCGCCGTACTGGTTGATGACGTCCTGAAGGTCCTGCGGAACGCTGGACGAGCCGTGCATGACGAGATGCGTGTTCGGCAGCAGCTTGTGGATCGCCTCGATGACATGCATCGCGAGGATCGCGCCGTCGGGCTTGCGGGTGAACTTGTAGGCGCCGTGCGAGGTGCCCATGGCGATGGCGAGCGCGTCGACCTTGGTCTCGGCGACGAACTTCACGGCCTCGTCGGGGTTGGTCAGGAGCTGGTCGTGGGAGAGCTTGCCTTCGAAGCCGTGGCCGTCCTCCTTCTCGCCCTCGCCGGATTCGAGCGAGCCGAGCACGCCGAGCTCGCCCTCGACCGAGATGCCGCCGAGATGAGCCATGTCGGTGACGGTCTTGGTGACGCCGACATTGTAGTCCCAGTCGCCGGGCGTCTTGCCGTCGGCCTTGAGCGAGCCGTCCATCATCACCGAGGTGAAGCCGGCCTGGATCGCGGTCATGCAGGTCGCCGGCTCGTTGCCGTGGTCGAGATGCACGCAGACCGGGATATGCGGATAGATCTCGGTGACGGCGTCCATCATGTGCTTGAGCATGATGTCGTTGGCGTAGGACCGGGCGCCACGCGAGGCCTGGATGATGACGGGCGCGTCGGTCGCATCCGCCGCCGCCATGATCGCCAGCGCCTGCTCCATGTTGTTGATGTTGAAGGCGGGCACGCCGTAGTCGTTCTCGGCGGCATGATCGAGCAACTGGCGAAGCGTGATACGGGCCACGATGGCACTCCCCTTTGGACAAACAGACAGAAGCCGGGTTTAGCGGCGAAAAGCGACGAAGGTAAAGCGAAAGCGGAATTCGCGCTTAAGATCAGCGCCCGCGGGCTTCGGGAGCGGCGCCGCGCTCTTCGATCGCGGCGAGTTCCCCGGCGAAATTGCCGGTGACCGATTTCGCCATGACGAGCAGGCCGGCGGTGTCGCGGCGCTGCTTGCGGACAAGGTCACCCAGCATGTCAAAGCGCTTCTCGACCGCGTTGAAACGCTTGTCGTGCTCCGAGAGCTTGGCCTGAATCTTCTTCAGGATCTCGAACATCGCGCTCTGCACATTCTCGCTCATCAAGAGAACATAGCAAAAACATGAGCTGCCGCAAGGGCAGCTCATATCGGCTGGATCAGGCCTTCCGAAGCGCCTCGACGCCCGGCAGGGCCTTGCCTTCCATCCATTCGAGGAAGGCGCCGCCCGCCGTCGAGACATAGGAGAGATCGTCGGCGACGTCGGCATGGTTCATGGCCGCGACGGTGTCGCCGCCGCCGGCGACCGCAACGAGTTCACCCGCCTCGACGCGTCTGGCCGCGGCCTTGGCGACAGCGACCGTCGCGGTGTCGAAGGGCGGCAGTTCGAAGGCGCCGAAGGGGCCGTTCCAGACCAGCGTCTTGACCTTTTCCAGCCGCAGCACGACTTCTGCGATGCTGAGCGGGCCGGCATCGAGGATCATCTCGTCGGCTTCGACACCGTCGACCGGCACGACCCGGTAGCTGGGATGGGCCTTGAACTCACGGGCGACCAGCGCATCGACGGGCAGCAAAATCTCACAGCCGGCGGCCCTGGCCTTCTCCTCGATCTCGCGGGCGGTGCCGACGAGGTCATGTTCGCAAAGCGACTTGCCGATGTTCACCCCGCGCGCGGCGAGGAAGGTGTTGGCCATGCCGCCGCCGATGGCGAGGACGTCGACCTTTTTCACAAGGTTGCCGAGCAATTCTAGCTTGGTCGAGACCTTGGCGCCGCCGACGATCGCCATCACCGGGCGGGCGGGATTGTCGAGGCCGGCCGAGAGGGCTTCGAGCTCCGCCTGCATGGTACGACCGGCATAGGCCGGCAGGACATGGGCGAGGCCTTCAGTCGAGGCGTGGGCGCGGTGGGCGGCAGAGAAGGCGTCGTTGACATAGAGATCGCCATTGGCGGCGAGCGCCCTGACGAAGTCGGCGTCGTTCTTCTCGTCGCCGGCGTGGAAGCGGGTGTTCTCCAGCAGCAGAACGTCGCCGTTCTTCGCGGCGACGAGCGCCTTCGCGACATCATCGCCAATGCAGTCGTCGACGAAGGTGACCGGGCGGCCGAGCGCCTCGGTCAGCGCCGGCACGACCTGCCGCAGGCTGTTCTTGTCGTCCCGGCCCTTCGGACGGCCGAAATGCGCGAGCAGCACGACCTTGCCGCCCTTGTCGGCGATTTCGCGGATCGTCGGCAGGATGCGGTCGATGCGGGTGGTGTCGCTGACCTTGCCGTCTTCCATGGGCACGTTGAGGTCGACGCGGACAAGGACGCGCTTGCCCGAGACAGCGGCGTCGTCGAGGGTACGGAAGGCAGTCATCGGGGCAGCAGGCCTCCGAACAGGCCGGGCACGCCGAATTTCAGCACGAGGATGGTCAGGAGCACGGTCAGGACGGCGGTGACGATCGCTGTGATGAACAGCGTGCCGGCGCGGGGCGTCGCATCGACGCGGTTGCGAAGCGCGGTGATCTCGCCGCGGATCGAGGCGAAATCCATCGTGCCGGCCGCGGCGTCGACCTTGTGCGCGCTGCGCTCCAGCGAGGCCTCGGCGCGCGTCAGAACGGCCTCGTAGCGGGCAAATTTCTCCTCGATGCGGGCCGCCTTCTCCTCGATGCGGGAGAGCTGGTCCAGCTTGCGCGGCTCGGTGACCGGAGCGACGGTCTCGGCGGCCGGCGTCGCCGCCACGAGGGTCGGGCCGGATGCGGGGGGCGGCGACGCGACGGGCGGCTCGGTATTCGTCGGGGTCACGACGGTCGGCTCGATCTTGGCCATGGGCGCTCCGTAGCTGGGAGAAGTGGGACGAGGCCGGGCCTTGGCAGCGCGGCCTCGCAGTCAGGCGCCATGCCCTCGCGAGAGGACAGGAAGCACTTCGTTACCGCATCGGATTATCCCGAAAAATGGCGCCCACTTTCCGGTCCGATACGAAGGATCAGAGCAGGGCGCCCATGGCGACGGCGGTGTCGCTCATGCGGTTCGAGAAGCCCCATTCGTTGTCGTACCAGGACAGCACGCGCACGAACTTGTCGTCCATGACCTTGGTCTGGTCGAGGGCGAAGGTCGAGGACGCCGGATCGTGGTTGAAGTCGATCGAGACGTTCGGCTGGTCGGTGACGGCGAGGATGCCCTTGAGCGGGCCGCGCTTCGACGCCTTGACGATGGCCTCGTTGACCTTCTCGACCGTGGTCTTGCGCTTCGAGATGAACTTGAAGTCGACGACCGAGACGTTCGGGGTGGGAACGCGGATCGAGGTGCCGTCGAGGCGGCCCTTCAGATCGGGAATGACGAGACCGATCGCCTTGGCGGCGCCGGTCGAGGTCGGGATCATCGAGAGCGCGGCGGCGCGGCCGCGGTAGAGATCCTTGTGCATCGTGTCCAGCGTCGGCTGGTCGCCGGTGTACGCATGGATCGTGGTCATGAAGCCCTTGTCGATGCCCACGCTGTCATGGAGCACGCGCACAACCGGCGCGAGGCAGTTCGTGGTGCAGGAGGCGTTCGAGACGACGACGTGGTCCCTGGTCAGCTCGTGATGGTTGACGCCGAACACGACGGTGAGGTCCGCACCGTCGCAGGGAGCCGAGACCAGCACGCGCTTGGCGCCGGCCGCGAGATGAGCGGCGGCCTTGTCGCGGGTGGTGAAGATGCCGGTGCATTCGAAGGCGATGTCGACGCCGAGCGCCTTATGCGGCAGGTCCTTGGGATCGCGGATCGCGGTGACCTTGATCGGGCCGCGGCCGACATCGATCGTGTCGCCGGAGACGGTCACCGTGCCGGGGAAGCGGCCATGGACGGAGTCGAAGCGGAAGAGATGGGCATTGGTCTCGACCGGGCCGAGATCGTTGATCGCCACGACCTCGATGTCCTTGCGCTTCGACTCGATGATCGCGCGCAGAACGTTGCGCCCGATGCGGCCGAAACCGTTGATCGCCACCTTGACCGTCATGTCTTCCTCTCCTTCGCCGAGCGAACCGGCGATGCCGTCGCTATCCACGCGGGCAATTCGGCCAAAGAATGGCCGAACGCAAGATGTCTTTCGGGAAAATCAGCCCTGCCTGCGGCAATTAGACCGTCAGGCGTTGTGCTTCTTCATCGCGGCGTCGACGATCGCCTCCGCAGTGATGCCGAAATGCTTGTAGACCTCCTTGTAGGGGCCGCTGGCACCGAAGGAGTTCATGCCGATGAAGACGCCGTCATGGCCGATCACGGCATCCCAGCCGAAGCGCACGCCGGCTTCGACCGCAATCTTGACCGGAGCCGAGCCGATGATCGCCGTCTGGGTGGCCTCGTCCTGCTGCAGCAGAAGCTCAAGCGAAGGCACCGAAACGACGCGGGCGCGGACGCCCTTCTCGGCGAGAAGCTTGCGCGCGGCGACGGCGAGCTCGACCTCGGAGCCCGAGGCGAAGAGCGAGATCTGGGCCTTGCCGCCCTCGGCCGCGAGCAGTTCGTAGGCGCCGGTGGCCGAGCGGTTCCGGGCCGAGGCGTCGGTGCGGAGCTGTGGCAGGTTCTGGCGGGAGAGCGCGAGGACAGTCGGGCCGTCGGTGCGTTCCAGAGCGGCCTGCCAGGCCTCGGCGGTCTCGATCGTGTCGGCGGGGCGGAAGACGCGCATGTTCGGCATGGCACGCAAGCTGGCGACCTGCTCGACCGGCTGGTGGGTCGGACCATCCTCGCCGAGGCCGATCGAGTCATGGGTCATGACATAGACGACCGGCAGGCCCATCAGGGCGGCAAGCCGCATCGAGGGGCGGGCATAGTCGGCGAAGACCAGGAAGGTACCGCCGCCGGTGCGGAAGCCGCCATGCAGCGTGATGCCGTTCATCGCGGCGGCCATGCCGTGCTCGCGGATGCCGTAGCGGACATAGCGGCCCTTCGGGGTCTTCGGGGTGAAGTCCTCGGCGGCCTTGGTGCGGGTGTTGTTGGACGGAGTCAGGTCGGCCGACCCCATCACCAGCTCCGGCATGATCGGGGTGATGGCTTCGAGCGCCATTTCCGAAGCCTTGCGGGTCGCGACGGCCTGCGGCGCGGCGATCAGTGCCTTCTTGTGGGCGAGGATCGCCTTGTCGAGCTTGGCCGGAACGGTGTGGGCGAGGCGGCGGTCGAACTCGCCGCGCTTGCGCTCGGAGAGGGTGGCGAAGCGCTCGTTCCAGTCTTTGTGGGCGGCGGCGCCGGCAGAGCCGAAGCCGCGCCAGGCCTTGAGCACGTCGGCAGGGACCTCGAAGGGACCGCCGGTAATGCCCAGCGCCTTCTTGGCGGCGGCGAGCTCCTCGGCGCCGAGCGGCTCGCCATGGGCCTTGGACGTGCCGGCCTTCTTCGGCGCGCCGAAGCCGATCACGGTCTTGCAGGCGATCATGGTGGGCTTGTTCGACTTCCGGGCGCGATTGATCGCGGCCTCGATCGCCTCGGGATCATGGCCGTCGACGCGCTCGGAGCGCCAACCGCAGGCCTTGAAGCGCGCGACCTGGTCGACATTGTCGGTGATCGAGAGCGGCCCGTCGATCGAGATGTCGTTATCGTCCCAGAGCACGATCAGCTTGTTGAGCTTCTGGTGGCCGGCGAGCGCGATCGCCTCCTGGCTGATGCCCTCCATCAGGTCGCCGTCGGAAGCCAGCACATAGGTATGGTGATCGACGACCTTCTTGCCGAACTCGGCGGCGAGCATGCGCTCGGCCATCGCCATGCCAACGGCGGTGGCGAGCCCCTGGCCGAGCGGGCCGGTGGTGGTCTCGACGCCGGCGGTCATGAAGTTCTCGGGGTGGCCGGGGGTCTTCGATTCGAGCTGGCGGAAGGCCTTGAGGTCGTCGAGCTGCATGCCGGGCGCGCCGGTGAGATAGAGCAGGGCGTAGAGCAGCATCGAGCCATGGCCGGCGGAGAGCACGAAGCGATCGCGGTCCGGCCAGCGCGGATCGGCGGCGTCATACTTCATCACGCGGGTAAACAGCACGGCGGCGATGTCGGCGGCGCCCATCGGCAGGCCGGGATGGCCGGACTTGGCCTTCTCGACGCCGTCCATCGCCAGACCGCGGATGGCATTGGCGAGCTTGTCGTGCTGGGCGCGATCGATGGTGGTCATGATGATCTCACAGGGCTCCGTCAGGCGGGCGGGAGGACCGGGCCGGCCTGCGCGACAGCGGGCCGGCGAGGGGGAAGGCAGTGTTGCCGCCGCTTGCGGCAGGCTCGGAAAGGACGGGGTGGATTAGGCCCGGCCCTCCCTGCGAGTCAATTCGCGAAACCCTGCTTTCGGGGTCGCAGGCACGGCTTTTGGTTGGTTTTCCGCAGATGGCGCCTCAGCCCCGCCCGGCAAGCCGTTGCAAGGACATGTTTACAGGCCGAGAGAGCGATTCCTGTTTTCCGGTGCTTTGCTGTAAATTGAGACACGAATCGTGTGAGCCGGCTTCGATCTGAAAGGAGAGCGACGGTGGCGAGCCTGATGCTGGACAATGCGCTGGCGCGACTGGATACGGCGCTGGGGCAGTTGGAGGCGGCGGCGCGGCGGCGGGTCGAGGCTGAGCGTGGGCGTGGCAATCTCGAAACCGAACTCGCCCTGATGCAGGACGACCGGGCGCGGCTGGCGGCCGAGCTCGACGGCGCGATGGCACGCCTCGGCCAGGTCGAAACGGCTGCGGCTGATGTCGACCAGCGGCTGGAGCGGGCGATGAACGTCGTCGGCGCGGTGATCGCGCGGGTCGAGGCGCAGCAGCCGTCGGAGCCCGAGGCAAGCGAAAGCTAAAGCGGAACTGGAGACCGAATGCCGCAAGTCAACGTCATGATTTCCGGGAAGGCCTATCGCATGGCCTGCGGGGAGGGCGAGGAGGGCCATCTCGAAGGGCTCGCCCGGTTCTATGACGAGAAGATCGGCGAGATGCGGCAGGCCTTCGGCGAGATCGGCGACATGCGCCTGCATGTCATGGCGGCGCTGATGGTGGCCGACGAGGTCCATGAACTGAAGCAGCGGCTGGCGAAGCTGGAGGCCGACCTCGCGGCGACGCAGGGCAATGCCGGCGCCGCCGATGAGCGGCTCAGCGAGGTCGAGGACCGGGCGGCGGAAGCGTTGGTCGCGGCGGCCGAGCGGATCGAGGGCGTGGCGCGCAGCCTGATCCCGACCGCGGTGGGCTGAGTGCCGGCGGGCCGCCGGTGCAACGTTACGCGATTTTCCTGAGCGGACCGATCGGCGCCGGCAAGACGACGCTGGGGCGGGCTCTGGCTGCGCGGATCGGCGGCAGCTTTATCGATGGCGACGACCATGCCGACCCGGGTTTGCCCTGGTACGGTTCCATCCTGCGCACCAGCCGGTCGATCGTACGGGAGGGCTTCTCGCTGCTGGCCGAGCGCCCCAATCTGGTCGTGGCCTACCCGCTCCGCTGCAGTGACTGGATCTTCTTCCGGCGCCATTTCGGCGATGCCGGTGTGCGGCCGATTTTCGTCAGCCTTCGTGCTTCCTATGAACGCATTGTCGATGCCGGCCGAGGGCGGGTGTTCGATACCGAGGAGCATGACCGCATCCGCGTGATGCTGGCGGAAGGCTATGGCGAACGCAGCTTCAGCGATCTGATTGTCGATAGCGATCGCGGCTCCTTCGCAGGAACGCTCGACGAACTGGAGACCGGGCTCAGCAGCTTCATGACGACCTGAGCGATCCTCTCCAGGTGGCTTGCCGGAATGAAAAAGGCCCCGGATGTCGTCATCCGGGGCCTCTTTCTTTTTATCTCTGCGATCAGATCAGACGCCGGGGGCGCCGCCGGCGCCGTCCAGCACCGTGACCGAGCGGCGGTTCTGCGACCAGCAGGAGATGTCGTTGCAGACCGCGACCGGGCGCTCCTTGCCGTAGGAGATGGTGCGCATGCGGTTGGCAGCGATGCCGCGCGAGGCCAGATAGTCGCGCACGGTCTGGCCGCGGCGGGCGCCGAGCGAATAGTTGTACTCGCGGGTGCCGCGCTCGTCGGCATGGCCTTCGACGGTGAAGGTATAGCGCGGATAGCGCTGCAGCCAGCCGGCCTGCTTGTCGAGGGTCGCGACGGCGGTCGAGGTCAGGTCAGTCGAGTCGGTCTCGAAGAAGACGCGGTCGCCCACGTTGACGACGAAGTCCTGTGCGCTGCCTGGCGTCGCGGCACCGCCGGCGCCGAAGCCCGAGGCATCCGCGTTCTGGTCCTTGGCGCAAGCGCCGAGCGCGAGCGTGGCGGCGATGGCGGCGGCGAAACGGACGGCACGGCTGCCGGGAACGAGAGTGGTCAACATGGCTGGACTCCGGGGCAATCGAATTCATGTGGCGGCGCGCTTCGACGAGGCGTCGCGATACCTCATCAATGAACCGTCAACCTAAACGAGACCTTGCCAAATCAGGGCGAAGTGGCGGCATTGCGGCTTATGGTTAACCAAGTATGGCAAAAAGCGCTTCCAGCCTCGTCTGTTGCTTCGCGGGCACAGCGATAGCCGGTGCCTTGACGGAAATGCTCCCCGCCGGCGGTCTCGGGCGCCGGCGATCAAGGCGCTCATGCTTCCCGGCCAACAGATACGGCCTCTCGGGTTGACGAAATCATAGCTGAGTGGTTATTGAATAATTCATAGCCATTCGGTTATGGGTTTTTGATGTCCGATACGCATGATCAGCTCTTCAAGACGCTCGCCGATCCGACCCGGCGGGGCATTTTCGAGCGCCTGTGCAGCCAGGGCGAGCAGACGGTCGCGGCGCTGACGGCGCAGGCTGGCGTGTCGCAACCGGCCGTCTCCAAGCATCTGGCCGTGCTGAAGCAGGCCGGGCTGGTGCGGGACCGCCATCAGGGCCGCCAGACGCACTACAGCGCGCAGCTCGCTGCGCTGGCGCCTTTGGCTGACTGGACGAACCGCATGGCCGGATACTGGGAAAACCGGTTCGACGATCTCGAAGATCTGCTCAAGAGGATGGACCAATGACCGAAACACGCTCCGTCATCGTCGAGCGCGAGATGCCGCATCCGCCGGAAAAGCTCTGGCGGGCGCTGACGCAATCTCACCTGATCGCGGAATGGCTGATGAAGAACGACTTCGTGCCGGCGGTCGGCCACCGCTTCAACCTGCGCGGCGACTGGGGCGGCGTGCTCGATTGCGAGGTGCTGGCGGTCGAGCCGAACAGGTCGCTCTCCTATAGCTGGGACTTCGCGCATGACGATCCGGCCTATGCCCTGAAGAGCGTGGTGACCTTCACGCTCACGCCTTCGGCGAAGGGTACGCATCTGCGCATGGAGCAGGTCGGCTTCCGGCCGGAGCAGAAGCAGGCCTTCGGTGGCGCCAAGGCCGGCTGGCAGCAGTTCTTCGCCAAGCTGGAAGAGGTTGCGGCGCGTGCCGATTGAGGCGGCGCCTCTTCTCCTGCCCCGTGATCAAAGGAGCTTTCCTTGACCTGGAATACCGCAATCCGACAGGGCCATCGCTGGCTGTCGATCATCTTCACGGCGACAGTCCTCGCGAACTTCATCGCGATGGCGCGTGGCGAACCGCCGGCCTGGATCGTCTATTCGCCCTTGCTGCCGCTTTTCCTGCTGCTGTTCAGCGGGCTCTATCTGTTCGCGTTGCCCTATGCCGCCAAGCGGCGCGCCCGGCGACAGGCGGAAGCGAACGTCCAGCTTTCCGGCTGAGCGCGAAAGAATTGCGCAAACGGGGCGTGGAATTGCAGCGCAACTTTCGCGCGCGCCGGTCTACCGTGTGGGCTTGCGATCCGATGCCTGCGTCGGTTTGCCTTCCTGTCCCGAGCGGAGATCGCGATGGCCCATTCCCTCAAATCCGGCGCTGCGAGCGTGACGCCCCTTCGCGGCCCGAACCAGCCCGCTCTCGATTCCGATATCGTCTGGGAAGCGCGCCGCGATCTCGCCGCGACGTTCCGGATGGCGGCGCGCTACGGTTTCGAGGAGGGTATCTGCAATCACTTCTCGGCGCTGGTGCCGGGCTATGACGACCTGTTCATCGTCAATCCCTATGGCTGGGCCTTCCGCGAGCTGACGGCCTCGAAGCTCCTGATCTGCGACTTCCACGGCAATGTCGTCTCGGGTGAGGGGCAGCCGGAGGCGACCGCCTTCTACATCCATGCCCGGATTCACAAGAACATCCCGCGTGCCAAGGTCGCCTTCCACACGCATATGCCCTACGCGACCGCGCTCTCGATGACGGAGGGCGCGCCGCTGGTCTTCGCCGGGCAGACGGCACTCAAGTTCTATGGTCGCACAGCAGTCGACAGCGACTATAACGGGCTGGCACTGGACGAGCGCGAGGGCGACCGGATCGCCGCCGCGATCGGCGATGCCGATATCGTCTTCATGAAGCATCACGGCGTGATGGTGCTCGGACCGAATATCGCCGAGGCCTGGGACGATCTCTACTATCTGGAGCGGGCCTGCGAGGTGCAGGCGCTGGCGCTCGCGACGGGGCGAGAGGTCAAGCCGGTCAAGCCGGAGATCGCGGAAGCGGCCTATCGCCAGATGCGCGAGGGCGATCCGGAATCGGCGCGCCTGCACCTGGCCTCGATTCGTCGGCAGCTCGATACGGAGGAGCCAGTCTATCGCGATTGAGCGGGCGCGCAAAAGCCAGGAAGCCGCCCGACATTGCCGGGCGGCTTCCTGAAAGGTCTGCTGACGACGCCTCGCGCTTCAGCGCTGGCCGCTGAGCAAGGGCGACCATGTGGGGTCGGAGGCGAAGGCCGGGGTCGGCACAGGCACTTCGACGCGGCCGGTGATGTCGACCATGTAGAGCTTGCCACCGGACTGGCCGCCGGGATCGCGAAAGAACATGATGTACTGGCCGTTCGGCGCCCAGTTCGGGGCCTCGTTGTGGAAGCCCTCGGTCAGGATGCGCTCGCCCGAGCCGTCCGGCCGCATCACGCCGATGGCGAAGCCGCCGCCGCCCTGGCGGGTGAAGGCGATGAGGTCCCCACGCGGCGACCATGAGGGCTGCGAATAGCGGCCCTGGCCGAAGGAGATGCGCTGGCCCTCGCCGCCGCCGGCGGGCATCACGTAAAGCTGCTGCTGACCGCCGCGGTCGCTCTCGAAGACGATGCGCGAGCCGTCGGGCGCATAGGAGGGCGAGGTGTCGATCGCGGCCGTCGAGGTCAGGCGCGTGGTCGAGCGCGAGCCGATGTCGATGGCGTAGAGATTGGCGTTGCCGCCTTGCTGGAGAGAGAGCACCACGCGCTGGCCGTTCGGCGCGAAGCGCGGGCTCGAGCTCATGTCCGGGAAGTTGCCGACGATCTGGCGCTGGCCGGTCTCGATGTTCAGCACCTGTACGCGCGGCTGCTCGCCCTGGCGCTGGGTCATGAAGGTGACATCCTGCGAGACAGGCGAATAGCGCGGCGTCACCACCGAGACATCGCCATTGGTGAGGTAGCGCACGTTGGCGCCGTCCTGGTCCATGATGGCGAGACGCTTGCGGCGCGTTTCCTTCGGGCCGGATTCATCCACGAAGACGACGCGTGTGTCGAAGAAGCCGCCGAGCCCGGTGATCTTCGAGAAGATCGCATCCGAGATGATGTGGCCGACGCGGCGGTTGTTGCTGGGGTCGGTGAAATATTGCTGGCCGTCCGTCTGGGTGCCGGTCGCGACGTCCCAGAGCCGGAACTCAGCCCGGATGCGTCCGGCTTCGCGCGAGACGCGGCCGGTGACGAGGGCCTGCACGCCAGCCGCCTGCCAGGCCTGGAACTGAGGTGCGGCATCGAAGGGCGGGTTCTTCTCGGGGTGCCGGGCCTTGTCGATCGGCGTGAAGTAGCCACAGCGCTTCAGGTTGTTGGCGATGACGCCGGAGACGAGCACCCCGCCTTCCCCACCGAAATCGGCGATGGCGATCGGCATCGGCTGGAAGGCGCCGCCGGTCAGGTTGATGACGAGCTCGGCCTTGGCGGCAGCGGGCACGAGCAGCGCCGCGCCCGCGGTCGTGAGGAGCCGGCGGCGCGTTGGTGTGGCCGCGAGGAAGGTGAGGGGGCTGTTGTCGATCATCGGGGTCACATGACGTCCCTGGCGTCGAAATTGACGACGACATCGCGCCAGTCGTCGTAATAGGAGGCGAATTGAGCCGGGATGCGCAAGGGTGCGCAGCGGCGGGTGGCGGTCAGCGCCGAATCGGCAGCGACCCGGAAGAGCGGATCCGCGGAGGAGTTGATCACGCCGGGCTGGCCGATGAGCGAGCCGTCGGTGTTCAGCTTCATCCGCACGGACGGCACGACATTGCTGCTGCCATGGGCGTTGGCGAGCGCGATCGGCACGTTCCAGCACTTCAGGAGTTGCTCCTGGATGATGCCGATGAGCTGAGACCTCAGCGAAGGACTGAGCTTCTGCGAGGTGCCGCGTTCGGTGCCGAGCGAGGCGGTGCGGTTCACCTGCGGTGCCGAGGAGCCGGACGACTGCGCCTTCTCCTTGGACTGCAGCAGCTTGGCGATGTCGTTCGCGTTGAAGTTCTTGGCGACCTCCGCCTCCTTCTTCGCCTTGGCCTCGGCTTCCTGCTTGGCCTTGGCCTCGGCGGCGAGCTTCACCTTCTGCTCGGCCTTCGCCTTGGCGGCAGCTTCGGCCTTTTCCTTCGCGGCCTTCTCGGCTTCTGCCTTGGCGAGCGCCTCGGCCTTGGCCTTCGCGTCGGCGGCGCGCTTGGCGGCCTGGGCGTCGGCTTCCGCCTTGGCCTTGGCTGCGGCCTTCGCTTCTTCCTCCGCCTTCTTCGCCTTGGAGGCGAGTTCGGCCTCCTCGGCGAGCCTGGCCTGTTCCTCGCGCTTCTGCTCGGCCTCGCGGGCGGCTGCGGCCTCGCTCTTCTGCGGGGTCTGCTTGGCCGGCTCGGGCGGCTTGGCCTCGGGCTTCGGCTGCTCGACCGGGCGGGCCGGCGGCGGGGGCGTCGTCGCGTTGTTCTCGGCAGTCTTCAACTCGGGCGGACGCGAGGGCGGGGCCGGCGCATCGGCCTTGGCCTCGCCGGCCTCCTTGCGCTCGACCATCTCGGACTGACGCTCGGCGCGCGGGGTCGGCTGCGCCTGAACCTTCTCGGCGCTGCGCTCGCCACGCGTCACCTGGTTCAACGCGCTGGGATCGACTACCTCGACGGCGATCGCCTCCTCGTTCTCCGGCAGCGGCGCAGGCGACGAGAACGCCAGCAGCCCCGCGACGAGGAACGTCACGTGGCCGAGCGCCGACACCAGCATGCCAGGTTCGGAGGTCGAAAGCTTCACGCCCTTAACGTCCTTACTCTCACGATCCTCAGCGGCTCGCCGGCTCGGTGACGAGCGCGACCCGCTTGAAGCCGGCGGCGGTGATGGTCGACATCACCGAGGCGACGCGGCCGTAATCCACCTGCCTGTCGCCGCGAACATAGATGCGCTCGTCGAAGCCCTGCTTCGCCAGGCCCTGGAGCCTGGCGACGAGGTCGGGCTCGAGCGTCGGCTCGTCCTGCAGGAAGATCTGGCCTTTGCTGTCGATGGCGATGGTCAAGGGCTTCTGGTCGACATTGATCGGCTTGGCGCCGGTCTGCGGCAGGTCGAGCGGGACGCCGGTCGCGATCAGCGGCGCGGCGACCATGAAGATGATGAGCAACACCAGCATGACGTCGATGAACGGCGTCATGTTGATCTCGGCGATGGCGCCGTGACGGCGCCCGCGCCGGCCCCGGCGGCCGGAACCGCCCTTTGCGCCTGAAGCGGCTGACATACCCATCGCTCAGGCCCTCACGCCGCCATGCGTTCGTCGATCTGCCGCGACAGGATCGCGGAGAACTCGTCGGCGAAGGCCTCGAGCCGGCCCTGCGCCTTGGCGACCTCGGCCTGGAGCTTGTTGTAGGCCATCAGCGCGGGGATCGCGGCGAAGAGGCCGATCGCCGTGGCGAAGAGCGCCTCGGCGATGCCGGGCGCGACGACCGCGAGCGAGGAATTCTTGGAGACCGCGATCGCGGTGAACGAGGTCATGATGCCCCAGACCGTGCCGAACAGGCCGATGAAGGGGGCGGCCGAGGCGATAGTCGAGAGTACGAGAAGCTTCGATTCGAGCCGCTCGGTTTCGCGCTGGATGGTGACGTCGAGCACCTTGTCGATGCGCTGCGACAGGCTGGCGACGGAGCGGCCGCCATTCTCGAAGGAGCGCTTCCATTCGCGCATCGCCGCGACGAAGACGGCGGCCATGTCATTGACCGGCTTGCTGGCGAGGTCGCGATAGAGTTCCTCGAGCGAGCGGCCGGACCAGAACACCTCCTCAAAGGCGTCCATGTCCTTGCGCGTGCGCCGATAGAGCAGGGTCTTGTCGATGATGATCGACCAGCACCAGACCGAGGCACCGAGCAGGCCCATCATGACCAGCTTGACGACGATATGGGCGTGCCAGAACAGCGTCCAGAACGACATGTCGATCTGCGGCGCGGCCTGCGCGACGTCGGCGGGGTTCATCCTGTCATCCTTCTCACCCAGGCGGTACGGCCGATGCTGGACGCTTCGAGGCGCCAGCCCCGGCCCAAACCCCGCCGCTCGCGTCGCGGGAGACCCACGCCGCCGCCCGATCCGCGATCCGGGGAAATGCCGTATCCCTCCAATCGCGCGTGAATCCGGCGAAAGATGGGCCGAAACGGGGTTTCCCACGGAACGCATGCTCCAGACCGAGTTAAGCATCCGGCAAGGTTAATGTCGGGTATACGTGGGCGACCGCGACATTCCGGAAACGAGTCGCAGACAGGCAAAGTCATGCTGGCGTCCGTTTCGCGCCGGTTCGGAGCGAGGGTGGCGTGCAATGAACCTCACGGGCGAGATCCTTATCCTGACCGGACCGCCAGGCTCCGGGAAAACGACCGCGGCTCAGGCGCTGGCCCGCGAACCGGGTTCCCCGAAGGTGCATCTCCATTCCGACGATTTCTGGCACGTCATCAAAAACGGAGCGATCGCTCCCTATCTGCCGGAAGCGCACGATCAGAACGCTGTCGTCGTCGACGTGCTGGCGCAGGCCGCCGCCGGTTATGCAAGCGGCGGGTACTTCGTCATTGTCGACGGCATCATAGGGCCGTGGTTCCTGGCCGCCTTCAGGCGCATCCAGGCGACCATCCATTATGTCGTTCTCCGTCCCGCTCTCGACGAAGCCATCCGGCGCTGCCGCGACCGTGGCGGGGACACGCTGACCGATCCCGGCACGATCACGGAACTCCACAGACAGTTCTCGTCACTCGGCCTCCTCGAGCGCCACATCCTGCCGGTCGCCGCGCAGAGCCGTAAGGATACTCTCGACGCAGTGGCCAAGGCCGTCCGCAGCGGAGATTTCCACCTGTCGCGTTGACAAGCTCGGGCGACAGACGCCTCTGTTCGGCGCGGTGCGATATCCGCTCGTCGTTAGGGCTGCGGCGCCACGTAGCGGCGGCCGGACCGGAAGAAGCCCGCCCGGGGCCGGGGCGGGCCTGGCTGATCGAACCAATGGTTCGGGCGGGGGCTTCTCCTGACGAAAAACTGGCTGAAACCTTCTCCGAAAAGCTCTACGACTGCTGTTGCGGCCAGCATCCGCATCAAGATGCAGAAGTGAAACGGGTTGCTTTCTGAACGGAGAGGTTTCCCATGTCGAAGCGTATCGGTCTGATCGTCGCCATTTCAATCGCGGCAGGCGTGGCGGGTTGCGCCACCACCCCCGAGATCACCACCCAAACCGTGATCGTCGCCGGGGTCGGCCCCGTCGATATCGAACGCCTCAATGTCCGGGTCGTCTCGGTCGACCGGCCCAATCGGTCCGTCATCGTCGAGCAGCGCGGCCATACTTGGCTCGTCGATGTTCCGCCTGTCTTCGGCAACCTCGAAAATGTCCGCGAAGGCGACATGGTCGATATCAGCCGCGTCGAAGGCGTCGTCGTCGAGGTTCGGCCGAGCCGGCGTGGCTCCCGGCCCGGAATCACCTACACCGAAGCGGCGAGCACGCCAGCCTTCCAGGGCGTTCCGGAGCGGTTCGTCACGCGATCCCTGACGCTGACCGCGCGCTTCGAGCGTTTCGATGCGGCCAACAGCACTGTCAGCTATGTGGGACCGCTGGGGCCCCGCACGCTTACCGTCGCCGACCCGGCTGTGAAGGAACGGTTGAGGCGGTTCAAACGCGGGGACATGGTCGACCTCACCTTCGAAGAGGCCTTCTATATCGCCCTGCGGTAAGGGCATCACCGGAACCCTGGCAACCCGGCTCGCGGGCGGCCAGGGTGACCCGCGCAGACAGCAGCCGAAACGGAAAGCCCGCCCCGGCGGTTGCGGGGCGGGCTAGATCCAAGCCGGGCGGCAGCCGGTGCGTCAGGCCGCGTCGGGCTGGGCCGGAGGATTGGCCGGCGGGTTGTTGCGGCGCTCGGTCATGAACTGATCGAACTCGGCCTTGTCGCGGGCCATGCGCAGGCGACCCAGGAAATCGTGGAATTCGCGCTGCTCATCCTCGAGCCGGCGCAGCGTCTCCGCGCGATATTCGTCGAAGGCGCGGTTGCCGCTGGAGGGGCCGCCGCGGCCCCAGCCGCCGAAGCCCCCGCCAAAGCCGCCTTCGCGGCCGGCCATGCGCTCGCGCAGGCGGTCCATCTTGCCCTGCAGACGGCTCATCCGGTGCTCGTACCGGTCTCCGGCATATCCACAACCCATGCGTCCACTCCAGAAAATAAAGGCCAGGGTCGCCAGACCCAGCGGCCAGAACAAGATGAAGCCGAGAACCGCGAAGGCGATCCAGGCACCCTTTCCATATTCGTCCAGCTTCTCGACGATCGGCATTGCTCCCTCACTGGGCCAGCGTGAATGTAAATCACATTTACATAGATGCGCTCGACCCTGCGGCTTGTCAAGAAGGCGGCCTGCGGAAAAGAATCAGCCGGGCGTGGAGGGGCCGTTGCGGCCGATGCCGAGCCCCTGGAGATAGATCAGCATGCCGGCTTCCAGCAGCTCGGCGGCGGACATGGGCAGCGGGCGACGTCCGCCATCGGCGCGGCCGAACAGGGCGGCGACGCCATGCGACATTGCCCAGACATGCAGGGCCATCATCAGGGCCGGTGGGCGTTTGCCTTGCGGGAGCTGCGCGATCAGGGCTTCGGAAGCCTGACGCAGGCCGGCGAAAGCGCGGTCGGCGGAGGCACGCAAATCCGGGCTGGCATCGAGCGGCACGCCGGCCTCGAACATTGCGGAGTAATAGGCCGGCTCGTCATGGGCGAAGGCGAGATAGGCGCGACCGAGCCGGTGGAAGGCGGTCTCGGGATCGGGCTGGCCCTGATCCCAGGCGCGGGACAGCGCCGCCTCGAAGGCCTGAAAGCCGCGGGCGGCGACATCGGCCAGGAGGTCGTCGCGGTCGCGGAAATGGCGGTAAGGCGCGGCGGGGCTGACGCCGGCCATGCGCGCCGCTTCGGCGAAGGTGAAGCCGTTCGGTCCCTTCTCCCCGATCAGTCCGAGCGCAGCCCGAACCAGTTCCTCCTTGAGGTTGCCATGGTGATAGCCGCGGGGTGTCTCGGGGCGGTCGCGCTTCCAGCTCATGTAAGGAGCGCTAACATGCGGGCAGGGCCGCGTCGACTGTCAGTCCTCCAGCATCAACCGCTTGCGCAGGCCGTCGGGGATGCGCCGGGCGCGGCCACCGCCGACACAGGCGACCCTGACGGCGGCGGTGATCAGGGCCTCCCCGCCGCGCAGCACGCGCTGTTCGAGGTCCATGGTGGCGCCGCGCGCCTCGATGCAAGCGGTCTCGACCGTCAGCAGGTCGTCCATCACGGCGGGCCGCAGGAAGTCGATCGTCATCTTGCGCACGGCGAAGCCGAGCGCCGTCTCGCCGTCGAAGAGCTCGCGCTGCTCGATGCCGAGCGCGCGGATCAGTTCCGTGCGGCCGCGCTCCATGAAACGCAGATAGGAGGCGTGGTAGACGACGCCGGAAAAATCGGTGTCCTCGTAGTAGACGCGGACTTCGAGGCGATGGACCCTGCTCATGGCGCTCCGGAGCGGTATCGAACGGTAGCTGTTGCCATAGACCAACAGATGCAGCTTCGGAAAGGCCGGAACCGTGCCGCCGGAGATGCGTTCCCGATGGCGTGATCACAGCAAGGGAGAATCTTTCATGGCGCAATCCAGCAAGGCGACCGCGCGGCTGCTCGACAAGGCCGAGGCCGATCTCGTAGCCCGCAGCCGGCGCGGCGCGATCGGGGCTCTCCCGGATGATGAATTGCGTGATCTCGCGGCCAAGCTGCGCGAGCGCCGTGACAAGGCGCGCGATGGCGCCCGGCGCCAGAGGCGTGAAATGCGCGGCAAGGCGGAGCCGAAGGGCGCCAGACCTGCAACCGACAACACCGGCACCAAAGCCAAGGCCGATGCGCTGACGGCTGCGCTGAAGCGCGTCGGCGCCGAGCGCACCCGGCGGGAAGAGAAAGCGAAGCTGCCGAGCCAGCGCAGCCTCGCGCGCAAAGCACTCGCTCTCAGGCAGCGCCAGCGCGCCGCGGAACGGCCTGCCAGTCGCACGGCGGGCAAAGGCATGCGGGCGGTCGAGAATCCGAAGGGGGCGAAGTCCGGGGCGCTGAACGATGCGGGTGCGCGTCCTGCGCTGATGCGCTCGAAGGTCGCGCGTCAATCCTAATGCAACACACAGTCCTGCGGGCGCTCAGCGCTTGCAGGGCTTGTCCATGAAGGAGCCGCAGTCATAGGGCTGCGACAGGGCGTCCCGGATCGAATAAGCCTTGCCTTCGAAGCTGTTGACGATGTCGTCGATGCGCCAGCCGCCACTTTCCCGCAGCATCCTGAACTCGACGACGACCGGTTTACCGAAGCTGCGGAAGTTCGCCAGTACCGTCGCCTTGCCAGCCGCGGCGGGGAGCGTATCGAGGTTCAGCTTCTTCACCTCGCCGTCCTGACCGTTGATGAAGGGATCGGCGTCGACATGCCCCGTCTCGCCGGCCTCGTCCTGATAAAGGTCGTCGCGGGCAAAGAGAGCGGCCAGGCTCCTGCTCATCAGCTTGTCGCGATGCGGCGGGCGCCAGGGTGGCTCGCCGCGGCCGGCAAGCGTCCTCATCGTGATGGCATAGGCCTCCTTAACGGGGCCTGCAGGGACACTGTCGTCGGCGAGGCCGGTGCCGGCTGCCATCAGGCCGAAGGCCACAACACTTGATAAAATCATGCGACTTGCCGGCATGGGCGAACTCCAGGGCGATACCCGACCGATGAAGCGCGGTGGGCAGGCGCGCATCCTTCATATGCGGGACGGCTTGCCGCGCTATTCGCCGTCCTCCCCATCTCCGAACAGCCCGAACTGCCCGCTCTCCCGCGACGGCTCGGGCATGCCGAGGTGGCGGAAGGCGTGGGGCGTGAGAAGGCGTCCGCGCGGGGTGCGCTGGATGAAGCCCTGCTGGAGCAGGAAGGGCTCGATGATCTCCTCGATCGCGTCGCGCGGCTCGGAGAGCGATGCGGCGATGGTCTCGATCCCGACCGGGCCGCCGCCGAAATTGACCGCGACGGTGGTGAGGTAGCGTCGGTCCATCTGGTCGAGGCCGATGGCATCGACGTCGAGCAGGGAGAGCGCCTTGTCGGCGACCTTGCGGGTGACGATCGGATCGCCGTCGACGATGGCGAAGTCGCGCACGCGGCGCAGCAGGCGCCCGGCGATGCGCGGCGTTCCGCGCGAGCGCCTGGCGATCTCGTTGGCGCCGTCGTCGGACATCGGCACGCCGAGCACGCGCGCGCCACGTGCGACGATGCCCTGCAATTCCTCGACCGTGTAGAACTGCAGGCGGACGGGGATGCCGAAGCGATCACGCAGCGGCGTGGTCAGGAGGCCGGCACGGGTGGTGGCGCCGACGAGCGTGAACTTGGGCAGGTCGATCTTGACCGAGCGGGCGGCCGGGCCTTCGCCGATGATCAGGTCGAGCTGGTAGTCCTCCATCGCGGGATAGAGGATTTCCTCGACCGCCGGATTAAGGCGGTGGATCTCGTCGATGAAGAGCACGTCGCGTTCTTCGAGATTGGTGAGCTGGGCGGCGAGATCACCGGCTTTCGCGATGACCGGGCCGGAGGTCGAGCGGAAATTGACGCCGAGTTCGCGTGCCACGATCTGCGCGAGCGTCGTCTTGCCGAGACCGGGCGGGCCGACGAAGAGGACATGGTCGAGCGCGTCGCCTCGGCTTTTGGCAGCGTTGATGAAGACCTGGAGATTGGCGCGCGCCGCCGCCTGCCCGGTGAAATCGGCGAGCGAGAGCGGCCGCAGCGAGGTTTCGCTGTCGTCGTCGCGCTTGTCGGCCGTCATCAGGCCGGAGCGTTTGGGTTCGCTCACAGCGCGATCTCCAGCTCGATGGCGTCGTGGATCGGAATGTCCTTGTACCCTGTCTTGATGATGCCCGGCACGACCGAGCGATAGGCATCGATGGCCTCGAGATAAAGCCCCGAAAGGCGAAAGCCGCAGCGCTGGTAGAAGGTCATGCCGGGCATGTTGTCGTTGGTCAGCATCGCCTTGAGCTTCGTCGCGCCTGCCGCCCGGGCGGTGTTCATCACGGCATCGAGCATCCGGACCGCGACGCCTTCGCCGGGCTTCAGCGAATGGAGTGCGCAGAGATAGGCAATGTCGCCCCGGAGCGTCCAGCTCGCGAGCGCGGCGGTGGCTCCGGACGGTTCGTAGAGGCCAAGCGCGTCGATTTCAGCGATGTCGTAGACGTGAAGGTCGATCATCATGCTGTGCGAGCCCCAGTTCGCCAGCATGATGCGGCAGAGCTCGGTCTTGTCGGTGACGATGCGCAGTTCAAGCTCGTCGGGCGGCTCGCTCACTTCGCCAGTTCCTTCAAGCCCAGCCTGATGAGCTGGGCTGTGCCGGCACCATCGCCGGCGGCCTTGGAGGCAGCCGCTACCGCGGCCACGGCCTGCGCCTGAGGATAGCCGAGATTGGCGAGCGCGGACACGGCGTCGGCGATCGGCTGCGGCAGTTTCCTGTCTTCGAGGGCGCCCGAGAGCTGCACGACGCCCGGGTCGATATGGCCGAAGGCCGGGGCCTTGTCCTTGAGCTCCGCGCAGAGGCGCTGCGCCAGCTTGGGGCCGACTCCGGGCGAGCGCGCGATCGCGGCCTTGTCGTTGGTGGCGATGGCGGTAGCGAGGCTGCCTGGATCGAGCGTCGAAAGGATCGCGAGAGCGACCTTTGCGCCGACGCCCTGCACCACCTGCATCAGGCGGAACCAGTCACGCTCGACATCCGACAGGAAGCCGTAGAGGCGGATCGCATCCTCGCGGACATGGGTCTCGATCGACAGCGCCGCCGCCTCGCCGGGCTTCGGCAGCCGCTGGAGCGTGCGCGCCGAGCATTGCACGACATAGCCGACGCCCTGCACGTCGATGATGACGTGGTCCTCGCCATAGGAATCGATCAGGCCCTTGAGCTTGCCGATCATCGTCTGGTTCCCCCGGCCGTCTTCATCAACCCGCCGCGCGCATCTGCGCGACCAGAGCCTTCATGCCGCGATGCTGGGCATGGCAGATCGCGACGGCGAGCGCGTCCGCAGCGTCGGCAGAACTCGTCTCGGCCTTGGGCAGGAGGACCCGGATCATCGCCTGGATCTGTTTCTTGTCGGCATGGCCGACGCCGACCACGGTCTTCTTGACGAGGTTGGCGGCGTACTCCGCGACATCGAGCCCGGCGAGCGCCGGCACGACCAGCGCGATGCCGCGGGCCTGGCCGAGCTTCAGCGCCGATTGCGGGTCGCGGTTGATGAAGGTCTCCTCGACGGCGGCCTCATGCGGGCGATGCGCCGCAAGGACCTTGTTCAGGCCTTCATGCAGTTGCCGCAGGCGCTGGCCGAGCGGCAGCGCGCCATCGCTCTCGACGCAGCCGCAGGCGACGAAGGAGAGCTTGCTCCCTTCCGAGAGCACGATGCCCCAGCCGGTTTTGCGGAGGCCGGGGTCGATGCCGAGGATGCGAATCGGGGGTGCCATGACGAGCCCAACCTAACGGATGTTTCGGATTTGTCCCGCGCCGAGACGAGCCTCGGCGGGCGGCGGGATGAATTCCGCTGATCCATGACATCAAAAAGCAAAGTTGTTCTTGCCGCGGGCCCGCGGGCATGGTTGGCCTCGCTTTTGTCCTTGTACTGGCTTCATGTCCTCGACCCTGTCTTCCTTCATGCCGGGCCTCAACGCTGACGGCATCGCCGTCCTGCTGGCCGCAACATTGTTCGGTGGCCTGGTCCGTGGCTTTACCGGCTTCGGCTTCGCCATGGTGTTCATGCCGCTGGCCTCGGTCATCCTCGGGCCGGTCGCGGCGCTCGGCCTGATCTGGTTCATCGACCTGCCCTTCGCGCTGCCGATCGCGGCGCGCAGCGCCAAGACGGCGGAATGGCGCGAAATCCTGCCGCTGCTGCTGACCGCGACGCTCGCCCTGCCTGCCGGAATCTGGCTGCTGATCTGGCTCGATCGCGAGACGATGCGCTGGGTGCTGGCCCTGCTCGTGCTCTTTGCCGTGGCGTTGATGGCGTCCGGCTGGCGCTACCACGGGCGTCCGACGGTGCCGCTCTCGCTCGGCGTCGGTGCGCTGTCGGGACTGTTCAACGGCATGGCTTCGATCGGCGGCATGCCGCTCGCGGTATTCTGGCTCGGCGCCCAGCGCAACGACCGGCACAAGACGCGGGCCAATATGCAGGCCTTCTTCGGCGTCTCGACGCTGATCAGCGGCATGGTGCTGTGGTGGAAGGGAATTCTCACCGTTGGAGCGTTGCTGATGGCGGTGCCGCTCTTCGCGATCTACGGCGTAGGCCTCTGGGCCGGGACGCATGGCTTTCGACTGGCGTCGGAGGATACGTTCCGGCGTGGAGCCTATCTGGTGATCTTCCTGAGCGCGCTGATCAGCCTGCCGCTCTGGGACGTGGTGATCGGGCGGTAGCGTAAGGCTCCTGTCGCCACGCTCGCCCTTGTGGCGAGCGCCCATGTTCTTGAACACGACTTTCGACCCGCGAAGTCGTGGATGGTCGAGACAAGCCCGACCATGACATGGGACGCGGTGGCGCTGCCTCAGGCGCTGAGCTTCGCCATGATGTCGTCGGCGATCTCGAAATTGGCGAAGACGTTCTGGACGTCGTCGTCGTTGTCGAGGGCCTCCATCAACCGCATCATCGAACCGGCCTTCTCCTCGTCGAGCGGGGCGGTCGTGGTCGGACGCCAAACGGGCTTCGCCGAGGCCGGGGCGCCGAGCGAGGCTTCGAGCGCCTTGGAGACCTCGTTCAGCGCGTCGAATGCGCAGAGGATGGTGTGGCCGTTCTCGTCCGAAATCACGTCGTCGGCACCGGCTTCGATCGCGGCTTCCATCAGCTTGTCGGCATCGCCCGCCTCAGGCGGATAGCTGATCTCGCCGACACGGTTGAACATGAAGGAGACGGAGTTGCTTTCGCCCAGCGCGCCGCCGGCCTTGGTGAAGTAGGAGCGCACGGCGGAGGCGGTGCGGTTGCGATTGTCGGTCAGCGCCTCGACGATGACGGCGGCGCCGCCCGGGCCATAACCCTCGTAGCGGACCTCGTCGTAGTTCTCGCCTTCGCCGCCGGCCGCCTTGTTGATGGCGCGCTGGATGTTGTCCTTCGGCATGTTCTCGGCACGCGCGGCGAGCACAGCCATGCGCAGGCGCGGGTTCATGTTGATGTCGGGCATGCCCATCTTGGCGGCGACTGTGATTTCGCGGGCCAGTTTCGAGAACAGCTTGGAGCGCACCGCGTCCTGCTTGCCCTTGCGGTGCATGATGTTCTTGAACTGGGAATGGCCGGCCATGGGGACTCGTTACCTTCTTACGAGGGTTGCGGCGAAACATGCTGGAAGCCGGGCCTTATAGGCGCCGCCGCCCGCTTCCTGCAAGACGGGGGAGGGCAGGCTTCCGTCAGGACACCCAGGCCGTCGGGACCGCTTCGCTGAGATGCGGGCCGATCCGTACGGCCCAGACCGCCCTGGCCAGACCAGTGGAGTCGTCGATATCGACCGCGACGCCCGACAGCGTGCCTTCGCCGGTTGCCGGTTCCAGCCTTGCGCCCGGCACCTTCTGCAGGAAGCGGCGTATCGGCTCGTCCTTCTGCATGCCGAGGACGGAATCGTAGTCGCCGCACATGCCGGCATCGGATTGATAGGCCGTGCCGGCCGGCAGGATGCGGGTGTCCGAAGTCGGCGCATGGGTATGCGTGCCGACGACGAGGCTGGCGCGCCCATCGAGGAAATAGCCCATGGCCTGCTTCTCGCTGGTCGCTTCGGCATGGACATCGACGATGACGGCATCCGCCACTTCGCCGAGGGGGCAGGCGGAGAGTTCGCGCTCGACCGCCGCGAAGGGGTCGTCGAGCGCGTCCATGAACAGCCGCCCCATGACGTTGACGACGAGGACGCGGGCGCCGTTGCGGGCCTCGATCACGGTCGCGCCCCGGCCGGGCGTTCCGGGCGGATAATTGGCCGGGCGGATCAGTCGATCCTGCCGGGCGATGAAGACGAGCGCCTCGCGCTGGTCCCAGGAATGGTTGCCCAGCGTGACGACATCGGCGCCTGCCGCGAGAATCTCGTCGCAGATCGCCTCGGTGATGCCGAAGCCGCCGGCGGAGTTCTCGCCGTTGATGACGACGCAGTCGAGTTTCCAGGCCTCGCGCAGGGCGGGCAGCCGCTCCTGAACCGCAATCCGGCCGGGGCGGCCGACGATGTCACCGAGGAAGAGAAGACGCATGAAACAGACTCGAAAACCGTGAAGGCTTTCTCCCTCGCTCGAAGGCGCGCGGGAATCAACCGCAACGAATGGCTTCGTGCTCGGTCACGATCCAGTCGAGGCGCCGGTCATGCGGCTCGTCCGGCACCGCCCCGATCTCCTGTGCAGCATAGCCGATGCCGATGCTGACGGTCGGGCCGGGTTCGCCGAGAGCGCGGTCGTAATAGCCCTTGCCGTAGCCGATGCGGTAGCCGCGCCGGTCGAAGGCGGCGAGCGGTACGAGCAGGATAGCGGGATTCAGTTCCGGCTGATCGGGCGCGGGAACCAGCGTGCCGAAGCCGCCGGGCACGATCGGCTCATAGGGCGCCCAGCGCCGGAAGATCATGCGCTTCTCGACGATCGCCGGCAGGCAGAGCGGCAGGCCGCGCTCATGCAGGGTTTCGAGGATGGGGCGGGGATCGGCTTCCGAGCGCATCGGCCAATAGGCCGAGACCGGGCCGGCGCTGCCTTTCCAGACGGGCAGGGCAAGCGTGCGCGCGGCGATCTCGGCGTCCCATTCCAGCCTGTTGTCGAGGTCGAGCGCGTCGCGACGGGCCAGCGCCTCCGCGCGCAGGGCCGCCTTGAGCGGGGAGGGCGGAGCGTGCGTGCCGGACGTCGTCATAAGGGCTGCGGAGCCACCTCGGCCGTGGAGTTTTGAATCCCGGGACACCTACTAAAGTAGGTGGGCGCCGTGTGTCCGGCTCCGATGGAACCGGTCAGGGACAGCTCCCTAGGGAGTCGTATGGGCCCGGGGAATGCTGTCTCTCACGCACCAGGCAGCCCCGCTTCGCCAATGTAAGGAAGCCGCCGGCAAAGCGCCAGAGGTCTTTGCGGGGCCGATGCGAATTCCTCGGCCGCAGGCGCGCCCGGTGTTCAGACCGGCCATGTACCCGTTCATATTTTGGCCGTGGTGCGCTGATGGTATAGAGACAGCGCGCGACATGTACGGAAACCGGTTTCAGCGATGCTTCGTTCTCTTCTAGCCCGCCATCTCTCCCGCCCGGGGCTGGCTGCGCTGGCGATCTCCGCCGCGCTTGCCGGCAACGCCGTGCCGGCCTCGGCGCAGGACGCGGCCGATCTGCTGGTGCGCACCACCCGGCTCGAGAACCAGTTGCGCCAGATGTCCGGCCAGATCGAGCAGCTTCAGTTCGAGAATCGGCGACTCTCCGAGCAGCTCCGGAAGTTCCAGGAGGATGTCGATTTCCGCCTGAACGAAAAGGGCGGTGGGCGCTCGGGCGCTGCTGCTCCCGGCCCGGCGGGCGTGCCCCCTGCCGGCGGGACGCCGCAGCGGCATCGCCGCAGCGATGCCTTCGACCCAGCCACGCAGCAGGGCGCGGCCGGCGCGCCGCAGCAGCTCGGCGGCGGCGGCGCGCTCGCCGGCATCATCGAGGACGACTACGCCGGCGGCCCTGCGACCGGCCAGCCGCTCGATCTGCAGGGCGTCGGGCGCCCCGTGCCCCAAGGCGGGTTGCCGCAGGACAGGCCGCGTGGCGCGAGCGTGGCCGCGGCGAGCGGCCCGCAGACGGCGAAAGAGGCCTATGACCTGGCCTTTGCCTCGCTCCAGCGCAAGGAATACGAGCAGGCCGAGATGGGCTTTCGTCAGTTCCTGCAGAGCTACCCGCGCGACCGGCTGGCGGTCGATGCGACCTACTGGCTCGGCGAGAGCTACTTGCAGCGGCAGCGCTACCGCGAGGCGGCCGAGCAGTTCCTGAAGGTCTCGCAGGGCTCGCCGAAAGCCGCCAAGGTGCCGGAGAGCCTGCTCAAGCTCGGCATGTCCCTCAACGGGCTCGGCGCCAAGGAACAGGCCTGCGCAACCTATGCAAAGGTCGGCGTCGACTATCCCTCCGCCTCCAATTCCGTGCGCCAGGGCATCGCCCGCGAACGCCGCCGCTCCGGCTGCGCTTGAGCGCGGCCCCGATCGCCACGCATTCCGCGCCGGTCTCGCTCGCCGAGGCCGGTGCTGCTTTTCAGGGGCTGTCGCAGGAGACGGGCCTGCTGGTCGCGGTCTCCGGCGGGCCGGATTCGATTGCGCTGCTGGCACTTCTTGCCGCCTGGACGCAGTTGCCCGGCAGGCCGCCCCTTCATGCCGCGACGGTCGATCACGGCCTGCGCCCGGAATCGGCCGATGAAGCTGTCGCCGTGGCGCGCCTCTGCGCGAAGCTCGGAATCGGCCATGCGACCCTGCGTTGGGAGGGCCTGAAGCCGGCAAGCGCTGTCCAGGCGGAGGCACGACGCGCCCGTTATGCCTTGCTGGCGAACGAGGCGAGGCGGCTCGGCGGCGCGACGCTGGTTACGGCTCATACGCTCGACGACCAGGCCGAGACCTTGCTGATGCGGCTCGCCCATGGTTCCGGCCCGTCGGGGCTCGCCGGAATGCGGCGATGGAGCAAGGTCAACGGCATCCCGCTCGTCCGGCCGCTGCTCGGCATTTCCAAGGCGCGGCTCATTGCGACGGCTGAGGCACGCGGGCTGCCCTTCGTGCACGATCCCAGCAATAGCGATCCGCGCTTCGAGCGCGTGCGCTGGCGGGAGGCGATGCCGGTTCTGGCGGAGCGGGGGCTGACGGCGGAGCGGCTCGGCCGGCTGGCGGAGCGGATGGCCCGGCTGGACGAATCCGCCGCGCAGAGGGCTCGCGAGGTGCTGTCGGGGGCGCTTCTGCCGGATGGGTCCGAAGAAAATGGCTTGCGCCTGCGCTTTTCCATGCTGGTTCCGGAGCCCGAGGAGATCGTGCTGCGCGTCCTCGCCCTGGTGCTCGAGGCAGTCGTGCCGGGTGGCGATGCTCATGGCCGGCTGGAACGGCTGGAATCCTGCAGCGTGGCTCTCACGGACGCCGCCCGGGCCGGTCTCGCCTTGCGCCGCACCCTGGCCGGCAGTGTCCTCACGCTCGGCCGCGACGGCGTGCTGACGCTGCAGATGGAGCCGCCGCGCAGACGCGGTGTTCACCCTTCGGCGTCATAGTGCCGCCACGTCATTGCTTTCCCTTGGCAAGGGCGCGTGCGACACCTAAATTGATCATCGGGAAACTCTAGGCCTCGCCCGGCAATTCCGGGAGGCCCGATCGGACTGGGAATGAATCCGAATTTTCGCAATTTTGCCCTCTGGGTGGTGATCTTCCTGCTCGTTCTGGCGCTGGTCACCCTGTTCCAGAGCCCGAGCCAGCGCGCGAGCACCAATGAAATCCCCTACAGCCAGCTGATCAACGAGGCCGAGGCCGGGCGCGTATCGAACGTCGTCGTCGCCGGCCAGGAGATTTCCGGCTCGTTCTCGGATGGTCGCAGCTTCGTGACCTATGCGCCCTATGGCGACCCGAACCTCCTGAAGACCATGGCTCAGAAGGGCGTGCAGGTCTCCGCCAAGGCGCCTTCGGAAGGCACGCCCTGGTTCATGGCGCTTCTCGTCAACTCGCTACCCTTCGTCATCTTCATCGGCCTGTGGATCTTCATGTCCCGCCAGATGCAGAACGGCGCCGGCCGAGCGATGGGCTTCGGCAAGTCCAAGGCCAAACTCCTGACCGAGGCACATGGACGCGTCACCTTCGAGGATGTCGCGGGCATCGACGAGGCCAAGGAAGACCTGCAGGAGATCGTCGAATTCCTGCGCGACCCGCAGAAGTTCCAGCGGCTGGGTGGGCGCATCCCGCGCGGCGTGCTGCTCGTCGGCCCTCCCGGCACCGGTAAGACGCTGACGGCGCGCGCCGTCGCGGGCGAGGCCAATGTGCCGTTCTTCACCATCTCGGGCTCCGACTTCGTCGAGATGTTCGTCGGCGTCGGCGCGAGCCGCGTGCGCGACATGTTCGAGCAGGCCAAGAAGAACGCGCCCTGCATCATCTTCATCGATGAGATCGACGCGGTCGGTCGTCATCGCGGCGCCGGCCTCGGCGGCGGCAATGACGAGCGCGAGCAGACGCTGAACCAGCTTCTCGTCGAGATGGACGGCTTCGAGCCGAACGAAGGCGTGATCATCATCGCCGCGACCAACCGTCCCGACGTGCTCGACCCCGCGCTGCTGCGTCCGGGCCGCTTCGACCGCCAGATCGTCGTCCCGAACCCGGATGTCGCCGGTCGTGAGAAGATCCTGCGCGTCCATGTCCGCAAGGTGCCGATGGCGCCGGATGTCGACCTCAAGGTGCTCGCCCGTGGCACGCCCGGCTTCTCGGGCGCCGACCTGATGAACCTCGTCAACGAGGCGGCGCTGCTGGCGGCGCGGCGCGGCAAGCGCATGGTCACCCATGCCGAGTTCGAGGACGCCAAGGACAAGGTCATGATGGGCGCCGAGCGCAAATCCATGGCGATGTCCGAGGAGGAGAAGAAGCTGACCGCCTATCACGAGGCTGGTCACGCCATCGTCGGCCTCTATGTCCCGGCCGGCATTCCCGTCCACAAGGCGACGATCATCCCGCGCGGCCGCGCGCTCGGCATGGTCAAGTTCCTGCCGGAGGGCGACCGCTATTCGATGAAGTTCAAGGAGTTCACCTCGCAGCTCGCGGTCGCCATGGGCGGGCGCGTCGCCGAGGAGATCACCTTCGGCCGCGAGAACGTCACCTCGGGCGCTACCGGCGATATCCAGCAGGCGACCAAGATGGCCAAGGCCATGGTCACGCAGATGGGCTATTCGGACGAGCTCGGCATGGTCGCCTATGGCGACAACCAGGAAGAGGTTTTCCTGGGTATGTCGATGGGCCGCAGCCAGTCGCTCTCGGAGGCGACCGCGCAGAAGATCGATGCCGAGGTGAAGCGCCTCGTCGACGAGGGCTATGCCGACGCCAAGAAGATCCTCACCGATCACCATGACGAGTTTGTCGCGGTTGCCGAGGCGCTGCTCGAGTTCGAGACGCTGACGGGCGAGGAAATCCGCGATCTGATCGCTGGCAAGCGTCCCTCGCGCGATCTTGACGACACGCCGCACGCCCCGCGCGGCTCGGCCGTGCCGAGCGCCGGCAAGGGCCGCAAGCGCGACGAGCCGGATGCCGGCATGGAGCCGCAGCCGCAGGCGTGAGGCGGACCGGATGGACTACGAAAGGGCGGCCTCGCGGCCGCCCTTTTTCGTTTGCGCGAAGACGATGTCATGTACCGTCACAATTTGTGAGAAGGCGGAAAGGTTTTTTGGCTATAGAACGCCCGAAACGGGCGCTATCCGCCTCTCGGAACCGAAACACGATGACGCGCAAATATTTTGGAACGGACGGCATTCGCGGGCGGGCGAACGGCGTCATCACGCCGGACCTTGCCCTGAAGGTCGGCCAGGCCACCGGCCTCGCCTTCCGCCGCGGCGACCACCGCCACCGGGTCGTGATCGGCAAGGATACCCGTCTTTCCGGCTACATGATCGAATATGCGATGGTCGCGGGCTTCACCTCGGTCGGCATGGACGTGATGCTGCTCGGCCCGATACCGACGCCGGGGGTGGCGATGCTCGCACGCTCGATGCGCGCCGATCTCGGCGTGATGATCTCCGCCTCGCACAACGCCTATGAGGATAACGGCATCAAGCTGTTCGGCCCCGACGGCTACAAGCTTAACGACGAGGTCGAGCGCGAGATCGAGGAGCTGATCGACGGTGACCTGTCGCCCCGGCTTTCCGCTTCGCCGAAGCTCGGCCGGGCCAAGCGCATCGACAGCGCCGATGCGCGCTATGTCGAGTTCGCCAAGCGCACCATGCCGCGCAACATGAGCCTCGAAGGGCTGCGCATCGTGCTCGATTGCGCCAACGGCGCCGGCTACAAGGTGGCGCCGCAGGCGCTCTGGGAGCTGGGCGCCGAGGTCATCGTCATTGGCGACGAGCCGGATGGTTTCAACATCAACCGCGATGTCGGTTCGACCCATCCGTCGACGCTGGTAGCGAAGGTCAAGGAGTTGCGGGCCGATGTCGGCATCGCGCTCGACGGCGACGCCGACCGCGTGCTGGTGGTCGACGAGCAGGGACAGATCGTCGACGGCGACCAGCTCATGGCCGTGATCGCACGCTCCTGGCTGGAAGATGGCCGGCTCTCGGCGCCGGGCATCGTCGCGACGATCATGTCCAATCTCGGGCTGGAGCGCTATCTTGCCGGCTTGGGTCTGTCGCTCGCTCGCACGGCCGTCGGCGATCGCTATGTGCTGGAGCACATGCGCAATCACGGCTTCAACCTCGGCGGTGAGCAGTCCGGCCACATCATCCTCTCGGATTTCGGCACGACCGGCGACGGTCTCGTCGCGGCGCTGCAACTGCTCGCCGTTGTCAAGCGGATGGACAGGCCTGTCTCCGAGGTCTGCCACTGCTTCGAGCCGCTGCCGCAGATCCTCAAGAACGTCCGCTACCAGAAGGGGCGTCCGCTGGAGGAGAAGCCTGTGGTCAGCGCGATTGAAGCGGCGAAGCTGCTTCTCGGCGAGAGCGGACGCCTGGTCATTCGCCCCTCCGGCACGGAGCCGGTGATCCGCGTCATGGCCGAGGGCGACGACCGTGATCTGGTCGAGCGCGTGGTCGACGATGTCGTCGAGGCGGTGACGAAGGCCGCGGCCTGAAGCAGATCGAGGGATAACGGTTCGGGCGTCATTCCGGGCTCCGGCCTTCGGCCTGCCCGGAATGACGCCCCCGTTCCTGCAGGCCGCTCACACTACCGAGGTCAACCCGCCATCGACCATCAGCAGGTGGCCGTTGACGTAGTCCGAGGCGGCCGATGACAGGAAGATCGCAGCGCCCGCCAGTTCCCTGGTCTCGCCCCAGCGCCCGGCCGGCGTACGGCTGCAGACCCAGTTCGAGAAGGCCTCGTCGGCGATGAGTGCCGCGTTGATCTCTGTCGCGAAATAGCCGGGGCCGATGGCATTGGCCTGGATGTTGTGCTTTCCGAGTTCGGCGGCGAGGCCCCGCGTCATCATCTTCACCGCGCCCTTGGATGCCGTGTAGGGGATGATGGTGGCGCGGCCGAGTTCGCTCATCACCGAGCCGATGCTGATGATCTTGCCGCGCTTGCGCGGGACCATGCGCTTCGTGACAGCCTGGGTGACGTAGAACACCGAATGCAGGTTGGTGTTGATCACCTCGTGCCAGCCCTCGACCGGGAATTCGGTGATCGGCGCCCGCTTCTGCATGCCGGCATTGTTGATCAGGATGTCGATCGGGCCGATCTCGGCCTCGATCATGGCGACGCCGGCCTCGACCGCCGCGTGATCGGTGACATCGAAAGGGGCGATCGAAGCCTTGCGGCCGGCTGCTTTCAGCGCCTGCTGCGCGCGTTCGAGCTTGGCCTTGTCGCGCCCGTTCAGCACGACATGAGCGCCTGCATCGGACAGCCCCTCGGCAAGGGCGAGGCCGATACCCTGGCCCGAGCCGGTGACAAGCGCGATCTTGCCGGCGAGACTGAACAGCGACAGCGACATGGCATATCCTCGCAAAATGCCGGATGCGGCGATTTCGGTTTGCGCCCGGGGCGCTACCTTGGGTAAGCAGGTTTCAATCGATTAGACAACGATCCTGCGCGCCTGTCGCGCGGCGAATTCGGGAGCGTGCCATGCGTGCCGTCGTCATCCATGCCGAGAAGGATCTGCGGGTCGAGCCGACGACCGCGCCTACGCTCGGGCCGCACGACGTGCGCGTGCGGATCGAGGCCGGCGGTATCTGCGGCTCGGACCTGCACTACTACCTGCATGGCGGCTTCGGCACGATCCGCGTGCGCGAGCCGATGATCCTCGGCCACGAGATCGCGGGCCGGGTCGAGGCGATCGGCGGCGCGGTTTCGCGGGTGAAGCCGGGCGACCGCGTCGCGGTCAACCCCAGCCGAGCTTGCGGTCATTGCCGCTATTGCCAAATGGGTTTGCAGCAGCACTGCACGGACATGCTGTTCTACGGCTCGGCAATGCGCTTCCCGCATGTGCAGGGTGGCTTCCGCGACGTGCTCGTCGTCGAGGAGCGGCAGGCGGTGAAGGTGGCGCCGCGCGTCACGGCGGCCGAAGCCGCCTTCGCCGAACCGCTTTCGGTCTGCCTCCATGCGGCCAAGCGGGCCGGGCCGCTGCTCGGCAAGCGCGTGCTGGTGACGGGAGCCGGACCGATCGGCGCGCTCACCATTCTCGCGGCCAAGGCGGCAGGTGCTTCCGAGATCGTCGCGACCGACGTGGTGGATGGGCCGCTGCCGGTCGCGCGCAAGATGGGCGCGACGGGGACAGTCAATGTCGCGGCAGAGCCCGAGCGGCTCAAGGCCGAGTACGGCGCGGAGAAGGGCGTCTTCGACGTTATGTTCGAGGCTTCGGGCAACCAGCATGCGCTGACGGGCGCTTTCGACGTGGTCCGGCCCGGCGGCGTCATCGTCCAGATCGGCGTCGGCGGCCAGTTCACGCTGCCGATGAACGTCGTTGTTGCCAAGGAATTCGACCTGCGCGGCTCCTTTCGCTTTCACGAGGAATTCGACTGGGCGGTGGCGATGATCGGTTCGGGCAATATCGATCTCTCGCCGTTGCTGACGGCGTCGATTCCGGTCGACCGGGCGGTTGAAGCCTTCGATCTCGCCGCCGACAAGTCGAAGGCGATCAAGGTCCAGCTTGACTTCGCCTGAGTCGCGATTGCGTCAGCCCGCGTTGCGACGGCGCAGCGGCAGCTCCTCCAGCGGGCTGACCGCGAAGCCGCTGCGGCCGTTGCGCTTGGCGAGATAGAGCGCCTCGTCGGCCCTGCTGGCGGCTTCGGTCAGCGTGTCCTCCGGTTCCAGCAAGGTCGCGCCGATGCTGGTGCTGACGAAGACGGGTGCGCCGCCGTCGAGGATGACGGGGCGTTCCGCGGCGGCGGTCACGATTGCCGCAGCGATGGCCGACAATCCGTCGCGGTCGATATCGTCCAGCAGCAGGATGAACTCGTCCCCGCCCCAGCGGGCGCAGATGTCGCGGTCGCGCAACTGCGCTGTCATCCGCCGGGCAAGCTCGGCGATGACCTCGTCGCCGCTCTGGTGGCCATGGCGGTCGTTCAGCGGCTTGAGATTGTCGAGATCGACCAGCAGCAGGCCTGCCTGATGCCCGGTGCGTCCGGCACGGCTTCTGCTGTTCGCAAAGGCTCGTTCAAAGCCACGGCGGTTGAACACGCCGGTCAGCGGGTCGGCATGGGCGAGCCGTTCGAGCTGCTCGGTCCGCTCGCGCACGGCTTCCTCGAGCCGGGTGGTGTTTTCCTCGATGCTGCGCGCCATCGTGCCGAAGGCCTGCGACAGCCGGCCGATCTCGTCGCGGCCGGCATCGATCGCGACGGCGCGGAATTCGCGGGCGCGAACATGGCTCGCGGCATGCTCGACGCGGGCCAGCCGGTCGAGCACCGCGCGCTTGAACAGCACGGTCATCAGGGCCGCAGCCGCCAGCAGCACCGCGCCGAACAGCAGGCCGAGCGGCAGGAACAGGCTCCTGTCGATGATGCGGTCGATATCCATCACGGTGACGTTGAACCAGCCGAGGCGGTCGAGATAGCCGACGCCGACGAGCACGCGCTTGCCGTCGACCGTCATGAATCGTGACTGCACGAGATCGTCGCCGGCTCCGACGCGGGCGATCATCTGGCCGAGCAGGCTGCGGTCCGGATCGTTGTCGACGAGCTGGTATATGGTCTTCTTGGAGGAGATGTCCTTGGTCAGGCTGTGGAAATCGACAAGGCTGGCGTCGCGATGGGCCTGCACCGCACCGCTGCGGTCGACGAACATGCTCTGGACGCCGGTCTGAGGGATGTCGACCACCTCGCGGATGAACTGCGTGAGGTCGAGCCCTGTACCGATGATGCCCAGCACGCGGCTATCCTTGCGGATGATGCAGTTGATCCAGACCTTGGTGACGCGGAGATTGTCGTCATTGTCGACATTGAGATGGCAGCCGGAACCGAGCGCAGCCGTCTTGTAGTACCAGCCGTCGCGCGGGTTGCCGGCCGAAAGGGTGTAGCGCTTGCGGTCGTGCTCGTAGCTGTTGTCCTTGTCGTTGAAGTAGTAATTCCCTGATCCAGCGAGCACGGTGAAATAGCTGCGGTCCCGGAAGGACTGGCGGTAATGTTCCAGCTCGGCCAAGCCGCGCTCGGCTTTCGCTGGGTCGTTCTCGTTCTCGGCCCAGTCGACGATCGCGGGCGCGCGGGCCACGGTCTCGGCCAGCGAAACTTCCCGCATCAACGCTTCGAGGCCGCGGTAGCGGTCGAACAGGATCTGCTTCTCGGCGACGAGCGTGCCGAGCTTCACCACGGTCGCGTCGACGAGCCAGAGGAAGGCGGCGCCGGCCGGAATCGCGATCGCTACCAGGATCGCGAATGTCCAGCCCATGACGCGGGCTTTCAAGCTGTGGGTGCGGGGCAGACCGGTTCCGGCCTGAATCATCGGGTCGGCTTCCTTGCGGGATGGCGCAAGGTAGAGGCCGATCCGTTGCGTAAGCTTTAAGAAACCGGTTGAAGGGCCGGCTGTATTCCGCCTGGGTCTGGCTGCCGTCCCGTGCGCGCTGCGGCGTGAAACGCCGCTGCGCAGATCCGGGATCCGGTGACGACCTTCAGAACAATAGTAGCCGTCAGAACAAGCCTTCGATGCGCCCCTGTGCGTCGATATGGATGCGCTCGGCGGCGGGCTCGCGCGGCAGGCCCGGCATGGTCATGATGTCCCCGCAGATCGCCACGACAAAGCCGGCGCCGGCCGAAAGCCGGAGTTCACGCAACGGTACGGTGTGGCCGGAGGGTGCGCCGCGCAAGGTCGGGTCGGCTGAGAAGGAATACTGGGTCTTGGCGACGCAGACCGGCAGATTGCCGAAGCCGGCCTCTTCCAGTTCGGCAAAACGGGCCTGCAGTTTGGCGTCGATGGCGACGCGCTCGGCACCATAAATCTCGCGCGCGATTGTCTCCAGCTTCTGCCGCAGCGGCATCGCATCAGGGTAGAGCGGGGCAAAATCGGCCTCGCCCTCGTCAGCGAGCGCGGCGACCTTGTGGGCGAGCTCTTCGGTGCCGGCGCCGCCCTCGGCCCAGTGCCGGCAGATCACCGCCTCGACGCCGAGATGATTGCGACAATAGTTGCGGATCAATTCGTGCTCGGCGGCGGTGTCGGTGGTGAAATTGTTGATCGCCACGATCGGCGGGACTCCGAACTTCCGGAGATTGTTGACGTGACGCGTCAGGTTGGAGAGCCCGGCCTCCAGCGCTTTCAGGTCCTCGCGGCCAAGCGCGTCCTTGGCGAGGCCGCCATGCATCTTGAGGGCGCGCACTGTCGCGACGACGACGGCGGCGGCGGGCTTTAAGCCCGCCTTGCGGCATTTGATGTCGAAGAATTTCTCGGCGCCGAGATCGGCCCCGAACCCGGCCTCGGTGACGACGTAATCGGCGAGCTTCAGCGCGGCCTTCGTCGCGATCACCGAATTGCAGCCATGGGCGATATTGGCGAAGGGGCCGCCATGAACGAAGGCCGGTGTGCCCTCCAGCGTCTGCACGAGGTTCGGCATCAGCGCGTCCTTGAGCAGAACGCTCATCGCGCCGGTGGCCTTGATGTCTGCGGCGGTGACGAGGCGCTTGTCACGCGTCCGGCCGATGACGATGCGGCCGAGCCGGGCCTCCAGATCGGCGGCATCGCGGGCCAGGCAGAAGATCGCCATGATCTCGGAGGCGACGGTGATGTCAAAGCCGTCCTCGCGCGGGAAGCCATTGCTGGCGCCGCCGAGCGAGGAGACGATCTGGCGCAGCGCCCGGTCATTCATGTCCATCACACGGCGCCAGGCGACATGGCGGGTGTCGAGGCCGAGGCCGTTGCCCCAGTAGACATGGTTGTCGATCAGCGCCGCCAGCAGGTTATGGGCGCTGGTGATGGCGTGGAAATCGCCGGTGAAATGCAGGTTGATCTGCTCCATCGGTACGACCTGGGCGTAGCCGCCGCCGGCAGCACCGCCCTTCATGCCGAAGCTCGGGCCCAGCGATGGTTCGCGCAGCGCGACCATCGCGCGCTTGCCGATGCGGGAGAGCCCGTCGCCGAGACCCACCGTGGTCGTGGTCTTGCCTTCGCCGGCGGGGGTCGGGCTGATCGCGGTGACGAGGATGAGCTTGCCGTCCGGCTTCGCCTGGAAACCGGGGATCGCATGGGTATCGATCTTGGCGATGTACTTGCCGTAGGGGTTCAGGGCCTCGGAGGGGATGCCCGCCTTTGCGGCGATCGTGGCGATAGGCTGCAGCGTGGCAACGCGCGCGATCTCGATATCGGTCGGCATTCGTCCTCTCGGAGGCTGTTCCTGCCCGCGTCTCCCGAGCGCGGGATCATGTCGACACTGGCCCGAAAACCCTGCGGCGGCCAGCGCTATTGCCGGCGGGACAGGCATGATGCACAGGCGGCGCGGGCCGCGATCAGCCTGCGAGATGCGCGTTCTGCGGGAACAGGAATTTTCGCGCCTCGGCGTCGAAATCCGTCTTGAAGGCGAACTGATCCTTCAGCGCGACAGCGCGTTGCGCTGCGGGGCGCGCCGAGATCTCGTCGAGATGGCGCTTCACATGCGGGAACATCTCCGGCCAGACCTCGCCGACGGCGAAGGAGAGCCGCGTCGCCCAGCCCCAGATCGACATGTCGACCAGCGTGTAGCGATCGCCGAGCATGTAGCGTCGGTCTGCAAGCAGGTCGTTGACGATGCCCCAGTGCCGCTCGGCCTCGCGGGCATAGCGGTTGATGGCATAGGGCAGCTTCTCCGGGGCGAAGCGGCTGAAATGCACGGCCTGGCCGCAATAGGGGCCGATACCGGTCGCGACGAACATCAGCCAGGAGAGCATCTCGCCGCGCGCCTTCGGCGTGTCCTCCGGCAGGAATTTCCCGGTTTTCTCGGCGAGATAGAGCAGGATCGCGCTGGAGTCGAAGACGGTGACGTCGCCATCGGTCAGGGCAGGCGTCTTGGCGTTGGGATTGATGGCGAGAAATTCCGGCTTGAACTGGTCGCCCTTGCGGGTGTCGACCGGGACCATTTCGTAGGGCAGGCCCGCTTCCTCCAGGAAGAGCGCGATCTTCGCCGGGTTCGGCGAGGGGTGGTAGTAGAGCTTGATCATCGGGTCTCCACGCGGGGCGCGTCAGGCCTGCCTCAGTCCGGCGACATAGGAAACGAGATCGGTCAGCGCGGCAATGGTCGTGTCGGCCTGGAAGCCGAGCTGTTCCGGTTGCATCCTGAGCGCCTTGAACATCAAAGCTGGGTCGATCGTCGCGGCGGCGGCAAGCTCGTTGCGCAGCCTGCCGGCCGGCACGCGCTCGATGCGAGCGACATGAAAGCCATGCGCCTTGGCGCCGGCAATGTCGAAGCCGTTGGAAGAGACGAAGAGGATTTCATCGCGGGAAAGGCCGAGCCGTTTCTCGACATGGGCGTAGCCGCGCGGATCGGGCTTGTAGACGCCGATCTCGTCGACGCTGATCACGGTCTCCAGCAGTTCGGTGATGCCGGCGTGGGCGACAAGCCGCTTCAGCATGTCCGGGCTGCCGTTGGAGAAGATGGCAAGGCGGTGGGAGGCGAGGCCTTCGAGCGCCGCGCGGGCTTCCGGGTAGAGCAGCAGGGCGTCATAGGCGGCTGCTATCCTCGCAACGAGTTCGGGCGAGGATGCGAGCCCGAGCGAGCGCAGAGTGAAGTCGAGCGAATCGCGGGTGACGGCCCAGAAATCCTCGTATCGATCCATCAGCGCCCGCAGCCAGGTGTATTCGAGCTGCTTCAAGCGCCAGATCTGGGTGATCGTCGCGCCGTGTCCTGGAAAGGCGGCGTCGGTGACGGCCGCGACCGACTGGACGTCGAAGAGCGTGCCATAGGCATCGAAAACCAGCGCCTTGATCGACATACGCCTTCTCCGTTGCTGCTGCGTCGCGGTTCCCCGTCTTCTTAACACTCGCATCGGCGGTGTGGCGCGTGGTATCCGCACAGGCAGTTTTCACCGCTACCGACAGGTCAAGCCGATGCCGTCTCGCCCCGTGATGCTGATGATCCTCGACGGCTGGGGCTGGCGCGAGGAAAGCGAAAACAACGCCGTCAAGCTGGCGAACACGCCGAATTTCGACCGGCTCTGGGCGGCGAACCCGCATGCCTTCCTCCACACCTCCGGGCTCGATGTCGGGTTGCCGCCAGGGCAGATGGGCAATTCCGAGGTCGGCCATCTCAATCTCGGCGCCGGCCGTGTGGTGATGCAGGACCTGCCGCGCATCAACCAGGCGATCGCGGACGGTTCGATCGCGGGGGCGCTGGAGGCGGCCGGCCTCGTCGCCGGGCTGAAGGCGAGCGGCGGCGCCTGCCATCTGCTCGGCCTGGTCTCGCCCGGCGGCGTCCATGCGCATCAGGATCATGCTGTGGCGCTCGCGCGTATCCTGACAGGGCAAGGCGTGCAGGTGCATGTCCATGTCTTCACCGACGGGCGCGATACGCCGCCGCAATCGGCCGCCGAATACGTCGAGGCCTTCGCGGCGGCGCTGCCGGCGGGCGCAACCATCGCCAGCGTCTCAGGCCGCTATTACGCGATGGATCGCGACAACCGCTGGGAGCGGGTCGAGAAAGCCTGGCGCGCGATGGTGCTGGGGGAGGGCGAGCGCTTCCCGGATGCGCAGGCCGCCATCGCCGCAGCTTACGCGGAGAACGTCACCGACGAGTTCATCCTGCCGGCTGCGATCGGCAACTATGCCGGGATGAAGGATGGCGACGGGCTGCTCAGCTTCAATTTCCGCTCGGACCGCATCCGCGAGATCCTCGCCGCCGTGCTGGAACCGGATTTCGCCGGCTTTGCCCGGCCGCGCCGGCCGGTGCTCGTCAAAGCGGTGAGCATGACCTCCTATAGCGCCGAGCTCGACAAGATCATGCCGACGCTGTTCGCACCGCAGACCCTGGCCAACGGCCTGGGCGAGACGGTGGCCAAGGCCGGCAAGACGCAGGTTCGCATGGCCGAGACCGAGAAATATCCGCATGTCACCTATTTCTTCAACGGTGGCGAGGAGACGCCCTATGCGGGCGAGGACCGGGTGATGGTGCCTTCGCCAAAGGTTGCGACCTATGATATGCAGCCGGAGATGTCGGCGCCGGAACTGACCCGGAAGGCGATCGAGGCGATCGATTCCGGCCGCTACGATCTGGTCGTGCTCAACTTCGCCAATCCCGATATGGTCGGCCATACCGGCGTGCTCGCTGCCGCTATCAAGGCGGTCGAGACGGTCGATGCCGGGCTCGGCGCCATTGCCGAAGCGATCGGACGGCAGGGCGGGGCGCTACTGGTCACGGCCGACCACGGCAACTGCGAATTGATGGTCGATCCGGCGACGGGCAAGCCGCATACGGCTCACACGACAAATCCGGTGCCGCTGATGCTGGTCGGCGGGACGTACAAGGGGCTTGCCGACGGGCGCCTCGCCGATATCTCGCCGACGCTGCTGGCATTGATGGGGCTGGCGCAGCCGGCCGAGATGACAGGGCAGTCGCTGCTGCGCTGACAAAAGCAAAACGGCGCGGGAAGATCCGCGCCGTTTCGTGTCTCGATCCGCCGGGGATCAGTACTTGCGCACCACCGGCGGCGGGGCGTAGGCGACCGGTTCGCGCTCGACCGGGCCGCAGCAGTTCGGATCGCCGAAATTCCAGCGCATGCCGATGCGGAAGTCGTGGCTGTCGATGTTCTTGGCCTTGAGCGGGGCGTAGACTTGGCTGAATGCGGTATTGTTGATGCGGCCGGACTGAGCGTCACCGAGGTTGAGGTAGCGATAGCCCGCTTCGATCGTTAGATTCTTGTTCACCTCGTAACCGACACCTGCCATCAGAGCCCAGGCGAGCCCGGATCTGGTGCTGGTGCTCGCGACACCCAAAGTCGTGGCTGGCCCGACGATGCCTTCGTCCGTGAAGCCGGAGATTCTGTTCGAGGCGTAACCGATGCCGGCTCCCAGGTAAGGCGTGAGGCAGTTCCAGGTGCCGAGATCGATGTAGCCGTTGAACAGGGCGACCATGGAGGCCAGGTCCCCCTTATAGGTGTTGTTCTGGTAGACGTTGGCCCAAGGGTTGAAGACCGTATCCGTCACCTGGATGGACGCGGCGCCGCGATATTCGGCGGTGGCGTCGAAGCGCAGCCAGTTGTTGAAGCGATAGCCGAGGCCGACGCTGCCGAAGAAGGCGCTGTCCTCTTTCTTTCGGCCGAAGGTTCCGTCGAAGCGGGCGACATCCTCCTGATAATATTTGCCGACGCTCTGGACGCCGACGCCGATATCGCCACGCAAGTAGATGCCGCTCGAGATGGTGCCCTTGAGACCGAGCGGCTCCGGCGGGGGCGGAGGCGGGGCGTAGGCGAGATCGGCGGCTTGTGCTGCGGCGGAGACGCCGAGGGCCAGGCCGCCCGCCAGCGCGAGTGTTTTCAGGCTGCCCATGGCAGTGTCCTTCGCATTTGCGCGGCGCAAGAACGCAGCCCGCGCGTGTTACCAACGGGAAGATCATGGCAGCGATTTCTTAAACGACACTTAACCCTAAAAGCTAACCTTACCGGGGACTGAACGGCCGATGCGAACAACACGGCGAGGTCCGCGGGATACTTTCAGGGCCGGCGAGCCTTCCGTCCCGAAGACGGGGCGCCGATCGTCAGCGGAATGCTATTGCGGTTGCGCGCCGGCCAGACCGCCTCAACCGTTCATGCGGAGGGCTTGCCCATTCCTGGCGCGGCGAGCTTGCGGGCTCTGGCCGCCATCGCCTCGAATTCGTCGCGGATTGCCTCCAGCCTGTCTTCGTCGAGCTCCTCGAGATCGAGCAGTTCCTCGCGAGCGCCTTCCAGCCGGCAGATCAATTCGTCGAGCTTGATCTGCATCGCCGCGGTATCGCGGTTCTGGCTGTTCTGGATGATGAAGACCATCAGGAAGGTGACGATCGTCGTCGAGGTGTTGACGACGAGCTGCCAGGTGTCGTTGTAGCCGAAGAACGGGCCGGAGAGTGCCCAGAGGACGATGAGTGCCGCGGCTCCGATGAAGGTCTGCGGCCGGCCTGCCCAATACGCGACGGCTTGCGAGAGGCGGGTGAACAGCGAGCGGTCGCTCTGCGGCGGGCGGCGTTTGGGCGTGCGGCGTTTGGCCATCGAAAGATTCCCCGCGGCCGGTTGAGGCTGTGATGCTCCCAACGCGGCCGGGCGGTGGCCGTTCCCGCGGGAGGGCGCTATGCCGTCAGGCGCTCGGCATGCCAGGCGATGTGCTGGGCCATGAAGGTCGAGATGAAGTTGTAGGAATGGTCGTAGCCGTCTCGCATCGTGAGCTGGAGCGGAATGCCGGCTGCGGCGCAGGCGACATCAAGGAGCTGTGGACGCAGGCCCTCTTCCAGGAAGCCGTCGGCCGTGCCCTGATCGACCAGGAGGTCGCGGACGCGGTGGCCGTCGGCGATGAGCAGGGTCGAGTCATAGGCGCGCCAGGCGGTCTCGTCCGGCCCCAGATATTTCGCGAAGGCCGGACGCGACCAGCCGGCGGTCGAAGGCTGGGCGATCGGCGCGAAGGCAGAAACGGAGCGGTAGCGATCGGGGTTCTTCAAGGCGAGCGTGATCGCGCCATGGCCGCCCATGGAATGGCCGAAGATGCCCTGCCGGTTCATGTCGACCGGGAAATGCCGGCTGACCAGCTCCGGCAATTCGTCGCGAATATAGGTCTCCATCCGGTAGTTCTTCGCATAGGGTGCCTCGGTCGCGTCGAGATAAAAGCCGGCGCCGGAGCCGAACTGCCAGTTGTCGGGCTCGTCCGGGACGCCTTCGCCGCGCGGGCTCGTGTCCGGGCAGATGATGGCGATGCCGTTTGCGGCCGCCGCGGCGCGATACTCGCCCTTGTCCATGACGTTCTGGTGCGTGCAGGTCAGGCCCGAGAGATACCAGAGCAGCGGAACGGGCCCGTCCTCGATCTGATGCGGCAGGTAGATCGCGAAGGTCATCGGGCAGGCGCAAGCCGCGCTGTCATGCCGGTAGACGCGCTGCGAGCCGCCGAAGGCCTTGGATGAGGAGAGGAGTTCCATGGGAGGGTCCTTTCTTACGGCGCGCGCTTGTCGTTCCGGGGTGGACAGAGGCCGAACCCGGAACCCCCGACCGGGCGAGCCTTTGCCCGCTCGGCCTATTCAAGCGTCGTACCAAGTCGTGGTTTCCGGGTTCAGCGCCTCGCGCTGCCCCGGAATGACAGAGATGAGCTTCACTGCCCGCGGAATGAGGCAGCGGGACGGCGCATCAGTAGACCACCACGCTGCGGATCGACTTGCCCTCGTGCATCAGGTCGAAGCCGGTATTGATCTCGTCGAGCGAGAGCTTGTGGGTGATCAGGTCGTCGATGTTGATCTTCCCTTCCATGTACCAGTCGACGATCTTCGGCACATCGGTGCGCCCGCGCGCGCCGCCGAAGGCCGTGCCCTTCCAGACGCGGCCGGTGACGAGCTGGAACGGACGGGTCGCGATCTCCTTGCCGGCTTCGGCCACGCCGATGACGATCGATTCACCCCAGCCGCGATGGCAGCATTCCAGTGCCTGGCGCATGACGTTGGTGTTGCCGGTCGCGTCGAAGGAGAAATCGGCGCCGCCGCCGGTCAGGTCGACGATCGCCTGCACGACCTTGTCGTTGCCGATCTCGGCCGGGTTGATGAAATCGGTCATGCCGAACTTCTCGGCCATGGCGCGCTTGGCCGGGTTGATGTCGACGCCGATGATCTTGTCGGCGCCGACCATGCGGGCGCCCTGGATGACGTTGAGGCCGATGCCGCCGAGCCCGAATACCACGACATTGGCGCCCGGCCAGACCTTGGCCGTGTAGATCACCGCGCCGATGCCGGTGGTCACGCCGCAGCCGATATAGCAGATCTTGTCGAAGGGCGCGTCCTCGCGGACCTTGGCGAGCGCGATCTCGGGCAGCACGGTGAAGTTCGCGAAGGTCGAGCAGCCCATGTAGTGGAAGACCTCGCCGCCATCGCAGGAGAAGCGGCTCGTGCCGTCCGGCATGACACCTTGCCCCTGGGTGGCACGGATCGAGGTGCAGAGATTGGTCCGGCGCGACAGGCAGGATTTACAATTGCGGCATTCCGGCGTGTAGAGCGGAATGACGTGGTCGCCGGGCTTCAGCGAGGTCACGCCTGCGCCAACCTCGCGCACGATGCCTGCGCCCTCATGGCCGAGAATCGCCGGGAACTTGCCTTCGGAATCCAGCCCCGAGAGCGTGTAGGCGTCCGTGTGGCAGATGCCGGTCGCCATGACCTCGACCAGCACCTCGCCGGCCTTGGGGCCGCCGATCTCGATGGTCTCGATGGTGAGGGGCTTGCCGGCTTCCCAAGCGACGGCGGCACGGGTCTTCATCGAGCTTTTCCTTCCTTGCGGATGTTCATTTCAGATAGGGGCGGATGACCCGCATGATTGCGGCGATCTCGTCGTTGTTCTCGGCCTCCGCCTGCGCCGCCTCGGCCGGGCGGGCCATGGTCTCGCGCAGGTGGCTTTCCAATACCTCGGCCATCAGCCCGGTCGCCGCGCCGCGCAGCGCAGCGAGCTGCTGGAGGAGCGCGCCGCATTCCTCGCCACGGTCGACGGCAGCGATCAGGGCGTCGGTCTGCCCCCTGATGCGACGCAGCCGCGTGACGGCGCGCTTCTTCTCTTCGGGTGTGTGGGGCATGGGACGCGCACCGGATTCGATCCGGCCACGACGTTATGATACTCAGGGGGAGTATGTCAACGATGCGGCCGGAACGCGGCTTGCCGAGACTCGGCTCAGAAGCTCCAGCCGATGTCGAGCTGGACGAGGTGCCGGCTGAAGTTCATCAGATCGAGCGGGCGGTCGCGACCACGCTCGTGTCCTGCGACCTGGACGTTGTAGGCCACCGAGATCGCAAGCTCGTCGGTGGCCTGCCAGTAGATGCCGGGACCGACGAAGGTGGCATGCCCGGCGTGATTGCCGAAGCCCAGCGAGTTCTGCTGGCGCAGGTGGCGGACCTCGCCGCTGAGATAGAGGCCGGGGCGGAACTGCCAGGCGAGCGAAGCGCCGACCGCCGTCGTCGCGCTGCGTTGATAGGGCTCGGGGCCGTTCCAGATCAGGTTGTGCGAGACGTTGACGGCGCCGTAGAGCGAGCCGGGAATGATGATGCGGTCGGCGAGGAGCTTGAAAGCCGTATTGTAACTGGAGAAACGGCCGGACTGCCTGTCATCGTTGCGCTCCAGGCCAGTTTCCAGGCCGAGGCTGAGGCCGAGACCGTGGTCGCGATGGTTGAGCAGCCGATATTTGGTTTCGAAGCTGCCGCCGTGGCTGCGGTCCTTCAGGCGCTCCCGGGCAATCATCGAGCGCGTCGTGCCGCCGAAGAGGGAGGCGCTGATCTCGAGACAGGGGAGGAGGCCGTAGGAGCCCTGCAATTGGGCGTTGCGGTTGAGCGAGCGCCCCTCCCTCACGCCGGCATTTCCTCCGAGCGTGAGGCCGAGGCTGCCGCGGCCGAGATCGGCAATGCCGGCGCCATCGGTGAAGCCGAAGGCATCCGTCGGTGCATCGTCCAGATCGTCGCAGACGGCGGTTGTTTCCGCTTGAGGCCGGGGTTCGAAGGCTCCCGCAGCGATACCCGTCAGGGTCGACAGCCCGCATGCGAGCGCAAAGGTCAGAATATGATTGGCCAAGATCGGCTTCCCCAGAGGCAGAAGGGGGAAGACAATCTCCCGTGACCTTAAACCGGTGTGAAAAGCGGCGAAAAAAGGGCAGGTGAGCCGCGCCTTTCGGCCAGCGCGGTTAACGAGTGCGGAAACTCGGTCAGAAGCTGTAGCCGAGCTTCAGTTTGACGAGATGCTGGCTGAAATTGGTCAGGTCGAGATTGCCGGGCCCGCTCTTGGTTTTGCCGGCGAGCTGGATGTTGTAGGCCGCGGACACCGCGAGCTGCTTCGTCGCCTGCCAGAACAGGCCGGGGCCGGCGAAGGTGGCGTAGCCGGCCTCCTTGCCGAAGCCGAGCTCGTTATGGACGCGCATATGGCGGACCTCGCCGCTGAGATAGAGCCCGTCGATCACCTGCCAGGCGAGCGAGCCGCCGACGGTGAAGGTGGATGAGCGCTGATAGGGCGAGGGGCCCGTCCAGGTAAAATCGTGTGAGAGATTCACCGCCGCGTAGAGCGTGTTCGGGATCAGGGCCCTGTCGGCGAAGAGCCGGATGCCTGTGTTGTAGGTTGTGAAGCGGCCCGCGCCGTCGGGATCGGCGCGATTGACGCTGGGATCGATGACCAGGGTGAGGCCAAACCCATGCATGCTCCGCCCGAGCAGCTTGTACTTCATCTCGACGCCGGCGCCGAAGGCGCGTTCGTCGGCGCCGATGCCGCCGACGGAGGCGTGGGTGAAGGAGCCCAGCACATAGGGGCCGATTTCGAAACAGGGGAACAGGCCATAAGAGCCCTGCAGTGTCAGGCCATGGCTGTTCGAGCTGCCGGCGCGCGTGCCGAAGACACCGCCATAGGTCAGGCTCGGACCGAAGGAACCGACATCGGCGACATCCGAACCTGTGGTGAAGCCGAAGGCATCGGTCGGGATGCCCTCGCTTTCCGTACAGGCGGAGATGGCGGGGAGTGGCGTGACGGGCGCGCCCTTGCGGGACGGCAGGTCGGCTGCGAAGGCGGCCATCGTGGCGACGGACATGAACAGGGAGGCGACGAGGCGAAGAGGGACGATGTTCGTCATGGCGCGGCTCCAGTTGCGCGGCGGAGGCAGGCTCCGCTGCGACACAGGCGGGGCTTCTTCCGTTGCAAGACATGCGCCGCTCCGAGGCCGCGGGCGATAAAGGAGCCATAGGCGTTTCAGCAATCCCACCCACTGTTGTTGCGCTGCAACAGTCAGGGCCTGGGCAGGTGCAAGAGCCGCTCCAGCGCACGCGGGGCGATCTCCGTCAGCGCTCCGACCGGCTTCCAGGCGGCGGCATGAACCTCGTCGATCTGCGCGACGAGCGGCAGGGCGGGATCGGCGAGAAAGAGATATTGCAGGTCGTGATGGACATGGGCAGGCTCGCTGCGCGACGGCTTGCCCGGCACATCGTGGCTGTCGATGGCGAAGGGCAGGTCGCCGCCCTGGTGCCAGGGATGGAGGCCAAGGCCCTGCACTCCGGTTTCCTCGACCGCCTCGCGCGCGGCGGAGAGGTGGAAATGCTCGGCTTCCTCCCAATGGCCGCCGGGCTGCAGCCAGCGGCCGATCACGACATGGTCGACGAGCAGAACCTGTGCATGATCAGGCGAGAGCACGAAGGCGCTGGTGGTGAGATGACCGGGGAAGGTGTCGCGCCGGTCGAGTGCGTGCCCTTCGGCGATCTGCCAGCGCAACAAGGCGAGGTGCTCGCGGGGGCCGGCGAGTTCGGCGCGATAGCGCTCGACGATGCGGGTGAGATCGATGCGGAAATCCATCGGCTCAGCGCGCTTCGACTGGCAGGCGATAGGATTCGAAACGACCGTTCTTCGGACCGTCATAGCCGACAAGGACCGCGAGGCCCTTGGCATCCTGCGCCAGCACGGTCAGGGATTCGGCCTTGTCGTCGCCGCGATCGGGCAGATCGCCGAGCGTCGCTGCGGCATGGGGCCTGGCGAGGTCGATCAGCATCAGGGAATAGGGCTCACCTTGGTCCTGCGCCGGGCCGAGCAGGGCGAGCAGGCGGCCGTCGGGGAGGGGCGCGAGATCGCGGATGCCGCGGTTGCTGCCGGCCGGCAGTTCGAAGACCTGTGGGGTTTCCGTTGCGGGCGCATGGCCCGGGGCAAACAGAGCCTTGAGCGAGGCGCCGACGAGGAAGCCGCGATTGTCGAGCGAAGGCGCGCGCAGGCCGGCCCAGAGCGTGTCGCCGGTGACCGCGATGCCTTCGATGTTCAGACCGTTGTCGTCCATCAGGCTCCGGCCGAAAAAGGGCGCTGCCGGGCCGGCGGCGCGCAGCATGTCGCTCAGCCGATAGGTCAGCTCGACCTTTCCGTCGGCCGCGCCTTCGGCATCGACCTTGATCCGTGCGAGGTGGAAGGCAGAGAGGCGGAACTCACCTCGCCTGCGCGAGCAGCCATGCGAGCCAGAGACATAGAAGGCGCCGTCGGCATAGGCGACGGCCTCGCCGTCGAGTTCGGCGAAGCGGCCGGGCATCTTGCAGATGCCTTGCGGCGGCTGACCCAGCGTTTCGGGCGACGCTTCAGCCCCGATGATCGGCAACGTCGCGCCCGGTGTGATCCGGTTTTCGGCAATGCGGGCGAATTGCGCGAAGGAACCTTCGTCGTTGATCAGCAGGCAACGCTGAGCGCCGTTCGCGGCGGGCATGCAGGCAAGGCCGCTGATGTCGCGCGCCGGCCGGCCGGTTTTCTTCGTAGAGAAGTTACCGAGCGTCTTGAAGCGCTGTTCCGGCGCGAGCGTCGCTGCCTGGGTCAGTGAGGCGCCGAGAAGGCTTGCGGCGACGAACGTGGCGAAGAGGCGATACCGCATCAGGCGAATCCGGAGGGAGGGGCGCGGATTGAGCGCGCGCCGCCGGCGGATGTCAAAGCGTGGCGGCACGATCCCTATGGGATCTTGATGATCCTGCCCCCGGGCTCGTCTCGAATGGCTATGGCTCGATCCCTAGCTTGTTCCCGCGGTCCTGGAAGACCGTTCGGGAAACAGAATGATGTTCAGTATCCCTCGCAAATCCTTCGGCGGCCCGCTCCAGTTCGTGGTCGGGCGCGATGCGGAAGGGCATTGGCTCGCCGTCGAGACGCATGGCCGTGGCGGCGGTCTGTTCTGCGATCGCGGTGCGGCTTTGCGCTACGCCGCCTTCGAGACGGGGCACCGGGCGCGAGCAGTCCGGGTGACTGCGAAGACGCTCTCGCTGCTGTGAGGCCGTGCCATGAACCACTGGCTCCACGGCATGTTCACAGCCCTGGTCACGCCTTTCGATGAGGACGGGATCGACCACGGCGCGCTGGAACGCCTCATTCTGTGGCAGATCGCGCAGGGCGCAGACGGCATCGTGGTCGGCACGGCGACGGGCGAGAGCCCGACGCTGAGCGGATCGGAGCGGGAGGCGCTCTGCTCCGCCGCGCGTCGTATCGCGGGCCGGCACTATCCGATCATTGCCGCCGTCGGCAGCTGTGCGACGGCCGGTACGGTCGCAGAGATCGCCGCCGCCGAGAAGGCCGGCGCCTCGGCCTTGCTGCTGCGCATGCCCTATTACAATCGGCCGACGCAAGCGGGGCTGGCCGCTCATTCTCTGGCGGCGGCGCAGGCGACAGGCCTCGAGATCATCCTCGACAACGACCCGGCTCGCTGCGGCGTCGAGCTCGCGGCGGAGACGCTGCAGTTGCTGGAGGGGGCCTCGAACATCATCGGCATCCTGGAGCGGCAGGGTGATCTCGTCCGCTGCGAGCGGATCGCCCGCATGCGTGACCGCCGCTTCATGCGCCTGACCGGCGCGGCAGATACGATTCCGGCCTATCTGCTAGCCGGCGGCTGCGGGGCGATCACCAGTGTCGGCAATCTCGCGCCGCACTGGCTGGCACGCATCGACAGCGCGGCGCGCTCCGAGTTCTACGGGCAGGCGCAGGCCCTGCAGCGGCGGCTGGTTCCGCTGCTCGATCTGCTGGCGCGGGAGCCGGATCCCGTCCTGATCAAGCTCGCACTGTCGATGCTGCATCCGGGAGTCGATGCGGCCTGCCGCGCGCCGCTCGCGCCGCCGCGGCCGGAATGCGTGCCCCTGCTTTGCGACGCGATCGAGGACCTGCCGCATCCGTTGACCGGCATGGCGACGAAGAGCGTGCGCAGCGGTGCAGCGACCGTCCGCCATGCTTGAGCCCGCAGCGGCGCGGCTATGCCCGCCGTGAATCGTATGGAGGTCTTCATGGCTGCAATCGGTGCCTATCGCCGCCGCCGGGAGGCGATCTATCGCTCCCTCCCACGGACATCGGCGGGCGGCTGGAAGGCCGATCTGCTGCATCTGTTCGGCTCTGTCGTCCTGCTCGCCGTCCTCATCGGCGCGCGTGTCTGGTGGCATTTCCACTGAGTGCCCAAGCAGAAAGGGCGCCGCGATGCCGCGACGCCCTTCCGGGGTCATCGATCGGAAACGAGCTCAGTTCAGCTTGGCGTAGGCCGGAACGGTGAGGAAGTCCTCGAAGTTCGGCGCCAGCGACAGCGTCTCGAACAGCGCGATCGCTTCGGGGAAACGGCCCCTGGCGTAGTTCTCAGGTCCGAGCTCGCCCTTCACGCGCTCCATCTCTTCCGGCAGGCAGCGTTTGAACAGGGCCGCATCGGCCTTGATTCCGCCTTCGAGCTCGACGCCGTATTGGCAGAACTGCCAGATCTGGGCGCGGCTGATCTCGGCCGTCGCGGCATCCTCCATCATGTTGTAGATCGGCACCGCGCCGCGGCCGCGCAGCCAGGCCTCGATATACTGGACGCCCACGCGGATGTTCTCGCGGAAGCCTTCCTCGGTGCGCGTGCCCTGATGGACCTCGAGCAGGTCCTTCGTGCCGATCTGGACGTCGTCGCGCTTCTTGCCGAGCTGGTTGGCCTGCGGCATCAGCCGGTCGAAGACCTCCATCGCGACCGGAACGAGATCGGGATGCGCGACCCAGGTGCCGTCATGGCCGTCGCCGGCCTCGCGCTCCTTGTCGGCCTTGACCTTGGCGAAGGCGGCGGCATTGGCCTCGGGGTTGTTCTTGACCGGGATCTGCGCCGCCATGCCGCCCATGGCGAAGGCGCCGCGGCGGTGGCAGGTCTTGATCAGCAGCAACGAATAGGCGCGCAGGAAGGCCTTGGACATCACGACCTGCGAGCGATCCGGCAGGATATAGGCCTTGTTGCGGGCGAGCTTCTTGATGAAGGAGAAGATGTAGTCCCAGCGGCCGCAATTGAGGCCGGCCATGTGCTCGCGCAGTTCGTAAAGGATCTCGTCCATCTCGAAGGCGGCCGGCAGGGTCTCGATCAGGACAGTCGCCTTGATCGTCCCGTTCTTCAGGCCGAGCGCCGACTGGGCGGCGACGAAGACGTCGTTCCAGAGCCGGGCCTCGAGATGGCTCTCCAGCTTCGGCAGGTAGAAATAGGGGCCGGAGCCGGCCGCCAGCGCCGCCCTGGCGTTGTGGAAGACATAGAGGCCGAAATCGACAAGGGAACCGGAAGCCTCCTCGCCGTCGATCTCGATATGGCGCTCCACAAGGTGCCAGCCGCGCGGGCGGATGATCAGGACGGCGGGCTTGGCTTTGAGCTTGTAGTCCTTGCCGTTGGTGGGGTCGGTGAAATCGATCCTGTTCGCCCAGCGGTCCCGCAGGTTGATCTGGCCCTCGATCATGTTGGTCCAGACCGGCGAGGAGGCGTCCTCGAAATCGGCCATGAAGACCTTCGCGCCGGAATTCAGCGCGTTGACGATCATCTTGCGGTCGACCGGACCCGTGATCTCGACGCGGCGATCGAGAAGGTCGGCCGGAATCGGCGCGACCTTCCAGTCGCCTTCGCGGATATGCCGGGTCTCGGCGAGGAAATCGGGCGTCTCGCCGGAGTCGAAACGCTTCTGGCGTTCGGTGCGGAGCGCAAGCAGGCGCTTGCGCGTTTCGTTGAAGCGCCGGTGCAGGTCGGCGACGAAAGCAAGAGCTTCACTGGTGAGGATCTGCTCGAATCCGGGCCGCAGAGCGCCCCTGACGACAACGCCGTCCGGCAGGGCGAGAGTGGGGGTGTCCGACATGGATGGTCCTCCGATCACGTTGCCGCATCATCACGCGAACGAGAATTTTTCAAAATACAGAAAAATTGACGATCACCTGTTCAATTTTGGAAAGAATGATGATTTCTGACAGAGATTCTTCAATGCAATCAAGGGTTGCGGCTATCTTGCGATGAAGCTTCGCTGACGTAGCGGTAGGTCCTTTCGATTCAAAATGTGCAGATAGGCCCGACTTCCACAAATCGGTTTCAGCAATTCGTAAGCTCCGGCCGCCACGCTTTCCGGGTCGAATGCGGCAATCTGCCCCTGTACGAGGCACATGATGAAGATCGGTTCCCTGTCTGAGATCGTCAGGCGCTTCCGCCGGGATGAGAGCGGCAACTTCCTGATGCTGTTCGGGCTCGTGCTCATTCCGCTGTTGGGCGTCGTGGGCGTCGCAATCGACTATTCCCGTGCCAGCAATGCCCGGCAGGCGCTCAATTCTGCGATCGATTCCGCGGCGCTGATGGCAGCGCGTGACGCCCAGAAGCTGACGGACGGGCAGCTACGGAGCCGCATCGACGCCTGGATTCGCGACAACCTGCCTCCCTCGGTGAAGGGCCAGTTCAGCAACGCCACGGTGACGATCGACCGCACGGCACGGACGATCAAGATCGATGCGAATGCCAATGTACCGACGACGATCTCCAGCGTGCTGGGCGTGGCTCAGCTTCCCGTGGGCACCTTCAGCCAATCGACCTGGGGAACCAACAAGATCGAGCTCGCGCTCGTGCTCGATAATACGGGTTCGATGGCGCAAAACAGCAAGATGACCAACCTGAAGACGGCTTCGAAAAGCCTGCTCAAGATCATGAAGGATGCCGCGATCACGACGGACCAGATCCGCGTCTCGATCGTTCCCTTCAACACGCAGGTCCGGATCGCGAGAGCGTTCAAGGACGAGGCGTGGATGCGTTATGGGCTGGTCCGCAATGTGACGTGCAGCAGCAATAAGCAGAGCTGCTACGTCAATAATACCAATATCTATGTGTATGATACGGGCAATCTGAGCTGCGATTCCAGGGGCCGGACGTGCGTGTACAACACGATTACGAAGGCAAACTGGTCGGTAGCCAACCAAGGCTGCATCGTCGATCGTGATCAGGATAACGATACCAAGGACGGAGGTTTGTCCGGCACCGCCGAGCAATATCCCGCGTTCTGGTGCAGCCAGACATCTCTCGCGGAAAGCATGCCGCTGAGCTCCGACTGGGCGGCTCTGGAGGCACGCATCGACACGATGACGCCTGCGGGCAACACCAACGTCACGATCGGTGCCGTCTGGGGCTGGGCGACCTTGACGCCGGGTGCGCCCTTCACCGAGGCGAAGCCCGCCACCGAGCCGAACCTCAAGAAATACATGATCCTGTTGACCGACGGCGACAATACGGAAAACCGCTTCACCGCCACCGGCAAGGATATCGACGCCCGCACCAAGCTGGCCTGCTCGAATATCAAGGCGGCGGGCATCAATCTCTATACGATCCGTGTGATCGACGGGAATGCCGACCTGCTCAAGGGATGCGCGAGCAACCCCAGCATGTATTACGATGTGCAGAACGCGTCGCAGCTCGATCCGATCTTCAAGGCGATCGCCAACGAGATCAGCGCGGTGCGCCTGACCCAGTGAGCTCGGCGTCGCCGAGTGCGGCGAAGCGCGCCAGGAAGCGCGCCTGCGCCGCCTCGGTATCGAGCGGATCGAGCCAAGCCAGAACTTCGGCCGGCAGCGCCTGCGGCCGGCCGAAGAACCTGAGGGCCTCCTCGCGGCCGAAGCCGGCCAAGCGCGTGGCTTCGAAGAAGGCGGCGATCGTATCGGCTTCCTTGATCTTGCGCTTCAGGGTGGCCGGCGTCGCGGCCGGCAGGCCGAAGCGCAGGTGGATCGCGGCCAGCAGGCGCAGTTCCACGCTCTTGTAGGCGTCGCCCATCACCACCTTGAACGGCGAGATCATGTCGCCGATCACGTATTCCGGCGCATCGTGGAGCAGCGCCATCAGGCGCCAGTCGTCACCCCAGTCCGGATTGAGATGGGCGGCGATCGCCTCGACCAGCAGGGAATGCTGCGCGACCGAGAAGGAATGGGCGCCCCGTGTCTGCCCGTTCCAGCGGGCGACACGGGCGAGGCCATGGGCGATGTCCTCGATCTCGATATCGAGCGGCGAGGGGTCGAGCAGGTCGAGCCGGCGGCCCGAAAGCATACGCTGCCAGGCGCGCGGCGGTTCCGGCTTACGGGCCATCAGGCAGCGGGGCGGGAGTCGCGAGCGAGTGCGGCGCATTCGCTCCAGCGGAAGCAGCCGGTCAGGTGGTCGTTGACCAGCCCGCAGGCCTCCATGAAGGCATAGACAATGGTCGGGCCGCAGAAGGTGAAGCCGGCCTTCTTCAGCTCCTTTGCGATCGTCTCCGACAGTTTGGTCTGGGTCGGGACTTGGCCCTGGGCGCGGTAGCTGTTCTGCAGCACGCGGCCGTCGAGATGTTTCCAGAGGAAGTCGGCGAAGGGCTCGCGCTCGCTGATCCTGAGATAGGCCTGCGCGCTCCTGATCGTGCCCTCGATCTTGCCGCGATGGCGGATGATGCCTGGGTCGGCGAGCAGACGCTGGACATCGGCCTCGGTGAAGCGGGCGACCGCCTCCGGCTCGAAACCGGCGAAGCCGGCGCGGAAGGCGTTGCGCTTCCTGAGGATGGTGATCCAGGAGAGGCCGGCCTGGAAGCCGTCGAGGATCAGCTTTTCCCAGAGCGCGCGGGAATCATATTCCGGCACGCCCCATTCGGTGTCGTGATAGGCGAGATAGAGCGGGTCCGTGCCCGGCCAGCGGCAGCGGAATTTGCCGTCAGCCCCCTGGATCGCGACGCGCTCCTCGTTGACGATGATGGCATCGCTCATAGGGCAACTCCTGCCGGGGCGCCGAAATCGGGCTCACCGGGGAAGGGGAAACGGATGAAGCCGGGCTTCTCCGCGAGATGGAAAGCAAGTCCGCCGCCGAGCGGGGCCGTTCCCGCGGCGAGCGCATCGGCGAGCCGGTCGAGCCGGAGCAGGGCGAGCGCCCGGCCGTTTGCGGATGAGCCGATGGTGCCGAGCGGTTTGCCGCCGGCCGTGGCCTCGGCGCCGGTTTCGGTCGCGATGCCCTCGTCGAAGACGACGGGCACGACGCGTGTGCGGGCCGTGCCGCGATGCTGCATCCGGGAGACGACTTCCTGCCCGATATAGCAGCCCTTCTGGAAAGAGACGCCGCCGAGCTGGTCGAGCAGCGCTTCGTGCGGGAAGGTGTCGCCATAGGCGAAGTCGCGCCCGCCTGCGGGGATCCCGAGCGCTATGCGCCGCGCGTGATAGACTTCCGGTTCGGCGGTCAGCAGTGTCTCGATGCCTTCGACATCGGCGATGGCGCGCTGGCCGAGCGCCGGCAGGCGCGGGTCGTCATAGACGAAACCGGCATCGGCGGGGAGGGGGGCGCCATCGGCTGATGCGATGACCGCGCTCTTCTCGGTGAGATCTTCCAGCGCGACCTTGGCGCGCAGCTTGTAGAGTTTCAGGCGTTTCATCAGGTCGGCGGTCTGCAGCAGGGGCGTGTCGAGCAGGAAGCCGCCGCCATCCTCCGGCGCCAGCGCAAGGATGAAGAAATCGCAGATCATCTTGCCTTGCGGCGTCAGCAGCGCGCCGTAGCCGGCCTGCCCGGGCACGACCGGGTCGAGATCGTTGGTCACGAGGTTCTGCAAGAAGTCGCGCGCGTCGTCGCCGCTGACGCGGATGACGCCGCGATCGATCAATCGGGTTGCGGACATGGGCAGCCGTTCCAGTTCTGATATCGGGCCGGGGGCTCGTCAGCCGAATGGTGATGATGGCGCCACCCGAAAACTGTTTGGGC
>NZ_JAFKFW010000049.1 GCF_017308015.1 Allobosea sp.
CGAGGGCACGGAGATGGTGATGCCGGGCGACAACATCTCGATGGAGGTGACGCTGATCGCCCCGATCGCGATGGAAGAGAAGCTGCGCTTCGCCATCCGCGAAGGCGGCCGCACCGTCGGCGCCGGCGTCGTCGCCAGCATCATCGCGTGATCGAACACGCAGCATGATCCGGGAAAGGGCGGTGGCGACACCGCCCTTTTTCTTTGGAGCGAGGCTTCACGCCCATGCCTTGGATGCAGGGGCGGCTCCAGCCGCGCGGGCTGCTCCGGACCGGCATTCCATGCTCTCTCTCGTTTCGAGCGAGCGGATCAACCGCTGCCGTCGCGGAGGAGCCTCCCCATGTCGTTCAAGCCGCCATTTCCGGGTATCCATTCGATCGTCTTCGCGCTGTTCGACGCTCATGAGCGGCTCGACCGGGAGGCGATGCGCAAGCAGACGCAGATCAGCCTCGATCTCGACGTGCAGGGCATGGCCGCGCTCGGACTCGCCACCGAGGTCTCCAAGCTCAGCTTCACCGAGCGCTGCACCGTGATGGAATGGATGGCCGAGGACGTGGCGGGCAAGAAGCCGCTCGCCTTCACGATCTTCGGCTCCTCCGTCGCTGAACAGGCCGCACTGGTGAAGGTCGCGGAGAAAAACGGCGCCGACTGGGTGATTCTTCAGCCGCCTATGGTCGGCAGCTTCGGGGCGGCCGAATATATCAGTTTCTTCGGGCGCATCGCCGAGACGACGACGCTTCCGGTCGCGATCCAGAATGCGCCGGCCTATATGGGCCGCGGCCTCTCGGCCGAGGATATCCGCGAGCTGACGCAGCGCTATCCGAATATCAGCCTGATCAAGGGCGAGGGCACGGTCGTCGAGATCGAGCGCCTGATCGCCGTCACCGAAGGCCGCTTGCCGATTCTCAATGGCCGCGGGGGGCTGGAGCTCATCGACAATTTCCGGGCCGGTTGTGCCGGCATGATCCTGGCGCCGGACACGATCGATTACGCGCTGCGCGCCTACAACCGCTACAAGACAGGCGACGAGGCGGGCGCGGACGCCGCCTATCGCGAGGTGCTGCCGGCGATCACCTTCATCATGCAGTCGATCGAGACGCTGCTTTGCTACGGCAAGCGCATTTTCGGAGCACGTGCAGGCATCCCGATCCATGATCGCGGCCCGGCGCTCAGACCCACCGAATTCGGGCTGAAGCTGGTCGAGCGCTATGCGCGCGAGCTCGGCCCCTACAGCAAATGAGGATGGTGCGCGATTTCGACTTGAAATGCATCGCGCCTTGGGGCACATGACGCCCACCTGCAGGGGTATAGCTCAGTTGGTAGAGCGGCGGTCTCCAAAACCGCAGGTCGCGGGTTCGAGCCCTGCTGCCCCTGCCAGTCGTTCCGCTGGCGACGTCAAGCCCGGATGCCCAAGCAGGTTGGCGAGGCATCCATGACCCAGAATATCTACGACGACGAGACCTTCTTCGCGGGTTACAGCCAGTTGCCGCGTTCGGTCCATGGTCTGGACGGCGCGCCGGAATGGCCGGTGCTGCGCGGCATGCTGCCGGAGCTTGCCGGCAGCAGCGTGCTCGATCTCGGCTGCGGCTTCGGCTGGTTCTGCCGCTTCGCGGCGGGCGAGGGTGCTGCGAGCGTGCTCGGCGTCGACGTCTCCGAGAAGATGCTGGAGCGGGCGCGGCACGAGACACCCGATTCCTGCGTCAGCTACGAACGCGCCGATCTGGAAACCTATGCGCCGTCGGCGGGGGGCTTCGATCTGGCCTATAGCTCGCTTGCCTTCCACTATGTCGAGGATCTCGCCGGGCTGTTCGGGCGGGTGCATGCGGCGCTGAAGCCGGGCGGTGCGCTGATCTGCTCGGTCGAGCATCCGATCATGACGGCTCCGGCGCGGCAGGAATGGCTCACGGACGCCGATGGGCGCGCGACCTGGCCGGTCAACGGCTATCATGACGAGGGCAGGCGGGTCAGCAACTGGCTGACAGAGGGCGTGGTCAAGCGCCATCGTACCATCGCGGGCTATCTCGACCTGCTGCTCGGCTCCGGCTTCCGGCTGGACAGGCTGGTCGAATGGGCGCCGAGTCCGGAGCAGGTCGCGAACAAACCGGGCTGGGCGAAGGAGCGTGAGCGGCCCTTCTTCCTGCTGGTCGCCGCCGGCCGGGCCTGAGTTCCGGAGACCCGAAAGGGTCTTGGCTAAAAGCCCCAAGCGATGTAAGAGGCTTGCGATGACGGCGCGCAACCCTCCCCGGGTTCCGCGCCGCGAATGTTTCAGGACGGCCGATTCGGTGGGCGGCAGGGTTGTCAGCCGAGTCGGAACCCGAGGTGGTTCATGGCGAAATCCAATCCCTTCCAGTTCCTGCAGGAGGTGCGCTCCGAGGCGTCCAAGGTCACCTGGCCTTCGCGCCGCGAGACGCTGATCACCACGGGCCTCGTGCTCGCCATGGTGGTTCTCTCCAGCCTGTTCTTCCTCTTCACCGACACCGTCATCCGCTGGGTGCTCGGCCTCGTCCTCGGCGCCCGTTGAACGGAATTACGCACGTGAGCACCCGCTGGTATATCGTCCACGCCTATTCGAACTTCGAGAACAAGGTCGCCCAGTCGATCCGTGACCAGGCCGCGCAGCGCAACCTCGCCGACAAGTTCGACGAGGTGCTGGTGCCGACCGAGAAGGTCGTCGAGGTCCGCCGCGGCCGCAAGGTCGACACCGAGCGCAAGTTCTTCCCGGGCTATGTCCTGGTGAAGTGCGAGATGACCGACGAGGTCTATCACCTCATCAAGAACACGCCGAAGGTCACCGGCTTCCTGGGGGCCGACAAGGCCAGGCCCATGCCGATTCCCGAGCATGAGGCGATGCGGATCAAGGGCCAGGTCGCCGAGGGTATCGAGCGGCCGAAGCCGACGGTTGTTTTCGAGGTCGGCGAGCAGGTCAAGGTCGCGGACGGGCCCTTCGCCTCGTTCAACGGCGTCGTCGAGGATGTCGACCACGCCCGCGCCCGCCTCAAGGTCGCGGTCTCGATCTTCGGCCGCGCCACGCCGGTCGAGCTCGAATACGGCCAGGTCGAGAAGCTCTGAGGCTTTCGCGAATTTGACTGGCGCGGCCGTCTGACGCGGCCGCCTGCGCTTCCGGGGCTCGCGGACAAGCGTCCGCTCCGGTTCTCGGCCGCCACGCCATTCGGCTCGTGCCGGCGGATTCTCGAAGAAGCTTCACAGGGGAGGAATTTTCCTTCCCTTCGGCGCCTCCTTATGTCATAGGGCGCGCCTCAACCGCGTGGGAGGCGTGCCGGTCGCCAGCCGGATCACAGGCGCCGCACCACGCACTGCAACCACCCCGGCCCCGATGAAGAGCATCGGCAGGCGGGGTCGTCGTCGTTCCGGACAGGCAACGGAGCGGGCGGCAGGAGCAGCCATCATGGCGAAGAAGATCACGGGCTACGTGAAGCTTCAGGTTCCGGCGGGCGCGGCCAATCCGTCGCCGCCGATCGGTCCGGCGCTGGGTCAGCGCGGCCTCAACATCATGGAATTCTGCAAGGCCTTCAATGCGAAGACCCAGCAGATGGAAAAGGGCATGCCCATCCCGGTGATCATCACCGCGTATGCGGACCGCTCCTTCACCTTCGAGATGAAGCAGCCGCCGGTCTCGTACTGGCTGAAGAAGGCCGCTGGCCTGACCTCGGGGTCGAAGACCCCGGGCAAGGGTGCCAATGTCGGCAAGATTACCGCTGCGCAGATCTCCGAGATCGCCGAGAAGAAGATGGCCGATCTCAACTGCGACACCGTCGAATCGGCTTCGGCCATGATCCGTGGCTCGGCCAGGTCCATGGGCCTGGAAGTCGTGGGCTGAGGGAGGCTGACCAATGGCACATGTCGGAAAGCGCGTCGTCAAGGGCCGTGAAGGCATTGACCGCACCAAGCTGTACTCGCTCGACCAGGCTGTCACGTTCATCAAGGAGCGCGCCAACGCCAAGTTCGACGAGACCGTCGAGATCGCGATGAATCTCGGCGTCGATCCCCGTCACGCCGACCAGATGGTTCGCGGCGTCTGCAGCCTGCCCAACGGCTCGGGCCGCACGCTGCGCGTCGCCGTCTTCGCCCGCGGCGCCAAGGCCGACGAGGCCAAGGCCGCGGGTGCCGACATCGTCGGCGCCGAGGAGCTGGTCGAGACCGTCCAGAAGGGCGAGATCAACTTCGATCGCTGCATCGCGACCCCGGACATGATGGGTCTCGTCGGCCGCCTCGGTAAGGTGCTCGGCCCGCGCGGCCTGATGCCGAACCCGCGCGTCGGCACCGTCACCATGGACGTGACCGCCGCCGTCGCTGCCTCGAAGGGTGGTTCGGTCGAGTTCCGTGTCGAGAAGGCCGGTATCGTCCACGCCGCGGTCGGCAAGGCCTCGTTCTCGGCCGAGAAGCTCTCGGAGAACATCAAGGCGTTCGTCGATTCCGTCGCCAAGGCGAAGCCCGCCGGCGCCAAGGGCACCTATATCCAGCGCGTCGCCCTGTCGTCGACCATGGGCCCGGGCGTCAAGGTCGAGCCGAACACCGTGATCGCCGGCTGATCAGCCTGGGGCAGGGCGGCTGGTCCGACCGCCGCCCTCCTGCTCTTGATTTCGTGAAGTCAAGAGCCTACTTGGCAGAAGCAGGCGAAGGCGGTATACGCACGCCTGTTTCCATGAGTGAAGGGGCTCCGGCGTGCCTGGCACGAAGGGGTCTGTTTCGCGTTTTTCGGCGGTTTCCGCCGAAGAATGGGTGATTTGAGCGGCGGAAAGCGATTTCCGAGGCGCAGAATCATCCAGTCCTGTCTGAGACTGCAGGTGCCTTCCCGGTTCGTCCGGGAGCATAATTTCGCCAAGAGGCCTGCATAGACGGTGCAAGAGCTTAGTCCCGGATCGCGAGATCCGGACAAGACGGTTCGAACCATCTCGCCCGATCGTGACCCTCAGGGGTCGGGAGCGGGGACAGGGCACCAAGCGTCGCTTTGCGAGGCGCCGGTGTCAACCGGGGTTTCGGGAAGCGGCATTTGCAACCGGCGACGAGCCTTCGAAAGCTTGTCGCCTACCGGAGAGAGCCCAGTGGATAAAGCGGCAAAGAAAGATGCCGTCGCGTCGCTGAACGATGTGTTCGCAAACACGTCGGTCGTCGTCGTGGCCCACTATGCGGGCTTGACCGTGGCCCAGTTCCAGAAGCTTCGTCGCGAGATGAAGGCGAATGGCGCCACTGTTAAGGTCGCAAAGAACCGCTTGGCCAAGATCGCTCTTGAAGGCACCGACGTCGCGTCCATCAGCAACCTGCTGACGGGTCCCACCCTGATCGCTTATTCCAACGATCCGGTCGCGGCGCCGAAGGTCGCCACCGCTTTCGCCAAGGAGAACGACAAGCTCGTCATCCTGGGCGGCGCGATGGGCACGACCGCCCTGAACCCCGATGGTGTCAAGGCCCTGGCCACGATGCCCTCGCTCGACGAAATGCGCGCCAAGCTCATCGGCCTTATCCAGGCCCCGGCTACGAAGCTCGCGCAGCTCACGAACGCGCCCGCCGGCAAGCTGGCTCGCGTGGTTCAGGCTTATGCCGACAAGAATGCGGCTTGATAGCCAGCAAACCCTTATCGTTCGAACCTCTTAAGACAGGAAGTTAAACCATGGCCGATCTCGCCAAGCTCGTCGACGAACTGTCGTCGCTCACCGTTCTCGAGGCTGCTGACCTCGCCAAGATGCTCGAAGAGAAGTGGGGCGTTTCTGCCGCCGCCGCCGTCGCCGTCGCGGCTGGCCCGGCTGCCGGCGGTGGCGCTGCCGCCGCTGCTGAAGAGCAGTCCGAGTTCACCGTTGTCCTGGCTTCGGCCGGCGACAAGAAGATCGAGGTGATCAAGGAAGTCCGCGCCATCACCGGCCTGGGCCTCAAGGAAGCCAAGGATCTGGTCGAAGGCGCTCCGAAGCCGGTCAAGGAGTCGGTTGCCAAGGACGAGGCCGAGAAGCTCAAGAAGCAGCTCGAGGCCGTCGGCGCCAAGGTCGAGCTCAAGTGAGCTTGGGCCGGCTGATGCCGGTCCGACCGTAGTCACTATCGACAGTCCCGGGGCGGCTCACGCCTCCGGGGCTGTTGCGTCGTTTCCGCGTTGGTGCGCGGGAGTTGTTTTTGAGGTTTGCTGCAACCCTGCGGCGTGACCTTGATGGAAATGCAGGTCGGCGCGATGCGGCGCCGAGCGGCTCACCCGGTGGCCTGGCGCCGCCCTTGCTCGGACCACCGGGTGAGCCGTCCGAAGAGATTGCGAGGAACAACATGGTCAATTCGCTCCAGGGTCGCAGGCGCGTCCGCAAGTTCTTCGGCAAACTCAAGGAAGTGGCTGAGATGCCGAACCTCATCGAGGTTCAGAAGGCGTCCTACGACCAGTTCCTGATGGTCGACGAGCCCAAGGGCGGCCGTTCCGACGAAGGTCTTCAGTCCGTCTTCAAGTCGGTCTTCCCGATCGGCGATTTCTCCGGCGCCTCGCTGCTGGAGTTCGTGAAGTACACCTTCGAGCCGCCGAAATACGACGTCGACGAGTGCCGCCAGCGCGGCATGACCTTCTCGGCGCCGCTCAAGGTGACCCTGCGCCTGATCGTGTTCGATATCGATCCGGATACCCAGGCCAAGTCCGTCAAGGACATCAAGGAGCAGGATGTCTACATGGGCGACATGCCGCTCATGACCGACAACGGCACCTTCATCGTCAACGGCACCGAGCGCGTCATCGTCTCGCAAATGCATCGTTCGCCGGGCGTGTTCTTCGACCACGACAAGGGCAAGACCCATTCTTCGGGCAAGCTGCTCTTCGCCGCACGCATCATCCCGTATCGCGGTTCCTGGCTCGACATCGAGTTCGACGCCAAGGACATCGTCTATGCCCGTATCGACCGGAAGCGTAAGATTCCTGTCACCTCGCTGCTGTTCGCGCTCGGCATGGACGGCGAGGAGATCCTCAACCGCTTCTACGACCACATCACCTACACCAAGGACGCCAAGGGCTGGCGCGTTCCCTACGACGCGGAGCGCATGAAGGGCTTCAAGGCTTCCGAGGACCTGATCGACGCCGATACCGGCGAGGTCGTGGTCGAGGCCGGCAAGAAGCTCGTCGCCCGCACCGCCCGTCAGCTCGCCGAGAAGGGCCTGAAGTTCCTGCGCGCGCAGGATGAGGACCTGTACACCCAGTACATCGCCGAGGACCTGGTCAACCCGGCCACCGGCGAGGTCTATGCCGAAGCCGGCGAGGAGATCACCGAGAAGCTGCTGACGCAGCTCGTCGAGGAAGGTTTCGACGAGATCCCGGTGCTGGACATCGACCACATCACGGTCGGCCCCTATATCCGCAACACGCTCAACGTCGACAAGAACTCGCGTCGCGAGGAAGCCCTGTTCGACATCTATCGCGTGATGCGTCCGGGCGAGCCGCCGACCCTCGAGACGGCTGAGAACATGTTCCAGTCGCTGTTCTTCGATGCCGAGCGCTACGACCTGTCGGCCGTCGGCCGCGTCAAGATGAACATGCGCCTCGACCTCGACGCCGAGGACACCGTGCGCATCCTGCGCAAGGAAGACATCTTCGCTGTCGTCAAGGCGCTGGTCGACCTGCGCGACGGCAAGGGCGAGATCGACGATATCGACCATCTCGGCAACCGCCGCGTGCGCTCGGTCGGCGAGCTCATGGAGAATCAGTACCGCCTGGGTCTGCTCCGCATGGAGCGCGCCATCAAGGAGCGCATGTCCTCGGTCGATATCGACACGGTCATGCCGCAGGACCTGATCAACGCGAAGCCGGCGGCCGCCGCCGTGCGTGAGTTCTTCGGCTCGTCGCAGCTCTCGCAGTTCATGGACCAGACGAACCCGCTCTCGGAAGTCACTCACAAGCGCCGTCTTTCGGCGCTTGGCCCGGGCGGTCTGACCCGCGAGCGCGCCGGCTTCGAGGTGCGCGACGTGCACCCGACCCATTACGGCCGTATCTGCCCGATCGAGACGCCGGAAGGCCCGAATATCGGCCTGATCAACTCGCTCGCCACCTTCGCGCGGGTGAACAAGTACGGCTTCATCGAGAGCCCGTATCGTCGCATCCGCGACGGCAAGGTCACGGACGAGGTGATCTATCTCTCGGCGATGGAAGAGGCGAAGTACAACGTCGCGCAGGCGAATGCCGCCGTCGACGCCGAGGGGCGCCTGACGGACGATCTCGTCGTCTGCCGCCGCGCCGGTGAAGTCGTCGTCACCCCCGTCGACAAGGTCGACTTCCAGGACGTGTCGCCGAAGCAGCTCGTCTCGGTCGCCGCGGCGCTGATCCCGTTCCTCGAGAACGACGACGCGAACCGTGCGCTGATGGGCTCGAACATGCAGCGCCAGGCGGTGCCGCTGGTTCGCGCCGATGCGCCGTTCGTCGGCACCGGCATGGAAGCGGTCGTCGCCCGCGACTCGGGCGCGGCGATCGCGGCCCGCCGCGGCGGCATCGTCGACCAGGTCGACGCGACCCGTATCGTCATCCGCGCATCGGACGAGATGGATCCGACGAAGCCGGGCGTCGACATCTACCGCCTGCAGAAGTTCCAGCGCTCCAACCAGTCGACCTGCATCACGCAGCGCCCGCTGGTCCGCGTCGGCGATATCGTCAAGAAGGGCGACATCGTCGCCGACGGCCCGTCGACGGAGTTCGGCGAGCTCGCGCTCGGCCGCAACGTGCTCGTCGCGTTCATGCCGTGGAACGGCTACAACTTCGAGGACTCGATCCTTCTCTCCGAGAACATCGTGGCCCAGGACGTCTTCACCTCGATCCATATCGAGGAGTTCGAGGTCATGGCCCGCGACACCAAGCTCGGTCCGGAGGAAATCACGCGCGACATTCCGAACGTCTCGGAAGAAGCGCTGAAGAACCTCGACGAAGCCGGCATCGTCTATATCGGTGCGGAAGTGGCGGCTGGCGACATCCTCTGCGGCAAGATCACGCCGAAGGGCGAAAGCCCGATGACCCCGGAAGAGAAGCTCTTGCGCGCCATCTTCGGCGAGAAGGCTTCGGACGTCCGTGACACCTCGCTGCGGGTTCCGCCCGGCGTGCAGGGCACGATCGTCGAGGTCCGCGTGTTCAACCGCCACGGCGTCGACAAGGACGAGCGCGCCCAGGCGATCGAGCGCGAGGAGATCGAGCGTCTCGCCAAGGACCGCGACGACGAGCAGGCGATCCTTGACCGCAACACCTTCGCGCGTCTGGCCGAGATCCTGACCGGCAAGACCGGCCTCGCCGGCCCGAAGGGCTTCAAGAAGGACACGGTCATCACCCGCGAGGTGATGAGCGAGTTCCCGCGTTCGCAGTGGTGGCTGTTCGCCACCGCCGAAGACTCGCTGATGACCGAGATCGAGGCGATGCGGAAGCAGTACGACGAGTCGAAGAAGCGCCTCGAGCAGCGCTTCCTCGACAAGGTCGAGAAGCTGCAGCGCGGCGACGAGCTGCCTCCGGGCGTGATGAAGATGGTCAAGGTCTTCGTCGCGGTGAAGCGCAAGATCCAGCCCGGCGACAAGATGGCCGGCCGTCACGGCAACAAGGGCGTGGTCTCGCGCATCGTGCCGGTCGAGGACATGCCGTTCCTCGAGGACGGCACCCATGCCGACATCGTGCTGAACCCGCTCGGCGTGCCCTCGCGCATGAACGTCGGGCAGATCCTGGAAACCCATCTGGGCTGGGCTGCCGCCGGCCTCGGCAAGCAGATCAGCGCGGCGCTCGACGCCTACAAGAAGTCGAGCGACTTCAAGGCGCTGAAGGCCTCCTTCGATGCCGTCTACGAGGATAACGAGATCATCGCCTCGATGGACGAGAAGGAACTCGTCGAGATGGGCCAGAACCTGCGCCGCGGCGTGCCGGTGGCGACGCCGGTGTTCAACGGTGCCAAGGAGGCCGATATCGAGCGGCTGCTGGAGCAGGCCGGGCTGCATTCGTCGGGTCAGTCGACCCTCTATGACGGGCGCACGGGTGAGCCTTTCGACCGCAAGGTGACGATGGGCTACATCTACATGCTCAAGCTGCACCATCTGGTCGACGACAAGATCCACGCGCGTTCGATCGGCCCGTACTCGCTCGTCACCCAGCAGCCGCTGGGTGGAAAGGCGCAGTTCGGTGGCCAGCGCTTCGGCGAAATGGAGGTCTGGGCGCTCGAAGCCTACGGCGCCGCCTACACCCTGCAGGAAATGCTGACGGTGAAGTCGGACGACGTCGCGGGCCGCACCAAGGTCTACGAGTCGATCGTGCGCGGCGAGGACAATTTCGAAGCGGGCATCCCGGAGAGCTTCAACGTTCTCGTCAAGGAAATGCGCTCGCTCGGCCTCAATGTCGAGCTCATCAACAACAAGGCGAAGCCGGGCGAGTTGCCGCCGGCCGAAGCGGCCGAGTGAGTCGTTAACCAAGCCTTGGATACATGCCGGCGGCGCTGATGCCGCCGGCCACGGATTTCAGAAGCCGGGCAGGGTGGCCTTCGTCCCCGCCGGCTAGAGGAGACAGGCGATGAAGCAAGAGGTCATGAACCTTTTCGGCCAGCAGCCGGTCCAGCAGGCCTTCGACGCGATCAAGATTTCGATCGCGAGCCCGGAGAAGATCCTGTCCTGGTCCTATGGCGAGATCAAAAAGCCGGAGACCATCAACTACCGTACGTTCAAGCCGGAGCGCGACGGCCTGTTCTGCGCGCGCATCTTCGGGCCGATCAAGGACTACGAGTGCCTGTGCGGCAAGTACAAGCGCATGAAGTTCAAGGGCGTCATCTGCGAGAAGTGCGGCGTGGAAGTCACGCTCGCCCGCGTCCGGCGCGAGCGCATGGGCCATATCGAGCTCGCTGCGCCCGTCGCGCATATCTGGTTCCTGAAGTCGCTGCCCTCGCGCATCGGCCTCCTGATGGATATGCCGCTCAAGGACCTGGAGCGCATCCTCTATTTCGAAAGCTACGTCGTCATCGAGCCGGGCCTCACCCCGCTCAAGGACCGTCAGCTGCTGTCCGAGGAAGAGTACGTCCGGGCTCAGGAAGAGTACGGCGCGGACACCTTCACCGCCATGATCGGCGCGGAAGCCATCCGCGAGATGCTGCGCGCGCTCGACCTCGACCAGATCAACGCCGATCTCAAGCATGAGATCGCGACGACGACGTCGGAGCTGAAGCCCAAGAAGCTGATGAAGCGCCTCAAGATCATCGAGGCCTTCCAGGAATCGGGCAACAAGCCGGAATGGATGGTGATGACCCAGATCCCGGTCATCCCGCCGGATCTGCGCCCGCTCGTTCCGCTCGATGGCGGCCGCTTCGCGACCTCGGACCTGAACGATCTCTATCGCCGCGTCATCAACCGCAACAACCGCCTGAAGCGCCTGATCGAGCTGCGCGCGCCGGACATCATCATCCGCAACGAGAAGCGGATGCTGCAGGAGTCCGTCGACGCCCTGTTCGACAACGGCCGCCGCGGCCGCGTCATCACGGGTGCCAACAAGCGCCCGCTGAAGTCGCTCGCCGACATGCTGAAGGGCAAGCAGGGCCGCTTCCGCCAGAACCTGCTCGGCAAGCGTGTCGACTACTCGGGCCGCTCGGTCATCGTCGTCGGCCCGGAGATGAAGCTGCACCAGTGCGGCCTGCCGAAGAAGATGGCGCTCGAGCTGTTCAAGCCGTTCATCTATGCGCGCCTCGACGCCAAGGGCTACTCGACCACGGTCAAGCAGGCCAAGAAGCTCGTCGAGAAGGAGAAGCCGGAGGTCTGGGATATCCTGGACGAGGTCATCCGCGAGCACCCGGTGATGCTGAACCGCGCGCCCACGCTGCACCGCCTCGGCATCCAGGCGTTCGAGCCCGTGCTGATCGAGGGCAAGGCGATCCAGCTCCACCCGCTGGTCTGCGCCGCCTTCAACGCGGACTTCGACGGCGACCAGATGGCCGTGCACGTCCCGCTGTCGCTCGAGGCGCAGCTTGAGGCGCGCGTGCTGATGATGTCGACCAACAACATCCTGCACCCGGCGAACGGCATGCCGATCATCGTGCCCTCGCAGGACATCGTGCTCGGCCTCTACTACCTCTCGATCGTCTCGGACGGCGAGCCGGGCCAGGGCAAGGTCTTCGGCGATTTCGGCGAGCTCGAGCACGCGCTGCACGAGAAGGTCGTCACACTGCACTCGAAGATCAAGTATCGCTGGACCGGCGTCGGCAAGGACGGCAAGCCGTACACCAAGATCTACGAGACCACGCCGGGCCGCGTGATCCTCTCGACCGCGCTGCCTGAGCATCCGGCCGTGTCCTTCGACGTCGTCAACAAGCTGATGACCAAGAAGGAGATTTCCGGAATGATCGACGCCGTGTATCGCGGCTGCGGTCAGAAGGAATCGGTGATCTTCTGCGACCGCGTCATGGCGCTGGGCTTCCGCCACGCGTTCAAGGCCGGCATCTCCTTCGGCAAGGACGACATGGTCGTGCCGGAGAACAAGTGGCAGATCGTCGACACGACCCG
>NZ_JAFKFW010000050.1 GCF_017308015.1 Allobosea sp.
GCAGCGAAGCCGGCAATGACGGAGGGCAGCGCCGCGACGCGATCGGCCAGCTTGGCGTCGATCGCGGGACGGCGGCCGGTTTTGGGATCGAGCGCGCCGAACATCTTGGCCTCAGTCGCGAGGGCGGCTTTCTCGCCGAGGGCCGGGCGCCCGGCGGCAACCTCGCGAGCGAACATGATGCGGAGATCGTCGACTTCTGTCTGGATCTGATCGCGCACGGCGGGCGGCAGGGTGGCGAACGGGTGGCCGTCGACCTTGTGCACGCCGGAGCTGATCACGCTCACGTCGATGCCAGCTTTCTCCAGCATGGCGGAGATGGCGATGTGCATCGTGTAGACGCCTATCGAGCCGACAGCGCTAAGATCATCCTGCAGTACGATCTCCCCGGCCTGCGCGGCGAGCCAGTAGCCGCCGGATGCGGCGATGGAACCGACAAAGGCCGTGACAGGCTTCGCCCTCCGCGCCGAGCGAATGGCGGCGGCAGGCGCCAGGATGCCGTCGGCATTTCCGCCCGGTGAGTTCACCGCCAGCACGATCGCGCGGATTGATGTGTCTGACGCGGCGCGATTCACCTCGCGCGTTAGGGCCGGGTAGCTGGTGTATCCGGAGCCGTCTCCGAGGAAGTCGTAGCGGTTGATCAGCGCACCGGACACCGGGATGACCGCGACGCCGTCCTGGACTGCGTACCGAGCACCGGTGACCTGGCGCCGATCCGCCGATGCGTGACGCTCAGCCGCGAGCCAGGCGTCGCGCAGCTCGAACGCGTGCGCCTCTGCGATGAGCTGCGGACGGGCGGTCAGGGCGGCGGGCCAATCCATCGCTACGCAGCCCGTCCGTAGAGCTCGCCGAGGTCGAAGACTTCGAATTCCACCGGATGCGCCATCGACAATCCGGCGACCGTCAGGGCGGTAGTGACAGGGCCATCGCCGGCCGAGAAACGCGTGGCAACCGCCTCCGCGCCCCCGCGTGTTGCGAAGTGGAGCGCCAGATCCTGGCGGCTCGGCCATGATGCCGTCACACCGTCGAAGGCGAAATACAGCGCTCGGCGGGTGGCGGCGATATAGGCCATGACGATGAACGGACCGAAGTTGGTCTGGATCTCCGGCGCGGCGGCGATTTCAAAAGCGCAGCCACCTTCGAATGCCGGGCCTGCCGGGTTCGCCTGTACAAGAGCTGCGCTTTCCTCCTCGGTCGCGAACCGCGTGGCCTCATCGATGCGCGGTGTCCAAAGAAAGGCGTCCCCCTGGCGGAGTAGATAGGCGCGGTCGGAACGATGGACGCCCTTCCGGATGACGACGAACGGCATGGCTGTTCTCCTAAATCGAGTAGCCGCGCATCTGCGCGATCGAAGGGCGAGCTGCTGGGCCGCCGGTCAGCGTGATGCGGAGGCGACCCTGAGCGCTCGTGAACGCCGTCTTGGCAAACACGGGCTCGGTCCAGCCGTCGCCGAGAACATCGGTCGTTCCGAGCGTCAGCGCGTCCCAGGTATTGTTCACCTTGTCGACCGCGACCGCGACCATTGCGCCGGCCGGCAGGAACTGGGCGAAGATCGCCTTCACATCGACAGAGGTTCCCATCTCGAATGCCCGGGTGATGTAGGTGCCGCTCGTCCTGATGCGGCCGCCGATCAGGGTCGTCCCTGGATAGAGCGTGGGCGAAATGGTCTCCGTCCCCTCGAGCACCGCCCGCAGCGTCACTACCTCGTCGAGGTACTCCGAGAACTGCCTGGCCTGACCAGGGGCCATCGGGATGACCTGACCGCCGGTTCGGACCAGCTCATAGCGGAACCTCGTCGACTCGGTCGGAAGGTCGACCGTTCCGCGAACCACGATGTCGCTGACCGTGTCGAGATCGGCCGTGATCAGGTTCACCGTACGCGCCGTAGCCGTGAACCGGGCACATACAACCTGGAAGGTCAGGTCGGCCTCCTGCCAAGGCGTCCACGTCAGCCGGTTCGCTGAAGTGAGCAGGACGCCGACCGTATAGGGTTGAGCCGACACCCGGGTCTGCGTCGCGACGTCAACGTCTCCGAGCTTCGCCATCGCGACCGCGTGCTCACCGTCGGCGGTGAGGATGACGAAGCAATACTCGCGATCGCCGCGGCAGAAGACGGGATACGGGAACCGGGCTTCGATCGTGTCGCCAGCCTCCACCGCGACCATGCTGATGAAGGTCTCAGCCAGTACCTCTCTGGTCGGGTAGCCATTGGCGACGGTGGCGAGCTGTACGCGAATTCCGTTCGTGGGATTGCCAACCGCTGTGATCTTGAAGTTGATGCCGGCAACGTGCCGCGGCTCCGGCAACGTGAAGGTCTGAGCGAGGGGATCGTTGGAGTTGCCCGACCCGCCGACGTCGTTCGAAGGATCGACGACCGGGTTTCCGACCTGCTGGATGATCACCTGATTGATGACGGTCGTATTGTTGATGACCGGCGCGGGGATTGGCGCCTCGCGGGTGATCAGGGTCACGCGACGCATCGTCGTGATGTCGATCGTGCCCTCACCCACAAACGAGGCCTGGGCGAAGCTGCCGGCGGCGCCGGTGGCGCGGATGAGCTGACGACCGACCGGGATACCGGCCGGGATGTTGAAGGTCAGTGTAATCGCGCCGAGCGCGTCCGCAGTCTGCGTCCCAGCCGGCTTCACGTTAACGTCGGCCATGGTCAGCGTGGCGAGGTTCTCGCCGACACCGAAACCCTCGAGCTTCACCTGCACCGCAATCGTACGAAGGGTTGAGGCCGCCTCGCGCCGGATCTCCGTGACCTCATTGATCGTGGTCTGACCGGGCGGCTCATTCGGCGCGGCCGCGAACTCCCGCGTGATATCGCTGGTCCAGACGGTTGCCTCGGCCGTCCAGAAGTCGACCGCCGGGTTGAGCGTCATGCCGGCCGGCATCTGGACGAAGTTCTGATAGGGGTTGATCACCGTCGACGAGGTGGCGATGTCCTGCCGGATTACGACCTCCTCGACCCAGGGCAGCAGCTCAACCATGTTGGCTGTCCGCTCGACCTGCACGTCGTCAATAGCGAGCATGCCGACGCCGTTGCTGATGGCGAGCGTCTGTGGCGCGCCTTGGTCGCGATAGAAGTCATTGACGAACCGGTCCGTGAAGATGCCGCGCTTGGCGACCGGGTCGCGCGTCGAAGCCTTCACCTCGAGCTGGGTCCGGTCGAATGTCTCCAGCATATCGATGAGCCGGCGGAAGAAGCGGCGCTGCTCGTCCGCCGTGTAGTTGTAGGTCCCGTTGTTGTCGACGACGGGCGACCCGATCCAGCGGTTATCAATCTCGGCGAGCTTCAGGAGGTTCGCTGGCGCGACCGGCGCCAACCGGCCGGAGCGCGCAGGAATACCCTTCAGATAGACCGGGCGGCCGCTGATATCGAGGCAGAGGATGTCCTTGCGGGGCAGCTTCGAGGTGTAGCTGATCAGCGCGGTGGAGCCGTTGACACCACCCTCCAGCGTCACGGTGTCGTCGGTGACAGAGGTCGGCGTCACGGCCGCATTGTACCGGTAAGTCACCGAGTAAGTTGAGCCGGCGAGAGGCTCAGCGCCACCGGGAGCCCAAGAAACCGCGTCGGCTGAGAGGCTGAAATCTGTGCCGGCCGCATAGGTTGTGGCGCCGGCGGTGACACTCTCAACGGCCACGACCGAGGAGAAGGTCAGCGCATCTACCCCACCTGGAGATGCGCCGCGGACGACGCTCTCCGTTACCCGCTTTACGACGACGGCAGAGGAAACGGTTCCGATGGGAGCCCGAGCGACCGTGATCGTGGTCGATCCGCCTGTCGGACCGGTGAAGGTATGTGGCTCGGCCGCGATGGATTCGAGCTCGAAAGCTTCCGGCTCGGAGTGGCGCATGGCGATCTCGCGGATGCGCTTGTAGCCGAGGATGTTCGCGGTGCCGGCGGCGATCGAGAAGATCTGGCTGCTGCCAACCTTGCCGAGCGCGCGGACCTCGCAGCCATCGACGATGTAGTTGCCGCCGTAGTCGTAATCGTAGCGCGCCATGAGCTGCTGCGCTGTCGACAAGGCCGGCGGCGGGCTCTGGTCGAGCGGCGCGCCGTCCTTGATCGTGTAGACTTGGAAGAACTGGCCGGGGCCGCTCGAGGTCGACAGCGCCCAGACGAGCGAGGCGATGATGCGGACAGAGCCGGGCTCGCCTTCGGCCTCGCTGCCCGGATGGAGGCCCAGGAGGCTGACATCCTCGAGCTCGGTTACGACCGATCGGACGAGGCGGACGCCGACGATGCGCTCGCCAGCCACCAAGGCTCCTTCGAACTCCGCCCCGGCTACCGGAAGAACCTCGCCATCGACATAGACGCGGCCGGGCGAAAGCACGATCGACATGGTCGCCGGATCGACGGGATCTCCCGCGCCATCGAGATCCGGGAAGATATTGATCTCGCAGCCTTCGACCCGGTCTCCGTCCTTGGAGACCATGTTGCCGACGTTCTTGATCCGGCGGTTCGCGATCGTGGAGCGATCGTTGATGTCCGCCGCCTGGGCAAGCTCGTTTTCCCGCAGGACCACATCAGTCCAGCGAGGCTTATGGGACGCGCGATCGTACGCTCCGGCGATGCCGAGAGGATGCTCGAAACTCATGCTGCGGCCCCGCGGCGCCGCGTTTGAGCGGCAATGTACCTGTTCAACTCATCGCGTCGGACACGAACGGAGCCGCCGATCTCCGTCACGGCGAGTGCGCCCTCACGGATCAACCGCTCGACCGTTCGGGTGGTTACGTCGAGCGCCTCAGCGACATCCCAGACGCGCAACAATTCCGGAGTCTCTTGAAAACTGATTTCCGACATGTTGCGACAATACGCGAAACGTATTCGTGAAAGTCAAATACGCTTAGAGCGTAATTACTTGATAAATTGAATGATAACGGATGACAGCGAGCGACAATGAACTATCGCGAAGAATAAATTTTTCTCGAATATTTTCGATTTCTCAAAAGGGGAGGATGTAGGTTCATAGGAATTTTTCAAACGGCGAGAGTCCGGGGGCCACGGCGCGGCTCGCCCTCCGGTCGAAAAGTACGGTCCCTGCGAAATATCCCGCCCAAGCCTACGGCTAACCCGTAGTTATGCCTGCCTCGGCCGTAATCTTCCTGTGCCCGAGCTACCAAGGCCAAGGCTCAAGCCCCTGGCCTTCCTGTGCCCCTGCCTCACGCTGCACAGGCAGGCTCTGCCCAAGCGAACCGACCCAGAGCACAGGTGAAAGGGCGGCCTTCAGGCCCGCCCTGTGACACGATCCAGCATGATCATCTCAAATGGCATTCAATCTGATGCCGACCGGGCCGAACCGTGACGCGCTTGCCCAATTGCGTGACACTTGCACCCGAACAGGCTTTTTCCTGCCCTAACCAACATGGCCTCAGTCTAGATGAGAGGTCGTTCCATGAGTGGAATGTCACTCTCGCACTCATCGTATGGTTCAGCGGCCAAGATATCGTCGAGCCGATCACCGCCAGGCGGGATCGCGCGGTAGCGAGCGATGGCGTCGGTCGCTGCATCACGAAGGCGCTGCGCTGCGGATGGCCTTGCTACCGTCTCGACTACCGGTGGGAGAGGGATTGCCGGTACTCGCACATGCCGGGCTTTGCCTGGCGCCGGACTCGCCATCACGACCCAGCGCGCGACGCCACCCTCAGCCGGCTCGCGCTCGGGATCTGGATACGCGGTGAAGCACAGGCCCTCGAAATTGCCACGCAGGTATCGCTTGCCGTTCGGCGCGACGAATTCCGTCGCTGTCCCTATCTCGAATCTCAACACGTCGGTGGTCATCGATCGTCCTTACGGGGAGGGAGGCGGCGGAGCTTGCGCCCGCCGCTCTCGCCAAGGGGCTCCGGTGCCCTGTGTTCGATTCAGGGCTGCGTCATCGCCGGCTTTGGTATCTTCACTATCTCTATGTCCGCACACGGTGTGCGGGCTATTCGTTCGCCGTGTGCGGGCTAGGCGTTGGCCTCACATAGCCACTAGGGTGCATGCCGTGTGCAGGCTTTTGCGGGACGAGAAGAGCGATGGTCCGGCGCGGTCCGGCGGCGCTCAGTGCGATCAAGCCCACGCCTGAGAGGTGCGCGAGGCCGTATGTCACAGCTCGGTCACCCAGCCCTGTCTCGGTCCTGAACCACCTGTTGCCCGCGCTTGTCTCCAGCGTGTTCCGGTCAACCACAGCCGGCAGCACCCCGACCAGCGCAACAGCTCTGGCGTGACCTTGGACGGCGCGGTAGGCGGCTCGGCGCCAGGTTATGCGTGGATCGCTTGGATGCGCTTCTATGTCGACGCGTGATGCGATTTGTTCGAACGCTCGGGCGGGACGCTTGCGTTGCCCGATCGCAATTTCCGCCGCCGACGCGGGGGCGTCGAGTTTTCGAGCCTGCGCCGTCATACCGCCCGCCCTCCGGAGGCTCCTGACCTAGCTAGGCGTGACCAGACCGCCGCCTCCAGTGTCACGAGGTTACGCCAGATTTCAGCCTCGCCAACCTGCGCGCGACGGAGTTGGGCGACTATGGAATCCATATGTTGGACGAGGCGCGCTTGTGCCCGGTCCGGCGAGGCACTTCCGACGCTATCGACAATTCGCGCCATCTCTCGCTGCCGCGCGACGGTGGGGAAGGGGAGAATGAGGGCGCTCATTGCTCGCCTCGCGCCATGAAAGCCTCGATCTCGGCGCGCTTGATGCGCCGGCTTTTACCGACCTTCACGGAGCGGAGCTTTCCCGAGGAGATGAGTGAATAGAGGGTTGTTTGTGAAATGCTGAGCGCTTCGGCAGCTTCGCGCATCGTCACCATTAGAGACGATGGGGAGCTCACGACGATGCGCTTGCGCGGAGTGGTCGCGACCAATTCAACATGGGATTCTGTCATATATAGCGTCTCCAAGGCTCGGGGAGACGCAGGATCGCGCCGCCCGCTGAAGGTTTCTCCGATTGGGAAAGCCTTTCAGGGCGGACCACGATTGATCCTCTACGGCGTGAAAGCCGCAGCCGAACCGCATCTAACACGAATCAAGGGGTCGCGAACAATGGCGCATGATGCCGCATTCCCCAGCAGTGCGATGGGGTAAAACGCTGGGGCGCGTCCGATATGGAGGTAGAATTAATTATATTAATCAGCGCGTTATGCCGAAATCAATGGCGGAAGGGGTGGGATTCGAACCCACGGTGGGCTTGCACCCACGGCGGTTTTCAAGACCGCTGCCTTAAACCACTCGGCCACCCTTCCGGCGAGCGTTCAATGCCGGTCGGTGCGCCGATTTGCAAGCGGAAGATGGTGGGCTCGCACGAGCCGGCGAAATGATCGCCGAGATGCATGGGCCGCGATGGGCAGCCCGGCCGGGCGATCATTTTACGTATGTGCGACGCGCCCGAACCGTGGCCCGATGGCCACGCTGCACAGAAAAATGGCGATTGCGATGGCTGTGGCGTTGACATGCGCCGCAATTCGAACACTGCTGTGGCCGCCCAACGGCGCAGGGATGGCCTGTTCAGCGGTCCGCTTTCCGGCGGATTTTAGCGGCTTAACGATCCCTTAATGGAATTGGCCGAAAACTCGGCTCCGCTGCCTATGGCGGCGAGCCGGCAGAATGTTTTTGGCGCAGAAAGCGGAATTGGCGGAATGACTCGAGACGCTCGCTTTTCGGCCCGGGAGACCGCTTCGACCATGTCCGGACCGCTGCCTGCGTCTTCTTCCTCCATGCCGACCATCGCCCGCATGGGCTGCGTGATTCTCGTTGGATTGTTCGCGGCCAACTGCGCCGGCAATCAGTCCGCGGGTCGGCGCTCCAAGGAAATCGGCGCCTTCCCGCAGTCGAAATACGGCCCCGCCAGCCAGCGCGTCGTCGCCGAGGGCGAAGAAGTGCCGAAGGGCGGCGGGCGCCAGCTCGTCGGCAAGGCCTATTCCGTAGCCGGCAAGCGCTATACCCCGTTCGAGAAGCCGGTGGGCTTCACGCAGGTCGGTACCGCCTCCTGGTATGGCGAAGCCTTCCATGGCCGCCGCACCGCCAATGGCGAAATCTATGACCGCCACAGCGTCTCGGCAGCGCATCCGACCATGCCGCTGCCTGCCTATGCTCGCGTCACCAACCTGATGAACAGCCGCTCGATCATCGTGCGCGTCAACGATCGCGGCCCCTTCCATGGTGGCCGCATGATGGATCTTTCGCAGACGACGGCCGATGCGCTCGCCTTCCGCCATCTCGGCACGGCGCGTATCAAGATGGAATATCTGGGCCAGGCTTCGCTCGCCGGTTCCGACGACAAGCTCCTGCTCGCCACGCTGCGCACCGACGGTTCAGCCGCTCCCATCCCGGGCACGAGCGCCCGGACGATGGTCGCGAGCACCGACGCCGTCGCCACCACGCGTACGCGCAGCGTCGATATCGAGGCGCAGCCGGCCGTCGAACCGGAGCCCGCGCCGCTTGCCGCGCCCCCGATCGTCCAGGCCTATGCGCCGCAGCAGCCGCGGACGATCACGCCCTCGACCCCCATCGCTGCGACCTTGGCTTCAACTGTTTCCACGTCCGTCGAAGGCCCGTCGCTGCGCGCGGCGCCGCTGCCGCCGAACCGGCCGTTCGATCTCGATACCATCGCCAACGCGGCGAAGCCGGTCGCGGTTCCCGCAACGCTGCGTACGACCCTGCCGCCGACGCGCGCCAGCGTGGCCAGCCTGTTCGCTGCCCCTGAAAAGGGCGCCGGCGAGCGTCTGGCCAAGAGCCATCCGCTCAACAAGCTGGCGCCGCAGACCCTGCAGCCACTCGCGCGCAACTGATCCCGGCTTGACCTGATGGCGGGCGCTCTGCTTCACATCGAGGCATGAGCGCTTTTTGCCGTCAGCCCGGGAGAGCAAGGTCGCCGCAGGCGGTGAGCCGGCTGACAGCCTGCGTTGCCCTGCTGCTCGGGCTCGTCTTGTCCAGCCCGATAGCCTTCGCCCAGAACTTCCAGTCGCAGGCACCCTATGCCGTGCTGCTCGATTCGGACACGGGGGCGGTGCTTTACGAGAAGGCGGCCGACGAATTGATGGTGCCGGCGAGCATGGCCAAGCTCGCGACCGTTCTCGTCGCCTTTCAGGACATCAACGCAGGGCGCCTGACACTCGACAGCGAGATCGGTATTTCCGAGAACGCCTGGCGCAAGGGTGGGGGCCCCTCCGGCGGCTCGGCGATGTTCGCGATCCTCAACAGCCGGATCAAGCTCTCGGACATCCTGCAGGGCATCATCGTCCAGTCCGGGAACGACGCCTCGATCGCGCTTGCGGAGGCGATCGCCGGCGACGAGGCCACCTTCGGCCGGATCATGACCGAACGGGTGAGGGGGCTCGGCCTGACGAAATCCGTTTTCCGCAACGCGACCGGCATGGGAGATCCGCAGCAGCGGGTGACGGCCCGCGAGCTCGCTCTGCTTGCCGACCACATCATCAAGACCTATCCCGAGCTCTACAAGATCTTCGGCCAGCGCGAGTTCACCTGGAACAAGATCCGCCAGCAGAACCGCAACCCGCTGCTGGCGATGGATATCGGCGCGGACGGGCTGAAGACCGGGAATATCGATGAGTCCGGCTTTGGCCTCGTCGGCTCGGCGGTGCAGAACGGCCAGCGATTGATCGTGGTCGTCAACGGCCTGAAGACCGCCCGCGACCGGGCGACGGAAGCGCGCAAGCTGCTCGAATGGGGTTTCCGCGCCTTCGAGCGCCGCCAGCTCTTCGCCGCCGGCGAGACGGTCGGCGAGGCCAGCGTCTATGGCGGCGACAAGGGCCGCGTCGCGCTCCGGAGCAGGAGCGCCGTCAGCCTGCTGCTGCCGCGCGGCAGCACGGAGCGACTGGCTGCCCGGATCGTCTATCGCGGTCCGCTCGCCGTACCTGTCCAGGAAGGCGCTGAGGTGGCGCGGCTGGTGGTGACGCGCGGCGATATCAAGACCCTGGACATCCCGCTCTATGCGGCCGAGAGCGTGCAGGCGGGCACCTTGCAGAGCCGGACGCTGGACGCCTTGTTCGAGGCCACTACTGGCTGGGTTCGCAAGGCGCTGAGCCGGAGCTGAGCAGGTCGTGAGCAAGGGACGTTTCATCACGCTCGAAGGCGGGGAGGGCGCCGGCAAGTCGACGCTGGCGCGCGCGCTCAGCGAACGCCTCGACGCGGCCGGCCTCACGGTGCGGACGACGCGCGAGCCCGGTGGATCGCCCAAGGCCGAGGCCATCCGTGAGATGATCCTGGCGGGGCAGGCGCGGGATTACGGCCCTTTCGCCGAAGCATTGATGTTCTCGGCCGCCCGGATCGATCATATCGACAGCCTGATCCGCCCGGCGCTGGAACGCGGCGAATGGGTGATCTGCGACCGCTTCATCGATTCGACGCGGGTCTATCAGGGCGTGCTCGGCAAGCTCGACAAGGCCGTTCTGGCCGAGCTGGAGGCGGTGACGATCGCCGGGCTCATGCCGGAATTGACGCTGATTCTCGATCTCGATCCCGAGATCGGCCTCGCCCGAGCCGCCAAGCGGCGCCGGCCGGGCGAGGCGATCGACCGGTTCGAGGGCGAGACGCTGGCCTTCCATCGCAATCTGCGCCAAGCCTACAAGGATATCGCGAGCGCCGAACCGCAGCGCTGCGCCGTGCTCGATGCGACGCTACCGCCCGAGGCGCTTGCCGAGGCGGCGTGGCATATCCTGCGCGAGCGTCTGCCCCTGGATCATCGCGCGCCCTATCGGACGCGATAACGATGATCTATCGCATTGTTATCGCATCGGATTTGCCCAAAAAGTGGATTCCACTTTCCGGCCCGATGCTATAGACCCGGACACCTGATGCTAGCGACCAGCGACGAACCCGACCGGCTGCCGAATGCGCCGCATCCGCGCGAGACGCTGGCGCTCGTCGGCCATGCCGTCCGCGAACGGACCTTCCTCGATGCTCTGGCCTCGGGCCGCATGCATCATGCCTGGCTGCTCGGTGGGCCGGAGGGCATCGGCAAGGCGAGCTTCGCCTATCGTGCCGCGCGCTTCCTGCTGGCGGCGGGCGATCCCCAAGCGAGGGCGACCCGCAGCGCCGATCTCGCCATGCCCGAACATGATCCGGCGACGCGGCGGGTGATGGCGCAGTCGCATCCCGACCTGCATGTGCTGCGCCGGATTCCGAAGCCGGACGGCAAGAGCTACACCAGCAATATCCCGGTCGATTCGATCCGGCGCGTGATCGACCGCTTCGGATCGAGCGCGGCCGAGGGCGGCTGGCGGGTCTGCATCGTCGACTCGGCCGAGGACATGGAGCGCTCTGCGGCCAACGCCCTGCTCAAGCTGCTGGAGGAGCCGCCGCCGCGAGCGCTGTTCCTGATCGTCGCCCATGCGCCCGGACGCATGCTGCCGACGATCCGCTCGCGCTGCCGGCTGCTGACATTCGAACCGCTGGCCGAGACCGATGTGGCGGAGGCCGGCCGGCTGGCGCTTGAGCGCATGGAGATGCCGTTCGACGGCTCGGCGCTCCGCCGCGCCGGGAGCCTCTCCGAAGGTTCGGTGCGTCGCGCGCTGACCTATGTCGATCCCGAGACGCTGGCGCTGGTCGAGGCGGTGAGGGCGCGGCTGGATGCCCTGCCGCAGATCGATCTCGCCGCCCTGATGGCGCTGGCCGAGGATGTCGCCGGCAAGGCGGGCGAGCGCGATTTCGCGGTGATGATCGAGACCGTCCAGGGCTGGATCTCCGACCATCTCCACGCGCATGCTGCGGCGCAACCGGCGCGCCTTGCACCGCTGGCGGAGGTATGGGAAAAGCTTGGGCAGCAGGCGCGCGAGGTCGAGACCTATAATCTCGACCGCCGCCCGCTGGTGATGACCCTGTTTCATGATCTGTCGTCTGCGGTGTCCCGCTCGCGCGCAGCGTGAAGCGAAGCTTTCGGACAGACGATGGCCACGGCCCCGAAATTCTATCTGACGACCGCGATCCATTACACCAACGGGCCGCCGCATATCGGCCACGCCTACGAGATGGTGGCGTCGGACGCGATCGCGCGCTTCAAGCGGCTCGACGGCTACGACGTCTTCGCCATGACCGGCACCGACGAGCA
>NZ_JAFKFW010000011.1 GCF_017308015.1 Allobosea sp.
CAACCGCCCCAGACGATTCACTATCGTCTTCTAGCAGGGGCTGCGCCCCGGATCATCCATCGGGCGGATGTGTCAGGGCAGGTGAGCGGCATTGCCGCGACGTCTCCCCTGTCCCCGTTGCGCGCGATCTCAGATCGACTCGATCAGCAGCTTGCGCGCTGCATCGACCGTGAGCTCGACCGGGTTCCCGCCGGTCGAGGGATCGGCCACCGCAGCCTCAGCCAGCTCGTCGATCCTGTCGGTGCCGACGCCGAGGGCGGCGAGCTTGTCCGGGATGCCGAGGTCAGCCCGCAGCTTCAGCACGAAATCATAGAAGCCGTCGAAGCCCCCGGCGATGCCGAGATAGGCGGCGGCGGCCGCGATCCTCTCCTCGATCGCCGGGCGATTGAAGCGCAGCACAGGCGGCATGACGACCGCATTCGTGGTGCCGTGATGGGTGTGGTAGACCGCGCCGACCGGGTGGGAGAGCGAATGGATCGCGCCCAGCCCCTTCTGGAAGGCGACGGCGCCCATCGCGGCAGCGGCCATCATCTGCGTGCGCGCCTCGATATCCCCGCCATCGGCATAGGCGCGCGGCAGGTAGGTCTTCACCAGCCGCATGCCTTCGAGCGCGATGCCTTGGCTCATCGGATGGAAGAACGGCGAGGAATAAGCTTCCAGGCAATGCGCGAAGGCGTCCATGCCGGTGCCCGCGGTGATCGTCTTGGGCATGCCGACCGTCAGCTCTGGGTCGCAGATCGTCACGCCCGGCAGGAATTTCGGGTGGAAGATGATCTTCTTGGTATGGGTCTGCGAATTGGTGATGACCGAGGCGCGCCCGACCTCGGAGCCGGTTCCCGCCGTGGTCGGCACCGCCACGATCGGCGCGATGCCCTCGACCGAGGCACGCGTCCACCAGTCGCCGACATCCTCGAAATCCCAGACCGGCCGGGTCTGGCCGGCCATGAAGGCCACGCATTTGCCGAGATCGAGGCCGGAGCCGCCGCCGAAGGCGACGACGCCGTCATGCCCGCCCGCCTTGAAGGCGCGCACGCCGTCATCGAGATTGCGGTCGTTCGGGTTGGGGTCGACATCGGCGAAGATCGCCCGGCCGAGCCCGCCGGCTTCCAGGATGTCGAGCGCGTTGGCGGTGATCGCCATGCTCGCGAGTCCGCGATCGGTGACCAGCAGCGGCCGCTTCATGCCGAGCGCCTTGCAGTGATCGGCCAGTTCCCTGATCCGCCCGGCGCCCAGCTTGACGGCGGTCGGATAGCTCCAGTTCGCGGTGATCGGCATCAGCCAGCTCTCTTCAGATGGTAGGATTTCGGGCGGGTGAGGTTATGGAAGCCGATGACCGAGAGCGAGCCGCCGCGCCCGGTCTCCTTGACGCCGGTCCAGCACAGGGCCGGGTCGAGATAATCGGCGCGATTCATGAAGACGGTGCCGGTTTCGAGCTCTTGTCCCAATCGGGCTGCGCGCTCGGCATCGCCGGTCCAGAGCGAGACGGTGAGGCCGTATTTGGAATCGTTCATCAGCGCGACGGCCTCGGCGTCGCTGCGCACCTTCATGATGCCGACAGCCGGACCGAAGGTCTCCTCACGCATGATCGTCATGGAATGGTCGACATCGACCAGAACCTGCGGCGCGAGATAGGCGCCGCCATCGTCCTGCGGGAAGAGTTTCGGATCGACCAGCGCGCGTGCCCCTTTCGCGGTGGCCTCCGCGATCTGCTCGCGAACCACCTGCGCGAAGCGCTTGTGGGCCATTGGCCCGAGCGAGGTCTCAGAATCGAGCGGGTTGCCGAGGCGGTAGTTCGAGACCCAGGCGACCGATTTCTCGACGAAGGCGTCGTAGAGGCTCTCGTGGACGTAGATGCGCTCGATGCCGCAGCAGCACTGCCCGGAATTGAAGGTCGCGCCGTCCATCAGCGTGTCGACCGCCTTGTCGAGGTCGGCGTCCTCCGTGACATAGCCGGGGTCCTTGCCGCCGAGCTCCAGCCCGATGCCGGTGAAGGTGCCGGCAGCCGCGCGCTCGATCGCCTGCCCGCCGGCGACCGAACCGGTGAAGTTGATGAAGTCGAACTGCTTCCCGGCGATCAGGCGCGACGAAGTCTCATGATGGAGGAAGACATTGGCGAAGACCTCTTCCGGCACGCCCGCCTCATGGAATGCCTGCGCCAGTCGCTCGCCGGTCAGCAGCGTCTGGCTGGCATGCTTGAGGATGACCGCATTGCCGGCGATAAGCGCCGGCGCGACCGAGTTGATCGCGGTCATATAGGGATAGTTCCACGGCGCGATCACGAAGACGACGCCATGCGGCTCTCGCGCGATGAAGCGCTTGAACGCCTCGCTGTCCTCGATCACGAGCGGCGCCAGCGCCTCGTTCGCGATCGAGGCCATGTAATTCGAGCGCTCGTTGAAGCCCCTGAACTCGCCGCCATACTTCACCGGCCGGCCCATCTGCCAGGCGAGCTCGGTCACCACTTCGTCGCCCATCTCGTTGAGCCGCGCGACGCCCTTGAGCACCAGCGCGATGCGCTCGTCGAGCGGGCGCCGCGCCCAGGCCTTCTGCGCCTTGCGGGCGCGGGCGACCACGGCCTTGGCACCGTCGAGGCTCAAGGCCGGCCGCTCGGCATAGACCGAGCCGTCCACCGGCGACACGCATCGGATCATCGTCATCGTCACTATCCGTCTGGCTGAAATTCGCTGATGAAGGGAGGTCGGGTCAGGCGCGTTCGAAGCCGCGCTTCACTTCCCAATCGGTGATCCGGCGGTCGTATTCCTCCTGCTCCCATTCGGCGGCGCGGACATAATGGTCGATCACCTCGTCGCCGAAGGCCTTGCGCAGCATCTGCGAGCCCTTCAGCGCGACGGTCGCGTCGCGCAAGGTCTTCGGGATTTCGCGGATGTCCCGGCCGCCATAGGCGTCGCCGACGAAGGCCTCTTCCAGCTCCATCTTCTTCTCGATGCCGTCGATGCCGGCGGCGAGCAGCGCCGCCATGGCGAGATAGGGGTTGAGGTCCGAGCCGCCGACCCGGCATTCGATGCGGATGCCCTTGGTGCCGGCGCCGCAGAGCCGGTAGCCTGCCGTGCGGTTGTCGGCGCTCCAGATCGCCTTGGTCGGCGCGAAGGTGCCGGCGACGAAGCGCTTGTAGGAGTTGATATAGGGCGCGAGGAAACCGGTGATGTCGGAGGCATGCGCGAGGAGCCCCGCCACATAGTTCCGCATCAGCGGCGACATGCCGTATTTCGCTTGAGCATCGAGGAAATGCGGGGTCTTGCCGTCGGCGCTCCAGAGCGACTGGTGGATATGCGAGGAGGAGCCTGCATGCGCATTGCTCCACTTGGCGAGGAAGGTGATCGACTTGCCCTGCGCCCAGGCGATCTCCTTGCAGGCGTTCTTGATGATCGCATGCCGGTCCGCCATCGTCAGGGCGTCGGCATAGCGCACATTGATCTCCTCCTGCCCGGCCGAAGCCTCGCCCTTGGAGTTCTCGACCGGGATGCCGGCGCCCTGCAGACCGTTGCGGATCGCCCGCATCACCGCCTCTTCCTTGGTCGTCTGGAAGATGTGGTAGTCCTCGTTGTAGCTGCTCGCAGTCTTGAGATCGCGATAGCCGCTGGCGCAGGCGTTTTCGTAGGTCTGGTCGAACAGGAAGAATTCGAGCTCGGTCGCCATATAGGCCTTGAGCCCCATCGCCTCGAGCCGCTTGACCTGCTTCTTCAGCACGGCGCGCGGCGAATGCGCGATCTCGTGCCCATGATGGTCGAGCACATCGCACAGCACCAGCGCGGTCCCTTCGAGCCACGGCACGCGGCACAGCGTCGAAAGGTCCGGCTTCATCGTATAGTCGCCATATCCGGCGGCCCAGCTCGTCGCCGCATAGCCGGCTACGGTTTCCATCTCCATGTCCGTGGCGAGCAGGTAGTTGCAGCTATGCGTCTCGTGATGCCCGCTCTCGACGAAGAAGGCGGCATGGAAGCGCTTGCCCATCAGGCGCCCCTGCATGTCGACGAGACAGGCCAGGACGGTATCGATGCGGCCGGCAGCGACATCCTCTTTCAGAGCATCGAACGTGTAGGCTTGCGTCATGCCGATCATCCATCCCCCGATGCACGATCTTCACACGGGAATGCGTCCGGCGGAATAGCCGGCTCGCATGTTTTCGCGCGCTGAGCGCGGCTGCATTTTGCCGCCGGATGCAGAGTTCGGGTCAGCTCTTCTGAAGCCTGCCGCCGCATCCCGTTTCCAGGTTTTCCCTCCTGTTTTCGCCGGGAGGCCGAGCGCCGGAATGAATGGCAGAACCGGACGCGCTTGATACGCGGTGATCCGTGAGATGGCCGCTGTGCCCCTTGGCGGCTGCGGCGTCCCGGCTACGCCCAGTGGCTCTCGCGAGAACCTGGAAAGGCAGATTCAGCGCAAGGGCGCCGTATCCTTCGCCCGAGACGCGGCATGCTCTCTACGGGATCGGGCTCGCGATCCCTGCGCGTGGACCGCGCCTGTCGGGTTCCGGTGCGCGCACCCGCCTCTTGGTCTGCTGCTCGCCTCACGGCTCTCAGTTGCGCTTCCGCCTGGCCCGAAAGCGATCGAGGAGACCGAGGCACCATAGCGCGAAGCGCGCCATCGGCTTTTGCAGGATCGGCACGTCGGCGGCGAGAAGCAGCAGCCCGAGCGGCAGCATCCAGGCGCCCAGCAGGGGCAGGAACGAGAAAACCCCTCCGGCGATCAGGCAGATGCCGGAGGGAATGCGGACCAGCCGGGATGCGGGATGGCGCAGCCATCGCAGGCCCGTGGCGAGCCTGGGAGGCAATTCACTCTCGATGCGCTTGAAGGCCCGGCGCAGTTCCTGCCTGGGGGAGAGCGTTTGCATGATCCCGCTTGTCATCTCGCTGGGCTAGCGGACGACGAAACCTTGCCGGCGCCCTCTCGACGTCCGGCAGGTGCAGTCGTCCCCGAGCGTCGCGGGCCGCGCCAGGGCACATTGTCGAGCTGCCGTCCGGCAATGGCGTCCGGGGCCGTTCGTCCGCTCCGCCCTGCGATAGAGCCTGGGCGGTGACGGGCTCGGTTCGTAGAAGCGCGGATTGGCTGCTCCGAGCGGCGGCCCTGCTCCCGGAATGCCGCCCTGGCTCGAATGCAGCCGCAGATCCGGCACATGATCGGTGATCGACGGCGGTCCCAGCCCTTGCCGCGGACCGCCGGGATACAAGGGGGCGTTGCCGGGCGTCGCGTCGAACTGGGCGCTGGCGGGCAGTGCAGCCAGCACAGCCAGCAGGGTCGCCGTTGCTGCGAGGAGGGTGCGCATCATGCTGTGCCTGTTTTCCCGGAATGATCGACTCGTCTGGTCGTCCAAAGCGATGAGCATAAGGCCGGTCTCGTGATCGTGCCGCTTTTTCAGGTAGCCGTGCTGCTCGGTCAGGTTGACCTCCAGGGTTGGGCGGACGATCCCCCTGTTGAGATGTCCCGCGATGGCGCTGCCATCGCGGCGGCCGAGAACGGCATGGACATGGACTCCCGGTGTGCCATCGGGCTCGACGGCGATGTCTCCGGCGAGCGAGGCGACCTCTACGTGCTCGTCGATCGGGATCGGTTCATGGGTTTTCGTCGCCCGGTCGAAGAAACTGAGCTCGGCGCGTTCGAAAGCGCCGATCGCCTTGAAGCTTGCGGCCGTCGGACGCTTGTCGCGGGCGAAGATCTTCACTGCGGCCAGAGCTTCGTTGCCGGCATCCAGGATGATGGCGAAAGTCTTCTGTCCGTCGGCTTCATGGATCTGCTTGTCTCGCATTGTCCAACCATCTTGCTCGGGTCAGCTTGGAACGCGAGGCGCAGGGTCGTGTTCCGGACTTCGGTGCTCCGGGTTGGAAGGTGCGACTGAGCATCCGCGCCGGCATTGCGGTCGTCCATCGCCGGCACCGCGACCGTCGAGGCCGGCCAGCGCGGGAGGTGGCCTTCGGCGCGTATAAGTCCGCCGAATAGAGGCCGGAAATATATCATAGTGCGCGGGCGCTCCGTTCCCGAGCCTGCCCGCTAAGATCGAGGCGGCGCCGAGAAAGGCGCTCGGTTGTCGAACGCACCTGTCTTCGGGGCCTGCGGTTGCGCCAGCCGGCAAAAACGGGGAACCAGGATGACCGCTCATTTTCCGGCCGGACGATTCCTTTCGGTGGCAGCCGCCGCCGTTGCATTCGCGCTTGCTGCCGCAACGCCCGCCTCCGCCCAGCAGGGCAGCATCGCGCTGCCGGCAGCGCTGAAATCGGCCGGGCATATCGTCGTCGGCATCGAAACCACCTACCCGCCGATGGCTTTCAAGGATCCGAAGACCAACGAGCGGGCCGGCTTCAATGTCGAGCTTGTCAACGCAATCGCCAAGGAACTCGGCGTCACCGTCAAATGGGAGGAGATGAGCTTCGAACAGCTCATGACCTCGCTGACGACTGGCCGCATCGATATGATCGGCACTGCGATCAGCGATCTGCCGTCCCGTCGCGACAAGCTTACCTTCGTCGACTATCTCGCGACCGGCGCGCAGCCCTTCGCCCTTGCGGCCAAGGCCGGCGAATTGAAGAGCAATCTCGACCTCTGCGGCAGGACGGTCGGCGCGCCGCGCACCACCAGCTATATGCCGGTGACGGCGGCCTGGAGCGAGAAGAACTGCATTGGCGCCGGCAAGCCCGCGATCATGGTGAACGGCACCGCTGGCGCGACCGCGACCCGGCTCGAACTCAAGCAGGGCCGGCTCGACGCCGCCGTGCTCGGCCCGGAATATGTCGCCTATCTCATGGCGGATGAGCCGAACACCTACGCCTTCGTCGGCGAGCCCCTGAACAAGACGCTGTTCGGCTTTGCCTTCGAGAAGAAGAACGCCGAATTGCGTGACGCCGTCGCCAAGGCGACCGCGGCGGTGATGAAGAATGGCGGCTATCAGCAGGCGCTGAAGAAATTCGGCCTCGAACGGCAGAGCCTCTCCGAGCCCACGATCGACGCCGGCCAGTGATGCCGGCCCGGGCGATCGGCGGCGACAGGTCGATGAAGGCTGCTGTGCTCACACAATTCGGCGGGCCGGAGGCGCTGGTCTGGGACGATGTCCCGGCTCCGCGCGCCGGGCCGGGCGAGATCGTCCTGTGCGTCCATGCCGCGGCGTTGAACTATGCCGACCTCCTTCAGCGCCGCGGGACCTATGGCATCGAGCACAGCCTGCCGCGCATCATCGGCTATGAATGCTCAGGGATCGTCGCGGAGATCGGCGCCGGCGTGAGCGGCTGGAGCGTCGGTGATCCCGCCTGCGCCCTGGTCTCGAGCGGGGCCTATGCCGGCCTCGTTGCGGCGCCTGCGGCGCAGGTCCTGCCGGTTCCGGCCGGTATCGATCTGATTGAAGCCGCCGCCTTGCCCGAGGCGGCCTGCACCGTCTGGTCGAATGTGCTTGATCTCGGCGCCCTCAAATCCGGCGAGACCCTGCTCGTCCATGGCGGCGCCGGTGGCATCGGCTCCTTCGCCATCCAGGCCGTCAAGGCGATCGGCGCCCGCGTCTTCGCCACGGCCGGCAGCGCCGACAAGCTGCAGCGCTGCCGCGATTTCGGCGCCGACCGCGCGATCTCCTATGCCGACGAGGATTTCGTCGCCGTGATCGAGGTCGAGACCGGCGGGCACGGCGTCGATGTCATCCTCGACAACATGGGGGCCGCCTATCTCGGCCGGAACGTTGCGGCACTGGCCTTCGATGGTCGGATCGCGATGATCGGCTTGCAGGGCGGGCGGGATGCTGCGATCAATCTCGGTGCGATGATGCGCAAGCGCGCCGCTTTGTTCACGACCTCGCTGCGTGACCGGCTGCCTGCGGCGAAGGCGCGGATCGTTGCCGGCGTTCTCGATGATCTCTGGCCGCATGTTGCCGCCGGCCGCATCCGCCCGGTCATCGACCGCAGCTTTCCGCTGGCGGAGGCCGCCGCCGCCCATCGCTACATGGAAAGCGGCCGCCATGTCGGAAAGATCCTGCTGATTGCGCCGGAGACCGGCCGAGCCGGCAAGCCTTTCGCCTGAACACCGCCTTCCACCGAAGACCTCAAGCCATCGGGGCCAGATGACCGCAGAAACCGAAAACCTCATCATCGTTCCGCGCCGGCATTTCGGGCGGATCATCGGCGCGGCCGTGGTCTGCATCGCACTTGCCGCGATCGTACGGGCCTTCGCCGTCGGCCAGATTGAGTGGGATTACGTCGCCGAATTCCTGACCGTGCCGGCGATCCTGACAGGCCTTGTGAACACGATCGTCATGGCGATCCTGGCAATGGTGCTCGGCATCACGCTCGGCGTCATCTTCGCGGTGATGCGGCTCTCTGCCAATCCCGTGCTGTCGAGCACGGCGATCGGCTATATCTGGTTCTTCCGGGCCGTGCCGGCGCTGCTGCAATTGCTGCTCTGGTTCAACCTCGCGCTGGTCTTTCCGACCATCGGCATTCCCGGCCTGGCCTCGTTCAAGACCGTCGACGTGATGACGCCCTTCGTCGCGGCTTTGCTCGGCCTCGGCATCCAGCAGGGCGCCTTCACCGCGGAAGTGGTCCGCGCCGGCCTGCTCTCGGTCGATAACGGCCAGTACGAGGCCGCGCAGACGCTGGGCATGACGCGGCTCCAGCTCCTGCGGAGGATCATCATGCCGCAGGCCATGCGCGTGATCGTGCCGCCGATCGGCAACGAGTTCATCGGCATGGTGAAGCTCACCTCGCTCGCCAGCGTCATCCAGTTCGCCGAGATCCTGCACAGCGCGCAGAACATCTACTACGCGAACTCGCGGGTCATCGAGCTGCTGATCGTCGCGGCTATCTGGTACCTGGTCGTGGTCACCGTGCTCAGCCTGATCCAGGGCCGGATCGAGGCCTATTACGCCCGCGGCGTCGCCGCGCCGGCGCAGCGCTGAGGAGCGGCACGATGACCGACACCCTCTCCCAGGTCCGTACGACCGATCCGGATCATCTCGCCGCCGGCGCCCCGCTCGTCCTCGCCCAGAAGGTGGAGAAGCATTTCGGCCCGCTCAAGGTGCTGAAGGGCATCGACATCGCCGTCCCGAAGGGGGAGGTGCTCTGCATCATCGGCCCTTCCGGATCGGGCAAGAGCACCTTCCTGCGCTGCATCAACCAGCTCGAACGCATCGATGGCGGCGCGCTCTGGGTCTCCGGCGAGCGCGTCGGCTATCATCGCGAAGGCAATAGGCTCTACGAGCTCGACGACAAGGCCATCGCCCGCCAGCGCCGCTCGATCGGCATGGTGTTCCAGCGTTTCAACCTGTTCCCGCATCTGACCGCCCTGCAGAACATCATCGAGGGGCCGGTTCAGGTGCTTCGCGAGCCGGCCGCGGATGCGACGGCGCGGGCGCTGTCTCTGCTGGAGCGCGTCGGTCTCGCCGACAAGCGCGATGCCTATCCCTCACAGCTCTCCGGCGGCCAGCAGCAGCGCGTCGCCATCGCCCGTTCGCTCGCCATGCGGCCCGAACTGTTGCTCTTCGACGAGCCGACCTCGGCGCTGGACCCGGAACTGGTTTCTGAGGTGCTGAAGGTGATGCGCGATCTCGCCGAGACCGGCATGACCATGATCTGCGTCACCCATGAGCTCGGTTTCGCCAGGGATGTCGGCCGCCGTGTCGCCTTCATGGACCAGGGTCAGATCGTTGAGATCGGCGACCCGTGCATCGTGCTGTCCGATCCCAGGGAGGCGCGCACCCGCGCCTTCATCAACGCCGTCCGTCACTGATCAAAGAAGGGGAACGCCATGTCGAAGACATCCATCCTGCTCGGCCTGACCGCCATCGCGCTCTGCGCCACCGCCGGCTTCGCCCAGGCCCAGAGCCTGCCGGCGCGCATCCTGGAGAAGAAGACGCTCTCCGTCGCCAACGTGCCGAACTATCCGCCGCTGGAATTCAAGGACCCCAAGACCGGCACGCTGACCGGTCTCGACATCGATCTCGGCAATGCGATCGCCCAGAAGCTTGGCATCGCCATCAAGTGGGAGGAGATCAGCTTCGAGGGCATGGTCCCGGCGCTGACCACCGGGCGCGTCGACATGATCCTGTCCGGCATGAGCGATCTGCCGAGCCGGCGCGAAACCCTCGATTTCGTCGATTATCTCGCCTCGGGCGCCCAGTTCTACACCAATGCCGACCGCAAGGACGAGTTCAAGGACCTCGCCGCGCTTTGCGGCAAGAAGGTCGGCGCAAGCCGCCGCACCTCCTTCCCGAAGGAGATGGAAACCTGGAGCAAGGCGAATTGCGAGGCCAAGGGCAAGCCGGCCATGCAGATCGTCGGCACGGAAGGCTCGGCCGATGCCCGCACGCAGTTGCGCCAGAAGCGCCTCGATGCCGCCGTGCAGGGCAGCGAGACCTTGCCCTACCTGATGAACCAGGAGCCCGGTGTCTATGCCATCCTCGGGGCGCCCTTCACCACTGTCTATCAGGGCCTGGCCTTCGCCAAGAAGGACACTGAACTGCGCGACGCTGTCGCCAAGGCGTTCGCCACGATGCTGGCCGACGGCACCTATGCTGCCGTGCTGAAGAAATGGGAACTCGGCGAGGCCAAGGTCGACAAGCTGATGATCAACGGCGAAGCCAAGAACTGATCGCGCCCGTAACCTGCATCCATTCCGCCCCGGCCATCCGGCAGGGGCGCTTTTTCTGAAAGACGCCTCTCATGCTGACCGACTTCCCTCACCGGATCGCCAACCCCTCCGACCCGGCACCTGACTATCCCTGGCCGGCCGGCTATCGCTGCGCCGTGTTCCCGGCCTTCGACGTCGATGCCGAGACGGCCTGGCTGCAGTACGACGCCAAGAACACCGACCGGCTGGTGACGCTGTCCTTCGGCGGCTACGAGGAGCGGGTCGGCGTGCCGAAGATCCTGGAGCAGCTCCGCCATCAGGAGATCAAGGCGACCTTCTTCATTCCGGGCTGGGTCGTCGAGGTTCACCCTGCAATGTGCGAAGCCATCGTCAAGGACGGGCACGAGGTCGGCCATCACGGCTATTCGCACAAGCGCCCCGATCCCGACGACTTCACCGTCGACAAGGAGGAGATCGACAAGACGCTCGACATCTTCAAGCGCATCCTCGGCGTAACGCCGGTCGGCTACCGCGCGCCCTCGGGCGAGAACTATGACGAACTGCTCGGCTATCTCCGCGATAAGGGCATCCTCTATTCCTCCTCCTTCCGCGACGACATCCGGCCCTATCGCCACAAGCTGCGCGACGGCTCGAAAGGCCCGATCGAGTTGCCGGTGGACATGTATTTCGACGACTGGCTCTACGGCCTGTCGCAGCGCTTCTCGCCGCGCCCGATGTTCCCGAAGGAGCATGTGCTCTCGATCTGGAACGATGAACTCGACCAGCTCCGCGAATGGGGCGGCCTCGTCTCGATGGTGATGCACCCGCAGGTCTCGGGCCGGCCGATGCGGATCGGCATCATGCGCGAATTCCTGGCACGGGCGCGCGGGTTCGGCGACGTCTGGATCGCGACCGGTCAGCAGATCGCCGAACATTTCCTCGCGCAGGAGAAGAAGGCGGGTTGAGCGCATCCGTGTAACCTCTTCCGGGCAACCGCCGTCATTCCCGGGCTTGACCCGAGAATCTCAGCTCGACAGAGGTGTCCGGACCTCCACGTCACGAGATGCACGGGTCAAACCCGGGCATGATGCACTTTCCGGCTTCCAACGTCACGAGATCGCCATGACTACCCGCATCCGCAACGCCGACATCGTCATCGCTTATGACGGGGCCGCTGACGACCATGTCTATCGCCGCAATCTCGATGTCGTCTTCGACGCCAGCGGCATCCTCCATCTCGGCGACGGTTTCACGGGCGAGGTTGCGCGCGAAATCGACGGCAAGGGCTTCATGGTCATGCCGGGTCTCGTCGACATCCATTCCCACCCGTCGAGCGAGCCCGGCAACAAGGGCATGACCGACGAGGTCGGCACGCCCAAACTCTATAATTCCTCGCTCTACGAATTCCTCTGGCTCTTCCGCGCCGATGCCGAGGGCATCCCGCACCTCAATCACGTTGCCTGGTCGGAACTGCTGATGTCCGGCACGACCACGCTGGTCGACGTCTCCTTCCCGAGCGAGGGCTGGGTCGATCGCGCGGCGGCAAGCGGCCTGCGCATGGTAATGGCGCCGATGTATCGCAATGGCCGCTGGTTCACCCGCAACGGCTATACGGTCGAGTACGAACTCGACGACGCGGCCGGCCGCAAGGCGATGGAAGATGCCTTCAAGGTCATCGACGCCGCTCTGGCGCATGAATCCGGCCGGCTCTCCGGCATGGCCTGCCCGGCCCAGATCGACACCTGCACGGAAGAGCTGTTCCGCGCCTCTATCGCGGCTGCCTCCGAGCGGAATATCCCGATCCAGACCCACGCCGCCCAGTCGATCAGCGAATTCCACGAGATGGTCCGTCGCAGCGGGCTCTCCCCGGTGCAGTGGCTGGACAGCATCGGCTTCCTCGGGCCGAACGCCTCGATCGCCCATGCGATCTTCCTCGACGACCACCCCTGGGTGCGCTGGCCGACCCGTACCGATCTCGCCCGTCTGGCCGAGACCGGCACCTCGGTCGCGCATTGCCCGACCGTCTTCGGCCGCCGAGGCGTCACCTTGCGCGATCTCGGTCGCTATCTGAAGGCCGGCGTCAATATCGGCATCGGGACCGACACCTTTCCGCACAACATGCTGGAGGAATTGCGCCATGCCGGGGTTTTCGCCCGCATTACCGGCGAGAACCATGCCGTGGTGACGACCGGACAGGTCTTCCGCGCCGCGACTTTGGGCGGGGCGAAGCTGCTCGGCCGCGACGATATCGGCCGGCTGGCCAAGGGGGCCCAGGCCGACCTCGTCATGATCGACCTGACCCATCCGATGATGCGCCCGACACGTGACCCGCTGAAAAGCCTGGTCAATGCGGCTGCCGACCGCGCCGTCGCCCATGTCTTCGTGCAGGGCAGGCAGGTTGTCGCCGACGGCAAGGTCCTGACCATGGACTATCAGGCTGCGTCCGATGGAATGGAGCAGGCGCAAAGGCGTGCGCTCGCCAAGGCCTCCTCGCTCGACTGGGCCGGGCGCTCGGTCGACGAGCTTGCGCCGCCGAGCCTGCGCTGGGCCTGAGACTGGCCTATGATTTGCTGAACGAATAGAGTTGGCCTGCTCTATTCGGGATGCTCCTATGAACCTTCGCCAGATCGAACTTCTGCGCGCCGTCGTCCGTTGCGAGACGACGGTGCGCGCCGCGCAGGAATTGGGACTGTCGCAGCCGGCCGTCAGCAACGCGATCAAGCATCTCGAGAGCCAGGTCGGTTTCCCGCTGTTCGAGCGCGTCAACAACCGCCTCTTCCCGACGGCCGAGGCGCGCGCGCTCTACAAGGATTCGGAGCCGATCTTCGCCCTGCACGCCGCCTTCGAGGCAAGGGTGCAGGACATCAAGGAGAATCGCGCCGGCCATATCCGCATCATCGCGACGCCCCCGCTCGGCTATGGCGTCCTGCCCGCAGCGCTGCGCAATTTCCTCGTCAAGCGGCCGAAGGTGCGGGTTTCCTTCGATATCCGGCGTTTCGAGCATGTCGTGGAGAGCGTCGAGAACGGTACCGCAGAACTCGGCTTCGTCATGGGGCTGGACGACGATCGCGGGCTCGATGCCGAAACCTTCTTCGCCGGCAACATGGTCTGCGTCATGCGTCCCGAGCATCCGCTCGCGGTCAAGGCGACGGTCACGCCCGAGGATCTGCGCGAAGCACCCTATATCGCCCTCGAACAGGGAACCCGCATGGGGACCATCGTCCGCCGGGCCTTCGCCCAGGCCGATGTGCCGTTCCGCTTCTCCGTCGAGGTCCGCTACTGCAACACGGCCTGCGTGCTGGCGGAAAGTGGCGTCGGCGTCGCCGTGGTCGATCCGTTGTCCCCGGTTTTCAGTGGCCATTACGACCTTGCCATCCGCCCGTTCGCCCCGGCTTCGGAGGTCCGGGCCTCGGCCGTCCGCTCGCGCAAGCGTCCGATCTCGCGTGCGGCGGACGCCTTCCTGCGCGAGGTCCGGCTCGTCGCCGCGGAAACGGCCGCAAAGCTTGGCGCCGGCTGAAGTCGGCAGCGCTATTCAGCTTGCGAATGTCGCCCCGGAAATCCGCATAGATGGCGCCATTGTCCGGCCGGACCGGCTGGCCCAAAGTTCTCCGGCTGCCGTCCGGCAGCGCGTATCAAGAGATGAAGCAGGCTCGATCCACGCACGCCGATCACCGGCACGTGACCGGGCCGCGCCCACACCTGACCGGACCGAGATGACTGCAACAGCCAGGACGCTCCACACCGACGCGGCGATCGCCGCGGCCGTCGCCTCCCAGCGCGACTGGGTGGAGGGCCTCTTCGGCCGGCTGGCGACCGGCAGTCGTGATGCCCCTGGCATCACGCGCGACACCTATGGCGCCGGCGAGGATTTCGGCCATCGTCTGCTGGCGCAGCATGGCAAGGCATACGGGCTCGCCGTGTCGCGTGATTTCGCGGCCAACACCTATGTCACCCTGCCGGGCCGCGACGCCACCGCTCCACGTATCCTGATGGGCTCCCATCTCGACAGCGTGCCGCATGGCGGCAATTTCGACGGCGCGGCGGGTGTCGTTGCCGGCCTGGTGATCATCGAGACGCTGCGCGCGCTCGGCATCGCGCCGCGCTGCGACGTCACCGCGATGGGCGTGCGAGCTGAGGAGAGCGTCTGGTTCCAGGTTTCGTATATCGGCAGCCGCTCCGCGCTCGGCACCCTGCCGGATGGGGCTCTCGACGCGAAACGCATCGACGACGGCCGTGTCCTCGCCGCGAGCATCGATGCGAGCGGCGGCGATTCCGATGCGATCCGCCGGCGTGAGCGCCATCTCGAACCCGCGACGGTCCGGGCTTTTCTCGAAGTTCATATCGAGCAGGCGCCGAGCCTGGTCGAATCCGGCCTGCCGGTCGCGATCTGTACCGGTGTGCCCGGCAATTTCCGCTATCCCGACGCACATATTGTCGGGCGCCACGACCATGTCGGCACGCCCCGCCGCTTCCGCCGCGACGCCGCGATGGCCGGCGCCGATTTTGCCGTGATGCTCGATCGGCTCTGGCAGGACGAGGAGGAAGCCGGTTTCCCGATGGCCGTCACACTCGGCCGCTTCCACACCGACCCGGCCGTCCATGGCCTGACCACGGTGCCAGGCAGCTTCGCCTTCAGTCTCGACGTGCGCGCCTATGACCCCGCGGTGCTGGAACGCGTCGAGGCTAGGATGCTGGCCGGTATCCGCGAGATCGAGGCGCGCCGGCATGTCGGCTTCGAACTCGGCGCGCGCGCCAGCGCCGCCGTAGGCCCGGTCGATCCCGCCATCGTCGCGGGGTTTGAGGCGGCGGCGCAGCGGCAGGGCATCGCGACGATGCCCCTCGGCAGCCCGGCCTCTCACGATTCCGCGGCCTTTGCTGCAGCCGGCGTTCCTATCGCGATGCTGTTCGTGCGCAACGAGCATGGCAGCCACAATCCGCGGGAAGCGATGGGGATCGACGATTTCCTTGCCGCCTGCACCATTCTGGCGGATTGGGTCGTGCGAGAGGTCGCCTGAACCGGCAGGCAATGCCATGCTGAACCACAGATTCTTCACTTCGGACCCATCGCGATGAATCGCCGCCCCCGCATCCTCGTCATCAATCCCAATTCCAACGAGACGGTCACCGAGGGTTTGCGGCAGGCTCTGATCCCGCTCGCCTTCGCCGAGGGGCCGGAAATTCTCTGCGAAACCCTGCGCGAGGGGCCGGCCGGCATCGAGACGCAGGAACATGTCGAGAGCGTCACCCTGCCGCTGCGCCGCCGGGTCGAGGCCGCCAACAATGTCGATGCCTTCGTCATCGCCTGCTATTCCGACCCGGGACTCCATGTCGCCCGCGAAGGCACGGCCTGTCCTGTTTTCGGCATCGCCGAATGCGGCGTGCTCACCGCCCTGACGCGCGCCGACCGCTTCGGCGTCATTGCGATCAAGTCGCGCTCGATCCCGCGCCATATCCGCTATCTCCGCCAGATGGGGCTGATGGACCGTCTGGCGGGCGAGCGTCCGCTCGAAATGTCGGTAGCGGAGAGCGCGTCCGGCGAAGGTACGCTCGAGCGCATGATCGCGGTCGGGCGGGAATTGCGGGATGCGGACGGTGCGGGCGCGGTCGTCATGGGCTGCGCGGGCATGGCGCGCCATCGCCGGCCGCTGGAAGATGCGCTGGGCATCCCCGTGATCGACCCGACGCAAGCCGCGGTCGCCATGGCGATCGGCACCTTGATGGTGCGTTGAGAAGGACGAGGGCAGATGACGGCGAACTATGATCTGGTCATTCGCGGCGGCACGGTCGGCAGCGCGACGGGCAGTTTCCGCGCCGATGTCGCGGTCAAGGACGGCAAGATCGCGGCGCTCGGCCTCGGCCTTGCGCCCGGCGTCCGCGAGATCGACGCGACGGGCAAGCTCGTGCTGCCGGGCGGCATCGATACCCATGCCCATGTCGAGCAGGTTTCGGCCGGCGGGCTGCTCAATGCCGATACCTTCGAGAGCGCCACGGCCTCTGCCGCTTTCGGTGGCAACACCACGCTGATCTCCTTCGCCGCCCAGCATCGCGGCCTCGATCTGCGGAAGGTCGTCGACGATTATGCCGCGCTCGCCCGGCGGGGAGCCTTGATCGACTATGCTTTCCATCTCATCGTCGCCAATCCGGACGCCAAGACGATCCAGCAGGATCTGCCCGCCCTGATCGGCGAGGGCCATGCCTCGATCAAGGTCTTCATGACCTATGACCTGATCAAGGTCGACGACGAGCCGCTGCTCGACCTGCTGTTGACGGCCAGGCAGCACCGGGCGCTGGTCTGCGTTCATGCCGAGAATCACGGCATGATCTCCTGGATGGCCAGGAAGCTGGTGGAGAAGGGCTATGTCGCGCCGAAATACCACGCGATCAGCCATCCTCGCGGCTCGGAGGCTGAGGCCTTCAACCGGCTGATCACGGCGGCCGAACTGCTCGATGTGGCCATCATGATCTTCCATGTCTCGACCGCCGAGGGCGCGCAGGCTATCCGCGACGCGCGCGGGCGCGGCCTCAAGGTTTTCGCCGAGACCTGCCCGCAATATCTCTTCCTCACTCGGCACGATCTCGACAGGCCCGGTCTCGAAGGCGCGAAATGGATATGCTCGCCGCCGCCGCGGGAAGAGGCGGATCAGGACGCGCTCTGGCAGGCGCTGGCGCTCGGCGATATCCAGACGGTCTCCTCCGATCACGCCCCCTATCGCTTCGACGAGACCGGCAAGCTCTCCGCTGGCCCGAACCCCAGCTTCAAGCAGATCGCCAGTGGCCTGCCGGGCTTGGAAACGCGGCTGCCTCTGCTTTTCGATGCGCTGGTCTCGCAGGGCCGGCCGGAATTCTCGGGGCGCGGGCTCGAAGCCTTCGTGAACCTGACGGCGACCGCGCCTGCCGAAATCTACAACCTGCCTGGCAAGGGCGCGCTCAAGCCCGGCTACGATGCCGATATCGCGATCTGGGATCCCGGCAGGCAAGTGACCATCACCGATGCGGCGATGCATGATCTGACCGGCTTCACGCCCTTCGCGGGCCGCAACGTCACCGGCTGGCCTGAACATGTTCTCGTCCGCGGGCAGGATGTCGTCAGCGGCGACACGCTGCATGCCGCTCCGGGCTCGGGCCGCTGGCTGGCGCGCACTGGCGGCCATGCGGCGACCCCCACCGGCCGGCTCGTCGCCGATATGGATCCGCAGCGGAATTTCGGCGCGCGTCTGCTCGACTGAAGGTCTGGTTGCCGCGGGTAAAGATGATGAAATTCTTCGGGAGGCGGCCGGGTTGTTCCCGGTATCTATTGTCGACAAGAAATATGCAATATACGGTGGCCGCATCGGGCCGCCGTGGATATCTGCCATTCGTCGGGGCGCCGGGCCGCATGCGGACACCGAGCGAAAGAGGATGATGACCGATGAGCATCGGGGTGGGAGGTTCGAGCTTCGAAGAGGAACTGGCCGGGCTCGAAGCGACGGTCGCCGGCATCGCGCCGATCGCGGTCGGCGAATTCAAGGAGCGGATCGCGAAGGTGCAGCGCCTCCTGCGTGAGCAGGGCTTGCAAGCCCTGTATCTCGATAGCTCGGTCAATCTGCACTATTTCACCGGCATCCAGCTCAAGTTGACCGAGCGACTGCACGGCGCGATCATTCCGGCCGAGGGGGAGGTCGTCTACCTCAGCCCGGCGTTCGAGGAACCCAAGACGCGCGAATACATGCAGTTCGGCGACGATGTGCGCTGCTGGGAAGAGCATGAGGATCCGACCGCGCTGGTCGTGGAGACCATCCGCAGCCTCGGCTACGAAAATGGCTCCATCGCGCTCGATCCGGACACGCCGTTCTATACCGTCGACGGGTTGCGCAAGGCGGGAAACCGCTTCGACTTCACGAATGGTGGCGCTGTCACGGCCGCTTGCCGCCAGTTGAAATCGGCGGCCGAGATTGCCCTGATCCAGCGCGCCATGGATATCACCATGGCGGTTCATCGCGCTGCCGCGCGCACCCTGCGCGTCGGCATGACGACGACGGAACTCGTGGAATTCCTGGAGAAGGCCCATCGCAAATTCGGCCTGAGCCTGACATTCGGTGCCGCGCAGTTCGGCGAGGCGACCGCTTACCCTCATGGCGTGCCTCATCCCCAGACGCTGGCCGAAGGCGACATGGTCCTCGTCGACATGGGCGCCAGGGTCGGCGGCTACCATTCGGACATCACCCGCACCTATGTCTTCGGTGAGCCGACGGAGCGTCAGCGGGAGATATGGAACCTGGAGAAGCGGGCTCAACTCGCCGGCTTCCAGGCGGCTGTGCTCGGCGCGCCGTGCGAGGCCGTCGACCGGGCTGCGCGTGCCGAGATCGAAGCAGCCGGCTTCGGCCCCGGCTACAAGGTGCCGGGCCTGCCGCACCGGACCGGTCATGGCCTCGGCCTCGCGATCCACGAGGAACCGTTCATGGTCACCGGCAATCTCACGCCGCTGGCGCCGGGGATGTGTTTCTCCGTCGAACCGATGATGTGCATCTACGGCGAGTTCGGCGTTCGCCTCGAGGATATCGCCTATATGGCGGAAGACGGTGCACGCTGGTTCACGCAGCCGGCCCACAGCGTGGACGATCCGTTCGGCTACGAGGCCTGAGCGTTCCGGCGGCGGTTCGGCGCTCACGCTAGGCCTGCACCATCGGCACCGGCTCGCTTCCATCACGGTTGCGCGGAAGGTGCTGACGGTGACAGTGAGGCAATGCCGATTCTCAGCGATATCCCCGCCGACATCCGGCGCGCCGCCTGCGCGTTTCATGAGGCCGGCCATATCGTCGCCGGCTGGCAGCATCGGCGCTACATCACGCATGCCTGGCTGCGGCCGCCTTACGGCTTCTCCGGAGAGACCTGTTTCGAGCCCTACCAGCGCGGCTTCCGGAGCGACAGCCCGGTCGATCGCGAACGTGCCGAGATCGAGATCATCATCCTGTCCGCCGGCTATTGCGGCGAGATGATCTACTGGAACGGCGCTGGGCTGAAATGGTATCCGGGCGCCATCGCCTCGCATGAGGACGATCTCAGGCAGATGAAGCCCTATCTCGCGCTGCTGCGGCTGCCGGACGAGGCTGCGCTGCGAGCGCGCTGTGCCAATGCGGCGACCGCCATTCTGTACCGCCCGGCGATGCTCGCGGCTCTTGCCGCCATCGCCCGGCGATTATCCGACCGCCGCCGCATCGATCGCGGCGAGGTCGATGCGATCCTCGGGGGAGCGGCGAGCTGATGACCGGCGCGCGCCCGAGCCGATGACCGGCGGTTGGTTAGGCCGCCTTCTTGCCGGCGTCGAACGGCACCTCGATATCGACCGCGAGCGTCGAGACCTGGGCGCCGCGTTCCATCCGGACGCTGACCTTGTCGTCGTCGATCTGCATGTGCTTCGAGATCGCGCGCAGGATTTCGTCGCGCAGCTTGGCGAGCAGATCGGCATCGCCACCGGTCGCAGCGCGCTCATGGGCGAGCAGCACCTGCAACCTTTCCCGGGCGGCGGGGGCCGAGCGTGGGCGGGAGAAGAGACGAAGCAGGTTCATGCCGCCTTCCTTCCGAAGATCTTGCCGAAGAAGCCGCGCTTCTCGCCGGGGACGGAGACCGGGATCTGCTCGCCCTTGAGCCGGCGCACGGCATCGAAATAGGCGATCGAGGGGGCGCTGCCCTGATCGGCCAGTGTGACCGGCGAGCCGATGTTGGAAGCGCGCAGCACGTCCATGCTCTCCGGGATGATGCCGAGCAGCGGGATCGACAGGATTTCGAGGACGTCGTCGACCTTCAGCATGTCGCCACGCTCGGCCCTGACCGGGTCGTAGCGGGTGAGCAGCAGGTGCTTCTCCATGTGCTCGCCATTCTCGGCCTTGACCGTCTTGGAATCGAGCAGGCCGATGATCCGGTCTGAATCGCGGACCGAGGAGACTTCCGGATTGGTCACGACGATCGCGATGTCGGCATGGCGCATCGCCAGCGTGGCGCCGCTCTCGATGCCGGCGGGGCTGTCGCAAATGACCCAGTCGAAATTTGCCTTGAGGGCGCCGATCACCGCCTCGACGCCCTTGGCCGTCAGGTTCTCCTTGTCGCGGGTCTGCGAGGCCGGCAGCAGGTAGAGCGTTTCGACCCGCTTGTCGCGGATCAGGGCCTGGGTGAGCTTGGCCTCGCCCTGGATGACGTTGACGAGATCGTAGACCACCCGCCGCTCGGCACCCATGACCAGGTCGAGATTGCGCAGGCCGACGTCGAAATCGACGACCACCACCTTTTCCCCGCCCTGGGCGAGCGCGGCGCCGAGCGCGGCCGACGATGTCGTCTTGCCGACGCCGCCCTTGCCCGATGTGACGACGATGACCTTGCCCATTGACCGCTCCTTGTGACTGTTGATGCCTTCGCCTCAGGCGAGCGCTTCGACCTTGAACGCTTCGCCATCGAGCCAGATCTGCACGGGCTTGCCGCGGAATTCGGGGCCCATGTCCTCGGCCGTCTTGTAGTAGCCGTCGATCGCGATCAGTTCGGCCTCGAGCTTGCGGCAGAAGATGCGTGCGGCGGCATTGCCCATGGTGCCGGCCATCGCCCGCCCCCGCAGGGTGCCGTAGACATGGATCGAGCCGCCAGCGACGATCTCGGCGCCCGAGGCGACCGAGCCGACGACGGTGACGTCGCCTTCGAGAAAGACCAGCGACTGGCCCGAGCGCACCTGCTGCGTCACGATGATCGACGGCACTGCCTTGGGCAGGTCGGGCATGACCGGCTCGGCGGTGGCGACCTCGGCCTTGACCGCTTCAGGCGCGGCGGCCGGTGGTTCGAAATCGGCGGTCGGGCGTCCGTCGGCCATGGCCGGCGGCAGGTCCGAGCCGAGGAGGGCGGGGGAGGCGCCCTCGATGCCCATGATCCGCACCTGGCGCGTGCCGAGCTGGCTGACGAAGCCGCGAAGCTGCGCCCGGTCCACATCCAGGCCGGTGATGTCGAGAACGACGGGGCGCCGCAGGAAGAAGCCGGCGGAACGCGAGGCGAGATCGTCGAGCCGCGCCAGCCAGTCCTCGAAGGGCAGCTCCGGGGTCAGCGTCAGCGCAAGATAGGACCGCCCCTTGAGGCGGATGGGCCGGGGTTGAGTTAACACGTCGGTTATCTTGGTAAATTTTCGGTTGCTTCGGTGTATCGATGGAATGGTTAACAGATGGTAAACCGCGCCCTCGAACGGGCCTGCTCGATACCGACTGTTGGAAGCTGTCCACAGCCTCGTGGCGGCGGAACGAAAAGGCCGGAACGCGCCCAGGTCAAGGCAGGAGCGCAAGGGGCGCGATGCTTTAATAAACTGATTTTAAAAGGGTATTTTCACCGCTCCGGGGGCGGGGCTTCTGCCCGCTCCCGGAGTGGTGGTGCAATGTCGTAGAATGCCGGAGCGGCTACCCCTGAAACACTTCCGGGTAGGCGTAGAGCCCCGGCGCACCGCCCGTATGCCAGAAGACGACGGTCTCGTCGGGGCCGATGGCGCCGCTCCTGAGCAGCGCGATGAGCCCGGCCATCGCCTTGCCGGTATAGACGGGATCGAGAAGGATGCCTTCCGTCCGCGCGACCAGTTCGACGGCCTCGATCATCGCGGGCGTCGGCTGACCGTAGCCGGGCCCGACCTGCGAATCATCGATCTCGAGTGCGGTGTGTTTGCCCCGCTGCCGGCCCTCCAGCGCAAAGATGTCGCCGACCAGCCCCGAGACGATCGTGCCGGCCTGCTCGGCCGAGCGCGAGACGCTGACGCCCTGCACCCGGCAGCCAAGTCCGGCATCCTCGACGCCGGCGAGGATGCCGGCATGGGTGCCGCCGCTTCCCGTGGGAACGACGAGATGGTCGACGCGGACACCTTCGGTCTTCGCTTGCTCGGCCAGCTCCAGGAGGGCGTCGCGATAGGCGATGCTGCCCAGCGCGTTGGAGCCGCCGACGGGGATGAAATAGGGGCGCTTCCCCTGTGCCTTAAGCTCCGCCACAGCCTCATCAGCGATGGCGGTTGCATCGCCGCCGGCGGGGAGCAAGCGAATCTCTGCGCCGAAAATCCGGTCGAGCAGCCAGTTGCCGTTCGTCCGGTAGGATTCGCTGCGGTTTGCCACCGAATCGGTCAGCAGCAGCACGCAGGCGAGGCCGCTGCGGGCGGCGGCGGCAGCCGTCTGGCGGGCATGGTTCGACTGGATCGCGCCCATGGTGACCAGCGTATCGGCGCCCTGTTTCAGGGCCTCTGCGACCAGGTATTCGAGCTTGCGCACCTTGTTGCCACCGCCGGCGAAGCCGGTGCAGTCGTCGCGCTTCATCCAGATCGATGGACCCTTTCCGTTGCGACCGAGGGCCTCCGAGAGGCGCGGCAAGGGTTCGAAGGGGGTCGGCAGCAGTGCCAGTTTGATCGTGTCGCGTCGGTTCATTCCGGCAGCTCCCAGCTTCGCGTTCGTTTGACAGTGCTGTCAGCATAGCGCGGCGCCGCAGATTCGCCGGGCGTGCCGATGCATGCCCGGCGTGCGGTCCGGGCTTGAGGTTAGAGGCGCCGCGACAGGCGCGGGTCGAGCCTGTCGCGCAGGCCGTCGCCGAGCAGGTTCACCGCGAGCACGACCAGGGCGAGCGCGATCGCCGGGCAAAAGATCGTCCAGGGCGCGCGGGCGAGATAGAGCCGGCTCGACGCGATCATGTTGCCCCAGCTCGGCACTTCCGGCGGCACGCCTGCGCCGAGGAAGGAGAGCGAGGCTTCGACGAGGATCGCCGAGGCGCAGATATACGTCGCCTGCACGATCAAGGGCGCGATCGTGCTCGGCATGATGTGCCGGAACAGGATGCGCGGCGTCTTGGCGCCGCAGGCGCGCGCAGCCTCGACGAAGGGCAGCTCTTTCACGCTGAGCACGATCGAGCGGACGAGTCGGACGACGCGTGGCAATTCCGGGATCGAGATCGCCGCGACGACGATGGCGATGCTGCCCTGGTTCAGCGCCACCATGGCGATTGCCAGCAGGATGGCGGGGATCGCCATCAACCCGTCCATCAGCCGCATGACGATGGCGTCGAACCGCCGATAATAACCGGCGAAGAGGCCGATCGTCAGCCCGACGAGGATCGAGATCGTCGCGACGCTCAGGCCTACGATGAGCGAGACGCGGGCGCCGTAGACGGTGCGCGCGAAGACGTCCTGGCCGAGTTGGTCGGTGCCGAACCGCAACTCGGCGGAGGGCGGCTGCAGGCGCCGCGTGGGTAGCTTGAGCATCGGATCGCCGGCGATCAGGGGCGCGATAATGGCCACTCCGACGAAGAAGATCAGGATAGCGGCGCCGATCAGCATCGTCGGGTTGCGGCGCGCGAAACGGCCGAAGCGGAAGAGCCGGTTTCCGGCGGTGGGAGCCGGGGTGGCGGGGGCATCGATCGCGGTCATCGGTCGTGCCTCCTCAATGCCGGATGCGGGGGTCGATGAGCGAATAGGAGAGATCGACCGCCAGGTTGATCAACACGTAGACGCCGGAAAAGACGAGGATGACGCCCTGGATGATCGGGTAGTCTCGCTTCGAGATCGCGTCGACCACGAGGCGGCCCACGCCGGGAATATTGAACACGGTCTCTGTGATCACGACGCCGCCGATCAGGAGCGCGACGCCGATGCCGATCACGGTGATGATCGGAACGCCGGCATTCTTCAGCGCATGCTTCATCAGCATCGTGCGGGCCGGGACGCCCTTGGCATTGGCCGTGCGGATATAGTCCTCTTCCAGCACCTCCTGCACCGAGGCGCGGGTCATGCGCGCGATCAGCGCGACATAGGCGAGGCCGAGCGTCACCGTCGGCAGCACGAGATGCAGGAACCAGGGACCGATGCCGTCCATGATCGGCCGGTAGCCTTGCACGGGCAGCCAGCGCAACTCGATCGCGAAGACATAGATCAGGCAGTAGCCCACGACGAAAGTCGGCATCGAGAAGCCGAGCACCGAAAAGCCCATCAGCAGCCGGTCGATCGGCCGTCCGGCCTTCCAGGCGGCAAGCACGCCGAGCGTGACCGCGATCGAGACCGCGAAGATCATGGTGAGGATGGCGACCGACAGCGTCGGCTCCAGCCGTTGCAGGATGAGCGTCGAGACAGGCGTGCTGGAGAAGATGGAGACGCCGAGATCGCCCTGGATCACACGTAAGCCCCAGCGCCCGAACTGGATGAGCAGGGGATCGTCGAGGCCGAGCCGCTGGCGGATCGCGACGATCTGCTGGGGCGTGGCGTAGTCGCCGGCGATGATGGCGGCGGGGTCGCCGGCCGAAAGATGCAGAAGAAGGAAGACGAAGATGCCCACCAGCGTCATCACCAGGATGGTCGATGCCAGGCGCTGTACGAGATAGCTCAGCATTGCGTCGTTCGTCCTCCGTCGGCTGGTTCATTCGGTACGGGCTGCTGGAAGGCGCTGCCCGGACACGGCTTGCGTGCACGCCCTCACGCCGCCGGCACGATCACCTGAAGACGGTCGGACAGGTGGAGCCCGCCGTGAGGCGGACTCCACAGGTCGTTTGCTGCCTCGGCGGGGCTGAGCTCAGCCCTTCTTGACGTTCCAGAACGGGATCAGCTCGGGCATGCCGATCAGGCCCGTCAGGTTGCGCAGGGCGGCCGGCTGGAACCATTGGCCGAAATACGCATGCGGCACGAAATCCCAGGCGTTCTGCTGGATGTCGCGGGCGATCTGCTTGCGCTCGGCATCGCTCGAGGCGCTGGCCCATTTGTCGCGGAGCTGCTCGTGCAGTTCGTTGGTCGGCCAGCCGAACCAGCCCTTCTCGCCATTGGCCGCGTGGCCGCTGAGCGAGACGGGATTGCCGAAGGCGTTGACCGAGCCGGAGGTGAAGAACACGTTCCAGCCGCCCTGGTCCGGCGCGGCCTTGACGGCGCGGCGGGTGACCACTGCGCCCCAGTCGGAGGCCTGCAACGAGACGTTGAAGCCGGCCTGGCGCATCCATTGCGCGATCAGGTTCGCGGCATTGTTCATATAGGCGATGTTGGTCGCCTGCAGCACCACGACCGGGCGCCCGTCATAGCCGGATTCCTTGACGAGCTGCTTCGCCTTCTCGATGTTCGGCGCGGTCTTGAACCAGTCGATATTGGCGTCGTTCTCCATCGGCGTGCCCATGCCGAACAGCGACGAGCAGCCGCGGAAATACTTCTCGTCGCCGAAAGTCGCCTTCATCACCTCGGTCGGGTGGATGAGGTGCAGCATGGCCTGCCGGGCCTTGACGTTGTTGAACGGCGGATGGAGCCAGTTCACGCGTGCCCAGCCGAGCTGGCCCTGCTTGTTGAGGACCTCGAGCTTGATGTCCTTCTCGCCGGCGAGCGAGTCGAGCAGGTCGACATTGGGATATTCGATCATGTCGATCTCGCCGGCGCGGATCGCCGCGATCGCGGTCGCCTCGTCGGCGATGTTCTCGTAAACGACGCGGTCGACATTCACCACCTTGCCGCCCGAGGTCATCACCGCAGGCTCTGAGCGCGGTACGTAGTTCGGATTCTTGTCGTAGACGTAGCGCTGGCCCTGGACGACGGCACCCTCGTTGAAGATGAACGGCCCCGAACCCATGATCGTGCTGATCTGCTGGTTCGGGTCGGTCCCGGCTTCCTTCTCACGCATGATGTAGCAGGCATTGGTCGCCGCCTTGGCGAGCCATTCCACCACGAGCCCGTAGGGCTCCTTCATCACGATCTGGAAGGTCTTGTCGTCCTTGACGGGCGTGTCGGCGAGGCGCGCCATCATGTGCTGGCCGCCGCCGTCGCGGGCGCCCCAGCGCCGGATCGAGGCAACGCAGTCCCTGGCGGTGACGGGCGTGCCGTCCGTGAACCGCAGGCCGTCTCGCAGCTCGAACGTATAGGTCTTGCGATCGTCCGAGACCGACCATTTCGAGACCATCTGCGGTTGCGGCTCGAATTTGTCGTTCACGCCGAACAGCATGTCGTAGACCATGCCGGCGTGATACGAGGTCATGTTCGCGGTGGTCCAGACCGGGTCGAAGACGCGGAGATCCCCGTGCAGGACGGCGCGGATGGTGCGGGCTGCTGTAGGCGTGGTCTGGGCGCTGATCCTGGCGGGGGCCGCGATGAGCGCGCCGGTTGCCAATCCGCCCTGAACGAAACGTCGGCGTGTCGTGGTCATGTCGTTCTCCTCCTCTTTGCAATAGAGGGCCGCGGGCATTCGCCTCGTCTGGCCCTCATCGGGTCATGCTTCTTCTCTCCTGTTCCTTCCGGGAGGCGGGGCGTCAGACGACGAGCCGGCCCGGCGGGAGCGGATCATGCGGCCAGAGCGGCCGGTTGATCTTGCGGTAGGGATATTTGCGCACGTCGAGATGCGAGGGGCCGCCGCCATCGGTGTAGATCACCTCGCTGGCGATCGGGCCGTAGGCGGCGTGGAAATGGTTGGTCGACTTGACGCTGACGATGCGCTTTTGCGTCGGGTCGATGCCGACGCTGGTGAAGATCTCCAGCCCCAGCGCCTGCGTGCGATGCGAAAGCAGGGCGACGTCAATGCCGTCGATGCGGATGCCGACGGCATCGCCGATCGGTACCTTGGCGGTGCCGAAGCTCTGCGTGCCCCCGCGGATGGCGCCGAGCACCGTCACCTCGCCATCGACCGGCGTGCCCGAGGTCGCGGCCGCCTTGCCGCCGAAGCGCAGCGGAATGGTCGCGCCGACCCCCGCCGTCAGGCAGAATTCGACCGCGACCGGGTCCCAGACCGGGCCGACCGCAGCATCGCCGATGCCGCGCTCGCGCAGGCGATGGATGATGTTGGTGTTGTCGGAGGCTGCGCCGCCGCCGGCATTGTCGGTGGAGTCGGCGATGACGCGCGGGCCGTTGGCAGCGCCGCCGAGCGCGCGATCGAGCGCCTCGTCGAGCGGGGTCACCGGCGGAGCGAACTGCCCCTTGAGGGAGCGGAATTCCTCGCCGAGCTTCGCGGCCAGCGCATCGCCCTTCGCCTTGTCGTTGTCGGTGATGACGAGCACGCGGGTGCCGATCTCCGGCACGTCGCCCTGCTGGAAGCCATGCGCCAGCGAGACCGAGAGAATGCCATCCTTGCCTTCGAGCGCGCTCATCCGGTCGACGAAGGAGCGGCCGGGCTCGCGCGTCGTCGGCACAAGCTCGATCATCCGGCAATCGTAGAGCGACATCACCGGTTTGATCTCGCCGCGGATGGTGCGCAGGATGATGTCGACCAGCTCCTCGGCCCGCTCGACGAAGTCGATATGCGGGTATTCCTTGTAGAGGATGATCGCATCGGCGAGGCGCACGCGCTTCTCGGTCAGGTGGCAATGCGGATCGAGTTCGACGCCGATCGGCACCGACGGTCCGACGATCGCTCGGACATGCTCGAGGATGTCGCCTTCGCAATCGTCATAGCCATGCGCGACCATGGCGCCGTGCAGGCCGAGCAGCACGCCGTCGACCGGCATCGCTGCCTTGAGCTGGGTGAGGATCTCGTCGCGCATCTCCTCGTAATCGGCCTTGGCGCAGGTCCCGGACGGCTCGGCCCAGAAGCAGGAGCCTTCGACCAGCTCGAAGCCGTCCGGCTTGGCGCGCTGCCGCGCGGCATAGAGCGGGGCGGTGGTATGAGTGGCCCGGTCGGGGTGCTGGCCCGCCGGGAAATAGGCGGAAGCCTCGAAATTGGCCCGGGATGTCGGGATGGGGGAGAAGGTATTTGTTTCGGTCGCGAGCGACGCAGCAAACAGGCGCATAAGCTACCTTTCCGAAGGGATGAGCCTCATGTTCGGTTGGCCGAGAAGGCCGTGTCAAGCTGCAGCGCGAGCAAGGAATGTTGCAGGCGCGGCATCGAGCGAGATTTCACACAACTGCAAATAAAAATCTTTCTCATTTGCAATTATAGGTTCATTTCCGGCGGCGATCCTTTCGAAGTCCGCGGCTATAGCGAGAGTTGCGAGCCGGCCTCCGTACAGCTCGCCTTGAGCGCCCTGAGGATCGCCTTCTCGTCCGTCGCGATGCTGTGGCGCTGCAGGCAGGGCACGAGGATCGCGGCCTCGGCTTGCCCGCCGGGGCCTATGACCGGGCAGACGATATCGGTCACGGCCAAGATGTCGCGGCTCGCGGCGACGCGATGTCCGAGGGCACGGATTTCCGCGAAGGTCCGTTCGGTCTCGGCCGCTTCGAGGCGCCGCTTGTCGGCTTCCGAGGCTTCCCGCATCAACTGGCGGCGGCGCGTCTCGCTCTGGAAGGCGAGGATCAGCAGGCCGGAATTGGCGTCGAGCGCGGGGCGGCCATAGCCCGGCCGGACGATGACGCTGGCATCGAGATGGCCCGAAGTAGTCGCCAGCACCACGGTCTGCGCCCGGCTCAGCACGACGAGATGGGCGACCTGCCCGCTCGTTTCGCTGAAGCGCTCCATCACCGGCAGCACGATCGAGGTGAGCTGGCGTCCGGCGGGCGTGCGGATGCCGAGGTCGAACAGCCGTCGCGAGAGGCCGAGCCGGTCCGTCCCCGCCTCGCGGGCGAGATAGCCGCGCTGCTGCAGCACGAAGACCATGCGGAAGATCTCGCTCTTCGAGCGGGCGAGACGTTCGGCGATCTCGCGTGTCGAGAGCGGCTCGCCGACCTCGGCCAGGAGCTCGAGGATATCGAGCCCCTTCTCCAGCGCCGGCGCTGCATAGCTGCCCTTGTCTCCGGTCTCGGTATCCGGCAGGTCGCTCATGCCATCCTGTTTCATATATGAAGCTTGACATCAAATAAGATACGAACCTAGCCTCGCCGTCAAAGGGGAGGCGGATGGTACGATCGTCGGATCATGTCGCAGGTTCTTCGGGCAGGGCGCTGCCGCGGGACGGCCGGCCATGAAATACGGCCTGCAGTTCCGTGATGTCTTCGCCGCCTGGGAATCGATCCTCGACGGCGTCTGGATCACGTTGCTGCTCTCGGCTCTGGCAATGGTCGGCGGCCTCGTCATAGGCATCGCCTGCGCCGCCGCCCGCGTCTACGGTCCCGCCTGGCTGCGTCGCATCGTCGGCACCTATGTCGAGGTCATTCGCAACACGCCGCTGCTGGTGCAGCTCTTCCTGATCTTCTTCGGCCTGCCGAGTTTCGGCGTCAGGCTCGACGGGCTGACCGCCGCGATCATCGCGCTGGTGATCAATCTCGGCGCCTACACCACCGAGATCGTCCGCGCCGGGCTGGAGGCCGTGCCGAAAGCCCAGGTCGAGGCCGGCCATTCGCTCGGGCTCTCCGGCCTGCAGGTCTTCCGCTATGTCGTGATGTTCCCGGCGCTGAAGGCGATGTTCCCGGCGCTCGCCAGCCAGTTCGTGCTGCTCATGCTGGCGACCAGCATCGTCTCGCAGATCTCGGTCGAGGACCTCTTCCACGCGGCCTCGATCGTGCAGTCCCGCACCTTCCGCGATTTCGAGGTCTACACCGTCATCGGAGTTCTCTATCTCGGGCTCGCCTTCGCCTTCCGCGGCCTGTTCGCGGGCATCTACTACTGGGCGTTCGTCAGGCGATGATCCGCGAATTCGGCCTCATCGATGTGATGTATCTGATCGCGGCGGCGCGCTGGACACTGGCGCTGACCGCGACCGCCTTCATCGGCGCGTCGCTGATCGGCATCGTCATCGCCATCGCCCGCATCCTGCCCCTTGCGCCCGTGCGCTGGGTCGCAGCCGCCTATATCCATATCGTCCAGGGCACGCCGCTCCTGGTCTGGCTCTTCGTCATCTTCTTCGGCCTGCCGCTCGCCGGCATCTCCGTCAATCCGTGGATCGCGGCGGCGACCGCCTTCTCGGTCTATGGCAGCGCCTTCCTCGGCGAGATCTGGCGCGGGGCGCTGGTCTCGATCGCCAAAACCCAGTGGGAGGCCGGCGCCTCGCTCGGCCTCTCGCTCGGAGAGCAGCTGCGCCATGTCATCGTGCCGCAATCGATCCGGGTCGCGATCCCGCCGACGGTCGGCTTCCTCGTCCAGCTCATCAAGAACACCTCGCTCGCGGCCGTGATCGGCTTCGTCGAGCTCACCCGCGAGGGCCAGCTCACGGCTGCCGGCACCTACAAGCCCTTCGCCGTCTACATCACCGTCGCCGCGATCTATTTCGCGATGTGCTTCCCCCTCTCGCAATGGAGCCGCTCGATCGAGCGGAAGCTCGATGTCGCTCGTTGAAATCCAGGGGATCAACAAGAGCTACGGCTCGGTGCAGGTGCTGAAGGACGTCTCGCTCGATGTCGCCAAGGGCGAGGTCGTCGCCGTGATCGGCCGCTCCGGCTCGGGCAAGAGCACGATGCTCCGCTGCATCAACGGGCTGGAGCCGATCCAGGCCGGCGTGATCCGTGTCGACGGCACGCAGGTCAACGACCCCGCGACGAACCTGCGCAAATTGCGCCAGGAGGTCGGCATCGTCTTCCAGAGCTTCAACCTGTTCCCGCATCTCTCGGTCTGCGACAACATCACGCTCGCCCCGCGCGTCGTGAAGAAGCAGGCGCCGCAGGCCGCCCGCGAGGTCGCGCGCGAGGTGCTCGCCCGCGTCGGCCTCGAGGACAAGCTCGACGCCTATCCCTCGCAGCTCTCCGGCGGCCAGCAGCAGCGCGTCGCCATCGCCCGTTCGCTCGCCATGCGGCCGAAGCTGATGTTGTTCGACGAGGTCACCTCCGCGCTCGATCCGGAGTTGACCGGCGAGGTGCTCAAGGTGCTCGAATCCGTCGCGAAAGAGGGCATGACCATGATCCTCGTCACCCACGAGATGGGCTTCGCCCGCCGCTTCGGCTCGCGCGTCGTCTTCATGCATGAGGGGCGCATTCACGAGCAGGGCCCGGCTGCAGCCGTATTGGCCGAGCCGAAGACGCCGGAACTCCAGACCTTCCTCAGTGCAGTCCTGCACTGAGGCTGAATGCCAACGACATCAACGAGGGGAGAAAAGACGATGCGCTCACTGTTCGCAGGTTTAGCCGCCCTGGCCATCGCCGCCTTCGGCGCCGCCGAGGCCAAGGCCGACAAGCTCCAGGACATCCTGTCCAAGGGCGTGGTCCGCATCGGCGTGCCGCTCGATGCACCGCCCTTCGGCTCGCAGGATGCCGACCGCAAGGCGATCGGTTTCGATATCGAGATGGCCGAGATGGTCGCCAAGGGCCTCGGCGTGAAGCTGGAGATGCAGCAGATCACCGGCGCCAACCGCATCCCCTTCCTGATGACCGACAAGGTCGACATCGTCATCTCGGTGATGGGCCTGACGCCTGAGCGCGCCAAGCAGATCCAGTTCACGGCGCCCTATGCCAACACCTTCCTCGCGGTCTACGGCGCGAAAAGCTCGACGGTGTCGAGCCCGGAGACGATTGGCTCGGCGCGTGTCGCCGCCGCCAAGGGCACGACGCAGGAACTCGCCATCTCCGCCGCCGCGCCGAAGGCCAGCCTGATGCGCACCGAGGACGACGCGACGGCCGCCGCGGCCTATATCACCGGCCAGGCCGATCTGCTCGCCACCAACTCGATCGTGGCGCAGGCGCTCGCCAAGCAGAACCCGAGCAAGGAATTCGAGCGCAAATTCGTCATCCGCCGCAGCCCGGCCCATATGGGCGTGCAGATGGACCAGCATAATCTCGTGCGCTGGCTCGACGGCTTCATCTTCTTCAATTCGATGAACGGCGAGCTCGACCGGCTGCATCGCAAGTATCTCGACATGCCGATGGACCCGCTGCCGACGCTGTGAGGCGGTGGAGAAACGCGAAGCCTATCCACAAAGAGCGCAGGGAACCCCTCTCCTGTAAGGAGAGGGGCAGGGGTGGGGTGTAGGCCCCCGGACCAGTTCGCCATGTCCTTCCGCAGCAGCGGTCAGGTCACGGCCACGGTGTCCAACGGCCTACCCCTCACCCTGCCCTCTCCCTCCGGGAGAGGGTTCCCCGCAGCTCGTCTTGAACCTAAGCGCCCGATGTTGCCGAGCCCGCCATGACCAGCCCCCGCCCCAAGCCGACCCCGCGCCCGTCCAGCGCCTTTCTCACCGTCGATCTCGACCGCGAGGGCAAGCAGACCGGCTTCCTGATGATCCCGCATTCGCCGCATGACGATGCCTGGGGCGCGACCCGCGTGCCGATCGCCGTGATCAAGAACGGCACCGGCCCGACCGTGATCATGGAGGGTGGCAATCATGGCGACGAATACGAGGGGCCGATCACGATCTGCGACCTGATCCGCGATCTGGATCCCGGCCGCGTCCAGGGCCGCCTCATCCTGATGCCGGCGAACAACGTCCATGCCGTCATGGCCGGGCAGCGTACCTCGCCGGTCGACGGGCTGAACTTCAACCGCACCTTTCCCGGCGATCCGCGCGGCACTATCACCCAGCAGATCTCGGCTTTCGTCAGCGACCATATCCTGCCGGTCGGCGACGCCTTCCTCGACCTGCATTCCGGCGGCTCCTCGCTCGACATCATTCCGAGCGCCATCGTCGAGCCGACCGACGATCCCGCCCTGCACAAGCGCAATGTCGCCGCCGTGCAGGCCTTCGACGCACCGATGATGGTCGTCATCAGCAATCTCGGCGAGCCGCGCACCGCGACTGCTGCCGCCTGCCGGGCCGGGCTCGTCACGGTCGGCACGGAGATGGCAGGCGCCGGCACGGTCTCGCTGGAGGCACTTGCCGTTTGCCGGCGCGGCGTCGCCAACGTCCTTGATCATCTTGGCGTTGTCGTCCGTGACAAGCCCGAGCCGAAGCGCGGCGACGGCCAGATCCTCGAACTGCCCGGCATCTCCGCTTACGTCTACGCGACGGCGGACGGCATCTTCGAGCCGTTCCATGCCAATGGCAGCAAGGTCAGCGCCGGCGAGCCGGCCGGGCGCATCCATTGCACCTGGGACCCGACGCGCCCGCCCGAGACGCTGCACTATGCCGCCGACGGCATCCTCTATGGCCGGCGGCAGCCGGGCCGGGTGAAGCCGGGCAATTGCTGCCTGATCGTGGCGGCCCCCTATCGCGGAACCCTGTGATGATCGCGCTCGACGATATCCGCGCCGCCCGCAAGCGCATCGCGCCCTACATCCGGAAAACCCCGACGCTGCCCTATGCGAAGACGCGCGGCAGCGATTTCGGCGGCGACGTCACGCTGAAGCTCGAATTGCTGCAGGCGGCAGGCTCCTTCAAGGCGCGTGGCGCGATGAACCGCCTCTTGACCCTGTCGAAGCACGAACTCGCGCGCGGCGTCGTCACGGCGTCGGGCGGCAATCACGGCCTCGCCATCGCCCGTTCCGCCCATGTTCTCGGCGTGTCCGCGACGATCTTCCTGCCGTCCAATGCCGCGCCGGACAAGATCGCCAAGCTGCGCGACTGGGGTGCCGACGTCCATATCGTCGGCGCGATCTGGGACGATGCCAATGCTGCTGCGCTTGCTCATTCCCGCGAAACCGGCGCGACCTATGCCCACCCCTTCAGCGATCCGGTCGTGGTCGCTGGCCAGGGCACGCTCGGTCTCGACATCCTCGACGACATGCCCGAGGTCGATGTCATCCTCGTCGCGATCGGCGGTGGTGGCCTGATCACCGGCCTTTCGACGGCGGTGAAGGCCCTGCGGCCGCAGACCCGGATCATCGGCATCGAGCCGGTCGGCTCGCCGACGCTGCATGCCTGCCTCGCCGCAGGCCGCCTCGTCGCGCTCGACAAGCTGGAGACCCGCGTCGCCACCATGTCCTGCCGCCAGACCGACCAGGCGATCTATGAGGCGACGGCTCGCAATGTCGATGAGATCGTGCTGATCACCGATGCCGGGATGGAGGAGGCGGCGAAATCGCTCTGGTTCGAGTTCGGCATCGCCGCCGATCTCTCGGGCGCAGCGGCGTTGGCGGCGCTCCGGTCAGGTCGGGTTGCGCTTTCCGGTGGCGAAAAGGTCTGTGCGCTGGTCTGTGGCGCCGGCACGGACGGTTGCCTGCCGGGGTAGGCCGACTTGCGTTTCGCGAAACAAAGAGGGAACATGGGCTCATGTCTCCCTCCGATTCCGCTCTGAATCCGCCTCCGGCGCGCCCCGATATCACGCGCATTGTCTGCCGCGGAGCCGCCCGGCATCTGCGCGAGCGCGGCTATGCCATCGTCAAGGAGATGACCTTCGCCAATGGCAGGCGCGGGGACATCGTCGCGCTTTCACCCTCGGGCGAGCTCTGGATCGTCGAGGTCAAATCGGGCATCGCGGATTACCGCGTCGACGGCAAATGGCCGGACTACCGCGATTACTGCGATGGTTTCCTTTTTGCCGTCGCACCGGAATTCCCGCGCGAAATCCTGCCCGGCGATGTCGGGCTGATTGTCGCCGATGCCTATGGCGGCGATTTGCTGCGCGAGCCGCCGCGTCATCCCCTGAGCGCGGCGCGGCGCAAGATGTTGACGATAGCGCTGGCGCGCCTGGCCTCGAGCCGGCTGGCGCTCATCGAGGATCCCGAAGGCTTGTCCTAGTTGGAGTCGTCAGCGCGGGGCACGCTTGGCGAGGATGCGCTGCAAGGTACGCCGATGCATGCCCAGGCGGCGCGCTGTCTCGGAGACATTACGGCTGCATAATTCGTAGACGCGCTGGATATGCTCCCAGCGGACCCGGTCTGCCGACATCGGATTCTCCGGCGGCTGCGGGCGAGCATCGCGCTGCGCGGCGAGCGCGGCATGGATCTCGTCGGCATCGGCCGGCTTGGCGAGGAAGTCGAAGGCGCCGAGCTTCACGGCGCTGACGGCGGTTGCGATATTGCCGTAGCCGGTCAGTACGACGCCGCGCGCATCGGGCCGGCGCTCCTTCAGGCGAGCGATGACGTCGAGGCCGTTGCCGTCGCCGAGGCGCAGGTCGATCACGGCGAAGGCGGGGGCGGCCTCCTCGACCGCGGCCATGCCCGCGGCGACGCTGTCGGCGATGCGGACCGCATAGCCACGGCCTTCCATGGCGCGGGCGAGGCGGGTCAGGAACGGCTTGTCGTCGTCGACCAGCAGAAGGGACATGTCGGCGGCGGGGCCGGTCCTGTCGGTTTCGCTCGCTGCGTCCTGCATCGTCTTCTCCTTGCCGCTTCTCCGCGCGCTGCGGCTTGCGCGTATTAAGGCTTCGGGCGTCGAGCGATCCTCCTCGCGGGAGCCAGCTCGACTAAGCTGATGTAATACCGATGCTTCCTCCTGGGTACCCCCCATCGAGCGGCAGATCGACTTCGAAGTCGTCGCGCGACCAGGTGATCCGGATCGAGGCGCCGCTGGCAGGTGTCGGCCGGTTCGAGAATTCCAGGGTCGCGCCGCCCCGTTCCAGCAGCGTCTTGGCGATGAACAGCCCGAGGCCGAGGCCGCCACCGGCGCGACCTTCGCCGGAGCCGCGCGAAAGATAGGGGTCGCCCGCGCGCATCAGTACGTCCTGTGGGAAGCCGGGCCCGTCGTCGGCGATGACCAGAACGACCTCGCTTTGGCTCCACTCCGCTGCGATGGTCACCGTGGAGCTCGCGAAATCGACGGCGTTGTCGACGATATTGCCGAGACCATAGATCATGCCGGGATTGCGGCGGCAGACCGGTTCCGGCTTGTCGCCGCTCATGGTGATCTCGAAGGGCACGCCGAAGGGTCGTTGCGGCCCGGCCGCCTCCTCGATCAGCAGGCGCAGACTGAGCTGGCCGAGCGGACCCGCATCCTCGTCCTGCAGGCTTGAGAGCTTGCCGAGGATGCCGCGGCAGCGCTCGACCTGTTCGCGCAGCAGCGCGATATCCTCGGCCATCTCGCCCTCCGGTGGGGCGAGGCGGGTCAGTTCGCGGGCGACCAGCGCGATCGTGCCGAGTGGCGTGCCGAGTTCATGGGCGGCGGCGGCGGCGAGCCCGTCGAGCTGCGACAGATGCTGTTCGCGCGCCAGCACGAGTTCGGTCGCGGCGAGCGCGTCGGACAGGTCGCGCGCCTCCTTGGCGACACGCCAGGCATAGATGCCGGTGAAGGCGAGGCCGAGCACGAGCGCGACCCAGGTGCCGAGCTGGTAGAAGGCCGGCAGCATCGGCCGGTCGTCGCCAGCCCAGGGCAGGGGCAGATGGTAGCGGCTGAGCAGGGTCGCAAGCCCTATCGCCATCGGTCCGAGCACAAGGGTGCGCTGCGGTGGCAGGGCCGTGGCCGAGATCATCACCGGAGCGAGGAACAGGATCGCGAACGGGTTCTGCAGGCCGCCGGTCATGAACAGCAGGGCGGCGAGCTGCGCGATGTCGAAGCCCAGCAGGGCAGTCGCCGCCGTGTCGCGGAGGCGATGGCTCAGCGGAAAGCGGATGCGCAGCGCGATATTGAGCCAGGCGGAGACCGCGATGACGCTGAAGCACCAGCCGAAGGGCAGGGGAAAGCCGAGGCCGAAATGTACGCCGGCGACGGCGGAACTTTGTCCGGCGATGGCGAGCCAGCGTAGCCGAACCAGGGTGTCGAGACGCAGGTGGCGGCCGGAACGCGCCAGAACCGGGGCGGAGAGGTCCGGGAAGCTCACGATTCGAGGGTCTCCTGCACGGCGCCTGCCGATGTTTTTTCCGGCTTCATCCACATCGCAGGAAAATCTTAGCCTTTAGCCGGGTTGAATGAGAACAAAATCAACGTAAGGTGCGATGGTGCGTCGCATCATCGCATGTTGCGCCGCCGGAAGGGTGTCTGATCGCATGCACGGGGCCGCCATGTCGTTTGCCTATCATGCCTACGAAGCGGTTCACATGATGGTGAGCCCGGTGCGCGGGATTTCGGATGCGATGCATCTGGCCTTCAAGAACCCGGCCAATCCGTTGACCTATACGCCGTTCGGGCGCAGCGTCGCGGCCTCCTGCGAATTGTTCGAGCGCATGACGCGCCGTTACGGCAAGCCCGCCTTCGGTCTCGATGAGACCACGATCAACGGCGTCAAGGTCGCCGTCGAGGAGCGGGTCGTCTGGGAGCGGCCGTTCTGCAAGCTGGTTTATTTCGACCGCAAGATCCCGGCCAGCCGCCGCAAGCCGCAGCCGAAGGTGCTGCTGGTCGCGCCGATGTCCGGCCATTACGCAACGCTGCTGCGTGGCACGGTCGAGGCTTTCCTGCCCGGCCACGAGGTCTACATCACCGATTGGGTCGATGCCCGCCTCGTGCCGCTCTCCGAGGGCCGTTTCGACCTCGACGACTATATCGACTATGTCATCGGCATGCTGCAGATGCTGGGTCCGGACACCCATGTCATGGCGATCTGCCAGCCGTCCGTGCCGGTCATCGCCGCGATCGCCCGCATGGAAGCCGAATCCGACCCCTGTGCGCCGCGCTCGATGACGCTGATGGGCGGCCCGATCGACACCCGCCGCTCGCCGACCGCCGTCAATCAGCTCGCGATGGAGCGCGGCACGGACTGGTTCCGCCGTAACTGCATCACCGTCGTGCCCTTCCCGAGCCTCGGCGCATTCCGGCAGGTCTATCCCGGCTTCATGCAGCTCTCGGGCTTCATGGCGATGAATATCGACCGCCACGTCACCGCCCATTACGACATGTTCAAGCATCTCGTCAGCGGCGACGGTGACTCCGCCGAGAAGCATCGCGACTTCTACGACGAGTACCTCGCGGTGATGGATCTGACCGCCGAGTTCTACCTCCAGACCGTCGACACCGTCTTCGTGAAGCACTCTCTCCCGAAGGGCGAGATGATGCATCGCGACAAGCCGGTCGACCTCTCGGCCATCCGCCGCGTCGCGCTGATGACGGTCGAGGGCGAGATGGACGACATCTCCGGCGTCGGGCAGACACAGGCCGCGCATGATCTCTGCGTCAACATCCCCGCTGGCAAGCGCGCCCATTATCTCCAGCCGAAGGTCGGCCATTACGGCGTCTTCAACGGCTCGCGTTTTCGCGCCGAGATCCAGCCGCGCATCTCCGATTTCATGGTCAGCCTCGACATGGAGGCGGCCCGGGAGCGCCGTAACGACAGCGCCAGGGAACAGCGCAAGGCGCTGAAGGTCGTCGGTTAAGCCCCTTTCGGATCGCTCGCGAATCCCGCACAATCGCGGGCGATGCGCATTTCCCTGTTCAGGCGCCAGCCGGACCCCGACCGGATCGAGGTCGTGCATGCCGGCATGCGCTATGCCGTTCTGGTCAAGCGCCGCGTCGCCGCGCGGCGGATGACCTTGCGCGTCTCGCAGGCGACCGGCGAGATCACCCTGACCTTGCCCGAGCGGGCCGATTTCGCCGCAGGCCGCAGCTTCGCCGAGAATCATGGCGGCTGGATCGCGGCGCGCATGGCCAAGCGCCCTCGCGCTGTGCCCTTCGAGCCCGGCCAGAGCATTCCCTTGCGCGGTGTGCCGCATCGCATCGTCCACTGGTCGAAGGCACGCGGGCTGACGCAGGCGACGCGCGATGCCGACGGCGCACCCGTCATCGCGGTGGCCGGCGACGCCGCCCACGTTTCCCGTCGGGTCAAGGATTTCCTGCGGAAGCTCGCGCTCGACGATCTCGAAAAGGCAGTGCGCCGCCACACCGCGACGCTCGGTATTCCGGCCCGCAAGATCACTATCCGCGATACGACGAGCCGCTGGGGCTCTTGTTCCTCGCAGGGGCATCTCAGCTTCTCCTGGCGATTGATCCTCGCGCCGTCCCCGGTGCTTGATTATCTCGCGGCCCATGAGGTGGCGCATCTCAAAGAGATGAACCATTCGCATCGCTTCTGGGCGCTGACCCACAAGCTCTGTCCCGGTACCGAGGAGGCTGAGGCCTGGCTCAAGCGCTATGGTGCGGGCCTCCACGGCTATGGTTAAGCCGGCAGCCTTGCCGCAATTCCGCCGTTAACCACTTTCTGAAGCCTGCCCCCGCACACTGAAGACCGATTCGTTTTCAGCGTGAGTATGCCTATGGGTCAGGTCATCGCGTTCCGCCTTCCGCAACAGCCGGCTGCCGCCGTCGAGCCGGCGCTCGGCCTGATGTCGGCCGTCGATTTCGCCTTGCGCGATCTCGCCGAGATTCTTCCCCATATCGCGCTGGATTCGGCGCGCCAGCAGGCCGAGGCCTGCCGTGCGATGCTGGCACAGGCTTTCGACGCCGAGATCGAGGCCGAGCTCGGAAACTGATCCGGCCCCCGCGCATGCCGCCCCCGGCGACGGTGCGGGTTGCTGAACCGGCTGAAATATCGAACCTTTCCGGGAAAGAGCCGGTGATCCGCCGGCCGGCATAACGCCCGGGAGGCTTCATCCGTGTTTCTGACCAACAGCGATATGGTCGATCTCGTCGATCTCCGGCATCGGCTGCATCGCCGCCCCGAAATCTCGGGAGAGGAACGCGAGACCGCCGCGACGATCGTCGCGTTCCTGAAGCCGACCTGTCCTGATCGCATCGTTACCGAGCTCGGCGGCCATGGCGTCGCCGCGATCTGGGAGGGTTCGGAGTCGGGCCCGACCGTGCTGATCCGGGCCGAGCTTGACGCGCTCCCCATCGAGGAACTCTCGGACAGCGACCATCGCTCCGAAATCCCCGGCAAGGGCCATCTCTGCGGCCATGACGGCCATATGACCATTCTCGCCGGTCTGGCGCGCGGCCTGCAGCGCAACCCGCCGAAGAAGGGCCGTGCCATCCTGCTGTTCCAGCCGGCGGAGGAGACCGGCGCCGGCGCCGCCGCCGTCATGGCCGATCCGAAATTCGAGGAGATCGTGCCGGACTACGCCTTCTCCCTGCATAACCGCCCGGGCGTCCCGGTCGGCCATGCCCGCATCTCGGAAGGTGCCGCCAACTGCGCCTCGCGCGGCATCAAGATCATCCTCACCGGCGAGACCTCGCATGCCTCGACGCCGGAGCATGGCCGCTCGCCGGCTCCGGCCGTAGCAACGCTGATCCCTGCTCTGACAGCCTTGGGACCGGGCGGGGCGCTCGATGCCGATTTCCGGCTCGTTACCGTGACACATGTCGAGATCGGCGAGCAGGCTTTCGGCATTGCGCCGGGCCATGGCGAACTCTGGGCGACCTTGCGCACCGTCAATGACGCGCAGATGGGCGCGCTCTGCGAAGCCGCCGAGAGGCTCGCGCGCGAGGCGGCCGAGGCTGGCCGGCTGACCGTCGAGATCAGCTATCACGACATCTTTCACCACTGCGAGAACGAGCCCGAGGCCGTCGCGATGCTGCGCCGGGCGATGGACGAGGAGAAGGTCCCGCATGGCCCGACGCCGCCCTCGCGCGGCTCGGAGGATTTCGGCCTGTTCGGGCGCCGCTCGAAGTCCGCGATGTTCCTGCTCGGCTCGGGCGAGACCGCGCATCTGCACAACCCCGATTTCGATTTCCCGGATGATGCGATCGGCCCCGGCGCGCGCGTCTTCATGCGGGCCTTGCGCAATCTGCTCGGCGAAGCCCGCTCGCAGGCCTGAGGGAGCAAGACATGGCTATGAACTGGACCGGCGCCGCGACCCGTGCGCAGGAGATCGTCGCGAACTGGCAGCGCGAGGCGGGGCCGGGCGGCGCCGTCGTGCTCTTCGATCGCGACGGGGTGCGTGAGACTTTTGCTGGCGGTCTCGCCAGCATCGAATACGGTGTCCCCTTCACGCCGCAGACGCCGAACCGCTTCGCCTCGATCAGCAAGCATATCCTCGCGGTCGCCTTGCTGCGGGCCGGCATCCCGCTCGATGCGCCGCTCGGCCGTTGGCTCGGCGAACTGCCGGCGACGCTCGCCGAGGTCGAATTCGGGCGTGCCCTCGACATGACCGGCGCTCTGCCGGACATGATGGAGTGCTTCTGGCAGCAGGGCTTGCCCTTCACCGCGACATTGAATGCGGAGGAGGTCTTCGCGCTTGCCCGCCGCTTGCCCTCGCTGAGTGCCGAGCCCGGCACCGAGATGGCCTATTCCAACACCGGCTGGCGGCTGGGGCAGCGCATCCTCGAGCAGGTCACGGGCAAGCCGTACAAGGAGACCGTCGCGGAACTCTCCGGCGAAGTGGGAGCCGCCTTCCGCCTGCCCTATGACGGCTCGGAGATCGTGCCCGGCCTCGCCACCGGCTACTGGAACGACGGGGCGGCCTGGCGGCGTGGCCATAACGGCCCCCATTTTTCCGCATCGGGCGGAATCGTCGGCTCCGCCGCTGATCTCGCCGGCTGGGCCTCGGCTCTGCTGGCCGGCCGCGGCCCGCTCGCGGGCATGCTGGAGCGTCTGACGGCGCCCCGCCATTTCGCTGACGGCAGCGAGAGCGTCTATCGGCTCGGCCTCGTCGCCAGCCGGCTCGGCGAGACCGCGATCGTCGGCCATGGCGGCTCGCTCGCCGGTTATCGCAACCATTTCTGGATGTCGCCGGCCCATGGCGTCGGTGTCGTCGTGCTGAGCAATCGCGAGGAAGAGGCGCTCTGGCCGGCCCTGACCGTGCTGGCGGACCTGCTCGGGCAGGACTTGCCGACGCTCGCAAACGCGCCGGTCGGCCTCTTCGCCAGCGACGAGGGGCCGTTCTGGGCCGAGCTCGCTGCGGATTCGATCAGCTACATGGGTGGTTTCGAGCGCCTGATCACCGATGGCGACGGCGGTCTGCGCAGCCTGCCCGCCTATCTCGATATCCGCCTGAAACAGGACGGGCAGGATCGCCTTACCGGCCTGATCGGCGGCGTGCGGCGCTCGCTCGCGCGCGTGCCGGCCGATACCCCGCTCGATGCGCGATTGATCGGGCGCTGGCGCGATCCTAACTTCGGCACGGAGATCGAGATCCGGGCCGATGGCACTGCCTTGATGCCCTGGCCTTCAGGCGGAACGGTCTCGCAACTGACGCCGCTGCCGAATGGCCGCGCGCTCGCCGATCTCCTGCACGGACCCTGGCGGTCGCGGCCCTGTCTGTGGCTCGATGCCGAGGGCGACTTGCGGGTCGCCAGCCATCGGGCAAGGATCTTGCAGATGAAACGCGTCTGAAACGCGCCGACTGAGGTGGCTCCGCTGAGGGGTGGGGCCGCAAGGCCGGCGACGAAGGAGGAGAATGCCCGATGCAACTGTCCCGTTTCACCGCCGCGCTGCTGCTGTCGGCGGCTGCACTCCTGCCGCTATCGGCTTCGGCACAGTCGCAGCCGGCTTCGAACCGCGTCCTGCGCGTCGCGCCGCATGCCGATCTGAAGACGCTCGATCCCGTGGCAGCCTCCATCGTCATCACCCGCATGCACGGGCTGATGATCTACGAGACACTCTTCGCCTGGGATTCGAACCTTCAGCCGAAGCCGCAGATGGTCGAGAGCTTCGAGACCTCGCCGGACAAGCTGACCTGGACCTTCAAGCTCCGTCCCGGCCTGAAATTCCATGACGGCCAGCCGGTCACGACCCGGGACGTCATCGCCTCGCTCGGCCGCTGGATGAAGCGCGACACCATCGGCGGCAAGCTCGCGGAATATACCGACGGCATGGAAGCGGTGGACGACGCCACCTTCCGCCTCAAGCTGAAGCGCCCGATGGCGCTGGTGCCTTTCGCGCTGGGCTCGGCGGTCGGCCAGATTCCCGTCATCATGCGCGAAGCCGACGCCAAGTCGGACCCGATGAAGCCGATCACCGAGACGATCGGCTCCGGCCCGTTCAAGTTCAACCGCGAGGATTGGCGCAGCGGCTCGAAGGTCGTCTATGACCGCAATCCAGACTACGTTCCGCGCTCCGAGCCGGCCGACGGGCTCGCCGGCGGGCGCGTCGTCAAGGTCGATCGCGTCGAATGGCAGATCATGCCGGATGCGGCGACCGCCGCTGCCGCGCTCCAGACTGGCGAGATCGACATCTGGGAGCAGCCGAGCCAAGACCTGATTCCGGTCATCTCGGCCAACAGCCAGGTCAAGGTCGACCGCTATTCCAACCTCGCCAACCAGGTGATGCTGCGGCCGAACCATCTCCACCCGCCTTTCGACAATCCCAAGGCCCGGCTCGCCTTGGCCTATGCCACCGATCAGGCCGATTTCCTCGCGGCGGGCTTCGGTGACGAGGAATGGTGGAAGCGTTGCAACGCCTATTTCGTCTGCGGCGGCCCGAACGGCACGGAAGTCGGCAGCGAAAGCTATGCCAAGCCCAATCTCGACAAGGCGCGCGAGCTTCTGAAGGAGAGCGGCTACAAGGGCGAGAAGCTCGTGCTGTCGACCAGCAACGACATCGCCCCGATCGGCCGCATGGCCGAGGTCGCGGCCGCCTCGCTCAAGGCCGTCGGCTTCAATGTCGATGTCCAGTTCGCCGACTGGGGCGCCGTCACCACGCGCCAGCAGAACAAGAGCCCGCCGGACCAGGGCGGCTGGAACCTCTTCGTCACCTATGCCTCGGGCGCTACCATGCAGTCGCCGCTGACCAATATCGGCACCAACATGGCCTGCGAGCGCGCCTGGTCCGGCTGGCCCTGCGATGCCGAGGCCGAGAAGCTGCGTGGCGCGTTCGTCGATGCGCCCGACGATGCCAGCCGCAAGGTGGCGCTGGAGGCATTGCACAGGCGCCTGACCGAGATGCAGCCCTATCGCGTGCTCGGCCAGTTCGACCAGCCTTATGCAAGGCGCACCAATGTCGCCGGCGTCCTGGCGGCGCCGGTCATGCTGTTCTGGAACGTCGAGAAGAAGTGACGCGCTAAAGCGTCGCGCGCCACACGAAATCGCGGCTCTCGCCCGGCGCCAACTTGAGGATGCCGGGCTTCTCCGCGATTTCGCCTTGCCAGCCGGCGGGGCTCGCCATGCTGTACCAGGGCTCGATGCACAGGAACGGCGCGCCTGTCGGCTTCGACCAGATGCCGAGGTCCTTGTAGCCTTCCCAGCTCACGGTCAGGGCGCGGCGCTCTCGTCCTGACGCGTCGAGCGCGGCAAAGCGCACGGAGCGGTTTGCAGCGTCCGGGATCACGATCGCATCGTTGGCGAAAAGGCTCTCATCGAGTGGCAATTCGGTGCCGGAGAAGGGCAGGGGGATCGGTGCTGTCAGCAGGCCGGCCTCGACGCCGAGACCCTGACCGGGCTCTGTCTGCGGGAAGGTCAGGCGATGCGCCTGCTTCGAGACATCCTCGCTCAGCGGCCAGAGAAAGGCCGGATGCGCGCCGACACCGCAGACCAGCTCGACCTCGGCGGGATTGCTGACCCGCGAGGTCACGGTCAGCGTATCGCCCGCGACTTCGTAGATCATCTGCAACACGAACCGGAACGGATAGATCGCCAGCGTCTCCGGGCTTTCCCGCAGTTCCAGCACGGCCCGTTCGGCGCTGCGCTCGACCCAGGTGAACAGGCTGTCGCGCGCGAAGCCGTGCTGCGTCAGCCGGTAGGAGCGTCCCTGATGGATCAGCGTGTCACCCGTGAGCCGTCCGACGATCGGGAACAGCACCGGCGCATGGCGCGGCCAGTCCGGCCCGCCATGCCAGAGCGCCGGTCCGTCCGCGTCGGAGAGCGCGATCAATTCGCCGCCTTGCGCCCGGAGCGTCGCACGCAGCCGGTCGGAAGCAATCTCATGGGTCTCGCTCATCATCGTCTCCGTCGGCCGCTCCTGTCCCGATAGCCGATCGGTGCCGGCGAAATCCACTGCGCTTTCCGGATGTGTCGCATGCCTTCAGATGCGCGCGCCTCTTGCGGCGGGGCGCGTTTCGCGCGATTCCGCTACCTGTGCCGAAGGAGGCAAGCCTTGCTGATCACCCGCCGCCACTTCGCCGCCGGTTCGCTCGCCGCGCCAGCCATCTTGAACGGTGGTTTGGCCTTTGCGGCCGGTCGTCCCATGACCGTCGCGTCGCTCCTCGGCGAGGACAAGCCGGAGACCCGGGTCTGGCGGCGTATTGCCGAGATCCTCGCCAGCACGGCGCCCGGCCGTTTCGACCTGCGGATCGTGCCCAATGCGGCGCTTGGTGGCGAGAAGGAGGTGGCCGAGGGCCTGCGTCTGGGTTCGATCCAGGCGGCGCTCTCGACCGTGTCCTCGCTGTCAGGCTGGGTTCCTGCCGGGCAGATCCTCGACCTGCCCTTCCTGTTCCGCGATCGCGGCCATCTTGCGCGCGTGCTGGCCGGGCCGCTCGGCGTGGAGCTCAGGAAGCTCTACGAGGCACAGGGCTTCGTCGTGCCGGGCTTCATCAATTACGGCGCCCGCCATTTGCTGGCGAAGGAGCCCTTGACGACGCCTGCCTCGGTCAAGGGCAAGCGCATTCGCGTTATCCAGAGCCCGCTGCACACCGCGCTCTGGTCGGGCTTCGGCGCCTTTCCCACGCCGATTCCGATCCCCGAGACCTATAACGCTCTCAAGACCGGCGTGGTCGACTGCATGGACCTGACCAAATCCGCCTATGTCGGCTTCCGTCTGCATGAAGTTGTGCCGGTGCTGATCGAAACCGGCCATATCTGGGCGAGCGGCGTCGTGATGTTCGCGGCGCCCTTCTGGAAAGCGCTGACGCAACAGGACCGCGAGGCGCTGACGGCCGCTGTGACCGAGGGTATCGCCTATTTCGACGAGTTGATGCGGGCGGACGAGGAAGCCTCGATGGCGCGCGCCAAGGCCGAAGGCGGCAAGGTCGTGCCGGCCGAGAACCGCCAGGGCTGGCAGGATGGCGCGCGCAAGGTCTGGGAAGGCTTCGCCCCGCAGCTCGGCGGCATGTCGGGCATCGAAGCCATCGCGCAGAGCGCGTGAAACCAGCATTGAGGACGAGGACCATGACGCTTTCGATCGACCATATCGTCATCGCCGTCGCCGATCTCGACGCCGCCATCCGCGACTACACCGCGCTCGGCTTCACGGTTCTGCCCGGCGGCGAGCATCCGCGCGGCTCGCGCAATGCGCTGGTCGTGTTCGAGGACGGCGCCTATCTCGAGATCATCGCCTTTCCGCGCCCGCTGCCGGACTATCGCTGGTGGCAGGTGCTGGACCGTGCCGGCCCCGGCCTCGTCGACTATGCCGTGCTGCCGGATGATCTCGACGCCGATCTCGCCCGTGCCCGCGCCGCCGGCATCGTCATGGACGGCCCGATCGACGGCGGCCGGCTCAAGCCCGACGGCACGCGCATCGCCTGGCGTTCGGCCCGTCCGCCCGAGCCCGATATCCCTTTCCTCTGTACCGATGTGACCGCCCGCAGCCTGCGCGTTCCTGAAGGAGCGGCCCGCCGCCATGCCAATGGCGTGACCGGGGTCGCCGGCGTCACCGTGGCGGTGCAGGACCTTGCAACCTCGGTCGCGCGCTATCGCGCTCTGCTCGGGCAGGAGCCGGTCGCTCTGGGCGGCCTCCCTGGGTTGGGCTTCGGGCTCGCGCAGTTCCGCATCGCCCGGCAAACCCTGTCCCTGACAGAGCCGCGCGGCCCGGCCGCGGCCAGCCTCGGTGAGCACCTCGTCCGCCGCGGGCAGGGCGCTTACGCCGTCTCCTTCTACGGCCCGGACGACGCCCGCCTGGACGAAGGCCTCGCCCATGGTGCCCGCCTGGAAATCGTCCGCGACCTCTGAGCGCAGGGCTCCGTCATGATGCGGTCACGCGGGCGGGCGAGAGCGGCCCGTTACCTTAAAATAGTTCTATTTATGTAGTAATAACAAGCTCTTGCATCGAATCACCGGTGCGCTTATCTCTCCCTCGCGATCAGTGAATCAGCCGACGGAGGGACCGGAATGGGTGGAGTCACCGAGGTCGATGTCGCGGCCGCGATCGGCCGCATCGACGAGATCATCATCCGCGAAATCGTCCGCACCGGCGCGAGCCGGCCTGAACTGCGCCGGGCGCTTGCGCTGGCCAAAGGACCGGGCGATCTCGATGCCGATGCGGCATTGCCGCCTCACATGCAGCGCCTCGTGGAGTTGCTCGCAGTTGCCTTGCCTGAGCAAGGACCGAAACCCATCCAGGGGCCACAGCGCCGCCTCCATGCCGCCATCAAGGGCATCGAACGTGCAGCCTGATCTGGGGAGCGCCGAATCGCTGGGGACCGCCCGGGCCGAGATCCGGGAAGCGGTCATGACAGCTTTTTGCGCCGCGCTCCGCGATACTCGCCTGCCGCCTCTCGCCCTGATCGAGCTGGCGGCGGCGGTGGTCGGTTCTGTCTACAGAGAGGTGGCGGATGCTCATTGCGGTGACCAGCCATGCCCTTGCGGCTGGCATCCGCGCCTCCCGGAGGATCTGGAGGCGCTTCAGACGGCGTTGGCGCTGAGCGCCACGCCCACCCTGCAGCCCGATCTCGCCAGCATGGTCGTGCTCGGCCGGGCCTGATCTCGCATTCCGCGCGCCGGCCATGCTAGATCGCCGCAAAGCGGCGGAGCGGCATGCGCAACATCCTCATCATCGGCATCGGGTCCGGCAATCCCGACCACATGACGGTCGAGGCGATCGAGGCGCTGAACCGTGCCGATATCCTGTTCATCCCCGACAAGGGCGAGGAGAAGGCCGCCTTGCGCGCCCTCCGCGAGGCGATCTGCGCCCGCTTCATCCGCAAGCCGGGCTACCGCACGGTTCCCGTCGAGATCCCGCGCCGGGCCGAAGCCGGCAGCGACTACCATGGCGTCGTCGACGACTGGCATGAGCGCATCGCCGCGCGCTACCGCGCCCTGTTCGAAGCCGAACTGCAGGACGGGCAGACCGGCGCGCTGCTCGTCTGGGGCGACCCGGCACTCTACGATTCGACGCTGCGCATCATGGAGCGCGTCGCCGCCTCGGGCCTCGGCCTCGACTGGCGGGTTCATCCCGGCATCAGCAGCGTCCAGGTCCTGGCAGCGCGCCACCGCATCCCGCTCAACACCATTGGTGCGCCGATCCTGATCACCACCGGGCGTAAGCTGGCGGCCGGCTTCCCGGCCGATCAGGACAGCGTCGTCGTCATGCTCGACGGCGAGCAGACTTTTGCAAGGGTCGATCCTGTCGGGATCGACATCTACTGGGGCGCCTATCTCGGCACGCCCGACGAGATCCTGCGTGCCGGCTCACTGGCCGAACTCTCCGCCGAGATCGCCGAGGTGAGGGCGGAAGCCCGCGCCCGGCATGGCTGGATCATGGACACATACTTGCTGCGCCGCCGCCCGGCTTGACGCAGGCGCCTGCATCCGCCATCGCTCGCGCCGATCTTTCTGGAAGCGCCGGAGCCGCCCGATGTCCCTTACCGATCTCGCCGCCACCATCGACGCCGCCTGGGAAAACCGGGCCGAGATCGGCTTCCAGACCAAAGGCGCTGTCCGTGAAGCCGTCGAGCAGGCGATCGAGATGCTCGATGCCGGCCAGGCACGCGTCGCCGAGAAGCAGGGTGCCGACTGGATCGTGCATCAGTGGCTGAAGAAGGCGGTGCTGCTCTCCTTCCGCCTCACCGACAACGTCATCATGGCGCATGGCCCGGGCGAGAGCGTGTTCTGGGACAAGGTACCGTCGAAGTTCGAGGGCTGGGGCGAGAACCGCTTCCGCGCGGCGGGCTTCCGCGTCGTGCCGCCGGCAGCAGCGCGCAAGGGCTCCTTCATCGCGTCCGGCGTCGTGCTGATGCCATCCTTCGTCAATATCGGCGCCTATGTCGATTCCGGCACCATGGTCGACACCTGGGCGACGGTCGGCTCCTGCGCCCAGATCGGCAAGAACGTGCATCTCTCGGGCGGCGTCGGCATCGGCGGCGTGCTCGAGCCGCTGCAGGCCAACCCGACCATCATCGAAGATAACTGCTTCATCGGCGCCCGCTCCGAGGTCGTCGAGGGCGTGATCGTCGGCGAGGGCTCGGTGCTCTCGATGGGCGTTTTCATCTCGGCTTCGACGAAGATCGTCGACCGCGCCACCGGCCAGGTCCATGTCGGCAAGGTGCCGCCCTATTCAGTGGTGGTGCCGGGCTCGCTGCCGGGCAAGCCCTTCCCGGATGGCACGCCGGGCCCGGCGCTCTCCTGCGCCGTGATCGTCAAGACGGTCGACGCGCAGACGCGCTCCAAGACCGGTATCAACGAGTTGCTCCGCGACTGACCTGGTCGCGCTACGTCATGCCCGGGCTTGACCCGGGCATCCCGGAAGCCAGCATCTTCTCATTCTGAGATTCTCGGGTCCGCGCGATGCGCGGCCCGAGAGCGACGTGGTGCGGGTGCCTCAACCCACCGGGGAGGGAGCGCCTGTGCCCTGCGGATAGGGCTCCGGCGGCTCGGTGGCGGGTGGCGTCGTGCCATGGGCGTCGGCCAGCGCATCGCGCAGCTTCTGCTCCTGCGAACGGTCCAGCGAGGTCTTGAGCACGGTGCCGCCGGTGCCGCGGATCGCCTCCAGCACCTTGTCGCCGGTCACCTTGTTGACCAGTACGAACAGCGCCGCATTGCCGGGCTGCAGGCTGGTGGACAGATCCTTCATGAATTTGTCGTCAACGCCGTAATCGGTCAGCGCTCCGCCGAGCGCGCCGGAGGCTGCGCCGAGCGCGGCACCGAAGATCGGCATCAGGAAGATCGCGCCGATCAGCAGTCCCCAGAAAGAGCCGGAGACGGCGCCGAGCGCGGTCGTGTTCAGGAGCTGGTTCAGCTTCACCTTGCCGCCTTCGTGCATAACCGCGATGGCGGCATCGCCGATCTCGATCAGGTATTCCTTCTGCAGGCCGATCAGCTTCTGGCGCATCTCCTCGGCGCGGGCCTCGGTCGGATAGACGATGACGACGAGATCGGACATGGCGGAACTCCTGGCTAGCGGATGCTGGCCCGTGTGCATGACGGGCTCATGGCAACGCGCAGTCCGGAGCGGTGGTTCCAATCCTGTCTATTCGCCTCCGATCGCCTTGGCCGCCTCGACCGCGCGGCCGCGCAAGGGCAGTTCCTGCATTCGCGCCAAAGACAGCCAGGCGAGTGCGAAGCCGAGGCTCGCGGCGCCGAAGACATAACGGAACAGCACGACCATGATCTCGCGATCGACGGTGCCGAGCTTCAGCGCCTCGGGCGAGAGTTGTGCGCCCGCACCCCCGACGCCGCCGAGTACGATCGCGCCGAACACCGCGACGATCAGCGCCCCGCCGATCTGGCGGAAGAAATTGGCCACCGCCGTCACCGTGCCGAGCTGATGCGCCTGCACGGCATTCTGGATCGCCACGGTGGCGACGGGCAGCAGTGTGCCGAAGCCGATGCTGACGATCGCCAGGATCACGCAGAAGGGCAGGAGCGGGATCTGTCCCGAGAAGACGGCGAGCACGGCAGCGCCTGTCATTGCGACGAAGAGCCCGGCCAGCGGCACGCGCTTGTAATGGGTGAGATGCGACATCGCCCGGCCGGAACTGGTCGCGCCGACGACCGTGCCGCAGGTCAGCGGCAGCAGGCCGAGGCCGGAATGGGTGGCGCTCAGGCCCATCACCGTCTCGAAATAGAGCGGCAGATAGATGGTGAGGCCGATGAATGTTCCCATGCCGAACCCGGCCGCGACCGTCCCGCGCCTGACCACGCCGTTGCCGAAGAGATCGAGGGGGATCAGCGGCTCCGCGGCCCGGCGCAGGCGCCAGGCGAACAGCATCCAGAGCACGAGCGAGGCTGCGACGAGGCCCGCGATCGGCAGGGAGCGCCAGGGATAGGCGGTGCCGCCCCAGGACAGGGCGAGCAGCAGCGACACCGTCGCCAGCGTCATCAGCATGGCGCCGAGCACATCGAGCTTGTGCGGGCGCTCATGGCGCGGCAGCCGCTTCAGGGCCGCGTTCGACATCCAGTAGGCACCGAGCCCGAGCGGCAGGTTGATCCAGAAGATCACCGACCAATGCAGCTTTTCCGCGAGGAAGCCGCCCAGCACCGGGCCGAGCAGCGAGGAGGACATGAACACGCTGGCGAAATAGACCTGATAGCGCCCGCGCTCCTTGGGCGGCACCATGTCGCCGACGATGGTCTGGGCGAGCGCGATCAGCCCGCCGCCGCCGAGCCCCTGCACGAAGCGGGCGATGACGAGCAGCCAGAGCGAAGGCGCCAGCGCGCAGGCGATCGAACCGATCACGAAGACGACGATGCCGGCGAGCAGCGTCACCCGCCGGCCGTGGATATCGGCGAGCTTGCCGTAGAGCGGTGTCACCGCCGTCGAGGCGAGCAGATAGATCGTGACGATCCAGGAGAGATGCGTCACGTCGTTGAGGTCGCGGCCGATCGTCGGCAGGGCGGTCGCGACGATGGTCTGGTCGAGGGCGGCGAGAAACATCGCCAGCATGACGCCGATCAGGATCGAACGGATATCCGCGGGCGTCATGGCCGCGGCCTGGGCTGGGGTGTCGAGCCGCTTGTCCATGAACTGTATTCTTGCTTGCGTATCAGGAATGGCAGGAGCGTACTCATAGCGGGCGTTATGCGCCAGAGACACAGTGGCGGGACGGCTCTGCGGCATGGGCGGGGCAAGCAGCCGCGGCTCAGCCGAGGCTGCGCAGGGTCTCGCGCAAGGTTTCCGGTGCGGCGCCGGGCATCGCGGTCTCGATCGCTGCGTGTGTCTGCTCCCAGATCGGCACTGCCGATGCGAGCAGCGCCCTGCCGGCTTCCGTCAGCGTCAGAAGTCGGCTGCGGCGATCGGCCGGGTCGACCGCGATATCGACGAGGCCGCGCCGCTGCAGCGGCTTCAGCGCGGCGGTGAGCGTCGTGCGGTCCATCGCCAGCAATTCGGCCAGCGGGCCGAACGTAGCCGGTACCGGGCGGTTGAGGGCCATCATCAGCGAGAATTGGCCGTTGGTCAGGCCGACCGGCCGGAGCGCGTCGTCGAAACGGCGCGCCAGCGCCCGGGCCGCGCGCTGCACATGCAGGCACAGGCAATGGTCGCGCACATGCAGCGTCATCGCAAAGGGAACGATTGGTTTGCCGTCCATGTCGTCTGCATGTTGACTGCCGTTAGGCAAGTCAAGCCAAGCTCGACCAAAGAGATTCCATGCCGATTGATGAGGCGGCGCCGGGAAGCGCTATGGGGTTCCCGGATGGCGCCAGGAGGAAGGGTCGATCATGCCGCTGCTTGCCGCGAAGAATGCCACTCTGGTCATCATCGACTTCCAGGCGAAGCTGATGCCGGCGATCCATGACGGTGAGACGGTCTTGCTCAATGCCGGGCGCCTCGCCGAGACGGCGCGCCTGCTCGGCGTGCCCGCGGTCCTGACCGAACAATATCCGCGCGGCCTCGGCGCGACGGTTCCTGCACTGGCGGGTGTCGCTCCGCCCGTGACCAAGATGAGTTTCGACGCCTGCGCCGAGCCGGCCTTCCTCGAGGCTGTGGAGGGGGATCGTGAACTAGTGGTCTGCGGCTGCGAGGCGCATGTCTGTGTCGGCCAGACCGTGCTCACCTTGCTGGAGCATCGCCGCCGCGTCGTGGTGGTCGCCGACGCGATCGGCTCGCGCGTGCCGGAATCGCGGGCGGTCGCATTGAAGCGCATGGCGAACCACGGTGCCGAGATCGTCACCACCGAGATGGTGCTGTTCGAATGGCTGCGGAGCGCCGAGCATCCGCAGTTCCGGACGGTCTCGAAGCTGATCCGCTAGAGCCCTGCGGACGCCGCGATCAGAGCGGCTTCTTGATCGCCTTTGCGATGACGCCGACGATGCCTTCGCGGAAGAGCAGGACGCAGAGCACGAAGATCACGCCCTGGACGACGGTGACCCAGGCACCGAGCGTCGCGAGATAGTTCTGCATCGCGACGATGACGATGGCGCCGACGATCGGGCCGAATACGGTGCCGAGCCCGCCGACCAGCGTCATCAGCACGACCTCGCCTGACATCGTCCAGTAGACGTCGGTCAGCGACGCCAGCTGGAAGACGATCGCCTTGGTCGCGCCGGCAAGGCCCGCGAGCGTCGCCGAAAGCACGAAGACCATCAGCTTGTACTGGTTGGCGCGGTAGCCGAGTGAGATCGCGCGGGGCTCGTTGTCGCGGATCGCCTTGCAGACCTGCCCGAAGGGCGAGTGTATGACGCGGTAGATCAGCAGCAGTCCGCCCATGAAGATGGCGGCGACGAGCCAGTAGAGCGCGCGGTCGTCGGCGAGGCTGACGAGGCCGAGGAACTTGCCGCGCGGCACCGCCTGGATGCCATCTTCGCCGCCGGTGAAGCGCGGCGTCTGCAGCGAGAAGAAGAACACCATCTGGGCCAGCGCCAGCGTGATCATGGCGAAATAGATGCCCTGGCGGCGGATGGCGAGCGCGCCGAAGACGAGACCGAGCACGGCGCCGACGGCGGTGCCGAACAGGATCGCGAGCTCGGGCGTCAGGCCCCAGTTCTTGGCGGTATAGGCCGACACATAGCTCGCCATGCCGAAATAGGCGGCGTGGCCGAAGGACAGCAGGCCGCCATAGCCGAGCAGGAGATTGAAGGCGAGCGCGAACAGCGCGAAGCACAGCACCTTCATCACGAAGACGGGGTAGGCGACGAAGGGCGCGATCACGAGCGCCACGGCGATGGCGATGAACAGGTTGCGGTGCAGGCGCGCCGTGCTGTCGTCGGTCTCGGCGAGCGTGAGGCCGGTGGCGGCAGCGTCGGTCGAGGCAAGGTCGGTCATGTCGTTGTCCTTGCTTGCGTCAGGCCGTGCGGCCGAACAGGCCGGCGGGCTTCACCAGCAGCACCAGCACCATGATGACGAAGATCACGGTCGCCGCGCCTTCCGGGTAGAACACCTTGGTCAGGCCCTCGATCAGGCCGAGCGAGAAGCCGGTGATGATCGCGCCCATGATCGAGCCCATGCCGCCGATCACGACGACGGCGAAGACGACGATGATCAGGTCGCCGCCCATGTTCGGGTTGACCGAGTAGATCGGTGCGGCGAGCACGCCGGCGAAGGCGGCGAGCGCCACGCCGAAGCCGTAGGTCAGCGTGACCAGCAGAGGCACGTTGATGCCGAAAGCCTGGGTCAGGGTCGGGTTCTCTGTCGCGGCCCGCAGATAGGCGCCGAGCTTGGTCTTCTCGATCAGGAACCAGGTGCCCAGGCAGACCACGAGCGAGGCGACGATCACCCAGGCCCGGTAGTTCGGCAGGAACATGAAGCCGAGATTCTGGCCGCCGGTGAGCTGCGGCGGGATGGCATAGGGCAGACCGGAGGAGCCGTATTGGTTGCGGAACACGCCCTGGATGATCAGCGCCAGGCCGAAGGTCAGCAGTAAGCCGTAGAGATGGTCGAGATGGGCGATGCGCTTCAGCAGCAGCCGCTCGACCGCGACGCCGGTCGCGCCGACGATGATCGGCGCCAGCAGCAGCGCTGCCCAGTAGTTGAGGCCGAGGTAGTTCAGACACATCCAGGCGACGAAGGCGCCCATCATGTACTGCGCGCCATGCGTGAAGTTGATGATGTTGAGCAGCCCGAAGATCACCGCCAGCCCGAGGCTGAGGATGGCGTAGAACGAGCCGTTGATCAGGCCGAGGAGAACCTGACCGAACAGCGCCTGCGGCGGGACTCCGAGAAGTTCGAACATGCGGGGCTCAGATCATCATGTGGGGCGGGCTCTTGAACCTCTTCGTCATCCCGGCCAGGCGAAGCGCAGGGCCGGGATCCATCGTAGAGTTCCGGAGCCTCCGATGGATCCCGGGTCGACCTGGGGTCGCCCGGGATGACGGCGGAGGACGTCTGGGCGGCATTCAGCCGCGCGTTACTTGACGAGCGAGCAGCCCGTCTCGGCCAGCGGCTGGAAGGCCTGTTCCGCCGGCAGCACCGAGATCTGCTTGTAGTAGTCCCACGGCCCCTTCGACTCCGAAGGCTTCTTGACCTCGTAAAGATACATGTCGTGCATCTTGCGGCCGTTCGGGCGGATCGTGCCCTTGCCGAAGAGCGGATCGTCCGTCGGCATTTCCTTCATCTTGGCGACGACGGCGGCCGCATCCTTGCCCTTGGTCGCCTCGACCGCCTTCAGATAGTGCAGCAGCCCGGAATAGACGCCGGCCTGGACCATGGTCGGCTTCTTGCCGCCGTTGAGCTTGGCGAAGCGCTCCGACCAGGCGCGGGTCCCGTCATCCTTGTCCCAATAGAAGGATTCGGTCAGGACGAGGCCCTGCGCCGCCTGCAGGCCGAGCGAGTGCACGTCGGTCAGGAAGACGAGCAGGCCGGCGAGCTTCTGGCCGCCGGCGACGATGCCGAACTCGCCCGCCTGCTTGATCGCGTTGGTCGTGTCGCTGCCGGCGTTGGCGAGGCCGATGACCTTGGCCTTGGAAGCCTGCGCCTGCAGCAGGAAGGACGAGAAATCGGTGCCCGGGAACGGGGTGCGGACCGCGCCGAGCACCTTGCCGCCGTTCTTGATGACGGTAGCGCTGGCGTCGCGCTCCAACGCGTGGCCGAAGGCGTAGTCCGCGGTCAGGAAGAACCAGGTGTCACCGCCGGCCTTCACCATGGCGCCGCCGGTGCCCTGCGCCAGGGCGTAGGTGTCATAGGTCCAGTGGATGGTGTTGGGGCTGCAGGCCTTGCCGGTGAGGTCCGAGGTGCCGGCGCCCGAGTTGATATGGACCTTGTTCTTCTCCTTGGTGATCTGGCTCACCGCCAGCGCGACCGAGGAGGTCGGAACGTCGAGGATCAGGTCGACGCCGTCCTGGTCGTACCATTGCCGGGCGATGGTCGAGCCGACATCGGGCTTGTTCTGGTGGTCGGCCGAAACGATCTCGACCTTGATGCCCTTGTCGGCCGCCTTGAAGTCCTCGACCGCCATGCGCGCCGCGATCACCGAGCCTTCGCCGGCAAGGTCGGCATAGAGGCCTGAGCGGTCGTTCAGAACGCCGGCCTTGACCGTGATCTGCTGGGCGAGCGCCGGGGCCGCCATCAGGGCCGCGAGCGCCGTGGTCGCGAGAATCGTCTTAAGCTTCATGATCGTTCTCCCTCTGTTGATGCCGGGCGAGCCGGTATTGTTCTGGTGGATCGCGCTGCTTCAGACGCCGAGATAGCGATGCAGCTTGTCGATATTGGCGTCGAGCTCGGCATTCGGGATCATGTCGATCACCTTGCCTTGCTCGACCACATAGTGCCGGTCTGCGACCGTCTGGGCGAAGCGGAAGTTCTGCTCGACCAGGATGATGGTGAAGCCGTCCTGCTTCAGCTTCGCGATGGTGCGGCCGATCTGCTCGATGATCACCGGCGCCAGGCCCTCGGTCGGCTCGTCGAGTAGGAGCAGATGCGCGCCGGTGCGCAGGATGCGGCCGATCGCCAGCATCTGCTGCTCGCCGCCGGAGAGCTTGGTGCCCTGGCTCTTCAGGCGCTCCTTGATATTGGGGAACAGCGTGAAGATCGCGTCGAGCGAAAGTCCGCCGGGCCGGACCTGCGGCGGCAGCATCAGGTTCTCCTCGACCGAGAGCGAGGAATAGATGCCGCGCTCCTCCGGCACGAAGCCGATGCCGAGTCTTGCAATGGCCCGAGAGGGCAGGGCGATCGTCTCCTTGCCTTCCAGCAGGACCGAGCCCTTGCGCTTGCCGATCACGCCCATGATCGACTTCAGCGTCGTGCTCTTGCCGGCGCCGTTGCGGCCGAGCAGCGTCACGACCTCGCCGGGCGCCACGTCGAAATCGATGCCGTGCAGGACATGGCTTTCGCCATACCAGGCCTCGAGCCCGCGCACCGCGAGCAGCGGTGCGGTGCCGGCGGCAGCGGCCGGCATCTTCAGGGCTTCAGTGGTGGCCATGTCCGCCTCCCGAGCCGATATAGGCCTCGACCACGCGCGGATCCTTCGAGACGGTGGCGTAGTCGCCTTCCGCCAGCACCTGGCCGCGCGCCAGCACGGTGATGCGGTCCGAGAGCGAGGCCACGACGGAGAGATTGTGCTCGACCATCAGGATCGTGCGGTTGGCAGAGATCTTGCGGATCAGCGCGGCGATGCGCTCGACATCCTCGCGGCCCATGCCGGCCATCGGCTCGTCGAGCAGGAGCATTTCGGGGTCGAGCGCCAGCGTCGTCGCGATCTCCAGCGCGCGCTTGCGGCCGTAGGAGAGTTCGCCTGCGGTCAGCCCGAGGAACGAGGTCAGGCCGACCGCATCGACCAGGGCCGCCGCTTCGGCATCGAGTTCCTTGAGCGATCGCTCGGATCGCCAGAAGTCGAACGAATCGCCGCGCTTGCGCCGTTGCAGCGCGATGCGGACATTGGTCAGAACCGAGAGCTGGGGGAACACGGCCGAGATCTGGAAGGATCGGACCAGCCCGAGCCTGGCGATCTCCGCCGGCTTCTCGCGGGTGATGTCGCGGCCATTGTAGACGATCGAGCCGCGCGTTGGCGCGAGGAACTTGGTCAAGAGATTGAAGCAGGTCGTCTTGCCGGCCCCGTTCGGTCCGATCAGGGCGTGAATAGACCCGCGGCGCACGCTGAGGTCGACGCCATTAACAGCTGTAAAGCCGGCAAATTCTTTGGTAAGACCTGATGTCGAAAGAATAGTATCCTCAGGCATGCCGGTTGCCAGCCTTCATCAGCTTTATCTTTCTTCTTTGAGCGGTTCCCCTTGCATGGCATGCTGCACCGCGCTCCGAGCATAAGTCAACGCTGGCAGGCTTCAAATCGGTGTTGGCAGACGCGCACTCATCCCTTCGTCTTATGTCGCGCATCTCATGCGTTCGGAGGATGCGGATACCGCCATACCGGCTCGATGCTCGCGGTCCGGCGCGCGACAGGGGAGCGGATTTGAACCGGCGCCACGGTTCGCGCGACCAAGGGATGTTCCGGTTTACCGCCGGAGCGTGTTGCGGTAGAAAAGGCGGCTGGCTTTCATCCATATTGCTGCCTTGTTTTTTGATCGTGCGCTGCGCCGACCGTTGCGGGCGGGCAGCCGATTGCCGAATTGGGGAGATTGTCGTGAGCTTCGCGTCTCTGGTTTCAGGGTTCCGTGCCCGAATGGCTGTCGCCTTTGCGCTGGTGCTCTCAGCGGTGGCGCTTGCCTCTCCTGGCTCTGCTGCCGTGCCCGAGCGGCGGGTCGCGCTCGTCATCGGCAACAGCGCCTATACGGCGGTGCCGCCGCTCGCCAATCCGCAGCGGGATGCCAAGGGGATCTCGGCAGCGTTGAAGCGCCTCGGCTTCGATGTCGTGGAAGGCTATGACCTCAAGATGGACGAGATGACGGGCATCGTGCGCGAGTTCGCGCAGAAGCTCGACGGCGCCAAGGCCGGTCTCGTCTACTATGCCGGCCACGGCATCGCCGTCGGCGACGAGAACTATCTCATCCCCGTCGACGCCTCGCTGCGCTCCGAAGCCGATCTCGATTTCCGGGCGGTGAACGTCCAGCTCGTGCTGCGCCAGATGCAGCGCGACGAGCGCGTCAATATCGTGATTCTCGACGCCTGCCGGGACAACCCTTTCGCCGCCCAGCTTGCCGCCAAGTCGCGTGCCGTCACCCGCGGCCTGACCGCGATCGAGACGCAGTCCGCCTCCGGTATCCTGATCGCCTTCGCCACCGATCCGCGCGCCACGGCGCTCGACGGCGAGCGCGACGGCAACAGCCCCTTCACCAGCGCATTACTCAAGCATATCGAAACGCCCGAGGTGTCGATCACCACGGTGATGGACCGCGTGCGTGCCGATGTCTGGGAGAGCACCGGCAAGAAACAGAAGCCCTGGACCAATTCATCGATCATCGGCGAGTTCAAGATGAACCCGACGCTGAAGCTCGCAGCCGTCGATCCGGGCGTGGCCGCCACCAAGACCATCGACGCCGCCGTGCCGATGCCGGCCATGCCGGCGGCCCCCTCGCTCGATCGTGCCCAGATCGATATCAAGACCTGGGAAGTGGCGGAGCGCGGCAATTCCGCTGCCGATTATCGTGCCTATCTCGACGCCTTCCCGTCGGGCCAGTTCGCGACCTTCGCCCGCAACCGCCTCGCCAGCCTCGAAGCGGCGAAGCCGGCCGCCGGCTTCCTCGCCACGCCTCCCGGCGTCAACGACGAGGCGCTCAAGAAGGAGATCGGGACAGCGCAGACCGAGACCGCGATGAAGCTCGAGGCCAAGGACCGTCGCGAGGTGCAGGCCCGCCTGCGCGTCAGCGGCTTCCAGCCCGGCAAGGCTGCCGCGACCTTCGGCCCGAGCCATCGCAAGGCGATCCAGGCCTGGCAGAAATCGCGCAGCATTCCGGAGACCGGCTTCCTGACGGCGATGCAGGTCAGCGCGCTGCGCGCCCAGAGCGAGACCGCCTATCAGGCCGTCCTCGCCGAGGAAAAGGCTGCTGCCGAGAAGAAGCGCAGCACCAAGTCGGCCGGAGAAGGCAAGGCTGCCACTCGGAATGTGAGCTCCTATGAGGGCGACGAGATGTATCGGCGAGACCTCGCTCGCGAGCGCGGCGAGACCTATCAGGGAACGACGACGCCGCGCCGCGGCACGACCAGCACCGGCTATCAGGGCCGCGTCCGGACGCGTGAAGGCGATGCCGGCGACAGCGCTGGCGCCGCGATCTTCGGCGGTATCGTCGGCGGTGTGCTGGGTGGCGCGATCGGCGGCGGCTTCCGGCGCTGACGGAACGCTCCCTGCTTCCATGACGTGGAAGGCCGGCCTTCGGGCCGGCCTTTTCTTGTTCAGCCGCCGCGGGGCCACGGTTCGGCGCAGAGCCGTTTCAGGGCCGACGCGAAACTGCGCGCGGCCGGGCCGAGCGGTGCGTCCAGCCGGTGCCCGATATAGGCCTCGGCCGGTAATGCGCCGTGCCGGCCGAGCACGCCTGTCTCGACGCGAACCAGCCGGCCGCTGGCGATATCCTCCGCGGCCAGCCAGCCCGGCAGCCGGCCCCAGCCGAGTCCTGCCCGGATCATCGCATGCTTGATGTCCTGCCCGCCGACCCGGCAGGTCCGCGGCGAGATCACGCCGATGTCGCGCCCGTCGGTTAGCGGCGAGCGGTCAAACTGGACGATCTGGAGATGATCGGCGAGCGTGGCGGCATCGAGAACCCGCTGGCGTGTCTGCGCCAGCGGATGGGAAGGGGCCGTAACCGCGATCATCTCGATCGACGTCAGTGCCTCGATCGCGATGCGCGCGTCGCGAAAGCTCTCGCCGACGATGACCGAGACCTGGCTGCGCTGCTCCAGCAGCGCTGTGATCGGGCCGCCCAGCGCCTCGGCAGAGAGCCGGATCGCGACCGACGGGAAGACCACGCTCATCTCGGCCAGCGCCGCGCCGACCAGCAGGGGCGGAAACAGCACGTCGACCGTCAGCGACAGTTCCAGCTCGACGCCTTCACGCAGCCCCCGCGCCCGTGCCCGCATGGCATCGACGCGCAGCAGCACGTCGCGAACATTGGCGAGGAGCGCCCGGCCTTCCGGTGTCGGCACCGGCCGATGGCCTGAGCGGTCGAAGAGGCTGATGCCGAGTTCCCTCTCCAGCTTGGCGATGGCATGGCTCACCGCCGATTGCACGCGGCCGAGCTCCTTGGCGGCGGCGCGGAAGCTGCCGCTGTCGCAGACCGCCCGGAACATGCGCATCTGGTCGAGGGAGAGATTGTCGAGCATGATCGATATCATAGATCATCTCGGTGAGAATTATCTCTCTTCTGTCGATTGGCGGGGTGGTGCATCACAGGGCCCGGGCAACGAGGTGATGCGTCTTGGGTAAGATCGACGAAACGGCCGGGCGCGCGACAGCCGGCCGAACCGACTGGTGGGTGGTGGCGCTGGTCGTCGCGGCCGGCATCGCCGCGTCGTTCCAGATCGGCAAGGCGGCGATCGCGATCCCGTTGCTGCAGGTCGAGACAGGGCGTGATCTCGCGGTGCTCGGTTGGGTCAGCTCGATCTTCGCAGTGCTCGGCCTCTTTGGTGGGGTGCCGGTCGGTGCGCTGGCCGCGCGCTTCGGCGACAGGCGGATGCTGCTGCTCGGCTTGCTCATGCTCGCTATCGGCAGCGTTCTTGGGGCGGTGGCCTCGGGCCTCGGCCTCCTGCTCGCCTGCCGGGTCGTCGAGGGCGCGGGCTTCCTGATGGTTAGCGTCTCCGGCCCGGCGCTGCTGCGCCGTTGCGTCGGCGTGCGTGACCGCGAGATCGCGATGGCCCTGTGGAGCTGCTTCATGCCGGCCGGCATGGCGCTGGCGATGCTGCTCGGGCCGCTTTTCGGCGGCTGGCGCGCGATCTGGCTTGCGGGTGCGGGTTTCGCGCTGGTCGTGGGTGTGGCCGTTGCGCTGCGCGTGCCGGCAGCAATGGCGGGCGCGGTCGTGTCCTGGCGGCAGCTTGCTGCTGATGCCGGCAGCATGTTCCTGACGCGCGGGCCGTTCCTGCTGGCTGTATGCTTCGCGCTCTACGCCATGATGTTCTTCGCCGTGCTGAGTTTTCTTCCCGTTCTGCTGATTGAGCGGATGCACAGCTCCCTTGCGGTCGCAGGTTTGCTCAGCGGGCTCGCCACGGCCGGCAATATCGTCGGCAACCTGATCGCCGGCGCGCTGCTGGCTCGCGGCGTGCCGCGGCTGATCGTCCTCGCCGGGGCTAGCTTCGCGATGGGGCTCGCGGCAGTCTTCGTCTTCCTGCCGCTCCTGCCACCGACGGGGTCGTTTCTGTCCGGCATCCTGTTTGCGACCGCCGGAGGTTTCGTCCCGGCGACTCTGCTCTCGACCGCGGCCTTGCTGGCGCCGCGCCCCAATCTGGTGCCGGCCAGCATCGGGCTCCTGATGCAGGGCAGCAATCTCGGCCAGGTTATGGGGCCGACCGTGGTCGGGCTGGTGATCTCCGGCATCGGCTGGGCCGGCGCCGCTGGGCTGGTGGCGGCTCTCGCCCTTTTGGCGGCGCTGACCGCTTTCGGTCTGCATCGCGATCTGTCCGGCCTTGCGGTGGCACGCGCTTGAGGTTCAACCGCTCTCCCAGCCCGCCCTGACGAGGTCGGGTACTTCGCATTCCTCCTCCGGCCAGCCGACGCAGAGATAGGCGACGAGCTTCCAGCGCGGCGGTGTATCGAGGGCTTCGGCGATCTCCCGGGGATCGAGGATCGAGACCCAGCCGACGCCGAGCCCATGAACGCGCGCAGACAGCCAGAACTGCGTGATCGCCGCGACCACCGAATAGTCCAGCATTTCCGGCATTGTCGCCCGGCCGAGGCCATGGCCGCGCGCGGTGCCATGATCGCAGAACACGGCGAACTGGACGGGCGCTTCCCGCAGGCCTTCGAGTTTGAGACGCGCATAGAGAGCGGCTCGTTCGCCTTCATAGGAGGCCAGCGCATCCGCATTGCAGCGGCTGAAGCTATCCTGCACGGCGGCGCGCCGTGCCGGCTCCGCGATGGACACCCAGCGCCAGGGCTGTGCATTCCCTACGGAGGGCGATAGACGGGTCTGCGCCAGCAGCGTTTCGATCAGTTCGGACGGAACCGGATCGCGCCTGAACCGCCGGACATCGCGCCGCCAGCGCAGCAATTCCGCGAACTGCCGGGAAAAGTCTTCATCGAAGACGGGTGGCCGGCTCACGCCGGGTCCGCGACGGCGATGGCGTGGAAGAACGAGCCCGTGACCTGTCCGCGCCGGCTGCCGGCGGAAGCAGGCGCCGAACCATGCGGGTCGGTCACCATGGCGAAGGGCGGGTCGTCACCTTGTGCGACGATGCTGGCATAATGGAATTCATGCCCGGTCAGGGCCGAGCCCGCCGGCCCCAGCGGGCCGTCCGCTTCCAGCACCGCTCGGCGATAGCCCAGGTTCATCTTCCGCTTGGCGAAGGAGGTCTCGACCGAGAGCAGGCCGGCCATGGCGTGGGTGACGCCGTCCGCGTCAGTCAGGCTGCGTCCGAGCACCATGTAGCCCCCGCATTCGCCATGCACCGGCCGGGTGTTGGCGAAGCGGCGTAACCCGCCGAGGAAGCGGCTTGCCGCCGCGATCGTGCCGGCGTGCAGTTCGGGATAGCCGCCCGGCAGCCAGCAGGCGTCGCAATGATCCGGCGGCGCCTCGTCCTTGAGGGGCGAGAATGGAGCCAGCTCGGCACCCACCGCGCGCCATCCTGCCTCGACATGCGGATAGACGAAGGAGAAGGCCGCATCGCGGGCGATGGCGATCCTCCGGCCGGGTGCGGGCAGGGGCGGAGCCACATTGCCAGCCGTTGCCGGAAGCATCGTGGCGCCGGCTGCCGCGATGACGGCATCGAGATCGACGGCGTTCGAGACGGCCTCCGCGAGAGCATCGAGCCGTGCATGCAGGTCTGCGGTCTCGCCGGCCTGGACCAGCCCGAGATGGCGCTCCGGCAGGATCAGGCTCGCCTCGCGGGGCAAGGCGCCCAGTATGGGCAGGCCGATCCGCTCCAGGCCCTGCCGCACCAGGCGCTCATGGCGGGCGCTCGCGACCTTGTTCAGGATCACGCCTGCGACGCGGATGCGCGGATCATAGAGCTTGCAGCCGAGCGCGACCGCCGCGACCGACTGCGCCGCCCCGGATACATCGACGACGAGCACGACCGGCCAGCCGGTCAGCGCGGCGATATCGGCGCTGGCGCCGGTATGTCCTTCGGGCCCCGGCACCGCGTCGAACAGCCCCATCGAGCCCTCGGCGATCACGATATCGGCGGCTCGGGCTGCTCCCCCCGCGATCCGCCCGAGCAACCCGTCCGTCATCGCATAGCTGTCGAGATTGGCGCTCGGCGCGCCGGTCGCGGCGGCATGGAAGGCTGGATCGATATAATCCGGCCCGCATTTCAGCCCGCGCACGGTCAGGCCGCGACGCGTCAGGGCGCGTTGCAGCCCGAGCGTGATCGTGGTCTTGCCCGAGCCTGAACGCGGTGCGGCGATAAGAAGCCCGCGCGCGCTCATTGCCCGCCACGCGGCCGGAAGCGGCGATCGTAATCGATCGAGTAAAGCGCGCTTTCGCCGAAATCATCGGCGGCCAGTGCGGGCCCGACGAGGATCAGCGCCGTGCGCTCGAGTGCGCTGGCGCGGACTTGTCCCGCGATATCGGCGAGCCTTCCCTGGAGAACTGTCTCATCCGGCCAAGTCGCCCGGAACACCACGGCGACCGGGCAATCAGCGCCGTAGAATGGCGTCAGCTCCGCTACGACCTGCTCGACGACATGGATCGAGAGATGGATCGCGAGCGTCGTGCCGGAAGCTGCGAAAGTCGCGAGCTTCTCCTTCTCGGGCATGGCCGAGGCTCGGCCGGAGGTGCGGGTCAGTACCAGCGATTGCGCCACGCCCGGCAAGGTGAGCTCGCGCTTCAGCACGGCGGCGGCGGCGGCGAAGGCAGGCACGCCCGGTGTCACCGTATAGGGAATGCCTGATCGGTCGAGCCGGCGCATCTGTTCGCCGCAGGCGCTCCAGATCGAGAGATCGCCGGAATGCAGCCGGGCCACATCTTGCCCGGCGCGATGCGCTGCTTCCATCTCGGCAATGATCGCGTCGAGATCGAGCGGAGCGGTGTCGACGATGCGCGCGCCTGGCGGGCACCAGTCGAGCATCGCTTTCGGGATCAGCGAGCCCGCGTAGAGGCAGACAGGGGAGGCTGCGATCAGGTCGCGTCCGCGCAGCGTGATGAGATCGGGTGCACCGGGGCCGGCGCCGATGAAATGAACGGTCATGCGAGGCTTCTGGCGAGCGCGCAGGTGACGCGCGCGGTTGCGATACGCGGCTGTATCAGTTCGCCGCCCGGACCTGCCGCAGCCAAAGCCGCGGCTTCAGCCACCGAGCCGACGCCATAGAGCGAGGCGATCCGGGTCGAACGCGTCGCGCAGGCGGCCTCGAAACCCTTCAGCGCCTCGTCGGGGATGGCGACGAGCTCGGCTGCGCGCTCGTTGGCGGCAGCGACCATGCCGGCTTCCGCGGCGCGGCTCGCCAGCGTGGCGAAGCGCGGCGCCGGTGCACCGGCAAGCCCCGCGCTCGCCAGAGCCTGGTCGAGACAGGCGAGGATGTCGGCGGCCTCCGTTCCAGGCCGGATGCCGATCCCGGCGACGAGGCGGCCCGTGCTCAAGGCTTCTCGACCCGCCATTGCGTCACCGGCATCGCCGGGCGCCAGCCATGCTTGCCGCCGACAGGCGCGAGCCGGTCGATCGAAATGCGGCGCAAGGAACCGCCATGCTCGGCATGGAGTGCGGCGAGCTTGGCCTCGCCCTCGATCGTCACGACGTTGGCGACCAGCCGCCCGCCCGGTTTCAGCGCCGCCCAGGCAGCGTCGAACAGACCGTCCCCGGTCAGGCCGCCGCCGATGAAGACCGCATCCGGCGCCTCGCGACCGACGAAGCCGGCCGGCACCTCACCGACCACCTCGACCGAGAGCCCGCCGAGTTCGAGCTTGTTGCGCCTGATGCGCTCGGCTCGTTCCGGCTTCGCCTCGAAGGCGACGGCCCGGTTGTGCAGATGGCGCTGGCACCATTCGACCGCGACGGAGCCGGAGCCCGCGCCGACATCCCAGAGCAGTTCGCCACCGCGCGGGGCGAGTGCCGAAATCGTGATCGCGCGGATTTCCGACTTGGTGATCTGCCCGTCATGGGCGAACCACTCCTCGTCGAGCCCCGGCGCCAGCGGCAAAATGCGGGAATCGCGGGTGGCGGCGACCTCGACCGCGATCAGGTTGAGCGGCACGATGTCGCTCAGGTCGAAAGCATCGGCGCGGCATTCGCGGATGCGCTCCTGCGGCCCGCCGAGCGATTCCATCACTACGATGCGGCTTGCGCCCATGCCACGTGCGGTCATCAACTCGGCCACGGCGCGCGGTGTCGTCTCGTCCCAGGACAGGGCGAGGATGCGTGCTTCCGGCTGGAGATGCGGCACGATCCGGTAGAGCGTGCGGCCGTGCAGCGAGACCAGCGTGCATTCCTCCTGCGGCCAGCGCATCCGCGTGCAGGCCATCGAAAAAGACGAGAGCTGCGGGATGATCCGCATTTCTTCGGCCGGAATCGCGCGGCTGATGCTGTTGCCGATGCCGTAATGGAACGGATCGCTGGTCGCGAGCACGCAGACCTTGCGGCCGCGCTCTCGGAGAATCTGCGGCAGCGCGTTGCGGAAGGGCTGCGGCCAGGGGCGTAGTTCACCCGGAACGGAACCGACCAGCGCGATATGCCGCTCGCCGCCGAAGACGATCTCTGCGTCGTTCAGAGCCGCCAAGGCCTCCCGGCAGAGCCCGGAGGCTCCATCCTCGCCGAGGCCGATCAGCGAAAGCCAGGGCGCTGGCGTCTCGCGGCTCGACAGAACATCCGATTCACGCAAAACTGGCGACATGACCGTCCTCATCCTCGGCGGAACGAGCGAAGCTGCTGCGCTTGACCAGCATCTGGCTGATCAGGCTCCCGACATCCGTGCCATTATCTCGCTGGCGGGCCATACCGTCGATCCCCGTCCGACCAATCTGCCGGTCCGCACCGGCGGCTTCGGCGGTGTCGAGGGTCTCAGGCGCTATCTGGTCGAGGAAGGCATCGTCGCCGTCGTCGACGCCACGCACCCCTTCGCCGCGATCATGCCCTTCCATGCAGAGCATGCCTGCAAGGCCGAAGGTGTGCCGCTGCTGGCGATCCGGCGCGAGTCCTGGAAGCCTCGCGCCGGCGATCGCTGGAAATCCGTGCCGGACATCGAGGCCGCCGCGCAGGCGCTGGGTGACGAGCCGCGGCGTGTCTTCCTGACGGTCGGCCGGCTCGAACTTCCGGCCTTCGCCGATGCCCCCCAGCATCGCTATCTCGTGCGCGCCATCGAGCCGATCGGCGACCGCCTGCCCGTGCCGCATGTCGACGTCATCCAGCAGCGCGGGCCCTTCGATGCCGACGACGAGGAGGATCTGATGCGCCGCGAGGGCGTCGAGATCCTGGTCAGCAAGAACTCGGGCGGCCCGGCTACGGTCGGCAAGCTCGTAGCGGCGCGCCGGCTCTCCCTGCCGGTCGTGATGGTGGAGCGCCCGCCCAAGCCCGATGTCGAGACCGTCGATCATATCGATCAGGTCCTGCCCTGGCTGGTGGCGCAGGGCATCTTCGCGACCGAACGCGGCGTGTAGAGGTAAGGCGCAGCGCCCTCGCGCGCGATCAGGCGCGTGCTCGACGCTCCGATCATCACCAGCGTCGCCATGTCCGCGGTGCCGGCAGCCGCCACGGCTTCCGCCAGCGTCAGAATGCGCAGGCTTTCGTCCGGCCGCCCGACGGCGCGGGCGAACAGCACCGGCGTTGTCACCGCACGGTGCTTGGCCGCCAGATCCAGCGCCTTGCCGAGCTGCCAGGGCCGCGCTTTCGAGATCGGGTTGTAGAGGCAGATCACCAGATCGGCTGCGAGCACCGCTTCAAGCCGTGCCGTCACCACCTCCCAGGGCTTCAGGTTGTCCGAGAGCGAGATCGCGCAGAAATCGCCGCCGAGTGGGGCACCGGCCCGGGCCGCTGCCGCCAGCATCGCGGTGATGCCGGGCTCGACCGTGATCGGAAGTGCACGCCATGTGGCTGGTCCGGCTTCCAGCGCCTCGAACACCGCTGCCGCCATCGCGAAGACGCCGGGATCGCCGCCCGAGACCACCGCGACCGTCCGGCCTTCCGACGCCATTTGCAGCGCGTGCGAGGCACGCTCGACCTCGACGCGATTGTCGGAGGCGTGCTTGGTCAATCCGGTCCGCTCGGGCACGCGGTCGACATAGGGGCCGTAGCCGACGAGATCGGTCGCGGCATCGAGCGCGGCCTGTGCGGCCGGCGTGATCCACCCCGCAGTGCCGGGTCCGAGTCCGACGATGGTGAGCGAGCCCGTCACAGCAGCCGCCCCGCTCTTTGTGCCGGGCCTTCTCCCCGCGCCGTCATCCCGGACGTAGCGAAGCGAAGATCCGGGATCCATGCCTGAACCCTCGTCGGAAGCGCTCCGGCATGGATCCCGGATCGGTGCCGCTTCGCGGCTTGTCCGGGATGACGGCGGAGAGACGGAAAGAGACGTCGGACCGAATTCACAGCCGCCGCCCCTCGCCCGGCACGAGCACCATTGCGAAATAGGGCGCCTCGTCATCGGTCTTGTCGGCGAGGCGCGCCACGACCTGCCGGGCCATGGTCGCGCGCTCGACATAGATCGCGCGCCCTTCCAGCCCGGCGGCCACGAGCGCGCGGCGCACCTTCGGCAGGTTGCGGCCGAGCTTCATGATCACGGCTGCGTCGGTATCAGCCAACCGGCGCGCCAGTTCCGCCTCCGACAGCGTGCCGGGCAGCACGGTCATCACGTCGTCGCCCCAGGTGATCGGCGCGCCGGCCTCGCCCCAGGCGCCGGTCATCCCGGTGACGCCGGGCACCACCTCGGTCGGGAAGCGGTGGCTGAGCCGACGCCACAGATGCATGAAGGAGCCATAGAAGAACGGATCGCCGTCGCAGAGCACGGCGAGCGTCCGCCCGGCCTGCATCTCGACGGCCAGCCGCTCGGCCGCCTCCTCGTAGAAGGCCGCAATCGGGCCGTCGTAATCGGGCTCGCCGACGCTGGCCTCGATCGTTACCGGGAAGGCGAGCTCGATCTCGCGGGCCGGATCAGGCGCGATGATCGCGTCCGCCGTGCCGCGGGCGTTGCCGCGCCTGCCGCGCTTGCAGAAATGCACGAGACGGTCGGCCGTGGTGATGATCTCGCGCGCCCTGACGGTCATCAGGTCCGGAGCGCCCGGCCCGAGGCCGACGCCGTAGAGCAGGGTCCTGTTCGTCCCGCTCATCGCCTATTCCTTGTCCTGCGCCAGCGCATTGACGGCCGCCGCCGCCATGGCCGAGCCGCCGCGGCGCCCATGCACGACGACGAAAGGCACGCGCCCATCGTTTGCCAGCGCTTCCTTCGATTCCGCCGCGCCGACGAAGCCGACGGGGATGCCGATCACGGCGGCAGGCTTCGGCGCCCCGGCGTCGAGCATTTCGAGCAGGCGGAAGAGCGAGGTCGGTGCATTGCCGATCACCACCACGGCGCCGGCAAGCCGGGGCTTCCAGAGTTCCATCGCGGCAGCGGAGCGGGTCGTGCCCATCTGCGCCGCCAGAGCCGGAACCTGCGGATCGTCGAGCGTGCAGAGAACCTCGTTATTCGCCGGCAGGCGCGCGCGGGTCACGCCATTCGCCACCATCTTGGCGTCGCAGAGGATCGGCGCGCCGGCCTTGAGCGCGGCCTGCGCGGCCTCCGCGAAACCGGCTGATATCTCGACGTCCTTGGGCAGGTCGGTCATGCCGCAGGCATGGATCATGCGGACGACGACGCGCTCGGCCGCCCCGCTGAAGCGGGCGAGGTCGGCCTCGGCGCGGATGATGGCGAAGGAGCGCTCGTAGATCGCCGCGCCGTCCCGGATATAGTCGTATGCCTTGCTCAACCCTGCGATCCCATTGAACGCCCGGCCTTCACCAGCCGGGCGTGAATATCCTGTCCGGGCTGCAATCGCGTGAGCAGCGCCGAAAGGTCAAGCGTCGCGAGCGGCTTGTCCCGCGTCGTCCCGCCCGGCACGATATCGTAGTTCCCGTCCCGCCCCACCAGCGTGAGATCGGCGGCTGTCGGGTGAGCGCAGGCCTTGACGCAGCCGGAGACATGCAGCGTCACGCCCTGTACGAGCAGGCTGGCGGCGGCCGCGGCAAGCGCCGCCGCATCGGTCATGGTCGGTGCCTCGGCGCGCGAGCAGGAGGGGCTGCCGGCGCAAGCCTGCACCGAGAGGCGAGGATCGTCGTCCTGCGTGATGAGGCCGAGATCGCCGGCCAGCCGCAGCAGTGCCTCTGCTCCGGTGCGATCGAGATCGCGGAAGGCAAGCCCGCGCCACGGCGAAAGCCGGATGTCGGCCTTTGCCAGTGCGGCGCCGAGCCTGTCGAGCGTCTCCGCATCGCAACGGCCGAAGGGCAGGCCGACGAGCGTAGCGAACCGATCGTTTTCCAGCGCGAACAGCCCGGCGCGTCGGGGTGGCATCCGGGGCGCCGGAGCGGCGGCTTCGGGCAGGGTGCTCAGGCTCGCCAAGGCTTCGGATGACAGGTCGCGCAGGCGGCGGATCTGATCCGGTGCGGCGGCTCGCAGTGCGGCAAAGTCACGGAGGATCGCTGCCACGGTTGGCGCGGCTTCGGTGACCGGGATAGGGCCAAGCCAGAGACGATCAGCGAGACACAAGACTGCGCTCCTGGCGTCCATCCCGACCAGCCGGATATCCCCGGAAAAACCATCGAGAGCCTGTGCGCCGCCATCGTCCACGACGATGCCGAGCTTGGCCGGCAGGCCATCAACGGTGCGGGCGCGCGGCTCGATCAGCGCAACCAGAGCGGCGGCGTCGATCAGGCCGGTCGGATCTCGTCCCGCCAGCGGCGAGACCAGCGTCACGCGCTGCGGCCCGTCGCCTTCATGTTCGTCGACGAGCTGCTCCGTCAGCAGCCGTTCGACGAGCTTCGGATGGCTCTCCGCCGTCACGCCGCGGATCTGCAGATTGGCGCGGGCGGAAATCTCGATGAGCCCGTTGCCATGCTCGGCCGCCAGCGCCGCGATCCGTTGCAACTGCACAGGCGTCAGCGTCGCGCCGGGCGGATGCAGCCGCACCAGCCAGCCGTCCCCGGTTTCCATCGGTTTCAGCGTGCTCGGGCACCAGCCGCGCCGCAATGCTTCCTGTGACAGCGCGCTCATTCCGCCGCTTCCCGCGCGAGGAAGGCGCCGACGGAATTGCGCCGGCTGGTCCAGAGACCTCGCCGGGCCGCGTCTGTCAGCCGCGAACGGATCGAGGTGGCGGCGGGCGCGTTGGCGGCTTCCAGCGCCGCCCAGACCTGGGGATCGGCGCAATAGGCCTGGAACACCGCGTCGAACAGCCCGTCGGCGACCGCATCCGTGCTGGCGGCGAAGACGAAGAGCGTGTCGACTGCTTCCGCCAGTTCCGCCGCGCCGCGCCAGCCATGGGCGAGCTGCGCGGCGATCCAGCGCGGATGCGTTAACCGGCCATGGACGATGCGGGCGATGTCCTCGGCGAGCGTGCGGGCCTTCGGCGCCTCCGGGTTCGAGCTGTCGAGGCTGTAGAGCGCAGGATCGGTGCCGAGCGCCTTCGCTGCCGCTGCAAGTCCGCCGATGACGTCGGCGGCGCTGCTGGCTTCGAGGATGTCGCGCCCCGCCGTGTCGCTTACATGGATGAAGGCGTCGGAGACGCGGATGCGATCGGCAAAGCCTGCATCGATCGCAGCCGTGCCTTCCGCCCCGCCATAGGCATGGTCCGACGCCGCGAGATAGGCGGCACCCAATTCCTCGCGGTGCGTCCAGTTGCCGTCGAGGGCACGGTCGGCCATCGCCGCGCCATAGCGGCCGGGCGCGGCGCCGAAGATGCGCGCTCCGTGCTCGCCGCGGCGGCGGGCGGCGGCGGGCTCGTTCCAGTCATCCGTCTCGTCCAGCGCAGCCACGGCCCGCGCGGCCTGGTCGAGAAGCGCGATCTGGCCCGGAAACGTGTCGCGGAAGGTGCCGGAAATGCGCAACGTCACGTCGAGACGCGGATAGGAGAGCTTCGGCTGCGGCACGACGCTGAAGCCCGTGACGCGGGTCGAAGCATTGTCCCAGATCGGCTCGATGCCCATCAGTGCCAGCGCGTGCGCGATATCTTCGCCTCCGGAGCGGAGCGTCGGCGAAGCCCACAGGTCCATGACGATCCGGCGGGGATAGTCGCCGTGATCCTGGAGATGGCGCGAGACCACCGCCTGCGCCGCCAGTCGACCCAATCGCGCAGCGGCACGTGTCGGGATGGCGCGGGGATCGAGCGTCGAGAGGTTGCGCCCGGTCGGCAGCACGTCGGGCCGGCCACGATGCGGAGCGCCTGCCGGGCCGGGCGCGACGAAACGACCATCGAGCGCGGCGAGAAGGTTTTCGCGCTCGTTGCGGGCGGATTCTAGATCGATCTCGGAACGGCCGAAGACATGCAGCCCGTCGCGGAAGGGCAATTCGGCGATGTCGCAGAGATGCGCGTCGAGACGCGTCAACGCCTCGTTCATCTCGGTATCGGCGGCGACGCCGCAGGAGGCAGCGAGCCCGCTCGCCTCGGCCCGCGCCCGGATTTCGCTGGCGACGACATCTGCCCGGCGCGGATCGAGCACCTGAGCCTGCGAAAACTCCTCGACGAGGTCGCGCAGCAAGGCGGTTTCGCCGGCGGCTTCCGTCTCGGCTAGAGGCGGCGGCAGATGGCCGAGCGTGACGGCCGAGAGCCGCCGCTTGGCCGGCGCGGCCTCGCCGGGATCGTCGACGACGTATGGATAGATCATCGGCAACCCGCCGACGGCGAGGCGGGGCCAGCAGGCCGCCGAGAGCGCCACCGCCTTGCCCGGCAGCCATTCCGTTGTGCCATGCGTGCCCAGATGGATCAGCGCATCGATGGCTTCCGCCTCACGCAGCGCGAGGTAGAACGCGAGGTAGCCATGACCCGGCGGCGCGTCGGGGTCGTGATAGCGTGCCTTGCGGTCGGGCGTGGCGTCGCGTGGCGGCTGCAGGGCGACGGTAAGGTGGCCGCAGCGCACGGCGCGGAAATGGAAGGCGCCGTCGCGGCAGGCGGGGTCGGTCTCCGGCGCGCCGTGGCTGGCAAGAAGGGTCTCACGGGCCGCGGCAGGAATGGTGTCGAACCAGTCTCGGTAGGTCGCGAGCGGAATGCTCAGCTCTGCAGGACCCGTCGTCAGGGCAGCCATCAAAGCCTGGCCATTCAGGTGGGGGGCATCGAGCGTGTAGCCGGCATTATCCAGCAACTCCCGGATCGCCGTCACGCTCGCCGGCGTGTCGAGCCCGACGGCGAAGCCGGCACGTCCGCCGCGCGCGGGATAATCCGACATCACCAGTGCCAGCCGGCGCCCGGCGGCCGGTTTGCGCGCCAATGCGACCCAGCCCGCCGCCAGATCGGCCAGCCCGGCAATGCCCTCCGCATCGGGCACGAGCCGGCGGATGGACAGGCCGGCCGCCGGGCCGGTCTCGTCCGCCTTGAAGGCAACGGGGATCGCACCGATGCGCCCGTCGAATTCCGGCAGCGCCACCTGCATGGCGAGATCGGCGGCCGATAGCCCGCGCGGCGATGCCTCCCAGGCCTCGCGGGGGCTGCCGACCGGCACCGCCTGCAGGATCGGGCAATCGGCGCCGTCGAGCACGAAATCCGCGCCTTCGCGGGCGGAGAAGGCGGTGGTGGTGATGATCAGCGCGGGCTTCGGGATCGCAAGCAGCGCCGCGAGCTCGGTGGTGACGGCGGGGTCTTTCAGGCTGGTCAGCGCGAGCGGCAAGGGTGCGAGGCCGCGTGCGGTCAGCGTGGTGGCAATCGCTTCACCCATGGCGGTGTCGCCCGCTGCGACGCCGGAGCGGTAGAGCAGGATCGGGACGAGTGCGCGATCGCGGGGCAGGGTGGCGAGTGCTGCGCGCCAGGGCAGGGGACGACCACCGGCGCCAAGCGCGAAGAAGGATGGCAGCGGGACGGGAGCGAGGTCCGTATCGTTCCGCTCAGGCTTATCCGCCTGATATCCTTCGATCCGCCGCAAGAGTCGCCGCATGTTCTCGGCACCGCCGCCCGCCTGGAAGTAGGCCTGCAGCTCTGCCGTGAATTCCGCCGGCACCGTCGCATGCTCGCCAAGCCGAGGATCGTCCCGCTTGTCTCCGGGGAGGATCACGAGCGGAATGCTGCGCTCGCGGCAGGCGATACCGAGCTGCTCGATGCCGTAGCGCCAGTAATCCAGCCCGCCGAGGCAGCGCACCAGCACGAAGCGGCATTGCGCCGCCGTCTTCTCGATGAGGAAATCAATCGAGAGCGGATGCTTCAGGCGTCGGAGCGGCGCGAGCCGCACCGACAGATTGCTGCCGCCTGCCGCCACCGCCAGCGCCGAAAGGTCGCTGTCGGTGAAGGACAGGACGAGCACGTCTCCCGGCGGCAAGGCGAGATCGACGGCGTCCTCGCCGTCGTCGAGCCTGATCTCGCTGGTCGGGAGAAGGTGCATCGGCCGATGTTACGCCCCCGCGAGAGCCGCTTCCACGGCCTTGAGGTCGAAGCCCTTGAGGCCGATCACGGTGAGGCGGCCGTCGCGTGGCTCGCTCGCGCCCCAGGCCCGGTCGAAATGATGCCCGACGCGGCGGCCGACGCCCTGCACGACGAGCCGCATCGGCTTGCCCGTCACGGCGGTGAAGCCCTTGAGCCGCAGGACGCCTTCGGCTTCGGCAGCCTTGGCGACGCGCGCCGTCAGTTCTTCCGGCGAGAGACCGGCCGGCAGCGGCACGGCGACCGAGTCGAAGTCGTCATGGTCGTGATCGTGCTCGCCTTCGCCATGATGCGAGGGGCGGGCGGCGAGATCGTTCTCGGCGGCGGCGCCGAGGCCCACGATCAGCGCCGGCTCGACCTTGCCATGGGCCGTCTCGACGATCTTGATCGCCTTGGGCAGGTGCTCGGCGATCTCGGCCTTGACCCGCGCGCGGCCGGCCTCGTCGACGAGGTCGCTCTTGTTGAGCAGGATCAGGTCGGCGCAGAGGATCTGGTCCTCGAACACCTCTTCCAGCGGATTGTCGTGATCGACGGAGGCGTCGGCCGCCTTCTGCGCCGCGAGCGCTTCCGGATCATCCGCGAACTGGCCCTCGGCCACGGCCGGGCCGTCGACTACGGCGATGACGCCGTCGACGGTGACGCGAGAGCGGATCGCCGGCCAGTTGAACGCCGTGACGAGCGGTTTCGGCAGGGCGAGGCCGGAGGTCTCGATCAGGATGTGCTCGGGCGGGTTCGGGCGGTTCAGCAGCTTCTCCAGTGCCGGCACGAAATCGTCGGCGACGGTGCAGCAGATGCAGCCGTTCGGCAGCTCGACCACGTCCTCGTCGCTGCAGCCGGCGATGCCGCAGCCCTTCAGGAATTCGCCGTCGAAGCCGAGGTCGCCGAACTCGTTGACGAGCACGGCGAGCTTCTTGCCCTGCGCGTTCTCGAGGAGGTGGCGCACCAGCGTCGTCTTTCCGGCGCCGAGGAAGCCGGTGATGATCGTGCAGGGCGTCTTGCCCAGATTGGCGGTCTGCGGAGCATTCATGATGTCATCCTTGCTGGCGCGCTGGCAAAGGCGGCACGCGCGCGACCACGCCCTTGCGGAAGGACTGCGGCCGCTCTTTCCAGGGAACGATGCCGTTGGCGCTGGCGGCATAGGCCTCCGCGGCGCCGACGATCTCGTCGAGATGGGTGTCGGGGTCGAGATCGCCGATCAGATAGGTCCATTTGCCGTCGGCGCTGAGCGCGATGGTGCAGGGCCGCTTGCAGACGCAGAGGCACTCGACGGGCAGCACGGGGATCGTGCTGCCCTTGGCTTTGAGCTCGGCGGTGAGCCGCTCCGCCAGCGCCAGTCCCGGCTGGTCGTAACCTTCCGGGAGATCGGCGCGGGCGCGGCGGCAGGCCGTGCAGACATGGATGGTGAGGTCGCCCCCGGACATTGGCTTGCCTTCAGGCTTGCGCGGCCCGACGGCTCGCCCAGGGCCAGAGCACGCCGACCATGAAGGCGGTGGCGAGCCAGAGCGCCGCCTGGATGCCGAGCGAGAGCGACGCGAAATGCGCGGCGACCTCGGCCGGAACCTTGCTCTCCGGCGCGGCCGGATGCGGGGCGCCGACGACATGCGGCAGCAGGATCAGGACGACGGCGGCAAGCTTGAGCCAGGGCTGATCGAAGCGCAGGAACAGGAAGAGCCCGGCCGCTGTGGCGATGGCGGTCCAGAGCCACCAAAACTGGCGCTGTTCCAGCGCGGCGGAAGCCGCACCGGGCAGTTCGGGCGCCAGACCCATCGCCGGTGCGAGCCCGAGAGCGAGGAAGCCGCAGGCACCCCAGACGAGCGCGCGGCTCTGGTCGATCGTATCGCCGGCCGCGATCATGCCGGCGAGCAGCAGCGCCGCGAAGCCGATCGCGGTCGCGATCGTCACCGCGCCCGTGAAGAGCGTGCGCTGGAAGCCGTCCTGCGGTTTCCATTCGGCATGGTCGTGGCCGGGCGCATCACCCGCCGGTCCATGCGCGAGAATGAGCTTCGCTTCGCCGTCGAAGGCGGCCAGCGTCGGCGCCTTCAGCGCGAGCGCCGCCTCATAGGTCTCGGCCTTGAGGATCAGCGGGGTGGTGGTGACATGCTGCAGGGCGGCGACGATCAAGCCAGCCAGAAGCCCGGCCAGGATGCTGACCGTGAGAACACGCGTGACCATGATGGCTTTCCCTCAGTGGCAGGGAAAGGCGAGGCCGTGACGGGTGTCGTGCGCGGCGTTGTGGACATCGGTCGAGGCCGCGAAGCCGGTCGTGTAGATCAGCGCGAGGCCGATCACGAGCGCGGCCGCGACCGCCTTGACGCGTTCCGAAACGCTGAGTGTGGGTGTGGAAACCGAAACGGTGTTCATAGGCGTTCTCCGTGGCCGCCCCGCCGGCAGCCGGTTGGATCTCTGCGGGTCGACGGCAGGTCTCCTGGCTCGCGGATTTGGCGCCCCTTGCCGCCTTCCCGGAGCGAGCTCCAGTGGCCGATGGCGAAGAACATCCGCTTACAGTTGCGGGGGCAGCCGCGGCATTGGGCAAGACAAGCCCGCACCGCGTTCCCTTTTCACCTCCTTGCGGAGGCACCGTCGGCGATCATCATTAGCCATCGCCGTGCCGCTGTGCAATGCAGTGCGCGTCGCAAGGGCGCCATTCTCGGGCTCGCCCCGAGAATCCCTTGCAGGAAGGGGCTCCGGTGCCTCCTTGGGATCGAGATGCCCCGGGTCGCGCCCGAGCATGACGGCAGAGGATCTTTCGAATGGAGCTGCCCCGTCTCACTCTCGTCCTCGGTGGCGCTCGGTCCGGCAAGAGCCGCCATGCCGAGGCGTTGATCGAGTCCTTGCCGGCGCCCTGGACCTATATCGCCACCGCCCAGGCCTATGACGACGAGATGCGGGAGCGCATCGCCGAGCATCGTGCCCGCCGCCCGGACGGCTGGCAGACAGTGGACGCGCCGCTCGAACTGGCCGATGCTATCGCCGCCCAGCCGGTGGGCCGGCCGATCCTGGTCGATTGCCTGACGCTCTGGCTGACCAATCTGATTCTGGCGGAACGCGATACCGCCGCCGCGAGCGAGGCCCTGATCGCCGCCTGCGAGCGCGCCTCCGCGCCGCTCGTGTTGGTCGGCAACGAGGTCGGCCTCGGCATCGTGCCGGAGAATGCGTTGGCCCGCCGCTTTCGTGACGAAGCCGGCCGGCTGCATCAGGCGCTTGCGGCGCGTGCGGCCGGCGTGGTCTTCATGGTCGCCGGACTGCCGATGCGAGTGAAATGATGACGGACACCGAAGATGCCGCCCGCCACAAGGCGAAGATGGAGAAGCGCAAGGCGGTGCAGGACGCCGAGGTCGCTTCCAAGACGCTCGAGAAGGGATTGCTGATCGTCAATACCGGCCCCGGCAAGGGCAAGTCGACGGCGGCCTTCGGGCTGATCCTGCGCGCGCTCGGCCATGGCTGGCGCATCGGCGTGGTGCAGTTCATCAAGGGCGCCTGGTCGACCGGCGAGCGCAAGGCGCTGGAGGCCTTCGGCGACCAGGTGAGTTGGCACAGCATGGGCGAAGGCTTCACCTGGGAGACGCAGGACAAGGCCCGCGACATCGCCGCCGCCGAGCGCGCCTTCGCCAAGGCGAAGGAGCTGATGGCCGATCCGGATATCCGTCTGCTTGTGCTCGACGAGCTCAACATCGCCCTGCGCTACGACTACCTGCCGCTGGCCGAAGTGGTCGCGACGCTGACCGCCCGCCGGCCTGACCTCCACATCGTCGTCACCGGACGCAACGCCAAGCCGGAGCTGATCGAGGCGGCCGATCTCGTCACCGAGATGACTTTGGTGAAGCACCATTTCACGGCCGGGGTGAAAGCGCAGCAAGGGATCGAGTTCTGAAGAGCTGGCGCGCCACAGGGCTCTGGCGACCTTCCGGCAGGAGACCCTCGTATCTGCGCTGCGCTGCGCCCGAGAATGACGAGCGCTTTGCGGGCGCTAGCCCCACATCGCCAGCGCCCCTATGAGCGCCAGCGCCCATAACAGCCCGCACGCTTTCCGATAAAGGCCCAGCGCCCGGCGGATGTCGGCCGCGTTCGCCTCCGCCCGGCCATCGCCCATCCAGTGATCCTCGACGCGGGTCTCGCCATAGATGCGCGGTCCGGCCAGGCGCAACTCCAGCGCCCCGGCCATCGCGGCTTCCGGCCAGCCGGCATTGGGCGAGCGGTGCTTGCCGGCATCCCGCCGCAATGCCCCCCAGGCACCGGCAGCATCCGCGTTGCGGTCGAGCGCCGCCGAGACGACCAGCAGCAGTGCCGTCAGGCGCGAGGCCGGCAGATTGACGAGATCGTCGAGCCGCGCTGCCGCCCAGCCAAAGGCCAGATGGCGCGGCGTACGGTGGCCGACCATCGAATCGGCCGTGTTGATTGCCTTGTAGGCGGCGATGCCCGGCAAACCGCCGACGCCGAGCCAGAAGGCCGGCGCGACGATGCCGTCCGAAAAATTCTCGGCGAGGCTTTCGATGGCGGCGCGCGATACGCCGGCCTCGTCCAGCGTCTGCGGATTGCGCCCGACGATCATCGAGACGGCGCGCCGCCCGCCTGCGAGTCCGTCCCGCTCCAGGCCCTCGGCGACGCGGGCGACATGCTCGTAGAGGCTGCGCTGGGCGATCAGCGTCGAGGCGAGCAGTGCGAGCGGGATCAGGCCGAGCGGCCCGAACGACAGGCACAGGCGCTGGGCCAGCGCCGACAGCGCGGCGACGGCGGCGAGCAGCAGCAGGAGCGCCAGCACGCCCATCGCCTTTCGCTGCGTGGAAGAGGCAGTCTCGCGATTCAGCCTTCGGTCAAGCGTGCCGATCAGCCTCCCGATCCAGGTGACGGGATGGCCGATCGCGGCATAGAAGCGCTGGGGATAGCCGAATGCCGCCTCGATGGTCAGCGCGAGCACGAGCAGCGGCAGGCTGGCGGAGAGATTCATGCAGGGCGCGCGGGGCAGGGTCGTGGCTGAGGACGGTATCTGGCATGGCGGCGATCTCGCCACGGCCCGCACGCTCTTTCCGGAAGCGCCTGGGCCCTGGGTCGATCTCTCCACGGGGATCAATCCGATTCCCTATCCGCTTCCGGCGCTGCCGTTAAGCCTCTGGACGCGTCTGCCCGGTGCCGATGACGAGGCGGCGCTGATCATCGCCGCCCGAGCCGCCTATCGCGTGCCGGCTTTTGTGGACATCGTGGCGGCGCCCGGCACGCAGAGCCTGATCGAATTGCTGCCGCGCCTTGCACCCGCCGGCCCGGTCGCGATCCTCGGCCCGACTTATGCCGAGCACGGCCATGGCTGGCGCAAGGCTGGTTATGCCGTCACCGAAACCGCTGTGCCTGCGGAAACGGCCGCGACCATCGTCGTGGTCAATCCGAACAATCCCGACGGCCGCGTGTTGCCGCGAGCCGAACTCGCGAGTCTTGCCGCAGGTTGCACCGCCCGAGGCGGCCTGCTCGTCGTCGACGAGGCTTTCGCGGATTTCACGCCTGAAGCCAGCATCGTGCCGGATCTGCCTGATGGCACGATCGTGCTGCGCTCCTTCGGCAAGACCTATGGCCTCGCCGGCCTGCGCCTCGGCTTCGCCATCGGGGCGCCGGAGCCGATCGCGCGGCTCAAGGCGATGTTAGGCCCCTGGTCCGTCGCCGGCCCCGCGCTTCATGTCGGTGCACAGGCCTTGTCGGATGCCGGTTGGCTCGCGGGGACCGGCCGGGAACGGGCCCACGATGCCGCCCGTCTCGACGCGCTGCTGGCGCCCCATGGCCGCATCGTCGGTGGCACGACTCTGTTCCGCCTGCTCGAAACGCCGCAAGCGGCAACGCTCTTCGCCCGCCTCGGCCGGCACGGCATCTATGTCCGCCGCTTCCAGCATGCGCCCGAGCGCCTGCGCTTCGGCCTGCCGGGCGACGAGCCCGCGTGGTCGCGCCTGCGCGCTGCGCTCACTCTCCACGCCCCGGAAGCATCGCCACCAGCGTGAAGCTTGCATGCGGCACATGCGGGGACAGGAGCCGGCGGGCGGGCTAACGTCGACCGCTCAAGGAATCGGGGAGAGACACCGCATGGCATTCCTGCCGCCGGAAGGCGAGCTGACGATCGGCTTCGCTCATAGCGCCTATCAGCTCCGGGACGAGTTCCTGAGGCGCGGCCGTGCGGTGAAGAGCTTCGAGCTCCGCACCCTCGACGAACTGCGCGAGCAGGCGCCCGAGGCGGACGTGCTCGTGATCTCCGGCCTCTGGCGCAATGACCTGCTGCCGCGTCTGCCCAAGCTGCGCCTCATTCAGTCGGTCAGTGCCGGCACAGACCAGTTCGACAAGACGGCGATCGGCGCAGGCGGCATCCGCCTCGCCAGCGCACAGGGCAGCAACGAGCGGGCGGTTGCCGAGCATGCGCTGTCGCTGATCCTGGCACTGACCCGTCAACTCCATTTCGCCCGCGACAACCAGGCGAAGCAGCTCTGGCGTCGGATAATCGGCGATCCCGCGCAGCGGGAGGATGAACTCGGCGGCAAGACGCTGGTCATCGTCGGGCTCGGCCGTATCGGCCTGCGGTTGGCGAAGCTCGCGAGCGCCTTCGACATGCGCGTCATCGGTGTGCGCCGCAGCGCCGAGCCGCAGCCTCATGTCGAGGCGCTCGTCCATCCGGGCAAGCTCGCGGAGGCGGTGGCCGACGCCGATTTCGTCGCCCTGACCTGTCCGCTGACTCCCGAAACCGAAGGCCTGATCGATGCCCGCATCCTCGGCGCGATGAAGCCTTCCGCTTTCCTGATCAATGTCGCGCGTGGCCGTGTCGTCGATGAGATGGCCCTGCTCGATGCGCTCGGCAACAGCGCCATCGCCGGCGCGGGGCTCGACTGCTTCCATGATGAGCCGCTACCGCCGACCTCGCCCTTCTGGCGGATGCCGCAGGTGATCGTGACGCCGCACAGTGCCGGAGAGACGCGCGCCTATGAGGCCAACGTCATCGATATCCTTCTCGACAATCTGGAGCGTCTCGGACGCGGGGAAACGGGTCTGCGCAATCAGATCGTCTGAGCGGAGCAGGTGGCGGCGATGGCTTCACCCAGATTCTTTCGGCCGGGTGGGCCAGCGCTGATCCCGGCGCTCGGCATTACCCAGGTGCTCGGCTACGGTGCGCTCTACTACGCCTTCACCGTTCTGGCGCCGCGCATGACCGCCGATTTCGGCTGGGCGCCGGAATGGACCTATGGCGGGTTCGCTGTCGGGTTGCTGCTGGGCGGCGCCGTCGCACCTGTCACCGGCAGCCTGATCGATCGCTATGGCACGCGGCTCGTCATGACCATCGGCTCCGCGCTGGCCGGCCTGTCGCTTTTCGGGCTGGCCGAGGCGCGTGGCATCGTCAGCTACACGGTGGCGATGGTCGCACTCCAGGCCGTCACGACGGCGGTGTTCTACGATGCCGCTTTCGCCGCACTGACCCAGGCCCGCGGCAGCCAGGCGCGTCGCGCCATCAGTCAGCTCACCTTGATCGGCGGCTTCGCCTCGACCCTGTTCTGGCCGCTGACCTCGAGCCTGCTCGGGATGTTCGACTGGCGCGGCGTCTACCGGCTCTACGGTCTTTCGCAGATCGTGGTCTGCCTGCCCCTTCATCTCTTTTTCCTGCCGGGGCGCGTGAAGCGACCGGTGGTCGCCGAGACCGGCGCTGCTGTCCCTTCCGGCTCGCAGGAGCCGGAGGCAGCCTATCTCACGGGCGATACCCGTCGCCGCGCCTTCCTGCTGCTGGCGCTGGCCTTCTCGCTCCAGGGCTTCGCCGTCTCGGCCATGGCGGTGCATATGCTGACGCTGCTCCAGGGCTTCGGGCTCAGCGCTGCGGTCGCCGTCGGCATCGGCGCGATGCTCGGCCCCTCGCAGGTTGCCGGGCGCCTCGCCGAGATGCTGTTCGGCCGTGCCGTCTCGCCGGTGACCACCGCCTGGGCCTCGGCCTCGCTCATGCCATTGGGTCTCGCTTTGCTGCTGGCGGGCGGTGCGCTTCCGGTCGTCGCAGGGCTCTTTGCCGTTGCCTTCGGCATCAGCGTGGGGCTGAGCTCGATCGTGCGCGGCACCGTCCCGCTTCAGCTCTTCGGCCCGGTCGGCTTCGGAGCGACCATGGGCAAGCTCTCGGCGCCCGGGCTGGTCATCAAGGCGGCGGCACCGCTCGCCTTCGCCGTCGCGCTGGAGCGCGGCGGCGTCATGCTTTCGACGCTGCTTCTGATCGCCTTTTCGGCGCTCGCAGCCGGCGCGCTCTTGCTGCTTGCCCGCAGCCGCCCGGTCTAGGCCCGAACCGCCCGCCACCAGTTGCGCACGGCGTCGCGTGTGCGCATGGCCAGATCATAGGCCGCCGTGGCCCGAACCCAGCCGAGCATGTGGTCGCGCACGCGCACCACCTGATCCATGATCCAGGCGAACCAGCGGTAGCTCAAAAGCTTCTCGCGTCCGGCATCGTAGATTCGCTCGACGAAGACGAAACTCATCAGATGCGCGAAGGCGGTCACCACGAGCCCCGCCCAGAACTGCCCGCGTGCGAACAACAGCAGGCCGAACAGCTTCAGCGGCTCGGCAATGGCGAAAGGGATCGCCAGCGCCAGCAAAACGAAGACGCGGGGCAGGGCCGCGACGGTCTCCTCCAGCCGGCGCATGATGCGCAGGTCCGCGAGCCGGCGCAGCAGTGGTCGGTAGAGCGGCCGCAGGAGTTCGTCGAGAATGACGAAGACGGTGATGACGGCGCGCAAGACCGCGAGCAGTCCGCGCATCAGCGGACCGCGTTCCGGCGCAGGCGAAGGCGAAAGCTCCTCGGTCATCGCGGGTGATTCATAAGCGGGGATTTACGGCAATTCCATGCCGCTGCCGTTCCATGCCGCTCCTCGCCAGCGCGCTCCGGCGGCCGTACTAGCGGCGCGCGTCTTCCTTCAGCATGGCCACGCCCTTTTCGGCGATCATCATCGTCGGATTGGCGGTGTTGCCGGAGGTGATCGTCGGCATCACCGAAGCATCGATGACGCGCAGGCCCTCGACGCCGCGCACCCTGAGCCGCTCGTCGAGAACAGCGCCGGGATCGTCGTCGCTGCCCATCCGTGCCGTGCCGACGGGATGGAAGATCGTGGTGCCGAGCTTGGCGGCGGCCTCCAGCAAGGCTTCGTCTGACTGGGTTGCCTCGCCGGGCGTGTACTCCTCCGGCCGAAAGCGGGCGAGAGGTGCCTGCGCGACGATACGGCGCGTCAGTTTCATTGCATCGATCGCGACCTGCCGATCCTCTTCCGTGTCGAAATAATTCGGCGAGATCACGGGATTGTCGCGCGGATCGGCAGAGCGCAGATGGACGCTGCCGCGGCTCGTCGGTCTGAGGTTGCAGACGCTTGCCGTGAAGGCGTCGAACGGATGCAGCCCGGAGCCCCAGCTATCGAGCGAGAGCGGCTGGAAATGATATTGCAGGTTCGCCGTCGCGTATTGGGGTGAGGACTTGGCGAAGGCGCCGACCTGTGAGGGTGCCATGGTCAGCGGGCCGGTGCGCAAGGCTGCCCATTCCAGCGCCATCAGGGGCCGGCGCCAGAGCCTGGCATAGTCGCTGTTCAGCGTCTTGACGCCCTCGACCTTGTAGACCGGCCTGATCTGAAGATGGTCCTGCAGGTTCTCGCCGACGCCCGGCGCATCGACCAGCGTCTCGATGCCGAGGCTCTGCAGGCGCGCCCCGCCGCCGATGCCCGAGCGTTCGAGCAGGAGCGGCGAGGCGACGGCCCCGGCCGAAAGCACGACCTCGCCGCTGACCTTGACCAAAAGCTTCTCTTCGCTCGGCGTACCCAGCCCGTGGGTGAATTCGATGGCTTTGGCCCGCCCGTCTTCGAAGACGATGCGCTCGACATGGACGCGCGTCTCCAGCCGGAGATTGCTGCGCTCTTTCTCCCGGAGCAGCGGTTTCAGGAAGGCGCCGTAGGCGCTCAAGCGTCGTCCACGCCGCTGGTTCACCTGGAAATAGGACGAGCCCTCGTTGTCGCCGGTGTTGAAGTCCGGGATCTTGGCGATGCCGGCCGCTTCCGCAGCGTCCCGGATCGCATCGAGGATCGCCCAGCGCACGCGCGGATGCTCGACGCGCCACTCCCCGCCCGCCTTGTGCAACCCGCCCGGCGGCGGCGCGATATGGTCCTCATGCTTCAGGAAATAGGGCAGCACGTCGTCCCAGCCCCAGCCGGCGAGGCCGCGCTGGCGCCAGCCTTCATAGTCGGCCGCCTGGCCGCGCATATAGACCATGGCGTTGATCGCGGATGAGCCGCCCACGACCTTGCCCCGCGGATAGGCGAGAACCCGCCCGCCGAGCCCGGCTTGCGGCTCGGTCTGGAACAGCCAGTCGGCACGGGGATTGCCGATGGCGAAAAGATAACCGACCGGAATGTGGAACCAGATCCAGTCGTCCATGCCGCCGGCTTCGAGCACGAGCACTTTGATATTGGGATCGGCCGCCAACCGGTTGGCGACGACGCAGCCGGCCGAGCCCGCGCCGATCACGACATAGTCGAAGCTGCCGATCAGGCGGCGGTCGGTGGAGGCGAGGTCGGGCATTGGGGTTCCTGCGTTGAGTTGCAAGCCTGCCCGATGCTCCGGCAGTGATGGAGCAATCTGGCATAGGCCGGCTGCCGTGACAGCAGGTGAAAATGCACAGCGCGATGGAGGTGATACGGGGTCGGGGTTGTCTGGTGCCTGAAGGGTGACAGTAACCCTGCAAATTCAGGATATCCGGTATCCTTCGAGGAAGACCTTCTGCTCAACCTCCCAGCAAAGGCTTTCTGCCGCTTTGAGAGAGTTCCGCTTCATCTCTTCGATATCACAACGCGTAAGGCTGTTTATCGAATTGGCTATCGTTTCGGCATCGAATTCCGCAACAAGCTTGCCGTTCTTATGCTTTCGGATGATTTTTGAAAGCTCGGGGACATCCATCACGACTAGGGCCAGGCCCGACATGATGTATTCAAAGAATTTGTTCGGGAGAGTGTACTTTCGCTGATTGGAAAAGACGTCGAAGGCAAAATAGCCGATATCGGCCTGGTTGGCCGATGCTACGAGGTCCGCGAACGGCACGGGAGGCGCGATCGTGAACCGATGCGCCACGCCGAGCTGCTTGGCGAGGTCCAGCAACTCCCGATCGTAGTTTGGATCGGCAGGCCCGCGCATCGTCAGTTGGAATTCTTCGCGGCACAAGACCAGTGCTCGCACGGCGATATCGAGATTGCGAGTGGGAGTGATCAGCCCGTGATAGACGATCTCGATTGTCTCGCCGCAGGGCCTGAAGGGCATCCGCTCGTAGAAGGGTGTCGATCTGACGACGACCGGCCGCTGCGCAAGCTTGTAATCTGCGGTCAGAAGGTCGGCAATCCCGTCGCATACTGTACTGACGACGTTCGCGCTGTTGAAACAATGGCGCTGCAACGCATCGACATAAGGCCGTGTCACGGTCAACCAGTAATTCCGCGCATCATGGTCCGGATTTTTCGCGTAATCATATTGCTGGAGCGCGTATTCGTGACAATCGAGCCCAAGCCTCGCGCCGCGTCGTTTTGCGACGTCGTCCGCCAGGATATACGTGAAATAGTCATGCGCTATGACGAGGTCGCACGGCGGAACCTTCGCGATCAGGTACCTTTTCAGGTTCCGCGTCGCCTTGTCGCGATAGAAATGTTTTCGCGCCTCGCGCCATGACCATGGACGATCTATGGGCGAGGCTAGGGGCAACCTCACGCGCAGCTTCGGCACAGCCCTCCTCGCATGAGCGACGAGGATTTCCGAAATGCGGCGTGCTGCTGCTAGGGGATCCGAGAGGACCATTTGCCGGATTCTGCGGGTTTCCGGCGGTCTTACGCGACCGGAGCGATCCGGCAGAAGCTTGAGGTCGGCTTCGATGAAGTCCCATGTGTCTGGGGGCTGCTTGCCGTGGCTGTATCCGACCACGGTCACCAGCCAGCCCTTTTCCAGGAAGGCGCTGATCTGACGTAGAACCCGTGGCTCCTGGACTACGGACGTGAGCGAGATGATGCAGACCCGTTGGGTTCGGGCTTTGGGCTCTACGACAAGGGACGCGTCCGCAGCGCCGGAATGCTCGGAAGACGGTTGCTGCGTCATGCACCACCGAGCTTGCGTCGGAGCAGCCGCACGGCACCGCGTGCGCGGGGGACGAACCATCCCTTCAAACTTGCGACGGGGCTTTGCACAACCTTTGCCAAGCGGAGAGCCGGATAGTAATACCGCGGTCGATACTTCGTGTCGGTATCGAAGTCCCACAAGGAGATCGGGGGGGTCTTCAACAAATCTTCATATTCCGCGTCCGAAATGCCGAGTTTCTTGAGCACGAATTGCCGGTCAATCTTGGCCTGCTCCTCGGCGATGGGCGGCTTCTGGATCGCGGCAAGCGCCTCGTCTCGCGTCATGCGGTGGTCGTTGATCAGGCAGGACAGATGCGGCCGTCGCTTGTCGGCGCCGAATTTCGTGAAGAGATACTGCGTCTGGTAGAAACGCGTGTAGATCGACTCGTGGTGCTTGTCGCCGTAGGAGACCCAGCCGAGCTCCGACTTCATCAGGTCGAGAGCCTCGAACTTGTTGTATTCGAAGTAGTTGAGCACATAGACCATCTCCATGTGCTTGATCGCCGGCCAGAGCACGGCGTAGTCGAAGAACGTGTAGTGCGGATAGGTGCGAAGCGGGCCGGCTCCGAACTTTTCCCCGATGGTGCGGATATAGCGCCAGTCCGAATGCCCGTCCGACCAGGTGCGCGGAACCATCTGCTCCGTCGCATAGTTCGAGCCGCCCATGATGAAGCGGACACCCTGCTCCATCGCCACGCGATAGAGCACGGCGGTGATCGCGTGATCGGTCGGAATCTCGCAATCAGGAACGCCAGAGCGGACGAAGGCGGCCTGCAGGCCCCGGAATTCCTCCCAGTTCAGCACCTCGGTATAGAGATCGATGCCGAGCTTCGTGACGACGTTCTCGATGTTGCTGACGGCGATCTCGGTATTCCAGCCATTGTCCAGATGGATGGCGAGTGGACGAAGGCCGAGCTTCTTCACCACGACATAGGCGACATAGGTCGAATCGACGCCGCCGCTGAGGCCGATGATGCAGTCGTATTTCTTGCCGCGGCCTTCGTCGCGGATACGCTGCGCGATCGCTTCCAGCTCGGCCCAGCCGTCCGGTCCACGTTTTACATATTGCTCGATCGTGGCGTCGTAGGAGATGCAGTGATTGCAGACACCGTTTTCATCAAACGAAATTTCGGGGTCAGACGTATCCATGATGCATCGGGAGCAGATCTGGTAGCGCGTCGAAGATTGCTCGCCCGGCCGCTGGCGCGGCGGCTTATAATTCTCTCCGATTGAACGGTTCACATGAGCCGCGAAAAATTTGTCGAGAGCGTTGATCGCCGTTTCGCGAACATAGGTCGACGTTTTCGTCACGGGAATTGTCCATACATCTGAGCGCGCGGTTCGCGTGACATGGCGGAGAAAATCGGCCATGTCAAAACTCCGGGTTTCCGAGCTTTGTTCCGATTATGACCGAGCGTTCCATCTGCATCCTGTCGCTTTCCGCTATCGCGGACGATCCGCGCGTGAGGCGCCAGGGTGATGCATTTGCGGACGCAGGCTGGCAGGTGACGGCCGTCGGATTGGATGGAGGAGCGTCTCCGGCACCATCCTGGACCATCAGAACACCTGGCGGAGGCCGGCAGCAGAGCGCCGCCACCGAGGCGGTCACGCCCAGGGCCAGGGCGCTGGCAGCGCGCATGCCGGGCGCATTGCGTCGGCTCGTCCAGCCTTGCTGGCGCCTGGCTTTGCGCCTGTTGAAGCTGCCGGAATATGTCAGGCTGGCCTCGTTCCGGATGGCCCCCGGCCAAGCCGCTGCTTATTACTTGCGACGCCCGCATATTGCTCCACTCTATGCCGCGGCTCGTGACGTGAAGGCGGCGGTATATCTGGCCAATGATTGGCATATGCTGCCGGTCGCGATGGCTCTGGCGGATCGGCATGGCGGTATCGTCGGGTACGATACCCATGAATATGCACTCGAAGAATATGGCCATAGATTGGCTTGGAAGCTGACGCGGGTGCCCCTGGTTCGCGCCGTCGAGGGTGCCGGACTTGCCCGCGCTAGGGTCAGGACGGCGGTTTCAGCCGGCATCGGTCAGGATATCGCGCGCGTCTACGGGCTCCCTGAAGCGCTGCAGGAGATCAGGAACGTTCCCGATCGCCACGACGTGCCATTTCGGGCGGTCGGCGGCCGATGTTCCGTCCTTTTCCACGGGATTCTCGCACCCAATCGCGGCATCGAGGCTTGCCTCGAAAGCGTGCCGCACTGGCGTCCCGAATTCGAGTTCGTGCTGCGCGGCCCCGGAGAGCGCAGCTATCTGGACCTCATCGAGCAGACGATCGACCGGCTGAAGATCCGCGACCGGGTGCGGTTGGATCCGCCGGTGCCCATGGTCGAGCTGGTCGCACGGGCGACGGAAGCCGATATCGGGATCGTCACGCTGCCACCCAGCTCGAAGCACAATCTCTATGCGCTCCCGAACAAGTTCTTCGAGTATGTGCAGGCAGGCTTGGCGCTGATCGTGTCGGATCTGCCCGATATGAGAGCCCTCGTCGAGCGCCACGGCTTCGGGGTCCTGACCGAGAGCCTGACGCCGGAGGCGATCGCTGCTGCCGTGAACGGTCTCGATGCCGCCCGGATCGAGACGCTGAAGCGGCGTAGCCTCGAGGCCGCCCGGGAGCTCAATTGGGATGTCGAGCGCTCCCGGCTCGTCGGTCTCTACGACGACGTGGTCAGCCGAGCCTGAACACGTCGTCCAGCACGTTTTGCGTCGGGTAGGTGATCAGCACCGCCCGATGTGTTCCCTGGAAGACGAACATGCTGCCGGCGGCCGCCGCGGCCGCACCGGCCTCGACTGCCATCCTGAAATCCTCCGGCCTGCCAGCGCCGCCGAGCGCGACCACGGGAACATCGACCGCGTCGGCAACGGCCTTGATCAGCGGGAGATTATAGCCCGCGAGCGAGCCTTCACGCTTCATGTCCTGGATGATGATCTCGCCGGCGCCGCGCCGCACGCTCTCCTTGGCGATTGCCAGCGGGTCCATGCCGGTTGCGCGCGTGCCGTTCTGCGTGAAGACCTTGTAGTTTCCTAGCAGATTGCGCTTGGCGTCGATGCAGACCACGGTGCTGGAGGCGCCGAGGAGGGCGGATACCTCCTCGATCAGTGCCGGGCTCTCCACGGCTGCGGTGTTGATGATCGCCTTTTCGACGCCGAGCGACGCAAGTCGGGCGGCGTGTTCGACCGAGCGGATCCCGCCGCCATAGCCGATCGGCATGAAGCTCTCGCTGACGATTTCCTCGATCAGCGCGTAATCCGGTTCGCGGCGCTGGGGCGTCGCGCTCATGTCGAGCAGGACGAGTTCGTCGGCGCCCTTGTCGTTGAAAATCTTCACGGCCACGCGCGGGTCGCCGACGTAGCGCGGCGCACGGAAGCCCTGCGGCTTGTACAGAAGTCCATCCTTGATCAGCAGGACCGGGATGACGCGCGGGCGCATCGGGGGGAGCTGAAGCGGGGGAAGACCGGTCGGGTCGGACATTAGGGACGCCATGCAGCGAAATTGGACAGGAGCTGCATGCCGTAACGGTGGCTTTTCTCGGGATGGAACTGGACGCCGATGACCGTGCCGTTGGCGATCCCTGCATTAAACCGGCAGCCGCCATAGGAGGACTCCAGCAGGACGTCCTGGCGCGAGGCGCAATCGACCCAGTACGAATGCACGAAATAGAAGCGAGGCATTTCCAACCCCGTCAGAACCGGGTGCTCTTTGGCCGCCGCGACATGGTTCCATCCCATATGAGGGACGGTCGGCGGCTTCTGCCCGGTTTCGCCGGGCTGCAGGCGAAACTTGATGCTGCTCGCCGCGATCAGCCCAAGGCCTTCGCCGGGACCCTCCTCGCTGTCGTTGCCGAGTAACTGCATACCCATGCAGATGCCAAGCAGCGGTGTACCGCTCTTGAGGACTTTGTCGCGGAGCAGCGAACGCAATCCCATCTGAGCGACATTGCCGGCGCAGCGCGAAAAATTGCCGACGCCCGGCAGCAGCAGCTTGTCGGCTTTGGCGATGTCCTCATGCTTGTCGGTCAGCTTGGCTTCGATCCCCAGACGCCTGAACATGTTGAGGATCGAGCCGAGATTCCCCATCTTATAGTCAATGATTGTAATCACGCGCAGACAACCTGCATGGGGTCGCTGGAGGGCGCATCGTCATTGTCGAAGCCGTCGCGCCAGACATCGTCGCGACCGAGCCTAAGCCACTCGCTCGCGCTGATCCAGCGCCATAGATACCAGGAGGTATCGGCCCCGGTCTGGTGCCGTTGCCATGCGGTCTCGATCGCGTCGCGATCGTAGGTCGCCTGCTCCACGATGGGACCGGCGAACAGCAGTTCATGGGCCCAGTCCTTCAGCGCGCCGCGCAGCCACCGATCCTGGGGCGCGGCAAAGCCGACCTTGTCGCCGCGCCATTGCACGTCTCGCGGGATGATGCCGTCCATCGCCTTGCGTAGCGGCCATTTCTGCCAGCCGTCCCGAATGAGGATCTCGTCCGGGAGATGGCTACACCAGTCGACCAGCTCGTGGTCGAGGAATGGGAAGCGGGCCTCGATGCCGAACGCCATTGCATTGCGATCCGACATGACGAGCTGGTTGGGCAGCATGTCGTGGAGCATACCATCGGCGAGGTAGGCCCGGAAGAAGCGCCCGCCCGCCGGATCGGGTGTCCCGATGCGGCGCTCGAGTTGCGGCTCCAACCGGGATGGCTTTCCGCGCATCACACGCGCTTTGTCGATGAAGCCGCGCTTGAGCATGTCGAGGATCGATCCGGCGGCATCGGCATTGAACCGGCGGTCGGCATCGGCATATTTCCGTGCTTCCTGCATCAGATGCCGGCGGTGAAGGTATGTCTGACGCGTCAGCTCGAACCAGCGGCCGGTGTTCAGCCAGTCGATCTGCTTGACGCCGAAATAGAACTGATAGCCGCCGAGCAGTTCATCTGCGCCCTGGCCGTCGATCATCACCGTCAGGCCGCTTTCGCGCGCGGCCCGATGTACGCACCATTCGAGATAGGCGGAAGCCGACAGGAACGGCATCTCCTGGTGCCAGTGGAGTGCCCGGGACTCCTCCATCAGTCGCAGCGGATCGGGCTCGATGCCGACGCCCGTGGCGCCACAATGGCGCAGCACGCTATCGATATGAGTTCCTTCGCTCAACGTCGGATCATCGCCGAAGCGCGCCGATATCGTATGAAGCAACTGGTCTTTTCGGGCGACACCCTGTCCGGCCATGAGGCCGACGAGCGAGGACGAGTCGAGGCCGCCTGACAAGCAGGCGCCGACCTGTACATCGGAGCGCAGGCGAAGCCTGACCCCATGCATGAGTCTTTCCCGGAACTCCGCCACGGCATCCGCCGGGCGGATCGGGCGGACATCGCCGAAATCGGGGAGCCAGTAGCGCCAGGAGCGGCGAATCCGGCCGTCTGCGGAGACGACCATCGCATGTGCCGCCTCGAGCTGGCTTACGCCGCGAAATAGGGTGTCGGCGCTGGCATAATCCGCCCGCCCGCCGGTGAAGACATTCAGGCGGTCCCGATCGAGCTCGACCGTCACGCCCGGATGCGCGAACAGCGCCTTCATTTCCGAGCCGATCGCCAGGCCGCCGCCGGCGATGGCGGCATAGTAGAGCGGCTTCTCGCCGTAGCGGTCACGCGCCACGAAAGCTTCGTTGCGTCTTCCGTCCCAGATCACGAAGGCGAACTGCCCGTTGAGGCGCCTCAGGCAATCCTCTCCCCAGACCAGGTAGGCCTGGACGAGCACTTCGGTATCGGACTCGGTCCGGAACGTGACACCCGCCGCCCTCAGCTCATCGCGCAGTTCGATGTAGTTGAAGATCTCGCCGTTGAAGACGATCGCGATCCGGCCATCCGCTGCCAGCATGGGCTGCGTCGCGGCATTCGACAGGTCGATGATCGAAAGCCGGCGATGGCCCAGCCCGACAGTGGCGTCGCCGACGCGCTCCAGCCAATGTCCGGCGCCGTCGGGGCCGCGATGGACGAGGCGGTCCCGCATCCGGACGAGGGTGGATGTATCGAGCGGTCCCGGAGCCAGGACCGCGACCAAGCCGCACATTCTCTTCTCACGCGTTAGGAAGTTTCCGGAAGATCATCGTCGATCTCCGTCTGTCTCGGGCGCGGAAAGCATAGCACGCTTTGCCGCTGCGCTCCGCCGACACCAAACGCCGCACTGCCGGCTGCTCATGCAGATATCGTGCTAGGGTCCAGTAGCGATTCAGGTCGTGATCGTAGACATAGAGGCTCGGATCCGTCTCGTCGGCGCGGCTCTGCAGGATGTAGCCGGCCTTATCGAAGGTGCGGATCACGCTTTCCGGCTGGCGCAGGCGGAAATAGCTGAACTCGTCGAGCTGGACCCGCAGCATCACGCCGAGCGTCGGGATGACGCTGTGGTTGACGATCAACAGCCCGTCATCGGCGAGGATCTCGCGGGTATCCTGCGCGAATTTCGCAAGGTCCTGGCAGAACATGATCGCGGCGCGCGCCATCACGATATCGAACGTCTTGGGAACCTCGCTCTGGATGCTGTGGCTGTTGAAATTGAACAGGCGGACATCGATTCCATGCGTGGCCTTCGCATAGTCGATGGTCGGCTGGTTGATCTCCGTCAGCGTCACCTTGGCGCCGAGCTTGGCGATCTCCATCAGGAAATGTCCGTTGCCGCCACTGATGTCGAGTACGCGCTTGCCGTAGAAGGCGATCCGGTTCGGTTCGGCATGCTGGCGCAGGAAGTCGCCGGCCGTGCCGATCGAGTAGTCGATATGATCCTGGTGGGTGAAGTAATCATACATCGACGCCTCGTCCTCCTTCATCTTCTTCAGATGGGGGTCGGGCAGAAACGTCAGGGAATACCGGTCCTTCTGCTGCGGAAAGGCGTCGCCGCAGGCATGGCACAGGAACCAGCTCCGCTTGTAGGTGTTCAGCGAAAGCAGATCGTCCGACTGGCAGGAAGGGCAGATCACGGCGGATCCCATCGTTCACTGGCGCGCCGCGAGGCGGGCGTCTTCAGGCGGCCGATCAGGGTAATGCCACATTCCGTTCATATGCACGAGAGGCGGATCGGAATCATTGCTCGGTGCGTAGTTCAGGCAGCCGAAGCGCGACCAGAGATCGTAATGCGCAGCACTATCTGCTTTCGCCGCCGCATCATCGATCGCCAGCGAAAGCAGATAGTGCTGCGCGCCGAGGAGAAGCGGGCCGAGCACCATGCGGAAGGTCGTCTCCGCGCCGGCGGGAAGATCGTCCAGCTTGATGAGCTCTCCTCCGGCAGACGCAAAGCGCTCGCCGGACAGCGAGTATATCCGCAATTGCGGCGTGATCGCGAAACTGCCGCCCGTGGCGCTGGACAGCCGCACCGTCAGTTCCAGCTCGTCGCCGACGACGAGGCCGGTCATCCGTGCCGGGGATGCGCGCATCTCGATCCCGGCGATGCGCAACCCCGGCTTGCCCGGATAGGACATGACGGTCCGCCCGTTCACCCGTGTGATGGGGACCGGCTCGCCGTCTATCCGTTCCGCAGCGCGGATGGCCTCGGCCACGAATTCGGTGTCGAGGCTGGCCGGGAGGTCGAAGGGATCGGTCGCTTCCTCGATCCGGGCGGCCGCGCCGCCATGGGCCGCGGCGATGTCCTCCATCTCCGCCTGATAAGCCGCAAGCACGGCTTCGGCAGGGCCGTCCTGGTGGACCCGCCCCTCTCGCAGCCAGATGACGCGCTCGCAATATTGCAGGATCTGCGTGGCGTCGTGGGACACGAGCAGGATCGTGCAGCCGCTATCGACCAGTCCCCGCATCCGGTTTGCGGACTTGACCGCAAAATAGCCGTCTCCCGCGCCCAGCACCTCGTCGATTACGAGGATGTCGGGCTGGATGGCCGTCGCCACCGCGAACTGGGTCCGTGCCTGCATGCCCAGCGAGTAGACGCCGAAGGGCTGGTTGATATGCAGGCCCAGCTCCGTGAAGGCGACCACGTCGGCGATGGCGTCCCTCAGGCGCTGGCCGGTCAGCCCGCTCTGGGACAGGGCGGCTTCGATGTTCTGGAAGCCGGTCAGGTCGGGATGGAACCCGCCCGCTACGCTCATCAGCGCCTGGACGGTCCCGTTCCTTTCGATCGCGCCTTCGCTCGGCGCGACGGCACCCGTCGCGAGCTTGAGCATCGTCGTCTTGCCGGAGCCGTTGCGCCCGACGATGCAGACCCGCTCGCCGCGGCGGATCGACAGGTTCAGGCCCCTGAGCGCGGAGAAGACCGGAATCTCCGGCCGCTTCCGAAAAGGCAGGCGGCGCAGGCCGAGCTGGTCGACGGCGACCTGCAGCGGCGAGGCATACATCTTGTAGAGCTTGGCGACGCCGGAGAACGACAGGGCCGGCTGCTCGGGGAGCGGAGAGGGGAGCGTCATCCGAGCGCGACCTTCAAGGGCTGTCCGGACAGGATCGCTTTAAGCAGCCGCTGCTGACGCTCCGGCTCGGCGATCGTCCTTTCAGGATGCCACATCAGGCAGGTGATCGGGCGAGCGCCGTGGAACGCGGCCTCGACGGTATCGTCGCTGCCCCAGAGCAATGGCTCGAGCTCGGGAGCGAGATCCGCGCGGTCGATGCCGAAATCGTGGAAACTGTTGACGAGGAACGACGCTCCATTGGCGGCCGAAACCTTGTGGCTGGCCGCGACATGGCCTTGCACGGGCCGAACCTGTCCGCCGAGGCGCTGGTTGATCGCCTGCATGCCCCTGCAGATGCCGATGGTGACACGTCCGTGCCGCTCCGCCCAGGACAGCATGGCCCCTTCGAGCAGGTTGCGGTCCGCATCCGGCTCGCTGCCGGGCAAGGGATCGCTTCCGCCGGTCAGGATCAGCGCATCGGGCTGAAGCCGATCGAGCAGCGCAAGGGGATCGGTCGCGGCATTGGGCAAGGCGATCATCTGGCAGCCGAGACGGCCGAGCAGCCGCGCCCATTCCTGGTCGAGGCAGTCACGGCGCTCCTTGTAGCGCGTTTCCTCATGGGTCCGTTGACTGAGCGCGACCAGCATCGACTACCTCAGCACCATGATGCGCCGTGCTGCGCAGTCGAGCTCGACGATTTCGGCCTTCAGCAACGCGTCCATCTTGATCTCGCCAACCCCGATCGCGGCCGGTAACCCGAACTCCGCCGCACGGATGGCCATGTGTGAATTGGCCCCACCATAGGTCGTGACGAAGCCCGCGAGCTTGCGCCCGAACAGCCAGTCATAGCCGGGATCGGCATTCTCGATAAGGGCGATGGCGCCGTCGAGCGCATCGTCCTTCACCAGGCTGGTGACGGGGACGACACGCGCTGTAGCCTTGCCCATCGTGACGAAGTTCGGATCGACCTCCGGCATGATGAAGGACTCGAAGTCACGGGCGTCGGTCAGAAGCGGCGGCAATTGCATGGACTGGACGAGCCGCACCCTGTCCTTGGCGGTCGAGATCCGGCGCCGCAGGCGGTCGACATCCGGCCCTATCGATCCCGCGCCGATGCTCAGCACGTCGCCGATGCTGAGATAGGCCGCATCGGAGTGCTCGATGCCGCTGGCTTCCGCCCAGGAGGCGATGTCCCTCAGGGCCGAGCAGACGCTGCGGGAGAAGATGAACTTGGCTTCCTCGCGCCCTTCGATCGAACGCCGCAGGAAGCGATCGATCTCATGCATCTCTTGCGGAAGCTCTGCCGCCTGCATGGCTTTCTGCCAGTTCCGGGTCTCGTCCGCCGACCAGGCGAAGGAGGGGTGGGATGGCTCCACAGCGTTGTCGACGAGCGGGCGCAGGTAATCTTCCGGTGCCTCCCCATAGGATGGCGCCCCGATATCGTATGTGCCCGGACGCAGGTGAGCGTAACGCGCGACGAATTCATCCCACCCGAGAGCGCCCTTGCGCACCTGCCAGGCATCTTCGGGAAGGCGATGGCCCACCGTCCGGATCGAGCCGAGGAAATCGGTCATGCGGGCAGCCGAGATCAACCCGGTCTGCACGGTGCTCTTGAGCAGCGACATCGCGACGAAGCCGCAGCGCGCGAGATGCGCGAATAGCAGAGTCCCGGTCCGGCGGCAGACATGCAGGCTGGCCTGGAGCCGGCTGAACAGGGCGCCCTCGGCCGCCAGGAGTCTTTCCTGCAGCGCGGCATAGGACTCCAGCGCAGTCCATGAGCGTTCGCAGCGCGTGAACGCATGGCGCGTAACTGTGGCCAGGGCCGCCCGATAATCGGCGATTTCGGCTTGGTCGAGTCCGGCTTCACCCAGCCGCTCCCGCCAGGAATCGAACGTGAAATCGAAGCAGGTCAGCGTGATCCCGAATTCCAGCTTGTCGTGCAGATGCGGTTCGCGGCGCAGCCGGGCGATGCCTGCCTCGACGATCTTGCGGGCGACGGCATCGGGAATGGCGGCGGGGATGAAGCTGTTCAGGCTCGCGCGGACATCCACGTAAGGGTGGCCCGCGAACAGCCGAATGAGCGGTTGATGCCGGAGATCGCGATAGCCGAATTCGGCGCGCTGGACCGCCCAGGTCTCGTCGGTGATGAGATGGCGGTACAGGCTTTCCGCGAGCGGAGCGGGTGTGATCCCGATCAGCTCGGCTGGGTTCCAGTCCGGCATGATGCCGTAGATCGTGGCGGCGCCGACGACGCCGGGCATCGGCGCCTGGCTGTCGCGGAACGCCTGCTGCGCATAGGCGATCTCACGGGCGATGAGCGCGTCCGTGTCGCCGGTCCGCTCTCGCTCCATGACCAGGGGGCGAACCTGGAGAATATGGCAGGTGCCCTCGTCGTCGATCGCGAACTCGACATCGAGCGTATCCAGCTCCGTCAGGCGCTCGACCTCGTCGAGCGCCTCGACGAGGCGGGCGAGTGAGGAGTGCGCGTCGGGTGGCAGCTCGGTCGCGCTCCGATGCAGGTAGATGACGCTGCTCTCTCCGCGCATGCCGCTGGTCACGATATCGGTGCGGCTGCCCTCGGAGGAGTTGATCACCCGATAGGGCGCCCCGATGCCGAGCGTCCGGGTGAAGGCCACGCCGCTGCGCGCGACATTACGGATCATCGGCTGGACGAGGACCTGATGATCGTCGCCCTCGTCATAGGATGCGATGACGCGCTCGATCGCTGCGGCAAGGCTTTCCGCATCGAAGCCGACGTTCAGCTCGGACTGGAACTTGCCCGCATTGCTTTCGCTGAAGCCATCCTCGTTGCGGGCGCTGGAGCGGACGGCGAGATCGCCGGCCGGCAGCTCCGCCAGGACACGTTCTGCGATCGCAGCCCGATCGCAGCGCCAGTCTGCGACCGAAAACGTCGCCTGCGGCGCGATCCGGGCCTTGGTCACGACCTTCGCCAGCCGCGCCAGCGTTTCGGCCTTGGTGCCGAAGATGAAGCGGGCGAGAACGGCCTCGCTGTCCAGGTCGGTCCAGTGGCCGGACGCGTCATGGAAGCTGAAGGCTTCGCCGCGCTGGCGGAGCGTCTCCAGCCAGGCGGTGAGATGGGCCTTGGGGTCTTTCGTCAGCGTGGCGGCGAGAGCATCGGCCGCGGCCTCGACGCGAGAGGCTGGGATCCTGATGAAGCCGACGACGTCATGCACGGCCTTATCGAGCTCGGCTGCCCGCCCGAAAGCGGATGGCTGGCCGTCCGGGCCGAACAGGACGACCTCGCGGCTGGTGCGGCGCGCCGTCCGGCGCGACGAATCCACGGCGAGCCCGATCCGCTCCGGCGAAGCGGTGCTGCTCAGTGCCTGGACGAGATCCGGCCGGAACAGGATGTCGGCGTAGCTGATATAGACATCCTGCCCTGAGCCCAGCCCGGCTTCGGCGAGCGAGCGGATGCTGCCCGAACGTTCCCAGTCAGGATTGACGGCATAGTGCAGTTGCGGGAACCGCTCCATGATGTCGGTAACGGCGTATCCGCCGACGAAATGGACGTCGTCGCCGAGCGGCGACAGGGTCGAGAGCAGCCAGTCGAGCACGTTGCCGCGCCGGCTCACCGCCCTCAGCGAGCTGTGGCTCTCGCCGTGAAAGGGCCGGCCGGCGCCAAGAATGATGACGCGCGGCTTCATGGTGTTCCATCACTGAGAAGGCGCATTGCCTTGCGCTGCAGGCGGGCATGCATCCAGTAGAAATTCCGTCCGCTCTCGGGATCCTGCGGCGTGTTCGGCAGCAAGGCGAGGTCCCGGCCTCCGCAGGCCGCGACGACATCGGCAAGAAGCTGAGCGCGCAGATGCGGGTCATAGGCGTAGAGCAGGGCCGAATAAACGACGTCCGGACGCTGCTCGATCGCCTCCTTCAGGAACGGCATGGTCGGCCGTTCGAACTCCCGCGTGCGGATGATCGAGCCGGTATCGATTCCGGGATTCATGTAGAAGCAGCTCATCCCTGGCCGCCCGCGCGTCAGCAACGACCAGAACAGGCCGTCCGAGCCCCGCACATGCGGAACCACGCCGGGGTGGATATGGATCATCCTGAAGCCCGGCCGGTCGAGCAGCGCCGGCGGAACCCTGCCGCCATTGGTGTAGAGCCAGACGGGGATGCCGGCCTTCATCAGCCGCTCGTGCAGGTCCCTGTCGTCATAATCCTCGGCGACGAAGGGCAGAACCTGTTCAGCATGTTTCGACCAATCGAAGGCGCCGAAATAGTCGACCGGGTGCGGAACGACGGCCTGCATGGCCTCGCAGAGCGCCCGGAAACCGTCGTCGAAATGCCGGTCCGGCAGCCTGCGCCGCTGTTTCAGTAGTGGCGCGACGAGCCGGTCGAACTGCCCGCGCAGGCCTTGCCTGTGCCGGAAAGGGCCGGTGAAATCGGTCAGCAGCACGAGCCGGACCCGATAGCCCGCGGCCCTGAGATAGGTCAGATAGGTGCGCGACGTCGAACAGAAGCGGTCCGCGACGATTCCGAGATCGATGGTCTGCATCACGGGGCTTCGCCGAGGGAGACGCGCAGGGCACTCTCGAAGGCGGCGGGAAGGGCGATGGGCCTGTCGATGAGAATGCCGTCCTGCATTTTCATGGCGGTGTTCAGAAATTTCCAGTCGCCGCGTACGAGGCCGGCGAACACGAACAGACAGGCGAGATAGGTCGACACCTCGGCCCGTACCGGCCTGTCATCCACGGGCTTGCCGAAGCCGTCGATATAGGCAGCCCGAAGCCGGCGGCCAACCTCGACCTTCCGCGACAATTGTTCCAGCACGGCAACGGCTGCATCGTCGGCCGTCAGCAGGGCGGGATCGAGGATGATCCCCTCGGTCGCGGGCTGCTCGGGCGACGCGAGCGACTTGAGCGCCGCCGCGAGCATCTCCCGCAGCGCCTCCGGGGTGCCGGCTGTGACCACGGGCCTTTCAGCGGCGATCGTCATAGAAGGCCAGCAATTCGCCGCTTTGCGCGAGGCCGTTATAGGCCTCGTAATCGGCCAGGCTGTCGATCTCCAGCCAGCCGCGGTTGAAGAAGCCCGGACGCACCTCGATTCCTGCGTTGATCATCGCCTGGATGAAGGACGTCATGAACATGTTCGCCTTGTCCCGGCCGTCATGCGGGCCGACGGGGTCGAGCTTGTCGTAGAGATCGACGATGCCGCGCTGGGCATCGGCCCTGAGCTTTATCAGGCCAATGTACTGGCCTTCAATGTCGGCGTAGCTCTGGGGCTTGCGGCCGAGCTCGACCAGTTCGCCGGCCGGTCCGATCTTGAGTGTCTCCGCATCCGAGAGCGGATCGTCCATGCGCAGGCTCCACAGGTCGCGCCAGCCCCGGTCGACCGCCACGGCGACGGGGGCATCGACCGCAAGCAGCGCGGCCAGGACCGTGCGCTGGTAGACGATGTCGCCATAGCAGATCAGGAGGTCGCGCGATCCGTCGAGAAGATGACGTGCGCAGAAGAGCGACGACACCATGTTGGTGCGCTCATAGTCCGGATTCAGGACCTTCTTCAGACCCGGAAGCTGGATCCGATCCTCAAGATGCCCGGCCACGATCGAGATGTCGTCGACCCCCTCCGCGGCGAGCGTCCGCAACTGACGCGACAGCAGGCTCTCCCCGGCCAGGGGCGTCAGGCATTTGGGAGCGGTGTCGGTGAGCGGCCTCAGCCGGGAGCCGAAGCCGGCGGCGAGGATGACGGCACGCGGTGAGGTCATCGGAGGTCCTTCATCAAGGCGATCAGGCTGGCCGCGGCGCGCTCGCCGACATGGGCTTGTTCATAGAGGAAATCGGGTACGACGGCCGCAATGGCCTCCGGAGGCGGGGGCACCTCGATCGCCGTGAGGATCGCCTGCATCGCATCGCCAAGATTGCAGGCTGCGATGGCGCCGAGCCGCGCGCGCAGCGCGATTTCGACCGGTTCGGACGCGATCTCCTGCCAATCCGGGTTCAGCACCTTCTTGGGCAGGTCGACGAAGACCGTCGGCCGGTGCCGCAATGCGGCGTATTCGAAGGCGATGCCGGAATAGTCGGTCACCAGCACATCCGCGCTCAGCATCGCGGTCTGGACGATATCGGTCGAGGTTTCCAGGACGAAGCGGGGGTTGCCGGCCGCGGCTTCCAGCGTTGCGGCCAGTTCCGGCTCCTGCTTGAGGAAGAAGCTCGGATGTGGTCGCAGCGTGACCTGCAGGCTTTCCGCCAAGAGCCCGGCCACGAGCTGCGGACCCATACTGCGCAGCAGATTGGCCTCGCCCCAGGAGGGTGCCAGAAGCACATGCCGTTGGGGCTTGGAGGGGCCAGCCGCCTTGAGCACATCGGCGAGCGGGTCCATCTTTCCGTAGCCGACATCCACGGACAGCCCCGGCGCCAGGCCATGGCGCGCACGGATCAGTTCCCACTCGCGGGTATGATGCGGGCCGGCCGCAAACAGCACGTCGTAATCGTCGAACGCATCGCCCGGATAGATCATGTGCAGGCTGACCAGCGAATGCGGCATGTGAACGAACCGCCGCAGCGACGGCCCGAAGAACGCCCTGGGAATGCCGCTCGACGCGGTGACGACTAGTCGCATCCGGAGCTTGTGTAGCTCTTCGATATTCGAGGTCTCGATCAGCGAAACCCCAAGCGCAGCATAGCGGTCCTTGAGCGCCTGCGGCGCCGCGCCCGGCCCGCCCGAGAGCACCAGCCGCAGCTTGAGCCCGCGGGCGAGGCAGGCCGCGATCGTGCTGCGGACCCAGATCTCGTCGATCCAGCTCGATGCGTAGAAATCGACATCGACGCCATGGCCCGGCCTTCCGAAGAAGCGGCGCATCGCTTGCAGGAGGCGGCGTTCCACGATCCGTGCCTGTCAGATCTTTCTCATCACGTAGAATTCGCGCAGGCCGGATTCCGTCTTCTTGAAGACGCCGTCCCACGAGAACAGGTCGCGCACGGTTTCCATCGCCGCGTAGAAATCGGCCTGGCCGGGATCGGCCGCATGGGTTTCGAACAGGAGCAGCCCGTCCGGCGCGAGATAGGAGTGCATCCGCTCCATATGGTCCCGGATCGACACCCGGTAATTCTCGTCGTCGGTCCAGTGCGTCGCGAAGGACAGAACGACGGTGAACGGTTCCTTGGCCGCGTATTCTTGAATGCGGACGGCCTCCAGGGAGACGAGGCTCCCGACATTGAGATGGTCCGCGCAGAGACGGCCGATCTCGATCATATAGGGGTTGATGTCGATGCCATGGGCGCGGCACCCGGTCCGATAAGCCGCCATCAGCGCGATGAAGCCGCAGGAGCACCCGATGTCGAGGACGTTGTCCTTCTCGCTGATGAACTTCCTCAGCTCGTATTCGTCGAAGCGCGGATCGGCGAGCCGGTCCCCGAACACGTTCAGGAGCCCGAGGCCCTGATAGGGATAGCCGTTGAAATAGGTATAGCTCTTGTATTCCTGCGCTTGCCGGCGAAGCGTGTCGTTGATCGCGGCGTTGAGGCCGCGCAGGCGCACGACGGGATCGCGGTCGTTCAGTCCGCGATCATCGGCATAGATCGCGTTCATGAGCTCGCGGCTCAGCGCGACCATCTTGACGCCGAAATCGTTCAGGCGCGACGAGAGCTTGAGCGCGAGAGGCCAGCGGCGCTGGTCTGCTGAAAAATAGCGGCGGACGAAAACCGGGATCATGGTGCTTCTTGAACCTTAATGTCGTGCGGGTCGAGCGAGCGAGACCTGCAGGGGATGCCGTATCAGAAAATCGTCATCGCCGCCCGGGGGCACGACCTCGAAGTCGAGCGCATGCGCCAGCACGTCGTACCGGGCCTCCTGAGCTGCAGCCGAGCCGTGCTTGTCGACATCGTAGACGGAAAACGACACGAAATAGCGGCCGCGGGTCAGGACTTGCGCCGGCGTCTCGAAGCGGATGCTGCGGCGTTCGCCGGCCACCAGAGTGAAGCGGTCCACGTCGTTCTCGATCCTGCCCACCCGCCGTCCGGCCGCGGTCCAGAGCGTGATCACATAGCGGCAGATATAGTCGCCGTCTTCTTCCGCCACGATCGAGAGGCCGACCTTCAGCGGCTCGCCGGGCCGGAACTTGTTCGTCGGTCCCAGTTCGTTCTCCAGGCTCAGGCTGTCGATCTTGACCCCCTTCTTGCCCGGCCAGCGGTAGACGTGGCGGCCGTCGCCAAGCCGTGTCTTCATCTCGTCGGAGGAGGCCGGCGGCTCGAAGCGCGATTGCGGGTCCTCGCTGCTGATGCCCAGTCGCGACAGTCGCTCCAGATAGACTTCATAGGCGTCGATCACCTCGAGCGCCGGCCCGTCCATGACGAGGCGTCCGCGATCCAGCCAGATCACGCGATCGCAGAACTCCAGGATCTGCTGCATCGAATGTGACACGATCAGCATCGTGGCGCCGCGCTCGACGAAGCCCTTCATCCGGGCGGCGGATTTATGCGTGAAATAGACGTCGCCCGCGCCGAGGATCTCGTCGATGATCAGGATATCGGGGTCGACCGCCGTGGCGACCGCGAATTGCAGCCTCGAGCCCATGCCGAGCGAATAGGTCTTGAGCGGCTGGTCGAGATGGTCGCCGAGCTCGCAGAAATCGATGATCTCGTCGACGACGCGGAGCATCTCGCTCTCCGGCAGCCCGTTATAGGCGAGGGCGGCATGGATGTTCTCCCGCCCCGTCATCTCGTTCGAGAAGCCGATCCCGGTCTGCATGAGGCTGTGGACGGTTCCGTTCCGCTCGATCGTGCCGCGGCTCGGCTTGAAATTGTCGGTGACGAGCTTCAGGAGGCTCGTCTTGCCAGCGCCGTTGCGGCCGATGACGCCGACGCGCTCCCCCTTGCTGACCGAGAAGCTGATATCGGCGAGGGCGTCGAAGGAAGGAAATTGCGGCCGCAGCGCACGCGGCACCAGCCGATAGAATCCGAAAGCGTCCAGCGCCCGCTGCCCCGGCGTCTCGTAGAGCGGGAACGTCTTGCCGACATTCGAGAAGCGCAAGGCCGGGCTTGCGTCAGGCATAGTCGTAGAATGCCAGCTTGGCGCGCTGGAACAGCCAGAAACCGCCCGAGAACGACAGGATCGACGAGAGGACCATGGCCGTCGCGAGCTTGCCCGTCGGAAGGGCGCCGCGCACGAGGATCTCCTGATAGGACAGGACGAAATAGGCCAGCGGATTGAGATAGGTCAGCAGCGCCAGCCGCGGCGGGACCATTTCCAGCACGTAGCCGATCGGCGTCACGATCAGCAGGATGATCACGAGATACTGGATGAGATGCTGGATGTCCCGCAGCACCAGGGTCACCAGCGCCAGCACCCAGACGATGCCGCAGGTGAACATGAACTGGAGCAGCATGACGACGGGAAGCGCGAGGACGCTGGTGTCGGCCGATCCGTAGAGCATCGCACCCAGAGCAATCACCAGCCCTCCGACGAGAAGGGGCGGAAGCGTGACGATCACTGCCCTGACCGGAAGAAGTTCCGGCGGGAAGACGGTGCTGGTCAGCATCTGCTTGTTGCGGATCACCGAGACCGAGCCGCCGGCCAGAGCCCCCGCGAAGGAGAGAAAGGCGATCAGCCCTGCCGAGACATGGGCGATGTAGTCCGCGGTGGTCAGTCCGGGGACGCGAACCTGGAAGATATAGGCGTAGGTCAGAGTGTAGATGGCGAGCAGCAGAAGCGGCGCCAGGATCACCCAGGCCAGCCCGAGCACCGATCCCGCATACATCATGCGCAGCTCGATCAGCGACGTCGTGGTCAGGATCGCCCGGTGCCGGAAGACCAGTTGCCACGGCGCCAGCAGGAAATCTCCGACTTTACGGGCAAGTGTCATGAACCTGCGCCTTCAAGCCGCGACGCCGAAGCGCTGGCCCCAGCGCCCGAAGCAGATGATACGCCAGAGTGCGAAGGAGAACGGCACCCGGCCGTCGAGCATGTCGCGGGCATAACGCCGGACCTGATCAGCGTTGAAGATCGTCGGATAGGCCTCGACCGTCTCGTCGGCGGCGGCGAGGATGCGCTCGCGCAAGGGGCCCTTGAACCAGACCTCTTCGGGGGTCGGGAAGCCGAGCTTGTCCTGCCGGTTTGTGACCTTCGAGGGAAGGATCGGCTCCATCGCGCGGCGCAGGATCGCCTTCGTCTCACCATCGACGAGCTTGTGCGCTTCGCCGAGGCCGATGGTCAGCTCCGCCAGCCGGTAGTCGAGGAACGGTACGCGCGCCTCGATCGCATGGGCCATCGAATTGCGATCCTCGAAATGCAAGAGCATCGGGACGCTCGTCGTGGTCAGTTGATGGGCACAGAGCGCGCCGAGCGGCGAGGCATCGGCCGTCCTGGGCACGCGGAGAGATCCCAGCAGATCGCCCTCGTTCGCGGCGGTGAAGCCGGTGTTGAGCCAGGCCGGCGCGGGCGAGCGGCCCGTCAGCCTCAGGATCGGCGTGAACCAGCCGCGCGGCAGCAGGCTGGCGAGCACGAGCCCGGTCAGCCTTTCCATCGAGGTCCCATGCCGGCGGCGGATGGCCTTGATCTCGTTGACGAAGCGCTGAAGGCGCAGCTTCTTGAGATGGCCCGCGAGAGCGGCGCCGAACATCGGATGGTAGCCCGCGAGCTGCTCGTCGGCCCCCTGGCCGTCGAGCATGACCGTCACCCCGGCCTTGTGGGCCTCCGCGAAGACGGACCATTGGGCGAAGATCGAGGTCGAGCCGAAGGGCTCGTCCTGATGCCAGATCATCGCATCGATCGCCGCCCAGAGATCCTCGGCGCTCGGCGAGACGATATGGCTGGTCGTGCCGCACTGCTCGTTGACCGCCTTGGCATAGGTCCATTCGTCGAGGCCGGGCGTATCAAAGGCGCAGGTGAAGCTATGCTGCTGCGCATTCGGATCGTCCGCGATCAACTCGCTCATCAGGCAGACGATCGTCGATGAATCGAGGCCGCCCGACAGGCAGGTCCCGACCGGAACGTCCGCCCTGAGGCGCAAACGCACCGAGTCGCGCATGAGGTCGAGGAAGCGGGCCGACGCCTCCTCCATCGGCAGCGCAAGCGAGTCCGGCCGCGGCAGCTCGTACCAGCGGCGGGGGGCGGGAACGCCGCCGGGCCGCCAGGCCGCGAGGTCGATCGAGAGATATTCTCCGCCGCGCAGTTGCTGGACGCCCGAGAACATCGTCTCCCGCCGATGGTCGAACACGCCGGAGACGAGGAAGTCCCAGGCGCCGCGCTCGTCGCGCCGGGCCTGGAAACCTTCGACGGCGGTGAACTGCTTGATCTCGGAGGCGAAGGCGATGCCCTTGGGGGAGGCCCAGTAGTACAGTGGCTTCACGCCGAAGCGGTCGCGCGCGATGAACAGCCGCTGCGCCTGCTTGTCGAAAAGCACGAAGGCGAACATGCCGTTGCATCGGGAGAGGCAGGCCTCTCCCCATTGGGCATAGGCCGCGAGCAGGACCTCCGTATCGGTCTTGGTGCGGATGCTGCGCCCAAGCGCGGTCAATTCGTCGCGCAATTCGCGGTAATTGTAGATCTCGCCGTTGAAGACGATGACGTAGCGGTCGTCATAGGTCATCGGCTGGAGGCCGCTGGCATCGGGGGCGATGATGGCGAGGCGGCGATGCCCGAGCGCGAGCGGGCCAGCCTGCGTCGCGATCTCTTCCCAGCCGTCGCCGTCAGGGCCTCGGTGAGCCACGAGGTCGATCGCCCGCTTGTCGGGAGACAGGCCAAGCGAGGCCCAGATTCCGCACATCGTCCTGTTCCGCTTGCTTTTCCGCCGCCGCAGCGACGAAGGCGCCGCGCAGTCGGCAGCTTCTATACGGTGCGTCCGCGCTCTTCAAGCGAAGCCGGCTAGGCCGTCAGGGCGTCCGCGATCTCCATCATGCGTCGCTCTTCGTGCTCCCAGCTCAATTCCCGGGCGGCGGCGAGCGCGCGGCGCTTGTGCTCCTCCACGGCGGACCGGTCCAGTCCGTTGACGACCGTGGCGATGTCGGTGGCGGAGAGGCCTGGGATCAGGCGGCCCTGGCCATAATGAGCGACCACCGCCGCCATTTCCGGGAGATCCGAGACGCAGACGCAAAGCCCGGCCATCGTGTATTCGAATAGCTTGTTGGGCAGGACGTAGCGGTTCTGGTGCGAATGCGGCGAGAGGACGAAGATGCCGATGTCGTGCGTCGATGCAGCCTGAACCAGGTCCGTGAACGGTACGGGCGGATCGAAATGGACCCGCTGCGCCACGTTGCCGGCCTCGGCGAGGCGGCGAAGTTCGGCGAGATAGGCGTCGCTGCCCGGCCCGCGGATCGTCAGCTCGAACGCGTCGCGCCAGAGCGTGACGGAGCCGATCAGGGCCTCCAGCCCGCGGTTCGGCATCACCAGCCCATGATAGAGCACCTTGATGCGCTCGCCGCACGGGCGGAACGGCACCTCCTCGTAGCGCGGCACGTTGCGGACCACCACAGGGCGGCGCGCCAGCCCGTAGACGGCCGCCAGCCTGTCGGCGATGCCATCGGAAACGCAGGTAATCTCCGCCGCCCGGGCGATGCCGGCCGCTTCGATCTTGCTGACCAGCGGGCGCATGAAGGTCCGCCATTTCCAGTTCTCGGGAAACTCGTCCGAGGCGAATTCATGCGTGTCGTAGATGAAAGGGGTGCGATCCCTCTCGGTCAGCCGTGTCGCGAGAGGCAGCATGGTCCAGTCGTTCGCCAGCCAGAGATCCGGGCGATAGGGCTCGGCGAGCTCCAGAATGGCACCGTAGTTTTCCGGGAGATTCCAGAAGACGGCCTCCGGCGCCCACGGTTGCACCTGCAGGCGGCCGAGGCGCACGAGCCGCCGCAGCCGGCTTCGGAACGAACGGTCGTGGGATGGCAGATGCGCTTCCAGCAGCTCGCCCGCCGGCGGCGCGGCACGCCCACCCGTGGCGCCGAAAGCGAGAACACGCCAGCCGGCCTTGCTGAAAGCCTCCACCTGCCGGCGAACCCGTGGGTCGTCGGCAATGGCCGTGTGGGTCAGGATACCGACCGAGCGGCGGCGGTCCCTGGCTGTCATCGCCCGCCCTCGATCTGCGCGAGAACGCTATCGATCGCTGCGGCACGCGCCGCCCATGAATGGTAAGCAAGTGCCTCGGTCGCGCCGCGTTCACCCATTGCTGCCGCGGCTGATGGATCAGCGGCCAGGCGTGCGACGGTTTCCGCCAGCGCCGCCGGGTCTTGCGGGGGAATGACCAGCCCGCAATCGGTGGAGCGCACCAGCTCCGCCTGTCCCTTCAGGTCGCTGGCGATGACGGCGACGCCGCAGGCCATCGATTCGAACAGCTTGAGTGGCATGACGCCGTAATCGGAGCGCCCCTCGGGATTCTCGATCGTGACGAGGCTGGCCAGCGCTCCCCGGTACAGCGGCGGGATGGCGTCCTGCTCTTGCCTGCCGAGATAGGTGAGCCGGTCCGACCGGGCGGCCTTGACGGCGGGAGCCTCGACGCCGTCACCGGCGATGACGAGGCGGACGCCGTCGGGCCATGATGGATGATCGATCGCCGCGAGCATCGTCTGGATGCCGTGCCAGCGCACCAGTCCGCCGACGAACACGACATAGGGGTGATCGAAGGAGGCTTTCGGGCCCTGCGGATTGAACAGCGCAGTATCGGCGGCATTCGTCACGACCGAAACCCGGTCATGCCCGGCATGATCGCTGGCCCATCGGGCGAGTGCTTCCGTCACGGCGAAAAGATGATCCGCCTTCTTGTGCTGGATGCGATCGAGCCAGGCGAAAACCGGATAAAGCCGCCGCAGTGCCGGATAGGTGACGACGATATCGCGCGTGGTGCCGTTGATCTCGTGGACGACGGTCTTGCCGAGAAGCCGCAGGATGAGCGCGGCCGGCGCCGCCATGCAATGCCCTCTCACGAAGACGACGCGGTAACGTGCAGCCCTCATCAGCAGGGAGGCCTGCGCGGCGAGCTGCGACATGAGCCGAACCGGGAACGAGGCGCGGCCGGAGGCGCCGCTCTTCGCGGCGGTAAAGAGAGAGACGTTCCAGCCGAGCGCTCTCAGTTCGCCGATGATGGCGTGGACATGCGTATGCGCGGCCTGGCCGGGTCGCGGGTTTTCCAGCGCCAGATAAGCAAGACGCTTCTGCCGGCTCATGCCACCGCGGCCGACGGTGCGGCCAGAGCCTCCAGAACCTGTGCGATGATGTAATCCTGCGTCTCTTCGTCGAGATAGGGATGCATCGGCAGGGCAACGACTTCCTGCGCGGCGCTCTCCGAGATCGGCAGGCCGTTCCCGGCTACGGGATAATGTTTGTAGGCGGTCTGCAGGTGCAGCGGCTTCGGGTAATAGACAGTCGTCGGCACACCCTTGGCCTTCAGCGCCGCCTGGAAGGCGTCGCGGCGATCGGCATCGACGCGGATCGTGTACTGGGCCCAGGTCGAGACGCAGTCCGCCATGACGTGGGGTGTGATCACGACGTCCTTGAGGGCGGCGGTGTAGCGGGCCGCCACGACCTGCCGCTTCTCGATCTCCTCGGCATAGACCTTGAGCTTCTCGATCAGAACGGCGGCCTGGATGGTGTCTAATCGCGAATTCACGCCGACGCGGACATTGTCGTACTTGTACGAGCCCTTGCCGTGGAAGCGCAGCGACATCAGCAGTGCCGCATGCTCGTCGCTGTCGGTCAGGATCGCGCCGCCGTCGCCATAGCAGCCGAGCGGCTTGGCCGGGAAGAAGCTGGTCGTGACGAAATCGCCGATTGCGCCTGCGACGCGGCCCTTGTAGCGGGCGCCGTAGCCCTGCGCGGAATCCGAGATCAGGACGAGGCCGTTCTGCTTGCAGAAGGCCTCGATCGGCTCGTAGTCGCAGGCCTGGCCGAAGAGATCGACGCTGATCAGGGCGCGCGGGTTGAGCTTGTGCTGCTTCGCCGTCTCGAGGGCGGCGCCGAGGCTCTTCGGGTCGATATTGTAGGTCGCTTCGTCGATCTCGGCGAAGACGGGTGTAGCGCCCATCCAGGCGACGACCTCGGCAGTCGCTGCGAAGGTGAAACTTGGGCAGATCACCGCGTCGCCGGGGCCGATGCCGAGCGCTTCGAGCACGAGGATCAGCGCATCGGTGCCGTTGGCGACTCCGATCGCATGTTTCGCACCGCAGAAAGCGGCGAGCTCGGTCTCGAACTGCTGGACCTGCTGGCCGAGGATGTAGTTGCCATCATGGACGACCTTGAGGATCGCCTCGTCCATCGCCTTGCCGATGTACTGGCGCTGGGCCTTGAGGTCGATGAACTCGATCACGGGACGCTCGCTCATCAGGCAATCTCCTCAAGCTGCTCCGGTGCGGTTTCCCGGTAGCGCGTTCCGGTCAGTGGGCAGGTCAGGTCGGGCCCGAGCCTCTCGCCGGCCTTGCTCATCCAGCCGATCCGGCGCGCCGGCACCCCGGCCATCAGAGCATAGTCCGGCACATTCTTGGTCACCACCGCGCCGGCGGCAATGAAGCAATACGCGCCGAGCGTGTGCCCGCAGACGATGGTCGCGTTCGCCCCGATGCTCGCGCCGCGCTTCACCAGCGTGCGGCGGAACTCTGCCTTGCGGTTCATGAAGGCGCGCGGATTGTTGACATTGGTGAAGACGCAGGACGGGCCGCAGAACACGTCCGCCTCCAGCTCGACACCGTCATAGAGTGCGACGTTGTTCTGGATCTTGCAGCCGTCGCCGATGGTTACCCGCGGCCCGGCCATCACGTTCTGGCCAAGCACGCAGTCGCGGCCGATCGTGGTCTGGCCGAGCACATGCACGAAGTGCCAGATCTTGGTGCCGGTGCCGAGCGTCGCGCCCTCGTCGACATAGGCGCTCTCATGCACGAGCGCGCCCGGGAAACGCGGATCTTCCCGCATCTGGGACGCGCCGGCCATCGTCAGCCCTTGAGGTATTTGGCGACGAAGGGATGCGTCTCGCCGTGCGTCACGACAGGCGCGTTGCGGAACTGCGAGACGACCTCGATCGAGAAGCGGACATCCTCGAGGCCATAGCCCTTGCCGGCGAGGATCTCCTCGTAGCTGCGGGTATGCAGGTCGGTGAATCCTTCGGAGAACTCGACCTCTTCGCCATCCACCGTGATCGAGCGATAGGTCGTCTTCTGGCCCTTGACGCTGTCGGGCAGGTCGTTGGCATCGACGGAGAGGAACCAGCGCACATCGGCTTTCTCATAGGAGAGCAGGCCGCCGGCCCGCTCGGCCTCGCGCAGGCTCGCGCTCTGCGACTGCAGCGGGCCGAAGACATAGGCCAGCATGTCGAAGAAATGCACGCCGATATTGGTGGCGACGCCGCCGGACTTGGCATCGTCGCCTTTCCAGGAGGCATGGTACCAGCGCCCGCGCGAGGTGATGTAGGTCAGGTCGACCGAATGGCGCTCGTTGGAGGTGGCGATGCGCTCCTTGAGCGCCTGGATCGCCGGGTGCAGGCGCAACTGCAGGATGGTGTTGACCTTGCGGCCCGAGTCGCGCTCGATCTCGATCAGCCCGTCGATGTTCCAGGGGTTGAGGACGAGCGGCTTCTCGCAGATCACGTCGCTACCGGCGCGCAGGCCGAAGCGGATATGGGCGTCGTGCAGGTAGTTCGGCGAGCAGATCGAGACATAGTCGATGCGTTCGTCGCGGCGGCGCAACTTGTCGACATGGCGGTCGAAGCGTTCGAACTCGGTGAAGAAATGCGCCTGCGGGAAGTGGCTGTCGATGATCCCCACGGAATCGTTGGGATCGAAGGCGACCTTGAGATTGCCGCCCACGGCCTTGATGGCCTTCATATGGCGCGGCGCGATATAGCCGGCGGCACCGATCAGCGCGAATGACGTCATGGCATGTTCTCTGGCGTTTCCTGAGGCGTTCCGGCTCAGGCCTTGACGATATTGTCGCCGGTCAGGCCGGCCTTGGCGCAGGCGTTGCGCGTATCGACCACAAGATGGGCCGCAGCGACCAGCGCCTTGTAGTCGACCGCGTCATGGTCCGTCGCGATCAGCACGGCGTCATAGCTCTTGATCGTCTCCGGAGAAAGCGCAATCGAGGCGCGGCCGGTCAGGTTCGCATGTTCGCGGGTCGGCGGGATCACTGGCACATGCGGGTCGTGATAGTCGGCCCTGGCGCCGCGCTCCTCCAGCAATTCGATCAGGCGCAGCGAGGGGCTTTCGCGCATGTCGTCGATGTTCTTCTTGTAGGCGATGCCCATCACCAGGATTTTCGCCTTGTTCAAGCCGCGGCCCTGCTGGCGGTCGAGCGCCTCGGCAATGCGGTCCACCACCCAGTGCGGCATGGCCGTGTTGATCTGTCCCGCGAGTTCGATAAAGCGGGTTGTGACGTCGAACTCGCGCGCCTTCCAGGTCAGGTAGAACGGGTCGATCGGGATGCAGTGCCCGCCGAGGCCGGGGCCCGGATAGAACGGCATGAAGCCGAAGGGCTTGGTCTTGGCGGCATCGATCACCTCCCAGACATCGATACCCATCTTGCCGTAGATGACCTTGAGCTCGTTCACGAGCGCGATATTGACGGCGCGGAAAATGTTCTCGGTCAGCTTGACGGCCTCGGCGGTCGCCGAGGAGGAGACCGGTACTGTCTTGACCACGAGGGCGGCATAGACTGCGTTGGCCAGCTTCAGGGCATCAGCCCCGTCACCACCGACGACCTTCGGGATGGTCGAGGTGCCGAAATGCGGATTGCCGGGGTCCTCGCGCTCGGGCGAGAAGGCGAGGTAGAAATCGACGCCGCTTTTCAGGCCGGTCTTCTCGAAGATGGGGCGCATGATCTCGTCGGTCGTGCCCGGCCAGGTCGTCGATTCCAGCACGACGAGATGGCCCTTGCGCAGGCGCGGTGCGATCGCACGTGCCGTCGCCTCGACATAGCTCAGATCGGGCTCGCGATGCTTGGTCAGCGGTGTCGGCACGGCGATGATGATGGCGTCGACGTCGCGAAGCTCGTCGAAATCGGTCGTCGCCCGGAAACGGTCCTCCTTGATCGCGGCAGCGATGGCCTCGGTCGGGATATGCTTGATGAAGCTCTCGCCGCGATTGATTTGCGCGACGCGCTTGGCATCGATGTCGAAGCCCACGACCGGGAAACCGGCCTTGCAGGCGGTCAGCGCCAGCGGGATACCGACATAGCCGAGGCCGATGATGCCGATGCGATAGTCCTTGTCAGCGATCTGCGTGAGCTGATCGCTCAGCGTCGCGGACCTGTCGGAAACGGACGACGTCGGCGAGGAAGACATGACCGGCTTTCTGCGTGGGAAGGCGCGCTGGATGCGGTAAGCAAAGATATGGGTGGCTTTGCAACTGCCTTAGAAAGATGTCAACCAGCCTACGCAGCGAGCGTGGCGAAGCAACGTGGCAGTGTCGAAAAAAGCTGTGGTCGCTATGCGAGCGAAAGCCGGGTTCCGGTCTCTGCTCGGCCCGAAACCCGGTACGCATTGTTGAAGACGGCGAAGCGATATCGAGCTGGAGACGCCGTGTGACTACCACCGCGATCCACGGGCGGGCCGGAGAGGCCGGCATCCGCGACGATTGCAGGTGCTCTCCCAGACGCGCCCATTGCCGTCGATGCAGCGATTCTGGTTGCAGTCGAAGCCTCCGCCGCCATAACCTCCGCCTCCATAGCCTCCGCCGCCCCATTGACGCTGCGGTGGGGGGGCGCCGTAGGCGGGACCACCGATCCGGCCGACAGGGCCGCCGATCGGGCGGCAGCCGTAGCGGTCACAGGTCGACTGCGTATAGACGCCGGTTCGGGGATCGATGCAGCTCGCGGCCGTGCACTGCAGTTGGACCTCGGTAATGTCAGAGCCGATGGGCATCCCCGCTAGTGGCAGCGCATTGGCCTGTGATGCCCAAAGCGCGAATGCGGCGAGGGCGACGTTCCGCAAGAAAGATCGCATAGACAAGACTCCTTCGACATCGAAGATACGCGCGTGATTCTGAACGGTTCCCTGCTGAACAGCGAGAACGGCTCATATATGGTCTGTCGTTGCCCCCGGAGCATACTTGCTGGCCGGTCGACAGCTATGATGGTGCATGCCTTGCTCGGCTGAAGATCGCAGAGCAGGTTTGCTGCGAGAGGTCTGTATGAGTTTCCGCAATATCCACGCTCACGGCCTCGTCCGCATCGCCGGCGCCGCGCCGCGGTTGAAGGTCGCCGATCCGGCTTTCAACGTGGCCGAGACCATTGCCCTGTTGCGGCGGGCGGAGGAGGGGGGAGCCTCGCTCTGCCTGTTCCCGGAGCTCGGCATCAGCGCCTATGCCATCGACGACCTGCTGCAGCAGAACGCCCTGCTCGACGCGGTGAAGGAGGCGCTGGCGCGACTGGTCGCCGAAAGCCGGAGTCTGCGCTGCGTCGCGGTGGTCGGGGCGCCCTTGCGGGTCGAGGGGCGGCTGTTCAACTGCGCCGTCGCGATCCATCGCGGCCGCATCGTCGCTGCTGTCCCTAAGACCTATCTGCCGAACTATCGCGAGTTCTACGAGCGCCGGCAATTCGCTTCCGGCGAACGAGCCGGCGCACTCTATATCGATCTGTGCGGGCAGGAGGTGCCGTTCGGCACCGACATCCTGCTGACGGCGACCGATATTCCCGATCTCACCGTCCATATGGAGATCTGCGAGGATGTCTGGACCCCGATCCCGCCCTCGTCCTATGCCGCGCTCGCCGGCGCGACCCTGCTGCTCAATCTCTCGGCTTCGAACGTCACCATCGGCAAGTCGGACTGGCGCCACGCGCTCTGCAAGGCTCATTCGGGCCGCTGCATCGCGGCCTATGCCTATTCTGCCGCCGGTACGGGAGAGTCGACCACGGATCTCGCCTGGGATGGGCAGGCGATGATCTACGAGAACGGCGTGCTGCTCGCCGAAGCCGAACGCTTCGCCGCCGAGCCGCAGCTCATCCTCGCCGATGTCGATCTCGAACGGCTGGCGATGGATCGCATCCGCCAGAACACCTTCGGCGACAGCGCCGATCTCAATCGCGACAGGCTCGGCTTCCGCCGCATCGCCTTCGCGCTGGAGCCGGATCGTGACAGCGATCTCGGCCTCGCCCGCGAGGTCGATCGCTTCCCCTTCGTGCCCAATGACGACGCAAGGCTGAACGAGCTCTGCTTCGAGGCCTACAACATCCAGTCACATGGCCTGCGCAAGCGGCTGGAGAGCACGCGGCTCGACAAGGTGGTGATCGGCATCTCCGGCGGTCTCGATTCGACGCAGGCCCTGATCGTCGCGGCCCACACCTTCGACGCGCTGGGGCTCCCGCGCAAAAACATCCTCGCCTATACGCTGCCGGCCTTCGCGACGAGCAAGGACACCAAGGACAATGCCTGGCGGCTGATGCGGGCGCTCGGCGTCAGCGCCGAGGAGATCGACATGACCCCGGCCTGCCGGCAGATGCTGATCGATATCGGCCATCCCTTCGCCAAGGGCGAGCCCGTCTACGACATCACCTTCGAGAACGTGCAGGCCGGTGCGCGCACCTCGGTGCTGTTCCGCCTCGCCAACCGCCACAATGCGCTGGTCATGGGCACTGGCGATCTCTCGGAGCTGGCACTCGGCTGGTGCACTTATGGCGTCGGCGATCACATGTCGCATTACAACGTCAACGGCTCCGTGCCGAAGACGCTGATCCAGCATCTGATCCGCTGGGTCGCCCAGTCCGGTCGTTTCGGGGCGGAGGCGTCGGACGTGATGCTCGACATCCTCGCGACCGAGATCTCGCCGGAACTGGTGCCGGGCGACGGCGACAAGCCGGCCCAGAAGACCGAGGATTTCGTCGGCCCCTACGCGCTGCAGGATTTCAACCTGTTCTACACGACGCGCTACGGCTTCCGGCCGAGCAAGATCGCCTTCCTCTCCGAGCACGCCTGGCGCGATGCCGCGGCCGGTGACTGGCCGCCCAACATGGAGGCGGGCAAGCGCGTCGCCTATGACCTGCCGGTGATCAAGCGCTGGCTCGGCGTCTTCATCCGCCGCTTCTTCGAGACCAGCCAGTTCAAGCGCTCGGCCGTGCCGAACGGCCCGAAGGTCTCCTCCGGCGGTTCGCTCTCGCCACGCGGCGACTGGCGCGCGCCGAGCGACGCCTCCGCCGCGCCCTGGCTCGAGGACTGGGAACGCATCCCCGATTGAGGGCAGGCCGGGTGTGCTGCTGGCCCTCGTTGCCGCCGGCGGGGCCTTGTCGCCTTCTGCGTGAACGTATTACCGTAGCCGCGTTCTCAGGGCGGGGCGGAATTCCCCACCGGCGGTATGCGGCCTTGGCCGCGAGCCCGCGAGCGCCCTCCTTGCGGAGGGGTCAGCAGACCAGGTGCGAGGCCTGGGCCGACGGTCATAGTCCGGATGAAAGAGAACGTGTCCGCCGTCCGCGCCTTCCGGCGCGGCGCTGGCTCGTGATCGCCTTGGGTGACGTGTCTGTCGCGAAAGGAGATCACCATGACACTCGCCCGCTACGCTTTCATCAAAGCCGCCTGGCACGCCGATATCGTCGATCAGGCGCTCAAAGGCTTTTGTGAGGTTATTCCCGCCGATCAGGTTGATGTATTCGACGTGCCCGGCGCCTTCGAGATGCCATTGCTGGCCCGCGATCTTGCAACCACGGGCCGCTATGCAGCCGTCATTGCAGCCGCCCTCGTCGTGGACGGCGGCATTTATCGCCACGAATTCGTGGCGCAGGCCGTGGTCGATGGCTTGATGCGCGCCGGCCTGGACTCGGGTGTGCCGATCCTGTCGGTCTCGCTGACTCCGCATCATTATCGCGAGGGTGTGCATCAGGGCGAGATTTACCGGGCGCATTTCGTGACGAAGGGGCGCGAGGCTGCCGAGGCCGCGCTGATGATCCTGCGCACGCGCGCTCGCCTTGCCGCCTGATCCAGGTCGAGAGGGCACGCACCAAGCGGTCAGCTTGCCAGGGATTCAGTTGTTTTCACTGACAAGGGGCCCGCGGCTTGTGCCGCGGGCTGATCGTTTCGGGTTTCGGGTACCGGCGGTTCGGCCGTTCGGTCTCAGGCGATGCCGAGCAGGCGGATCAGGCCGAGGCTGACGGCCGTCAGGGCGATCAGGGACAGGGTCACGGCGGCGGTGACCCGCCCGCCGGCGCGGGCGACGACGCGGACATCCACCCCCAGCCCCAGCGCCGCCATCGAGATGATGGTGAGCACGGTCGCGGTCTTGGCGATGGGGGCAAGCGCGACCTCCGGGATGAGGCCGTGGCTGCGCACTGCTGCCATGCCCAGGAAGGCGATGATGAACCAGGGCACGAGCTTGTTGACTGCAATGCGACGCGACGCCGGCTTGGCGCCGCCCGTGCCGCCTTCCTGTTCCTCCCGCAAACGGTGTCCCAGGATGGAGAGCGCGAGCACGACGGGGCCGAGCATGAGGACGCGGACGAGCTTGACGAGCGTGCCGATCTGGACGCTCGCCGCCGCGACAGGGGCCGTCGCGGCGAGGACCTGCGGCACGGCATAGACCGTAAGCCCCGCGAGAACGCCGTACTGGATCTCGCTCAGGCGCAGGAGCGGCACGAGAAGCGGCAGCCCGAGCACGACCAGCACGCCCAGCACCGCCGTGAAGGCGATCGAAGCGGCCACGTCCTTGCCGTCTGCGCCGATCACCGGCGCCACGGCGGCGATGGCGGAGTTGCCGCAGATCGAATTGCCGCAGGCGACGAGGACCGCCATGCGCTTCGGCAAGCCGAGCGCCCGGCCCAGAAGGAAGCTGATGACGAGCGCCATCGCGACCACCACCGCAATTCCGGCGAGCAGGGCCGGCCCGGCGGCGACGATCATCGCTACGTTCAGGGATGCGCCGAGCAGCACGATGGCGATTTCCAGCACCATCTTCGCGGAGAAGGCGATGCCCGGGCGCCAGAGATCGGAGGGCGTCCAGACAGTGCGGATGGCAGTGCCGATCAGGATCGCCAGCACCAGCGCCTCGAGCCAGGCGCGGCCGGTGGCCAGGGCTTCGAGATGCTCGAGGGCGAAGGCCAGCCCGCTGATCGCGGCACAGAGAACCAATCCGGGCAGAATTCGAACCATTCCCCGGAAGGCGGAACGGAACGGCGCGGGCAGGGGGGCGGTGGTGGGCATGTCGGCCATGGCAGAACCTTCTTCTCCCCTGTCCTAGTCGGAGAAGAATCATGCTGTCTATCGCATTGTTCCGATCGCTCTGTTCTATCAGGCCGAATGATTCATGGCCCTTCTCGGCTTGCCGGGAGTGTCGCGTTTCCGATCAGGGGGCGTCGAAACAAAAAACCCGCGGCTTGCGCCGCGGGCTGGTTGTTCCAGGCTCCGGAAGACTCAGGCCGCGATCGCGGCCGGGTCCTTCTTCTCCCACTCCTCGCCCCAGATCATCACGGCATGGCCGGGCGAGACCTCGCGATACTGGCGCACCGGCGGAACGTAATCGGCCGGGCGGACGGGGCTCTTGATCTCGTCGTTCGAGACCGGGCGCTTCTGCAGGCGCCGGGCCGGATCGGCGATCGGCACCGCTGCGAGCAGGCGCTTGGTGTAGGGGTGCTGCGGGTTCTGGAAGATCGACTCGCGCGGGCCGATCTCGACGATCTCGCCGAGATACATCACCGCGACGCGATGGCTGACGCGCTCCACCACTGCCATGTCGTGCGAGATGAAGAGATAGCCCAGGCCCATGCGGGCCTGCAGGTCCAGCATCAGGTTGACCACCTGCGCCTTCACCGAGACGTCGAGCGCCGAGACCGCTTCGTCGGCCACGATCAGGCGCGGCTCGACCGCGAGCGCGCGCGCGATGCAGATGCGCTGGCGCTGGCCGCCCGAGAATTCGTGCGGGAAGCGGTTGGCCATGTCGGGCGACAGGCCGACGCGCTTCAGGAGGTCGGCGACCTTGTCGCGCGCTTCCGAGCGGCTGGCGAGATTGTTGATCAGGAGCGGCTCGGCCACAGCCGTACCGACGTTCATGCGCGGGTTCAGCGAGGCGAACGGGTCCTGGAAGATCATCTGCATGCGCTTGCGCTGTTCGCGCAGGTCATGCTGGTTGAGCTTCAGCACGTCGACGCCGTCGAGCAGCACCGAGCCCGCGAGCGGCTCGATCAGGCGCATCACCGAGCGGCCGGTCGTCGACTTGCCGCAGCCGGATTCGCCGACCAGCGCCAGCGTCTCGCCGGCCATCAGGCTGAAGGAGACGTTCTCGACCGCGTGCACCCGGCCCTTGACCGAGGAGAGCAGGCCCGAGCGGATCTCGAAGCGCGTGGTCAGGCCGGCGACCTCGAGCACTGGCCGCTCGGCCGCTTTGACGGTATCCGGAACCTCGACCGGCACGTCGGACTCGCCGGTATTGCGGTCGACCACCGGGAAACGCATCGGGCGCGCCTTGCCGATCATCGAGCCGAGCCGCGGCACGGCCGAGATCAACGCCTTGGTGTAGGGCTTCTTCGGGCTGCGGAAGATGTCCTCGGTCGCGCCGGTCTCGACCTCGTCGCCGTTGTACATGACGACCGTGCGGTCGGCGATCTCGGCAACGACGCCCATGTCGTGGGTGATGAAGAGGACGGACATGCCCTCCTCGTCCTGCAGCGTCTTGATCAGCTCGAGGGTCTGCGCCTGGATGGTCACGTCGAGCGCGGTGGTCGGCTCGTCGGCGATGAGGAGCTTCGGCTTGCAGGCCAGGGCCATCGCGATCATCACGCGCTGGCGCATGCCGCCCGAGAAGCGGTGCGGATACTCGTGGAAGCGGGACTTTGCCGCGGGGATGCGGACCTTCTCAAGCAGGCGGATCGTTTCCGCCTCGGCTTCCGAACGCGACAGGCCGCGATGCAGGATCAGGGCTTCCGCGATCTGGAAGCCGATGGTCAGCACCGGGTTCAGCGAGGTCATCGGCTCCTGGAAGATCATCGCGATCTCGTTGCCGCGGATATGGCGCATCTCCGCATCCGGCAGCGTCAGCAGCTCCTTGCCGTTGAGCTTGATCGAACCCTCGATCTTGCTCGACTGCGGTGGGGTCAGGCGCATGATCGACAGCGCGGTCACGCTCTTGCCGGAGCCGGATTCGCCGACGACCGCCAGCGTCTCCTTCGGCTTGATGTCGAAGGAAAGGTTGCGGACGACCGATTTCCACTGCCCTTCCACGCGGAAGGAGGTGGTGAGGTTCGAGACGGTCAGGATCGGTGAGCTCATGTCAGGCCCTTCGCTGGATTAGATGACACGACGCGGGTCGAGCGCATCGCGCAGGCCGTCGCCGATGAAGTTGATCGAGAGCACGGTAAGGAAAATTGCGGCGCCTGGGAACAGGGCCCAGTGCGGTGCGGTGTCGAGCTGGTCCTTGGCGTCGAACAGCAGGCGCCCCCAGGTCGGGATGTCCGGCGGGAAGCCGAGCCCGAGGAAGGAGAGCGTCGATTCGGCGATGATCGCCGAGGACACCTCGATCGTCGAGGCGACGATGACGGGCCCCAGCGCGTTCGGCAGGATATGCCGCATCATCTGGCGGAACTTGGTCGCGCCCTGGGCGCGGGCCGCCTCGACGAATTCCTTTTCGCGCAGCGACAGGAACTGCGCGCGCACCAGCCGCGCGACCGGCATCCAGCGCAGGCCGCCGATGACGATGACGATCAGCACGAAGACGCCGCCCTCGACGCCGAACACGGCTTTGAGCTGCTCGCGGAACAGATAGATGATCAGCAGCAGCAGCGGGAGCTGCGGGAGCGACAGGAACAGGTCCGTCACCCACATCAGGATCGGATCGGCGTATTTGCGCGACATGCCCGCAAGCGCGCCGATCAGGACGCCGACGATCGTCGCCACCACCATCGCGGCGAGGCCGACGGCGAGCGAGATGCGCCCGCCATACATCATCCGCGCCAGGATATCCTGGCCGAGATCGTCGGTGCCGAGCGGATGAGCCCAGGATGGCCCCTGGAGCTGCGCCGAGAAGTCGATTTCGTTGATCGCCACGGGCCAGAGCCAGGGGCCGATGATGACCCCGAGGATGAGCAGGCCGAGCACGACCGTGCTCGCCATGGCCAGGCGGTGGCGACGGAAGCGCCGCCAGGTTTCGCGCGCCGGCGAGACCGCCGCTTTGGCCACGACGGCGCCTCCGGCCGGATTAGCCGAAGGAGATGCGAGGGTCGAGCCAGCCATAAAGAAGGTCCGCGATGAGATTGAAAAGAACGACCAGGCAGGAGAACACGAACGTCACGGCCATGATCACCGGGGTGTCGTTGGCGAGGATCGCGTCGATCAGCAGCGATCCGATACCCGGAATACGGAAGATCTGCTCGGTGACGATGGCGCCTCCGAACACGGCCGGCATCTGCAGCGCGACCAGCGTCACGACCGGAATCAGCGCATTGCGCGTGATGTGCCGGAGCGTGACCTTGCGCTCGCTGAGGCCCTTGGCGCGCGCCGTGGTGACGTAGTCGAGCCGGATGACGTCGAGCACGGCCGAGCGGACATACCGCGTGTAGGAGGCCGCCTGGAACAGGCCGAGCACCATGATCGGCATGATCGCCTGGCGGAACATCTCCCAGTACCAGCGCCAGCCCGTCGCTGCGATGTCGGAGCGATAGACGAAGGGGAACCAGTCGAGCGTGACCGAGAAGATCAGGATGAAGAGCAGGCCGGTGAAGAAGGTCGGCAGCGAGAAGCCGACGAAGGCGAGCGTGTTGGCGATCTGGTCGAAGACCGAATAGGGCCGCGTCGCCGCGAAGATGCCGACAGGCAGCGCGACGCACAGCGCCAGGATCTGCGAGGAGCCGACGACGAAGAGGGTGGTCGGGACCCGCTGCAGGATCAGGTCGTCGACATTGATGCGGCTGGCGAAGGAGAAGCCCCAGTCGCCCTGAGCCATGTTCGACAGCCAGCGCAGGTAGCGCACCATGATGGGGTCGTTGAGGCCGAAGCTGGCGCGCAGTGCCTCGCGTACCTCGGGCGGAACGTTCGGATTCGTCGCCATTTCCGAAAACGGATCGCCCGGTGCGAGCGCCAGGATCGTGAACAGGATGACGCTGATGCCGAGCAAACTTGGAATGGCGATCAACAGCCGCCGGATGAGATATGTCGCCATGAAGTGGTCTCTGTACGCACGGCAGGGCCGCGGACTGTTTTGATGGCGGTCGGCCCGCCCTGTGGCTGACGAAGCCGCAGGCGCGGGCCGACGCGTTTTCTCCCGTCACGGCAGGGCCGCCGTGACGGGAAAGCGGGCGGTTAGCTGCGATACCAGGCCGCGATGTTCCAGCTATCGACGTCCCAGCCGCTGTGGTCATGCGACAGGTTGTTCAGCGAAGCCGCCACACGGGTGCGCGACAGGATCGGCAGGATGACGTTGGCCTCGCAGAAGATCTCGTTGACCTTGATCAGCAGCGCGGCGCGCTTGGCCGGATCGAGCTCCTTCTGCGCGGCCTTGTAGGCCTTGTCGGCCTCCGGGTCGGAGTAGCGCGAGACGTTGCGGCCCAGCCACTTGTTCTCCTTGGTCGCGACCTCCCAGGAGACGAACTGGTTGAGGAAGCGCTCCGGATCGGGCTGCGTCTGCGTCGTCGTGTACATCTCGATGTCGCAGTACAGCTTGGTGTAGGTGTCGGGGTTGGCAACGTCCGACGAGAAGAACACCGAAGCGGTGACCGACTTCAGTTCCAGGTCGATGCCGGCGCGCTGGCACGCCTGCTTGATGATGGCCTGGGTCTTCTGGCGGGGGGCGTTGATCGAGGTCTGGTAGACGTATTTGAGCTTCTTGCCGTCCTTCTCGCGAATGCCGTCCGAGCCCTTCTTCCAGCCGGCGTCGTCGAGGATCTTGTTGGCCTTGTCGATGTTGAACTCGTACTTGAGCTTGGTCGACTTGAACTGCTTGGGTTCGTTGACGAAGCTCGCGGTCGCGGTGCCGCCGCGGCCATAGATGAACTTCTGGATCGAATCGCGGTCGATCAGCAGGTTGATCGCCTGGCGCACGGCCGGGTCGCTGAGCGTCGGGTGCTTGGTCTTGACGCTCGAGCGTTCGCCATCGACCTCGGTCCACGGGTCCGTCGTGTTCAGGATGATGAACTCGATATCGCCCGAGGGAACGGCGCTGATCTTGCCGCGTCCGCCGGTCTCCATGCGCTTGAGGACCTCGTCCTCGACCTGCAGGTTCCAGGCGTAGTCGTATTCGCCGGTCTGCAGGACGGCGCGCGCCGCCGAGACCGCGTCACCGCCGCCCTTCACCTCGATCGTGTCGAAATGCGGCTGGATCTTGACGTGGTAATCCTCGTTGCGGGTGCCGGTCAGGATGTCGCCCGGCTTGAAGTCCGCGAACTTGTAGGGGCCGGTACCGACGGGCTTCAGGTTGGCCGGAGCCTCGCGCGACTTCGCGCCCTTGTACTCGCCGAAATGGTGCTTCGGGA